>CBHREK010000046.1:0-29121 GCA_966077345.1 uncultured Duganella sp.
AGATGAGAGAGTGGGACGGGGGGATATGCCTCCGGAGCCATTATTGGCAGCCAGCATGAAAACCATCCCCGCCCACAGCCGGGCATTGACTTGGACATCGAATACCAGGCACCGTTCCCACGGTACTGAGAAAGGTAGGGCAGCATGAACCATCCCGTCACTCCTGAACTGAAGGCCGCCACCTGGAGCGGGGTCGGCATTCCGCGCAAGCACGAATCGGCCGAACTGCATGTGCTGGGCCAGGCGACCTACACCGACGACATCCCCGAGCTGCGCGGCACCCTGCATGCGGCGCTCGGCCTGTCGTCCAAGGCCCACGCCCGCATCACTTCGCTGGACCTGGATGCGGTGCGCGCCGCTCCCGGCGTGGTCGCGGTGTACACAGTCTCCGACATCCCGGGCACCAACGACTGCGGCCCGATCATCCACGACGACCCGATCCTGGCCGATGGCCTGGTGCAGTACGTCGGCCAGCCGATCTTCATCGTCGTTGCTGACTCGCATACCAATGCACGCCGCGCCGCCAAGCGGGGCTTGGTCGGCTACGAAGAGCTGCCGGCGATCCTGACACCGCAGCAGGCGAAGGCTGCCGCTTCCTACGTGCTGCCGCCAATGAAGCTGCTGCGCGGCGACGCACAGGCCGCATTTGAGAAGGCCCCGCACACGGTCAAGGGCCAGCTTTATGTCGGCGGCCAGGAACAGTTCTACCTCGAAGGGCAGATCGCCTATGCCATTCCGAAAGAGGGCAAGGCCATGCTGGTGCAATGTTCGACCCAGCACCCGAGCGAAATGCAGCATGTGGTGGCGCATGCGCTGGGCCTGCACTCGCATCATGTGACGGTGGAATGCCGCCGCATGGGCGGCGGCTTTGGCGGCAAGGAGTCGCAATCGGCGCTGTGGGCCGCTGCCGCGGCAATTGCAGCCGCCCGCACAGGCAAGCCGGTCAAGCTGCGCGCCGACCGCGACGACGACATGATGGTGACCGGCAAACGGCACTGCTTCTATTACGAGTACGAAGTCGGCTACGACGACACGGGCCGCATCGTGGCGGCCAAAGTCGACATGACGTCGCGTGCCGGTTATTCGGCCGACTTGTCGGGCCCCGTTGCAACCCGTGCGGTCTGCCACTTCGACAATACCTATTACCTGTCGGACGTGGAAATCCACGCGGCATGCGGCAAGACCAACACCCAGTCGAACACGGCCTTCCGCGGCTTCGGCGGCCCGCAGGGCGCCATCGCGATTGAATACGTGATCGATGAGATTGCGCGCAACCTGGGGCAGGATCCGCTGGATATCCGCCGCCTGAACTTCTACGGCAAGACCGAGCGCAATGAAACACCGTATGGCCAGGTGATCGTCGACAACGTGATCCACGAGCTGGTCGCCGAGCTGGAGCAAAGCAGCGAATACCGCGCGCGCCGTGCCGCTGTCGCCGCCTACAACGCGGCCAGCCCGGTGCTGAAACGCGGCCTGGCGCTGACCCCGGTGAAGTTCGGCATCGCCTTCAACGTCACCCACCTGAACCAGGCGGGCGCGCTGGTGCACGTCTATGTCGACGGTTCGGTGCTGGTCAACCATGGCGGCACGGAGATGGGGCAGGGCATCAATACCAAGGTGCTGCAAGTGGTCGCACATGAACTGGGACTGGACCTGGAGCGCATGCGCATCACGGCAACCGATACCAGCAAAGTGGCGAATACCTCGGCCACGGCGGCATCCACCGGTGCGGACCTGAACGGCAAGGCGGCGCAGGATGCGGCGCGCCAGATCCGCGAGCGGCTGGCGGCGTTTGCCGCGAAAACGCTGGGCGGCGAGGCTGCCGACGTGCGCTTCTTTGCCAACGAGATCCACGTCAACGGCCAAAGCGTGCCGTTCGAAGCGCTGGTGCAGAAGGCTTACCTGGCCCGCGTTCAGCTCTGGTCCGACGGCTTCTATGCGACGCCGAACCTGCACTGGGACCCGAAGACGATGAACGGCCATCCGTTCTCCTACTACGCTTACGGCGCCGCGGTGTCGGAAGTGGTGGTCGATACGCTGACGGGGGAGTGGAAACTGCTGCGCGCCGACGCGTTGTACGATGCCGGCCAGTCGCTGAACCCGGCCATCGACATCGGCCAGGTCGAAGGCGCCTTCATCCAGGGCATGGGCTGGCTGACCACCGAGCAGCTGTGGTGGAACGGCGCGGGCAAGCTGATGACGCACGCGCCCTCCACCTACAAGATTCCCGGCATTTCCGACTGCCCGGAAGACTTCCGCGTCAAGCTGTTCCAGAACCGCAATGTCGAGGATTCGATCCATCGCTCCAAGGCGGTGGGCGAACCGCCTTTGCTGCTGCCGTTTTCGGTGTTCTTTGCCATCCGCGATGCGATTTCCGCAGTCGGCGGGCATCGCGTCAATCCGCCGCTGAACGCGCCCGCGACCTGTGAAGAAATCCTGCGCGCCATCGCGGCGGTCGAAGCTGCGGCAGGCTGACATGGCTGACTGGTTGACGCCAGCCGGGGAGCCGGCGGTACTCGTCACGGTCGCGCGCGCCGAAGGTTCGGTGCCGCGCGAGGCGGGGACGCATATGCTGGTGACCGCCACCGGCCAGTTCGATACCATCGGCGGCGGCCACCTGGAACACAAGGCTTTCGCCATTGCGCGCGAAATGATCGCCGCCCGCAACGCCGCGCGCGCAGTATCCCCGCATCTTGAGCGTTTCCCGCTCGGCCCGAGCCTGGGCCAATGCTGCGGTGGCGTGGTCTGGCTGCTGTTCGAGCCGGTCGAAGGCGGCCTGGCTGACGTCATGGCGCAGTTCCGCCAGCGGCGCAAGGAAGACAGCTGCCGCATCACGGCCATCGATGGCGCAGCGGATTGCCGGCTGGTGGATGAGGAGCACAAGGAAACGCATATCCATACCGATGCCGCTGGCCGCCGCTGGCTGGTCGATCCGGTCAAGGCGCCGCGTGCGCATCTCGTGCTGTTTGGCGCGGGCCACGTTGGCGCCGCCATCGTGCGCGCACTGGCCGAGCTGCCCTGCACCGTCACCTGGGTCGATGAGCGCGACGCCATGTTCCCGCCAGAGGTGCCGGACAATGTCACCATCGAGGCCACCGACACGCCGGAAGCCTGCGTGGACGAGGCGCCCGACAACGCCAGCTACCTGGTGCTGACCCACAGCCACGCCCTCGACCAGCAACTGACCGAAGCCATCCTGCGCCGGCCCAATGTCGGCTGGTTCGGCCTGATCGGTTCCAAAACCAAGCGTGCCCAGTTCACCTCCCGCCTCGCGGCAAAAGGGCTGAGCACCGAAAACATGGTATGCCCGATTGGCCTACCGGGTATCATCAACAAGGCTCCGGCGGTGATCGCCGCCTCGGTTGCCGCCCAATTACTGATGGTCTGGGAATCCCAGGCGAAAGACTAGCAATGAGCAAAACCACCAGCGTGCAAGCCTACCGAGCAGGCTTGCTGCATTTTCACGCCGATCCGGCCTTCATCGAACGCGCCCACGCCTGGCACGAAGACGGCCTGCTGATCGTGGCCGAAGGCAAGGTGCAGGCAGCGGGCGATTACGCCACGCTGGCGCCAACCCTGCCGCCCGGCACCGAAGTGAAGGACTACCGCGGCAAGATCGTCATGCCCGGCTTCATCGACAGCCATGTGCACTACCCGCAAACCGACATGATCGCCTCGCCGGCGCCCGGCCTGCTGCCGTGGCTGGAGCAATATACTTTCCCGACCGAGCGCCAGTTCGAGGATCCGGCGCACGGCGCCCAAGTGGCCGAGTTCTTCCTGGACGAGCTGCTGCGCAACGGCACCACCACCGCCATGGTCTACGGCACCGTGCACCCGCAATCGGTGGACGCCTTCTTTACTGCCAGTGAAAAGCGCGAGCTGCGCATGATCGCCGGCAAAGTGATGATGGACCGCCACTGCCCGGACTTCCTGTGCGATACCGCCGAACGCAGTGCCGAGGAAACCGAAGCCCTGATCCAGCGCTGGCACAAGAAAGGCCGTTCGCTGTACGCCATCACGCCGCGCTTCGCACCGACCTCGACCGAAGCCCAATTGCAGCTGGCCGGCGAGCTGGCGCAAAAATACCCGGACACCTTCCTGCAAACCCACGTCTCGGAGAACAAGGAAGAATGCGCCTGGGTCAAGACCCTGTTCCCGCAGGCGCGCAGCTACCTGGACGTGTACGAGCGCTACGGCATGATGCGTCCGCGCGCTGTCTACGGCCATTGCATCTGGCTGGATGAAACCGACCGCGCGCGCATGGCCGAAGCCAGGGCCGCCGCTGCCGTCTGCCCGACCTCCAACCTGTTCCTTGGCTCGGGCCTGTTCGATTTCGAGCAAGCCGACAAGGCCGGCATGCTGCTGTCGCTGGCGACCGACGTTGGCGCCGGCACCTCGTTCAGCATGTTGCAAACGATGAATGAAGCCTATAAAGTAGCGCGCTTGAAGGGCAGCTACCTGCCTGCCATGCGCATGTTCTACCTGGCGACGCTGGGCGCGGCGCGCAGCCTGCACCTGGACGACACGATCGGCAGCTTTGCCGCCGGCCGCGAAGCGGACTTTATCGTGATCGACCCGCAGGCCACGCCGCTGCTGGCACGCCGCAGCGCCAACACCGACAGCCTGGAAGAGCAGCTGTTCGCACTGGCCCTGCTGGGGGATGACCGCGCCATCGCGGCGACCTATTCAGGCGGCCGCCTGGTGCATGCGCGGGCGCAGGGTTGACCGCCTCCACCACGCCTAGGGAAAGAATATGCACAAGCCATTCAGCAGTCTCCTGATCGCCGCCGCGGTATCCGCCGCCTTCGCCGCGCCAATGGCCGGCGCGGCATCGAATGCCGATATCACCGCGCGCCATTTCGCATCGCTGGTCTCCGGCCCGGCGCCGAAGACTGCGGAACTGGCCATGTTCTTCAACAATATGCCGAAGGGCGCCGACCTGCACCACCATTACTCCGGCTCCATCTATGCCGAGCAGTACCTGGAATGGGTCGACAAGCTGGGCTACTGCCTCGACAAGACTACCTGGAATGTGCAGGCCGACAAGGCAGCCGACCGCAAGAACTGCGCGACCGTCGCCCAGCTCGAGCAGGACCCCGTTGCCTACCGCGCCCTGCTGCACAAGTGGTCCACCCTGGACTTCTACAACCATAGCGAAGACCAGCTGGCGCCAGACCTGGCGTTCTTCACTACCTTCCCGCGCTTTAACGACGTCGCCTCGACCAATGGAAATGACGGCCAGAAGCGCCTGAAAGAGCGCGCGATTGCGGAAAATGTCAGCTATATCGAAACTGTCTTCGAGATCGCCCCGATTACCTTCGATGCCGAATTCGACGGCAAGCTGACCGATGAGGCGGCCTTCGCTGCCTACCTCGCCAAGCTGGAAGCCAGCCCGGCCTTCAACAAAGGTATCGCCGACTACAGCGCTTACGTCGACAGCAGCAGCGCCGGCATCGACGACGACAACTTCACCATGCGCTACCAGCCTTTTGTGCTGCGCTTCCTGTCGCCGTCGATCGTGTTTTCGCAGATGGCGGCCGGCTTCAAGATTGCCAGCCAAAATCCGAAAGTGGTGTCGGTCAATATTGTCGGCGCCGAGCATTACCCGGTATCGATGCGCGACTACAGCCTGCACATGCGCATGTACAAGTTCCTGAGCGCCAAATACCCGAAGGTCAAGCTGTCGCTGCACGCCGGCGAGCTGGCCCTGGGCCAGGTGCCGCCGGAAGGCCTGAAATTCCATATTGCTGAAGCGGTCGATATCGCCGGCGCCAAGCGCATTGGCCACGGCATGGACATTGCCCACGAACGCCAGCCGCTGGGCATCCTGAAGAAGATGCGCGAGAAGAATATTGCTGTGGAAGTGAATTTGACGTCGAATGAGTTCATCCTCGGCGTGAAAGGGGAGGCGCATCCGGTCAACATTTACCGCAAGTACGGCGTGCCGTTCGTCCTGTCGAGCGACGATACCGGTGTCAGCCGCAACACCTTGTCGAATGAATACCTGCTGTTCGCCAGCCGCTACAAAACCAGCTATGCCGAGGTGAAAAAGCTGTCCTATGACAGCATTCGCTATGGCTTCCTGTCCGACGCCGACAAGCAGCGCCTGCTCAAGCAGCTCGATTCCCGATTTGCCAAGTTCGAAGCAGATATCGCGGAATTCGGCGCTAAATCCCACTAGTAGTGATCAAAAAACGACAATCCGCCTCGGCGGATTGTTGCCTTCCTCTCAAGCAATGTGGCGCATTTGCTACAGTTTGCCAATCTGGCAGCAGGCAATTGCTTCATTCCGAAAATTAGAAAATTTCATTCGGATGTAGCTCACTTATAATGCCGCCTATTAAATAAGAGCGCAAAGCTTCCCATCTTGTCTATTTATTTCGGCAACGAATAAATCGCTTAGGGAAAACATATTTGTCGCCTCCGAGGCACCCATGCAATAGTGGCTCCTTGTCATGCTAGCGTCATGCTCGGCAACTAAAGTACACCAGTTTTTTAGTCTTACAACACTCTAGGGGAAATCCAATGCAATCGAAACAATTGCGCATGAGCCTGATCGCCTTCGCGGCGCAGATGGCTTGCATCGCCGCCGGTTCGGCTTATGCCCAATCGGCGTCGGAAGTTGCGCCGCAAGTTACCACTACCAAAGAAGGCAGCACCGTCGTTATTACCGGCAAGAAGCTGGGCATGGGCCTGATGGTGACCGAAGACGCACCGAAAGCGCGTTCGACCATTACCGCGGAAGAGCTGGAAAAGCAGCGTCCAACCGGTAACGCGTACGAGGCATTGGAAATGCTGCCGGCCGTGAACAGCTACAACTACGATGCGACCGGCCTGTTCGGCGGCGGCATGACCCTGCGCGGCTTCAACTCCGACCAGATCGGCGCCACCATCAACGGCGTGCCAGTCAATGACTCCGGCAGCTTCGCGATCTACCCGCAAGAATACGTTGACCAGGAAAACACCTGCAACCAGTTCGTGACCCAGGGTTCCACCGACGTGGACTCCCCACAAGTTGGCGCCACCGGCGGCAACTTCGGCATCACCACCTGCAACCCGGAAAACATGCAGCGTGTTCGCGTGATGCAAACCATCGGTGAACTGAACATGAAGAAGACCTTCGTGCGCTACGACACCGGTACCTTCCTGGGCAAGGCAAAGGCCTTCATCTCCGCATCGCATGCTGAATCCGACAAGTGGAAAGGTCCGGGCAAAGCCGACCGTAACCACATCGACCTCGGCCTGAACTACGACTGGGACCGTTTCAACTACATTCACGGCAACATCCTGTTCAACAAAGCTGTCAACAACAACATCTACAACCCGACCCTGGCTGAGATGGACAAGTACGGCTACTTCGTGGACTACGCCGACACCTTCAAGGGCCACCTGACGCCAGTGAACGGCACCGCCCAGGTTGAAACTACCCAATCGCCGACCGCTTACTACGGCCTGTCGATCAACCCGTTCAAGAACGTGATCGCTTCGGCAGTCAGCAAGTTCCGCCTGACCGACAACCTGGACGTCGCTTTCACCCCATACCTGTGGTACGGCTTCGGTAACGGCGGTACCCAGCAGCGCGCCCAGAAGGAAAACGCGTTCTACAATTCGACCACCGGCGCCCACAATGCGAACGTGGACCTGAACGGCGACGGCGACTTCCGCGACACGATCCTGGTTGCCAACGCCAGCGTGACCAAGACCTTCCGTCCTGGCTTCAACCTGTCCGTGATCTACAACTGGGACAACCACGAAATCAAGACCGGCGTATGGTACGAGAAAGCTCGCCACCAGCAGACCGGCCCAATGCTGGCCCTGAGCAACGACGGCAACCGCGCCGACATCTGGCTGGAAGACGGTGCCATCGCGCGTCCTGAAGGCAAACTGGCACAGAGCCGCGACCAGCTCACCATTTCGACCGCCTACCAGTTCTTCCTGCAGGACACCATGAGCTTCATGGATGACAAGGCGCAGGTCAACGTTGGCATTCGTACCCCGCACGTGAAGCGCGACTTCACCAACTTCGGCGATGAATTCAACGATCGCACCACCTTCAAGCCATACAACCTGGTCAAGACCTACGACGAAGTGCTGCCGCAGTTCGGCGCGCGCTATCGCCTGACCGCCGATGACCAGATCTTCACGTCCATCGCGAAGAACATGAAGACCCCGCCAAACTTCGTGTTCGGCAACCTGAACAGTATCGCCATCCTGGATAGCGCCGGCAACCTGGCCCGCGTGCGCGGCGTGGAAGCGGAAACTTCCTGGAGCACCGACGTAGGCTATCGTCACCAGGACAAGAACTTCATCGCGACTGTGACTGGTTTCTACACCGACTTCAAGAATCGCCAGGTGACCTCGACCGATCCGGAAACCAAGCTGTCCACCTACGTGAACCTGGGCCAGGTGAAGAGCCACGGCCTGGAAGTCGAAGTCGGCAATACTCCGGTCAACGGCTGGGCCTTCTACGGTTCCCTGGGCTACCTGAAGTCCGAGATGAAGGAAAACATGTATGGCCTGGCCAGCGGCACCAATGCCCTGGTCCTGATTCCTACCGCCGGCAAGGAAATGATCAATGCGCCGCGCCGCAAGGCTGGCGTGTCGGTTGAATACCAGAATGGTCCGTTCTGGGTGCGTGTGAAAGCACGTGCTACCAGCCGTCAGTACTCGTCCATGCTGAACGATGAAGTCGCTCCTGGCTACACCACCTACGGCCTGGACGGCGGCTACACCTTCGCAAACGTTGGCTGGCTCAAGCGTCCTAAGCTGACCTTCAACGTCAGCAACCTGAACGACAAGCAGTACCGCAACGCGTCGTCGACGTCCACCGTCAACGCCAAGACCTACCAAGGCGTGAACGGCAGCGCTCCGCGCTACTACCTGGGCGCGCCACGCTTCGCATCGGCCACCCTGTCGGTCGACTTCTAAGCGCGTCGCTTAAGCGTCAGCAAAAACGGGCCTCCGGGCCCGTTTTTTTATGCGTAACATATCGTTTCCCGGTGTACGCACGGCGCCGCGGCGCCGGTACAATCTCCCTTTAAATCCGAGCGAATTCCGATGAAGACCATCCTGCGTCCCCTCGCCCTGGCTGCCATGGCGGCCGTCCTGGCCGGCTGCGCCGTGCAGCGTCCCGACAACCAGGTCGAGCTGACCCTGGTCGGACTGAATGACTTGCACGGCCACCTGGAATCCTCCCGCTTCGGCGACAACGGCAAGGCGGGCGGCATCGACGCGCTGGCAGCGACGCTGCAAGCCTGGCGCAAGGACGATCCGGAGCTGGTCGTTGTCGGTGCCGGCGACATGATCGGCGCCAGCCCGGCCATGTCGGCCATGTTCGCCGACGAGCCGACCATCCAGGCGCTGAACCTGCTTGGCATGCGTGCCACGTCGGTCGGCAACCATGAATTCGATGCCGGCCGCGTGGAGTTGCTGCGCCAGGCCAAAGGCGGCTGCGCAACTTCGCCGCGCCCCGACAAAGCCTGCCAATTCAACCCATCCTGGGATGGCGCCAAATTCAGCTACCTCGCCGCCAACGTGATCGACACCCGCAGCAACCAGACCTTGTTGCCGGCTTACCGCATCGACGAAATCAAGGGCGTGAAGGTTGCCTTCATCGGCACCGTGTTGAAGGACACGCCGGAGCTGGTGGCGGCAGGCGGGATCAGCGGCCTGCAATTCATCGACGAGGCGCAAGCGGTCAATCGCTTGCTGCCTGAATTGCGCGCGCAAGGCGCGACCGTATTCGTAGTGCTGATCCACCAGGGCGGCCATACCAAGGCGCGCTACGACCAGCAGTACTGCAGCGACCTCGATGGCGACATTGCCGATGTGGTCAAGCGCCTCGATCCTGCCGTGCGCCTGGTCGTGAGCGGCCATTCGCACAACGGCTACCTGTGCCGCGTCGACGGCAAGCTGGTGACGCAGGCCGAAAAATTCGGCCATATGCTGTCGCGCATCTCGCTGGTGGTGGATCGCCAGACCGGCGCCGTGGTCGATGCCAGCGCGCGCAATATTGTGGTGGAGCCGGGCAAGCATGCCGGCATGCCGGAAGTCGATGCGCTGGTCGCTTCCGTGCGTGCGCGCAGCAGCGAAGAATTGAACAAGCCGGTGGCGAAAATAGCTGTGCCGTCGATCAGCAAGACCCTGATGTCGAACGGCGACGAATCGCCGCTGGGCCAGGTGGTGGCGGATGCGATCCTGGCATCGTCGCGCAAATGGGGCGCGCAGATTGCGTTCACCAATACCGGCGGCATCCGCACCGCGCTGGACGCCGGCGCGAACAACGTGGTGAACGTGGCGCAGACCCAGGTCGTGCTGCCGTTCGGGAACGAGATCGTGGTGATGAACCTGACCGGCGCGCAAATCTTCGCGCTGCTGGAAGGGCAGTGGAGCGGTAGCGAATCCGAAAAACGCGGCCTGCTGCAGGTGTCGGAAGGCTTCACCTATTCCTGGGACATGCGCAAGCCGAAAGGCCAGCGCATCGTGCGCGACAGCGTCAAGCTGAATGGCGTGGCGATCGATGAAGGCGCCAGCTATCGCGTGGCCGTATACAACTTCCTGGCCGAGGGCAATGACGGTTTTGTGACCTTCCGCCAGGGCAGCAACCAGGCCGCGACCGGCGTGCGCGATGTCGATTCGCTGCGCAGCTACCTGGTGCGCCTGGAGCAGGACAATAAGCCGGCCGGTACTTACGGCGCCGTTCCGCGCATTATTCGCATCAAGTAAAGAAAGGAAGGCTATGCGCCGCTATCTCCTCGCAGCCGCACTGGCTGCATGCTTCACCAGCGCCCATGCGGCTTTCCAGATCCCGGGCTTTGAGCTGGTGCAGACCGCGCCGGTAGAAACCGCGCTGAAAAGCGACGACCTGCGCGGCCCGGTCGAAGTCTGGACCGAGCTGTTCGACAATGCGAAGTCGGAGATCTGCATCGGCCAGTTCTACATCGCCAGCGTGCCCGGTGCGCCGTTCGAGAAAGTCATCGAGCGCCTGGAATCAGCCGGCAGGCGCGGCGTGAAGATCCGCTTCCTGGTAGACAAGAAGGGAGTGACCGGCTTGTCCGACAAGGCAACCGTGGACCGCCTGCGCGCAATTCCAAACCTGGAGATGCGCGTACTGGACGTGAGCCAGCTCACCGGCAATGGCATCATCCACGCCAAATACCTGACGGTGGACCATAAGGTTGCCTTCATCGGCAGCCAGAATTTCGACTGGCGCGCGTTCACGCACATCCATGAAACCGGCCTGCGCATCACCGATGCCAAAATCGTCGGCCAGGTGCAGGCCATCTTCGAGCAGGACTGGGCCGCGCAAGCAACGCTGGCTGCGGGCAAGGCAGTGGCGCCGCTGCAGGCCAAGGCCGCCATCCTCGCTGGCGCACCGCTGGCAGCTGCGCTGCCGACGGACGCCAACTTCCTGATCGCCAGCCCGGGCGGCTTCAACCCGGCCGGGGTGGCCGATTCCGAAGTCGTGCTGCCGGCGCTCCTGGCCGATGCAAAGCAGGAGATCCGCGTCTCGATGCTGGATTATGCGCCCCTGAGCTACGGACCGAACGGCACGCGCCCGTTCTACGCCGTGGTCGACAACGCGCTGCGCGCTGCCGCGGCGCGCGGGGTGAAGGTCAAGCTGCTGGTGTCGAACTGGAACCTCGAGAAGCCGGCCATCCAGCACCTGAAATCGCTGGCCATCCTGCCGAACGTGGAAGTGCGCGTCGTGACGATTCCGAAAGCCTCCACCGGCTTTATCCCATTCGCCCGCGTCTGGCATAGCAAGACCCTGGTCATCGACGGCAAGCTGGCATGGGTCGGCACCAGCAACTGGGCCGGCGGCTACTTCGACCTGTCGCGCAATATGGAAGTGGTGATGCGCAACGAAGCCATGGCCAAGCGCGTCTATGCGCTGCAGGAGCAGGCCTGGAGCTCGCAGTATGCCGAGCCGCTGGACATCAACAAGGATTACCCGAAACCGAACAAAGGGAAAGAAGAATGAAGAAACTTGCACTGATCGCCGCGCTGTCCGGCGCCTTCCTGTCCACCAACGCCATGGCCTGGGGGAATGCCGGCCACCGCATCGTGGGCGCGATCGCGGATAACCTGATCAAGGGTTCCAATGCCGAGAAGCAGGTGCGGGCCCTGTTGCAGCCGGGGGAGGACCTGGAAAAGATCGCCAACTGGGCCGATTGCGTGAAGGGCACTTTCTGCGGCCCGCAGACGCAGGAAATGAACGACTACGTGGCGGCGCATCCTAAGCATAGCGAATACCACTACACCGACGTGCCGTTCCAGCTGACCGAGTACCACCTGCACGGCGCCGGTACCTCCGAACATGACGTGGTGCAGACGCTGCAGCAGTGCATCGCGACCTTGCAGGGCAAGGGCGACGGCAAATTCACCAAGCGCCAGGCGCTGCTGATCCTGACCCACCTTGCTGGCGACATCCACCAGCCGCTGCATGTCGGCGCGGCTTTCGTCGACAAGGAAGGAAAGTTCGTGGTGCCGAAGTCGGACAAGGAAATCGATTCCCTGAACATCTTCGATTCGCGCGGTGGCAACAACCTGCAGATGGATGAAGCAGCCCTGGCGGCAGCCAGCGCCAAGAGCGGCATTCCTGCCGGCGACGAAGCGCCATCCAAATACCCGACCAAGCCGTTCCACTCCTACTGGGACACCACGGTGGTCGATTACGCCATGCGCCGCAGCAGCATGCGCACGGTGGACAAGTTCAGCCAGTGGGCCATCGACGGCAAACCGGTTGTCACGCTGCCGAAGGGCGATGCCATTACCTGGCCAGAGCAATGGGCCAACGATTCGCTGGTGGCAGCCAAGCAGGCCTACACCGATGTGAAAGTAGGCGTGGCAAGCAAGCAGACCAGCCGCAGCGGTGAGACATATACCGTGTGGGCGATGACCGTGCCTGACAGCTACCCGGTGCCATCGTCCGCCCTTGCGCGCGAGCAGTTGATCAAGGGCGGCTACAACCTGGCAGGCCTGCTGCAGAAAATCTGGCCGTGAGCAAGTGAGAGATTTGGCAGGGGAATCGTCAGTTACACTGCTCTCGCAAAGGAGAGAGCACAATGAACAACGGTTTCAGGATTTCCCTGCTGGCTGCCCTGTTCGCGGCACAGCACGCGGCAGCGGCCGACAAGATGGATGGCCTGGCGGCTTGCGTCAAGGCGGCCGAATATCGGCTGGAAGACGTCAAGCGCTGGCCTGCCGGCATGCAGTACCGGACTGTTGAAACGGCAAGCGGTGCGGAAAAGGTCAGTGTGCGGGATGGCTTGCGCGCGCTGGTTTTCGCGGGCGCTCCCGTCCCAACCGCCAACCTCAAGATCGAGCAATCGGCCCCTGCTGAATTCGAGTCTGACCGCAAGGCGATCCGCGCGCAAATGGAACTCCTGGCATCGCGCTATCGCGGGAATGACAAGCCCAAGGGTCTGGAAAGCGCGGAATCGGCAGGCATCGAAGTCTTGACACTGGAAAACCCCAGCTACTCGCCCGGGCATTCGGTCGGCATGTACACCCTGCTGTACCCGGCGGGACAAACCATCGCCACCATTTACATGTTCGGCCAGCCGACCGGAGAAGGCGCGGCCTACAACAACCTGGAGGAGTTCCGGGCCTACCGGACACGCTTCCTTGCCGCCATCGGCAGTTGCATGCAGAAGTCCTAGGGCCGGAACCACAACTCGCTGCGCTGGAGCGGAGTCTCGGGCGGCAGCGCGGGGTTGTGCAGTTCGATAATGTGCCGCTTGCCGATCTGGGCCCGCTCCACCAGCGGGCCTTTGTGTTTCTGGAACAGCGCAACCAGCGAGCCGTCTTTCACCATCATCTCCATGCCAACCCGGATACGTTCCGCAAGCTTGTCGCCTTCCGCGTCGCGCCGGACGAAGAAATAGCGCGGCAGGGGATAGCGCAGCATCAGCGTCGGCTCTATCACGATATCGCTGTGGGACTTGCGTATGACATCGTATTCGCGCGGCGCCTCGTCCACCGCGCGCGGGAAGAAATCGAAGCGGCCTGCTTCCAGCATGCCAAACAGGCTGCCGGGGCGAGGCGATTCCACTACGCTG
Source organism: uncultured Duganella sp. (assembly GCA_966077345.1). GTDB lineage: Bacteria > Pseudomonadota > Gammaproteobacteria > Burkholderiales > Burkholderiaceae_D > Rugamonas. The sequence goes on from CBHREK010000046.1 coordinate 14,064, forward strand.
ATGCCAGCGGCGGACAGCACCGCCGTATCAGCCCAGCCCTTGCCCTGGCCCGCACTCAGGTGGCGCAAATCGGCCAGCGTGCGTACTGCGGCGAAGCGTGGCAGGTCGGCTTTGCGCACCAGCAGCAGGCGCATGCCCATCAGGCCACGGTCTATCGGTATGCGGATCGGCTGGAATTGCGTTTCGAGGTCGCGCTGGGTGGCGCGGGCAATGATGTTGATTGCGCCATCGGGGCGGCCCAGCTCTTGCAGCATGCGCGGCACCGATACCGGCTCGCGCGAAGCCGATAGCAAAAATGGGCCATACCTGGCAGCCGTCTTTTCCATGGCCGCTTGCAGCACGATCCAGTCGAAGCCCTTGCTGGTATCGAGTATCGAGAAATAGCGCGGATAAACCAGGCGCGTTGGCGTGTTCTCACCCGCATGCACGGAAAGATGCAGGCCCAGGCAGCACATTGCCGTGGGCAACAATCTCCGCAAAATCCAGGCACGCCTTCTCATGAGTGGGGCTCCTTGCTCCTTGAAATATAAACCTGCCACTCGCCGGGCACAACAGTGATGCGTGTTGCGCACGGCATACCGGCTGGGCTCGATCCTGGCCGGCCTGCTGATAGCATCAAAGCTCGGTTTTCACGAGGGAGGGCATCATGGCACGCAAACTTGGTTTGGCGCTGGCTCTTGCCTGCGCCGCTGGCAGCGCCTGCGCGGAAGATTGGCAATTCAGTTACACCGGCTTCAATGAGAATGGGGTATTCCAGCCGGACGCACGCGTCGATGGCGGCTTCCGCGGGACGGACCTCGACCTCGATGGCATCATTTCGCTGGCGGAGCTGACTGCACTGTCCATCGCGGGACGTGACTACTTGGAAGGATGCCTGAGCTTGAGCGACCCTTATTTCCGCTGCGAGATCGGTGCCTTCAGCTATAAGTTGTCGGGACAGTTGACGATTGACGCGAACTGGTGGGGAAATGACGAGGCATTCTCCGGCTGGGGCGCTGGCTTTCGCACCGGCGACCAGTACTCGCAGTGGAGCTATGGATGGGAAGACTGGAGCCGCACCTGGTACTGGACCAGCCGGACTGCCTTCGCCATTACACCGGCACCGGCAATACCGGAACCTGCGACGTGCCTGATGTTGCTGGGGGGATTGGCAACCCTGGCCGGCTGTAGCCGGCGCAGGGCGAAGGAGGGCGCGCTTAGCGCGATTTGACGAACGGTACGCCGATGGCTTTCGGCGCCACCGACTTGGCCATCAGGCCGGCCAGCACGATCACGGTCACGACATAAGGCACCATCTGGATCAGGGCGCCCGGGATGCGGCCGATCACCGGCAGGTCCACGCCTTCCAGCTGGATCTGCACGGCGCCGAAGAAGCCGAACATCAGGCAGCCGAGGAAGGTGTAGACCGGGCGCCAGTTGCCGAACACCATGGCCGTCAGCGCCAGGTAACCGGCGCCGGCCGACATGTCGCGCAGGAAGAAGCCGGACTGCACGATGGCCAGGTAGGCGCCCGAGAACGAGCACAGGATGCCGGCGATCAGCATGGCGGCGTAACGGGTGCGCTCCACGGAAACGCCTGCAGCATCGGCAGCATGCGGGTTCTCGCCGCAAGCGCGCAGGCGCAGGCCGAAACGCGAGTGGTACAGGAACCAATGCACAAGCGGCACCAGGATGAAGGCCAGGTAGACCAGCACGGAATGGCCGCCAATCAGTTTGGTATAGAACCAGCCGAGGAAGGGCACATCGGCCACGGCAGCGCTGCCCGGCAGCACCACGTCGAACAGGCGCGCCTCGCCCAGGTCAGGGGTACGGCCGCCTTGCTGGAAGAAGTATTGCGCGACCACGAAGGTCAGGCCGCTCATGGCGATATTGATGGCGATGCCGCCCACCAGCTGGTTGCCCTTCTGAGTAATGGCGACGAAGCCTTGCAGCATCGCCAGTGCGACGGACACGCCCATGCCGGCCAGGATGCCGAGCCAGGGATTCTGGGTGGTAAAGGCGACGGCAGCCGAGACAAATGCAGAGGCCAGGATCTTGCCTTCCAGGCCGATGTCGATCACGCCGGAGCGCTCTGCGAACAGGCCGGCCATGGCGGCGAAAATCAGCACCGGCGCATTGCGCACGGTGGAGACGAGGATGGAGCCCAGGTGGAGATCTTCGAAAGTCATGGTCTTAACCCTTGCGTGCTTTGAGCAGCTTGATGATAGCCGGGGCGTACAGGTATTCCATCGCGCCGCAGAACAGGATGATCAAGCCCTGGATGAAGATGAAGGTTTCGGTCGGGATGTTCGGTTTTTCCAGGGACAGGTCGAAGCCGCCCTGGGTCAAAGCGCCGAACAACACAGACGACAGGAAGATGCCGACCGGATGCTGTCGGCCCATCAGTGCAATCGCGATGCCGACGAAGCCGGCGCCGCCCACGAAGTTCAGCGACAGGTAGTGGGTAGAACCCATGATGGAATTGACCGCGCCGAGGCCGGACAGTGCGCCCGAGATCAGCATGACCAGGATGATCATGGCGCTGATCTTGACGCCGGCGTAGTGCGCGGCGTGCTGGTTCAGGCCCAGCGCGCGGATCTTGTAGCCCCAGGCCGAACGCCACATCACGACGCCGTAAATGACCAGCGCGATGATGGCGAAGAAGAAGCCGATGTTGAGTGGGGTCTCGCCCAGGATCGGGAACCAGGCATTCAGGCGCGGCATTTCAGCGGCGGCCGAGAATACGCGCGACGCGGTGTTCTGTTCGCCGGCCGGGATCAGGTACTTGACGATGATGAAGTTCATCAGCGAGGCGCAGATGAAGTTGAACATGATCGTGGTGACGACGATGTGCGAGCCGCGCTTGGCCTGCAGGTAGCCGGGAATGAAGGCCCACAGCGCGCCGAACAGGGCGGCGCCGATGATGCCTGCCGGGATCAGCAAGTACCATGGCAGGGTTGCGTCAAAGGCCAGCATGGCCAGCGTCACACCAAGGCCGCCGAAATACATCTGGCCTTCGGCGCCGATGTTGAACAGGCCGGCCTGCATCGCGATCGACACGGCCAGGCCGGTGAACACCAGGGTGGAGGCGTAGAACAGCGTGTAGCTCAAGCCTTCCGGGTTGATGATGGCGCTGTTGATCAGGATCTGCATCGACTCCAGCGGATCTTCGCCCATCAGGTGGATCGCAAGCGCGGCCACCAGCATGGCAGACAGCAGGTTCAGGATGGGCAGGACAAAGCCGGTTGCCCAGCGTGGCATATCGTTCGTGGTCATGGTCAGTGCTTATGCATGCCACCCATCAGCAAGCCGATGCGGGTGGTGTCGAATTCGTCGATTTTCAGTTCGCCGGTGATTTTGCCGCCGCACATCACGAGGATGCGGTCGGCCAGGGCGCGTACTTCTTCCAGTTCCACCGATACCAGCAGGATCGCCACGCCCTGGTCGCGCAGGGCCAGCAATTGGGTGTGGATGGATTCGATGGTGCCAATGTCGACGCCGCGGGTCGGCTGTCCGACCAGCATCAGCTTCGGCTTGGCCAGCACTTCGCGTGCGATCACCACCTTCTGCTGGTTACCGCCGGAGAGCAGGCCAATGCGCAGGTCCGGGTTGGCGGGGCGCACGTCGAACTCTTTCATCAGGCCGGCGCAGCGCTGCGCGATGCCCTTGAAGTCGATCAGGCCCCACTTGTTCTTCACCTTGTCCTGGTAGCCGAAGAAAGTGTTCTGCATGACGGAGAAGGCCTTGATCACGCCGTCGCGCAAGCGGTCTTCCGGCACGTGGCCGATGCCAAGTTCGCGGAACTTGGTCGGCAGGCCGTCGGCATCGCCGCTTTTCGGGAAGGGTAGGGCCTTGCCTTCGAAGTCCACTTCGCCGGAGGTCGGCAAGCTCATGCCGGACAGGATTTCCATCAGCTCGGACTGGCCGTTGCCGGACACGCCTGCAATCGCCACGATCTCGCCGGCGCGCAGGGTGAAGTTGATGTCCTGCAGCAGCTTGACGCCATTGTCGTCGGACAGTTGCAGGTTCTTCACTTCCAGCACTGCCTTGCCTGGGTTGTATTCACCGCGCGGCAGGTTGTTCTCGATCGGGCGGCCGACCATCATCTGGGCCAGTTCTTCCTTGGTGGTGTCGGCAGTCTGCACAGCGCCCACCACACGGCCGCCGCGCATCACGGTGACGGTGTCGGTAATGTCCTTGATCTCCTGCAGCTTGTGGGTGATCAGGATGATGGTCTTGCCCTGTTCCTTGAACAGCTTCAGGATCTCGAACAGCGATTCGGTTTCCTGGGCGGTCAGCACGGCGGTCGGCTCGTCCAGGATCAGGATGTTGGCCGAACGATAGATCTGCTTCAGGATCTCGACGCGCTGCTGGGCGCCCACGGACAGGTCGTGGATGGTGGCCAGCGGATCGACGTCCAGGCGATAGCGTTCGCAGATTTCGCGCAGCTTCTTTTCGACGGCAGCGCGGTGCCCGCGCAGGCGGAAGCCGCCCTCGCTGCCCAGCATCACGTTATCGAGCACGGTCATGTTCTCGACCAGCATGAAGTGCTGGTGCACCATGCCGATGCCGAGACGGATCGCTTCGTGCGAGTTGTGGATGTGCTGCACCTTACCGTCCAGCAGGATCTCACCGCCATCTGCGCGGTAATAGCCGTAAAGGATGCTCATCAAGGTCGACTTGCCGGCGCCGTTCTCACCCACCAGGCCATGGATGGCCCCTTTAGCGATGGAGAAACTGACGTCCGTATTCGCCTTAACCGCCCCAAAATGCTTGGAGATGTTGCGGAATTCTACTGCTGGCGTCATAGGATTTTCGGTCTTATTTACTGAAAAACGCGCCGGACGGGCATTCCCGTCGGCGCGTTCTCTTTATTGGAACTACTGGTTAAGCCGGGCAAGCGGCGTTGGTGGTGCGGATGTCGATGACCTTCACTTTGCCATCGATGATGTCCTTGCGCGCGCCCATGACCTTCTTCTCGATCTCAGGCGTGATCACCTTGCGGTTGTTCTCGTCCAGCGCCCAATCCACGCCGCCTTCCTTCAGGCCCTTGGCGGTCACGCCGGCCTTCCAGGTGCCGTTCTTCATCTGCATGAAGGAATCGTACACGGCGTTGTCCACGCGCTTGACCATCGAGGTCAGCACGGAGCCCGGGTACAGGTGGTTCTGGTTGGAGTCGACGCCGATCGACAGCTTGCCCTTTTCCTTGGCAGTCTGCAGGGTGCCCATGCCGGAACCGCCGGCCACAGCGAATACCACGTCCACGCCGCGGTCAAACTGGGCACGCGCCAGCTCGCCACCCTTGGCAGGGTCGTTCCAGGCGGCGGAGGTGGTGCCGACCATGTTCGAGATCACTTCGGCTTTCTTGTCGACCGACTTGGCGCCTTGGGCATAGCCGCAGGCGAAGGTGCGGATCAGCGGAATATCGATGCCGCCGATGAAGCCCAGCTTCTTGGTCTTGGAAGCCATGGCGCCGGCCACGCCGACCAGGTAAGAACCTTCTTCTTCCTTGAACGTCACGGAATTGACGTTATTACCTTGTGCTACGCCGTCGATCAGGACGAAGCGGACATTCGGGAATTCTTTTGCAACTTTCTGGACTGCCTGGGTCTGGGCAAAGCCGATCGAGGCGATCAGGTCCAGTTTCTTGCGGGCCAGGCCGCGCAGTACCTGCTCAGCCTGGGTATCGCTGCTGGCTTGCACTTCGATGAATTTGATGCCGGTTTCTTTCTGGAAGCGCGAGGCGCCTTCGAAAGCGGACTGGTTGAACGACTTGTCGAACTTGCCGCCAGCGTCGTACACGATGCCCAGCTTCGGATCAGCCGCGTTTGCGCTGGCTGCTACCGCAACTGCGGCGATCATCATGCTAAGTTGTTTGATTTTCATGTAAGGGCTCCGTCGAAGTTCGTTATTGTATATTTTTATGGAGTGCCTCGTTCCGCTTTTTCGCGGCAATCCCTGCCACGGCACCTTGTAGCTTGCCAACAACGCACAAATGCAAATTTTGACCATGTACCCTTGATTAATTCTTGGGCACGTAATCAAACTGCAATCACTTGTTCCTGCAGTCGAATCCGCTTCTCACGGCATGGATTCGTGGCTCACTACTATGCAGCAGGCGCTATATGTATGGCAAATACGTTTTTACTTACTTATTTATATGCAAGTCAACTAAATAAAGGGTTTCTCGTAAGTAAGAGAGGGCATTTGCTTTCGTGTTAGGATTCGCGCCATTGCAACATTACGTTACTTTTCTTTTAAAGATTGGAACATCGGGTATGGATAAACGCCTCAAGCACTCCCTGATTGCACTGGCCGTGGCCGGCGCATTTCCCCTTCACGGCGCGATCGCGCAAGAAGCCACTACCACCACCGAAGAAGTGAAAAAGCCGGGCCAGCTGGAGACCGTGATCGTTACGGCACAGCGCCGCGCTGAAAACATCAAGGACGTGCCGATGGCAATCGCCACCCTGAAGGGCGAGAAGCTGGACGTGCTGACCTCCGGCGGCCAGGATATCCGTTTCCTGAACGGCCGTTCGCCATCCGTTTCCGTTGAGTCCGACTACGGCCGCACTTTCCCACGTTTCTATATCCGTGGCCTGGGCAACACCGACTTCGACCTGAACGCTTCCCAGCCGGTTGGCCTGGTGATGGACGACATCGTGCAGGAAAACCCGATGCTGAAGGGCTTCCCGGTGTTCGACGTGGACCAGGTGGAAGTGCTGCGCGGCCCGCAAGGCACCCTGTTCGGCCGTAACTCCCCAGCCGGCGTAATCAAGTTCGACTCCGCCAAGCCGGTGTTCCGCCAGGAAGGCTATGTTAACGTCGGTTTCGGCAAAGATCGCGTGCGCAACTATGAAGGCGCATACAACTTCCCGATCAACGACGTGCTGGCCACCCGCATCTCGCTGCAATCGCAGCACCGTGGCGACCGTGTTCACAACGACCGTCCAGGCGCGCCAACCACCGATTTCGAAGGCTACAAGGACAATGCGGGCCGTATCCAGTTCCTGCTGAAGCCTAACAAGGACTTCAGTGCGCTGCTGAACGTGCACGCCCGCGACATGGACGGCAATGCCACCCTGTTCCGCGCCAATATCCTGAAGAAGGGCACCAATGAGCTGGTCGACAATTTCGACTACAAGTCCTACCCGACCGACGGCGGCAATGAGCAGCACCTGAAGAACAAAGGTGTGAACCTGCGCCTGCGCTGGGATACCCCTGGCCTGACCTTCCACTCGATTACCGGCTATGAAAAGCTGGAGTTCTACAGCCGCGGCGACGTGGACGGCGGCTATGGCGCCTCCTTCCATCCGCCGATGGGCCCAGGCTTCATCCCGTTCCCGGTCGAGACCGCCGACCTGATTCCTGACCACAAGCAGCTGTCGCAGGAATTCCGCGTCGAGTCGAACAACAAGGGCCCGCTGCAGTGGATCGCCGGCGTGTTCTACTTCGACGAGCACATCCAGATCGATTCGATCTCCTTCGATTCCTTCACCGCCGGCAATCCGCAGAACGCGGCTTACGCGACGCAGCAGCAGGACGCCAAGTCGTACGCGGCCTTCGGTACCATCAACTACACCGTGAACGAGGCGTTCAAGCTGCGCGCCGGCCTGCGCTACACCAAGGACAAGAAGGACTTCGTCGCTACCCGTGTTGAGCCGCCTCAATCGGCTTCCAACACCCTGAATAACACCTCGAACAATGTGAGCTGGGACCTGAGCGGTACCTACACGGTGGACAAGGATACCAACGTGTTCGGCCGTATCGCCACCGGCTACCGTGCGCCTTCCATGCAGGGCCGCCTGTTCGACCTGACTTCCAAGCCATCGCAGGCCGATGCTGAAAAAGCGGTGTCCGTGGAATTCGGCGTGAAGCAGGACCTGTTCGACCGCCGTGCGCGCATGTCGGCCACCGTGTTCAACTACCGCATGAAGGACAAGCAGCTGACTGCCGGTTCCGGCACCGTCAACATGAATCAACTGATCAACGCTGACAAGGTGACCGGCCGCGGCGTGGAACTGGACCTGCAAGCCAACCTGAGCGACGCATGGGCCGTGACCTTCGGCACCAGCTATAACGACACCGAGATCAAGGACCCGAACCTGTTCGTGCAGCCTTGCGGTGGCGGTTGCACCGTGCTGGACCCGACCAAGACTATCTCCGGCGGCACCGTTGCCCTCATCAACGGCAACCCGCTGCCGCGCGCGCCGAAGTGGCAGCATAACTTCACCTTGCGCTACAGCCAGCCGCTGGGCAATGGCGAGATCTACGCCTACACCGACTGGGCATACCGCACCTCGTACAACTTCTTCCTGTACGAAGCAGCCGAGTACAAAGCCAAGGAACTGCTGGAAGGCGGCCTGCGCGTGGGCTATCGCTGGAACGACGGCAAGTATGAGCTGGCAGCCTACGGCCGCAACATCACCAACCGTATCCAGGCACTGGGCGCGATCGACTTCAACAACCTGACCGGTATCGTCAACGAACCTCGCACCTACGGCGTGCAGTTCAAGGCGAACTTCTGATCGGCTGATCGGCCTCGCAAGACGCGCACTTCGGTGCGCGTTTTTTTTTTGTATCATGGTGCCTTCCTTGGGGGAGGGGAGATGCAAACTGCTGTCAATATGTGGCCGCTGCTTGGCGTGGCCGTGATCGTGCTTGGATTCCTGCTGCGGCTGCACCCGGTGCTGGTAGTTGTTGCGGCTTGCTTCACCACTGGCTTCGCCGCGTTCATGCCGGTCGAGGCGCTGCTTGCCTCGCTCGGCACAGCGTTCGTCAAGACGCGGAACCTGCCGATGATTTACCTGTTGCCGTTGGCAGCGATCGGCTTGCTGGAGCGCTTTGGCTTGCGCGAGCATGCGCAGGCGGCTGTGGCGCGCATGCGTTCGGCGACGGCAGGGAGGCTGCTGATTGTCTATCTTGGTGTTCGCGAGCTTTCAGCCGCGATGGGACTGACCTCGCTGGGCGGCCATCCAAACATGGTGCGTCCCGTCGTGGCGCCGATGGCGGAAGGGGCTGCGCAGCTTCGCAACCCAGCACTCAGCGACGAGCAACGCCAGCGCGTTCGCGCCATGGCCGCGGCCACAGACAACATCGGCCTGTTCTTCGGCGAGGACATTTTCGTCGCCTTCGGCGCGATCGTGCTGATGCAGACCGTGCTGCGGGCGGAGGGCATTGAAGTCGATCCGTTGCATATGGCGCTGTGGGGTATTCCGACTGCGATCAGCGCCTTCATCATCCATGCGTGGCGGCTGCACCGGCTGGATCGCTACCTGGTGCCAGCAGGCGGAGGCCGTGCATGATCATCCGCGTCGAATACTTCTATTATTTGCTGGGCATCTTGCTGGCATTGGTCGCCCTGATGTCCTTTGGCGACCGCACCAATCCACGCCGATGGACTACGGGTCTGTTCTGGGCGCTTTACGCCATGGTCTACCTGGTTGGTGAGCGCCTGCCTCCGGCGATGGTGGGGCTGGCGATGATCGTGATGGCGCTGCTGGCAGGCTTCGGTGGCGTCAAGAGCGGAAAGCCCGACGTGTTGCCCGATGACGCGCGCCGCACCAGTGCCGCGCGGCTTGGCCACAGGCTGTTCGTTCCGGCCCTGGTGATACCGGCGGTGACGATGGCCGGCTCCACGCTGCTCAAAGATGTACGCTTTGGCGAGCTGTTTGTGCTGGACCAGAAACACCTGACGCTGGTCAGCCTTGGCTGCGCGGCAGTGGTCGCCGTTGGTGTCGCCTGCTGGATGACGCGTTCCACGCCGCTGCAGGCCGGCCGCGAATCGAGGCGCCTGATTGATGCCATGAGCTGGATGATTGTGCTGCCTCATATGCTTGCCGTGCTTGGGCTGTTGTTCAGCGAGGCAGGCGTGGGCAAGGCGGTGGCGCAAGTGACAACGACTTATATTGGACTGGATTCGAAGCTGGTTGCGGTAGCGGTGTATTGTGTCGGCATGGCGCTGTTCACCATTGTGATGGGCAATGGCTTTGCCGCCTTCCCGGTGATGGCGGGCGGTGTTGGCGTGCCGGTGCTGGTGGCGAAGTTTGGCGGCAACCCCGCTGTGATGGCGGCGATTGGCATGTTCAGCGCTTACTGCGGGACGCTGATGACGCCGATGGCGGCGAACTTCAACATCATTCCGACTGCGCTGCTGGACCTGACGGACCGCAATGCCGTGATCAAGGCGCAGGTGCCGACTGCCTTGCCGCTGCTGGGCGCAAATATCATTCTGCTTTACTTCCTGCTATGAAAACTGTTTTGCTGACCGGCTTCGAGCCATTTAATAAAGAGCCTATCAACCCGGCCTGGGAAACCGTGCGGGCGCTGGATGGCTGGGTAGAGGGCGAGTTTCGCGTCGTGGCGCGCCAGCTGCCGTGCGTGTTTGGCGATGCGAATGCGGCCATGGCGGCGCTGATCGATGAGTTGCAGCCGGCGCTGGTGATTGCGATTGGCCAGGCTGGCGGTCGTGTGGACTTGTCGGTTGAGCGGGTGGCGATCAATGTGGATGATGCGCCGATCAAGGACAATGCGGAGCAGCAACTGGTGGATGAGCCGATTGTGCGGGGTGGGCCGGCGGCGTATTTTGCCACGCTGCCGATCAAGGCAATCGTGGCGGCGTTGCGGGCGGCTGGCTTGCCGGCGTCGGTGTCGCAGACTGCGGGCACCTTTGTTTGCAATCATGTGTTCTACGGGTTGATGCACGTGGTGGCGGGCCGTGATGATGTGAAGGCTGGCTTCATCCACATTCCGTATTTGCCGGAACAGGCGGCACGTCATCCTGGCGCGGCAAGCATGTCGCTGGAGCAGATGATTGAAGGAATTCGTGTTGCGATTCGTACCGCGCTGGCTTCGGATCGCGATGCGGTTGCGGCTGGCGGTGCTACGCACTAAAACCGGTAAATCAGTGTCAGACCCAAGGGTCTGACACTGTCTGCGCAGCGGTCGACGGCTTCGAAACCGTTCAGGGTCAGACCCTTGGGTCCGACCCTGGTTTACCGGTTTTCAGCGGCAGGCGGGCGCAGGATGTTGAGGAAGGCGCGCACGACGGGCGCATCGTCCAGCGTGGTGTAGGTGATGTACAGGTTTGCCGACGGCGGGTTGGTGCGGATCGGCAGGAATACTACGCCCGGCCAGCCGATGCGTGCTGTGGTTTCCGGCATCAGCGTCACTCCCAGGCCGGCGCCCACCATGGCCAGCAAGGTTTGCGGCTCGTGCGCCTCCTGGAAAATCTCCGGCTGGAAGCCTGCATTCACGCAGCACTGGATCAGGTAGCGCGGGAATGCCGACTTGTCCAAAGCCAGCGTCAGCATCGGGTCGTCCGCGATATCGGACAATTCGATAGCGTCCATCTTCGCCAGGGGATGGTGCTCGTTCACCGCCACGCAAACGTTCTCGCGGAAGCACAGCTCCTGTTTCAGGTTGTCGCGGCGCAGTTCGTCGTCGTCCAGCTTCGGCTCGCGCCAGAAGCCGACGTCGATCTGTTTGGCGCGCAAGGCGTCGTACTGCACCGTCGGGCCGGATTCGTGGATGGTCCAGGTCACGCGCGGGTACTTGCTCTGGAATTCTTCCAGCATGGATGGAATCGGTCCCCACATCGCCGAACCCACGATGCCCACGCGCAGCCGGCCCACTTCGCCTCGGTCGATCTGGCGCACGGTGTCGATGGTCATGCGCATCTTCGCCAGCAGGTCCGAGGCCTCCTGCATCAGCGCCTTGCCCGCGACTGTCAGTTCGAAGGTGCGGGTGGTGCGGGCGAACAGCTTTACGCCCAGCTCCGCTTCCAGCTTCATGATTTGCTGGGAAAGCGGCGGCTGCGAGATGTGCAGGCGTTCGGCCGCGCGGCTGAAGCTCTTCTCTTCGGCGACGGCGAGGAAGTACTTTAACTGTTTCAGGTCGATGGACATGGATGCTCCTGCAGCTCACGCGCCAGGGCAGCGCCGACGCGTGCGTTGTTTTTCACCAGTGCGATATTTGTCTTCAGGCTGCGGCCCTCGGTCAGGGTCTTGATGCGGGCCAGCAGGAAGGGGGTAACCTTCTTGCCGGTGACGCCGTTTTCTTCCGCTTCCTGCAAAGCGCGCAGGGTGATGGCGTCGATTTCATTTTTTGGCATGGCTTCTTCCACCGGCACCGGTGCGGAGACCACCACGCCGCCGTTCAGGCCCAGGGCCCACTTGGTCTTGATGAAAGAAGCCTGCTCGGCCGCCGTATCGAGCTGGAAGTCGGCATTGAAGCCGCTTTCGCGCGTGAAGAAGGCCGGGAAGCCTGGCTGGCCGACGGATACCACCGGCACGCCGTGCGTTTCCAGGTATTCCAGCGTCAGGCCGATGTCGAGGATGGACTTCACCCCTGCGCATACAACGGCGACATTGGTCTGCGCCAGTTCCTGCAGGTCGGCCGAAATATCCATGCTGGTTTCGGCGCCGCGGTGCACGCCGCCGATGCCGCCGGTGACGAACACCTTGATGCCGGCCAGTTGCGCACAGATCATGGTCGCGGCCACGGTCGTGGCGCCCAGCTTGCCCTGCGAGAGCACGTAGGCCAGGTCGCGGCGCGACACCTTGATCGCGTCCGGCGAATTGCCCAGTTCTTCCAGTTGTTCTTCGGTCAGGCCAACGCAGATCTTACCGCTGATGATCGCAATGGTGGCGGGCACTGCGCCAGCGTCGCGGATGATCTGCTCCACCTCGCGCGCGGTCTGCACGTTTTGCGGGTAGGGCATGCCGTGCGAAATGATGGTCGATTCCAGCGCGACGATCGGCTTGCCGGTGGCGCGGGCGTTGGCGACTTCTGGGGAGAAGGACAGGAATTGGTGCATGGTTTACTCCTCGTTATGCGCGTTGGCGAGCAGGTCGGCGCTCAGCTCCGGCGACACGGTGTGCGGGCTGGCCAGCGTAATGGAGGCGGCTTTCAGTCCGCGCTCGCAGGCCAGGGTCAGTTGTTCGGGTTCTTGCAGCAGCGACCAGCAGACGGCGGCCGAGAAGGCATCGCCGGCGCCGGTCACGTCGACCACCCTGGCGTCGTGCGCCGGCAGCCAGTGCAGGGCGTCGCCCAGCGTGTGATAGACGCCGCTGGCTCCGCAGGTGACGATGATGTCGCGCGCGCCATCGGCCTGCAGCGCGTGGCAGGCTGCCTGCACGTCGGCTTCGGTCGGCAGGGGGCGGCCGGCACGGGTTTCCAGTTCGCCGCGATTTAAAATCAGCAGCGAAAGGCCGTGCAGGTCTTTTGGCAGGCGCGCCATTTTCGGCTGCGAAACGGCGACCACCACCAGCGGCACGCCGGAGGCGCGGGCATCGGCCATCAGCATGGCGACTGATTCGACCGGCAGGTTCAGGTCTGCCACTACCATGCCGGCGGCGTTGCGCTGTGGCTGGCGGCTGGCGACCCAGCCTGGGGTGAGCTGGTCGAAGATGGCCATGTCGGCCAAGGCGACCACCATTTCGCCGGAAGCATCCAGCACGGCGGTGTAGGTGCCGCTGCCGATGCCGTTAACTTGCAGGCTGCCCTCCATGCCGATGCCGAAGGCTTCGGCCTGGGCGCGCAAGGCGCGGCCGGAGGAGTCGTCGCCGAGGGCGGTCAAGAGGGAGCAGGGCAGGCCGAGCTGGGCCAGGTTGGCCGCGATATTTCTTGCCACGCCGCCAAAACTTTCCTCAGCGCAAGCTGGATTGGAAGTAGCCATCTGCAAGGGAGCGTGGGGGCGCAGCTTGCGGTCGAGGCAGGCGGCGCCGATGCACAGCACGGTGCGCTCGTTGCGCAAGACATAGGCGCGGCCCAGCAGCTTGCGCTCGCGGATCAGGCTGGCGATATGGCCGGCCACGGCAGAGCGCGACAGGGCGAGCTGCTCCGCCAGCTCTTGCTGGGAAATGAAAGGGTTAGCCCGGATCAGCTCGTAAAGCTGTTCCTTGCGGGAAAGATCGGTCACGAAAAGCTCGCTATAAACATTTGTTTGCGATGCTAAACATTTGTCCGTTCCATGTCAAACGGAAGCCGCTCCTATAATAAACCCATATTTATAGCGCCTGCATATAAATGACAAAGAAAAATGGTATTTGCCATACATATAGACGATGATGCATAGTGTCGTGGTACGTTCAAAGGGCCTGTTCTGGCCAGCTCACCTAAAGATATAAAAACGAGGAACTCCATGTCTTCCAATACCCCATTCCAGGCAGCCGCCATCATCCGTGCTCGCATGCCGGCCAATTTCCAGCCACGCGTTGCAATGATCCTGGGCTCCGGCCTGGGCGTGCTGGCCGAACAGATGACCGATGCAGTGTCGATCTCCTTCGACGAACTGCCAGGTTTCCCGATCTCCACCGTGCATGGCCACGCGGGCCAGCTGGTACTGGGCACGCTGGCTGGCGTGCAGGTTGTCTGCCTGAAGGGCCGCGGCCACTTCTACGAAGGCTACGGCCCTGCGGTGATGACTTCCGCCGTGCGCACCATCAAGCTGCTGGGCTGCGAGATGCTGTTCGTGACCAATGCGGCGGGTTCGCTGCGCACTGAGGTGGACGCTGGTTCCCTGGTGGCGCTGAACGACCATATCAACTTCCTGCCTGGCACCCCGATGGTTGGCCCGAACGACGAGCGTTTCGGCCCACGCTTCTTCTCGATGGCCAATGCCTACGATGCTGACCTGCGCAAGCTGCTGCAGTCGACCGCTGCGGACAAGTCGATCACCCTGCATGAAGGCGTATACATCGCTTACCCAGGCCCGAACTTTGAAACCCCTGCGGAAATCCGCGCGTTCAAGACGCTGGGTGCTGATGTTGTCGGCATGTCGGTGGTGCCGGAAGTGGTGTCGGCGCGCCATTGCGGGCTGAAGGTGGTTGGCGTTTCCGTGGTTACCAACCTGGCTGAAGGGCTGTCGCCGTTCCCGCTGTCGCACGAGCAGACGCTGAAGTATGCGGCTGTGGGCGCGGAGTCGCTGATCAAGCTGATCCTGGCGTTCCTGGAGAATGTGGCCAAGTCGCCAAAGGCCTGAAACCGGTAACCCGGTGTGGGGGGCCCCGCGGGCGGGGCCGGGGGCGGCGGGCGCCCCGGGGGAGGGGGGGGGGCCCCGCGGGGCGGGACCCCCGGG
>CBHREK010000047.1:0-13131 GCA_966077345.1 uncultured Duganella sp.
TGGTGGAAGGGGGGGGGCGGGGGGGCCTTGCGCCAATTTCCCCTCCCCAAACGGCCGGATGCCCCGCCGGGACCCCGACTTTTATCATTGAATCGAGGTGTTGCGGCCGTACAGGCTGCGTTGGGATGGGTTGCCGGTGACGGCGATCCGGCCCGATCCGTTGGCGCGGGCTTCGACTTTGTGCTGTACCCAGGCTTGCACTCCGCCGGAACCGTTGCTGGTGATATTGGCTTCGTCGGCGCGCAAGTCGTTCAGTTGGGCGCTGCCTGAGCCTTGGGTCTGCACGTCGAGCATACGGACGATGCCGCGCGCATAGAAACTGCCCGAGCCGGATGACGACACGCGTAGGAAGTCGCCGCGCACCGAGCCGATGTTCACGCGGCCGGAACCCACCATATCCACGACGGCCGATTTGCTATCGAGTCCGTCTGCATACAACTGGCCCGAGCCGGTGTGGCGCATGTCAAGCCGGTCCACCTGGCCACGCAATTCGAGGTAGCCGGAGCCGGTGTGCGATACCGTGAACGCACCGCCAGCCAGGCCATGTACCTCGGTGTGCACGGAGCCGGTCGATTCCAGGGTGTCCAGGCGCTGCACCGTGTAGCGCACGTGGATCGGCTTGCGGCTGTCAATGCGCTCCTCGGTCCACACGCGCAGCGTGTCGCCACGCACTTCGGTATGCACCAGCGGCACCAGGTTGCTGTCGCCTTCGATCACCAGCGATGGAGCGCCGCCGACCTTCACTTCAACGTCCATGTCCACTCGATGGCGGTTCTCCACGCGCAGCCCGGTGGCGCTGGCTATGCTGCGGGTTTCAGTGGTAGTCGTTCCGTTGCCCTTGACGTAGTCGCTGCTGTCATTCAGTACGACGACGCAGCCGGCCAGGCTGAGGGAGAGCAGGGCTGCGAGGGTGAGCTTGGTGCGCATGGTTATTTCCTTATTGTGCATGCCAGGAGGGATGCGTACATCCTATCGGGCATCGCGCTCGCATATGGCGGGAATGCGACGAATTGCAGAAATTGAGTACTGAGTTGTAAAAATTGATAATATGAAAGTGTCGGCTTCCTGCCGGCCCGGCAGCTCTGCTGCTGAGAACAATCTAGTTATATACCCCTTGTTTGCGCCGCGGATAGGCCATCTGCGGCGTTTCTTTTGCATGGCCGTGCTTTTTCCGCGGCTCCCGCCTTGTGCCTGCACAAAGTCCAGTAATGCCGGGCTACCTAAGCTGTTGAAAGGATCCGTTTTTTCACAGTGGAGGACTACATCATGTGCACAATTGGAAGAAAGCTGGCCCTGGCCGCCACCGGCGTGTTTCTGGCGGCAAGCGCATTTGGCGCAACGGGTATCGGCAACACGTCGGCCGATGACGTAACGCTTGGGGGATTCGATTCCGACGCGTATGTCTTTGCCGCAGGCTGGAATCCCCATGCAGGTTTGAGCGGTGATACCAGCGGCTTCGGCACCGCTTTCGATGCTTATGGCAGCGGCCCTTGGAGCCTGCTCGATAAGTATGACCTGAATGCATTCTTTGGAAATTCCGGCGTGCTCCAGTTCGGCTTTGCGATGAGCAGCGGCTCTACAGGCACCTGGTCCGTGCACAATACGGGCGCCGCCAACATGGTGCTTGACCTCGTTTTCGCCATGCACGCGGGCGATGCCGGCGCCGGCTTCCTTTTCGATAACCAGGCCATCAACGCTGGCCAGACCCTGAACGGTACCTGGCGCATTGAATGGTTCACGGGGAATAACAATGCCTACCCTGACTTTTCGAATCTCGCTTTGTTCGCGCGCGATGTGTCCGCCGTGCCTGAGCCTGGCGAATACGGGATGCTGCTGGCAGGCCTTGGCGTGCTTGGCTTACTTGCGCGCCGGCGCAATCCGGAGTGACTTTATTTCGGAAAGGTAATGAACGCCGTCGAGGTCGCTAAACCGCTAAAGTGAAGTGGCAGTCTTCACTTCAACAAGGGGAATCGGAATGGAACCAATTGCAAAGAAGTTTGCATTGGCCGCCAGTAGTATGCTCCTGGCGGCAAGCGCCTTTGGCGCTACAACCATCGGTAATACCTCTGCAGACGACGTTACGCTCGACGCCCAAAGTGCCGACGCCTTCGTCTTCACCTCGGGCTGGAATCCGCAAGCAGGCCTGAGCGGCAATACCAGCGGCATGGGCAGCACGTTTGACAGCTATGGCAGCGGCGACTGGACCTTGCTGGGCAAGCACGAAGGCGGCTCCGGCAGCGGCTTTAGCCTGTCCAGTACGCTGAACTTCAACTTCGACGTCGGCGATGGCAAGACTGGCACCTGGACGATCACCAATACCAGCGCGAGCCAGAACGTGTCGCTGGACCTGGTGCTTTCGCTTAAGGCTGCAAACGGTGCCGCAGCCTTCCTGTTCGATAACCAGGCGATCAATGCGGGCCAGACCCTGAGCGGCACCTGGAATATTGAATGGTTCACCGGCAATAACCAGGCCAATCCGGGCTTCTCCAACCTGACCATTTTTGGACGCGAGATGGAGGGCGTCCTGACTCCAGTCCCCGAGCCCGGTGAATACGCCATGCTGCTCGCTGGCCTGGGGCTGATTGGCTTTGTGGCGCGGAGGCGCAAAGCGCTGTAGACTCTTTGAAACGGTCGTGCTATTTTGTTGGCGCGACCAATCAAGGAGACAGCATGGACTTGAACTACTCTGCCAGGGATGATGCCTTCCGCGCTGAGGTGAGGGCTTTCCTGGCAGCCAGCCTGCCGCCCGACCTGCAATCCAAAGTCCGCAAGCACCTGCGCCTGAAGCGCGAAGACTATGTGCGCTGGCATAAAATCGTCGCCAAACAGGGCTGGGCTGCACCGGCATGGCCAAGCGAATTCGGCGGCCCGGGCTGGGATGCCACGCGGCGGCATATCTGGGAAGAGGAGTGCGCCCTTGCCGGCACCCCGCCCATCCTTCCGTTCGGCGTCAATATGGTGGCGCCGGTCATCATGGCCTTCGGCAGCCCCGAACAAAAAGCCTACTACCTCCCGCGCATCCTCGATTGCACCGACTGGTGGTGCCAGGGCTATTCCGAGCCCGGCGCCGGCTCCGACCTCGCTTCGCTGAAGACCACGGCGGTGCGCGAGGGCGATCACTACATCGTCAATGGGCAAAAGACCTGGACCACGCTGGGCCAGCACGCCGACATGATCTTTTGCCTGGTGCGCACCGACCAGAACGTGCGCAAGCAGGAGGGCATTTCCTTCCTGCTGATCGACATGAAAACGCCTGGCATCACCGTCCGGCCCATCATCATGCTGGATGAAGACCATGAGGTGAACGAAGTCTTCTTCGATAACGTGCGTGTCCCGGCCGCGAATCTGGTCGGCAAGGAAAACAAGGGATGGACCTACGCCAAGTACCTGCTTGGCCACGAGCGCACCGGCATTGCGGCGGCAGGACGCTCCAAGCGCGAACTGCAATTCCTGAAGAAGATCGCGATCCAGCAGCAGAAGAACGGCAAGCCCTTGCTGGAAGATCCGCTGTTTGCTTCCCGCGTGGCGAACCTGGAAATCGAGCTGATGGCGCTGGAGGTGACCGTGCTGCGCACCATTGCGCAGGAAGCCCACGGCCCGGGCCCGCAGGCTTCGGTGCTGAAGGTGCGCGGCTCGGAGATCCAGCAGCAGTTGACCGAATTGATGGTTGAGGCGCTGGGCCCGCAGGCCTTGCCGTTTGATCCCGCTTACCTGGACGGCGAGCGTGAGCACGCCCTGGCCGGTGACGACGACGCGGCTCCGTTGGCAGGCTATTACTTCAATTTCCGCAAGACCTCGATCTACGGCGGTTCGAACGAAATCCAGAAGAACATCATCACCCAGATGATCCTGGGACTGTAAGGAGGCGGCATGAACTTCGCATTCAAGGAAGAGCAGCAGCAATTCGCCGATGCACTGCGCCGCTGGGTCGACAAGGACTACAGCTTCGAGGCACGCAAGAAGATCATCCATTCGGAGAGCGGTGTTTCCGGCGAGGCCTGGGCGACGCTGGTGGAGCTGGGCATGCTGGCGCTGCCGGTGCCGGAGGAGCAGGGCGGCTTCAACGGCAGCGCGGTCGACATGATGTTCGTGATGCAGGAACTGGGACGCGGCCTGGTGGTCGAACCTTACTTCGCCACGGTGCTCGGGGTGCAATTCCTCAAGCTCGCCGGAGGCCAGGAGGGCTTGCTCGAGCGTGTCGCGGCGGGCGAATTGAAGCTGGCGTGCGCGCTGGGCGAGCAGCAGTCCCGCCACGCGCTCAATGACGTGCTGGCCACCGACAACGCCGGCGCCGGGCGGCTCTCAGGCCGCAAGACGGTCGTCCTGCACGGCGGCCAGGCGGGGGCGTTCATCGTCTCGGCACGCAGCCGCGGCGGCCAGCGCGATACCGGCGGCATTTCGCTGTATGTGGTGCCGCATGACGCCGCGGGCGTGCAAGTCACGGACTATCGAACCATTGACGGCCAGCGCGCTGCAACGATTGATTTCAACAACGTCCAGGGCACGCTGCTCGGCGAACGTGGCAAGGGCTGGCCGATACTGGAAGCAGCAAGCGATTATGGCGCAGCGCTGCTGTGCGCGGAAGCCATCGGCGCCATGGATGCCATTTTCGCTGCCACGCTCGAATACCTGAAAACCCGCCAGCAGTTCGGTGCGCCAATCGGGAAATTCCAGGCCCTGCAGCACCGCATGGCCGACATGTTCATCCACCTGGAGCAGGCACGTTCGATGGCCATGCTGGCCGCGGTCAAGGTTGGCTCGGGTGACGGCGAGGAGCGCCGCCGCGTGGTTTCCGCCGCCAAGGTGCGGGTCGGCCAGGCGGCGCGCTTCGTTGGGCAGCAGGCGGTACAGCTGCACGGTGGCATGGGCGTGACGGACGAGCTGCCGGCCGCCCATTATTTCAAGCGCCTGGCGATGATCGAGGTCACCCTGGGCGATGCAGATCATCACCTGGAGCGTTTCATCGCGCAGCCAGGATTCAAGGAGGCAGCTTAATGGCGCGTTTGGTCCGCAACGTAGCAGAACTGGAAGCATTGGTGGGACAGGAGGTCGGCGTTTCGGACTGGGTCGACATCACGCAGGAACGTGTCAATATATTCGGTGCTTCGACCAACGACGAACAGTGGATCCACACCGACCCGGAGCGCGCCGCTGCGGAATCGCCCTATGGCGGGACGGTGGCACACGGCTTCCTGACGCTGTCGCTGTTGCCGGGCCTGCTGCAGGACGCGGTATTGATGGAAGACATGCGCATGGGCGTCAACTACGGCCTGGACAAGGTGCGCTTTCCGGCGCCGGTGCCGGTCGGCAGCCGGGTGCGCGGCCATGTAGTCCTGCGCAGCATCACGCCGGTGGCGGGCGGCCACCAGCTGGCGTGGGACGTGACTGTCGAATGCGAGGGCAGTGAAAAGCCGGCCTGCGTGGCGGAATTCCTGATGCGCCGCTATTCCTGATCGCAATCGTCAACGCAGAAGCGGTTGCGGCCTTCTTCCTTGGCCCGGTACAGGGCATTGTCGGCGCAACTGACCAGCATTCCCGGATCGCTGCCCATGTCCGGCAGGAGTGTGGCCACGCCGATGCTGACGGTCACCGTGTCCCCGGCCGACGACATGCGGTGGGGGATGGCCAGCGCGCGCACGCTCTCGAGGATGCGTTCGGCCACCGTTGCCGCACCCTGTGCGTCGACCTGGGGCAGCAGGATGACGAACTCCTCCCCGCCGTAGCGCGCCAGCAGGTCCGGCGAACGGCCGGCGCATTGCAGCATGGCGCCGGCCACCTGTTTCAGGCAGGCGTCGCCGGCCTGGTGTCCATACGCGTCGTTATAGAGCTTGAAGTGGTCGATGTCGATCATGACAACCGACAGCAGCGTGACTGACCGAGCGCAGCGCCGCCATTCGTTCTGGATCGCGTCATTGAAACTGCGCCGGTTGGCAACGCCGGTCAGTGCATCGGTCAGCGTCATTTCACGCATGGCGTCGGACTGGCGCTTGAGCGTAAGGTGGGTGCGCACGCGGGCGCGCACGACGGCGACATTGAATGGCTTGGTGATGAAGTCGACCGCGCCCGCCTCCAGCGCCCGGGTCTCATCCTCTGGCGTGGTCAGGGCGGTGACGAAGATAATCGGGATGTCGCGCACATGGGACGAGGCGCGCAAGGCGGCGCAGACCTGGTAGCCGTCCATGCCGGGCATCACCGCGTCCAGCAGGATCAGGTCGGGCTGGTGCTGGTGCGCCAGCTCCAAAGCCTTTTCGCCGTTCATGGCAAACAGCACTTCATGCTCCTCGCCCAGCACGTGGTTGAGGATCTGGATATTCTCCATTGCGTCATCGACAATCAGCAGGCGTCCATTACGCGCCTGGTCGGTCCACGTCATGCGGTTTCCTCCCGTTTCATGATTTCCTGCAGGCGCTGTTCGGCACTGGTGAAATCAAGGGTTTCAATGGCATTGGCCAGGCCGGGGAGCAGGTCTGGACAACGTCGTTCGAGCACAGGGCTGAGCGCCTTGAAGGCGGCCAGCGCGCGCATATTGCTGTTCCTGAGCAGCATCTGCAAGTCGCCCAGGGCTTGCGGGAGGTTGGACACGACCGTGCCGCTGGCGGCGGCCGGCACGGGGACCGGCAACTCGCGTGCGGCGTTGATGACCACGGCCAGCGCTTCTTCCAGTGACAGCAGCAGCGCGGCGGCGGAACTGTCCTGGCCTTCCGCGACGGCGGTTTCGGCCTGGGCGCTGAGGCGGGCGACTTCGGTCGCGCCAAGGTTGGCCGCCACGCCCTTCAGGCGGTGCAGCACGCGGGTGGCGGCATAGCGCTTGTCCTGCGCCAGGCAATCGCGCACTTCCTGCACGGCGTCGCCTTGCGAGTTTTCGAAGCGCTTGAGCAGGCCGGCGAAGGCGGCATAGTTTCCTGCCACCCTGCGCAGCGCAGCCTCCAGGTCGATGCCGGGCACCATGGCCGGGCAGCCGTCGCCGCGCTGCTCGCCGCGCGCCAGGCCCGGTTGCACGTTGGCCGATCCCGGGTGCAGGGGCGCGAGGCGGGTCAGGGTGGCGATCATTTCATCGACGTCGATCGGTTTGGCGATATGCGCGTCGACGCCGGCTTCGATGGCGCGAATGCGGTCTTCCGGCATCACATTTGCCGTCATCGCGATGATGGGCAAGGTGCGCAAGCCCATGGAGCGGATCGATTCGGTGGCGCGGTAGCCGTCCATCACGGGCATCTGCAGGTCCATCAGCACCGCGTCGAAGCGCTGCGGGTCGTCGCGCAGCATGTCCAGCGCGATTTCACCGTTGGACGCCACTTCCACCAGCGCGCCGCAGTGGAGCAGGATGTAGCGCGCCATTTCCTGGTTGATTTCGTTGTCCTCCACCAGGAGCACGTGCATCCCGGCCAGGCTGCCCGATAGCGGGGCATGGCTGCTGCGATGTTCCGGCTGGTTGGCGCCGGTCAGCGCTGCGCAGGCCGCGTCGCGCAGTTGGGAAGGCGTAAAAGGCTTGGACAGCACGGCATCGATTTGCAGGCTATCGGCCAGTTGCTGCAGGTCGTCGCTGGAGCGTTCCGGCGCCATCATCACGACTTTGGGTACAGCAACGCCGTCGTCGCGCGCTTGCACCAGCATCGCGATGCCGTCGGTGCGCGGCATGGCGCTATCCAGCAACAGCAGTTCGAAGCGCTGGTTGCGCAACGCCTGCAAGCCCTCGGCGGCGCTGGCGACGGCGGTCATCGTCCATTGCCAGGCTTTGGCGGCCCGCTGCAGCGCCTGGCGCACGGTGGCGTTGTCGTCGACGGCCAGCACGGAGAGCCCGGCCGGCGCCAGCAGCGGCGCGCTGCCGGCGACGCGTTGCAAGGGGCAGGTGAAGCGGAACGTGGAGCCCCGGCCCAGCGTGCTGTCGACAGTGATGACGCCGCCCATCAGGTCCGACAGGCGCCGCGCAATGGCCAGGCCCAGGCCCGTGCCGCCGTAGCGCCGGCTGGTGCTGCTGTCGCCCTGCGAGAAAGCGTCGAACATATGGTGCTGCTGTTCGGCCGGGATGCCGATGCCGGTGTCGCGCACCGCGAATTCCAGCGTAAGTGAATTGGCGCTGCCCTGGGTTTCGCGCACCGTCAGCACCACTTCGCCGCGCTCGGTGAATTTGATGGCATTGCTCAGGAGGTTGAGCAGCACCTGCTGCAGGCGCATCGCGTCGCCCAGTACTTCGGCCGGCAGGTCGGGAGCGATGTCGAAGACCGTCTCGACGCCCTTGTCCCAGGCGCTGTTTGCCACCAGCACCGCCGTCCCGGCCAGCATGTGTTCGAGGTTGAAGCGCGCCTGTTCGAGCTGGAGCTGGCCCGCTTCGATCTTGGAAAAATCCAATACGTCGTTGACCACGCCGAGCAGGCTTTGCGTGGCGAGCTGGATCTTGCTGACATAGCTGCGTTCGCGCCGCTCCAGGGGGGCTTCTTCGAGCAGGCGCGCCAGCCCGGTGATGGCGTTCATCGGGGTGCGGATTTCGTGGCTCATATTGGCCACGAATTCGCTCTTGGCCCGGCTGGCGGCTTCGGCGCGGTCGCGTGCCCGCATCAGTTGTTCGTTCAATTCCTGCAATTTGAGTTCGCTGCGCTTGAGTTCAGTGACATCGGAGCCTAGGGCATAAAAGCCGCGTACGGCGCCCGATTCGCCGCGGTCGGGAATGAAGTTGATCCACGTGTAGCGCGGCTCGCCGGACGGCAGCTCCAGTTCGCGCAGGAAGTGCTGCGGGCTGCCATCCAGCACGGCATTGATGTGCGGCCGGATCTGCTCCAGCAGCGCGGCCGGCAGTACGCGGTCGATCGGCTCGCCCATGGCCTGTTCCAGCGTCTTGCCGAACCAGGCCAGGAAGTATTTGTTGGCGAAGTGGCAGCGCAGTCCGGCGTCCCAATAAGCCACCAGCCCGGGCAGGTTCTCCGTCACCGTGTGCAGGAAGCTGGTGCTGCGCGCCAGGCTCAGGGAAGTCTGCTGCAAGGCTTCGTCGGCGCGTTTGCGGTCCGTGATGTCAAGCGAGATCCCGAGCAGGTGGGTAGCGACGCCCTGTTCGTCGCGCAGCGCCACCTTGCGGGTGGTCAGGTAGCGCATTTCGCCGGCCGCGATGCGCACCGCTTCCTCCGGGATCTCCATGACCTGGTCCGAGGCCAACACCTTGCGGTCCGATTCCTGGAAAGCCGCCGCCTGCTCGGGCGGGAAGAAATCGCGGTCGCTTTTGCCAAGCAGGTCTTCGCGCGGCCGTCCAAGCAGCAATTCGCCCTGGCGGTTCAGCAGTTCGAAGCGCAGGTGCTGCGCGTCCTTGACGAAGACCATGGCCGGCATGTTTTCCAGCACCGACTTGAACAGGGCCTTTGACTGCCGCAGTGCCGCTTCCGTCTCCTTTTGCTGGGTAATATCCAGCAGCAGGGTGGTAATGCCGACCATCGCGCCATCGGCGCCAAAGACCGGGTAATAACCGGTGATGAAATGGCTGCTGCGGCCGGGCCGTGAAGCGGTTTCGCCGGTGATCTCGGCATTGGGTACTGCTTCTCCGGTCGCCAGCACACGGCGGTATGCCTGGTTGACCTGCGCAATCAGGCTGCGGTCGCTGATCACTTCATCGAAGCGGCGCCCGATATGCTCGTTGACCGGCATGCCGTTCATCGAGGCCAGGTAATCGTTGATCATCAGGATGCGCAGGCGGGTGTCGACAAAACTCAGGCCGACCGGCGCCGTGGCGTAAATCGTTTCCAGCAGGGCGTTGGAGTTTTCGAGCTGCTGGGTGCGTTCTTCGACCACCCGCTCCAGGTCTTGCCGATGGCGGGTCAGGTCGCGGTCGAGACGCAGCAGGGTGTCGCCGATCTGGCGCGCCTCCTGGAAGGAGACGCGGGGCGCCTCGATGGCGGCGCCGCTGGCCAGGGCCTGGGCAGGTGCGTGCAGGGCATCGATCGAGCTGGCGATGCGGCGTGCGGCCAGCGCTGCTGCAGCGAAACCGGCCAGTACCAGTGCCGCCAGCACGGCGGACAGCCCAAAAAACAGGCCGTCGAAAGCCACCAGCGCTCCCGGCGCCGGTGCGGCAACGGCTACGCTCCAGGGGCTGTCGGCCCCGCGCAGGTAGCTTACCTGCAGCGGCAAGCCGTGCAGGGCATCATCCGCGGGCTGCCCGCTGGCGCGCCCGTCATCATGGCTGCGCCCAACCAACTTGCCGTCGGGGGCCAGCACAGCGATCACGGCGTCGGATGGCAGTTGCATTTCCTCGGCCACCTTGTCCAGCGCATCGCCGGGCAGCAGCACGCTGAGGGCGGCGGCCGCCTTGCCCGGGCGCTGGATTGGCACGTCGACTGCCAGGTGGGCCGGCTCCTTGCCATTGGCGCGCAGCAGGCTGACGGCGGAGCGCGCGTTCGGCGCGAATTTGATGCGGGCCGCGTTGGCGGCGCGGTCAATCGGCAGGGCACTGCCGGCAAGGACTTGCGCCGTCCCGCTTTCGGTCAGGAGGATGTGCGAGTGGTAGGGCAAGGTCGGCGGCAGGGCGCCGCCGGCCTGGCTGCGCAGCGCCACCAGGTCGCCGCTGCGGGCGCTGGGACTGCTGGCCAGGGAGAGCGCCGCTGCTTCCGCCGCCAATAGCTGGCGGTCCACGATGGCGGCCGCCGCGCGCTCGATGCGCTGGGCCTGCAATTCCGCGCGGCCCAGGTCGCGCTGCTGGAAGTACACCAGCAGCAGGGCCACCGCCAGCAATGCCGGCGCGGCGCAGGCCGCGGCCAGCAGCGCAATCTGCGACCGCAACGGCGGCAAGGGCTTGCTGGATTGGTCCTGCACGGCACATCCTTTCGGAAGAGTGACTGCAGGATGATGATAGCTTAGCTTGCCGGGGACGAGAAGCGCGCGATCTCCAGTTTGGCAATGGCGTTGCGGTGCACTTCATCCGGACCATCGGCCAGGCGCAAGGTGCGGTTGCCGGCCCACTGGTAGGCCAGAGGGAAGTCGTCCGACACCCCGGCTGCGCCGTGGGCCTGGATGGCCCAGTCCAGCACCTGCTGCGCCACATTGGGCGCCAGCACCTTGATCATGGCGATTTCGGACTGGGCGACCTTGTTGCCGACCGTGTCCATCATATATGCCGCTTTCAGCGTCAGCAGGCGCGCGGTATCGATGCGGATACGCGACTCCGCGATGCGTTCGCGCCACACGCCCTGGTCGGAAAGACGCTTGCCAAATGCAACCCGCGAAGTCAGGCGCTGCACCATCAGCTCCAGTGCGCGCTCGGCAACGCCGATGGCGCGCATGCAGTGGTGGATGCGGCCGGGGCCCAGGCGGCCCTGGGCGATCTCGAAGCCGCGTCCTTCGCCCAGCAGGATGTTCGAGACCGGCACCCGCACGTTCTCGAATACCATTTCGCAGTGGCCGTGCGGCGCGTCGTCGTAGCCGAATACCGGCAAGGGGCGCAGCACGGTCAGTCCCGGCGCGTCGGCCGGCACCAGGACCATCGATTGCTGCGCATGGCGCGGCGCGTTGAAATCGGTCTTGCCCATGGCGATATAGACCCGGCAGCGCGGATCGCCGGCGCCGGAGATCCACCATTTGCGGCCATTGATCACATAGTGGTCGCCGTCACGGTCGATGCGGGTCTCGATATTGGTCGCATCGGAGGAGGCCACGGCCGGTTCTGTCATCGCAAACGCGGAGCGGATTTCGCCGCGCAGCAGCGGCTCCAGCCAGCGCTGCTTGTGTTCTTCGGTGCCGTAGCGCTCCAGGGTTTCCATATTGCCGGTGTCGGGCGCGGAGCAGTTGAAGACCTCGGCGGCCCAGGGCACGCGGCCCATGATTTCGCACAGCGGCGCGTAATCGAGGTTGGACAAGCCTTCCGGCGCACGGCTGGAGCGCGGCAGGAACAGGTTCCACAAGCCCTGGTCGCGGGCCAGTGGCTTGAGGCGCTCAATCAGCTCGGTAGGGATCCAGCGGTTGCCTTTTTCGCGTCCATTGCGGTCAACCTCCTCGTGGAAAGCTTTCTCGTTCGGATAGATATGCTGGTCCATGAAGGCCAGCAGGCGCGCCTGCAAGTCCTTGGTGCGCGCGGAGTAGTCGAAGTCCATGCCGGTTGCCTTATTCGATTGCCTTGCCCTGGGCGTAAGCCCAACCCATGGCCGCCATCGGGCGCGCCAGCTTGCCGGATTCGAGCGCCTGCGCGCTGGAAGCCGTGCCGTCCACGTAACGCTTCATGATGCCCTGCATGATGCTGGCCAGGCGGAACATGTTGAAGGCGAGGTAGAAATTGAAGTCTTCCAGGCGGATCGCCTTGCCGGTGCGCTCCGCATAGCGCGCGATGTATTCGCGCTGCGATGGAATGCCGAGCGCCTTCAGGTCCAGCCCAGCGATGCCGCGGAACTTGCCCGGCTCGATGTGCCAGCTCATGCAGTGGTAGCTGAAGTCCGCGAACGGATGGCCCAGCGTGGACAGCTCCCAGTCCAGCACCGCCAGGATGCGCGGTTCGGTGGGGTGGAAGATCATGTTGTCCAGGCGGTAGTCGCCATGGACGATGGACACCTTGCCTTCGTCACGTGCCGCGGCCGGGATGTGCGAGGGCAGCCAGTCGACGAGCTTTTCCATTTCGTCGATGGGCTGCGACATGGGTCCCGCGCCGTCGGCCGACATCTTGTACTGCTTGCTCCAGCGGCCGATCTGGCGGTCGAAGTAGTTGCCGGGCTTGCCGTAGTTCGCCAGGCCGCGCTCGGCGTACTTCACCGTGTGCAGCGCGGCGATCACGCGGTTCATCTCGTCGTAGATCGCGCTGCGTTCGGCGCTCGCCATGCCGGGCAGGGACTGGTCCCACAGCACGCGGCCCTGCATGAACTCCATCACGTAGAACGCGCGGCCGATCACCGATTCGTCCTCGCACAGGCAGTACATGCGCGGCACCGGCACGTCGGTGCCGTGCAGGCCCGTCATGACCGCGAACTCGCGCTCGATCGCGTGGGCCGAGGGCAGCAGCTTCGCCACCGGGCCGGGCTTGGCGCGCATCACGTAGCTGCGCGAGGGCGTATCGAGCTTGTACGTCGGGTTGGACTGGCCGCCCTTGAACATCTGCACCGTGAGCGGACCGCGGAATCCGTCCAGGTGCTGCTCCAGCCAGCCAGCGAGCACCTCGACATCGAAGCGATG
>CBHREK010000048.1:0-19494 GCA_966077345.1 uncultured Duganella sp.
ACAATCCCCCCGTGGGGTCCCGGCGCTCCACCCCCCCCTGCCCCGCCCGTTTCCCCTGGGCCCCCCCCGCCACCCCGACTTTCAAGAAGTTACTGATGAGTTGCCTTGTGACAACGTGCAGCCCGCTCCGGTAGCCTCGACAGCCACATTGATTTATACTTCGCTTGCGCCTTACACCTGCGCAACGTTTCCCACTGGCCAAACCCTCGCCTGCATGTTCTCCCTCTCAGGAGATGGTTGTGCGCCAAATTCCCAAACTCCAGACGTTCAAGTTCAAGATCACGGCCCTGCTGGTGCTGATGGTCATGCTCGCCACCGCGCTGGTCGCTGGCGTGTCGCTGCTGGTGGCGGAGCAGGAAATGCGCAAGGTTATTGCTGCGCAGGAAATGTCCATGCTGTCGAGCGCAGCTGCTTATCTCGATCGCGACATTACTTCCAAACAGCAAGTCTTGCGCGTGCTGGCCGAGAGCATGCAGGCCGAGCCGATGGCTGCTTCCAAGGTCCAGGCCCAGCTCGAACTGCGCGTGGCGCTGCGCGATGAGTTCTTCAACGTCACCGCTTTCGATTCCGACGGCAAGCTGGTGGCCAACCTGCAGGACCGCCGCATGATCGGCAAGCTCAATAGCAAGAACCGACAGTATTTCCGCGATACCGTCGCCGCCCAGGAGGGCATCGTCTCGGCGCCGTTCCGCAGCGTGCTGTCCGGCCGTCCGGTGCTGGCGATCACGCAGCCCGTGTTTCGCCGCGACGGCAACATCGACTACATCCTGGTCGGCACCATCGACCTGCAGCGTCCCGCATTTGCCGGCCAGCTGAACGCCCTGCGCGGCAAGGCGGAAGGCTATCTGTTCATCCTGACTGCCGACGGCACGACCTTGTACCATCCCGACCAGAGCCGTGTGCTGACCCAGGGCGCGGGGCCCGGAACCCTGGGTGCCGCCGTGCTGGCCAAGGCCGACGGCTGGCGCGAAGATGCCATGGACGACGGCAAGCCGGTGCTGCTGGCGCACAAGCACCTGCAAAAGGCCAACTGGACGGTTGCGGTTTCTTTCCCCATCCACGACGCCTTCGCCTCCATGGCCAGCCTGCGCTGGCGTGCCCTGGCCGCCGCTTCGGTCGTGGCGCTGGTGGCTGGCCTGGCGGCCTGGCTGCTGCTGCGCGCCATGCTCGCGCCTCTTTACAGGCTGTACGGCCAGGTGCGCGCCTTCGGCCGCGGCGACATCGACATCGAAAAATTCAATTCCGGCCTGCCCGATGAATTCGGCCACCTGAGCCGCGCCTTCTATCAGGTCGCGCGCCAGCAGCAGATGGCCGAACGCAACCTGCAGCGCCTGGCCACCACCGACCCGCTGACCGGGGCCCATAACCGCCGCATGTTCGACGATTTCTTCCCGCAGGCGCTGAAGCGCGCCATCCGTGGCGGGCAGCAGATCGGCCTGGCCGTGCTCGACATCGATTACTTCAAGGGGATCAACGACAACTTCGGCCACCAGGCCGGCGACGCCGTGCTGGTGCAGTTTGCCGACCGCTTGCGCAACGCCGTGCGCAGCACCGATACCGTGGCGCGCATCGCCGGCGACGAATTCGTGATCGTGTTCGAACACCTCGACGCCGGCCACGACATCAACCTGCTGGGCCAGAAAATCGTGGCGGCCATGCAGGCGCCGTTCGAAGTCAATGGCCGCCCGCTGAACGTTACGGCCAGCATCGGCATCGCCCTTACCACCGAGTTGCCGGCCGATGTAGACAAGGTGATGCTGGCCGCCGACCAGGCGCTCTATTGCGTCAAGGCGGCAGGCCGTAATGGATTCGCGGTCAATACGGTGGGCGCCGAGCGCATGCTGTCGGTGCGCGACTTTGCCGCGCCTTCGAAATCCGACAAGAGCGACAAGAAGAGCTGGCCCTCCAGCCGTTTCTGATCAATGCGGCGACGGGATCGTTGCCGGCCGCACCTGCGATTGCGCCATGCCGGACATGCTGCGGCACTCGCTGGCGCAGCGGCGGCAGGCGATTGCGCAATCCTTGCAATGCTCGTGCGTGTGCTGCTCGCACTCGTCGGCACAGGCATCGCAGATATCGGCGCAGGCTTCGCACAGGCTTGACGCCAGTTTGCTGCCGCGCTGCATCAGGCCGACGCAGACGCGGCATACCTGCGCGCAATCGATATCGGTGGCAATGCAATGGGCCAGGCTGGCCACATCCTGCTCCTGCAGGCAACTGGCAGCGCAATGGTCGCATGCGGCGGCGCAATCGTTGCAGGCTTCAATGCAGCTCTGGTACTGTTGCTGGGTCATGATGGCCTCCTCCTTTCGGAAAGAGCCAGACTAGCACTCACCGGGGCCGGAGCGCGCACAGCTTGCTCCATGCGGAACTCGCCGACCAGCGCCACCAAGGTTGCGGCTTGCTGCTGCAGGCTTTCCGCCGCTGCGGCCGCCTGCTCGACCAGCGCGGCATTTTGCTGCGTTACCCCATCCATCTGGCCGATGGCCTGGTTGACCTGGCCGATGCCGTTGCTCTGTTCACCGCTGGCCGCGCTGATCTCATTGACGATATCGCTCACGCGGCGCACGCTGGCCACCACCTCGTCCATCGTCGTCCCCGCTTGCGCCACCAGCGCGCTGCCCGCTTCCACTTCGCCCACCGAGCTGCCGATCAGCTCCTTGATCTCCTTTGCCGCCGCCGCGCTGCGTTGCGCCAGGTTGCGCACCTCGCTGGCAACCACGGCAAAGCCGCGCCCCTGCTCGCCGGCGCGTGCCGCTTCCACCGCCGCGTTCAGGGCCAGGATATTGGTCTGGAAGGCGATGCCGTCGATCACCGAGATGATGTCCACCACCTTGCGCGACGAGTTATTAATCGAGGCCATGGTGTCGACCACCTGCGACACCACCTGCCCGCCGCGCGCGGCCACTTCCGACGCCTGCGCCGCAAGCTGGTTGGCCTGGCGCGCGTTGTCGGCATTCTGGCGCACGGTACTGGTCAACTGCTCCATGGTGGCGGCGGTTTCCTCCAGTGCGCTGGCCTGCTGCTCGGTGCGCGAAGACAGGTCGGTATTGCCCTGCCGGATTTCCGTGCTGGCCGTGGCCACGCTCTCCGACGATTCGCGCACCCGCGCCAGCACCGAATGGATTTTTGCCACGAAAGTATTGAAGCCGTTGCCGATCACCGCCAGTTCGTCCTTGCCGTGCACCTCCAGCCGCGCGCCCAGGTCGGCATCGCCGCTTGCCAGGCCGGTCATCGCATCGGCCAGTTCGCGCACCGGGCGCATCAAGCGGAACAGCACCGTCACCAGGATCAGTCCCATTGCCACCGCGCAGACCAGCGACACCAGCAAGGTGTATTTCAGCAGTTCGCGCGCCGGCGCGGTCGCCACCGCATGCGGGAAACTCATCTTCACCGCCCATGGCGCGATATCGGGGTGCAGGGTCAACGGTTGCAGCAGGTGCACCATATCTCCTTTATCTGTGTACTCATATGGCCGGCCGGTACGGATCGCTTCCAGGCCTTCCTTCGGGATATCTCCGGCCGGCTTGCCGATCAAGGCTTCCGTCGGGCTGCTGGCGTACAGCCCGCCGTTCGACACCAGCGACAGGCGCCCGCCTTCGATCGACTTCAGGCCCTTGAGGATTTCGCCGAGCCGGGTCAGCATGAAGTCGGCGCTGGCCGTGCCGCGGAATTCCCCGCCGATCATGATTGGCGACACCAGGGATGCCATCAGCACGTCCTTGCCGTTCACCGGATATGAATACGGCTCGGTGAAGAACACTTTGCCGGTGCGCTTGGGAATGTCATACCAGTCGTTGGCGCCTGGCTTGGGATCGAACACGATAGGCTCCACATTGGTGCCGCCGCCCGCCGCCTTGGTGTAGTAAGGCATATAGCGCCCGCTGGCATCGAATTCCGGCGCCTTGCCGGCATATTCGGCATCCTTGTTGTCCAGCGCGTTGGGCTCCCAAGTGACGGCGCTGCCAATCAGGTCTTCCGAACCGAGCAACACGGTCTTGGTCATTTCTCCGGTCTGTTCGCGCGACAACGGCAGGTTGGCGCCACGTGTGGCACGCTGGGCGGCGCCGAGCTGGATGACGCTGGCCAGGTTGCGCACTATGCGCGCCTGCAACGCCGACGCTGCTGCTGCCGCCTGGGTGCGGGCCAGGTTCATCGCATCGCGTTCGGCCGTGCGGCTCGCTTCAAACCCGGTCACGGCTGCGGTAATGGCCAGGCTGAGCACCACCAGCGTCGTGGCCGTTATATTGATTTTGGCATTCAGAGAGAGGTTCGACAACATCTGACGCTCCTCAGAAAGTTTTGGCAACTGTCAGGACAAAGGTGGCTTTTTCCGTGTTCGAGAACGCCAGGTGGCCGCTGGCATCGGGCACGCCGTTGGTGTACTCGCGGTACACATTGGTTGCGCCCCAGCCGCGCGTCACGGCAGCCGCAATCGACCAGCCGCCTTCCAGCGCCTTGGTCACGCCGGCCTTGGCATCGCGCCAGTCCCAGATATCGTTGCCGGCGCCGCCCACGCGCGCATCGCCGGCGTGCAGGTTGAGCGTGTAGCCATTGCCCAGGTCCTGGTTCAGGCCGATGTCAAGGTAACGCGTACCGCGCCCGTGCGTGATGCCGAAGAAATGCGGGCTGACCGTGTAGTTGTACTTGAGGTAGGCGGACTTGTATGTCAGGCCCAGCGACAGTTCGGTGTAGTTGAAGGTGGTGTCGGTGGCGCTGACCCTGGCCCCCGGGTACAGGTATTCATAGAGGATCAGGCTGTAGCCGATGTCGCCCCTGGTCGCCGAGTAGCCGGCGTACAAGTCCCATTCGATCTTCGCATCTTCGATGAACTTGTCGCTGACGTTCGAGGCCCAGGTGCCGGCAACCAGGCCGCTGGGGTGGACGTAATCGATACCTAATTGCAGCGCCGGCTTGTCCCACGTTTGCCGGATGCCGCGCGAAACGTATTGGCTGGCAAAGGTCACAGTAGTGGTCAAGGAAGGCATCGGCGCCGGCGCTTCCTGCGCCGAGACCGCGTGCGGCAACAAGGCCGCCAACCAGAAGCAGCGTTTCATCACACCCTCGCTTTCTTATTGTTCGGGGAGATGCCAACAATACTATCAGGCTATGCGTGACTGCTCCAAACGATACTACGCTGCAACGGCCTTGCGCGCTTGCTTTACGCGGTACATGGCCTGGTCGGCCAGTTCGATCAGCTTGTCCATTTCCAGCCCGTCTTCCGGGCTGATGGCATAGCCGATGCTGGCGCCCAGCCGCAAGGCGCGGCCTTCGAATTCAAATGGCGCGCCGATGGCATTGGTGATGCTGTTGCACTTGTTGCCGACGCCGTCGCGGTCACGCACGCCGCACAGGATGATGCCGAACTCGTCGCCGCCCAGGCGGGCCGCCAGGTCTTCCTGCCGCAGTTCGCGCGAAATGCGTTCGGCCACCTGGCAGATGGCGGCATCGCCGGCACGGTGGCCGAGGTTGTCGTTGATCGCTTTCAGGCCATCCATGTCGATGTTCACCACCGCCACGCTGCTGCAGGCGCGGCCCGCTTGCGCCAGCTGCTGGCGCAGGCGGTCATAGAACAGCGCCCGGTTCGCCAGGCTGGTCAGCGCATCATGCGTGGCACGATGATACAGGTCGCTCGACTCGTACTGCACCGCATGGTAGATGGCTGCGCCGATCAGTTCCGACAACAGGCCGAGGATTTGTGCCTGGTAAGTGTCGAAGGCATTCACATGCGGCGCGCCGACTTTCAGCACGCCGACAGTCTCGCCCTCATGGCGCAAAGGCACCACCAGCATCGAACGCAGGCCGACCTTGCGGCAAGCGGCGCGGTCGACGCGCGGATCGGTTTCGGAGTCATCGCATTGCAGGATCTTGTCCTGCGCTACGCACAGGCCGGACAGGCTGCCCTCGCGCTTCAGGCGCAGCCCAAGGGAGCCTTCCGCCACGCCGGCGGCGGCGCGATAGACCATATCATTGCCTTCAGCCAGTTCCACCACGGCGGCGGTCGCGCCGCACAAGGCGCCCGCGCGCTGGCAGACCAGTTGCATGACGCCGCCAAGGTCCAGGCCCTGGCGGGCAATATCGGTTTGAAGATTGATGATTTCCAGCAATACGGCTGGATTAAGGTTCAGCGCATTCATCATGCCGGGGCCACGAAAACTCACACATTCTCACAGCTTTCAGTGTGATGCATCTGTGACCGTTTGGCAACTTTTTTTACTTCTTTAGTGCTAGCTTTTTCAGCCGCGGCACGCGCCTTGCGGTGCATGGCGCGGCGACCCAGCCACAACACCAGGCCGGTAATCATGAAGGCCAACGGCGCCAGGCCGCTGACAGACACCAGCACCCTACCCGCCATGCCGAACGCTTCGCCGGTGTGCAGCGGGAACTGCCAATTGAGGAAGGTGTCGCCCGATGCGGCATTCAGCGGATCGCGCACGCGCAGCACGCCGCCACTGAAAGCATCCACGCTGACGCGGGTGCTGCCGTCGCCTTCGCGGATCTCGCCCGGCTGGCGCAGGCGGATTTCATACGGCGCCTTGGCCGAACCAAGCGACACGCGCGACAGGCGGCCTTGCGGCACGCGCTGCTGGGCGATTTCCATCGCGGCAGCCACGTTGATGGGCTTGCGGCCTTCCGCCGGGCCATTGGCCACTTTGCCGGTATGCTCCAGCGTTGCCACCGCGCCCACCACCGGGCGCACCCAGTCCGGCAGATTCATCGCCAGGCCGGTAAAGCCCAGCACGGCCAATACCGGCGTCATGAAGAAGCCGGCCGAACGGTGGAAACTGTAATTGAACTGGCGCGAAGTGACAGCGCCGCGCACGGTCAAGGCCTTGCGCAGGCTGGCCAGGGTATGTTTGGGCCACCAAAGCACCAGGCCCAACAGCGACGTGATCGTCAGCAGCAGGCCGCTGATGCCGATCACGGTCTTGCCCACGTCGCCGGCGAACATGTAGCGGTGCAGGTGGAACAGGGTCGGCATCAACAACTCGCGCGACAGGCCGAATTCACCGTAATTGCGCTCGCCCAGGATAGCCAGCGTGTACCGGTCCAGCATGACCTGGCGCGAGATATCGGTATCGAAACTGCCCTTGTCCTTGTTCGGCTGGCGGTACCAGGCCACATACACGTCGTCGGCTTCATACGGCAGCATCAGCATGGTCGGCTTGCCGTAACCCGGCTCGGCAGACAAGCGGTCGACGGCAGCCTGGGCTTCCGCCGGCGTTGGCGCGGCATCGGCTTTGCCGACGGCGCCGTGCGAATGCAGCAAGCCCGGATTCAGCGCCCCATCCAGCTCGTGGGTCCAGGCGATCACCACCCCAGTCAGGCCGGCAATGACGAAGATAGCCCCGAACACCAGGGATACATACAGGTGGATATCGCGCAGCCGAGCACGCAGCAAACCAGTGACCATTTTTTATGTCAGCAATAAAGTGTTTGAAATTATAAATGAGAATGATTATCATTGCTGCTTTCTTTTGTATCTTTCTGTTTAGGAGTCACTGTATGACCGCGCTGAATCCCCTCACCCGTGCCGTAGCACTGGCCTGCCTCGCCCTCTCCGGGAGCGCCGCGCTGGCCCAAAGTGCCGAGGAGCCGATGAAGGAAGTGGTCGTTACGGCAACCCGCAACAGCAAGAGCGTGGACAAGATCCCGGGCGCAGTCAGCGTGATTTCTCAGCGCGAGCTGGAAGCTCAATACCTGCTGGCGGACGACCCCTCCGCCGCCCTGGCCACCTACATCCCCGGCTATGCCCCGAGCCGCCAGAAAATGAGCTCCACCGGCGAATCGCTGCGCGGCCGCAATACCCTGATCCTGCTGGACGGCGTACCGCAAACCAACCCGCTGCGCGGCGGCATGCGCGAAGGCTATGTCGCCGACACCGCCATCATCGAGCGCGTGGAAGTGATCAACGGCGCCTCCGCCATGCAGGGCATGGGCGCCACCGGCGGCATCGTCAACTACATTACCAAGTCGCCGAAAGCGGAAGGCACTACGCAGTCGGTCAACGTGCGCCTGTCGTCACAGTTGCGGCACGACAGCCTGGACTGGAAGACCGGCTACACCCTGCAGCACAAGTCGGGCGACTTCGACCTGCTGGCGTTCGGCAGCATCCAGCAGCGCGGCCTCGGCTACGACGGCAAGGGCCGCCCGCTCGGCATCGAGTCGGTACAGGGCGACACCATGGACTCGGAAGGCACCGACCTGTTCTTCAAGATCGGCAGGAACTTCGGCGACCAGCGCCTGCAACTGACCGTCAACCGCTTCCGCATGGAGGGCGATGGCGACTACAAGCCGGTCAACGCCAACTTCGCCACCGGCACGCCGACCAGCTCCACGCCGGGTACGCCGCCTGGTGCGCCACCACGCAACAAGGTAGAAACCAGCAGCCTGGAATACCGCCACAACGCCCTGCTGGGCGGCAGCTTCAATGCGCAGCTCTTCAAGCAGGACTTCGCTTCCCTGTACGGTGCGACCAACACCTCCACCTTCCAGGATGTGGCGATTGCACCGAAGGGCACCCTGTACGACCAGTCCGAAGTGGTGGCCGACAAGTACGGCGCCAAGATGACCTACGTGCGCCCGGACACGCTGGTCAAGGGCCTGGAATTCACCGCCGGCCTGGATTACCTGCGCGACAGCACTAAGCAATGGCTGGCCGGCACCGGCCGCACCTGGGTGCCGACCCTGGACTTCACCTCGCTGGCCCCGTTCACCCAGCTCGAATATGAAATCGGCCCGCTGACCGTGCGTGGCGGCGTCCGCCACGAAGACGCCAAACTGAACGTCGACACTTACACCACCCTGGCCGCATACGGCAGCCGCCTGGTGCAAGGCGGCGAGCGCTCCTTCACCAAGAACGTCAAGAACATTGGCGCAGTGTGGCGTTTCAACCAGAACTGGTCGGCCTTCGTCTCCAGCGCTGAAGGCTTCGGCCTGCCGGACGTAGGCCTGGTGCTGCGCGCGGTGAACAAGCCCGGCCAGTCGGTGGACCAGCTGTTCGACATGCAGCCGGTCATCACGCGCAACAACGAGATTGGCGTAAACTGGCGCGGCGCCATGGGCAGTCTGGGCGCCTCGGTCTATGATTCGCGCTCCAAGCTGGGCACTGCGCTGCGCGTGAACGCGGCCGGCATCGGCCAGCTGGACCGCGTGCCGACCACCGTGCGCGGCTGGGAGGTTTCGGGCGAACTGCGCGCATCCAAGACTTTATCGGCCTTTGGTTCCTTCGCCCGCACGATGGGCAAGACCGCCACCGCAGCCGGCGCCCCGATGGACGTCGAACTGGGCGCCCGCTCGCAAGGCCCTGGCAAGCTGGTGGCCGGCACCAACTGGCAGTTCATGCCGAAAGCGACCATGCGCCTGCAGGCGACCACGCTGTTCGACCGCGACATCAATATCGGCCGCACGGTTGGCACCACCAACCTGGAAGAGCACTTCAACGGCTACACCCTGGTGGACCTGGCGGGCAGCTACGATTCCCCATGGGGCAAGCTGGGCATCGGCATCGAAAACCTGGCAGACCGCCAGTACATCGGCTATTACCCGCAGTCGGTGAGCTACAAGGACCCGGTATCGCATTTCGCAGGCCGCGGCCGCACCCTGTCGGTCAGCCTGACCCGCAGCTTCTAAACAAAAGTCGGGGTCAGGTCTGTCTTTTGGACAGGAAGGCCTGACCTTTGATTTATCTCAATACGTGCGTAATTGGCACACCAGGCATTTGCCCAAAACGCAAAAAAGTGAACAATTTGATTTAGCGCAAATGTGCGCCATCGGTGTCCGAATGACAGACCTGACCCCGACTTTTAGATGCCCCATTGGGCCTTGAAGGTGAGGCCTTTGCTTGAACCGGGCAAGGCGCCGTTGGCGTCGGTCGTGGCGCCAACGGAAACAATGCGGTCATGGCGCGTGGTTCGCTTATATAAGAGAGAGCGATGACGGTATCGTTCGCTCCAAGGTTCCAGCAATTGAGGCGGCAAGTCTTGCCGCGCTGACGAGGTATTCTGTACGATCATGCGCAACGCATCGCGAGGCGTAGCGTGTAATGTGCCAACCCAGCGCCATCCGGTATCGCTGAAATCCTGCAGGCTGCGGTGCTTGACCCATGAACGGTTCCAGCGGTGGTCGGACTCCTGGCTCCAGCCGCCGGGCAGCGGGAAGCGCAGGTTCGCTTCCAGTTCCAGGTTGCCGCCCTTGCCTACCTGGTCCGCTTCAACGTCGAGCTGGCGGCCGATCGTCAGTTCGCCCTTCAGCTTGACGAACCATGAGGATGGCGTGCTTTCGATGCCCATGTGCGCCGCCGGCGTCTTGTGCAGTCTCGCGCCTGCGCGCCCGCGCTGGCGGTCTAAGCCCAGGTCGGCCCAGTAGCGCGTCTGCCGGCCGGCGTAGAACCAGATGCCAGGCCTCACCCACCGCTGCACCGTTTCATGCGAAAGCGTGCGGATTTCGTGCAGGCCGAGGTGCAGCTCCGTCTCGTAAGCTTCGAACAGCGCCAGGTTGCGCGCGCCGGTTCGCCGGTTGATCTCAACGTCGCCTTTGACGATGCCGGCCTGCGGCACGAAACCATTATCGTTGGCGAAATTGGTGCCGATGACTTCCAGCTGGGCGACGTTCAGCCAGTCGTCGGAACTGTAGTTCAACCTGCCGTAGCCATAACCGCTATTACGCGCATCCCCGGCCATGGCGAGGCCTTCGCTGTCGAACTGCGCGGTGGTGCGCGAGGCCATGGCGGTCCAGGCAAGCTGGATGTGGCCGTCGCCATTGGCGGGTGCGCGCCACTGGCCATCGATGCCAAGCACGGTGTTGCGTGCACCTTCGCCGTAGTCGCGGTCGGACAGGAAGACGCCGGCCACCGCCTCCTCGCCATGGCTGCGCGCTCGCAGCAGGGTCGCTTTGCTGTCGCCGGCGCTGGCATGCTCCTGCGTTTCGTAGGGGCTGCCGCGCATCACGATTCCGCCGGCCCGATCATCCAGCGCCAGGGCCGTGGCATCGGCTTCCGCACCGCGCCAGGTCGCACGCATACCCCAGCGCGGATCGGCCACGGTACGCGAATAGAACGCCGGCAGCCGCATGCCCAGCACGTCCGCGCTCTCAAGGAAGAAGCCGCGCTTCTCCGGCAGGCTGAGGGCGATGCGGTTGGTGCCGTTGCTGGTAGGCGCGTCGATCTCGACCTGCGAGAAATCCGGGTTCAGCGTGGCGTTGAAGACCCAGTCGGCGCGCGGGCGGGCGCTGATGTCCATGCCAAGGCTGGTCTGGCTGCTGCGCTGACCGTAGTCGCGGTTGAAGCGCTGCGTGAGCTCGGGCCGGAACTCCCAGAAAGCCCGGTCCTGGACCGTCGGCAGCACTTGCGCCATGCCTTCGATCTCTTCCATCTCGGCGATGAAATGCAGCGACTCCTTCTTCAACGGCGCGCTAAGCAGCAGCATATTGTCTGCATGCGGCACGCTGCGCTCGACCATCACGCGCCATGGCTTGCCTTCGCCGTATGGGAAGCGCAGGCTCGAGAGCGGCCAGCGCACTTCCATCGTATAGCCATCGGGCAGCAGGTGGACCGCGCTTTCGACCGGGTAGTCGGGGCCCAGGTCTTCCTCGTCTTCATCGGCACGGTAGATGCCGTCGCTCATGACGCCCGCCACATTGACGCGAACGAATTGCGCCGAGCGGCCGTGGCCAGTCGGGTCGATCCAGATGCCGATGAAGTCCTGGTCCCGGTCAACTTTGTCGCGCCGCGCCAGCGTGCCGTTCAGGGTATTCGGGTCGTCATTCCAGGCGCGGATGCCGAACACCAGCGCATCCCGGTCCACCAGCACGCGCACCGTGGTGCGCAAGTGTTGCGGCGCATCGCGCCCATCCTCCGGCTGGAACTGGTAGAAGCGCGTATTGGCCGGCGCCAGTTCCCAGGCCGTGTCATCGAGCCTGCCATCCAGCTGCAGCGCAAGCGCTTGCGGCGCCACGTGCGCAGCGATGCTGCGGCGCTTTGGCTCCTCGCTTTCGGCGGCAAACAATGGGATGGATACAGCAAACTGGGAAAAAACCAGGAAGCGTAAAAAATTACGGGCATACATGATCTAGATTATAGATTTGCCAATTTGGCCCTGGCAAGCGAACATACGGGTGATAGGATGATGGCCACTTCAATGAGGGGATTCATGGGATTGACCTGTCAACAGCTCACATGCCGCCGCGGCCGCACCACCTTGTTCGCGGGCGTCAGCTTTTCGCTGCAAGCCGGCGAAGCGCTCTGGGTGCAGGGCCGCAATGGCAGCGGCAAGACCACCCTCCTGCGTTCCCTTTGCGGACTCGCGCTGCCCGACCGCGGCGCCGTGCATTGGGAAGGCAAGCCTATCCTCGCCACACGCGCCCACTACCATTCCCAATTGCTCCACATTGGCCATGCAGACGGCTTGAAGCCTGATTTGCTGGCGTGGGAAAACCTGGCCCTGGGCGGCCTGCCCGGTGAGCGCTCAACTCGCGAAGCGGCGCTGCGTGCGCTGGATGAAATCGGACTGAAAACGGAAGCCCAGCGCCCGGTGCGCCTGCTCTCCCAAGGCCAGCGCAAGCGCGTGGCGCTGGCGCGCTTGCTGCTGTCGCCTGAGCGCCCATTGTGGATCCTCGACGAGCCTCTAGCCGCGCTGGACCAGGCCTCGGCCGTCCAGGTCGGCGAAATCATGGAAGCCCACTGCGCCCGCGGCGGCATGCTGGTCCTGACCACGCACCAGGACCCGGCACTGCCAGGCGTGCGCCAGTTGCAGCTGGGAGCCCCATGCTGAAAGCGGCCCGCCAGCTGATGCAGCGCGACCTGCTGCTGGCCCTGCGCCGGCGCAGCGACGCGTTGATGCCGCTTGCCTTCTTCCT
Organism: uncultured Duganella sp.; assembly: GCA_966077345.1. Taxonomy (GTDB): domain Bacteria; phylum Pseudomonadota; class Gammaproteobacteria; order Burkholderiales; family Burkholderiaceae_D; genus Rugamonas. The sequence continues at coordinate 12,856 of CBHREK010000048.1, forward strand.
GGTGACGACCACGCTGTTCCCGCTGGCGATTGGTCCCGATACCAAACTGCTGCGCAGCGTGGCGCCCGGCATCGTGTGGGTGGCAGCCTTGCTCGCCTCCCTGCTCGGCTTGCAGCGCCTGTTCGCAGACGACCATGCCGACGGCTCGCTTGAACAGTTGCTGCTGGCGCCGCAGCCGCTGGAAGTGCTGGTATTGGCCAAGGTGTGCGCGCACTGGCTGACGTCCGGCCTGCCCCTGCTGGTGCTGGCGCCGCTGGTCGCCTTGCAGTACGGCCTCGACCCCGAAGCCATGGGCGTGCTGTGGCTTGGACTTCTGCTTGGCACACCGGTGCTCAGCCTCCTGGGCAGCATCGGCGCCGGCCTGGCGCTGGGCGCGCGCGGCGGCAGCGTACTTGTTGCATTGATATTGATGCCCCTGTATATTCCCTTACTAATTCTTGGTAGCTCGGCAGTTGTAGCCGCCAGTGACGGTACCGGCAGTACGCCCCACCTGATGTTGTTGGGGGCCCTGCTGGCAGGGTCGCTGGCAGCTGCTCCCTGGGCTACTGCCGCAGCGCTGCGGATCGCACACGAGTAGGACGGAGTTCAGCTTATGAATCAACCGTATTATTCCACCGCAAACGGCGCCCGGCGCCGCCTCACGGTATTCACTTTCGCCTCGCCGCGCAATTTCTATCACCTTGCGGGACGCCTGATCCCCTGGTTCACCGCCCTTGGCGTCCTGACCGGGCTGGCCGGATTGGCTATCGGCCTGCTAGTGGCGCCCACAGACTTCCAGCAAGGCGATGCCTACCGCATCATCTTCGTCCACGTGCCGGCGGCATGGATGTCGATGCTGGTTTATATGGCGATGGCGGGATGGGCCGGTTTCGGCCTGGCTTACCACACCGGCGTCTCGTCGATCATGGCCAGCGCGCTGGCGCCCACCGGCGCCCTGTTCACCTTCCTCGCCTTGTGGACCGGCGCCCTGTGGGGCAAGCCGACCTGGGGCGCCTGGTGGGTGTGGGATGCGCGCCTGACCTCGGAACTGATCCTGCTGTTCCTCTACCTCGGCTACATGGGCCTGCACGCCTCCATCGCCGATCCGCGCCGCGCCGACCGCGCCGCAGCGGTACTGGCCCTGGTCGGCGCAGTGAACATCCCGATCATCTATTTCTCGGTTTATTGGTGGAACACCCTGCACCAGGGGCCGTCCGTCACGCTCGGCAACGCGCCAACCATGGCCCCGGCCATGCTGGCGGCAATGTTGCTGATGGTGGCGGCGTTCTGGTGCTACGGGATTGCAGTCGCGCTGCGCCGCGCACGCTGCATTGTGCTGGAACGGCACGGCAGCGCCGCCTGGCTGCGCCGGAGGACAAAATGAATTGGCATAGCTTGCAGGACTTCCTCGCCATGGGCGGCTACGGTTCCTATGTATGGGGTTCCTTCAGTGCGGTCTTCGGCCTGATGATGCTTGAAGTTTGGGTGCTGGGACGGCGCGAGCGCGAAGCGCAGGCGGCTGTCACCCATCATGACGACGAAGGTGCAGCATGAAGCCGCGCCATCAACGCCTTGCTCTTATTGGCACCAGCCTGGCGGCATGCGGCATCGCCGCAACCCTGGTGCTGTCCGCCTTCCGCGATAACCTGGTGTTCTTCTTCACGCCTTCGCAGGTGGTGGCGGGGACCGCGCCGCGCAACGGCATCTTCCGCATCGGCGGCCTGGTGGAACAAGGCAGCGTGCGGCGGCTGGATGACGGCCTGACAGTCAGTTTCGTCATTACCGACAATGTGCAGAAGGTGCCGGTGCATTACAAGGGAACCCTCCCCGACCTGTTCAAGGAAGGCAAAGGCGCCGTGGCGCAAGGCCGCCTTGGCCAGGGTGCGCTGTTCCTGGCGCAGGAAGTACTGGCCAAGCATGATGAGAACTACATGCCGAAGGAAGCCGCGCACGCGCTGGAACAGGGCCGCGCGCCCGCATCCCTGAAAGGCTTGCCATGATCGCGGAAGCAGGCAATTTCGCGCTGGTCCTGGCCTTGCTGCTGGCCGCCGTGCAAGGCCTCCTGCCGCTGGCCGGTGCACAGCGCGGCGATGTGCGCTGGATGGCGCTGGCACGCCCGGCCGCCGCGGGGCAGTTCATTTTCAGCACCCTGGCTTTCGGCTGCCTTTTCTACGCCCTGTACGCCAACGATTTCTCGCTGCGCTACGTAGCGCAGCACTCCAATACCCTGCTGCCCTGGCAATACCGCCTGAGCGCAGCCTGGGGCGGCCACGAAGGATCGCTGCTGCTATGGACCTGGCTGCTGTCCGCTTGGACCTTCGCGGCGGCCAGCCTGTCGCAGCAGTTGCCGCGCGAAGTGCAGGCGCGCCTGGTGGGCGTGCTTGGCTTGGTGGCCGTGGGCTTCCTGCTGTTCCTGATCCTGACGTCCAATCCTTTCCTGCGGATGCTGCCTGCCGCGCCGGATGGCAACGACCTGAATCCGCTGCTGCAGGATGCAGGCATGATTGCGCACCCGCCCTTGCTGTATATGGGTTACGTAGGCTTCTCGGTGACCTTCGCGTTCGCCATCGCCGCCCTGCTGGGCGGGCGGCTCGACGCATCATGGGCGCGCTGGTCTCGGCCGTGGGCGCTGGCCGCGTGGAGCTTCCTGACTCTCGGCATCGCAATGGGCAGCTTCTGGGCCTATTACGAATTGGGCTGGGGTGGCTGGTGGTTCTGGGACGCGGTGGAAAACGCCTCCTTCATGCCATGGCTGGTCGGCACCGGGCTGCTGCACTCACTGATCGTGACGGAAAAGCGCGGCATCTTCCGCAGCTGGACCGCGCTGCTGGCGATCCTGGCATTTTCACTGTCGCTGCTGGGCACCTTCCTGGTGCGCTCCGGCGTGCTGACGTCGGTGCATGCGTTTGCCACCGATCCGCGCCGTGGCGCCTTCATCCTGGCCTACCTGGCGGTGGTAGTCGGCGGCTCGCTGCTGCTGTATGCATGGCGCGCACCGCGCCTGCGCCAGCGTACTGTCTTCTCGCCGCTGTCGCGCGAGTCGCTGCTGCTGTTGCAGAACGTGGTGATGCTGGCAGCGACCGGCACCGTGCTGCTTGGCACCCTGTACCCGCTGGTGCTGGACGCCCTTGGCGCAGGCAAGATCTCCGTCGGTCCGCCCTACTTTGAGAAGGTTTTCGTGCCGATCATGCTGCCGGTTCTGCTGCTGGTCGCGGCGGGTCCTTTCGCCGGCTGGCGCCATGGCACGCGGGCCCAGTTGGCGCGGCGCCTGCGCTGGCCCGCCGCCATTGCGCTTGGCGTTGGCCTCGGCGCCGCCCTGGTGGTGCGCGGTTCGGTCATGTCTTCACTCGGCCTGCTGCTGGCCGCGTGGATCCTGCTCGGCACCGCCTGGCAATTGTTCCAGCAACGCGGCAAGCTGGCGCGCCAGCCGCGTTCATGGTGGGGCATGCTGGCGGCGCACGCCGGCCTGGGCGTGTTCGTAATTGGCGTCACCATGGTCAAGGGACATGAACTGGTACAGGACGTGGTACTGGCGCCCGGCCAGCAGGCGTCACTTGGCGAATACAGCTTCACCTTGCAAAAACTGGAAGATGCGCGCGGCCCGAACTATACCGCCTTGCGCGCCAGCGTCGCCGTTGCGCACCAGGGCCAGGCAGTCGCGCTTCTTCATCCGGAACAGCGCCGCTATACCGTGGCGCAGGACACCATGACCGAAGCTGCGATCGACCGCGGCCTGCTGCGCGACTTGTACGTCTCGCTGGGCGATTCGACCGGCGATGGCCGCTGGCTGCTGCGCGTCCAGCTCAAGCCTTTCGTCGGCTGGATCTGGGGCGGTTGCGTGCTGTTTGCCGTCGGCGGCCTGCTGGCCGCATCCGACCGCCGCTACCGCGCCGCGCGGCATGCCGTCGTTCCGGCGCCGACGCCTGTGCTGGCGGGCATGCCTTTGCTGCAGGAGCCTCAATGAAACGCTTCGTCCTTCCCATCGGCCTGTTTGCCGTGCTGCTTGCCTTCCTGGCCGTCGGATTGCAGCGCAACCCACGCGAGCTGCCGTCGCCCCTGATCGGCAAGCCGGTGCCGCAGTTCTCTGCGCAGTTGCTGGACAACCCTGCAGACACCGTGTCGCCGGCCAAGATGCAGGGCCGCGTATGGGTGCTGAACGTCTGGGCCTCCTGGTGCGAAGGCTGCCGCATCGAGCACAAGGATTTGATGGACCTGTCGCGCGCCGTCGACGCGCCGGTAATCGGCTTGAACTACAAGGACCAGCGCGACGACGCCCTGCGCTGGCTGCAGAACAACGGCAATCCCTATCGCCAGATCGCCTTCGACCACGATGGCCGCATCGGCATCGACTTCGGCGTGTACGGCGTGCCTGAGACATTCGTGATCGACCGCCACGGCATCATCCGCATGAAGCATATCGGTCCGCTGTCGTTGCCGGAAGCGCGCGAACGCGTTGCCCGCATGGTGAAGGAGCTGGCCCATGGCTGACGTCACTGCCGCCACGCTTGACGCGCGCACCATGGCGCTCGCCGAAGAACTGCGCTGCCTGGTTTGCCAGAACCAGAGCCTGGCCGATTCCCACGCCCCGCTGGCACTGGACTTGCGCCAGCAGATCCACCAGCAACTGGCCCAGGGCCGCAGTGAGCAGCAGGTGGTGGACTTCATGGTGCAGCGCTATGGCGACTTCGTTCTGTACGAGCCACCGCTGAACGCCAGCACCGCCCTGCTCTGGTTCGGCCCCTTGCTGCTGCTCGCAGCCGGTTTCCTGGCGCTGCGTGGATTCTGGAAGGCAAAGCAATGAGCATGTTCATCGCCATCATCGGCATCATGTCCGCCATCGCACTGGCCTGTGTCGTGCCGCCGCTGATGCGCCGCGGCGCCGGCGCGGCGCCCGCTCCCGGCGCACAGTGCGGCCAGCAACCGCAAACGCGCATGGCACTGGCGCTCACGGTGCTGCTGCCTGCGGCAGCAGTCGCAATTTATATGCAGGTTGGCCGTCCCGACGCGCTGACCATGCCGCCCGAGTTGCTGGCCGCTGCCGCCACGCCAACCGACCACGGGCCGTCGGAGGAAGACATTCCGGCCATGGTCGAGCGCCTTGCCGAGCGACTTCGCACGCAACCACAGGACATCGACGGCTGGCACATGCTGGCGCGCTCTTACAGCGCCATGAGCCGCTATGCAGATGCCGCCAAGGCCTACGCCCACCTTGCCACGCTGCTGCCGCAGGATGCAGGCGTGCTGGCCGACTACGCCGATGCCCTGGCTACTGCGCAGGGCGGCGCATTGGCCGGCGAGCCGGAACGCCTGATCGAACGCTCGCTAGCCATCGATCCGCAGCAACCGAAGGCGCTTGCGCTCTCCGGCAGCGCAGCCTTCGCCCGCGGCGACTTCGCGCGCGCAGAAAAGCAATGGCAGGCCGTCCTGCCACTGGTCCCCGAGGACTCCGAATTCGCCCGCTCGACGCAGGCCGGCATCGCCGAGGCGCGAGTACGCCAGGGCATGCCAGCCGACACGCCAGCGACGGCGCAGCCGGCAACCGCGGCCGCTTCGTCAACGCGTCTTTCGGGCACGATTCGGCTTGCCACCGGAAGCGCGGCGCCGAAGCCTGGCCAGACACTGTTCATCTACGCCCGTGCTGCGAATGGATCGCCGATGCCGCTTGCGGCGATCAAGCGCCCCGTCGGCGACTTTCCGCTGCAGTTTGTGCTGGACGACAGTCATGCCCTGTCGGCCGGAATGCGCCTGGCTGACGCGGGCCCGCTGATCGTGGGGGCACGAATTTCAGCCAGCGGCAGCGCCACGCCGCAGGCGGGCGACCTGGAAGGACAGGCCGGTCCGGTCGCCGCAGGCGCCGGCGGCTTGGCGATTGAACTCGCCGTCCGCCCGCCGGCGAAATAGTTTTGTATCAGGCAAAGCGCTTAACCTGCGCTAATTTTATGAAGCACCTTTCTCCGTAAAATGGTGAGCAAATGGAAAACAAAGAACCCGTCGCCAGCAAGGCGCAAGAATTGAAGGTCTTCCTGTTCATGACGGTGGTCCTCGCCCCGATCCTCGCGGTAGCAACGGTAGGCGGCTATGGATTCATCGTCTGGATGTACCAGATGCTCACCGGCCGCCTGCCAGGTGCATGACCATGACCGCCGAAATCCACATCGCCGGCATCATCGTCCACGTCACACCCGCACAAGTGGCGGAAGTGCGTGCCCAGCTAGCCATCCTGCCCCGCTGCATCGTGCACGCCGCTGAAGCGGACGGTCGACTGATCGTCACGCTGGAAGCGGAGAGCGCACCCCGAACACTCGACGCCATGGATGCCATCCGGGCCCTGCCAGGCGTCCTCAACGTAGCCCTGGTTTACCAGCATGCCGAACCCTCAAACTCAATGGACGAGGAACTACATTGACGTCCCCCCCGCCCTAAAGGGCGGGAATTCCTGCTTCCAGCGTCGCACGTCCGCGACGGAGAATGTTTAACGCAGCATTACGATCACGATCATGCACCACACCGCATTCGCTACATTCCCACTCTCTTATTCCAAGGCCTGCGATACCCTTCGGCCTCGAATCGGGCAGTGCACCACAATTCGAGCAGGTCTGGGTGGTAAAGCGTTCGTCCACTTCCACGTACCGCGCGCCATGCCTCATGGCCTTGTACGCC
>CBHREK010000049.1:0-69906 GCA_966077345.1 uncultured Duganella sp.
TGGCAGTCCTGCCGTCATGGAGCCGAAGCCCTTTAGACCGATGACTTTGCGTCCCGCAGTTTCCCGCGGTTTGCCCTTATCAGATCTTGCTGTACGGAACTATAATCAGCTAATTGCCGCATGGCAAGCGGAATTTTAAAATTTTTTTGAATGTCGCAATTAAGTCTGGAATTTTGGAAACATTAGTTAATTCAATGACTTGAAGTATTTCTTTAAGTTACTACTAAGTGCGTAGTCACAATAATGTTTTTAAATAAAAAAGCCCGGCGGCGACCGGGCTTATATAGCGAAAAGAGGGGCCGAATTACTTGACCGGGCTATTGGCGACATTCACTTGAACGGTATTGGATGAACCGGCGTTTCCGGCTGCATCATAGGCGACCGCTACGAGGTTGTTGATACCGTTGGCAACACCAGTGGAATTCCAGCTGAAGCCGAAAGGCGAAGAGGTGTCGGATCCAACTAGATTCCCATTCACTTTCAGGTCGACTCGGACTACAGCCTTGTTGTCGGAAGCGGTCACGTCAAGCACAACCAGGCCGGATACTGTGTTGTTGGCCACAGGGTTTGTGATGGCGATGCTGGGAGGGAGGGTGTCCGGCGCCGGGACTGCCAAGGCCGCGGCGACCGCGCCAGCGGCATTGACCCGGCCGAAGCCGAAATAAATATCACGGCCGGCCGTCCCAAGGTCGACTGCCGTATTGAACAGGATGTCCTGTACCTGGTCGGCGGTCAACGCAGGGTTGGCGGACATCACGAGTGCGCCGACGGCCGCCGCGATAGGGCTCGCGAACGAGGTACCGTTGACGCCGCCATAACCGCCTCCTTTAACTGTGGTGTAAATCCCCGCACCCGGGGCCGCCAACGCGACGAAAGCGCCATAGCTTGAAAAGCTGGCGCGAGTGTCGTTTGAAGCGGTAGCCGACACCGGGATCATGGTGGTGGTCGGTGTAAATCCTTCGTCGCGGTTGTAATTTCCGGCTGACACGAACAGGAGGCCGCCTTTACTGCGCAGGTAAGTCGCTGCGCTCGCTACTGCCGAACTGGCGGGCACACTGGCATAGCTGATGTTGGCAATCCTGGCGCCATGATCGGCTGCCCAGGTCAGTCCGCTGGCCATGGTCGAGAAATAGGCATAGCAAGAGCCTGAGCTGACGAATGCTATACGGATCGGCATGATCCTGGCACGTCCGGCGACGCCTGCCACGCCGAGCGCATTGTTGGTCACAGCCGCGGCGGAGCCGGCAACCTTGGTGCCGTGGCCGCACACGTCGGCGGTGTTGGTATTGTTGTCGTAACTGTTGTAGCCGCCGACGATGTTACCGGCAAGGTCGGCGTGGGCGGAATCTATGCCCGAATCAAGAATCGCGATGGTGACACCACTGCCCTGGGTGATATCCCAGGCAAGGTTGGCTGCAATCTTGTTGATGTGCCACTCGCTGCCGAGATAGGGGTCATTGGCGGTGGCGGCGATTGGGACCATCTGGTCGAGTTCGGCGAATTTGAACTGGGGATTGCGCTTCAGCTTGTCAACCATGGCCCGCTCGGACCCGGCGGGCACTTCAAGGATGTGGATATTGCTCAGGCCAAGCTTGCGGGCTTTCTGACCACCGTTCTGTTTGAAGACTTTCGACATCTCGTCCATGGCCAGGCCGGCGCGGGGCTCGACAAGAATTCGCCCTGTAGCGAATGATTCCGGCTGTGCGGCGCTGGCATCCTGTCCTGCGAAGGTGGCGGCAATTACAACGGAAAGCGTGATGATAGTTTTCATGGTGCGAGTCCCTCTCTTGAATTGATCAAAGAAACGAGAACTACCCGGTATCCATCACTTACGAGTTATTGCAGTGGGAGATATTATTCGGTCAATTAACCCATGCCAAGCCCGATTTCATGGGCTGATTATGAAAAAGAGCTGCGGTTATATAATTCGCCACAATCTGATGAGAAGAAAGCGCACGATCGTTCGATTTGTGGGTTATAGTAACTTCTCGCTATCGCCACCACACCAAGAAAGAAGAGACAACCCATGAGCGCAGATTACGTAGTCCAAGATTCTATCGCTGTCATTTCGCTGAATAACCCTCCGGTCAACGGGCTTGGCCTGGCGACACGCACCGCCGCCATCGAAGGCATCCGCCGGGCGCAGGAAGACGGCAGTGTCAAGGCGGTTGTGCTGACTGGCGCGGGGAAAGCTTTCTCTGGTGGCGCCGATATCAAGGAATTCAATTCACCCAAGGCGCTGACCGAGCCGACCTTGCACAGCCTGATACGCGCAGTCGAAGGTTGCAGCAAACCGGTCGTGGCGGCGATCCATTCGGTCGCAATGGGCGGGGGCCTTGAGCTGGCCCTTGGCTGCCATTACCGCGTAGCCCTTCCGGGCGCCCAGATCGCCTTGCCTGAAGTGAAACTGGGCCTGTTGCCGGGGGCCGGCGGTACCCAGCGTTTGCCGCGCGTGCTTGGCCTGGAAATGGCGCTGAACATGATCGTATCTGGTACGCCAGTGTTGTCGGAAAAGCTTGCAGGCACAGCGCTGTTTGACAAATTGCTGCCTGCAGGGGCCGACTTGATTGCCGAGGCGAAGGCGTTTGCAGGAAGTATCGCGGACGTTCGCCCTTTGCCGAAAGTACGGGACCGCAAGGTCGATTACCCGAATCATGAGGCATTCCTGCAATTCAGCCGCAATACGGTGAAAGCTGTTGCGGGGCCGTTCCCGGCGCCGCTGGAATGCCTGGAGACCGTGGCGGCTTCCGTGACGATGGAGTTTGAGGCAGGCCTGAAATTCGAACGCGAGCGTTTCCTGCACCTGATGCAGACCACCGAATGCAAATCGCTGCGCCATGCGTTCATTTCCGAGCGTGCCGCCAGCAAGATCCCCGATGTGCCGCCGGATACCCCGGTTCGGGAAATCCGCAAGGCTGCCGTAATCGGCGCCGGCACCATGGGCGGCGGCATTGCAATGAATTTTGCCAATGCCGGCATTCCGGTACTGCTGCTCGAAACGAAGCAGGAAGCGCTCGACAAGGGCCTGGCTACGATTCGCAAGAACTATGAGAACACCTTGAAAAAGGGCAAGCTGACGCAGGAAAAATTCGACCAACGCGTGGCGCTGATCAATGGCACCCTTGACTATGCAAGTATTGCGGACGCTGACATCGTCATCGAAGCGGTGTTTGAGGATATCGGTGTGAAGGAATCCGTATTCCGCAAGCTGGACGAGGTCATGAAGCCAGGTGCGATCCTGGCCTCCAACACGTCGACGCTGGACCTGGACAAGATCGCTGCCTTCACCAGCCGTCCGCAAGACGTCGTCGGGACGCATTTCTTCAGTCCCGCCAACGTCATGAAACTGCTGGAAGTAGTGCGTGGCAAGGCAACGGGCAAGGACGTGCTGGCCACCACCATGGCGTTGTCGAAAAAGCTGAAGAAGACCGGCGTGGTTTCCGGTGTTTGCGACGGCTTTATCGGCAACCGCATGATCGAGCAATACTTCCGCCAGGCCGGCTTCCTGCTCGAAGAAGGCGCTACGCCGGAGCAGGTGGACAAGGCAATCGAAAAGTTTGGTTTCCCGATGGGGCCGTTCCGCATGAGCGACCTGGCAGGCAACGATATCGGCTGGTACATCCGCAAACGCCGCTATGTCGAAAAACCGGAAGTGGTGTATTCGAAGACTGCCGACCTGCTGTGCGAAATGGGCCGTTTCGGCCAGAAGACCAGTGCCGGCTGGTATGACTATAAGGAAGGCGACCGCAAGGCGTACCCAAGTACGGTCGTGAACGAGATGATCGCCAGGCATTCGGCCGATATCGGTGTTGAGCGCCGCAAGGTCAGCGAGCAGGAAATTGTCGAACGCCTGATTTACGCGCTGGTGAACGAGGGGGCCTTGATCCTGGAGGAGGGCATTGCCTTGCGTGCCTCCGACATCGATATGGTCTACCTGACCGGCTACGGCTTCCCGCTGTACCGTGGTGGACCGATGTTCTACGCGGACACCGTCGGCCTGGTCAACGTGCTGGGCGCCATTGAGAAATTCGCCAGGGGCCGCCACGGCGAAGCCTGGAAGCCGGCCCCACTGCTGGCCGGGCTGGCGGCGGAGGGCAAGGGCTTCAATAGCTAAGGCACTGGTCAGGCAATGCGCTTGCGCATGCGCGACAACGGTACTGCGACGTTGCCGGGCAGGGCAAGCGCGAAATCTTCGATGGATTCAAAACCGCAGGCAGTGTAAAGCGGCACTCCCGGCATGGTTGCAGCAAGTTCCATGGCCAGGAAACCAGCGGCAGCTGCCTCGCGTTCGCAGTGCTCCATGAGCATGCGGCCCAGCCCTTGGCGCGGTACCGATGGATCGACGAAGAAGGCCCTGATGCGGGCCGGCTGCGTAGCCGGGTCGAGCAATGGGTCAGGCCCCGACTTGTGCTGGTCGCCGCCGAAGAGCGTCGCGCGTTTGCTCCAGCCGCCGCAGGCCAGAAGCCGGCCATCGCGCTCGATGACGAAGTAGGTGCCATCGTCCACCAATTGCGAATCCACCCCGAATACATGGCGGGTCACCGCAGCGGCCTGTTCGTCCGTATAGAATCCCTTACTGAGCTCGATTCCTGAACGCCGGATCAGGGCCTCCATGGCCGGGATATCGGCTGTCGTGGCGGCCCGCAGTGTGGCTGGATATGTCATTGGGAAATGCTATCATAGGGATGCACCCAAGGAGAATCCATGCGCAAATTTGCTGCTGCAATCTTCGCCTTGCTTTGCTGCCTGCCGGCGGCCGCCCGCGACCTGCTGGTGATCGGCACCCATTTCGAGCGCGTTTATGAGCGCGGCCAGGAAGGCGAAATCGTCGGCCTGGGGCCGGAAGTCGTGCGCCTGATCGCCGAGCGCCTTGGACATCGCGCCGTTTTCGAGCTCTATCCCTGGGCTCGGGCCCAGGCCCTTGTGGCCCAGGGCAAGGCCGATATCCTGGTCGGCCCCTACAAGACTTTGGAACGGCAGCAGCTCATGTCGTTTTCACGCCTGCCGTTTTACCAGGACCAGATGGTGTTCTACGTCCGCAAAGGAACGATGCAGGACTGGAGCGGGGACTATGCTGCGCTTTCCGAGCAACGCATCGCTATTGTCAATGGCTGGTCCTACGGCGCGTCGTTCGACAAGGCGCGCCCACAACTTCGCCTCGATGTCGTGAACAGCGTCGATAGCGGCCTGAAGATGCTGGCGGCGCAGCATGCCCAGATGTTTGCCAGCAACCGCCGTAATACCGAGCCGGTGCTGGGCAGGCTGGGGCTGTCCGGCCAGGTCGCCATGCTACCGCGCGTGATCGAAGTGCAGGAAGGCTATTTCGCCTTTCCGAAGCGTCCCGCTGGCGACGCGCTGCGCAAGGAATTCGATGCGGAATTCCAGCGCATGGTCGAGAGCGGGGAGTTGCGGCGCCTCGGCTTAAGGCACGAAGTGAATGTGCCTTAGCGGCGCTCCGGCGTCAGCACGGTCGGCAGCGCCTTCGGCAGGGTAGCCGGGTAGTCGCGGCTGAAATGCAGGCCCCGGCTTTCGCGGCGCTGCAGCGCGCTGTTGACGATCAGCGATGCCACTTCCACCAGGTTGCGCAATTCCAGCAGGTCGCTGGTGATGCGGAAATGGCGGTAGTACTCGTCGATTTCCTCTTTCAGCAGCGCGATCCGGTGCTGGGCGCGCTCCAGGCGCTTGGTGGTGCGGACGATGCCCACATAGTTCCACATGAAGCGGCGCAGTTCATCCCAATTGTGGGCGATGACCACTTCCTCGTCGGCGTCGGTGACGCGGCTTTCGTCCCAGTCCGGCAGGTAGGGCGTGCTTTCCTTGTCTTTGGCAAGAATGTCCTGGGCGCAGGCGCGGCCAATCACCACGCATTCGAGCAGGGAGTTGCTGGCCAGGCGGTTGGCGCCGTGCAGGCCGGTGCAGGCTGTTTCGCCTACCGCGTACAGGCCGGGCAGGTCGGTACGGCCGAACAGGTCGGTCACCACGCCGCCGCAGGTATAGTGCGCTGCAGGCACGATAGGAATCGGCTGTTTGGTAATGTCGATGCCCAGCTCCAGGCAGCGCGCATAGATGGTCGGGAAGTGCTCGATCAGGAATTCGGCCGGCTTGTGGCTGATATCCAGGTGCACGTAATCGAGGCCGCGTTTCTTGATCTCGAAGTCGATGGCGCGCGCCACCACGTCGCGCGGCGCCAGTTCGGCGCGTTCGTCGTGGGCCAGCATGAAACGCTGGCCGGCGGCGGCACCCGCTTCCGGCGGCAGCTTGAGCAAGCCGCCTTCGCCGCGGATCGCCTCCGTGATCAGGAAGGATTTGGCGTAAGGGTGGTACAGGCAGGTCGGATGGAACTGGATGAACTCCATATTCGACACGCGGCAACCGGCACGCCAGGCCATCGCAATGCCGTCGCCGCTCGCGGTATCGGGATTGGTGGTGTACAGGTAGACTTTGCCGGCGCCGCCGGTTGCCATCACTGTGTGTTCCGCGGTGACGGTATGCACCTGGCCGGTGGTCACGTCCTGTACATACAAGCCGTGGCAGCGCGGCTGCGAATTGGCCGGGCGCGGGCCCAGCTTGTCGGTGGTGATCAGGTCAATCGCGCAGTGCTGCTCGAACAGGCTGATATTCGGATGCGCCCGCACTTTTTCTTCCAGCGTGACCTGCACGGCATGGCCGGTGGCGTCGGCCGCATGGATGATGCGCCGCTGGCTATGGCCGCCTTCACGGGTCAGGTGGAAACCCAGTTCCGCGTTCTCGTCGCGGGTAAAGGGCACGCCAAGGCCGATCAGCCATTCGATGGCCTCGCGGCCGTGCTCGACGATAAAGCGGGTCGCGCCTTCGTCGCATAAGCCGCCGCCGGCCACCAGGGTATCGGCAATATGCTGCTCGTGGCTGTCGCCGGAATCGAGCACGGCGGCAATGCCGCCTTGGGCCCAGTTACTGGCGCCATCGAGCAGGGCACGTTTGGAGATGATGGCTACTTTGCGGCTTTCCGCCAGGTGGAGTGCAACAGAGAGGCCGGCCAGGCCGCTGCCGACAATCACAACGTCGAATTTCATGGTGTTTCGGGCTGTTTTTTCGCGTAATAGGCAACAATATAAACTATTTGCCGTTGCGCTGCCTCAAAAGCCCCACTGGCGGCATGCTGCATCATGGGCTCATGACCAAGAAAAAGCTGCTCGTGGTGGAGGACGACCTGGGCCTGCAGAAGCAGTTGCGCTGGGCCCTGGACACGTATGAGGTGGTGTTTGCGGCCAACCGCGATGCCGCCCTCGGGCAGTTGCGCCGGCACCAGCCGGCAGTGGTGACGATGGACCTGGGCCTGCCGCCGGAACCTGACAGCGCAAGCGAAGGCTTGCTGTTGCTGCAGCAGATGCTGGCAATCGCTGCCGATACCAAGGTGATTGTCCTGTCCGGCAACCAGGATCGGGAGAACGTGCTGAAAGCGATGGCGCTTGGGGCCTACGATTTCCACCAGAAGCCGCTGGACGGCGAGATGCTGCGCCTGATGGCTGACCGTGCGTTCTTCCTGCACGGCGTCCAGCAAGACAACCGGCGCATGCTGCAGACCGAAGCCGATTCGCCGCTGGCTGGGCTGGTCACGCGCGACCCGGGCATGCTGCGCGTGTGCCGAAGCATCGAAAAGGTCGCTCCGAGTTCCGCGACGGTGATGCTGATGGGCGCTTCCGGCAGCGGCAAGGAGGTTCTCGCGCGCGGGCTGCACCAGCTCAGCTCGCGCCACGATCGGCGCATGGTGGCCATCAACTGCGCTGCGATTCCCGAACACTTGCTGGAAAGTGAGTTGTTCGGCTACGAAAAAGGCGCGTTTACCGGCGCCGAACGGCAAACGCTGGGGAAGATCGAGCTGGCAGCCGGTGGCACTTTCTTCCTCGATGAAATCGGCGACATGGCCTTGCCGCTACAGGCAAAGATGCTGCGTTTCCTGCAGGAGCGCGTGATCGAGCGCCTGGGCGGCCGCAGTGAAATCGCAGTCGATGTCAGGATTGTCTGCGCCACGCACCGCAACCTGAAGGCCATGGTAGATGAGGGACGGTTTCGGGAAGACCTGTTCTACCGCCTGAGTGAAATCGTGCTGGTCGTGCCGCCGCTGCGCGAGCGAATCGGCGATGCGGTCCTGCTGGCGCAGCACTTCCGCCACCGGTTCCTGCAGGCCGAGGGGCGTCCCGCCTTGCCGTTCCACCCGGATGCCCTGGCCGCGATAGAGGCATATGGCTGGCCGGGCAATGTGCGGGAGATCGAAAACTGCGTCAAGCGGGCGGCGATCATGAGCGAGGGACCCCATATCACGCTGGAGGACCTCGGCTTGCCTCCCGGCGCGCCCCAGGCGGAAAACATCGATCTGCGCGACGCGCGCAACGCCGCTGAATACCGGGTAATGGTGAAAGCGCTGGCGCGCACCGGAGGCAATATTGCGCGTGCTTCCGAATTGCTGGGTGTGAGTCGTCCCACGCTGTACGACTTAATGAGCCACCACGGGATCAAGTGACTCTGGCTCGCGCCATTCGCGCGCTGTTTTCAGCTGCTGCCGCAGGCCTGGGAGCGGGAAGCCAAGGCCATAGGCCTTGTGTGCTGCATCGCGCGCCGTCGGCCAGTCCTTTTGGCGTACCCGCGCCAGGCCGAGGTTGTACCAGGCGGCCGCATTGCCGGGCTGTGACTTGAGCGCGGCCTGCAGCTGTTCGATCGCATCGCCTTCGCGCCGTAGCGATAAAAGGTAGGCGCCGTACAGTGCGCGTGCGGCGCCGTCTTCGGGGACGAATGCTATGGCGCGCTGGAAGTAGCAATCGACCGCGTGGGCCGCGCCGGGCGCCTGGGGTTTCTTCAGCCGCAGGCCCAGGCGCGCCATCGCCGCCAGGGCGCGCGGATGGTTGGGGAAATGCTCCAGCGTATAGCCGATATCGCCGCCAAGGGTACCCGTCATCCCGCGCTGCAGGGACTCCACTTGCGGGCCGAAATGGAAGGTTTCGACCACGGACAGGCCTTTGGCGTCTTCCGTGTTGTTGTAATCGCCGCCGGTGCTGCCCTTGGTGAAGGGCGGACAGTCGGCAGCGAGCGCTGCAAGCAGGATCAGGTAGGCTGGCATCGCTGTTCTCCGTGTTCGAGCGGCCTGGTATCGAATACAAGCTGCGGCCGCGAATGGGGGCCGCCAGAGAGGTGAATGTAGGGGCGACGGCTGGCAATCATCAGTTGCCATTGGCCCGCTACCAGGAAGGTCGCGCTGCCGAGAGGGACGGCACCGAGGCGCCGGTGTGCGCGCAGCGAACCCGGATTGAATGCGGATATCCGGCTGCAGGTCCATTGGATCCCGCGCGCGTGCATCTGCCGGTGCGCCTCGTCCCAAAGGCGGCAGAAGGCTGTTCCCAGGCGCATCTGCGGCTGCACAAAAACGTCGTAATCCCAGCAGGAGCGGGGCGAGGGCAGGCAGTAGCGCGCGCGCACTTCGTCTTCTTCGTAAGCCCCGAACTGGTACCACAGGATTGCGGCGAGGTCGCCGCCTTTCCAGGCCGCGATGCTGCAGCCGCCCTGGCGGAAACGCGCAGCCGCTATCTCGGGTGGCCGGGGATACTGGGACGGCAGGTCGGCCATGCTTGAAACCGGCCGCATTACCAGCTTGCCAGGCACGCTGCGCACGGCAGTGGTGGCGACGCGCTGCGCAACGAACTGGTAGCGCCACATATGCAGCCCGAGGCAGCCCAATGCCCGCGCCAGGGCGTACCAGGCGGCATTGACGAAGCCGAGTTCCGAGACGGTATGGAGAATGTGCGTGGGCATGATGCCATTACAGCAAAGCTTCGCGCCGGGTCTTTGAGCTAGCGCAAGCGCCTGTGCCGGCGCCTTGCATAGACTGGGACCTCCAGGGAGGAAACATCATGCTGACTGTGCTGATGGCGACGTTCAATGGTGCGCGCACCTTGCCCCAGGTGCTTGACGCGTACACCCAGCTGCATAGCCCGGAGGAAGGCTGGCGGCTGCTGGTGGTGGACAACGGCAGCGACGACGGCACGCGCGAATTGCTGTTGTCCTATGCGAGCCGCCTGCCGCTGCACTACGCTTACGAACCCAGGCGCGGCAAGAACGCAGCCCTGAACCACGGCCTGGCACTGGCCCTCAAAGGACCCGAAACACGCCTGTTCGTCTTTACCGACGATGACGCCACGCCGGAGCGTGACTGGCTCCTGCGCTACGCCGATGCCGCAACCGAACGCCAGGGCTTTGCGGTATTCGGCGGCAGCATTGTTCCCGACTGGAGCGAGACGCCGCCGGAGTGGCTGTTGCGGCTGGTGCCTTGTGGCCTGACCTATGGCCTGACCGATCCCAAACTGCCTGAAGGACCGGTCTATCCGGGACTTGTCTGGGGCGCCAATATGGCGGTGCGCGGTGAGGTCTTCCGCCACGGCTACCGCTTCGACGAATCGATCGGGCCGGCGGCAGGCGAGTATGCGATGGGGGGAGAGGTGAGTTTCACCCGCTTGCTCGAGGGGGCAGGATTCCAGTCCTGGTTTTGTCCTGCAGCGCGGGTTGCCCACCACATTCGGCCGGTGCAATTAACGCCCCTCTGGGTCATCGCGCGCGCCCGGCGTTATGGCCGGGGCGCGTGCCGTTTGACCAGGCCGGGCCAGTTCCCGGAGTTGTTTGGGGCGCCGCGCTGGATGTTGCGCAAATATGTGGAGGAATTGTGTGGCCTTGGCGCGGCCATGGTGCTGCGGCAGCCGGAGCGCATTTTCCAGCGCCGCTGGGAATTGGCTTATCTTGGCGGATATATTGCAGAGGCCGCTGCCGCAACCAGGCGCGCGGGCAGCAGGCGTATCCTGCTGACCAGCTTTTCTGGCGAGCTCGGCGGCATGGAGCTGCGCATGCTTGACGAGGCCCGCTTCCTCAAAGGGGTTGGCTACGACTGCGTGCTGGCGCCGCCTCGCTACGCCGGCGATGAGCGCTGGCGCCAATCGGCGCAGGATGAATGCGTCGAACTGGCCGACCTGAATGTTCCGCCCCTGCTGGAAGAGTGGCCATGGCGCCGCCTGAACCGCTTGCGGGCGATGGTGTTTTCGGCCCCGGCACTGCGCAAGCTGCGGCCGGACCTCGTGCACGTGGCATTCTGTTGGACCACCTATGGCGCCAGCGCCCTGTGGCTGGCACAGCACTGCGGCGTGCCGGCCGTCATCAGCGTCCACAATGCATTCCCCCTGACGGAGTTCAATGAATGGCAGCGCGGCCTGCTGCAACGTGCAATGTCGGGGGTGAGGGGCGTGTATGCGGTTTCCGATTCGGCGATGAAGCATTTCCTGGCGCTGTACCGCCAGTGGCTGCCGGCCGATGTGCGCCTCGCGGTCATCCCGAACTGTGTTGACGTGCGGCGCTTCCAGCCATCTTTGCGCCGGCGGGCGGCCGCGCGGCGCCAATGGGGTATTGCCGACAGCGACGAAGTGATTGGCAGCGTCGGGCGTTTGTCGGCGCAGAAGCGTCCCGAGGAACTGCTGGCGATCTTCGCCCACCTGGCCAGGTCGAGGCCTCACCTCAAACTGCTCCTTGTGGGGACCGGACCCATGGAATCGAGCCTGCGCGACCTGGTGCGGCGCCAGCGCTTGACGCGGCGAGTCATTTTCGCTGGGTTCCAGGCCCAGGTCGAATCGATCGTGCCGGCCATGGACCTGCACCTGCTGGTCAGCCGCCGGGAAGGCTTTGGCATTGCGACGATCGAGGCGATGGCGTGCGGTGTTCCAGCCCTGGCGACACGGGTGCCGGGCAGCGAGGATATCTTGCAGGGATGCGCAGGCGGGCTGCTGCTTACGCCCGGTGATATCGACCATGCTGTCGATGCAATTTCAGCATTGCTTGACGATCCCGCACGCCGTGCTGAAATGGGCCGGCAGGGCAGGGCCGAAGTGGAGGCGCGCTATGCTGTCCCAGTGATTAGTGCGCAAGTCGAGGCTTTCTACGCAGGGTTGACATGATATGCGCGGAATTGTGCGCAATTTCGCTTTTGGCTTTGCGGAGAAATACCTGCAAGCCTTGCTCGCCCTGGCTTCCTCAATCGTTCTGGCGCGGCTCCTGTCGCCGGCAGAAATAGGCGTCTATTCAATCGCCGCAGTGCTGGCCGGCCTGGCACAGGTATTCCGCGACCTGGGTACGGGCCAGTTGCTGGTGGCCCGGCGCTTCTTGTCGATCGAGGAACAGCGCGCCTTGCTGGCCATTTCCATTGCAATGGGATGGGGACTCGCGTTGCTACTGGCAGCTTTGGCGGGGCCGCTGGCCGCTTTCTATCGGCAGCCAGGGTTGGTCCCGGTCTTGCGCATCCTGTCGCTGAATTTCGTGCTGGTTCCGTTTTCCTCGCAGGTTACCGCGCTGTTGCGCCGCGAGATGCGTGCCGGTGCCCTGTTGAGTATCTCTGTCTTTTACAGCGGAACGCAATGCGCGGCAACGATTGCCCTGGCCGCAGCGGGCCTGGGACCATGCGCCCTGGCCTGGGGCAGCCTTGCCGCTACCCTGGCCGGCTTTCTTGCTGCGTTCGCCCAGCAACCCGCCGGGATGGCCTGGCGTCCCGCCTGGCGCGGCGTTGGCGCCCTGGTGCGGCCGGGTGCGCTGGCGGTCAGCGGAAATGCGATCGATGAAGTTGGCGTGGTGGCGCCCGAACTGGTGGCGGGAAAACTGCTCGGGCCGGAGCAAGTGGCTTTGCTTGGCAAGGCGCAATCTGTGCTCTCGCTCTTTAACCAGGCAGTCACCAGCGCCGTTTCTCCGATAATTTTTCCGCTGTTTGCAAGGCAGGCCCGCGAAGGCGGCGATCCCTTGCAGGCATACGTTTCGGCAGCCAGCTGCATCACTGCCTTGTCATGGCCCTTCTTCATGTTCGCCGGACTGTTTGCAGGACCGCTGGTGCAGCTGCTGTACGGAGATCAGTGGCTAGCCAGCGTACCTTTGATCCGGATCATGTGCGGTGCTGCCGCCCTGTATAGCATGTTCAGTATGGGGCGCTACCTCCTGGTCGCTACCGGCCATATCGGAGAACAGGCAAGGATCGACGCGCTGGCGGTCCTTGGCCGCGTGGCGCTGCTGGTACCGGCCGGACTGGCGGGATTGCCCTGGCTGGCAACGGCTGTTGCCCTTAGCCTGGTCCTGCGCAGCCTGCTCGTGTTGCGCTCGCTTCGCAGCTTGTACGGACTGGAGCTTGCAGGCCTGCTCCTGGCCGTACGCAAGAGCGCCTTGGCTACCGCTGCGGCTACCTTGCCAGGCATGCTGGTCCTTGCGACTGTACGCAATGAGGCCGGCACCGTGCATCTATTGGCTGGCGCCGGTGCGGGAGCGCTGGGCTGGGGACTGGCAATCTGGCTGCAGCAGCATCCCCTGGCCAGTTTCCTGCGCCGGGAGGCGTGGCAGCAATAAGGGAGGAAGCTATGCGCATCGGAATCCTGTCGTATCCCATGCTGTTCCAGCGTGAGGGCGGCCTGCAGGTGCAGGTGCGCGAGACGGTATCGGCGTTAAACCACCTGGATGCTTCGCTCTCGGCCGAACTGGTCGACCCGGCGCGCCAGCGATTAACCGACTTCGACCTGATACACGTTTTCTCTGCTTTTAATGGGAACTTCCGTGTGGTGGAATCTGCAGTGGAACTGGGCCTGCCGGTGGTGCTGTCGCCTTTGGTGTCTCCCACCTGGAACCGCAACGCCGGCTTCCGCGCAAGGGTGGCTGACCGCCTTGCGGGGCGCATCTGTTCGTACAACCTGCAGACCAGCTATGCGCAGACAAAGCGCGCACTGCAGCTCGCCGATCTCGTGATCGCGCTTGGTGACGCGGAAAAGGAGGCGATCGTCAACGGGTTCCTGACCGATCGCGCGAAGATCCGCGTCTTCCCCAATGGGATCAGCCGCAAGTTCTTCACCGCCAACGGCGACTTGTTCCGTCACCGCACCGGCATTGTCGGGCCATTTGTCTTGGCAGTGGGGGCAGTTTCGTCCTACAAGAACCAGCTTAGCCTGGCCCAGGCGCTGGAAGGCAGCGAGCTGCCCCTGGTCATGATTGGCCCGGTTGCGCGTGAAGACCACGACTACCTGCAAAACATCTTGAAGTCTCCGTGGACGCGCTGGCTCGGTGCCCTGGACCACGAAGACCCGCTCCTGGCCAGTGCCTATGCTGCCGCCTCGGTGGTGGCCTTGCCAAGCCAGGGAGAAATCTTTCCCCTGTCCGTGCTCGAATCACTGGCTGCCGGCACGCCGGTCGTGATGACGCAGGACAGCGCCCTGCAACTCAATGGTGCGGAAGCGATACTGCGTAAAGTCGCCTGGAACGACCGGGCGGGCCAGCGCGAGGCCATCGTCAGCCTGGCCTCGCGGCCGCCGGAACGCACCAGTGTGCAGTCTATGGTCGAACAGTTTACCTGGCAGCGTGTAGCAAGCCAGGTGGCCGGCTGCTATCGGGAGCTGTTGCCTGCCAACGCCGCATGAACTTCACATGCGTGGCCGGTAGCGCAGCATGGCGGCCCCTTTTTCGCAGGGAAGTGAACTGATCTCCAATTCCGGGAATTCGGCCGCCCAGCGCTGCAAGGCAGCGCGTTCGCCGGGCCGCATGGCATCGTCCAGGAAGATCGCCGCCCCGGGCGCCATGCGCGGGAAGAGAATGGGACCTGCCGGATAGCGGGCGGCTTCGCTGGTGGCCTGAGGCGGTCCATCGATCACGACCATCTCAATGGCCTGGCCGGTCGCCAGTCCGCTGCAATCGTACCAGGGCTGCTGGCTGTCGCCGAAGGTTTGCGTCAACAGGGGCGCGTCGAGCACGGTCGCCCAATCGGCCAGCCCATGCAGCTCCAGTTGCCGGCGGGTGCGGCGGGCATACGCGGGATCGTGCTCCAGGCTGTACACCTTGCCGGCGCCGTTGATCTGCATGCAGCGCGCCAGCACCAGGGTCGACGTTCCACTGCTGCATTCGACGACGCACAAAGGCTTCTCGTCAAGGGCATGCGCGGCCAGCTCCTGCAGGAAGTCCGGCGAGGCTGCCCAGCCGCGCGTCAAGGGCAAGGCGCGCTGCAGTCCCAGGCTGATATACAGTCCCTGCAAAGCTTCCAGCTGGCGGAAGAGCGAGGCATGCTCTTGCCGCGAGTCGTCCTTCATCGCATGCACCAGCAGATGCATGTTGCGCACCTTATGCAAGATGTAGGCGCACAAGAGCAGCACGCCAATGGCCGCGGCATCGATCATTCGTAGTACCCGTAATATTGGGCGCCGGGAAACGCGTGCGACTTGTTGTAGACCAGGTTCACGTGCCGGCAATGCTCGATGCGCTGCAGCGCAGCTTGCACCGCGGACTGCGTGGTGGTCTCGGCCTCAACCACCATGACCACCTGTCCCATTTGCGAAACCAGCACGCTCGCCTCCGTGGTCAGGAGCAAGGGCGGCGAATCGAACACGATGATCCGGTCAGGATAGCGGCTGGCCAGTTCTTCGAGAAGGCGGCTCATGTTGCGGCTGGCAAGGAGCTCGGTCGCATGCCGGCTGGCCGGGCCGGAGGGAAGCAGGCTCAGGGAAGGGACGTTGGTGCGCAGGATGACGTCCGACAGTTCGATGCTGCCGTCCAGCAGCACATCCATCAATCCACGTTCCGCCTGGAGGCCGAGCACTTTCAGCACCGAGGGGCGTGCCACGTCCGCATCCACCAAGAGCGCCCTGGCATCCTTTTCCATCGAGATACTCATGGCCAGGTTGACGGCGCAGTACGTCTTTCCCTCGCCAGGCAGGGCGCTGGTGACGACCACCAGGTTGCCATGCGGGATAGCGTTGGCCCCGGTACAGCGCGCATCGTTCAGCAGGTGGCGCTTGACGATCCGAAAGTCCTCGGCGACCGAGGTGCGGCCGCTCTCGTGGGTGACCATGCCCCGTTGCCGCATCCTGACCAGGTTGATGTCGGCATAGCCCGTTTCGGCAGGCGGGACAACTTCCAATAAAGTGGGCGGCAATTGCATGGGAGCTCCGTTTACTGGTAGAACAAGGTAAAGGCCATCACGCCGCCATAGCCGAGCAAGAGGCAGGCGCTGCCGGCACTGAAGCCCAGGCGGTCGCGTGCATGGCGCAGTTTTTCATCGTCGGTCCAGTTCATGCCAATGGTGCCGAGGACGCGCAGGCCGGTCTTTGCCCGCAGCTCGGCAGGACTCAGGAAAGTAGGGCGCAATTCCGCCAGGCCCAGTGCGGCCGCGGCCCCGCCCAGCAGGCCGGCGGCGAGGACTGCGCTGTAGTAGAGGGCGCGGTTAGGACCAATCGGGCGCAGCGGCATGGTGGGGGGATCGATGATCTTGAAGCTCATCATCTCTGTGGTCGTTGTCAACTCCCCCGACAGCTTGGCCGCCTCGCGGCGGGCAATCAGCTTTTCATAGTTCTCTTTGTTGACCTGGTAGTCGCGCGTCAGTTGGCCCAACTGGGACTCGAGCTCCGGTACGGCATTGCGCTGTTCCTGCAACTGCGACTGGCGGCGCTGCATGGCCTCGACACGGGCGTGCAGCGCCGCTACCCGCGCTTCCGCTTCGGCCTGCGCCACCTTCATTTGCTGGAACAAGGGGCTATACTGGCGGGCTGTATCGCCTGGTTCCGGCTGCTTCAGGCGCTCTTGCTGCCGTTTCTCTTCGAGCTGGGCGACCAGGCGCAGGGCCGCGGCAACATCGGGATGCTGGTCGGTATATTGCATGCGCAAGGCGTCGAGGTTTTTGTTCAGGGCACTGATCCTCGAGTCGAGTTCGGACGCATCGCCTGGCGCGCCGACAGCGGCCAGCAGGGGTTCATCGCCGCCAAATTGCGCTTCAATGGCCTTGCGCGCCTGTTCCGCCTCGGCCAGCTCGAGTTGGGCGCTGGCCAGCGCTTCGCTGGCCGACAGCAGCTTGCCGCCGTAATCCTGTCCCTCGCGCGGCAGGATGTAGTTATGTTTTAAGCGAAATTCCTTGACCTGGTTCTCTGCCGCAAGCAGGCGTTCCTCATAATTCCTGATCTGCTCGTCGATGAACTGAACCGCTTTCTCCGAATCGCCTTTTTTCCCTTTGAAGCTGCCTTCAACGAAGATCGACAGCAGGGCCTGCACCACGTCTCGCACCTGGCGCGGGTCCGATTGCATGTAGCTGATGGTGTAGATATCGTAAGTACCGGTACCGTTGATGTGGATGCGCTTCAGCATGTCGTCGACCATCGCGTCATGCTCGCGTGCCGTCACGGTCCGCACATCCAGGTCGACCATGCGCAGCACGCGGTCGATATTGGGACGGCTGAGGAGGGTCCTGCTCATGATGGCCACTTGCTGTTCGACGTTGGGCATGCTGGTCATGCCCGCCATCAGCGGCTTCAGGACGCTTTGCGTGTCGACGAATACCCGTGCCGTGCTCTGGTATTCATTGGGCAGGGAATAGACCTTGGCCCAGCCCGCCAGCACGACCAGCCAAGCCACGCTGAACCCGGCCCAGCGGTGCTTCCACATGCCTTTCAGGCTGGACAGCAATTGGCTGAGAAGATGCTCCATGCTGCGCTCCCTGGTGATACGCCTCGGTCTTCTGGATTATATGGGCGGGTTTCCAGCCCGGCTGGCGAACCCGCCCGATCCTTGAGCCCTGTCAAGAAGTGGTCAGGATTTGCGACGGCGCAGGGCGACCGACATGGCCAGCATGCCTGCCGCAAGCACGGCCAGCGAGTCCGGTTCAGGCAATTCCTGCTGCAGTGCATTGGCCAGCGTGTTGTGCTGGATCGTGATCTGGTAGCTGGTACCTGCCGTCAGCAAAGGCGACACCTTGGTGAGCGGGGTGCCCGGGACGGTGGCAAAGGTGTAGGTCAGGATGCCGGGGCTGCCGTCCGTACGGCTGCGTACGCTGAATGCGTTCAGCGCTTCCGGCGCAAAGTCGAAGATCCTGGTCTGGCCGGTCAGTTCGACGATATTGATGGACCAAGAGAGGCGCGCGTTGGCATTGGCATCCGGCCCGGATCCGGGGGACACGTAGGCCTGGGTAAAGGCGGAAGCGTCGAAGGACACGGTCATGGTATCTGCCGCGCCAAGGGTGAACTGGAAAGTGGTGGACGTGCCGACGTCGGAGTTGCCCGAGGCAATGGCATTCAGGGCCGTCGATGCATCGGCGCGGGTACGGGCGCGCGCGCCGGCAGGCTGGGCGCCGATGGTGATCGAGGCGCCGGTCAGGTCCTGGTCGGCATAGCCGAAGGTGCCCGGCACCGGGCCAGGGTAGGGGAAAGGCGTGAAGTCGTTATTGCCCAGCACCGGGCACGTTGCCCCCACGCACTGCTGCAGCACGTTGGGGGTGCCGGTCAGGATGGGGATCGATGAGGTGCCGTTCTTAAAGATGCCGTTCAGCGATGCCGTGGCGTGCGCATCGTTGGTGCCTTGCAGGATCGTGAAGTCGGTGGTGCTGTAGGCGGTGCCGTTCGAGTGCAGCAGGCGGAAGTTGTTGATGTCGAGGATGGCCGAGGCGAACGTGGACGCCTGGGCCGGGATGCTGGCAATGCCGGCCGCCAGGAAGGCGGCAGTTGCCAGAACAGACTTGCGGAAGGTAGTCATAGCAGGAATCTCCCGATTGGATTGCGGCGGGTTTGCCGGCATGCTCGTACCAGCAGCATCCGTGCCAAGCGAGGCCGCCCCGGGCGCGTCCGGGCGCTGAAAAGAAATCCGACGCGGCGGAACCTTATGCCCGCCCGTGCGTCCAAGCCCCATTCCGATAGGAGGGCATACCGTGGACGACGACACCATTGTTTCCTTGTTGATTGACGAGAACGCCAGCGGCCAGCAGCCGCTGCATGCAATCGACCAGCAACTGTTCCATATCCGGCTGGCCAATTCGGTCGGCCAGCGCGAAGCGGCCAGCGTGCTTTTGCAGAAAATGTACGGCTGGCGCGGTTACGAAGTGGATCCCAACGCGCCCCACGAACCCAACCGCATTACGCTGGCCGCCGATAGCCAGGGCGAAACTGTCGGCACGATGTCGCTCTGCCTGGATGACCCCGCCATCGGACTGCCGGCCGATGAAAACTTTGGCGACATCTTGTCCGGCTTGCGGTCGCAAGGGCGGCGCCTGTGCGAGCCGGCGCGCCTGGCCATCGACCGCAATGTGAATATGCGGGTGTTCGCCGCGCTGATCCACATTTCCTATGTCTATGCCCATAAGCTGCACGGCTGCACGGATTATGTGATCGAAGTCAATCCACGCCATGTACGCTTCTACAAGCGCATGCTGGGCTTTCGCGATGCCGCGGCGGAGCGCCATTGCAGCCGGGTGGGCGCACCGGCCGTGCTGCTGCGGCTGGACCTGTCGCACATGACGGAGCAGATCCGGCTGTACGGCGGGCGCATGGAATCGGTGCCGAACGAGCGCTCCTTTTATCCCTACTTTTTTTCTCCGCTGGACGAGGCCGGTATCACGGTGCGCCTGCGCGAGGGAAGGGACTGACATGAAGCACATCGATCCAGCAATACAGGCCTGGCGCTTGCTGCTCGGCCCCGCCCGCGTGCTGACAGCGCCCAGCGAGCTCCGACCGTACATGGCCAGCACTTCGGCCGCGCCGGTGGCGCCGCTGGCGGTACTGCGGCCCTTGTCGCATGGGGAAGTGGTCGCCGTGGTGAGGAGCGCCAGCGAATTCGGGCTGCCGCTGTATCCGATCAGCACGGGGCGCAACTGGGGCTACGGCGACGCCAATCCCTGCGGTGAAGGCCAGGTCATCGTCGACCTCGGTGGCATGAACCGCATCCTCGACATCAATCGCGAGCTGGCCTATGCGGTCATCGAGCCGGGCGTCACGCAGGGCCAGCTTGCCGGCCGGCTGGCCGAGCTTGGATTTCCCTTGTGGATGGACTGCACCGGCGCCGGCCCGGATACCAGCCTGGTCGGCAACATCCTCGAGCGCGGCTTTGGCCACACGCCTTACGGCAACCGCATCCTGCATGTGGCCGGCATGCGCATCGTGCTTGCCAACGGCGATACCCTGGAAACCGGCTACAGCCATTTCGCCCGTGCCGCCGCCGCCCACCTTTACCCTTATGGGGTCGGCCCGTGGCTGGACGGGCTGTTCACCCAGTCCAACTTCGGCATCGTTACCAGCCTCGGCTTCTGGCTGATGCCGCAAACGCAAGTGGTAAGCCACCTGGTCGCGAGCGTATCCCGGTTCGAGGACATCGCGGCCGTGGTCGATGCGCTACGGCCGCTGCGCATGGACGGCACCTTGTCCAGTGTCGTGCATATCGGGAATGACTTGCGCGTGCTGTCGGGCGGGATGGTGTTCCCGCACGCGCTCGCGCCGCAAGGGCCGCCGTTGCCCGCGCAGTTGCGGACCAGCTTGTGCCAGCGTGCCGGGATCGGGGCGTGGACCGTGTCGGCCGCCCTTTACGGCCGCAGCGCCCAGGTTGCCGACGCACGCAGTGCCTTGCGCAAGGCGATCGCGAAGTTTGCCCGCTTGCGTTTCATTGACGAGAAAGCGCTGTCGCTGGGCGCCGCCGCCGCCCGCATGCTGGGACAGGGCAGGCTGGGCAACCGCCTGGCCGCGCAGGTGGACCTTGGCCGTTCGCTGCTGAACATGAATCGCGGCATCCCCGATGGCCGCTTCCTGGCGGGGGCGTACTGGCGCCGCCGCGGCGGCCTGCCGCCGGGATTCCCGCTCGGTGCCAACCCCGCGCGCGACGGCTGTGGAATGATGTGGCTGGCGCCCGTGCTGCCGATGCGCGGCACCGACCTGCTGCATGTGCACCGCCTGGTAGAACCCGTGTTTGCCGCGCATGGCTTCGACCTGTTCGAAACCTTCAGCATGATCAACGAACGCGTGCTGGGGGCCGTCCTCACCATCTGCTTCGACCAGCAGGACGCGGCGGAAGTCGCGCGTGCCAGGCTGTGCCATGAAGCCTCCTTGGCGCGCTTGATGGGCGCAGGCTACCTTCCTTACCGGGTCGGACCGCAAGCGATGGCAGCGCTCGACAGCGGGCACGATACGTACTGGCGAACCGTGGCCCGTATCAAGGACGCGCTCGATCCCCGGCACATTATCGCTCCAGGCCGCTACCAGCCGCGCTGACGCCGCCGCCGAATGAAGATCAACACGGCTGCGCCAAGCGGCAGCAAGCTAGCGGCGGACGGCTGCCCCAGCGTCACCTGGGCGAGCACCGGGTCGGACAGGCGGGCGGCCCATCCGTTCTGGCCGATGGCGGTCATGGCCAGGATGCTGGTCATGGTGTTGCTGCCATAAAAGTCGGCTCCCGCCTGCTGCATGCCGGTGCCGAAGTAGCTGCAAGCCGGGCCGCCGGCGCAGCGCGCCAGGTAGCTTGCGAAGCCGGGGGAGGGCGATGCGGCGCCGCCCAGTTGCTGGTACAGCGTGACCGGCGCGCCGCTTGCCGTGGCATCGGACAAGCCAGGCACGAATTCCCAGCGCATCAACAGGGCGCCGTCGGTGATGCCGCCTAGCCGGTTGAAGGCGCTGCGCTGCGACGCCTTGACGCCGCCTATGCCAAAGCCGGGATTGCTGCCCCCGCTTAGCTTGTCGAGATAAAAATCGAGGTGGATCTTGCCGTCGCAACCGAAGGAGAGATGCGTGCAGCCGGTCCCCAATACCTGGTGGCTGGCGGAACCTGCCAGCGGCAGTACCGCGGCATCCCCGGCGCCATACAGCATGAACGATATGCTTTGATTGTCCTGTCCGCTGCGCCACAGCTGGTTGGCCGGGTTGCCCAGTTCGCTGATACTGGTCATGTAGCCCGCGCCAAAGCTGGCTTCGCGGATGCCTGCGCCGCCTCCGGCATCGCCGCTGCGCGCCAGGTAGCCGCTGAACTTGATCTCGACGGCGCCCGCCGAGTGCAGCACGAACGGGGCAAGTGGTGCAGCTGCTGCGGATCCGGTGATGGCCATGGCCGCAAGCCAGGCGGCGCCCTCGCAAAGTGCGCTCTTGAACATGGTGTGCTCCCAGTGATGGATATGACCCATATTGCAAGGAGTGCGCCAGCAATTTTCCACAGGACGCGCAGCGGGCGCGTAAAGCGCGCCGACAGCTACAGCTTGGCCAGCAAGCTTTCGACTTCGGCACGGTGCGCAAAGTCCTGGAGCGCCAGCAGTTGCTCACACTGTCCGCGCGCAGCCCGCTTGTCGCCGCTGCGGAACAGCACGTGGGCGTAATGCAGCCTGATATCGCTGGCCGCCGGTGCGGTTTCCAACGCCTTTTTCAGCAGGGGCAGGGCCCGGGCCGCGCTTCCGCGCTCCGCCAGCACCCAGGCCAGGGTGTCCGCCACCGCCGGGTTGCGAGGGGCTAGCCGGTAAGCGCGCTCGGCCGGCGGAAGGGCATCGCCCTCCTTGGCCTGCAGCAGCGCCCAAGCCAGGTCGTTCAGGGCCAGCACATTGTCCGGGTCGCGTTGCAGGATAGTTTCGTACTCATGCCGCGCAGCGCTGAACCGCGACTGTTGCAGCAGATGGCTTGCGTAGTAGAGGCGTGTGGGCTGGTCGGTGGCGTGCTGGCCAAGCCAGTCGCGCATGCGCTGGTCGGCGGCGTCCGGCTTGCCGGCGGCATGCAGGGCGCGATGCAGCGCAATCATTACCGGACCGATGCGCTGCAAGGCGTACGCCCGTTCGTACTGCGCCACAGCGTCCGCCGCCTTGCCCTCTTCCAGCAGGGCATCGCCTTCGAGCTTGAAGCCGAGGCCGGCGCCCGGTTGCCGTTGCTGCACCGCCTGCGCCAGCTTGCGCGCCTCGTCGAATGCCCGGCGGTCCAGCAACAAGGCACTCGCAAGCAGCAGGGCATCTTCGCGCCCTGGAGCGAGTGCAAGCGCCTTGCGCACGGCATTCAAGGCCGGTTCCTTCTGGCCCATGGCGAGCGAGCTGCGGGCCATGCGCATCGGTATATCGGCTTCGAGGGGGCGCAGGAGGGCAAGCTTCTGCAGGCTATCCAATGCTTGCGCGTGCTGGCCGGCTGCAGACTCGGCCTGGGCCAGCAAATCCAGGCTGGCCGGTTCGTTCGGGTGCTGCGCTTGCAGACGCTGGGCCTGCCGCAGCGCTTTCGCCGCCTGCCCGTCGCGCAAATAGAGGGCCGCCAGGGTTTGCGCGGGCGCTATCGCATCGGGCACCGCGGCAATAGCCCGCTCCAGCCAGCCGATCGCTGCAGGTACATTGCCTTCCCGTGTCTCCAGCCTGGCCAGCGCCATCATCAAGGGCACGCTGTTGCGCTTGCGCTCCAGCGCGGCTGCATAGCGCTGGCGTGCCTGGGGCGCCTTCTTCTCCAGCATGTCCAGTTCGGCCAGGTTGTCAAGCGCCGGCAGGTGCGACGGGTCCAGTTGCAATGAGCGCGCAAATGCCTTGCGCGCGCCGGCCAGGTCGCCGCTTGCCAGCAGTACCCCGCCTTTCAGGTTTTGCAGCGAAGGATTGTCGTCCTGCGCTTCCATCTGGCGTACCCGTTCCATTGCTTTCGCAAAATCGCGGTTGCGCAGATAGGTCATCACCAGCAAAGAGCCGGCCCGCGCCGCGGCCTCACCTTCCTTCTGCGTGGCTTGTTCCAGGACGCCTATCGCGCGGGCATCCTGCCCCTGGCTAAGAAGGCTGAGCCCGTTCGCGGCCTGCAAACTGCCGGATTCCGGCGCAAGGCTGCTGGCTTGCCCGAACCAGCGGGCGGCCAGCTCATGCTTGCCGGCGCGCATGGCCGCCTCGCCGCCCAGCGCCAGCAAGTCGACCTGCTGCGGGTGGTCGGCAATGGCGGCTTCCAGCAATGCCAGGGCATCTGCCTCTTTGCCATCGCGTAAATCGCACAGGGCTTGCAAGCGCAGGGCGAAGGGCTCCCTGGGCTGGGCTTGGCGATAACGCAGGATATGGGCGCGGGCCTGGGTTGTGGCGCCGGTTTCCAGCTCTACCGACGCGGCCAGCAGCATGCTGGGCAGGTGGTCCGGTGCTGAGCGCAACACCATTTGCGCCCGTTCGAGGGCGGCCTTGTGCTTTCCTTCCGCCAGGTCAAGCAAGCCCTGCGTGTAGAGGATCACCAGGCTGGCCGGCTGCACTTTGCGTGCAGCTTCAAGCTGTTGCCGGGCCAAGCCCGGTTTGCCTTCCAAAAGGTGGAGCGCAGCAATGTCGGCATAGGCTTGCGCATTGTTCCGGTCGTGTGCCAGGACCAGGCGATAAGCCGCGAGGGCGCCAGCGAGGTCGCCGCGCAGGCGCAGCAGGTCGCCGCGAAAGCGCAACGCGTCCGTATCGTAGGGGCCGGAAGCCAGGGCGCGCTCGACGGATTCGCTGGCTGCACCTGCATCATTGCGGAGCAGGGCGAGCCTTGCCTGGCCCAGGTGGGCTCCGATCAGTTTGGCGTCCTTGCCCAGGGCCTGGCTGTAAAGCAGGCCGGCGTCGTCCGCTTTGCCCAGCCCCAGCAAAGCGTCGGCGCGCCAGGCCAGGACGACCGGGCGCGCCGGCTCCGCCTGTAATTCCTCCAATACACCCTGGTAGGAGGCTTGCGCCAGCATTGCCCGGACCAGCAATGGCAACAGTTCCTGGCGGGGCTGGCCGAGTGCCAGCGCTCGGCGCAGCTCTTTTTCGGCTGAGACGGCATCGCCCAGCACCAGGTGCAATTCACCCAGCATACGCCGTGCCGCCGCATGGCCGGGTTCCTGTTGCAGCAGGTTCTTGAGATGGATCACTGCCGCCCGATCTTCACCGCCGAGATGCGCCTTGCGTGCATCGGCAAGCACATCGGCTACCGGTTTCATTCGCTGGCAGGCCAGCAGCGTAACCAGGGCAGCGCCGGCAGCAATGGTAATCAGACGGGACATGGCAAGACTCCAGGGCTGGTGAAGTTTCCAGCGTAGGGAGCCCTTGAAACTGCTTATTGATCGCGCTCAAAAAAGCAGGCGATCCGGAGGAGATTTATTTAGCCTGGTGCTGGTTAGCCAATTGCACGTAGAGCGGCCAGCTTCGTGTGCCGTCCGCATTGGCGACAGTGGCACTGGAACGATAACGGGTAGACAAGTAGTCGACAGAAACGGCGTCGCCGGCGAGCGCAGCTTTTTCCAGCAAGCGCATGGCTTCTTTGTGCTTTGCAGCATCCAAACTGTACAAAAGGCCAAGTTCACGCGCCGCAACCGGGGAACCCTGTTCCGCCCATTCGCGCAAGCGCCGCTCTGCCGCGGCACCACCGTGCTCGGCCAGCTTCTTCGCGACTGCTTCGACAACCGGGGCTGGCGGTTCGACTTCCTCTTTCACTTGGCAAGCAATCAACATGCCGACCATCACTAGTGTAGAAGTTACGATAATTCCCGCCTTGTTGAATATTTCCATAGACCTCTTTATCCCCGAACGGATGGCATTATATCAATTAATTGCCCAGCGTCAAGGTTTGGGCAACTTTCAGGATTTTATGAAATGCGAGGCGATGCAGGCGCACGGCTCGCAAGACAGCCAAACCAATAAAATGTTTCCGATCATAACATGCGGGTATTGCGCCGCACAAAACAGGCTGGGGTAACAGATGTAACCAAATGCTAGCGGGCGGCGGCGCGTCCGGCGTGCTGGTCGAGCCATGCACCGGCGTGGTCATGAACCAGTCTTAATTCCCCCTCAAGCGCTGTAAACAGCAAGGGGATCTCCACAATTCGGCCCTCTTGCAGGGCCAGTTCAAGTGCAAGCGAGGCTGCGACGAACCGTTTTGCGCCGAGATTGCCGACCGAACCGCGCAAGTTGTGCAAAATACGGCGTGCTTCCATGAACTTGCCATCACGGATCGCTTCACCGGCCAGGTTGAGAGGTTCGACTCCCGGACCGATACCGTCACGGACAATCTTGATCACCGTGCCCAGGCCTTTTTCGTCCTGCCCCATGTATTGCAGCAATTTGTCGACGCAGAAAACCGCTTCATCCGGCGCACTTGCATAAGTCATAAACAAAGTCTCCGTTATACGCGGAACGTCCAATGGCGTCCCATCGCACTGTCGACCGCCTGCAAGCCGAAGCGCTCGGCGGCCCTGGTATGTTTTTGAATCAGGTAGTACATATCGCTCAAAGCCGAGCGCTGCTCGGCAAAATACGTGTGGCCAATGAAGCCGGTATCCATATTGCTCGCGTCAATCGTCTCGACGCCCTTGGCAACCACCAGGCCTGCGCCGCTCTCGCCGGCGCGGGCGTATCCATGCACGGCTTTGGACGCACGCAAGGCGCTGTCATCAGATGAAGCATACAAGGTCAACGGGTTGGGCACGGCAGATAAGGCCGGCAACAACTGTTGGCGGAAAACATCTGCATCTATATCAGGGGCAGCCAGGATCACTTCCCGCACCCGCTGCGCCAGCTCCGGGCGCGCGGCCATCACACTTGCCGTGGCCTGGGCCAGGGCCCGGTTGCCCATGCTATGCGCAATCAGGTAGACATGTTCGGCATCGGGCTGCTGCAGCACATCGGCCAGGAACGTGGCCAGGTCGGCTTGGGTCCACTCCACATTGGCTTCATCCACTATATATCCTGAGAGCTTGCCTTGCGAGGGCCAGCTGTAAAAAATTGGTGCGCCATGGAAGCCCAGGTCGTAAGCAAGCTGGCCGGTACGCCGTGCGGCGTCTTCGAACGTAGTCCGGTAGCCGTGAATGAAAAGCAGGGCACTGCGTGTGCCGCTGGCGGCGATGGCCTGCCGCAAGTCGCTGAAATAACTGTCGCGTTCGCCAACGTCAGCTGAGAGCAACACCACGTGCTGTTCCGGATCCTGGCGGAACTCCAGCCGCAGCAGCGACGGCGATTCCATCTCGCCCATCCGGTGGTCACGCGGAATGCTGACTTCGCAGCTACCGTAACGTAACTGTCCGCGTGCGCTGCCAAACAGGCGGGCAGGGTGGCGATCGCCGCTCAGTTCGCGATCCGTGGCAAAGAAGACTTTCATCACTGCATGGTCAGGCGCGCCGTCCAGGCTGGCTTTTGCCGGCGTCCGTGCACTGCGCCGGCGCTCGACTTCATCGATCAGGTTGCGCGCTGCCGCGCGCAAGTAACGGTCGCCAGCCAGTCCGGCCGAGGCAAGCGCATCGCTAAGCGCGAACTGGCGCGAGCGTGAACCCGGATCTTCCTCTACGTCGGCAATGGCATCGGCGACCGAAGGGGACTGGGCCGCCAGGCGGGACTTCAGCATTTGATAGGCGGCACTGATGCCGCCCTCGCCGGCACCTGCCGTCACCGCTGTCGTAATGACGTCCATGCTCTTCTCCTGGCTGATTAATGCATATCTGACCACACACACATCGCCAAGTCCAGCGCTGCGTGAATCTAGCGTTCAGGAGCCAGTTCAAGCCGGTTAATGCGGGCTGCCTTGTTGAAATCAATGGCAATCCGCAGCGCTTGCGGCTGGCATTTCGCACGGTACACGTAAAGCCGGTCTTCCCCATTTACGTTTCGCGAAAGCAGTTCCAGCACCAGCGGCCGGCGACAGCCTTTCATCAACGCGGGCAAGCCCGGAACGGCAAGGTAGCTGGCGCCGCGTTCGGTGAAACGCTCGAGCGCGGCCTTGCCGTCGGCAACCGATTCCAGCACATCGGCAACTTGCGCCGTGACGTCCGGTTCTTCGTCCGGGATCGCGGCTGCGCAGCCGATCGCGCACAGGCCCGCAAAAAATAACAGAATGTTCAATTTCACTGAGGACTCCTTCTAACGTTGCGCGCGCGGTCTTGACTCATTTTTAATCAAGAATCGCATCCAGGCAGCCAAGTTTTCGTAGTTATACTCGCCGCTCACGCTGTTGAGTGCTAAGCCCGGCGGGGCTTGTTGTTCCATCCAAAAAATACATCTATAACTGCTTCAGGAGAGATTTACAACATGCGCTACACCACCCGTACCACCATTGCCTCCATGGTCATGCTGGCCTGCGCCGGCCTGGCACAAGCCGGCGAAAAAACCGTCGACAACCTGACCGTCTTCACCAATACCAAGGCCGCTTCCGCAGAAGGCGTGCTGAAGGTGCGCGCTGCACGCTACGGCCTGCCCGCGAACCTGAACAACCTGGTCCTGGTCGAGGTCAAGGAATCGCTGACGGGCAAGCACTACTACTATCAGCAAATGCTGCGCGGCCTGCCGGTCGATCGCGCCCAGATCGTGGTCTCGATCAGCAAGAACGGCGACCTGCAAAAGATCTTCAACGAAACGCGCCACATCTCGGCCAAAGCCGATGCCGACGCAGTCAACCAACTGTACAACAAAGCTCAGATCAGCGACGACGAAGCACTGGACAAGGGCTGGAAGAACATGAAAGTCCAGCATAACCTGGTGAACGTGCCTTCCTCCACCCTGGTGTGGGTGCCGACCAAGGACGGCGTGCAGCTGGCACGCAAGGTCAATATCGAAGCCGAAATGCCAACCGGCGGTTTCGTGCAATACCTGAATGCGCATGACGGCAGCGTGATCGATTCGTACAGCACTTCGCTGCCACGCACCAACAAGGGCGGTGAACGCAGCCTGGCGGCACGCGCCGCAGCGCCGGGCCAGACCCTGGACCGCAAAGCCGCCACCGAAGCTGCCAAGGCGAACGCCGGCACCACCGCCCTGAAAGCCGGCACCACCGCGACGGTGGTAGCGGCTTCCGGCATCAACGGCAGCGGCTATGCCTTCGATCCTGATCCACGCACCGTGCTCAACACCGACGCGCTGACCGACACCTCGGCCGCCTCGGCCTTCGATGCGGCGTACTCGACCAAGACTTTGCGCGACCTGACTGTCACTTCCGGCGTGTACAAGCTGACCGGTCCTTACGTCAACATCAAGAACATCGAATCGCCTGCCACCGCGCCGAGCACCACCACCAACGGCGTGTGGACTGCCAAGCGCGGCAACAACGCCTTCGACGACACCAACGTCTACTTCCACATCGACCAGAGCCAGCGCTACATGCAGTCGCTGGGCTTCTCTGGCACCAAGGGCATCCTCGAGCGTTCGATGGATATCGACACCGACGGTGTCAATGGCGACGACAACTCGCACTTCAGCGGCACCGGCGCCACCGGCTACCTGGCCTTCGGCCACGGCTGCGTGAACGACAGCGAAGATGCCGACGTCATCCTGCACGAATACGGGCACGGCATCCAGGCCAGCATCAACTCGAGCTGGTCCGGCGGCGACACCGGCGCCATGGGCGAAGGCTTTGGCGACTACTGGGCGGCTTCGTACTCCTACAGCACCCCGAACGGCCAGGTCTACCATCCAGAGTGGGCCTTCAGCTGGGACGGCCATGGTTCGTGCTGGGCCGGCCGTATGCTGAACCGCACCGACGCCAAGTACAACAGCAGCAAGACCTACAGCGCGCACAGCTCGGTCACCGAAAACGGCGTGACCTTCCAGTCCGACGAACTGTGGTCGGCTCCGCTGTACGCTTCGATGGTTTCGCTGATCGCCGCCGGCAAGCCGCGCGCCAACATCGACAAGATCATCCTGGAAGCGCACTTCGGCCTCGGGTCCAACATCAAGATGCCGGCCATGGCGACTGCGATCGTGAACGCCGCCAAGACCCTGTTCCCTTCCGACCTGACCTACGCCAACACCTTCCAGGCCAAGTTCGAGGCACAGAACATCCTGTCGGGCAGCAGCTGCACCCCGGTGAACATGTCTGAGACGGAAAGCAATAACACCATTGCGACTGCCAACGCGATTACCCAGTCCTGCACCACTGCCAGCGCCAACATGGGCTCCAGCACCGATGCCGACTACTTCGCCATCACCGTTCCTGCAGGCAAAACCCTGACCGCCACCATGACGCCAAACGCCACGTCGGACTACGACCTGAAGCTGTACAACAGTGCAGGCACCGAACTGGCATCCAGCGTGAAAGGCACTGGCCAGGCCGATGTCGTAACGCGCGCCAACACGGGCTCGACTGCTGTAACGTGGTATGCCAAGGTGTACTACTACTCCGGTGGCACTGGCTCGACCAGCGGCACCTACACCTTGAAAGCCTCCTGGTAATTTAAAGAGCGCACCCCCGCGCTATCAACCGCCTGGCCCGCAAGGGCCGGCGGTTTTTTTTCGCCCGAATTCGCTTACAATTGGTTACGCTGAGTCCGTTAAGAGACCGAAACATGCAAAGTGACCTGGGCAAGTTCATCCTTGAAGAAGCTCCCGGCGGAATCATTGCCACAGACGCGCACGATATCGTGATCTTCTGGACTCGGGGCGCGACAGAAATCTACGGCTATAGCGCGGAAGATGCGCGCGGCCAGCGGCTGGCGGAACTGATCGGCATGCCCGGGCATCCGGTCCGCCAGGAGTTCGGCGCCGATTTCGAGTACCTGCGGCGGCGCAAGGATGGCCAGGCAGTCTATGTCGGGGCGGCGTGCAAGCCGGTTTATACGGCGCAGGGTGAAGTCCAATACATCATTCACAGCCAGAACGACATTACCGACGCCAAGGCGCTGCGTGATGCACGCCAGGTCGAATCGCGCTACCGCGGCCTGCTGGAGTCGATGCCCGACGCCATCGTGATGGCCAACTCGACCGGCCGGATTGTACTGGTCAACAGCCAGGCCGAGCGCCTGTTCGGCTTCGAGCCGCGCGAAATGCTGGGAAAACCGGTCGAAGTGTTGCTGCCCAACCGCTTCCGGGGCGGCCATGTGGCGCACCGGGCCCAGTATTTCGTCCATCCGCGCACCCGTACCATGGGCGCAGGACTGGAACTGTACGGCTTGCGCAAGGACGGGCTGGAATTTCCCGTCGAGATCAGCCTCAGCATGATCCAGATGGAAGAGGGGGCCATCGTGATGAGCGCGATCCGCGATATTGGCGACCGCAAGAAGGCCGAGCAGAAGTTCCGCGGTCTCCTGGAGTCCGCCCCGGATCCGATGGTGATCGTCAATGCCCGCGGCGAGATCGTGCTGGTCAATACGCAGACCGAACAACTGTTCGGCTACCAGCGCCAGGAACTGCTCGGCAAGCCGATTGAAATCCTGATACCGGCCCGTTTTGCCGGGCGCCACCCGGCGGCACGCAGCAGTTTTTTCGATAAGGCCCAGCCGCGCGCCATGGGCGCCGGTACCGAGCTGTATGCGATGCGCCGCGACGGTTCCGAATTCCCGGTGGAGATCAGCCTCAGTCCTTTGAAGACGGAAGACGAGCTGCTGGTCTCCAGCGCCATCCGGGACATCAGCGGGCGCCGGCAGATCGAGCGCAAGCTGCTGGAGCAAAAGCTCGAACTGGAACAGGCCAGCAAGGCCAAGGATCGCTTCCTGGCCAGCATGTCGCACGAATTGCGCACGCCGCTCAACGCCATCCTTGGATTCGGCCAGCTGCTGCACAATGAAAAACTGCCGCTCTCGCAACAGCAGCGCTATGCTTTCGCCGGCAATATCGTGCAGGCCGGCCAGCACCTGCTGCACCTGATTAATGAAACACTGGACCTGGCCAAGATCGAGGTTGGCGCCGTCACGCTCTCGCTCGAACCTGTCGCGCTGGACGACCTGCTGCATGAGGCCAGCAAGATGATCGAGGCGATGGCAGACGCGCGCCAGGTAACGGTTTTCCCGTCAGCGCCGCGCGGCCTGTTTGTCAAAGCCGACCGCATCAGGCTGAGGCAAATTGTCCTCAACCTGCTCAGCAATGCCGTCAAGTACAACAGCAAAGGCGGCCATGTGTGGGTGTCGAGCGGCGAAGCGGCCCCGGGCCGCGCCTGGCTGGCCGTGCGGGACGACGGTCCGGGACTCAGCCTGGAACAGATGGCCAGCCTGTTCCAGCCCTTTAACCGGCTGGGGCAGGAAGGCGGTTCGGAAGAGGGCAGCGGCATCGGCCTTGTGCTCAGCAAACGACTGGCCGAGTTGATGAACGCGACAATTGGCGTCACCAGCGCAGTAGGCCAGGGCAGTACTTTTACGGTCGAGCTGGAAGTCACGGAGCCGCAACAGTTGCCACGCCCTGACAACCAGGAGGGCGAACCCGCGCCAGCGCCGCTACGCGGCCAGCACAACAAGCCTTTACTGCTGTATGTCGAGGACAACCCTGCCAACCTGAAGCTGGTTGAGGAGATCGTCAAGCTGCACCTTGACCTCGAGCTGCTGTCGGCGACCGACGGCAACACAGGGGTGGCCATGGCGCGCGAGCATCTTCCCGATGTGATCTTGATGGACATGAACCTGCCCGGCATCAGCGGCCGCGAAGCCCAGCGCCGCCTGCGGCAGGATGCCGCCACGCGCGAGATCCCGATCATTGCGCTGTCCGCCAACGCCATGCCGCTTGATGTACAGACTGCACTGGAGGCGGGATTCTTCCGCTACCTGACCAAGCCGCTGAACATCAACGACTTCCTGGAGGTGGTTGGCGAGGCGCTGGAACAAATTCGTTAACAGCAGGTTTCACGTGTAACGAGGCATGGAGTGAAAATCAATATTGCAGCCTTGCTAGCAGCCGGACTACTGTCAGGGGAAGGGCAAATGCTTGAAGTCAAATTCACCGTCAACGAGGCCGCCGGCCACCCGGTACTGCACATCGCCCTCGCCAACCATGCGGCCCAGCCTGTGAAAGTGCTGCAGGCGCTGGCAACAGAAGAAGAAATGTACGGCAAACTGTTCGAGGTGCGTGATGCGGCCAGCGGCCAGCTGCTGGAGTACCAGGGCATCATGGTGAAACGCGGCCCCTTGACCGATGAGGATTACCTGGTCATGGAACCGGGCGGGCAACGCAGCAATGCCATCGACCTCGCGCCAGCCTATGGATTCAGGCCGGGCAAGCATGCGTACACCATCAGCTACGCCGGGCACTACCTGATGAACGGGAAAGAAATACCGCTCACCGTTGGACCGGTACGCTTCGAGCATACCGGCAGGTGAGCGGCAGGATGGTGCTTATTGCAGGGCAGGGGTGTTCTCGCCGAAATATTCGTGCGAGTCGGCGTTGTCGATGGCCTTGCTTGGATCGCTGATTGCCAGGCTGGCAGCCGCGGACTGGCCATACGCCCAGTCATCGGTGCCGGCAACGACGTTGAAGTGGCTCATCTCATGCACCAGGGTGCCGCCTTTGGAGTCGGTGCCGGTCATCGGCGCGCTCCAGAAAGCCTTGCAGACGTAGATCTTGTAAGGCTGGGTCGGATAAACGTAGGCATAGTAGGTTTTCTTGCAGCCGCAGTCCACCGTGATCGGCTTGTTGGCGAAGGCGTCCTTGAGTGCCGTGAAGTGTGATTTCACGGTCGAATAGCGCCCCGAGTCGTAGCTGCCGAACCATTTGGTGTAACGGGTGCCGCTCTTGTTGGCGCCAAGGTAGGCATCGCCGTCGTTGGCCATCGTTTGCGCGGCGGACACGGCAGAGGTGATGGTCGACTGTTGCGAGGTCGTGCACTTGGTGAAGGACAGGCCGGCGGCGCTCGGGAATGGCGGTTCAGGCGCCTTGGCGAGGGTGCCGCGCGGCAGGGTGCCTTCAATCGACACGCTGAGCGCATCGGATTCCAGGGTTGTCGGTTGGCGCTTGTCCATCGCCTTGCCGGCCGCATCGATATGGCTGAACAGCTTGGGCGATTTGGTGCTGTAGCGGATCGTGTAGTCGCCCGAGATGCTCATGTTATACATCTGCGACAGTTCCACCGTCACCTTGTGCGACTTGCCAGGCATGATCACATAGTAATCGGCCGCAGTCGGCGCCGCGCGCTTGACGTGCATGCCTTCGTACGGCACCTTGGCGCCGTCGCGGGTCACGTCAAACAGGGATTCTTCGATTTCACCGAACGGGGTATGCCATTTCAGCACGTATTGCGGCACCGAGGACGTGTTGGTCAGGGTGACGTTAACCACGACGTCGTCGCGCGGGCCCAGTGCGCGCTTGTCCATGCTGATGCTGGCTGTCAGGCCGTCGGCCGCGTAGGCGCCCAGGCTGAAGGAAGCTGCGAGTGCGAAAGCGCCAAGGTGTTTCAAGTTCATTCGTCTCTCCGTCCGGTTGTGGTTGGGGTGCACCAATCTTGACGGGGAGACAGCGCCAGTTCAACCGAAATCGCTAGCGTGTCGCTATTTCAACAACGCTTCCGTTACGCCCTGAACACCTGGTGCCGGAAATGTCCAATTCAAGACAGTTGTAACAGGGTCAGGCCAGGCTCTGGCGGCGAATCGCCATCAGGATGCCGCATCCGACGCCGAGGGTAAGCAGGGCTGTGCCGCCGTAGCTGAAAAAGGGCAATGGAACGCCAACCACCGGCACCACGCCGCTGACCATGCCGATATTGATGAAGGCGTAGGTGAACAGGATCATGGTGATTGCGCCGCCAAGCAGGCGTGAAAATGGCGTCACCGCGCCCGACGCAATCTGCAGTCCACGCCAGATCAGCAAGGCGTACATCAGCAACAGCGCGATGCCGCCGAACAGACCGAATTCCTCGGCGAACACCGAGAAGATGAAGTCGGTGGAGCGCTCAGGGATGAAACCGAGGTGACCCTGGGTACCGTCCATCCAGCCGCGGCCGGCCATGCCACCCGAACCAATGGCAATCTTTGCCTGCGTGATCTGGAAGCCTTTTCCTGCCGGGTCGGCGTCGGGATTTAGGAAGGTCAGCACGCGTTGCCGCTGGAAGTCGTGCAGCAACTGCCAAACCACCGGCACGGCTGCGAGGCCGCAGGCTGCAAGTGCCGCCAAGGCCTTCCACGACAGGCCGGCAAGTACGATCACATAGAAACCCGCTGCCAGTACCAGCATCGCCGTGCCGAAATCGGGTTGTTTCGCAATCAGGCCGACGGGGATGGCCAGCAGCACGGCGGCGGCAACGAACACCTGCCAGCCTTTGGCGCCGTCGAAGCGATGGAAGAACCAGGCCAGCATCATGGGCATGGCGATTTTCATCATCTCCGACGGCTGGAAGTCGTGGCCCAGATTGAGCCAGCGCGTCGAGCCTTTCTTCGTCACGCCAAACAGGAAAACCGCCACCAGCAAGGCCACGCCGAGGGAATACAGCGTCACTGCATGGCGCATCAGCACGGGCGGAGGAATGTTCGCCACGGTCCACATCAAGGCCAGTGCCATCAGCACATGCCGCAACTGGAGCGCAAAGCGGCCAGGGAAATCGGCCGATGCAGAGTACAAGGTGACGAGGCCAGCCATCAGCAGCAATCCAAGAATGGCTGCCAGAGGCGCGTCGACAGCCAGCACCGGCCGCAGGCGGCGCCACAACGAAGCGCTGGCAATCATTGGAGGGCCTGCAGCCAGACGACACGGCCGGCCAGGACGGCAAAGCCTGAAAGGGAGATCGCGCCTAGCAAGGCGAGGCGGCGGCGGAATTGTTTCTGCTCATTACTCATGGCCGAAATTATAAGGCCACGTTCAACGCTCGCGCACGTAATTTCCCGGTGCGTCGCACAGCCACGGATAGTCCGGATGCGGTTGCGCTGCCGGGACGCGCCATGCTCCGCAACGCGCATGCAGCCACGCAGTCCAGTCCTGCCACCAGGAGCCTGATGTCGGCGACTGTACCGCCAGCCAGTCTTTGGCGTCGCGGCCCGCGATCAGGGGCGCCGACCAGAATTGCTGCTTGGCGCTGCCACCTGGCGGATTGATGATGCCGAGGATATGGCCGGAGGCCGTCAGGACGTATTGCACCGGTGCCCCGACCAGGGCCGCGCTGCGATAGGTGCTGCGCCAGGGCGTGATGTGGTCGGCCACCGCGCCAACGGCGTACAAGGGCTGGCGAATGCGGCCCAGGTCGAGCTTCTGGCCACGGATTTCAAGCGCATCGGCGTGCGCCAGTTTATTGGCCTGGTACAGTTCGCGCAGGCAGAAGCTATGCGTGGCGCGCGGCTGCCGCGTACCGTCCGAGTTCCAGGCCAAGGGCGCCAGCGCCGGCGCCGGTTCGCCGAGCAGGTATTTATGCACGACATAGCGCCAGATCTGCGTGTTAGGGCGCAGCATGCGGAAGCTCCAGCCGATCTGGTGCGAGTCGAGGAAGCCCTGGCGCGCCATCAAACCATCAAGCAGCGCCACGCTCTCGTCGTTGATGAAGCTGGCAATATCGCCCGGCTTTGAGAAATCGGTCAGGGTGGCCAGCAGGGTCCAATGGGCGACAGGTATGTCGCGGGCTGCCCGGTGGCGGCGGTTCAACCACGCCATCAACGCCGACAGGGCGGTTCCGCCGATGCAATAGCCAACCGCATGGACCTGCGGCACGCCCGCGACGGTACGCGCCGCTTCGATTGCAGCGAGGATGCCATCGAACAGGTGGTCTTCGAAACTCACGTCCTGCATATTGGCGCGCGGGTTTTTCCAGCTCATGGCAAAAACGTCGAAGCCTTGTTCAACAAGGTGCCGCACCATGCTCTGTTGGGAGGTAAGGTCGAGGATGTAGTACTTGTTGATCCAGGGCGGCACCAGCACCAGCGGCATCGAACGGACTTCTTTGCAGGCCGGTGAGTAATGGATCAACTCCATCATCTGGTTGCGCATGACGACGCGGCCAGGCGTCGCTGCCAGGTCGCGCCCAAGCTGGAATTGTGCCGGATCGACCATGCGCAGGTCCCCAGCAAGCAAGTCGCGCAGCCACTCTTCGAAGCCGTGCTTGAGGCTCGCGCCGCCGCTGTCAAACGCGCGGCGCAGGACTACGGGATTCGTCAACGCGAAGTTGCTTGGGGCGATAGCGTTGCACCAATGGCGCAGCCAGAAGGCTGCGCTGTGGGCTTCGCCTTCTTCCACGCCGGGCGTGTCGTACACCTGCCGCTCCAGCGTGCGCGTGAACCCGAGGTATTGCTGCATCAGGCCATGGAAGAAAGGATTGTCGCGCCAGGCATCGTCGCTGAACCGGTCGTCGCCTTCCGCCGCTTCCGCCAACGGCGCGGGCATGCCGGTAGCCCAGGCGACCGTGGCAAGCTCCTGCCACGCCCGGGCCATCTCCAAGGGATGCGCCAGCCATGCGGCGGCGACATTGGCGAATGGATTAGGCATGCAGGCCAGTATAGACCTAATGCGCCATCAGGACAGGAAGAGTCATGCTTTGCAAGACCGTGCGGGATGTCCCGCCGAGCATGATCTCGCGGAAGCGGCTATGGCCATAGCAGCCCATGACCAGCAGGTCGGCATCGGTATCCGCGGCAAAGGAGAGCAGGGCCGAGCCAATGTCGATGCTGGTCACCTGCGACGAGACCTCGACCTTGATGCCGTGGCGCGCCAGGTACAGCGCCATATCGGCGCCCGGTTCGCTGCCGTGGCAGTCCGGTTCGCGTCCGGCGTTAAATACCGCCAGCGTGACCCTGCCTGCATGTTCCAGCAACGGCAGGGCCGCCGTAATGGCACGGGTAGCCTCCATGCTGCCGTCCCAGGCGACCAGCACACGCTTGAAAGGCGCCTCGAAATGGCCGGCATAAGGCACCACCAGGACCGGCCGCGCGCTGTTCATGGCGACATATTCCGGCGTTTCCTCTTCCAGCGGCGATACCGGATCGTCCGGATTGACCTGGCCCAGCACCACAAGATCGCTGTAGCGCGACTGGAGCACGAGGCCGTCGCCGGCCTGGTCGTCGAGCAGGCGCGATTCGAAGGACTGCAAGTCGAGCATCTGGCACTGGGCTTCGAAACGCCGCAGGTTGGCGCGGGCGTGTTCGCGCGCTTCGTCAATGCATTGCGCGGCCAGGCTCACGCCCATTGCGGTGGCGTGGTCGGCATACAGGAACCGCGAGATGCCGCTCATGGCCGCTCCCACCAAGCGTCCCTTTGCCAGGCGCACGATCTGGGAAGCGAGCCGTACCCTGCGTTCGGTCGAACCCGAACTATTGACGTGCACGACGACGGTCTTGAACCCCATGGCGGCCTCCGAGATGGATAGATGGGAAAAAGTCTAGGCTTTCGCGCAATCCAGCGGCATGATCTGGGTCAATTTCACTCTAATCCAGTAACTTGCATAAGCAAGTGTTGACTTTTAGATGCGAATGGTTATCATTTGCGTTTTCATATATAAGCCAGCCTG
Organism: uncultured Duganella sp.; assembly: GCA_966077345.1. Taxonomy (GTDB): domain Bacteria; phylum Pseudomonadota; class Gammaproteobacteria; order Burkholderiales; family Burkholderiaceae_D; genus Rugamonas. Next base: position 37,839 of record CBHREK010000049.1, read on the forward strand.
TTGCCAGCTAATACTCGTTTAATTAGCTGAGGTAACGATGGATAAGAAGAAGTTGGCGGTACTGCTTGGGCTGGCGTTTCCGCTGGCGGCGTTGGCAGAAGAAGCGGCGGTCATGCCGCAAATCCAGGTGACCGCGCAGAAGCCGGATTCTTACACCACTGAGCGAAGCAACACCGCCACGCCACTGAATATTTCGCTGCGCGACACACCGCAGTCAGTCTCGGTGGTGACCCGGCAGCGTATTGAAGACCAGGCCCTGGAGACCGTTACCGACGTCGTCAACAATGTGACCGGGGTTTCGGTCAACCAGTATGAAACCCACCGTGCCGGGTTTACCGCGCGCGGCTTCGATATCGACAACCTCCAGATCGACGGCGTGCCAACCACCTGGGACCAGCCCTGGAGTTCCGGGGAGGTGGTGGGCAGCCTGGCCATTTACGACCGCGTCGAAGTCGTGCGCGGTGCTACCGGGTTGATGACCGGCGCCGGCAATCCCTCTGCCGCGATCAACCTGGTGCGCAAGCGCGCCACAAGCAAGGAGCTGACCGGCAGTGCGGAAGCGGGCATCGGGCGCTGGAATGAGCGGCGCGGCATGGTGGACGTTGCGGGCGGGCTCAATGCCGACGGTAGCGTGCGCGCGCGTGTGGTCGGTGAATACCAGCGCGCCGACAGTTGGGTCGATCTGTTGAAGAACAAAAGCCACACTTTCTACGGCACGGTGGAAGCAGACCTGACGCCTCGTACTGTACTGTCGGCCGGCTACAGCCGACAGGAAAACGATCCCAAAGGGCCGATGTGGGGCGGCCTGCCATACTGGTATACGGACGGCAGCGCGACCAATTGGGACGTCTCCAAGACTTCGGCGGCCGGCTGGACGCGCTGGAACACCCAATACGAGAACACGTTTGCCAATCTCGAGCACAGTTTCGACAACGGCTGGAAACTGCGCGCCAGCTTCAGCCATGGCGACCGCAAAGCCGATTCGGCGCTGCTTTACCTGTCGGGCGTTCCAGACCGGGTTACCGGATTGGGCGTGGGCGCCTTTGCCGGTTCCTACATTACCCATACCAGGCAGGACGACTTCAGCCTGCACGGAAGCGGCCCATTCGAACTCGCCGGCCGTAAGCACGAAGCGGCGATCGGCTATATGCATTCGAAGCAGGAATTCAATGCCGACAGCCGCGCCGCCGATTACGGCGCCGGCTATCCTCCGGTGGGCAACTTCAACACCTGGAACGGCGCTGCTTATCCGGAGCCGCAGTGGGGCGCCCCGGCATTTTATGAAAGCAGCCAGACCAGGCAAGAAGCGGTGTACGGCGTTGCGCGCTTCTCGATCACCGATCCCTTGAAGGCAATTGTCGGCGCGCGCGTCACCAATTACGACAAAACCGGGGTTGGCGCCTGGAGTCCGGCCTACCAGTTGAAGCACGATCACCAGCTGACCCCATATGCCGGCTTGGTATATGACCTGACAGACTACCTTTCCGCGTACGCCAGTTACACGGACATCTTCCAGCCACAGAACCGCAAAGACCTGGCCGGGAATATCCTCGATCCTGTGGTGGGCAAGAGCTATGAGACCGGCGTAAAAGGCGAGTTCCTGGATGGTCGCGTGCAGGCGTCGCTTGCCATCTTCAAAATCAAACAGGACAAGCTTGCCCAGGAAGCGGGCCTGACCGACCGCGATGGCAACGGGCCGCTGGCGCCGGAAGCCTATTACCGTGCTGCAAACGGCGCCAAGAGCGATGGGTTTGAGTTTGAGGTATCGGGAGAACTCGCGCGCGGCTGGAACGCTACCGCAGGTTATTCCCAGTTCAAGGCGAAAGACGCGGCCGGGTCCGATATTAACAGCGTCTATCCACGCAAGCTTTTCCGCGTCTTCACTACTTACCGGCTGGATGCGCTCACCATTGGCGGCGGCGTGAACTGGGAAAGCCGCACCTATACGCTTGATCCGGCTGCTCCAGCCGGCACCAGCGGGCTGATCGAGCAGGATTCGTTCGCGCTGGCCAGCCTGATGGCGCGCTATGAGATAACGAAACAGCTCTCTGCACAGGTCAACGTGAACAACTTGTTCGACAAGAGGCACTTCGGCATGTTCGCGGCCTATGGCGCCATCACCTACGCTGCACCGCGCAGCGTTTCGGCAAGCCTGAAATACCGTTTCTGAACGAGGCTGGCATGCGCGCGACCTGGACGCTGGTACATCGCTATCTTGGCTTGCTGACGGCGGGCTTCCTGTTCGTCAGCGGCCTGACGGGGGCTGTGATTTCCTGGGACCATGAGCTGGATGATTTGCTCAATCCGCATCTGATGGAAGCACATACGCCCGGCACACCCCAGTCGTCGCTTGAACTGGCGCGCCAGGTAGAACAACGCCATCCCGGTGCGAGGGTTTCATACATTCCACTGCATGCGGAAAGGGGGAAGGCCCTGGGATTCGGCGTCGATGCCACGGGTTTCAACCAGGTCTTTGTCGATCCTGTCAGCGGCGCCGAACTTGGCAAGCGCGAATGGGGCGCAGTATGGCCAATCAGCAAAGAGACCCTGGTGTCCTTCCTCTACCGGCTGCATTACTCCTTGCATATTCCCGAGATGTGGGGCATCGATCGCTGGGGCATCTGGTTGATGGGCGTGATCGCGATGCTGTGGGTGGTGGACAGCTTTGTCGGTTTTTACCTCACCTTGCCGGTGCGCGCCCGCACTGCTTCCGCGCGCGGCTGGTGGCAGCGCTGGAAGCCGGCGTGGAAAGTACGCTGGACCGGCGGCGGCGCCAAACTCAATTTCGACCTGCACCGTGCCTTCAGCCTGTGGACGTGGAGCCTGCTGTTCATCCTGGCGTTCACCGCGTTTTCGCTGAACCTGTACCGCGAAGTATTTTACCCTGTGATGAAGACAGTGTCGGAAGTGACGCCGACGCCATTCGACACTCGCCTGCCGCGAGACCTGCACAACCCGATCCTCGCCCAGGTAGCCTACGCCGAGATCCTGCACCAAGCCGGACAGGAAGCGCAACGCCGCGATTGGAAGGAGCCGGCTGGCGGCGTGTTTTATTCGCAGTCCTATGGGATCTACGGCGTCAGTTTTTTCAAGCCCGGCGACGATCACGGCGCAGGCGGGGTCGGTCCGGCGGTGCTGTATTACGACGGCATCGACGGGCGTTTGCTTGGCGACCGCCAGCCATGGAAAGGCACAGCGGCGGACATCTTCGTGCAAGCGCAATTCCCCCTGCATTCCGGCCGCATCCTTGGACTGCCGGGGCGCATCCTCATTTCGGCGATGGGGCTCGTCGTTGCAATGCTGAGCGTTACTGGCGTCGTGATCTGGTGGCGAAAACGCTCATCGAGGGCAAGGGCGGCGGCAGCGCGCAGGGACACGCTCCAAGCCGCCCTTTGAGCCGGTCAGTGCCGCTGGCTTCGGCGGCGCGCCGCGGCCAGCGCCAACAGCCCGAGGCCAAACACCAACAGGCTCGCTGGCTCCGGAACTACCTGGATGGCGCCATTGGTAGCCCTGGCCAGGTAATCGAGGTAGCTGTGCAAGGCGATGCCGCCGAAGTAGGTACCGAACGCGCCATCGACCAGGCCATCCGGCGTCCCGCCAAAGGTGTTGGTCGCAATCAGCATCAACTCGCCGTATTGCTCGACAAAGGATGGGCCACCCGAATCGCCACCGCCGATGCCTGATTCGCGATTATTGGGAAGTTGCGCAGAGCACGCCAGGTTCCATTCGCAGAACGTATCGTGGCCGTTGCCGTCGAAGTCGGCATACCAGACTTCGTTCGGCCCACCGAAGCCTTGCTCGTCATCGCCATCGAAGATATCGACAATGTTTTCTCCCGTGCGCTTGACGCGGAAGTCGGGGCTGATCGTGTAACCGTTGATACCATCGCCGGAGGTGCCGTAGCCAGCCATGATGATGCGGGTATTCGCCTGCAGCTGCTGGCCTGCCAGTTTGTAAATCTTGGCGGAAGCCGGGGCATCCTGCCCCAGCGTGATCACCGCCAGGTCATCGTTCACGCAGAAACCCGGAACGCCCGCCGGGCAGTTGCCGAAGCCGGCATAGTTCGGATTCATCTGGACCTTGGTGGCGGTGACGACGGCGCGGCCCGGGTCACCCGGCGTTGCCGATGCGTTGAAAACCACGCGCACATCGTTGCCCGGCTTATTCAGGTCGATCAGGCTGCCTTTGCCATTGGTATCCACGCAATGTCCGGCCGAGACCACCTGTCGCTTGCCGACCAGCGCGCCGGAGCAGATATAGCTCAGGCCGTCATACCGGATATTGATGGACACGACGCCCGAGAAGCGCGAAGCAGCCGTGTTTGGGTCCACGTGGGCTGCAGGCGTATCGGGCAGGGCGCCCGAGGTGATCAATGGGGTAATGGTGCCGCTTGGTACTGCTTGCGCGGTGCCGCTGATGGCAGCAAGCGCCAGTGCTACGCCGAACAGCCTTTTTGCAATGTGTTGTCGCACGTCAATCCCTCCCGAGTGTACTGCTCAGTGAATGAATACAACGGCAAAATGTTTAGCAATAAACGGGCCCGGCAAAGAAGCGGCTTTACTATCAGTCACTTAGTATGTCGGCAGGGCATCGTGCTTGAGGAAATGTAAAGATTTCCGACACTCAATTGCAAAATAGTACAGATGAAGCACGACTCACTGCCGTGCAGCCAGCCGGCGCTTGGCCGCCACCAGCGAATCGGTAATCGAGCCGATGCTGAATGGCTTGACGATGAACCCCTTGGCACCGCGTGAGACAGCCGACTGGACCACGGATTGGTCGTTATGCCCAGACACGACGATGACAAAGACGTCCGGTGCCTGGGCCTTGAGTTGGGTCAGCAGTTCGAGCCCGTCGCCATCGGGCAGTCCAATGTCGAGCAGCACAATATCTGGCGTGAGTTGCGTGCAGGCCGAAAGTCCAGCCTGGGCCGTTCCGGCTTCGCCCAGTACGGCAAGTTCAGCCTCATTCGCACCCAGGCGCAGCATCGACCGCATCATCGCGTTGTCATCGATGATGAAGACGGTTCTCGGCTGCTGCTTATGGAATGGCGCAATACTCGCGGAATGCATGGCGCACCTTGTGTGCAGGCTGAAGGCACTGGCAGGGTAGCACCATGCTGCGCCGGATGGCGCGCGCAAACAAGGCTCAGAAACGGTACCCAACGTTAAGCCACGCCATGGGCTGGCTATCATGAGGCTCGGAACGGGGCTTTCCGCCGCGGGTGCGCCAGGCCGCGACCAGCGAAGCGTTGAAGGCGCGATTGTCGTAACGCAGGCCTGCGCCGGCGCCTGCCAGCGTACGGTGGTTGCTGTCGGTGGTCCATGGCTCGCGGTTAGCGGTGATGCGGCCTGCATCGTAAAACACGTAAGGCATCCATGCTCCCGCGGCGTAGCGCAGTTCCAGCTGCAGCAAGGCGCCTGCATCGCCGTAGCCTTCGCCGCCAGGATAGGCACGCACGCCATTACGTCCGCCAAGCCCGAATTTCTGCGATGAGTCCAGGTTCTTGCTGGCCCATTGCGCAGAAACCCTGCCATAGACATCGACATGTTCCGCGACCGACTGGATGCGCGCGAGGTCGAGGTTCAGTTTTGAGAAGTGGCCTGCGCTGCGAGCCGTCATCGCATCGGTTTCGAGCAGTGCGCCATCAAGGCTCAGGCGGCCCGGGGTCCAGGAGACGGCGCCATACGTGACGCCGCCGCGCAGCAGGTTGTCGCGCACGTCGAAATTGACGGCGATAGGCACGCTGTTGCTGGACTTGTCGCTGCTGCTGTCGGTGGCGCCTTGCTGGTCACGCAGGCGCTTGTGCTCGAGCGTTGCAGACAAGGTGATATTGCGGCGTTGCGAGCGCACCAGCGGGTAGCTCAGGCCGGCGCTGCTGACATTTGCCGTGCCAGTCGCATTCAGGGCAGCGAAGCTGTCTGCAAGCGCATAGTAGGAACGGCTATAGCCGACGCGGCCGCGCAACCCGGTGGCGCCCAGGGGCAAGGCGTAGGAAGCCGAGCCGAACCACATTTGCTCGTTGGTGTACATGCCTTGCAGTGAAACCTGGTCGCCGAGGGTGAAGGGGCTGTCCACGTCAAGGCTGGCATGGGCGCGCGTACGGCCGGTGTAGCGCGTGCCGTTGTTGTCGATGCCGACCTCCCCGGCATAGCGATGATCGCGCCGGACTCCAATGGCCAGGTCGCCGGTGCCGACCTCCTTGCCCGGGCGGACTACGGGAGTGCTGCGCACGCCCGGCTGGTCATCTAGGATCAGGGTGACGCGTTCGAGTTCGTGGCTTTCTATAACGCTGCCCGGCTTGAGAGGCGACAGGAAACGCTGGGCTGCCGGACTCAGTGACGGGTCACCATTGGTGGTGACCGTGCCATAGCGGCCTTCCAGCACTTCGATGCGCAGCGTGCCTTGCTGCAGGTCCTGTTGCGGCAGGTAGGCCCGCGCAAAAGGATAGCCCGCTGCCCGATAGTAAGCCGAAAGTTTATCGGCCAGGGCGCTCAGGCCGGCGAAGTCGAATGTCTTGCCAACCACGGGCCCCAGTTCGCGCAGGAGTTCATCCTGTGGGATCAGGGTATTGCCGCTGACAGTCACTTGTTTCAGTGTCACTGTCAAACCGCCAGGCGGGACCGTGGCGGGAGGCGGCGGGGGCGGCAAAGGAAGGGGCGGGGCGGGAACTGGTTCCCGCAATTCCCGCTGCCCGTTTTCCTGTAAGGATTGTGCACCTTGCTGTGCAAGGGCTGCCTCGGAGAAGGCGTAAAAGATGGCGATGGTCAGAATGGTGTTAGCTGGTCTCATGTCGGCTTTCAACGCTGTCTGATTGGCAACACCATTCTATCGTTACTTTTGGTCGTTGGTGGTATTTCCTTGGTTGGTTGCTGCAGCCGATGGCATCTGGATGCCCCCCGAAACCACAAACACGCTCAGGAACTTGACGTCGCGGCCAGCGGTAAGGCTTTGCGTTGCCGGCATGTTGTCGCGGTTGCTGGAGCCCGATTGCACGCCACTTGAGTCGCTTACATCGGTGTAGTTCAAGCCACCGACGCTCAGCGAAGGCAGGGTAGGCGTTGCACCGCCCACGATGACAGGGCTTGCGGCCTGGGCGGCAATAGCGGTCCTTGCATCAGGCGTTGCTGGCGGCTGCGCGGTTGCTACCGGAAGCGGCTCTGGTGCTGGAGCAGCGATGGGCGCTGGGGTTGCTGCAGGTGCTGGCGGCGGCACGATTGCGGCGACAGGTTCAGGGACGGGTGTTACAACCGGTGCAGGTTCGGGGATCGCAACTGTTGCCGGCGTTGCCGGCACAGCCGGAGCCGGTTCGGTTGCGGGAACGCTAACCGACACTGGTATTACGACGGGAGCAGGCGCTGCTGCCGGAGCCTCAGGCGTTGGTACCGGCGTTGGGGCCGGAATTGGAGCCGGCGTTGGGGTAGGCGCTGGCGCTGGGGTTGGAACTGGGGCTGGCATCGGCGCTGGAACTGGGACAGGCATTGGCTCTGGTTCCGGCACTGGGACCGGCACCGGCACCTGCACTGGTTCAACAGGCAGTACAGGTACCGTGACAGGCGCCGGTGCTGGTTCCGGCTCAGGTTCTGGAACAACGGTCGGCTCCGGGACTGGCACTGGCGCCGGGGTCGATACAGGCGTTGGCGCCGGTGCAGCGGTAATGGCAGCCGTCGTCGCCCCATTACCTGAGAAGCTGTAGTTTCCCGCATCGCTGCCGGTAAGCGCGAGGCCGCCCACATTGACGCCGACCGCCGTTCCTGGCGTGGATTGTGCGAACTGTGCGGTGGCGGTGCTGCTGTCGACGTGTACGTCATCGCCGGTCACCACGCCGGCGAGCGAGCCGCTGGAGGTGAGTACAGCGGCAGTGCTGCCGTCCTCAACTTTGTCCGCAGCAAGCAGGTCGCCCACAGTCAGTGCTTTCGGGAAGATCGAAGCCGTGATACCGCTCGGCATGGTCAACTGATAGTTCGACGCAAGCCCGGTGCCGTCAGCCAGTGCGATTCCGTTGACGGAAACTGCCTTGTTGCTGCCAGCGTTGCGATCAGCAAAGGCGCCGGCCTGGCCGGAGAAATTCAAAGTCTCCGAACCGACCAATCCGCTCAGGGAACCGCCAAGCAGGGTGGCGCTGGTCGTGCCGTCATAAGTCTTGTCAGCCGCAGTCATGCCGACAATCGTCAAAGTCTTGCGGGCAATGGAGGCGGCGGTATTGGCCTGGCCAGTGATGGTGTAGTTGCCGGCATACTCGCCGCCGTAGCTGCCGGTGATGTTCACGGTCTTGCCGCTGCCTGCGTTCGCGTCGGCGAAGGCGCCAGTCGCCGTCAAGCTGATCGATTCGCCGCTAACCAGGTTGGAGAAGGCGGCGTTGCCGGTATCGAGCTGGGCAGCGGTCGTTCCGTCATAAGTCTTGCCTGCTGCGGTGATGCCCGATACCGTAGTGGCACGTGGCGTGATCGATGCGGTAACGCCGGCCGGCATGGTCAATTGGTAGTTGGATGCGAGTCCAGTGCCGTCAGCCAGCACAATGCCTGATACCGAAACCGCTTTATTGCTGCCCGCATTGCGATCCGCAAAGGTGCCGGCCTGACCGGAGAAGGCCAGGGTTTCTGAGCCGACCAGGCCGCTAAGCGAGCCGCCTGCCAGGCTTGCACCAACCGTCCCGTCGTACGTCTTGTCAGCGGCCGACAATCCGACAATCGCCACGTCTTTTCGTGCGATCGATGCTGTGGTGCTTGCCTGGCCGGTGATAAGGTAGTTGGCGACGAAGTCGCCACCGTAGCTGCTATTGATGCCCACCGTCTTGCCGTTGCCGGCATTCGCGTCGGCGAACGCACCAGTTGCCGCCAGGTTGATCGACTCTCCGGCAACGAGGTTGGAGAATACTGCGTTGCTGGTATCGAGCGCCGCAGCGGTCGTGCCGTCATAAGTCTTGCCGGCCGAAGTAATGCCAGACACCGTTGTCGCGCGCGGGGTGATCGAACCTGTTACACCAGAAGGATTGGTGATGGTGTAGTTGGAAGCCAGGCCGGTGCCGTCTGACAGGGTCAGCCCGCTGACTGCCACCGATTTCGCTGAACCGACGTTCTTGTCTGCGAACACACCCGACAGGCCTGTGAAGTTGATGGTTTCTGAACCGACCAGGCCATTCAGGACGCCGCCGTTCAGCGTTGCCGAAGTGTTGCCGTTGTAGGTCTTGTCGGCCGCTGCAAGGCCAGTCAGGGTCAGGGCTTTGGCCGCGACGGATGCGGCATTTGACGCACTGGCCGATGCCAGGCCTGGCAGCGAATAGTTGGATGCCAGGCCATTACTGCCATTCGTCAGCGTGATCGCGTTCAGGAAGCTGGCGCCGCTTACGTTGGCGCTGTTGGCAGTCGCGCCGGTGTAGTTCAGGCTTTCGCCGGACACGAGATTGCCCAACAAGACATAACCGCCCATGTCGGTGTTGCCATCGTAAGTCTTGGTTGCAGTAACAGTGACTGCGCGCGGAGTGATGCTGGCGGAGGCACTTGCCGACGTATTTGCAAGCGTGTAATTGCCGGCGTCCGCGCCACTGAGCGTTATATTGCTGATGTCGACAGTGTAGTTGCCAACGTTCTTGCTGCCAAAGGCGCCGGTTCCGTTCAGGCTTACAGCGTCGCCAGCCACGATGCCGCTGGCGGAAACGGCTGCAGCCGTCGTCCCGTCGTAAACCTTGTTGGCAGCGGTCGGGGTCAGGTTTTTCGGCGTAATGGTATAGCTGCCGGTGTTGAAATAGCCCACGGCATAAGTAGTTCCACCGCTGGTGTAGCTGGTCGGGTTGGCCGCGTCAGCGTTCAGGCTGGCGTAATAGCCGGCGTTTTTGCTGCTGGTCGTGTAGGCCACGGAAGGCGTGAGTGCGGAAACCGAGAAACCGCCTGGACCGCCCATGGTGGTGAACGAGAGGCCGGTGGCGATATTATTGCCGTCATAGGTCTTGCTGCCCGCAGCATTCTGGATCACGTAGATCGGCTGGGTGGACATGCTGACAGCCTGGTACGTCGCGTAGAGATAGCTGTTGTTGGAGCCGGGAATCACCAGCGTGCCACAGTTTGGATAAGGCGTAGCGCAGCTCGACAACTGCGGCGACTGGGTGTACGCGGAAAGCTGCGGTGCGCCGTTGACGAACACCAGCCAGCTGGCGACCGAAGCACCCTGGAAAGCTACCCGTGCGCGATTGCCGTAAGAGACCATGCCGATCGCGCCCTGGTCCAGCACAGCCTGGGTATTGCCCGGAGTCGTGTTGACGGCATTCAGCAGCATGCCGCCGCCAGCAGAATTGCCGATCGTAGTGACAGTGTTGGAGTTGCCTTCGAAGGCGACACCAAAGGTCTTGTTGCCAGCCGTGCTGACGCCTGTGATGAACAGGTTGCCGCTGCCGGAGTTGATGGTGGCGTTCGACATGATGTAGACACCGCCGGTCACGCCCGAATAGCTGCCGTTGTTGGAGCCAACCAGCGACTTGCCGTTGATGACGATATTGCCGCCGCCAGACTGGATGGTCTTGGCGCGCTCCACCACGACAGCAGCGCTACCGGAGCTGGAGTTGAGGGCATAGCCAAAGCCATTTGCCTGGGTACCGGTGCTGCTGCCGACCATGATGTTGCCGCCATTGGTAGCAATATTGGCGTTGATGTCCACACCGCCCAGCGTAGCATTGGCAGCGTTGGCGGCACTCAGGGTCAGGCCAAGCTTGCCTGAGGTCGAACTGATATCGCTGTTCACCACGATATTGCGGTCGGCGCGCAGGGTCAGCGTGGCATCGCCGCCGAGGGTCTTGCTGATTGCGCTGGCAACGGTGATGTCGCCGCTGCCGGAACCGGTGCTGCCGTAATCCGAGAGATTGGATTGGGTAGTGACCGTAACGCTGGTACCGACATTCAACGCGTTGACGATATTGGTGGCTGCGCTGGCGTCGATGGTGTAGTTGTACGGGTCGATCAGCCATTGGCCGCCCTGGCCACGCGCGGCACTGGCGTCGATCTGCACGGCGCGCGCCGTCGCCACGTGCGCTGCGGAAGTCTCGATGAAGCCGCCGTTGCCGCCTTCCGGTGCGCTGGCGTCGAGCTTGCCTGCGATATCGATGCGGCCGTTTTCCATATCGCCCAGCAACAGGATCTGGCCTTGCTCGCCGGTAGCCAGCGTGCGTGCCTGGACCAGGCCGTCGTTGTTGATCACGGTGCTGATCAGGTCGCCGGCCGCTTTAGCAGTCATCAGTACGTTGCCGCCGTCGGCACGGATGGCGCCGCCGTTCTCGACCAGCGCGTCAATCGCGCCTTTGCGGATTTGCAGTTTGATCGGGCCGCCCAGGTCCAGCAGCACGTCGCTGCCGGCGCCCAGCAGGACATTGCCGCGCTCTGCCGAGATTTCTCCGGCATTGCTGACGCGGGCGGCAACGAGCGCCACCGTACCGCCGTTGAAAGCCTTGATGTTGCCCTGGTTGATGACCGCGTTGGCGCTGGCGCCTTGCAGTGTGTAGTTACCGGACATGAAGTCCTGGTTGCTCATATTCAGGGTCGAGGCCAGCAGGCCGCCGACATTCACTTGCGCCGTCGGCGAGAACAGCACACCGTTTGGATTCAGCAGGAAGACCTGGCCGTTCGCCTTCAGTGCGCCCTGGATCTGCGATACATCGCTGCCGGTAACACGATTCAAGGCGACGGAAGCGGAGGAGGGCTGTACAAAATTGACAGTATTCCCTTTGCCGATCGAGAACGATTTCCAGTCGATCGCCATCCTGGAGCTGCCCTGGCTGATCGTCATCGAGCTCCCTTGCTGGCTGATCTGGCCCTGGCCTGCGACCACTGCGCCGCCGGTCGGCAAGTCCGCCGCCAATGCCGCGCCGCCAACCAGCGACAGGCTGGCTGCAGCCAGCGCGCGACGCGTGGCACGCGCACTCCGTGCTTTGCCATGGGAGCCGCCCAGTTCGGAACGCACCTGCCACATGCCCATGCTGGCATTCCACACCACTCGGAAAATCCTGTTCATAACGCTACCTCAAACGTTGAAATGAGACGGATCGGGCCATCGCGTTTGCTTAAACGGAGCCAGACTCGGACAGCAGGATTCAGGGCTGTGGGATTGGGTCGCCAGTGGAGGCGAGCGGTGCGCGGAGGTGGGGCGTCACCAGGAGAATGCTAATTTCTGTATGGCAATGACGATCTTACACAGCTTTGACTAGTTTTCACACGGCAACATCGAAAAATAGTTTTCGATGTTGGTAGCGCGCGTCACCTTTCAAATGAATAGTTCAAGCACCCATCAGTCCTTGTCCGCATACCCGGATCGTTTGCCCGCTAATACCGCAAGCGCCAGGAGTGCAAAGGAAAGTCACCAGTTCCGCGACATCGCGGGGTTTTCCGCCTTGGGACAAGGAATTGAGGCGCCTGCCTATCTCACGTGTCAGGAAGGGGACTTTTTGTGTCATTGGCGTTTCGATGAAGCCCGGCGCAACGGCATTGAAAGTGATCCCGCGCCGCGCATGCACTTGTGCTTGTGCCGCGACGTAGCCAATCAAGGCTGCTTTCGAAGTGGCATAATTCGTCTGGCCAAAATTGCCCGCGATGCCACTGATCGAGGACATACAGACTACCCGCCCATGTTCACGCAGCAGGGAATCGTCCTGCAATAACTTGTCGATTGCCGTAATGGCGGAGAGGTTGATGTCCAGCACCTGGTCCCATTGGCGTGCTTCCATTTTCGCCAAAGTGCGATCACGCGTGATACCGGCGTTGTGCACGACGATGTCGACACCGCCGAAGTTCTCCCGAATGAATCCGCCAAGGATCGCAGCAGTTTCAGTTGCTGCGATATCGAGCGCCAGCGGGATGGCCCCCAGGCGGCTCGCAACGGATTTTAGTTCTTCAGCGGAAGCAGGAATGTCAACAGCCACCACTTTGGCGCCTTCCTGCGCCAGGCGTTCTGCTGTTGCAAGGCCAATGCCACGTGCGGCACCAGTCACCAGGGCGACTTTACCGGCCAAAGCGGCGGTCGAGGGCAGGGTGCCCGGAGCGCTGGCGGCATCTGTCACGTGCACAACCTGGCCGGAAACGTAGGCACATTGCGGGCCACAGAAAAAGCGGACGACGCCGTCAATACGGGCCAAAGCCTGCGGCGGCACGCTGGCCAAGTTCGCCGTTACACCACGGCGGCCAAGTTCCTTGGCCAACGAGCGGATGAATCCTTCCAGCCCGCGCGCTACGGCAGCCGCCACGGGATCTGCTGTTGCAGCAAGCGGGGGCGCGATGAGAAGAACGCGACCATTGCGCGCGATGCGACTTATATGTTGATGGAAAGCCGAATATACGGCACGCAGGTCGGCGACTTTCGTGCAGCCGGTGGCGTCCATCACAAAAATATCGATAGAGTCCGTCGCCTCCCTGGCGCCAGCGACCTGAAGTACTGACGAAAGCGGAACGGACGCGTAACAGCCCTCCGTAGTCGCAAGCATGAATGACTTTGACTCGAAGGGATGGGCGACATAGGGGGCTGCAGAACGCTGCAACTCGGTCGGGTTCGGCAGGCCGATGGCGCGCACAATCGGCCCGACAACGGGCCAGCGATTGATCTTGATCAGGGTATCGGACATCTATAGTTTTTTGGGCAAGTTGGCATTCCGGGGTGAAACTATACTACCGTTCAGTTGTTCCCAGTAAATGCAAAGTCCTGCTCTGTCAGATTCATCATAAAAGTCAATCAGACGCGGCATTTGGCGCGGCCAAGTGATAATGCTGCCTCGAATAATGTTTCACTCGGCAATAAGTAGAGATTTATGATTAAACTGACAACGATGACTCCTGTGGCGCGAATTCTGTTGGCGGCATTAACTGCTTTGGCGGCAGGGTGCGGTGGAGGTGGTTCCGAAGCATCGAAAACGCCTGAACAATCACTACCAACTACGCCCACGACTCCCACAACTCCCACGACGCCGACTACTCCGACTACACCTACAACGCCCACGACGCCGACCACGCCATCAACGGGCGGAATGGCGGCGATTAACACAAACAGCAGGGCGGAAGTGGCCGCCTTTTACAACGGCACGATGGTGCCCGCATTTTCGGTTCCGATGCAGTGGACAGGCTCCACCCAAGGCTGCGTGGCCGGCACCACCTCCGCAGAATACAAGGCAGCCGTCGTCAATACCGTGAACAGTTTCCGGGTACTGGCCGGCTTACCAGGGAATATTTCCCTGAATCTCACACACTCCGCCATGGCGCAGCAAGCTGCGCTGATGATGGATGCAAATTCCCAATTAAGCCACTCGCCGCCAAGTTCGTGGACTTGCTACACGGCTGATGGCGCAACTGCAGCGGGCAGTTCGAACTTAGCCCTTGGCAACGCCGGACCGAATGCAGTACGCGCATACATCGCCGATTCCGGCACCACCAGCCTGGGCCACCGCCGCTGGGTGCTCTATTCGCGCCTGGGCGAAGTTGGTACCGGCGACACAACCCGGGCCAATGTTTTGTGGGTGTTTGGCGGAACCGTAGCCGCGCCGGCGAGCGTAGCGGAAACAGGAGTGGCCTGGCCGTCACGCGGCTATGTCCCATGGACTTCGAAAGTGGCGGACCCAAGCCATCCATGGAGTTTCTCCTTGCCAGGCGCGGACTTCAGTGGCGCAAGCGTGGCAATGAGCAATGACCAGGGCAAAGTGCTCTCCGTTGGCAGTGTCGGTCAATTGCCGAACGGTTATGGCGACAACACCATGAGCTGGAAATTGACCGCCGATGCCACCGAGTGGTCGCGCTCCCCGGCTGACACCAAGTTCAATGTGCAGATCAGCAATGTGAAAGTTGGCGATCAGGTCAAGTCCTTCCAATATAGCGTCACCTTCTTTGTCCCTTAAAGGGAAGGGCTGCGCGAGCGTATTTTAGGTGCTGGCAGTTCCCAAAGTTAGGTACCAGCACGGATCCCCGGAACCAGCGACATCCGTAAAGTTCAGGACATCCCACCGGACAGTACAGGTGGGGCGTCTTGAATCAATTACGGAGATACATCATGGGAATGGGCATTGAATGGGTCATGAAGTACAACGGGCGTGCGGCAGACGTCTCGAATACGAGAGCCGCTGCCGAAGGCTTCTACAACACGCTCCACGCAGTTCGTCAGTTCGCCTGGGGCGACAACCTGGCGTGGGACAGGGATTTTGAGCAGCAGGGCGCCGGCAGCCCGATGTCCGGCGGCGATAGCGCTTGGGCCGACAACGTCGACATCGCATTTTTCGCCGGGCACGGCAATCCGCAGGGACCGATCTTCGGCACCACCGTCGACAGCGGCCAGGCGACGCCGGGTGAAGTGCGCCTGGGCGATATCGACCTTGAGTGGATCGCGTTCCATGCCTGCCAAGTCTTGCAGCGCGAAGGCGTGTTTGACCGTTGGGGACCTTCGTTCACCGGCCTGCACTACATGCTGGGATTCGACACCGTGTGCCACGATGAAACCAATCGCGGGCGCTATTTCGCCGACCACCTGAACAACGGCTGGCGCGTACGCGACGCCTGGATCGCCGCCGCCCAGGAGACCGAAGGCTCCGACTGCCGCTGGGCCTACCTGCGCGCCGATGCTGCTGGCACCAATACTTACGAGGACCACTGGCATGGCAAGGGCTTCGTTTCGCCCGATCCCGCTGTTCCAACCATCCATTACTATCTGCGCGGCGCTTGCTAGGAGATTCTCATGAACTACGAATTGTTTACTTTTCCTAAAATGCCGGCGCAACAATCGGTTTGCCTGATGCGGCCGCGCCGTATCGACGGCGCTGCGATGGACCTCGCCAGCAAATGCGCCGAACGGTTCGGCGTCAAAGCCCGCCTGCAGGATATGGGCGCGCGAATGATCGCACGCGACGAGCAATCTTCGCTGGAATATTTTGTGGCCACGGGCTCGGTGCGTTACAGCGCACGCCCAGGCCAGAAAAGCGAAGCGGAATATCAACCCAGGCTGCCGGACGAAAAAGAAGCCGTTGATCTCGCCATGAGAAAACTGCGGGAAATGGACCTGATGCACACGTCCGCGGCCGTGCATTCGGTCACCGACCTGGAATATTGCTTCCGCAAGGCCGGCGACAAGGAAGACACCGTGTTTCCGATTGCCCGCCAGGTGAACATGCGTTTCAAGGAAGCCGGGCTGCCATTCTTTGGACCAGGCGCCAAGATCCAGGTGTCGGTCGGCGAGGGCGGTAGTGTCGACGAAATGCTGCGCTTCTGGCGCGAAGTCGACGTCGCTGGCGAAGCGACGACCATTTCGCCCGATCACCTGATGGACATCCTGATGCGCGATGAAAGCTTTGCACAGCTGCGCGCCGGCGAGGCCTCGGTCCAGTTCCACGACTGCCAGATCGGCTTCTACGCATTGCCGCCACGCGAAGTGCAGGATATGTTCGTCCCGGTGTTCGCCCTGTCCGGAACCGTATCGACGCCTGCATTGCCGCGCTACGATTTCATGCGCTATGTGCCGGCGGTTTCCATGGCTGCGAAGAACAGGGATGGGATGACGGTTTTGCGCTCGAGGGCCGCATATTGATCATCTGACGGCCCTCGCATGGCCCCGGAACGGCCCGCGCAAAGCGGGCCGTATATATCCGCCTTGCGTGGTAGATGTCTTTGGTTTATCCTCCCGGTGTCGAAAATGGTGGACCGGTTTGGTAAGCCCCGGTCAGCTCAAATCTTCACCCGAGCTAGAATCCAGCCCAAAAGGGCCGTGGACCACGACGAGAGGCGGACGTACGTCGCCTTCTCGTTGGGTATAGGCGGCTCATCAAAACATTTCCGCGCTCCGAGAAGCTTCGTTTCGTCCTTCGCCGTGCCCCGGCATCTTTCAAGGACGAATCATGTCAAAAAATCCTGGTTTTGAGCGTAGCCCCGTTGTAATTGTTGGCGGCAGTCTGGTGGGGCTGTCTGCAGCACTGTTTCTCGCTTGGCGAGGCATCAAGCCTGTTGTGATCGAAAAGCATACAGGCAGTTCACCACATCCTCGGGCAATGGGCTTTACCGAACGCACGCTCGAGTTTTATCGCGCCGTCGGCATCGCCGACCAGATTCCCCAGGTTTCGGCGGGGAGCCGTTTGCGGCGTGTACGCGCGACAAGCCTGGCTGGTGACTGGTACGGCGAATCGGACTGGACTCCGGGACAGGATGCTCAGCACACCGTGATGGCTTCGCCAGTCACAGGTGCGGCCATCGCCCAGGACAAGCTCGAACCAATCCTGCGCATGGAGGCAGCAGCACGCGGAGCCGACTTGCGCCTGGGTGTAGAAGTACTCAGCTTCGAACAACGTGCCGATGGAATTTGCGTCGACGTGCGTGAACGCACCAGCGGTAAGGTCTACCACATCCTGGCTGATTACGTCATCGCAGCCGATGGCGCTGATAGCAGCATCCGCGAGGCGCTCGGTATCCAGCGGCACGGTGTTGGGCACTTGCGTACGCTGCGCAGCATCCTTTTCCGTTGCCCGGCAGCGGACGCGATTCTTGCAAAAGGCGTACAGCAATTCAATATCGAACAGCCCGACTTCCGTGGATTCCTGACATCCTATGGCGACGGACGCTGGGTATTGATGTTCGATGATCGCGAAAAATACACTGAAGCAGTCCCCAACGAGTTGGTCAGCAAAGCCATTGGCGACAACTCGGACTTTGAAATTCTGACCACGGGCCGCTGGGAGATGGCAGGGCGCATTGCCGAGCGTTATAGCGACGGCAGGATTTTCCTCGCAGGCGACTCGGCGCACCAGCTACCGCCAACCCGCGGGGGCTTTGGCGCAAACACCGGTATAGACGATGCGTGGAACCTTGCATGGAAACTCGAATGGGTACTAAAAGGGCTCTCGTCTCAGCACCTACTGGACAGCTACAACGAAGAACGACAACCGATCGGCTGGCTTCGGCACCAGCAAACCTTCGCACGTCCCGACTATGCCCCGTGGGTTGGCAACGCCCTGGAGGGGGAAGTCCTGTATGGAAATGAGGCGTTGGAACTCGGCCAGTTGCACCTGTCATCTGCCGTGGTTGCCACGGGACGGAGTCTCCCGCCGGCAGCGAATCCGGAAGAATGGGCAGGCGAGCCGGGGACACGTGTCCCTCATCTATGGGGGCTGAAGGGAGGAGAGCGCGTGTCGACGCTCGATCTGGTTGCACGTGACCTGGTGCTGATTACAGAGGACTCTCGTTGGATAGAGATCGGGAACGAAGTCGCAACACGGCTGTCGGTGCCGTTCAATGCGATCCAGGTGAATGTGAATGTTGAATTTCCACCCGATGCGCAATTCAGCTGTCGATTCGGTGTGGGAAACGAGGGCGCAGTTCTAATCAGGCCGGATGGCATCATCGCTTGGAAATGCGCGAATCTCCCTTCAGACGCAGCGTTGGAAATTGGGAGAGCGATAAGGACATGCACTTCGTGTTGAGACCAAGCTGAATCGGCACTAGAAAGAAACCACCTGCGGACGAAGAAACACGATGGCTCCAAACTCGCTGATGTGGGACGATCGCGAGCAGGTGGTCACAAAATACGCCGTGGTGTCGGTCATACTGTGATTATGGCATTTGACATAATATAGATTATGCGAAGTTCTGCATTATCCCCAGAGGGCCTTCAAACCGCCAACCAGAACGTCAAAAACCGTTTTGCAACGCGCACTATGCCGTAGATCCGAATGCATGGTCACCCAAGTCGTCATCGTCATGTGCAATTCTTTTTCAAGGACCCGCACCAGGTTCAGGTCGCGTGCTGCGAGGCCAACCTGGTAGCCGCCGATACCTGCGCCGGCACGGACCAACGCCATCTGCGCCAGATTGCTGTCGCACCGGTAAGCGAAACCTTCTCGCTTCCATCCGCCCAACTTGGCGCCGGCCGCCCTTAAGAACGGCGTCTCCAGATCGAATCCGACCAGGCTGTGGCCCGCCAGGTCGGCCAGCTTTTTCGGCTCGCCTCGCGCTGCCAGATAGTCTTTGTGTGCATAGAATCCGAGCGCGACTTCTCCAACGCGCTGGGCCAGCAAAAGATCCTGTTGCGGCTGTGTCATTCGCACGGCCATGTCTACCTCTCTGCCAAGCAAATCCTGTACTGCGTCGCTCAATACTAGCTCGATGACCAGTTCCGGGTATTTAGCCCTGAGCGGCGCCAGGATCGGCGGCAGGACTTCCACGCCTACGACTTCGCTTGCTGAAATCCGGACGGCGCCCCGAACACGGTTGTGGCCATGGGCGCTGCGTTCAATCGATGCCGCGGCATGCTGCATTTCTTCGAGCTGGGACCGCAGGTCCAAGGCAGCATCCGTGGGCTGAAGTCCGGTCTGCGAGCGAGTAAACAGGGCCAGTCCAAGGCTGGATTCAAGCTCGGATATGTGGCGTCCGACGGTCGGCTGGGTCAAGCCGAGACTTCGCGCAGCTCCTGAAAGCGATTGTGCGTTCAGAACGCTTAAAAAGGTCCGGTACAGGTCCCAGGGAATCGACGTAGGCATACAAATATGTATAGCAGATGTGTGACTTTAGGGAATTTTCGTTTGGCCCAAGTTTGGCGATAATTTTCCTCATAGTCAACTTTACGGAGTCAAAGATGGATGCGAAAACGGTGTTGGTTCTCGGTGCGAGCGGCGGGATCGGTGGAGAAATGCTGCGTCAGCTGGTGACACAAGGCTGGAACGTCCGTGCGATGAAACGCGGCCTTGGCGTGGCCAGGCGCATCGCTGAAGGTGTCGAGTGGATCGAAGGCGATGCGATGGATGCACAAGATGTGGGCAGGGCGTCTGAAGGTTGTTCCGTGATCGTTCATGCCGTCAATCCACCGGGCTACCGTGGATGGGGACAGCAGGTTTTGCCGATGATCGACAACACCATCGCTGCGGCGGCCGCGCAAGGATCAACCATAGTCCTGCCGGGAACGGTCTATAACTACGGCCCCGATGCTTTTCCCCTGCTCCACGAACATTCGGTGCAGCGCCCTCTTACGCGTAAAGGCAAAATCCGCGCTCAGATGGAGAAGCGCCTCCAAGAAGCCAGCGAACGTGGGAATGTGCGCGTCATCGTGGTTCGCGCTGGCGACTTTTTCGGGCCGGGCGCGCGTAATAATTGGCTTTCACAAGGCATGATCCGGCCCGGCGAAGTGCCGGCGGAAGTCAGGCTGCCAAGTGCGGCAGGCGTTGGCCATCAATACGCCTATTTGCCCGATGTGGCAGCCACCATGATTGCACTGCTGGATATGCGCGATCAATTGCCGGCCTTCGCGACTTACCATATGGCCGGCCATTGGGATCGGGACGGTGCCGAAATTGGCCGTGCGATCCAGCGTATCGTCGAATCGCATGGGGCCAAAAAGCCGAAACTGAAGGCGTTTCCATGGTGGCTTATCCGCCTCGCCGCGCCGTTCAACGAGACTTTGCGCGAAATGATGGAGATGCGCTATCTGTGGCAGCGTGCAGTCCGGATGGAAAACCAGCAGCTTCGGAACGTGCTTGGCACCGAACCGAATACTCCCCTGGAAACCGCCCTCGCCTGCACGCTCAGAAGCCTTGGATGCCTGCCAATGCGCGCTTAATTCGGCTTGGCGGCGGCTTTGGCACGCGCCGCGTGCAGCTTCCGGTAGCTGTCGATCTTGCGCTGGTGACGGTCGAGCCCTTCCAGCTTCATGCTGGTTGGGGTCAGGCCATAGAAGCGCACACTGCCGTCGACCGAGCCGATCACCGCGTCCATCTTTTCGTCGCCAAACATGCGGCGGAAGTTGACCACGTAGTCGTCCAGTTCCATTTCCTCGTCCAGCAGCACTTCGAGTACGGCGCTCAGGGCCTGGTAAAACAATCCGCGGTCCAGCGTGTTGTCGTTGTACTGCAGGAAGGCGTCGACCAGTTCGCGCGCGGCTTCGTATTCGTTGAGCGCCAGGTTGATCAGCAGCCTCAGTTCGAGCACGGTGAGCTGGCCCCAGACTGTGTTCTCGTCGAATTCGATGCCAATCAGGGTCGCAATGTCGCCGTATTCGTCAAGCTCACTGTTTTCCAGGCGTTCGAGCAAAGCTTCGAGGCGCTCGTCATCGAGGCGATGCAGGTTCAGGATATCGTTACGGAACTGGAGCGCTTTGTTGGTGTTATCCCAGATCAGGTCTTCCACTGGATAGATTTCGGAGTAGCCTGGCACCAGGATGCGGCAAGCTGTGGCGCCCAGTTCGTCGTAGACCGCCATATAGGCTTCTTTGCCCAGGTCTTCGAGGATGCCGAACAGGGTTGCGGCTTCGTCGGCGTTGGAATTTTCGCCCTGGCCGGAGAAGTCCCATTCAACGAATTCGTAGTCCGATTTTGCGCTGAAGAAGCGCCAGGACACAATACCGCTTGAATCGATGAAGTGTTCGACAAAGTTGTTTGGCTCGGTCACGGCGTTGCTGACGAAGGTAGGACGCGGCAAATCGTTCAGGCCTTCGAAACTGCGGCCTTGCAGCAGTTCCGTCAGGCTGCGTTCGAGCGCCACTTCGAAGCTCGGATGCGCACCGAACGAAGCAAACACGCCGCCGGTGCGTGGATTCATCAGCGTGACGCACATTACCGGATAGGTACCGCCTAGCGATGCGTCTTTCACCAGCACCGGGAAGCCTTGTTCTTCCAGGCCCTTGATGCCGGCCAGGATGCCGGGATACTTCGCAAGCACTTCCTGCGGAACGTCGGGCAAAGCGATTTCACCTTCCAGGATTTCGCGTTTAACCGCCCTTTCGAAGATCTCCGACAGGCATTGAACCTGGGCTTCGGCCAGCGTATTGCCGGCACTCATGCCGTTGCTGACGAAGAGGTTTTCAACCAGGTTGGTCGGGAAGTACACGACTTCACCGTCGGACTGGCGCACGAAGGGCAAAGAGCAGATGCCGCGTTCGACGTTGCCGGAGTTGGTGTCGTACAGGTGGGAGCCGCGCAGTTCGCCTTCCGGGTCGTAAATTTCGCGGCTGTACTCGTCCAGGATTTCGGGCGGCAGCGCGTCCTTTTTGCCTGGCTTGAACCAGCGCTCATTCGGGTAATGCACGAAGTCGGCATTGGCGATGTCTTCGCCCCAGAACTCGCCCGCGTAGAAGTGATTGCAGCTGATACGTTCAATGTACTCGCCCAGCGCGGAAGCAAGCGCGCTTTCCTTGGTCGAGCCTTTGCCGTTGGTGAAGCACATTGGCGAGTGCGCGTCGCGGATATGCAGCGACCACACGTTGGGAACGATGTTGCGCCAGGATGCGATTTCGATCTTGATGCCCAGGTTCGCCAGCAGGCCTGACATATTGGCGATGGTCTGCTCCAGCGGCAGGTCTTTGCCAGGGATGAAGGTATTCTTGCCGGAAGCAGGATCAAGCGTCAGCAATGCCTGCGCATCGGCGTCCAGGTTTTCGACCTCTTCGATGATGAATTCCGGGCCGGTCTGGACTACCTTTTTTACGGTGCAGCGGTCGATCGAGCGCAAGATGCCTTCGCGATCCTTGGCCGAAATATCGGGCGGCAGTTCGACCTGGATCTTGAAAATCTGCTGGTAACGATTTTCCGGATCGACAATATTGTTCTGCGAGAGGCGGATATTTTCAGTTGGAATATTGCGAGTTGAGCAATACAACTTCACAAAATATGCGGCGCACAGGGCCGACGAAGCCAGGAAATAGTCGAACGGGCCGGGCGCCGAGCCATCCCCCTTGTAGCGGATTGGCTGGTCTGCGATGACCGTGAAATCGTCGAATTTCGCCTCTAGACGAAGCTTATCGAGAAAGTTGACCTTAATTTCCATTGGAATGTTCCAGAATAGTGCTCAAAATAGCGTAGCCCGCTATTATCGGCTCTTTTCAGGCGCGCCGCAAAGGCTGTTCGCTGGCCGTCAATAGGCCCTTTTCGCCGGCGTGCTGACGGTAATGGCTGTGCCCTCGCCCGGTTTGCTGTCAATTTCCAGGGTAGCGCCGATACATGCCGCGCGTTCACGCATGCCAACCAGCCCCCAATGGCCGGGGCGATGCCCCGATGCGGCGATGTTTTCGTCGAGACCCCGGCCATTATCGGAAATTCGAACGTCGACCGATTCGCTGCCGTAGACGACATCGAGTTCAATACGGCTGGCGCCTGCATAGCGCGAGGCATTGAACAGCGCTTCGCGCGCAATCGCATACAGTTCGTCCTGCACTTGCTGGCGCAACTGACGAGGGGTGCCGCTGACCCTTACTTCAAATGCGTGCGTGCTGCGTGCGGCCAGCCCCTTGCCGAACTGCCCCAGCGTTTGCCCGAGATCCTCTTGCGACGCCGTGGCGCGCAGGTCCAGGATCTGGTCGCGCCCTTCCACCAGCAGCTTCTCGGCGAAATCCAGCGTCTGGTTCAAGCAGTTTCGTTCCTGCGAGCCTTCCTTCAGGTGCCGGCTATGGGCATCGAAAGAAATCAGCAAGGATTGCACGCTTTGCAGCAAAGTGTCGTGCAAGGCGCGGGCGATGCGCGAACGTTCCGCCAGGCGTTCGAGCATGCGTTCCTGCGTCAGCTTGGTCAGGTAATGCACCCGCATCGCATAGATGGCATACAAAATAAGCACAGTGACGATGATCCTCAGCGCCTTGAACCAGATACTCTCGACAAATGTCGGTGGTATATCGATCTCCAGCACGGCTGCATTGTTATTCCAAAGGCCATCCTCGTTTGAACCGGTGACTTCGAAGCGATAGTTCCCGGGGGCCATATTCGTGTAAAACGCCTGGCGCCGTCCCACGACCTCTTGCCATTCGTGGTCCATTCCGGCGAGGCGGTACCGTAGCCGCACGCGCTCGGGAAGCGCCAGGCTCAATGCGGTGAAATCGACCTGCAGGTTGCGAGTCCCTTCGGGCAGCCGCAACCCGCCATGGGCGGGAATCGCGTAGCGCTGGCCATTTGCAGTCACACCGACCACCTCTACCAGCGGAGCGATGGGATTGCGCAGGATATTTTGCGGGTCAATCGTTCCCGCAGAACTTGCGGTGGCATACCAGAGAATGCCGTCGCGAGACAGCTTGAGCGATGGCACGGGACGCAATTGGGGTGCGTGTCCTTTCATGCCGTCGCGTGCGTCGAAGCGTTCGAAGGCGACTGGTGTGACGCCATCCCTTTCCCAAGCCGCCAGGGATGCGGCAGTGATTCGGTAGAGGCCATCCGCACCGTTCACCCACATGTCGCCGCCCGGCAAGCGCACCACGCCTGATACACCACGAAATTCTTCGTCGTGTTCGCCGCGCAGCTTTGCAAAGCGGCCATTGCGGAACAAGGCAACGCCTTTCTCTCCGCCTGCCCACATGCTGCTGCCATCGGGGTGCAGAGTCATGACCGTGCCGAGTTGCAGGCCTTCTGCAGTGCCAAGGATGCGCGCCTTGCCATTGCTCACTATGGTTACCATGCTGCGCAAGTGCGCCATCCAAAGGTTTCCATCCTGGTCGCGGGACATTGAAGTGACAAGCAAATCCGGGATCCCCTGCACGCCGCCCCATTTGATCCAACTGCCATCAACGATCTTGTATACGCCTTTGCCGGAAGAGATCGAAACCCATATTGCACCTTCCCGATCCTGCTGGATGGCGTGAATGCGCAAGGTTTTCAGCTCGTCAGGCAAGGGAATCAGGCCGATCGTACCATCGGCGGCACGGCGTACCACGCCGTCCATGCCGCCGAGCCACAATACGCCGTCGGGCCCGGTATAGCTGGCGGTCAGCTTGCCCGGCACTTCGCGCGCGACGCGCCCTTCCCTGCTGAAACTCCAGAGGTCGCCGGCATAGTCGCCTACCCACATTTCACCGGAAGGTCCGGTGACAAGAGCCGGGAACTCCAGTTGCTTATCGACGGGAACGGTGCGCAGGCGATTGGGCCGAAGCCGGTCGATCCCTTGCGAAGTGCTGAACCATAAGCTGCCTTCACGGTCCTCCAGCATTGCGCCGATCATCGGCCCGCTGATACTGTTCTGGCTTGACAGGCGCTGGCTCGCGTCGCCACGCGTAGCCGGATCCGTCCGACGCTCCACGCCATCCGGGTGCGCGAGCCACATCGTGCCGTGCCGGTCAAAGCGCATGATTGCACCTTCAATTTCCCGGGGCATTGCCGCGCTCGGGCCGGGTGGAGTGGAGCGAACCTTGTAATAGCCTTGTTCGAAGTCGTTACCCCAGATGGTCCCGTCAGGAGCTTCGCAAAGCGCAACCAGAGCCTTGCGTGGCCAGGCCTGGCTGAAACGGGTTTCGCCATGCTTGCGGAAGAACGCGCCCGTGTTGGTGCCGATCCATGTCGTGCCATCGCGTGCAAAGAGGATCTGGAAGATTCCCAGCGTCGGCAAGCCGGATTCCTGCCCAAGGCGCTGGAACCGCTTGCCGCCCGCCGGCAATACGGCCACGCCGTCGCGCATGGCGACCCAGATTGCCCCGTCCGGAGCCACCTCAATATGCATGGCCCCGACAGGCTGCAATCCATCCGCTTCGCCATAGGTGTGTGTGCCGTCTTTCCGGAAAACGGAAACGCCGCCGACACGGTAGCCAACCCATAGCGCTCCATCAGGAGCGGAGGCCAGGGCCATGAGGTTGCTGGATTCGAGTGCGTGGCCATACACGCGTTCGGTGCGTTCAAAACTGACGCCGTCGAAGCGATACAAGCCGGTTGGCGAGGCAATCCATAGCCAGCCGTCGGCGCCTTGGGCGAATTTGGTCGCACCAGCCGGTGCGCCATCGAGCTCGGTCCACGCTGTATGCGTGTAATCAGTGAGGAGCGGCCTTGCGCCTGCGGCCATCGCTGGCAGCAGGCAAAGCAAAAGCAGGAATTGGAGCGCACGCAGGATCATTTCGCGCGCATTCTAGCCGATCCTGCTGGGCGTGACGAACGCAAGAGCCTCCTCAAACGATTGCAGTACCAGGTCGACGTGCGAAGCCACCGTAGCGTGTTCGTTGCCCACGTCGTCGCGCGGGCGGATGGTAACCAGTTGGACGTCGGGTAACGCTGCGCGCAGCTCGGTGACAGCCGCAATCCAGGCCGCAGGTGCGCTTTCTATCGGATACGCCACGAAGACGGCGGAAATCAGGTTGTCGGCGCCCGGGTCGTCCTCGGGTTCGCCCTGGTTGAGGACGAAACTGCGCGCATCCAGTTTCGCGTCGCGGAACACCAAAACCAGCAACTCGCTGAGGAACTCTTCCCGCACGCAGGGCATGGACGTACACACGATGACCGAGCGCGCAGGAACATCAAGGGAACCCTGCCAGCGTCCCAGGCGTTCTTCCCGCTGGTGGCGCAGGTGGGCACCGATGTTCTCGTCGAGCATCGAGATATTGCGCCTGCGGGCACGGCTTGGCGCGTGGCCGGCATCCAGAGTGTCGGCCACCATCGCCACGGTAGCGCGCAGCCGGCTTTCCTGGCCGCTTTGAAGTCCTGCCCCGGCCATCGCGAGTCCTGGCAGCAGCACCTTGTCGCAATAACGCGCGAGGGTGGATTTGCGCAGGAAGGTACGCGCGTCTTCGATAATGGCATTGGCGTCGCCGCTCAGCACCCGGTGATAAAAGCGCTGCGCCTCGTTGGTGTTCGGCGACTCGGCGAACATGATGCTGATCGGCTCCAGGCTCTTGATATAGCGGCCGCCAACCACGATGCATAGCGTCAGTGGGGTCGAGAGCAGCAAGCCCAATGGCCCCCATATGGCGCCCCAGAACAGTGCAGAAACAATCACCGCAAGCGGAGACATGCCAACGCTATGGCCATAGACGCGCGGCTCAATGACGTTCGCAACAAACACTTCCAGCACCACGAACAAAACGATGGCATAAACGGCGAGCGACCAGCCCGGCTCCACCGCTGCGGCGAACAGTGCAATCGCGGCCCCGGCGATCAAGGCGCCAATGTAGGGCACAAAACGAAGCGCGGCGCACAGCGCGCCCCACAGCGCCGCATGAGGAATGTTGATCACCCAAAGCGCGATCGAGATCACCACGCCAAACGTCAGGTTCAGGAGCAACTGTGTAAAGAAGAACCTCGACACGCCTTCCGCTGCGTCCTCCAGGCCTTTGATGGTACGGCTGACCTCACGCTGGCCTACCAGCCGCAACACGCGGTCACGCAGGTTTTCGCGATCCAGCAGGATAAAAATCATCAGTACCAGCACCAGGAACGCTTCACCCAGCGGGCCCGAGACCACGCCAATCGCCTTCGCAATGGAGTCGCTGGTGCTGGCGTGTTCGCGGATTTCCACCGGCACCGGGCGCGGACCCGTTTCAAGCGCCGACGCCGAGGGCGATTCTTCCAGCAGCTGCGGCGCCAGCCGCGCCAACGGATGCTGGGCCAGCTCTTCCAGCGATTTTGATTTCGAACGGATTTCGGCGGTGTATTGCGGCAGGTCGGACGTGAGTGCCATGACATTGGCGCCCAGCATGGTAAACGTGCCGGCAAAGACCACAATCACCAACGCCAGCGCGCTGAACGTCGCATTGACGCGGGACAGTCCAAGGCTGCCCATGGTGCGGATCAATGGCGCCAGGGCCAGGCTGAGCACCAGCGCCGTTACGACAGGTTGCAACACCTCTCGGCCAAAATATAGGAGGCCAAGGACACAAGCCGCCGTGACGGCGAAATTCACTTTCATAGGGTTCACGTTTACAGAGACAGCAGCAATATTACTTGATCTTCACTTTTTCTTAGGAGAAGTGTAATGCACCCTTGACTTCCGTGTTTATTTGGACAATATTGCCCATCAGCAATTGGAAAGGATTCCACCTACGGAGGCTACATGTTCAAAAAACACAGGATTTCCCAAGGGTTGCCGCTCGCCCTGGCGGCCTTGCTGGCCGCTTGCGGAGGCGGTAATGAAAGCGGAAGCACCACGCCAGGCACAATACTCAAGGCGGATAGCACCGTCCAAACGACCGAAACCGCTTTGACGCCGGTGGCCGCCATCGCTTCGGCGATCGAGCGCGGCGACCTGTCGGCGGCCGCGGCCATCGATCACAACGACGGCACCCGCTGGAGCAGCGGCTTTACCGACGACCAGTACCTGACTCTCGATTTCGGCAAATCGGTCGCGGTCAACCGCGTCAAGATAGCGTGGGAGAATGCCCACGCAAACGAATACCTTCTGCAGGTGTCGGACGACAACGCAACGTGGACCACCATCAAGTCCGTGGCAAACAGCCAGGGCGGCACCGAGGACTGGCCGGGACTTTCCGGCCAGGGCCGTTACCTGCGCATGAAAGGCATCAAGCGTTCATCTCAATATGGCTACTCGATCTTCGAGATCCAGGCATTTTCCGGGAACCCGGCCTCCCCCACCCCAACGCCCCAGCCGGATCCGCAGCCAGGCGACCCTGCAGCGCCAGGCGTTGTGCTCAAGCCGGTAGCGGCAACGTCTTCGGCGGTGGAGAACGCAGGACTGTCGGCTGCCGCCGCCATCGACGGCCAGGCCAACACCCGCTGGGCCAGCGCGCGCGAAGATGGCGCATGGATCCAGTTCGACTTCGGCGCCCGCACTGCCGTCGGGTACATGAAACTCGCCTGGGAAAACGCCTATGGCAAGCAATACTCCCTGCTTGTCTCCGATGACGGCAGCAACTGGTCGCAACTACGGCTGGTCACCAACGGCCAGGGCGGCACGGAAGAATTCTTCAACCTCGGCGTCAATGCCCGTTATATCCGCATGCAGGGCATTGCCCGCGCGACGCAGTATGGCTACTCGCTTTTTGAGGTTGAATTCAAGTCGCCGGGCAGCGACAACACCTTGCAGCCCGCCGCAACGTCTGCCTTGCGCTTCCCGGCTAGCGGCGATGGCGTCGTCCCGTTGCCGGGAGCGGCCGCCCCACTCGAAACCTTGCAGTTCACGCTCGCCGACGGCACGCTGGTCACCCGCTTTGGCGCCCGCGGCTTCGCCCGCCATGGGCGCGAACGTGGCGAGGAATGGAATGAAGTCGGCTACGGGCCGAATGAAACCGTCGATCCTGCGACCGGGCTGCCGCTGGACAAGGGCCCTGGCAACTACCTCACCTTCGTGCCGCAGTACTTCAAGAACCGGACCTGGGGCGTGGAAATCGTCGACAACAGCCGCGTGCCCGGCGTCACCAAACCGACGCTGGTGGTGAACCAGTACACCACCGTCGACTTCCTCTCCGGCGGCATCGCCTTCTTCCGCGCAATCGACCGGCCCGGCGTTACGGGCTACGGCTGGATGGCGCCAGGAGAGCTGGTGGATAACAACGTCAAGGTCTGCAAGCCTTCGCCCTACCCCGTCGCTGGCCAGCTCGCCGCGCCGGGTGGTATCAATGGCGCCTGCACGCTGCTGGTCAAGCAGTATCCGGGCATGAACGGGCTGGACGCCAACGGCTTCCCGAACGGTACCAATATCCCGGCACGGCCGCTGGTTGTGGGCGACGTCATCGAGGTTTCTCCGTCCATGTTCTCGACCACCGAATCGATGCTCGGCAAAGGCGACAGCGGCGGCATCCGCTACTATTCCGCCGAATGGACCTACGTCGTCGGCACCGGCCTGCGCCCTTGGTATGGTGTGCAGCCGCGCCTGAACTCCGTACCGCTGCCGCCGGAGACCCTGTCCGGCGGGCTTGGCTCGGTATCCTATAACTATTCGGACAACGGCCTGTTCATGTTCCAGCAGCCGCAGAACAATGTGGGCATGCAGAATATGCAGCGCTTCGTCGAAGGCCGCCGGCTGATCCACACCAATTTCACCACCGGTGACCACAATGAAGCCGGTAACGACCGCTATACGCCGGCCGTAGGCTTGCAAGGCCAGCGCTTCAACCAGTCGGCCTGCATTGGCTGCCACGTCAACAATGGCCGCAGCCCTGCGCCAATCGCCGTCAACCAGCGCCTCGATACGATGTCGGTACGCGTCGCTGTTACCGGCGCCGACGGCCAGCAGGTGCCGCACCCGATGTATGGGACAGCAGTGCAGATGAACGCTGTGTCGACCAGTGGCGCCCCGCAGAACTGGGGCACCGGCGTCCGCGTAGCGGGATTCGAAACGAGCACCGCCAAGCTGGCGGATGGAACAGCTGTTGAACTGCGCAAGCCTGTTATCGCTTACGAAGGCCCGGCCCCGGAAATTGCGTCGCTGCGTGCCGCCCAGCCCATGATCGGCACCGGCCTGCTGGAGGCGATTCCGGAAGCGGATATCCTGGCCCGCGCGCGCAGCGCACCGGATGCGGATGGTGTCAAAGGCGTTGCCAACTTCGTCTACGATCCCGAAACGGGAGCGGTGCGCCTGGGCCGCTTTGGCTGGAAAGCATCCAAAGCAACGCTTCGCCACCAGGCCGCAGCCGCCCTGTTGCAGGACATGGCCGTCACGTCGCCGGTCTACCCGAACCGCAGCTGCGGCAGCGATCCGGCTGGCTGTAAGTCAGCAACAGCGCAGCGCGGCGTGACCGAACCGGAACTGCAGCTGATCTCCCAATACCTGGCCCTGATCGCCGTTCCTGCGCAGCGCAGCCTCTCCAGCGGCTTCCCGAAAGGCGTCGCTCCGCTGGACGAACATCGTGTCGACGCCCAGCAAGTGGGTGCCGGTTCGCGCCTGTTCCAGGCCATGCGCTGTTCGGCATGCCATACGGTTGAAATGCGGACCGGCCCGGGCCACCTGCTGGCGGAACTGCGCAACCAGGTGATTCGTCCCTACACAGACCTGCTGCTGCACGACATGGGCGCCGGGCTGGCGGACAACTTTGTCGAAGGCCAGGCCAAAGGCGCCATGTGGCGCACCGCGCCGCTGTGGGGCATCGGCTATTCCGACAAGGTGATGGGCAACGGCGGCAAGGCCGGCTATTTGCACGACGGCCGCGCGCGCAACCTGACCGAGGCGATCATGTGGCACGGCGGCGAGGCGAATGTGGCACGCCAGCGTTTTGCCGCGCTGTCGCAAACCGACCGCGAAGCGCTGCTGGCTTTCCTGAAATCGCTTTAACCAGCGCCACCGGCGCCGGCCTCAGAGATCCCAGGCCGGCGCCAGTCCTTCGGGATTGACCATGCGCCCGTTGCGCTCAAGGGCTGTGATGTCCGCCATCTCCTGAGAACTCAGTTGCAGGCCGGTGGCAAGCAGGTTGCTGGCCAGGTTTTCGCGCCGGGTCGACGACGGAATGACGGCGTAGCCAAGCTGCATGGCCCAGGCCAGCGTCACCTGCGCCGGCGTCGCCTTCCGGCGCTCGGCAATGGCGGCAATGACCGGATCGCCCAATACTTTGCCATACCCCAGCGTCATATACGAAGTGACGTGGATGCCCTGCCCTTTGAGGAAGTCCACCAGCCTGCGGTTCTGCAGGTAGGGGCTCAGTTCAATTTGGTTGGTCGCAATTTGCGCCGCGCCGACTGCCGCAATGGCGCGCCTGGTGTACTCGATATTGAAATTCGAGATGCCGATCCGGCGCGCCAGGCCGCGTTCGCGCGCGGAGGCCAGCGCCACCATGTATTCTTCCACCGGCACGCTGCTCAGTGGCCAATGGATCAGCGCCAGGTCAACGTAGTCAGTGCGCAGCTTTTCCAGGCTTTCCTCCAGGCTGGCAATCAGCCGGTCAGCGGCGAAATTGTCGTTCCAGACCTTTGTGGTCAGGAAAACCTCGCCACGGGCCACGCCCGATTCGGCGACAGCACGGCCTACTTCGGCCTCATTCTGGTAAATCTGCGCGGTGTCAACGGCGCGGTAGCCGGCTTCAAGCGCGTTGCTGACGGAGTCAAAGGCCGCCTGTCCTTGCAGGCGGAAGGTGCCGGCGCCAATCGATGGGATGCTCATTCGCGAAATCCTTTAAGTAAGCAATGTGAGCGCCACTGTAGCGTTCCGACTCTTGCGGAAAAAGCCTGTTTTCCGCGAAAGATATTTGATCCATAATCAAATATTTGACGTCCTCGCCGCCCTAAAGGACGGGGATTCCTGCTTCCAGCGTCGCACGCCCGCGACGGAGAATGTTTAACGCAGCATTACGATCACGATCATGTACCACACCGCATTCGCTGCATTCCCACTCTCTTATTCCAAGGCCTGCGATACCCTTCGGCCTCGAATCGGGCAGTGCACCACAATTCGAGCAGGTCTGGGTGGTAAAGCGTTCGTCCACTTCCACGTACCGCGCGCCATGCCTCATGGCCTTGTACGCC
>CBHREK010000050.1:0-20778 GCA_966077345.1 uncultured Duganella sp.
GCGGCGGCCATGCACTTCGAAATGGAGAGCGCGCTGCGTTCGGCATTGCAGCTTGGCCAGTTCGAATTGCACTACCAGCCGATCATGGACATCGCCACACGCCGCCTGGCTACGCTGGAAGTGCTGCTGCGCTGGCGCCGCCCGGCCGGCGGACTGGTGATGCCGGACCAGTTCATCCCGCTGATCGAAGAAAACGGCCTGATCGTGCCGATCGGCGAATGGGTCATGCGCCGTGCCTGCGAACAAAGCATGGAGTGGCAGCGCCAAGGCATGGAGCCGGTCCCGATGGCGATCAACCTGTCGGCGCGCCAGTTCATGCATCGCGGCCTGGTCGACTCGATCCGGCGCACGCTGGAGGAGACAGGCATTGATCCGGCCCTGATCGAGTTTGAAATCACGGAAACGGCGCTGATGCAGCACGGCGAACAGACGCTGGAAATCCTGGGGCAGATAAATGCGATGGGCATCCGGCTGTCGATCGACGACTTCGGCACCGGCTATTCATCGCTGGCTTACCTGAAACGCTTCCCGGTGCGCAAGATCAAAATCGACCGCGCCTTCATCAAGGACCTGGAAGAAAGCGCGGAAGACCGCGCCATCGTGGCCGCGATCATCGCGCTGTCCGACAGCCTGCAGCTGTCGGTGGTGGCGGAAGGGGTGGAGACGGAAGGGCAGTTCCAGCTATTGCGCGAGCAAGGCTGTACTTATGCCCAGGGTTACCTTTTCTCGAAGCCGGTGCTGGGCGTGCGCGCCCAGCTCATGATGGAGCGCCAGGCCGCTTAAGCGCCCAGCGTCGCAATGACCGGCGCATGGTCGGACGGCTGCTGCCACTTGCGCGGCGCGCGGTCGATCACGCAGGAGACGCAGCGCTCTTTCAATGGCGCGGACAGCAGCACGTGGTCGATGCGCAGGCCCTTGTTCTTCTGGAAGCCCAGCATGCGGTAGTCCCACCACGAGAAAGCCTTTTCCGGCTGATCGAACAGGCGGAACGAGTCGTGCAGGCCGAGGTCGAACAGGGCTTTCAATGCAGCGCGCTCTTTCTCCGAGCAAAAGATGTCGCCTTCCATCGCCGGATCGTGGGTGTCGCGGATATCCGGCACGATGTTGTAGTCGCCCAGTACGGCCAGGTGCGGGTTGCGCGCCAGTTCTTCGCCCAGCCAGTCGCGGAAGCCGGCCAGCCAGCCCAGCTTGTAGGTATATTTGTCCGAATCGAGTGCCTGGCCGTTCGGCACATAGGCGCTGACCACGCGGATGCCGTTGATGGTAGCGGCCAGGATGCGCTGCTGTTCGTCCGGGTAGCGTGGGTTGTTCTTGACCACGTCCTCCATCGGATGGCGCGACAGGATAGCCACGCCGTTATAGGTTTTCTGGCCGCTGAACACCACCTGGTAGCCCATTTCCTCGATTTCCTTAACCGGAAACTTGTCGTCGGTGAGCTTGGTTTCCTGGATGCATAGCACGTCGACCGGGTTTTCGCCCAGCCATTTCGTAACGTGCGGCAAGCGAACGTTCAATGAGTTAACATTCCAAGTGGCTAATTTCATTTCAGTCTTTCTAATTCGTGGGGGCAGATCTTATCAATACTCACTATGCTATGGGAAGCTGTCGTATTTGAGCCAAACAATGATTCTACGATGACATCAAAATTGCGCATTCTTGTCGCAAAAAAGGTGTCGCCGCAAAAATAATTTCCAATAGTGCTTCTTAGTTATCAGATTGGTACTAAAATTACGGTATGAACAACCGTAAAAGTCAATATACTTAAAAGGTTGGTATCGAAGTTGTTTCCACTTAGCTGGGTATTTTTGCTTATTTACAACGGATTTCAATGTTGTCCTACGTCAATAAGTGGTAATATAGGGAAACTAATTCCGATTTAACGAGCACTGCAAACTAAAGGAATACACATGCGATCTGCATTCGAAGCATGGGCGCAGAAGGACGGCCAAATCGTCCGTCGGCGCGAAGACAAGCCAGAAGAATACCTGGTTTATGAGACACAACGTCGTTGGCTGATCTGGCAAGCGGCACTGGAACACGGCAAGTCGCCTAGCGGCCGCAAGTCGGCACGCGAGGCAAGTGCAAAAGCTGCATCCCAGCGCCCGCAAGCCATCGCTGCTGCTGACGCCGAAGTGCGCAACGAAGTCCTGAACGAAGTCCTCGACGCGTTCCAGGGCATCGGTGCGAACAGCATGGACGACATCATGCACGTCATCCAGGGGCTGCGCCAAAAACGAGGCCAGTCGGCCGACTGAGCCCGACTGCATGCCATCCAGGCTGAGTCGAAAAGCGTCCGCTGCGCTGTGCGCAGCGGCGTTGGGCGGTTGCGCCACCTTGTTCGACTCGACCGAGCAGTCGGTATTGGTGCAGACCGTGCTGGATCACCAGCAAGTGTCTGCCATCGGCTGCGTGCTCTCCAATGACAGGGGCCGCTGGTTTGTCACTTCCCCCGGACGCGTGACGGTGCATAAGAGTACCCAGCCGCTGGTCGTGGATTGCCGCCGCGAAGACGTCTGGGCCTACGACCAGATCGAAGCGCGCCAGAATGCCTCCAAGTGGGGCAATATCATCTTCACGTTGGGAGCTGGCCAGATAGTCGACAAACAGACTGGCGCCGGCTTCGACTTGCCTTCCACGCTGACGGTCGTGCTGCAACGCGGGGAGGGCGCCGCGGCGCGCGGTGCGCCGGCGCAGCAGCCGATGCCGACCTCGTCGATCTACTAAGCCCTAAAACAAAAAGGGGAAGTAACCCTTTAAAAAAAAGGGGACGTACCCCTTTAATGGGTACGTCCCCTTTTTTTGTCCCTATTTTGTTTAGGTTATCAGCCTGCGCGGCCGATCAGGAAGTTGGTCAGCAGCGGCACTGGGCGGCCGGTTGCGCCTTTGGCGGCGCCCGACTTCCAGGCGGTGCCGGCGATATCGACGTGCGCCCATGGATACTTGCGGGTGAAGTTTTCCAGGAAGGCCGCCGCGGTGCAGGATGCGCCGCCTGGGGAGCCGATATTGGCCAGGTCCGCGAAGTTGGACTTCAGCTGCTCGTTGTACTGCTCGCCGATCGGCAGGCGCCATGCAGTGTCGCCGGTCGCTTTGCCCGATGCCATCAGGGCTTCGGCCAGTGCATTGCCAGCATCGTCGTCGCGCGCGAATACGCCGCTGTTATGGTGGCCCAGGGCCACGATGCAGGCGCCGGTCAGGGTTGCCACGTCGATCACCGCGGCTGGATTGAAGCGCTCGGCGTAGGTCAGTGCGTCGCACAGGATCAGGCGGCCTTCTGCGTCGGTGTTCAGGATTTCGATGGTCAGGCCGTTCATCGAGGTGACGATGTCGCCCGGCTTGGTGGCGCGGCCGGATGGCATGTTTTCGCATGCCGCCACGATGCCGACTACATTGGACTTCAAGCCCATCTCGCCGATCGCGCGGAAGGTGCCCAGCACCGAGCCGGCGCCGCACATATCGTATTTCATCTCGTCCATGCCAGGACCGGCCTTGATCGAGATGCCGCCGGTGTCGAAGGTGATGCCTTTGCCCACCAGGACGGTCGGGGCGTCCTTGGCCTTGCCGCCCTTGTGCTTCAGGACGATGAATTTAGGCGCCTGTTCGGAACCGTTGGTCACGGACAGGAAGGAGCCCATCTTCAGCGCTTCCATCTGCTTGCGGTCCAGGATCTCCACTTCAAAGCCGAAGTCTTTGCCCATTTTCTTGGCGACGTTGGCCAGGTAGGTCGGGGTGCAGACGTTGGCCGACAGGTTGCCCAGGTCCTTGGTCAGTTCCATGCCGTTGGCGATGGCCACGGCCTGCGACAGCGCCAGCTTGTTGCCGGAATTGCTTGCGACCGCCAGGGCTACTTTCTTCGGACCGGCCCATGCCGGGTCTTTCTTGGATTTCTGCGCGTCGGTGCGGTACACGGCGTCGCGGCCGGCCAGTACGACGGAACGGATCGCCCAGTTGGCGTCGCGGCCTTTCACTTCTTCCAGTGGCAGTGCGATAATAGCGTCGGCCGATGCCACCGTGCCCAGCGCCTTGATGGCGGCATTGATGGCGGAACCGATGGCTTTTTCTGCGACTGCTTCATCGGCACCCAGGCCAACCAGCAGCACGCGTTCGGCGGCAGCGCCTTTCAGGCCGCGCAGCAGCAGGGTGGTGCCGGCTTTGCCGGTGATGTCGCCGGATTTCAGTGCAGCGGTGATTTCACCTGCGCTGTCGAGGGCTTTAGCCGCTTTCGAGAGCTTCTTGTTTTCGAAAACGCCGACCACGACGCAGCCGCTTTTGGCGCTGGCGATGGTGTTCTTGGCGTCGAGTGCTTTTATGCTAAAGTCCATTTGGTTTCTCCTTAATTTTGTAGAACGAATTATAAACGTCGAATGATCTTCCATCGCGCCCTCCGCCGAGAGCTGGTTAGCTCTGCCGGGGCTTCCTTTACAGTGCTGTTCTCGATCCTCCTGACGTGGACCTTGATCTCGATCCTCGGCAAAGCCGCAGGCGGCAAGGTGGCGTCGAGCGATGTCATTGCGCTTATTGCGTTCGCAGCCCTGAATTATCTGCCAATTGTCCTGATTTTCACCAGTTTTATTTCTGTATTAATGGTGGTGACCCGCATCTACAAGGATTCGGAGATGGTGGTGTGGTTCGCTGCGGGCGTCAGCCTGACGCGCTTTATCAAGCCAGTGTTCCTGTTTGCCTTGCCGCTGATCTTGCTGACCGGTGCGCTCAGTTTTTACGCGACGCCGTGGGCGCGCTCGAAGAGTGCCGAGTACATTGAGCGTTTCGCCAAGCGCGAAGATTTGCAGAAGGTCTCTCCCGGCCAGTTCAAGGAGTCCTCGTCGGCCAACCGTATCTTCTTCGTAGAGGGCGTCGCGGGAAGCAGCGCGGTAGTGCGCAACGTATTCGTCAACCAGATCGACGCCAAGGGCACTTCCGTGGTGGTGGCCAGCGAAGGTGTGGTCGAGACGCTGCCGTCCGGCGACCGCCATCTGGTCCTGAAGAACGGCCGCCGCTACCAGGGCAAGCCGGGCGATGCCGATTTCCAGAGCATGGAGTTCGAGCGCTACAGCATGCGCGTTTCGCAGCAGTCGTCCGAGACCGACGGGCAGAAGGAAACCAAAACCCTGCCGACGCTGGAGCTGATTGCCGCCGGTACCAATCCGGCCAAGGGTGAGCTGATGTGGCGCCTGTCGCTGCCGCTGGCCTGCCTGGCGCTGACGATGCTGGCCATTCCGCTGGGCTTCGTCAATCCACGCGCGGGCAGTTCGGCCAACCTGATTCTCGCAGTGCTTATCTTCTTCACTTATAACAACCTGATCAACGTGTTCGAATCCGGCATCCGGCGCGGCAACTTCACATTTGGCATGAGCTGGTGGCCACTGCACCTGGCGATGGCGCTGGCAGTGATGGCGTTGTTTGCATGGCGCCTGAACGTGAACCACCGCTACCATCCACGTGCGATGTGGGCTGCATTCAAACGGGGTGCGCGCAAATGAGTATCCTGCAACGCTATTTCCTCGTTTCGATCCTGCAGGCGGTTGCTTTTGCATTGGCAGCCTTGCTTGGATTGCAGGCATTCTTTGACTTGACCGGCGAACTGCCTGTCGTCGGCAAGAACGGTTATGGCATGCAGCATGCCGCCCTGTTCACCCTGACGATGCTGCCCCAGCACGTGAACGAAGTGTTGCCGGTGGCGGCCCTGATCGGCACCATCTACACCATGGCGCAATTCGCGTCGACCTCCGAGTTCACGATCATGCGCGCATCGTCTTTGTCGACGGGCCGGGCGGCGGTCATGGTCGGGAAAGTAGGCCTGGTACTGGTTGTTGTTGCCTTCATTTTTGGTGAACTGATTACGCCGCGGCTGGCGCCGGTGGCGGAAAAGATCCGCCTGATGGGGCGCGGCGCCACAGTATCGTCGGAGTTCCGCTCCGGCATGTGGACCAAGGATATTATCAAGAGCGGCGGCATGACCGGCGAGGTGCAGGGCACGCGCTTCTTCAACGTAAGGGAAGTGCGCTCGGATGGACAACTGGTCGGGGTCAAGCTGTATGACTTCGACAACCGCTTCCGCCTGCGCACGCTGACATTTGCCGAGACGGCCACCTTCAAGGGCAACAATACCTGGCTCTTGAACGGGGTGACCGAGAATATCTTCAGCAACCCGGCATTGCTGGCCGAAGGCGCGCAAGCCAACCTGGCCAACAATTATGCGCAGGCGACCAGCGCAGTGGAGATCAGGCGGCATGACAGCAAAGAGCTGATTTCCGAGATCACGCCGAAAATCCTGTCGGTGTCCGCCTCCGATCCTGAGCATATGTCGGCCAACGAACTGGCCGTCTACACCCGCCACCTGCAGGAAAACAAGCAAGGCACCGAACGTTTCAAGATCGCCTTCTGGAAAAAGCTGTTCGATCCGCTGGCTATTTTCGTGCTGATGGCGCTGGCGCTGCCATTCGCCTACCTGCATACCCGTTCCGGCGGCGTGAGCCTGAAGATCTTCATCGGCATCATGATCGGTGTAAGCTTCCTGCTGGTGAATACGCTGTTCTCGCACATCGGCATGCTGTCGGCACTGCCGGCCTTCGTAACGGCGTTGATGCCAAGCCTGCTGTACTTGTTGCTGGCGTTGGGAGCCCTTTACTGGGTGGAGCGGCACTAGCATGGGCCGCCGCGCACTGGTACTGTTCGCGCATGGCGCCCGCTCCGCCAGCTGGGCGGAGCCGTTCGAGCGCTTGCGCGACATGGTCGCAGCGCGTGCCCCCGACATGGATGTTTCGCTGGCTTTCCTTGAATTGATGTCGCCTCGCCTGCCGGAGCAGGTGGCGGAACTCGCCGCGCGGGGCGTCGAGGACGTGACAGTGGTGCCGGTGTTCCTGGGGCAGGGTGGGCACGTACTGCGCGACCTGCCGCTGATCCTCGATGAAATGCGCCAGGCGCATCCCGGCATGGCGATCCATGCGGTCGGCGCGATTGGCGAAGATCCGACGGTGCTGCAGGCGATGACGGATTACTGCCTCAAGTCGGTGTCCGATGGCGCCTGACCTGCCGCTTGTCGCGGCCATCCAGTCCTTTTCCATCAAGGGCGATATCGCCGCCAACGTCGCACGCCACATGGCGCTTGCCAGCCAGGCTGCGGCGCTTGGCGTCCGGCTGGCGCTGTTTCCCGAATTGTCCCTGACCGGTTACGAGCCCGAAATTGCCGGAGCCACGGCGCTGCGCGGAAATGATCCGCGCCTGGCGCCGCTGGCGGCACTGGCGCAGCGCAGCGGGATGATCATCGTGGCCGGTGCGCCCTTGCGAATCGACGGTGCACTGTATATCGGCGCCGTTTCCTTCCTGCCTGACGGGCAGGTGGCCGAATATACCAAGCAGCACCTGCATGACGGCGAAGAGGCCGTGTTTGTTGCCGGCCATGGCGGCGCTGCGCTCGATGTCGACGCGGTCCCGGTCGCACTGGCCGTCTGCGCCGATTTTACCCATGCCAGCCATGCGCAGGCCGCGGCCACGGCGGGCGCCGGCCTGTATGCCGCCAGCGTGCTTGTATCGCCGGCCGGCTATGCAAAAGACGGTGCGATCCTGCAGGGACATGCCGTGCGCCACGCGATGCCTGTGCTGATGGCCAACCATGGCGGGCCGACCGGTGGCTGGCAGTCCGCTGGCCGCAGCGCATTGTGGGACGAGCGCGGACAACTGGTCGTGGAGGCGGGGGAAGGCGAGATGCTGGTGTTGGCCAGCCGCTCGGCAGGCGGCTGGCAGGGACGGCTGGTCGAGGCGGTTCAGGCGCCTTAAGTGGCCTGGGCGCCTTTGGCGTGCGATACCATGGCGGCGATGGTGCTGCCAGGATTGTCGAATTCGCGCTGCACGGCGTCGCGCAGTGCTTCCGATTTCAGGGAGTCGAGTGCCGCGGCGCTTGCCTTGGCCACTTCCTCATCTTCGCCCAGGCGGCGGAACACTTCCACTACCAGGCGTACTTCCTTGGTGTAATTCAGCACGAAGGCCAGCAACTGCGGGGCGGACGAAGTGTTGCCGCGCTTTGCCAGGTCTTCTGCGAAGTCGTTGACGCGCTTGGCCAGGGCAGCGATGCGCGCCACCGGGTCGGGCAGATAGCGGCGCGCCAGCTGGAAATCCTCCACCGCCACCAGCGCAGGCAGGGCCAGTTCGGCACAATCCTTGGCCAGTTCGGGCAGTTGGGCGTCAATCTGGGTGAACAGGTCGTGGGTGGCGCGTTCCTCGCCCAGCGCGCTGTTGATGGCGCTGACGTCGTGGAAGCGGGCCAGCGTGGCGCTGCCGTTCAGGATGCGCTGGGTGTCGCGGTCGCGAATGGCCTGCAGTGCGCGGCGCGCCAGCGGGAATTGTTCGGCGAGGTAGATCCAGTCGCGCAGGGCGAAGGACAGGCGGACGCCAGCCAGGGTCGGGTCTTCCTCGAGCGCGTGCTCGTGAAACCACAGGTGGTCGCGCAAGGCGTCTTCGTATTTGCCTGCCAGGCGCGCATTGCGGGCGCGCTCCAGGACTTCGTGGGCTTGGCTCATCTTGTTCCTCTCATTGCAAGAGGACGATATTTTACCGTTTTTGCTGAGGACGGGGCGCCATTGCCTTGCCCAGCATGACCAGAACGGGTCCGTGCGCGGCAGGCAGGCCATGCGCCAGCTCGGCCAGGGTGATGCGTTCGACGCGCTGGTCGGCGCGGCTGACATTCTCGATCACGACCACTGGCGTATCCGGCGAGCGGCCCTGCGACAGCAGGTTGTTGGCGGTGGCGATTGCCTCGCGCCCACCCATATACTGCACCAGCGTGTCGGTGGAGGGGATGGTGAGTTCTTCCGGATGGCCCGGCGCGGTGGAGGAGGTGAAAAATGCCACGCTGCGCGCCACGCCACGCTTGGTCAGCGGCTGCTGCGTTGCCGCGGCGGCGGCAACTGCGGTGGTGATGCCGGGAACGACTTCGACTTCGATGCCGTGCTGCTCCAGCGCCGTCAATTCCTCGTCGGCGCGGCCGAACAGCATCGGGTCGCCGCCCTTGAGGCGCACCACCAGGCGGTAGCGTGCTGCGCATTCGACCAGTTGCTGGTTGATGAGGCCCTGGGCGGTGGAGCGCTGGCCGGCGCGCTTGCCGACCGAGATCTTCTCGGCCTGCGGGCACAATGCCAGCATTTCTTCGGTCACCAGCGCGTCGTACAGCACCACGTCTGCTTGTGCCAGCAGCCGCGCGCCACGCATGGTGATCAGGTCCTGCGCCCCCGGTCCAGCTCCAATCAAATACACTTTCCCGTATGGCATGCGCAGGTTTCCTTTATTGGCGAAGCTTACTCGCCGAGGCGGATCATGCCTGCAGCGACTGTCTGGTGCGTGACCTCATCGATCAGGATGAAGGCGCCGGTGGCGCGGATGTCCGAGTAGGCATCGGCCGCCAGCGGTTGCTGCACGGTCAGCGCAATGCGCGCCACGTCGTTCAGCTTCAACGCATCCGCATCGTGCCGCTGCTGGGTGTTGATGTCAAGGATCGAATCGATCTTCGTCACTTTTGCAGCGGTCTGCTTGGTGCCGTGCTTGATCCAGTATTTGCGGCGCAGGTCCAGCGGTTCCTCGGACAGCCAGCACACGTCGGCGTTCACCTGCTTGAGCAGGGAGGCCGGCTGCGCGCTGGAGGCCAGCAGGTCGCCGCGCGACACGTCCACGTATTCTTCCAGCACGATGGTGACCGACTGGCCGGCGCTGGCGCTCTGCAGGGAGCCGTCGAAAGTGACGATTTCCTTGACCGTGGCGCTCTGGCCGGAAGGCTGCACCACCAGCTTGTCGCCGACGGCGACGTTGCCGGCTTCGATGCGGCCCATGTAGCCGCGGAAGTCGTTGGCTTCATGGCCATTGTGGCGCGCCACCAGTTGCACCGGGAAGCGGAATGCGGAGTTGTGCGACTCATCGTACACCGACAGGTCTTCCAGCAGCTCGATCAGGGTAGGACCCTGGTACCACGGCATGCGCTCGCTCGCGTCGACCACGTTGTCGCCGGCCAGCGCCGACAGCGGAATGGTCTTCACGTCCTTGATGCCCAGCGTTGCAGCAAATTCGCGGTAAGCCTTGACGATGCGGTCGTACACGTCCTGGTCGTAGTTCACCAGGTCCATCTTGTTCACGGCCACTACCACATGCTCGATTTGCAGCAGGTGGGCAATGGTGGAGTGGCGCTTGGTCTGGATCAGCAGGTCCACGCCGCCGTCTTCGCGCAGCTTCACTTTCGACACGTCGACCAGGATGATCACGGCGTCGGCGGTGGAGGCGCCG
Organism: uncultured Duganella sp.; assembly: GCA_966077345.1. Lineage (GTDB taxonomy): Bacteria > Pseudomonadota > Gammaproteobacteria > Burkholderiales > Burkholderiaceae_D > Rugamonas. Next base: position 10,264 of record CBHREK010000050.1, read on the forward strand.
GTCACCATGTTGCGGGTGTACTGCTCGTGGCCCGGGGTGTCGGCGATGATGAACTTGCGCTTTGGCGTGGCGAAGTAGCGGTAAGCGACGTCGATGGTGATGCCCTGTTCGCGCTCGGCTTCCAGGCCGTCGGTCAGCAGCGACAGGTCGATGGTGTCGCCCACGGTGCGCTTATGCTTGGCGCGCGATACGGCTGCGAGCTGGTCGGCGAAGATGCCCTTGCTGTCGAACAGCAGGCGGCCAATCAGGGTGCTCTTGCCGTCGTCGACGGAGCCGGCGGTGATGAAGCGCAGCAGGTTACGTTCGTTCAGGTTGTCGTTCAGTGCGTTCATCAGAAATATCCTTGCTTCTTGCGTTTTTCCATGGAGGCTTCGGAGGTCTGGTCGTCCATCCGGGTGGCCCCGCGCTCGGTGATCTGGGTGACGGCGGTTTCGGCGATGATGGCGTCCACGTCGGCAGCGTCCGAAGACACAGGGCAGGTGCAGGAGATGTCGCCCACGGTGCGGAAGCGCACCACCTGGGTCTCGATGGTCTCGCCTTCGCGGGCCGGGGTCAGGTCCGTCAGCGGCACCAGCAGGCCGTTGCGCGGGATGACCTGGCGCTCGTGCGCGAAGTAGATCGACGGCAGGGCCAGTTTTTCGCGGGCGATGTACTGCCACACATCCAGCTCGGTCCAGTTGGAGATCGGGAACACGCGCATGTTCTCGCCCGGGTGGACGCGGGTGTTATACAGGTCCCACAGTTCCGGGCGCTGGGCTTTCGGGTCCCATTGGCCGAATTCGTCGCGGAAGGAGAAGATGCGCTCCTTGGCGCGGGCCTTTTCCTCGTCGCGGCGGGCGCCGCCGATGCAGGCGTCGAAGCCGTGTTCGGCGATGGTTTCCAGCAGGGTCACGGCTTGCGCGGCATTGCGCGAATCGGTAGCCGGATTGCGCAGGCGCACGGTGCCCTTCTTGATCGAGTCTTCCACCGAGCCGACGATCAGGCGTTCGCCCAGTTCGGCGACGCGGCGGTCGCGGAATTCGATCACTTCCGGGAAGTTATGGCCGGTGTCGATGTGCACCAGCGGGAAGGGGAATTTCCCTGGACGGAAAGCCTTCTCCGCAAGGCGCAGCAGGACCACGGAGTCCTTGCCGCCGCTGAACAGCAGGGCAGGGTTCGAGCATTCGGCGGCAACCTCGCGCAGGATGTGGATGGCTTCCGACTCCAGGGCGTCGAGGTGGCGCGAATTGACGTGTTGTTCTACCAGTGCGTTCATTTAGCCTACTTTCTTAATTCGAATCAGTTTGCCGTCTACCAGGTGCAAGCCGCATTCCTTCGAGTCCGGGTTTTCCCACCACCAGCGGCCGGCGCGTACGTCTTCGCCAGGCTGGATGGCGCGAGTGCAGGGTTCGCAGCCGATCGACGGGAAACCCTGGTCGTGCAGCGGGTTGTAAGGCACGTCGTTGGCGCGGATGTAGTCCCACACTTCCTGTTCCGACCAGTCGGCCAGGGGATTGAACTTCTCCATGCTGTGCGAACCATCATACTCCTGCACGGACAGGTCGGAGCGGGTTGCAGATTGGGCGCGACGCTGGCCGGTGACCCAGGATTTTTTGCCGCTCAGGGCGCGGCCCAGCGGTTCGACCTTGCGGATCTGGCAGCATTCCTTGCGCAGTTCCACACTGTCGTAGAAGGCGTTCACGCCTTTCTTTTCCACATAGGCGTCGACGTCGGCCTGCACCGGGCGATACAGTGCGATCTCGTAGCCGTAACGCTCTTGAACGCGCTCCACCATGCCCAGGGTTTCCTTGTGCAGGCGGCCGGTTTCGAGCGAGAAGATGCCGATCGGCAGGCCGGCCTTCAGGATCAGGTCTGTCAGGACCATGTCCTCGGCGGCCAGGCTGGAGGCGAAAACGGCAGGCGAAAACTCTTCCGCAACGCGTTCGAGCGTGGCTAGCGTATCCCGTACACGGGTGGCGAGCTCGCTCATGTTCAGGCTCCGGCGGCAGGCGTTGGACGTGCGTGGCGGCGGAACAGCGGCACGCGCTGGTCGACCGATGCCTGGTAGGTCTCGCTGAATACGGTCAGGCCTTTCAGCGCGTCTTCGATGCTGCGGTCCGGACGGGTGTCGTAGGCGTCAAAGCCTACGCGCTGCATGGAAAACAGCTGGTCGCGCAGCACGTCGCCGATGGCGCGCAGTTCGCCGGTCCAGCCCAGGCGGGAACGCAGGTTCCAGGCGTGGGAGTAGCCGCGGCCATCCGTGAATTTCGGGAAGTCGATTGCGACCAGGGCCAGGCGCGGCAGGTCGTCGCGCAGGGCGACCGGATCTTCGTCGGGAGCCAGCCATACAGCGATCTCGCCGGCTGCAGCGCGGGCCGACAGTGCATCGCGCTGCGCCAGCCAGGTTGCCAGCGGCAGGATCACGCGGCCCGCCGGCACAGCCAGCGTAGCCACGGTGGCGGCTTCGGAACCTTCCTCGGCGCGCAGCAGGTTCCAGTCGTCGGCCACGATTTCGCGGCCCTTGATGATTTGCTTAGGCATATTCGTCTTCTCCTACCAGGCGGCCAGCGGTTTCAATCGGCGTGGCGTATACATATTCCTTGAATGGGGCGATGCCCAGGCGCTGCGCAGTGTCCACGAAACGCTCTTCCGGAGTGCGCTCGCGTACATACACTTGCAGCAGGCGGTCGATCACTTCTGGCATCTGCTGTGCGGAGAACGATGGGCCAATGATCTTGCCGATGGCGGAGTTGTTGCCTTGCGCGCCGCCGATCGACACCTGATACCATTCGCTGCCGTCCTTGTCGACACCCAGCACGCCGATATTGCCGACGTGGTGGTGGCCGCAGGCGTTGATGCAGCCCGAGATATTCAGCTCGAAATCGCCGATATCGTGCAGGAAGTCGATGCGGTCGAAGCGCTCGGCAATCGCCTGCGCGATCGGGATCGACTTGGCGTTCGCCAGCGAGCAGAAATCGCCGCCTGGGCAGCAGATAATGTCGGTCAGCAGGCCGATGTTCGGGGTCGCCAAGCCGTGCGCCTTGATCTCTTGCCACAGGTCGAACAACTGGGATTGCTCGACGTCGGCCAGCACGATGTTCTGCTCGTGGGTCACGCGCAGTTCACTGAAGCTGTAGCGGTCGGCCAGGTCGGCCATGTAATCCATCTGTTCCGCGGTTGCATCGCCCGGCGGCACGCCGGTCTTCTTCAGCGACAGCACTACCGCTGCGTAGCCCGGCACCTTGTGCGCTTTCACATTGCGCTTCAGCCAGTTGCCAAAGGCCTTGTTGTCGGCGTGGGCAGCGGCCGGGTCAATGGCCGGCAGCGACTTGTAGGCGTGCGGCTGGAAGTAGGCGATGATGCGTTCCATTTCTTCCAGCGTCAGGGTCTGCTCGGTGCCTTTCAGGTCTTCCCACTCGACTTCCACCTGGCGGGTGAATTCTTCCACGCCCAGGGCTTTCAGCAGGATCTTGATGCGGGCCTTGTACTTGTTGTCGCGGCGGCCGTGCAGGTTATACACGCGCATGATCGCTTCGATATAGGTCAGCAGGTGCTCGCGCGGCAGGAACTCGCGGATCACGCTGCCCAGGATCGGGGTGCGGCCCATGCCGCCGCCAACCATTACCTTGAAGCCGATTTCGCCGGCCTCGTTATGCACCACGGTCAGGCCGATGTCGTGCACGGCGATGGCGGCACGGTCTTCCACGGCGCCGTTGATCGCCACCTTGAACTTGCGGGGCAGGGCGATGAATTCGGGGTGGAAGGTCGACCACTGGCGCAGCACTTCGGCGTAGGGACGCGGGTCGATGATTTCGTCGGCGGCAACGCCGGCGAATTCGTCGGAAGTGACGTTGCGGATGCAGTTGCCCGAGGTCTGGATGGCGTGCATTTCCACCGAAGCCAGGTCGCTCAGGATTTCCGGCGTTTCTTCCAGCTTGATCCAGTTGAACTGGATGTTCTGGCGGGTGGTGAAGTGGCCATAGCCGCGGTCATATTTGCGGGCGATGTGCGCGAACATGCGCATCTGCTTCGACGACAGCAGTCCGTAAGGGACGGCGATACGCAGCATATAAGCGTGACGCTGCATGTACAGGCCGTTCTGCAAGCGAAGCGGCAGGAATTCGGCTTCGGTCAACTCATCGTTCAGGCGGCGTTGAACCTGGTCGCGATACTGCTCGATGCGTTCGCGGATGATGAGGTGGTCGTATTGATCGTATTGATACATAGCTTTCCCAGTAAGGCATGCCCAAAGTGGAATCAATGGTAATAAACTGGGGCCTTATTCCAAACAACATAGTCTTTATTTGCTTATATGCTGTTAAGGTATAAGCATCAGCGTAAAATATGCGCTGGGGAGTCCAACGAGAGCGAGAATGAACCTTCACCAACTGCGATTCGTGCGCGAAGCCGTACGCCAGAACTACAACCTGACCGACGCCGCCAAGGCCTTGTTTACGTCGCAACCGGGTGTTTCCAAGGCCATCATCGAGCTGGAAGAGGAGCTGGGTGTTGATATTTTCACAAGGCATGGCAAGCGGATTCGCGGCCTGACCGAGCCAGGCAGGCTGGTTTTGCAGTCGGTTGAACTGATCATGCAGGAGATCGACAGCCTGAAACGGATCGGCAAGGAGTACGCGGCCCAGGACTCGGGCAGCTTCACCATCGCCACCACCCACACCCAGGCGCGCTATACCCTGCCTAAAGTAGTACAGGCCTTCATGCAGAAGTACCCGAAGGTGAGATTGTCTTTATTGCAAGGCAATCCGAAGCAAATCGCGGAAATGGTGCAGCGCGACCAGGCCGACCTGGCCATCGCCACCGAATCCATCGCCGCCATCGACGGCCTGATTACGCTGCCTTGCTATCAGTGGGAGCACGTGGTGGTGGTGCCGCCGGACCATCCGCTCCTGAGGATCAAGTCCGTCACGCTGGAAGAAGTGGCCGAGCACCACATCATCACGTATGATGCCGCCTTCGCCGGCCGGTCGCGCATCGACCAGGCGTTCGAAAAACGGGGGCTGAAGCCGGACGTGCTGCTGGAGGCGATCGATGCGGACGTGATCAAGACCTATGTGGAGCTGGGCATGGGCGTCGGGATCATCGCCGGCATGGCTTTCGACCCTGAGCGCGACCGCAACCTGCGGGCTATCCCCGCCGGCCACCTGTTCGGCATGAATGTGTCGCGCGTGGCAGTCAAGCAGGGCGCCTACCTGCGATCCTATATATATACCTTCATCGAGCTGCTGGCGCCGACGCTGAACCGCAAGCTGATCGAACAGGCGATGAAGGGCGAACATGAGAACTACGAACTGTGATTAACGAAGAAGAACTGTACGAAGTGCGCGAGCACATCGAAGAACTGCTGGATGGCCACGAGGTCCTGCAGCTGGAAAGCCTTGACCTGGATAGTCTGGAGGCAGCACCGGGTCAGTATACGGCGGTTTACGCCGAATTCCTGTGGGCCCAGTTGGGGCGCGAGAAACAGGACAAGTTCCTGAAGCAGCTTCGTGACAAGGTCGGCAAGGATGTCCTGCTGGTTTTGATGGGCGAAGATTATGTCGACGGTGAGAGCTTCCCGGTCGCGCGCACCGACCAGCACGGAAATACCTACGAATTCCAGAAAGATGACGACGGAAACCGCTTCGAAGTGATGAAGAACTACCCGTCCGACAGCTGGCTGCGCAAGCGTTTGGGCATCGCCGCGCGGGAAATCAAGGTCTTGCGGTCCGAATATTACTGGGTTGTTACATCACGCCTGAAGTAATTTTTTCCTGTCACATTGTTGAAGTAATTGAGGGGCAATATAGCTGCGTTTGAAACATTTCCCTCAACTTCAACAACGTAGGACAACAAGTGAAAAAACTTACTCTGGCAGCACTGATCATCGGCGGTTTCGCAGCACAAGCTCAAGCCCAGTCCAATGTGACCATCTACGGTATCGCTGACGCAGGCTTCGTCGCTGAGCGCGGCGGCGTAAACGGCAGCGTCAACAAGGTGACCAGTGGTGTGGGTTCGGCTTCCCGTCTGGGCTTCAAAGGTGTTGAAGACCTGGGTGGCGGCACTTCCGCTATCTTCACGATCGAATCCGGCGTCAAGATCGACACCGGCGACCAGGACACCGCAGGCGTGTTCGCACAGCGCCAGGCTTTCGTTGGCCTGAAGAGCGCTGAAGCCGGCCAGATCACCCTGGGCCGCCAGTACACCATGCTGTACAACGCCCTGTCGCAGGTTGCCGACCCATTCGGCGCCGGCTATGCTGGCAGCGCCAAGAACCTGTTCCCAACCGGCGGCGTCAACACCCGCCTGTCGAACTCCATCGTTTATAACTCCCCAGTGTTCTCCGGCTTCAGCGTCGATGCACTGTACGGCATGGGCGAACAAGCTGGCGACAACACCGCTGGCCGCCAGTTCGGCTTCGGCGTGAACTACACCAGCAAGGAACTGAACGTTCGCCTGGTTCACAACAACAAAAACAACGACACCGCTGCAGTGGGCGCCACCCCGGCCGTGCGTAAAGACAAAGCCAAGAACACCCTGCTGGCTGCGAACTACGACTTCGGCGTTGCCAAGGTCTACTTCGGCTACGAAAAAGACAAGGGCGCCGGTTCGGCACCGCTGCCAGTGGCTAACGCCTACGGCCTGGCTGTTGCTCCAAAAGCCTCCACCGACGGCAACGAACTGCTGCTGGGCGTAGGCGTGCCAATGGGCGGCGGCACCCTGGTCGCTTCCTACATCCGCAAGGACGACAAGTCCAACAACCAGGACGCCAACCAGTTCGGTATCGGCTACCTGTACGCCCTGTCCAAGCGCACCACCGCCTACACCGCGATCGCCAAGATCAAGAACAAGAACGGCGCTGGCTACACCGTTGGCAACAACACTGAAGCCGGCACTGGCGACAAGGCATTCAACCTGGGCCTGCGTCACGCCTTCTAAGCAGTTTTTGTAGCAAGCAGTACCACTCTCTCTCGAGGTGATTCATGATCTTTGGCGGGTCTTCGGACCCGCCCTTTTTTTTATGCGCCGGCGGGAAGGGGGATGCGGATGGCGATGCGGGTGCCGCTGCCGCCATCGACATCCATATTGCCGCGCAATGCAGCGACGCGTTCGCGCATGCCAAGCAGGCCAAGCGCATCGGCTTTCGACATGTCGCTGACGGCGATGCCGCGCCCATCATCTGAAATGTCGATCAACAGCTGGCCGTCTTTGCGCTGGAAACGGACCTCGGCCGCGCCGGCGCCTGCATGACGGGCTATATTGGTCAACGATTCCTGCACCAGCCGATAGATGGCGGTGCTATAGCGTTCATCGAGCACCAGCACTTCGGGCAGCGTGTCCAGCAGGCAGCTGATGCCGTGGCGATTTTCAAACTCGCGTCGCAGCGATTCCAGTGCAAAGTACAAGCCGCCTTCATCCAGTGCGCGTGGACGGAGGTTGCCGGCAATCCGGCGCAGGGAGCCGATCGCAGTGAGGAGCAGGGTATCCATGCTGGCCATGCGCGCTTCCGCATCGGGGGACCCGGGTGGCAGCTGTTGCAGCAGGTTGAGTTCAACGCGCAGGGTGGCCAGCAATTGCCCCAAATCGTCATGCAGTTCGCGCGAGATGTGGATGCGTTCGTCCTCACGGATCTCCGCCAGTGCGGAGTCGGTGGAGCGGCGTCCCTGGACGCGGGTACGGGGATTTTTCAAGTTGGCCTCCTGGCGGCAGCAGCCACCAGGACACCGTATTACACCAAGCCGCCGGGCGGCTTGATCTGGATCACATCTGCTTGAACAGATGGAGGAATGAACGGCTGACTTCCAGCTTGTCTGGGCGGCCTTTGATCATAACCAGATGGCGGCCGCGAATGTCGCGCGTTACGCCCTCGATGGCATTGACATTGACCAGGGTCGCTCGGTGGATCTGCCAGAACAGGGAAGGGTCCAGCTCTTCGGCCAGGTCGCGCACCGGCTTGCGGATCAGGGCTTCGAATTTGTCGGTCTGGACGCAGGTGTATTTTTCGTCCGAACGGAAGAACAGGATTTCCTCGACCGGGATCATGCGCAGGTCGGAACCGATGCTGGCCTGGATCCACTGCAGGTATTTCTGCTTTGGCGCGGCGATTTTCTCGGCAAGCTGGTTCAGGATGGCGGCCATGTCGGCGCCTTGCGCAGCGCTGGCGGCCGGCGAGGCCAGGCGGCCTTTCAGGCGCTCGACGGTAATCTTCAGGCGTTCCGGCTCAGGCGGTTTCAGCACATAGTCGACCGCGCCGCGCTCGAATGCCTCCACAGCGTAGGCGTCGTAGGCGGTGACAAACACGACATTGCTCTTGTTGCCGATTTCGGCGGCCGCTTCCATGCCGGTCTTGCCCGGCATGCGGATATCGAGGAAAGTGAAATCAGGCTTCAGCTCGTCAACCAGATCAACCGCTTCGTCGCCGTTCTTGGCTTCACCGAGGATCTCCAGTTCCGGCCAGACCTGTTCCAGCCGCATGCGCAGTTGGTCGCGCATCAATCGCTCATCGTCGGCAATAATTGCTGTGGGCATAGTGCTCAATATGTGGAAATAAGAAGTATCAATTATTCAATGGATCGCTGCGTAAGGCAATCGCTTATTCCGAGCGCGCCAGCTGGTATGGCACTTCGATAATCGCGATCACGCCGCTGGGCTGGTTGGGTTCGATTTTCAGCGAAGCCTGGTCACCGTGCAGCAGTTTCAGTCGCTCGCGGATATTGGTCAGGCCCAGGCCGGTACCGGTGCTTGGCTTGGCGCCAAAGCCCAGGCCATCGTCGGTCACGGTCACGCGCAGTTTGCTGTGCGCCACCTCGGCACGGACCTTCAGGTAGCCGCCTTCCGGCTTGCCTTCCAGTCCGTGCTTGATCGCGTTTTCGACCATCGACTGCAGCATCATTGGCGGGAAGGCGGCGGTGCGCAGGCCTTCGGGCACGTCGAAGTCGACGGTCAGGCGCTCTTCCATGCGCATCTTCAGCAGGGCCAGGTAGGCCGCCACCATATCGGACTCGCTGCCGAGCGTGCTGGTCAGCTTGTTCTCCCGCATTTGCGGCAGTACCGCGCGCAGGTATTTGATCAGGCTGCGCTGCATGGCAGAAGCGCGCGGCGGGTCGGTTTCGATCAGGTGTTCGACCGACGCCAGGGTATTGAACAGGAAGTGTGGCTCCACCTGGGCCTGCATCATCTGCATCTTGGCTTCGCTCAGCTGGCGCTGCATGGATTCGCGCTCGGCCGCGGCGTTTGCCACCTGGGCCTCGGCTTCTGCCTTCTTCTTGCCGCCAACCAGCGCCTTCATCGCGAAAAGTGCCAGCAGGAGCAGGGTGATGAAACTGGTGAACCACGTCGAGGCCTGCTTGTGGTAGCGCGAGACTTTTTCTTCGGCTGCACTGTCGACAGCCTGCTCCAGCGCGTTCGACAGTTCTTCGCCAATCTGCGGTGGCAGCTCAATATGGACTTCTTCACCAGGCATCGGTGCTACCGGAGCCGCCGGCGCAGCAGGAGGTTTTGCCCGGCTGGCTTTCGGAGCCGGTGGAGCGGGCGGTGCCGGAACCGCGGGATCTGCCGGCTCGGCCGGCATTGCAGGTGCTGCTGCTTCGGCGGCCGCGGCTTCTGCCGTGTCCGTCGAATCGTGCTCATTGGCCGTGTCATCGCTGCTTGCTTCAGCGCTTGCTTGCTTCTTGATCTTGCCCGCACGCGGATTGAAGTGGATGCCGCTGTCGTCAATCGTAATATTGGGGTCCGCGTTACCTGACTTTGCCCGCTTATGGGAACGGATCACCATCTCTTCATCGCGCGAAGGTGAGAACAACTCATCCTGCAAGATCGATGCTGCGATCATCGACAGCGCAGCAAACAGGAAGAACTTCCACCAAGACAGGTGCGTCACCCAGCCGGTCGTTGCATCAAAGCCGCGATGGAGCCAGGCCAGGATGGTTTTTGCTGTGTCTTGGGCTTTCGGGGTTGGAAACATGCGCGACTTTCTATTGAATATGGGGCAAGTGTAGATAACCTTGCGCAAAGCCGCTACCGGTGTGCGACAGAATGCAGAAATACGGGAATAGAAGAATGCCCTTGCGGACAGCCCGATCGTTTGCTATAGTTCTGTCCCTCGCAACGCAGCGCTGACAACTCAGTGAAGCGAAACGAGAAAAAGATGGGGTTGACGAGTTATACGGAACACTGCATAATCTCGCTTCTCTGCTGCAACGAACACAACGCTTCGTTAAATAAAGGCAGCGATCTTTAAAAATCAACAGTCGATAAGTGTGGGCGTTTGACGATATGCCCGGGCCTTCGGGCTCGATGCTCAAAATATACGTTATAACGCTCGCACAAAATTAAACGTAAATCTCGAAAGAGATTTCGTCAGTATTTTGAGTGAGTGACCTGCCGCAGAAATGCGGCAAAAACAGAGATTGAACTGAAGAGTTTGATCCTGGCTCAGATTGAACGCTGGCGGCATGCTTTACACATGCAAGTCGAACGGCAGCGCGGGCTTCGGCCTGGCGGCGAGTGGCGAACGGGTGAGTAATATATCGGAACGTA
>CBHREK010000051.1:0-60679 GCA_966077345.1 uncultured Duganella sp.
TAAACTCGGGGGGTCCTGGTCTCCAATCCGTAATTGTTCCCCGACTAATTGACCATTGCCCAACCCCGCACCCCGACTTTCAACATGCACTAGTCATTGCGAAGCTTGCAGTCAGCCATTCCGACACTGCCTTGATGCGCCCGATGCCGACGGCGTCGCGATGGCTCAGCAGCCAGACTTCGCGCGTCACCTCGACTCCGCCCAGCCGTACCAAGCCGGGCATCTTCTCCATCATACAGGGCAATAGCGCCAGGCCGACGCCGGCGCGGCAGACTTGCACCATGCTGCCCAGGCCATTTACGCGCAACGCCACCTGGCCGCGCGGCACGACCCGGTCCAGCCAGCGCGTTTCGGGCAGGCGGGCCAGCGTGGCGTCATAGCCGATCCACGGCTGAGTGCACCAGTTAGCGCTATCTGTGCCGGCGTATTGCGGCGCCCCGAACACAGCCATTGGCAACTCGCCCAGCTTGCGCATGACCAGCGCCGCGTCTTCCACCGGCCGGGCAAGGCGCAGGGCGAAGTCGGTTTCGCCGCGGGCAAACGAGACATTGCTGTTGTCGGCCAGCAGGTGCAGTTCCAGGCCCGGGTGCTCCGCGCGCAGGGCCGTCACATGTTCCGCCAGCCAGAAGTCGAACAGGAAGTCGATGGCGCTGATGCGCACTACGCCGACTGCTGCCTGCGATTCCCGCGATGAGGCCAGCAGCATCGCCTGCACATTGCCCGCCACGGTATGGCCATATTCGACGAAGGTGCGGCCGGCCGCCGTCAGCTGGTAGCCGGTGGTATCGCGCAGGAACAGCCTGAGGTCCAGTTCCTTTTCGGCCGCAGCGACACGCCGGCTGATGGTCGAAGCATCCACGCCAAGCTCGCGCGCCGCTGCGCTCATGCTGCCGCAACGGGCCAGTGCCAGGATCAGAGGTATGTCATTCCAGTCGAAAGAGTTCACATTGTCCCTATCCATGCAGAACTGCAAAGCGGCTTTGCAAGCTTGTGCGTTCCCTAACACGCCATGTCTGCCTAACATGGCTTCCATCACCAACCACTCTCAAAAAAGGAAACGCCATGACGCTCACCATCCAGGTCGCCGACGGAAGCTTCAACTGCCATGTTGCGCGGCCAGCCGCGCCGGGCCCGCACCCCGTCGTGGTCGTGCTGCAGGAAATCTTCGGCGTCAACGCCGGCATCCGCAGCATCGCCGCCGACTACGCGGCCAAAGGCTTCATCGCGGTAGGCCCTGACCTGTTCTGGCGCGCCGAACCCGGCCTGGACATGTCGGAAGCCAAGGAAGGCGATTGGGCCAAGGGCTTCGCACTCTACAGCGCATACGACCGCGACAAAGGCGTACAGGACATCGCAGCCACCGTTGCCGCTGCCCGCAGCATGCCGGGGGCAAACGGCAAGGTTGGCGTTACTGGCTATTGCCTCGGCGGCCTGCTGACCTTCCTGGCCGCCGCACGCAGCGACGCCGATGCCTTTGTCGCCTACTACGGCGGCGGCACCGACCAGTATGTCGACGAAGCAGTGAACATCAAGCGCCCGATGATCTACCACCAGGCCAATGAGGACGAATACATCGACAAGGCGGCGCAAGCCAAAATTAATGAGGCGCTATCCGCCAATCCGAACATCCAGGTGTTCAACTACCCCGGCCGCAACCATGCATTCGCACGCCCTGGTGGTCACCATTTCCATGCCGGCGATGCCGCACTGGCCAATGGCCGCACCGACGCTTTCTTCACCCAGCAACTTGCAATGTAACATACCCTGAAAGGACTACAGCCATGAAAGACTTCGATTCGTCCCGCCGTTCCGCCCTGGTTGGCAGCGCAAGCCTTGCTGCTGCCGCCGCTGCCGCCGCCCTGCCCGCCGCCAGCGCCACCGCCGCTCCCGGCGCCAACATGAAAAAGACCGCTGCCTTCATCACCACCCGTGACGGCGTGGATATCTATTACAAGGATTGGGGCCCGCGCAACGGACAGCCCATCGTGTTCAGCCACGGCTGGCCACTGAGCTCGGATAGCTGGGAATCGCAGATGTTCTTCCTGGCTAACCAGGGGTACCGCGTGATTGCGCATGACCGCCGCGGGCATGGCCGTTCCAGCCAGCCCTGGGAGGGCAACGACATGGACCACTACGCCGATGACCTGGCCCAGGTGATCGAGGCGCTGGACCTGAAGAATGCGGTGCTGATCGGCTTTTCAACCGGCGGCGGCGAGGTGGCGCGCTATGTGGGACGCCATGGCACCAAACGGGTCGCCAAGCTGGCCCTGGTCTCGGCGGTGCCTCCAATTATGGTGAAAACCGCCGACAACCCTGGCGGCTTGCCGCTGGAAGTATTCGACGGCATCCGTGCCGGCTCGGTCAAGGATCGCTCGCAGCTGTACTTCGATATCGCTTCAGGCCCGTTCTACGGCTACAACCGCCCGGGCGCCAAGCCTTCGCAGGGCATCATCAACTCTTGGTGGATGCAGGGCATGATGGGCGGCCACAAGAACACCTACGATTCGATCAAGGCTTTCTCGGAAACGGACTTCCGCGCCGACTTGGCGAAGTTCGACAAGCCGACCCTGATCATCCACGGCGACGACGACCAGATCGTGCCGATCGATGCCGCCGGCCGTGCCTCGGCACGCATCGTCAAGCAGGCCAAACTCCTGGTCTATCCTGGTGCACCGCATGGCCTGACCGACACCCACAAGGACAAGGTGAACGCCGACCTGCTGGCATTCATCAAGTCCTGAAGGTAAATTGTTCCTCAGTTGATCGTCAATGCGAGATCGCGGCCGGCGGTGGCGGTGTTGCCCGCATAGTCGGCCGCGTAAATGCGCAGGGTGTAGTCGCCTGGCGCCAGCTCGCTGACATGCCAGCGGCCGGGAACGGCTTCGCCTTGCGACAGGTTGCTTAACAGCGAATAGGTGAAGCGCGTGGACTTGCTGCCGTAGACCGTAATCCCGCTGTCGGCGGAGTACACGACCCTCACCGCCTCACGCTGTTTCGGCAACTGGTCATAGGTCTGCATGATGCGGGGCTGTTCGTAACCTGCAACCGGGCTGCCGTCGGCTTGCAGCAATTGATAGCCCAGCTTGTACAGCCCCAGGCGGCGCCGTGCAAGATTGCCATCCATCTGGTCGAAGGCATCGACCACCACGTTCACCTCTCCCAGGCTGCGCGGCACTTCCAGGCGCTTTCCTTTCTTGCCCGGCAGGCGCTTGTCGCTGGCGTCATACAGCGCGATGCCCTGGATGACCGGTGCGATGGTATCGCGCAGGCCCGGGAATGGCAGTGCGAGCGGGTTCACCACACGGCCACGGTCGTACAGGTTCAGGTGCACGTGGGCCATCTGGTTCACCACGCCGAGCTGTTCGCCGACGTAGAAGCGCGTGCCACGGCGAACGCGGACACGTTCCGGCTTGCCTTTGTCGTTCAGCAGCAACTGGAAGCGCTCGTCCAGCGCCCGGTTCTTTTTGTCGCGGCCAACCTTCATGTGGATGTAGCTGGTCGTGCCGAGGTTGATGCCTTCGCCGAGGGACGCAAACGCCCAGTTCGGGAGCGGGTCGCTGACTTTGGCTTTTTCGACCACGTGGACCGAGCTGCCGACATCGGCCTGCACATCGAGTCCGGCGTGGAAATGGTGGCGGCTGTCGCCGTCGTAACTCCCCCTGACCTCGCCCATCAGCCCGACCACTTCGTGCGGCTGGTTTTGCGGCAGCACGGGCCAGGGCATCTGGCCCTGGGTACGCTGCGCCATGATCTCGCTTGCTGCCACGGCAGGCGCAGCGGCAGGCGGAGCCTGCTCCGCCGCGTTTGCGGTGCCGATCAAATGGCCATGCGCCGCCTGGGCAGCGTGGACGGGCGGCTGCGCGCTGGCTACGCCAGCACCAGCGCGCGCAACGCGATGCAGGCGCTGCGCAGGGCCATCGGACAGGATCAAGGCGCCATTTGGCGCCAGCGCCAGGCTGCGGGGCCCATAGACCTGGATATTGCCATCGAGGCCAGTGACGGGATCGGCGGGCCGCGCCGCGTCGGGCATTCCGGCCAGGCTGCCATCAGGCGCCAGCTGCAACAGGCGCCCACGCGAAGACACGGCGATGTAGACAAACCCATCATGCGTTACCGCCAGCGCCATCGGGCGGCGCAGCAGCGGCTCTTTTTCCAGTTCGGGCGCGACGGCAATGGTCAGCACCGAGCCATCCGCACCAATGCGGCGCACCGCATCGTTGCTGGTGTCGGCGACATAGATGCCATCCTTGCCCACCGCAATTCCGCAGGGAGTATCGAACTGGGCTGCCTCGCCGATGCCATCGACGAAACCTGGGCGCGCACCGCCCGCCAGCGTGGTCACGGTGCCGTCAAGCGCGATTTTGCGAATCCGGTCGTTATACGTATCGGCAACGTAGACAACGCCCGCCTCATCGACCGCCACGCCGACCGGGCCGTTGAACTGCGCCTGCGCGCCCTGCCCGTCCGCATATCCGGCCACGCCGCTGCCGGCCAGCGTCGTTACCGTGCCATCGACAGCAATCTTGCGGATCGCATGGTTGCCCGTATCGGCGACGTAGACATTGCCCTGCTTGTCCAGCGCGATGCCGGACGGCGTGTTGAAGGCAGCGGCAGCGCCGAGACCCTCGCGGTAACCTTCGATCCCGCCGGCCAGCACTCGGGTGCTGCCATCCGGCGCCAGCACCGACACCGTATTCTTTTCGCCGCCGTCAGAGAAGTAGACATTGCCCTGCTTGTCGACCGCCACGCCGTACGGATCAACCAGCCCGGCTTCCAGCAAGGTTTCCAGCCGCGCCGGCCAGGCCCGTTCGGTCGGCGCCGGGCCGCGCTTGGCCAGCTCCGGCAGGCTCTTGGCCACCCCTGGCGCTGGCGAGGAGTTGTAGAAATAACCGCCCGCACCGGCAATCGCCAGTATTGCAGTTCCAATAACAGTCAGTTTGATAGATGTATGCACAGACAGGATTTTACCGTTCCGTGGCCGGCGCCGCAGGCAAAAAAAAAGCCCGCTCAGGGAGCGGGCTGAAGTCTATTTCCTTGGAGGAGAATAGAGGAGACAGGTGCAAGTATGCTGCGGCGCGGTATATCTGTCTACTTTATTGTAGTAATACTAGATATAACCAACCGCAATATCACTTGTCGCTGACGTAAGGCAGCACACGGCTGGCCAGGCGGGTGTCGGTGCGCAGCACGCTTACCTCGTCGGCCAGGATATGGACAGCCTCGTTCAGCAGGACGTCCTTGGCATTCTTGGCGGCCTTTTCGGCATCCAGTTCAGCAGACAGGGAACGCTCATCCGCCTGCAAGCCATCGTCGGTGCGGATCGCGCCACGAACCTGGTTGGCCTGGCGCTGTGCGGCGCGCGGATTGGCAGGTTTGGCGGCAATCGCCTTGTTCAGCGCATCTTTCGGGTCCGGCACCAGGATAGGATCGTCCGGCGACGGGCCGGCGGCCAGGCGCTGTTCGCGCAGCTTGGCGCGCGCTTCCTGCTGGTCGCGTTCCTTGCGGCGCACGGTTTCATTCAGCGAAACCACATTGTCCTGGCGCTGCTTCTTGACGTAGTTGATGTCGTCGAGCAGGTACTGGTAGTCCTTGTCCTTGGCGATGCGCGCCTCATGCTTCTTGTCCAGGATCGGCACGATTTCCTTCAACTCGCCGGCCGGGATATACACCGCAGGCTTGATCTGGGTGTAAGGCAGCGCATTGTCGTAGCTCGATTCGCCGAAGTTTTCGGCATCGCTGGTGGAGGCCAGCTTGATGTCCGGCGTCACGCCGCGCAGCTGGGTGGTGCCGCCATTGATGCGGAAGAACTGGGCAATGGTCATCTTCAGTTCACCGAAGCGCGACTTGTCGCTCTGGCCAAAACGGTCCAGGTTGACCAGGGTCTGCACGGTGCCCTTGCCGAAGCTGGGCTCGCCGATCACGAGGCCGCGGCCATAGTCCTGGATGGCCGCCGCAAAGATTTCCGATGCCGATGCCGAACCACGGTTGATCAGCACGCCGACCGGGCCATCCCAGGACAGGCCTGGCACATTGTCCGCTTCCACTTCCACGCGGCCTTCGGCGTTACGCTGCTGCACAACGGGGCCACGGTCGATGAACAGGCCGGTCAGCTCGACCGCCTCGGTCAGCGAACCGCCGCCGTTGTTGCGCAGGTCGATCAGGACGTTGTCGACCTTTTCCTTCTTCAGTTCACCCAGCAGGCGGGCGACGTCGCGCGTGGCGCTCTTGTAGTCCTTGTCGCCCTTGCGGCGCGCATCCCAGTCCTGGTAGAAGGTCGGCAGCGAGATCACGCCGATACGGCGCTTGACGGCGCCATCTTTCACTTCCAGGATCGAGCGCTTGGCGGACTGCTCTTCCATGCTGATTTTCTTGCGCACCAGCGACAGCACGAAAGGCTTGCCGTCCGGGCCGGCATCGGCGCCCAGCACCTGCAGTTTGACAGTCGAATCCTTGGGGCCGCGGATCAACTGCACCACGTCGTCGATGCGCCAGCCCAGCACGTCGGTGAACTTCTCGGATTCACCCTGCGCCACGCCGACGATGCGGTCGCCCACCTTCAGCTTGTTGGACAGGCCGGCCGGGCTGCCCGGCACGACTTCGCGGATCACGGTGTACTCGTCGCGGTTCTGCAGTACAGCGCCAATGCCTTCCAGCGACAGGCGCATGGCGATGTCGAAGTTCTCGGAAGCGCGCGGGCCCAGGTAATTGGTGTGCGGCTCGATCGACATGGCATAGGCGTTCATGAAGATCTGGAAAACGTCCTCGTTATTCAGCTTGCGCGAACGGGTCACGTAGTTCTCATAGCGCTTGTCGAGCGTTTCGCGGATCGACTTGTCGTCCTTGCCGGCCAGTTTCAGGCGCAGCCAGTCATTCTTCACGCGCTTGCGCCACAGGTCTTTCACCTCGGCTTCCGACTTCGGCCAGTCGGCCTTCTCGCGGTCGAACTGGTAGCTCTCGTCCTGCGTGAAGTCGAACTTGGTTTTCAGCAGTTCGCGGGCATAGGCCATGCGGTCCGAGAAGCGCTGCTGGTACAGGTTGTAGATGGCGAAAGGCGTTTGCAGGTTTTCGCTGGTAATCGCGTCATCCAGGCGGGACTTGTCCTTGTTGAAGGAATCGACATCGGCCTGGGTAAAGAACAATTTCTCGCCATCGAGCGATTTGAAGTAGCGGTCGAAAATCTTTTCCGACATCGCGTCGTCCAGTGGCATAGCCTTGTAATGGTAGCGCGACAGCACGCGCGACGCCCACAATGCGGCTTGGGTCTGCTGCGCCGCTGGCTTCATGGTTACATCTGTCGCCTTGTCTGCCTGGGCTGCGCTGGCGTAAGCGGTAATCAGTGCCAGGGACATGGTGGCCAACAGGGTGTGCTTCTTCATCGGCTTGCTCCGAACGTAGGTGATTCTATGAGAATAGTGCTAATCCCATTCTACAGGATAGGACACTCTCTGGGAGAGAGGGATGATGGGCAGTGTGCTGGGCTTCACTTAAGCCAGCCTGAAGGCTGAGCTTCCTTGCAAGATTTCCGGTAAGTCATTGAATTTACTAAGAAACATTTTGTAACAAGTGGTATTTCCATGCAGCAACGCGGTATCATGTCGGCCCTCCCCCGAAAAATAATCAAGATCATGTCCACTCGAACGCCCCCTGCGCGCAGCTGGAGCGTCGGCAGCAAGATTGCCGCCTTCACCTTCGTCCTCGTCAGCGCACTGTTAGCGCTACTTATCACCTTCATCAGCTGGAACAGCACTTCCATGCTCGAGCAGCGCGCCCGGGACCAGGTCGCAGCCGACCTGAATGGCGTGGCAAACATGCTGGACGTGTTCAATTCGGCCATGGTGAACGACGCCGGCAGCTATGCCCGCCAGTTTGCCGCCCACGTACCCGGCCCCTTCGCGCTGGAGGGCAGCCGACTGTCCTCCAACGGCAAGGCGGTCAACGACGACTTCAGCATTCCCGACGACTTCACGGCCCAGACCGGCGCCATTGCCACCATTTTCGCTGCCGACGGCGCGGACTTCGTGCGCGTGACTACCTCGGTCAAGAAGGAAGACGGCCAGCGCGCCGTCGGCACCAGGCTTGACCACAATAATCCAAGCTACGCCATGCTGCGCGAGGGACGCTCCTACACCGGACTGGCGCAGTTGTTCGGCAAGCCGTACATCACCCAGTACGACCCGGTCAAGGACGCTTCGGGCAAGGTGGTCGGCGTGCTGTTCATCGGCCTGGACATCAGCAAGAACATCACTGCCCTGAAGGAGAAGATCAAGGGCATCCGCATCGGCGAGACCGGCTATGTCTACGTGCTGAACGCGGCTGCGGGCAAGGACCACGGCACGCTGCTGGTCCACCCATCCAGGGAAGGCGCATCGATGCTGGACTCGAAGGACAGCAACGGCAGATCCTTCATCCAGGAGATGCTTGAAAAGAAGACAGGCGAGATCCGTTACATGTGGGCGGATGCCGGCAGCAAGGCCTCGCCGCAGGAAAAACTGCTGGTGTACCGCTACTTCGACGACTGGAAGTGGATTGTGGCGGGCGGCACCTATGTCCATGAGATCACAAAAGATGCCATCTCCGCGCGCAATCGCTATGCCGTATGCGGCATCGTCGCCCTGCTCGCCTTTGCCGCAAGCCTGTTGCTGCTGGTGCGCGCCATCGTGACCCGCCCGCTGGTGCAGGTACAGGATGCGGCGGGCCGCATCGCGGGCGGCGACCTGACCGTGCGGCTGGATGTCACCACCGGTGACGAAATCGGCAAGGTGCTAGGCGCGATGAATGGCATCAGCGAACGCCTGGCCAACGTGGTTGGCGGCGTGCGCGAAGGGGCCGACCAGATCGCCACGGCATCGTCGCAGATCGCGGCCGGCAACCAGGACCTGTCGGCCCGCACGGAGCAGCAGGCGTCCAGCCTCGAAGAAACCGCCGCCTCGATGGAAGAACTGACTTCCACCGTGCGACAGAACGCGGACAACGCCCGCCAGGCCAACGCACTGGCACGCGAAGCATCGGACGTAGCTTCGCGCGGCGGCGCACAGGTGGCACAGGTGGTCGAAAAGATGGGCGCCATCAACGAAGCTTCGCGCAAGATCGAAGACATTATTTCCGTGATCGACGGCATCGCTTTCCAGACCAATATCCTGGCCCTGAATGCGGCTGTGGAAGCGGCGCGCGCCGGTGAACAGGGCCGCGGCTTTGCCGTTGTGGCGACCGAAGTGCGCAACCTGGCCCAGCGCAGCGCCGCGGCGGCCCAGGAAATCAAGGGGCTGATCGCCAACTCCACCGGCGAAGTGGAAGCCGGGGCCAGGCTGGTCGAACTGGCCGGGGCGACGATGGAAGAAGTGGTCAACAGCGTCAGCCGCGTCACCGACATCATGGGCGAGATCAGCGCCGCCAGCGAAGAACAGCGCGCCGGCATCGACCAGGTCAACCAGGCAATCGGGCAGATGGACCAGGTGACGCAGCAGAATGCGGCCCTGGTCGAAGAAGCTGCCGCTGCGGCAGCGGCCATGCAGGATCAGGCGGAGGCCCTGGCCCGCGAAGTGCGCGCCTTCAAGCTGCCGGCCAATGCCACGAGTGCAGCCACGGGTATTGCATCCAGGCGTACCACCCTGCGCCTGCAATAAGCGCCAGCGGCCATGAACGCATGGCCAGCTTCCAGTCCGCCGCAGACGGCCAGCAAGCCAGGAACTGCGGCGCGATCAGGAAGGCCAGGCCTGCGTCCAGCGGCGCAAAATGCCAGGCGCCACGCGTGCGCAGCACGGCGATCCACCACGGGATCAGCACCAGCAGCAACGGCGCCAGTGCAGTCAGCGCGGAGTTGTACCAGCTTGCGTTGGCAAGCTGGACTTCGCCCAGGCGATATCCCTTGCCCTCGCGGCGGGGAATGATGGACAGTGAAACCGGCCGGGCAAACGTGAGCAAGCCGGCCAGGAAATGCGCCAGCTCATGGCACAGGGTCCCGGGAAGCTGCAGCACCGTGAAAACCACATGGCGCCGCGACAGCACCCAGATTGCCACCGCCAGGCACAGCGACGGCGTCAGGTAAAACAGCTTGTCCAATTAGCCCGTGTAGAAGCAGCGGCCGCAAGCCTGGCGGTAGGCCTCATTGCCGCCGATGCTGATTTGCTCGCCTTCGCGGATGCGCTCCCCCTTCTCGTCCACGCGGATATTCATCGTGGCCTTTTTGCCGCAAGTGCAGATGTTCTTGATTTCCTCGATATCGTCGGCCAGCGCGAGCAGGTAGGCCGAGCCGGGGAACGGCTCGCCGCGGAAGTCACTGCGCAGGCCGTAGCAGATCACCGGCACGCCCTTGGCCTGGGCCAGCTGGTGCAGCTGCTTGACCTGTTCCGGCGACAGGAATTGCGCTTCGTCGACCAGCACGCAAGCGACCTTCTGCATGTCCTGCAGGAAGTTGGTTTCGGAGGAGAACAGCTC
Source organism: uncultured Duganella sp. (assembly GCA_966077345.1). Classification (GTDB taxonomy): domain Bacteria; phylum Pseudomonadota; class Gammaproteobacteria; order Burkholderiales; family Burkholderiaceae_D; genus Rugamonas. The sequence continues at coordinate 10,435 of CBHREK010000051.1, forward strand.
GACTTCGCGCTGCGGCCCCAGGCGGGAAGTCACCTTGCCCACGCCATAGCGGTCGTCGATGGCCGCCGTAAACAGGCGCACGATCAGGCCCTGCTCTTCGTAGTTGTGGGCGACCTGCAGCATGGAGGTCGATTTGCCTGCGTTCATCGCAGAATAGCGGAAGTAGAGTTTTGCCACAGTGGAAATTATTTTAAAAGTCGCTGCGGGATTATACGCGAGCCGCCAAGCGCAAAAAAAGGTATAAGCTAGCGCAAAGAAATTCCTTCTTGGTTCAATCGAATCGCCACACAATGCGCGTTTTTCGCAAGGAGAGAAAATGCAGAATACCCGACCTGCAGCTTTGTTCAGCCTGATCGGCAATACACCGCTTGCCGAAGTGACCCGTCTCGACACCGGCCCGTGCCGGCTGTTCCTCAAGCTCGAATCCCAGAATCCCGGCGGCTCCATCAAAGACCGCATCGGCCTGTCCATCATCGAAGCCGCCGAGCGCGAAGGCTTGCTCAAGCCGGGCGGCACCATCGTCGAAGCCACGGCCGGCAATACCGGCCTGGGGCTTGCCCTGGTCGGCGCCATCAAAGGCTATAAAGTGCTGCTGGTGGTGCCCGACAAGATGGCCACCGAGAAGATCCTGCACCTGAAGGCGCTGGGCGCCGATGTGCGCATCACCCGCTCGGACGTCGGCAAAGGCCACCCCGAGTATTACCAGGATTACGCGGCCCGCCTGGCCGGCGAGATCCCCGGCGCTTTCTTCGCCGACCAGTTCAACAACCAGGCCAACCCGCTGGCGCACGAAACCACCACCGGCCCGGAAATCTGGGAACAGATGGCGCGCGAGATCGACGCCATCGTGGTGGGCGTCGGCTCTTCCGGCACGCTGACCGGACTGTCGCGCTACTTCCGTAAGGTGGCGCCGCACGTCAAATTCATCCTGGCCGACCCCAAGGGCTCGATCCTGAAGGAATACGTGGACACCGGCAAAGTGGCCGATACCAGCGGTTCCTGGGCGGTGGAAGGCATCGGCGAAGACTTCATTCCCGCCATCGCCAACATGGACGCCATCTCGCAGGCCTACACCATCACCGACCAGGAAAGCTTCGACAGCGCACGCGCCCTGCTGCGCGCCGAAGGCATCCTGGCCGGCTCCTCCACCGGCACCTTGCTGGCCGCCGCCCTGAAATACTGCCGCGAGCAGACCAGGCCGCAGCGCGTGGTGACCTTCGTGTGCGACACCGGCACCCGCTACCTGTCCAAGGTCTACAACGACAGCTGGATGTTCGACCAGGGCCTGTTGCAGCGCCAGAAGCTGGGCGACCTGCGCGACCTGATCGGCCGCCTGTTCGAGAACGGCGACGTGGTCAGCGTGGCGCCGGGCGACACCCTGCTGATCGCCTTCAACCGCATGCGGGCGGCCGACCTGGCGCAGTTGCCGGTCATCGACAACGGCAAGCTGGTGGGCCTCATCGACGAGTCGGACATCCTGCTCAAGGTCGAAAACGACGCCGCCCAGTTCAAGGGCGAAGTCGGCGGCACGATGACCAGCCGCGTGGAGACCCTGGCGCCGTCGGCCGGCATGCCTGCCCTCCGTGATACGCTTGACCGTGGCTTGACCGCCGTGATTGCCGAAGGCGGAAAATTCTATGGCCTGATTACCCGCTACGACTTACTTAACCACTTGCGCAGGACGCTATCTTGACCGACAAGAAAACCAAAGCCCACCTGGCCACGCGCGTCATCCACGCTGGCCAGCATCCCGACCCATCGACCGGCGCGATCATGCCGCCGATCTATGCCACATCCACCTTCGTCCAGCAGAGTCCTGGCGTACACAAGGGCCTCGACTACGGGCGCTCGCACAACCCGACGCGCTGGGCGCTGGAGCGTTGCGTGGCCGACCTGGAAGGCGGCGCCCAGGCCTTCGCCTTCGCCTCCGGCCTGGCCGCCATTTCGACCGTTCTGGAACTGCTCGACGCCGGTTCGCATATCGTGGCCGGCGACGACATGTATGGCGGCACCTTCCGCCTCTTCGAGCGGGTGCGCCGCCGCAGCGCCGGGCATGAATTCACCTACGCCGACCTGACCAATCCGGAAAACCTGCTGGCCGCCCTGCGTCCGGAAACGAAAATGGTGTGGGTCGAGACGCCGACCAATCCGATGTTGAAACTGGCCGACCTGGCCGCAATCGCGCGCATCTGCCGCGAACGCGGCATCATGGCCGTGGCCGACAATACCTTCGCCAGCCCGATCGTGCAGCGCCCGCTGGAGCTGGGCTTCGACATCGTGGTGCACTCGGCTACCAAGTACCTGAACGGGCACTCGGACATCATCGGCGGCATCGCAGTGGTTGGCGGTGAAGAACGGCAGTCGGCCTGGCGCGAGCAACTGGCCTTCCTGCAGAACTCCGTCGGCGCCATTGCGGGACCGTTCGACGCTTTCCTGGCCCTGCGCGGCGTGAAGACGCTGGCGATCCGCATGGAGCGCCACTGCAAGAGCGCCCTGGAACTGGCGCGCTGGCTGGAACGCGAGCCCAAGGTGAAAAAGGTGTTCTATCCGGGGCTGGAGTCGCATCCCCAGCACACGTTGGCCAAGGCGCAGATGGACGGCTTCGGCGGCATCATCTCGATCGACCTCGACACCGACCTGGCCGGCGCCCGCCGCTTCCTCGAACGCTGCGAAGTGTTCGCGCTGGCGGAGAGCCTGGGCGGCGTGGAATCGCTGATCGAGCACCCTGCCCTGATGACCCATGCCTCGATTCCGGCGGCGCAGCGCGCCACGCTGGGTATCGGCGATGGCCTGATCCGGCTCTCGGTCGGCATCGAAGATATCGAGGATTTGCGCCAAGACCTGCGCAATGCCCTTGACGCCATCTGAACGCCACTGCAGCAACTGCAAGCGCCCGATGCGGGTGCTTGATCTCTCCGGCCATTACCAGCGGCGGGTGGAGATCGACACCTGCCCGCATTGCTGCCTGGTGTGGTTCGACGACACGGAATCGGTGCGGCTGGCAGGCCCCGGCATCGCCGAATTCGTGCGCGAGATCCATGGGGCGATGCAGGCCGGCGGCGAGCACGCGCACGCGGTGTCGCTGGCGCGCGTCCAGTCCTGCCCGGCCTGCAACGCGCCGCTCAAGCGCGTGTTCGACATGTCGCGCTTCGGGCGCACCTCCAAGCTTCAGTGCCCGAATGGGCATGGCTATTACCAGACCTACATTCTCTACCTGGCCGAGAAAGGCTTTGCCCGCCCCCTGGCATGGGCGGATATTCGCTCGTTGCAGCTTGCTGGCAAAGAGGTCTTTTGTGCAGGATGCGGCTGCCCATTACCGTCGCGGCCTGTCGAAGCATGCCCGGCCTGCCATTCGGCAATCGGGGTAATCGACCCCGCCCGGCTGGCATTGGCAATTGCGCCGAACGACGCTGGCGGTGCTGCGTCCGCGCCCTCAATCGACCAGCATAAATGCCACGCCTGTGGCGGCGCCATCGACCTGACGCGCGATATCCATTGCCCTCATTGCCAGGCGCCGGTGTTGCGCCAGGATACCGAAGATGCATCTGCTTCCGCCGCGGCAGTTGCCAGCGCGGCGGAAGCAGCTTTGGCCGCCGTACGGCATGACGCCAGCCGCCGCAAGAGCGCGGGCCAGCATGCAATGGTCAATTTCGGGGAAGAGCGCCGTACACAGAGGCTGCAGAATATTGAATTCAGGCTGGCCATCGGCCTCCTGGTCGGTGCGATTGGGCTGTCGCTCGTGGCCTGGTACCGGCAGCCGGCGCAACGCGCCAATTGGGAGCGCCAGGAGGCGCCGCTGATTTCCTTTAGCCCACGCTTCGAAGGAGCGGAACTCAAGTGCGACCTGCATTCGTCGGTACGGCGCGAAGTGCGTGTGCGCCAATTGATCGTCATGCCGGGTGCACCTGGGGCGGGGCCGGGGCCGGCCAGCGCCACATACGGCGCAATGCAGGCGGCATACGCCCAGGCCAGGGCCGTGCGGTCCGAGTGGGAGGCCAGCGGCGCATTCGATGCGCTCGAGCAGCAATTCGGCAATCCGAATGCAAACGCGCGCAGCATGCCTCCGGGCCTCTTCCGCCGGGGCGAAGCGCTCGCCGCTGTGGAACGCGCAGCCTTCTGCCTGCCGCTCCATGAAATCAGCCCCCCTATCCTTGCCGAAGACGGCTTTCACATCATCGAAGTGCTGGAAGCGCGTTAATCGGCGGGCCGCCGCGCAGGGTCGCTGATATTGAACACGCGCCGCACCAGGCTTTCCAGCGCCACGAACACTCCCTCCACGCCAAAGCCCGCAATGAACGACAATGCCGACGTACTGAGGGCCCAGTTCCCCAGCAAGCCGATTTCGCTGCCCGGCGTCTGGCCGGATGGATTGACGAACAAGGCAATGCACGCGCCAATCGTGGCGCCCAGCGCCAACTGCAGCAAGGCGAGCGTGAAATCACGTGGCGACAGGAGGCTTTCGCGCATCTTGGCCCACAAGCCGCGGACCACGGCGGCACCGGCGCCCAGCACGCCGTAACACAGGGGGAGCACGGCCGTCCCTACCACCAGCGTTACGACGCGCGCCTGCTCCTCCATTGCGCGCTGCATGCGGCTTTCATGTTCGGCGGGACTGGAATTTGCGAGCGCGGCGGCGCTATCCGGCAAGCTGCCGAAAGGCCCGGCCAGCCAGCCGTAGCAGGCCTGCCATGGCACAAGCCAATCGCGCAGGTTCATGCCGATTGCGGCTGCCTGCGTGGTCAAATGCCGGCGCCGCGCGCAAAGCTGGTATTCCTCCGTGCTGCGGAAGTGCGGCAAGCCGGCCTTGTCGGCTTCGGAGCAGAACTGAAACGGCGGCGCTGCCGCGCTGGCCGTGTGCTTGAATTCAGCTTCCTCGATTTCTTTGGACAGCGCGGCCTGTGCCGCCTGCACCGCATCCAGGTGCTGCAGGATGGCGCTGCCGCCGGCGACATGCCAGGACATCACGCAAGTCAGCACCAGCCCAAGCAGCAGAAGGTAGACCACCAGCTTCATGCGCAGGTTGAAGCTTGAGGCCACCCTGACCAGGCCGGGGAATGCGTTGCGCGCCAGGGTCAGTCGCGTCGGCTTGTCCCAATGCGGGCTGTGCGCGGAACCGTTTTCGCTGCCGCCATTCCCGAACATCTTGTCGCGCAGCCAGTTGCGCCAGTCGCGCCGGTTGTCCTCCCCCACCACCAGCAAGGTGAAGGCGATGGTCAGGCCGGTTGCAGGGCGCGCGGCGGCATTCAGCTTGTCCTTGGCGCACAGCACCTTGACGGCCTGCGCCACCCGCTGCTGTTCGCTGTCGGGCGGCGTCAGCCCGATCGCGCACAGTTCATCGATGTGCGGCTCGCCGTCGTCATGGTTATGGAAATTGTAGAGGCTCTTGTCCCAGCGTCCGGAGATGTGGTCAAGCAGCAGGAAGACTTCATTCAGCTCGCGCACGAAAATGAATTCTTCGATGCGCTGGCAGGCGTCGCTGCCATTCTCGTCGCGGTTGGAAGACATGGCCGCCTCCCCATTAGCAGTTTGTCACTTCATTGTGCGCCTGCCAATGCGGGGAGGACTTTGCGCTAGCTCAAACGTGAACCTTATTCGCCTGGGCGGTACTTGCGTTCCAGGTTCTTTTCGATGTCTTCCTTGTAGAACAGGACGTCCTTGAATTCGCCGCGCGCATACATCTCTGCCTGGTCGCTGAAATGCGGCGATGCCGGATCGCCGCTCTCGCCGCCGGCCAGGATGCTCTTCGCCGTCACCTTCGGACCGAATTCCACGGCCGCCACGAAGCTATTGCCGCGCTCGCCATAAATGCGCTTGGTGCGCTGCTGCGAAGTCATGCCATAGGCAGCCAGTGCGCCGAAATTGCCCGAGGCGAAAGGCACCGGGATGCTCGGCTTGTTGTCATCGAACGGCTGCACGATGTCGCCGGTCAGGCGCTGGAAGCGGTTGATCTCGCCCCATGGCGTTTTCCAGCTTCCAAAGTCGGAGGCCAGCTTGTTCGAAGCGCGCACCAGCGCTTCCAGGCGCTGCTTCGGCGTCAGCTGCGTGGCCAGGTAATCGAGGACAGGCATGCCCTTCTCTTTGGCTGCCGGGCCATATTGCTTGACCTGGTCCTGCAGCCAGTAGATGGCCACCGAGGTCGGCACCGACGTCAGCGAATAGCGCATGTTCCAATCGCGCAGCAGCGTGATTTGCTCGATCACGGCGGCCTTGGACAGGTCGCTGGCTGGCGCCTCATCATAAGCGCGCACCAGCAGCGGCAACAGCGGCTCAAAGGCCGGCAACTGGTTGTCGTAAGCGGCCGCGATCAGGCTGTCGATGGTGAAGTCCTTCTTCCCTTGCAGCACGCGCACCGCGTGAATGCCGCGCGCATTCTCCGGGTTGACCGACATGTAGGCCGGATAGTCTTCAGGACGCGGGCTATAGGCGCCGGCCGCAGAGAACGGCCAGTTGTTGGTGTTCTGGATCCAGCCATTCTTCGGATTGAAAAGCTGGATGGTTTCGCGCACCCGGTGCAGGCCTTTCCAATCGGTCGCAGGTTCTGCACCGTTGACCGGCTTGGTGTAGTCGAAGCGCGGGTCGCGCACCGGCATGAAATTGCCGTGGAAATAAGCGATATTGCCGTCCGCATCCGCATACACGGTATTGTTGGACGAGTTGGTGCGCAACTCCATCGACTTGTAGAAGGCCGGATAGTTGCGTGCCTTGGTGCGGATGAAGGATTGCGTCAGCGCCTTCAGCGGCTCGTTCATCATCGCCACGGAAACCCATTTCCCGTTCTGCTCGCGCACCACCGGGCCGCGATGGGTGAAATAGGCCGTCACGGTTTTTTCCGCCATGCTGCCGTCGGCAGCCTTGTACGGAAGGCGCACGGACTCGGTGCGGAACGGACGCAACTCTTTGCCGTACTGGTAGAAGAACTTGCCGTCCTTTTCGATTACCGTTTCCAGGTATTCGTCGATCACATCGCCGCCGCCGGAAGTATGCATCCAGCCGATGCGGTCATTGAAGCCCTGGTAGACGAAAAACTGGCCCCAGGTGACGGCGCCGTACGCATTCAGCCCTTCCTGGCTGACCACATGGATCTCGGGACGGAAATAGAACGAGGTGTGCGGGTTGATCATCAACAGCGCGTGCCCCGATTTGCTCAGCGCCGGCGCGATGGCGAAACCGTTCGAGCCGCGCGGCTCGTTATCGAGGTCGCTGCCGCCGAGCGCCGTCGCGGGCGCCGGATGCTTGCTGTAGAAGGCCTTCAACTGCTCGATGTTGACGCTTTCAATATCGCCGCCGATGCTGCCTTCGCTGAAACTGAGCGCCATCCAGGGCTCGAAGCGGGCCAGCAAGCGAGGCTGCACCTTCGGGTGGGTGTGCAGGTAGAAGTTCAGGCCATCGGCCCAGGCCACCATCAGCTTCTTCAGCCATTCGGGGCTGGCCTTGTACTGTGCCTTCAACTGCGCGGGCGTGATGAACAGCTTCATGCGCAGGTCCTGGTACAGGGCCTTTTCGCCCTCCACTTCCGCCAGGCGGCCCATCGCATTGATGAAATTCAGCTCGATGCGCTTGAAATCATCCTCCGACTGCGCATACATCATGCCGAACACCGCGTCCGCGTCGCTCTTGCCGTAAATATGCGGAATGCCCCATTTGTCGCGCAGGATGGTGACGCGCTTGGCAATCGCTTGCAAGCGCAACACTTCCGCAGGACTCAGTGCCCCCGCCGCCTGTGGGGCGGCCGGGGCGGCAATCGCAGGTACGGCGCAGAACGCGACAAGCGCGGCATTCAGCTTCAGCATGCTTTATTGCTCCACCAGTTGTGCAATGCGTTCGCGCAGTTCGGCGTTTTCGGCACGCAGCGCGGCATTCTTTTCCTTCAGTTGCGAGATCTCGAGGCGCAGCACTTCGACCTCGGTCAGCGGCGCCGGGCGTTCCGCCGCTTCGTAATGCCCTTCGCCGGCATCCTCTTTCGGCGCTTTCGGCGGACGATTGGCGGCGCGCTGTTCGCGGATCTCACGGGCAGCCTGCTGCAGGAACTTGCGGCCGCCGGCAACTGCCGACTTCTGGTCTTCTTCCGACAGCGAAGCCACGGTGGCGGCGGCATTGATCGAGATCGTGCCGGAGCGCACGGCTTCCACCAGTTCCGGCGTAGCGCTACGGGTGATCTTTTCGATCTGGCCCAGGGTATTGGCGCTCAGGCGCGCCGCGCGGGCAATGTCTTCGCGCTTGGCCTTGGCCTTCGGCGGAGCGGCCGGTTCCTCCGCTTCCGGGTCCGGCGGCGCAATGGCGGCATCTTCCGCCTTGGCCTGCTCTTTCACAGCCTGTTCGCGCTTGCCCAGGATTTCCTGCTGGCGCAGGGCCAGCACGCCACGCTGGAAGTCCGACACGCTGCGGCGGCCCAGGTGGTTATCGATCATCCACAGCATCACGTCTTCAATATCCTTGAAGCTCGTGTTCTGGGTGACTTTGAATGGAATGCCGTGCTGCTGGCAGATCGAATAGCGGTTATGGCCATCGACCAACACATCGTTCCACAGCACCAGCGCATCGCGGCAGCCTTCGGCCAGCAGGCTGCGCTCCAGCGCGGTGCGCTCAGCCTCGGTCAACGGCTCGATATAGTCCCGCAGGACGTCGTTAATCTTGATTTGCATGTGGTCTTTCCAGGGAATTCTGCGACCAGCATGCTACAACATTCCGCGCCGATTTCAAGCGTTGCCAGATTTGCCACTACTGGATGTTAACGAACAGTCATGTCATAATAGCGGGCTTCAGAGTGCCCCGGTGGTGAAATTGGTAGACACACCGGACTTAAAATCCGTTGCCTGCAAGGGCGTGCCGGTTCGATTCCGGCCCGGGGCACCATCAAATTACGTGATTCCCTAAGTTGACTAGGGGTATCGCTCCCGCCTACACTCCGCACCGTTATCAATTTTTGGAGTCCCCTTTCATGGGCACTTGTTCGAGTCATTGTTGTCAGCCGGTTCATTCCGGCCCCGCATAACGGCACGATCGCGTCCCGGGCTCCCGCCTCACGTCATCCGCCGTCGCGGATGATGGTCACCCATCCCAAACTCTGATACTCAAGCGCGCAAGATAGCGGGCCCGCATCCTTTGCGGAGAGCCTGATGTTCGCTTCATTCACCACGCGTCCCAATCGCTGGGACTGGGCCTTGCTGCCGCTGGTACTGGCAGTGTTGATCGCTGTCGCCTATGGCGCCATGCAGATGGCGCGCCCCTTCGTGCTTGGCCAGCCTATGCCGGTCAGCCTCGACCCGATCGCGCTGCCCTATTACCTGTTGCGCACCATTTTGCGCATGTTCGCCGCATTGGGCGTGTCGCTGGTATTCGCCTTCGTCTTCGCGGCGGTGGCGGCCAAATACCGGCTGGCTGAAAAGGTCCTGGTGCCGCTGCTGGACGTGCTGCAGTCGGTTCCGGTGCTGGGCTTTCAGGCGATTGCCATCGCGCCCTTCATCGCCCTGTTCCCGGGCAGCCAGATGGGCGTCGAATGCGCGGCCATCTTTGCGATTTTCACTTCGCAGGCCTGGAACATGGCGTTCAGCCTGTACCAGTCGATGCGTGCCGTGCCGGCCGAACTGCACGAGGCAAGCCGCATGTTCCGGCTCTCGGCCTGGCAGCGCTTCTGGCGCCTGGAGCTGCCGTTCGCCATGCCGGGCCTGCTGTGGAACATGATGATGTCCATGTCCGGCGGCTGGTTCTTCCTGGTGGCGGCTGAGGCAATTTCCGTCGCCGGGCAGGACGTCAAGCTGCCCGGCATCGGCGCCTACATCGCGGTGGCCATCGAAGCTCAAAACGGCCGCGCCATCGCCTGGGCCATCGGCGCCATGTTCGTCGGCATCGTCATGTATGACCAGCTGTTCTTCCGTCCTTTGCTGGTGTGGGCGGACAAGTTCCGCTTCGAAGAACTTGACGGCGAAGTTGGCCGCCGTTCCTGGCTGCTGGACTGGGTGCGCCGCAGCCGCATCGCCAGCCGCCTGACCGACAAAGCGTGGAAGCTGATGCGCTCGACCCTGGGCTGGTTTCCGGCCCGTCCGGTCGAAGCGGCCGCCGCAGCCAAGGGCGCGCGCCGCTGGCGCCTGCCGGCTCGTGCTGCCGATACGCTGCTGCTGGTGCTGGCAATCTGGGCCAGCTACCGCGTGGCCGCTTTCATCCACACCGAGGTTGGCTGGCGCGAGGCGGCCAGCGTATTTGCCCTGGGACTGGCTACGCTGGCCCGCGTCGCCGTTCTGATCGCGCTGGCCTCCCTGTTCTGGGTGCCGGTCGCCGTGTGGATTGGCCTGCGCCCGCGCTATGCGCAAAAGATCCAGGCGGTGGCGCAGTTCCTGGCCGCCTTCCCGGTCAACCTGCTGTTCCCGGTGGTGGTGTATTCAGTTCTGCACCTGGGGCTCAATCCGGACATCTGGCTCAGCCCGCTGATGGTGTTCGGTACCCAGTGGTACATCCTGTTCAATGTCGTCGCCGGTGCGTCCACCCTGTCCACCGACCTGCGGCTGGCAGCGGCGAACCTGGGCTTGAAGGGCTGGCTGAAATGGCGGCGGGTCTACCTGCCTGCCGTATTCCCCAGCTACGTAACAGGCGCCGTGACGGCCAGCGGCGGCTCGTGGAACGCCAGCATCGTGGCCGAATACGTCACCTGGGGCAAAACCACCCTGGTGGCGCATGGCCTTGGCAGTTATGTGAAGCAGATGACCGATGCCGGCGACTTCCCCCGTATCGCCCTCGGCATCGGCGTCATGTGTGTATTTGTAATGGCAATCAACCGCTTCGTTTGGAGCCGTTTGTATCAGGAGCAGACATGAAAAAAGAAATCCTGGTCGACCTGCAAGGCGTCGGCAAATCCTTCCGCTCTGGCGATGGCGCCAGCCGCACCGTGCTCGATGGCGTCGACTTCGCGCTGGAGTCGGGCGAGATCGTGGCGCTGCTTGGCAAGTCAGGTTCCGGCAAATCGACCCTGCTGCGCATTATCGCGGGCCTGGTGCAGGCCGACGCCGGCTCCGCCAGATATCGCGGCGCGCCGCTGGCGGAGCCGGTGCCGGGCATCGCCATGGTGTTCCAGTCTTTCGCCCTGTTCCCCTGGCTCACCGTGCAGCAGAACGTGGAATTGGGCCTGGAAGCGCAAGGCGTTGCGCCAGCCGAACGTGCCGCGCGCAGCGAAGCCATGCTGGACCTGATGGGCCTTTCCGGCTTCGAAGGCGCCCTGCCGCGCGAACTGTCCGGCGGCATGCGCCAGCGCGTGGGCATCGCCCGTGCCCTGGTCACCAATCCCGACGTCTTGCTGATGGACGAAGCATTCTCGGCGCTCGACGTGCTGACCGGCGAAACCCTGCGCAACGACATCCTCGAGCTGTGGGACCATGGCCGCATCCCGACGCGCGGCATCCTGGTCGTTTCGCACAATATAGAGGAAGCGGTGATGATGTCGGACCGGATCATCATGCTCTCCAGCGACCCGGGCCGCATCCGCACCGAAATCCGCATCGACCTGCCGCGTCCGCGCAATCCGGACAGCCCGGCCGTGCGCCAGCTGATCGACGAGGTGTATGGCCTGATGACCATGCGCGCGCCTGCTGCCGGCCCGGCGCGCGAGGCCGGGCCGGACTACCGCCTGCCCGACGCCGACATCGAGCGCATCGAAGCGGTACTATCGCTGCTGGCATCCGAGCCCTTCGAAGGCCGCGCCGACTTGCCGCGCCTTTCCGACGAAAGCGAACTGCCGGACGAAGCCCTGTTCCCGGCCTGCGAAGCGCTATCCCAGCTGGGGCTGGCCACGGTGGAAGGCGGCGACATCACCATGACAACGCTCGGCCGGCGCTACGAGGCTGCCGACCATGCGGGACGCCAGGCTATCTTCGGACGGCAACTGCTGGCCCACGTCACGCTGCCGCAACACATCTACAGCAGGCTGCGCGCATCCGCCGACGGTGCTCTGCCGGAAGAACAGGTGCTGTCGCCGCTGTTGGAATCCAACGAACCCGAGGAAGCGCGCCGCATCATGCGTACCGCTATTGAATGGGGCCGTTATGGAGAAATTTATGAGTTTGATTTTCACACGCGACGCCTGCGGCTGGCCTGATAAGCGCCGCCTGCTGGTGGTGGCCGGCGCACTGCTGTCGACAACAGCGTGGGCCGGCCGCCCCCTGGCCACTGACGATGCAACCATCCTCGATCCGAGCGACTGCCAGGTCGAAGCCTGGCACCAGCACACCGGCAACCTTCGCGAATGGTGGGCCATGCCTGCCGCGTCGGCGAATGGGAACTGGCTGCAGGCAAAGGCCAGGCGAACAATACAGCCTTGCAGGCCAAGACTGTCCTGCGCACGCTGGAAACGAATGGCTGGGGCCTGGGCTTGGCTATCGCAACCCAGCATGGCATGGCGCGCCAGAATATTGTCAACGTGCCGCTGACGGTCTCCTTTGCAGGCGATGCCTTGCTGCTGCACTTGAACGCCGGTTGGATGCGGCCCCGCGGCGCGCCAGGCCGTGCCACCTGGAGCATCGGCGGCGAATATGCATTCGCGCCGCGCTGGAGCGCCTCCCTGGAAAGCTACGGCAGCCATCACCGTCCGCCCACCAGGCAAGCAGGCCTGCGTTACGCCCTGGTCGAGGGGCGCCTGGACCTTGACGCCAGCGTTGCAAAAACGCCCGGCGCAGCGCACCAGCTGGCCCTTGGCATGACTTCGGCGCTACCGAGGTTGCTATACTAGCGATATGAAGACCCTGCTTCCCGTCGCGGCGCTGGCTGCGCTCCTCACTGGCTGTGCCGGCATCGGCGCACAGAGCTTTTACGCCAATCCATCGGCAGCGAGCCCGTTCGAGATGTGCAAGACGCTCACGACCGGATCGCCCGACATGAACTTTGCCAATGCCCTGCGCATGGAACTGGGGCGGCGCGGCGTTGCCGAAGCGGCATGTCCGGAAGTCATCAAGGAACGCGAAACCTGGGTCACGGTCGGCGTAACGGCCGGCGTGGTCGCGCTGGCTGTCGCGGCCAGCAAGCATAACGACGTCAGCATCGGCGTTGGCGGCACGATCGGCCTGTACAACGACGACTGGTACTCTTCCGAACCAACTTACGCCCCGAATACCGACCGCGAGTGGGCATGGGATCGCTATACCGGCGAGAATGGCAGCCAGATCTGGGCCTGCCGCGGCGTACAGACCGGCGCCCTCGTCGATCCATCGCGCTGCCAGGGCCGCCCGTTGGCCGACACCGTCTGGCCGGGCCCTGCCGCACCATTCAGATAGAACTTTTCCTGCTCCGCGCACTCCAAGTCCATGTCCTATATTGAACGTGGAGGAAGTATGGAACCCGTTCAGAACGACGTGCCTGCACGCATCGATTCGCTTGAGAATCCATGCTGATGGCTGAAATGGCGCAACAAAAAGCGTATGTTTCAGATCGGCTTGAGCAACATTTGCGGCTGGTGCTGGTCACGCTGGCCGGCAGCCTGATCGCGGGAATTACCATCATGACCTTCGTGCTCAACTAGGCCTCGCCGCCCCGGCAAGCGGCGTCCCAACCGCCTTTGCAGCCCATCATTATTACCGTTCCTTCGCGAAACTAGCTATGGACCTCGCCCGCACGATAGCGGCAAGCTTTCGGCGGATGCGTCCTGTGCGTGGAGAATGATGGCGTTCTCTTCGACGGGGTTGCAAAATGAAGATAAGAAACTTTCTGATGCTTGCCGCCTGCGCGGCATCATCAGCACTGGCTGTACCTGCTTTCGCAGGCACGTTTGACAACGGCTTGCCCGCTCCCTGGCGCTGCACCGGGATGTGCGGCACCCTGGGCGCGGACGGCGTAGTGGGCCTTGCGCCTGGTGGAGGCAGCACCTACGGCTGGATTTCCACCTATAACTCCACAAGTGAAGTCTCGCTGCCCGGCGCTGGTGGCGTTGAGGGCGCAAACAACGGATCGATCCTGCGCTCCGTCTCGTTCATGGCCGACGCAAACGCCGCGCTCGACTTCCGCTTCAACTACGTGACGACTGATGGCGCGGGCTACGCCGACTATGCGTGGGCGCGCCTGCTGGATGCCGATGACCGGCAGGTGGCGCTGCTGTTCACCGCGCGCACCAGCGAAAATGGCAATGCCATTCCCGGCTTCGACATGCCGCCGTCGGACGCTACGCTAACGCCTTTCCCGGTCGCCGTGGCGCCGGGCCAGACCATGTGGTCGCCGCTGGGTCCCGATTCCGACGAATGCTATGACGCCGGCTGCGGCGCCACTGGCTGGGTGCGCGGCCAGTATGCCATCGCCAACGCAGGCAAGTACCGGCTTGAATTCGGCGTAACCAACTGGGATGACCGCGACTTCGACTCCGGGTTGGCACTGGATGCCATCACGGTCGGCGGCGCCCCCTTGCCCATCCCAGAGCCCGGACAATACGCAATGCTGCTGGCCGGCCTGGCCATGCTTGGCACATTGAAGCGCCTTGCCCGGTGATCCGTATCGGCATTTCCGGCTGGCGTTATACACCTTGGCGCGGCGTCTTCTACCCGCCCGACCTGGCCCAGGCGCGCGAGCTGGAATTTGCCTCGCGCGCCGTTCACACCATCGAAATCAACGGTTCCTTCTATTCGCTGCAGCGGCCGGAAAGCTACCAGGCCTGGTACGACGCCACTCCCGACGGCTTCGTGTTCGCCCACAAGGGCAACCGCTACATCACCCACATCCGCCGCCTGCGCGAACCTGATAAAGCCTTGGCCAACGTCTTCGCCAGCGGCGTCCTGCTGCTGCGGGAGAAGCTTGGCCCTTTCCTGTGGCAGTTTCCGCCCAATTTCAAGTTCGATGAAGAGTTGTTCGAACACTTTTTCAGCCTGCTGCCGAGGGACACCGAACAGGCATCTGCCCTCGCCCGCCGCCACGAGCCTCGCATGAACGGCCGTGCCGCCACCGAAACGGACGCCAGGCGCAAGCTTTTGCACGCCGTAGAAATCCGCAACGAATCCTTCGCCGATCCTGCCTTCGTGCGGCTGCTGCGCAAGTACAAACTGGCACTGGTCGTGGCCGACACCGCGGGAAAATGGCCAGACTACGAAGATGTGACAGGCAGCTTCATGTACCTCCGGCTGCACGGCGAGAAGGAACTCTATGCCAGCGGCTACACGCCGGCGTCCCTGGACCGCTGGGCCGCCCGCATTCTCGCCTGGTCAAAGGGAGCGCAGCCGGCGGATGCAAAACTGATCGCCGACAGCGCCCCGCCCAAGCGCGCCTCGCGCGACATCTACTGCTACTTCGACAACGATATGAAGGTGCACGCGCCGTTCGACGCGCAAAACCTGGCGCAGCGCCTACTCGGCTGAAGGCCGGCGCTGGGCGCGATAAATGCCGGAGTGGCCGGAAAACATGAAGGCGACCGCGCAAGCCAGCGCGGCGTATGGCCCGATTTCAGGCCCGAACAATTCCATCGCCATCACCGTGCAGGCGAGCGGTGTGTTGGCCGCGCCGGCAAACACGGCGACAAAGCCGATTGCCGCCAGCAGCGGGAACGGCAGGTGCAGGATCGGCGCCAGGGCATTGCCAAGCGTGGCGCCAATATAGAACAGTGGCGTCACCTCTCCGCCTTTGAAACCGGAACCAAGCGAGCCGACGGTGAACACGAACTTCGCCAGCCAGTCCCACCAGTCGAGCGGCACCCGGAACGCCTCGACCATCGGTCCAATCCCGAGGCCGAGATAACGGTGGAAGTCGACGCCAAGCGCGCTGCCGGCGCCGACCACCAGCGCGATCACGGCGCCGCCGGCAAGGGGCCGCAGCGGCGCATAGGCAAAGCGCTCCTTGAACCAGGCCGACAAGCCATGCGTGGCAGAGGCAAAGGCCCGCCCCACCAGGCCAAATACGACGCCTGCAACAACAATCCCGGCCAGCGCCAGCAGCAGCGGGCTGTCCGGCGCGCCCAGCGTGCCCGCAGGGTAATGGGTGTGGCCGACGCCCCACCAGCGCGTGACCTGGTCGGCCAGGACCGCCGCCAGCATGCAGGGATAGATCGCGGTAAAGCGCATGCGCCCGATCACCAGCACCTCCAGGCCGAAGATGGCGCCGGCCAGCGGCGTGCCGAACACCGAAGCGAAACCGGCGCTGATACCTGCCATCAGCACGGTGCTGCGATCTTCGCGCGGCAGGCGGAATACATGGGTGAGCTGGTCGGCCAGTGCGCCGCCCATCTGCACCGCCGTGCCTTCGCGCCCGACGGAGGCGCCGAACAGGTGCGACACCACGGTGCTGCACAGGATCAGCGGCGCGAGCCGCAGCGGCACGACATTCTTCGGGTCGTGGATCTCGTCGATCAGCAGGTTATTGCCCGCCTCGACGCGGCTGCCGACGTGCAGGTAGATCCAGCCGACGGCAAAGCCGGCCAGCGGCAGCAGCCACACCACCCAGCGAAATGCCTCGCGCCAGGCAGTGGCCACATCCAGCGCTACCAGGAAGAAAGCGGAAGCACTGCCCGCCAGCACTGCAACGATGCCGGCCAGCAGGCTCCATTTTCCCAGGTAGCGCAGTTGCTTAATGATGGTCGTGCCCCTTCTTGTCGCGGGTCACTTCCATCGGCTTGACGCCGGCAGGTGGTGCTGCGTTCGGCGCGGAGGGGGCCGGCGGCAGTTCACCGGTCCATTCGTAAGCCGTGGTCCCTTTCGGCGCCTTGTACCAGCCCGGATCGCTGTAGTCGCCCTTCTTCTGGTCCGCACGCACCTTCATCAGCGTGAACATGCCGCCCATTTCGATATCGCCGTACGGGCCGGTACCGGTCATCATCGGCAGCGTGTTTTCGGGGATCTCCATCTCCATGCCGCCCATCGAACCGCCCTTGTCCCCCATCACCATATAGCCCGGCACCAGCTTGTTGATCTTCTCGGCCACGCCTTTGTGGTCGACACCGATCAGGGTCGGCACGTTGTGGCCCATGGCGTTCATGGTGTGGTGCGACTTGTGGCAGTGGAAGGCCCAGTCGCCCGGATTGTCGGCGATGAACTCGATGGCGCGCATCTGGCCCACCGCGACATCGGTGGTCACTTCCGGCCAGCGTGCGGCCGGCGGCACCCAGCCGCCGTCGGTACCGGTGACCTCGAAGCGGTGGCCGTGGATGTGGATCGGGTGGTTGGTCATGGTCAGGTTGCCGGCACGGATGCGCACGCGGTCCCCCTGGCGTACGACCAGCGGGTCGATCGCGGGGAAGACGCGGCTATTGAATGTCCAGATATTAAAGTCCGTCATCGTATTGACCTTGGGGACCATGCTCCCCGGTTCGATATCGTAAGCGCTGAGGAGGAAGACGAAATCGCGGTCCACCGCATGCTGGCGCGGGTCTTTCGGGTGGGTCACCCAGAAGCCCATCATGCCCATCGCCATCTGCACCATCTCGTCAGCATGGGGATGGTACATGAAAGTACCGGCATGTTTGGCGACAAATTCATAGACAAAGGTCTTGCCAGGCTGGATTGCGGGCTGGCTCACGCCGGACACGCCATCCATCCCGCTTGGCAGCAACTGGCCGTGCCAGTGCACGCTGGTGTGCTCGGGCAGCTTGTTGGTGACGAAAATTCGCACGCGGTCTCCCTCCACCACTTCGATGGTCGGGCCCGGACTCTGGCCGTTGTAGCCCCACATCTTGGCATACATGCCGGGAGCGATTTCGCGCACGACTGGTTCGGCGACCAGGTGGAACTCCTTGACGCCATCCTTCATGCGCCACGGCAGGCTCCAGCCGTTCAGGGTGACGACCGGGTTGTAAGGACGGCCATTGGGCGGCACCAGCGGCGGCGCGGTCGACGCGCTCGATTGCACAGGGGCTTCCGGCAGGCCGGCGGCGCCTGCCCGGCTCACCAGGCCTGCGCCGATCAGGGCGGCAGCGCCATTTGCGAGAAAAGTTCTGCGATTGCTCATTGCTGTACTCCTTTACCGCCAATCGCGGCATCCAGATTGGCATCCGCGATCCAGTATTCCTTGAGCGCGGTGATGTAATTATTGACGGCGGTAGTCTGTTCGCGGGCATCGGCCAGCAGCTCGAACACCGACAGCAGCATGCCGTTATAGCGCAGCAGCGTCTCTTCGGAGATTTTTTGGCGCAGCGGTATCACGACATCGCGGTAATGTTTCGCCAGCTCGTAGGAAGCCTGGTAATCCTGGAGGCTTTCGCGCGCTTCACTGCGGGCATTGACGGCGGCCGCGGCGAGCAGGTTCACCGATTGCATATACGTCGCTTCGGCATGCGCCACCCGGGCGCCGCCCCAGTCGAACAGCGGCACCTCCAGCGAGATCTCATAGCCGCGCGAACGGCGCTCGCCGTCCCGCTCACTGATGCCGCTCAGTTCCAGCACGTTGATGAAGCGCGTGGTTTTGGTCAGCCCCAGGGAATTGGCTGTGTGCTGCGACGACAGCCGGGCAGCCTGGACGTCAAGCCGGTCGCGCAAAGCCGCGGCCTCCGCATCGTCCACCTTGCGCGGGCTTGCCGGCAGCTCCGGCAGCCGCTCCGGCAGGCGGTAGCTGGTCGCTTCCGCGCCGGACAGGCCCAGGATGCGGGTCAGCTTTTCGCGGCTGGCGGTGGCGGCCTTGCGGGCGCGCGCCACATCGGCCATGGCGTCGGCATGGAAAGCTTCTTCGCGGGCGGCGTCGTACTTGCTCCAGTTGCCGGCCGCCTGCATGCGCCGCGCCAGTTCGCCGCTGGCTTCCGCCGCATCGCTGATCTGCTGGGCATATGCAACGCCCTGCTGCGCCGCCACCGCCTCGATCCAGGCCAGGCGGGCCTGGTGGACCATCGAGACCGCCTCGCCCGCCAGTTCCAGCTTGACCTGCTCGAAGCGCTGGGCTTCGATGCGGCTGGCCAGGGGCAGCGTGAGCAACTGGATGAAGTTCATGCTCAGGGTGCGCTCGATGGCGACTTCGCCGCCGCCATGTGTACGCTTGAAACTGAAGCCAGGATTGGCCATGCGGCCGGCCTGCACCAGCTCCGCTTCGGCGATGCCAAGGTCCCAGTAGCGCGCCTGCAGGCCGCGGTTGTTCAACAGTGCGATCTGGACGGCCGCGTCGGCGCTGAGCGGCTCGGCCAGCAATTTCCTGAGCTGTTCGTCCAGCGCGCGCCGGTCCTCGTCATTGCGCAGCAGGCGCGTCTCGGCGCCGCTGCGGTCTTTGGTGGCTTGTGCCACTGCGCCGAAACCGCCATCGTTCGAGAACGTGGCGCAACCGGAGAGCAGCGCAGCCGCGGCGGCCATTGCCGCCAGCTTGAATGCTTGGTTCATGTTTGTCTTTCCAATGCTTGGTCGTCCTGCGCGGGGACGCAGGAAGGGGCCAGCCGCCACGGCTGGCATGGATCAGGCAAGGATCGCCCGCGGCGGGCGTTTGGGAAGGGCAAGGTCGACCGGCAACGGCGGCACGGGTTCAGGCAGGCGCAGGCGCTCGGCGAGCTGCGGTTGCGATGCGGCTTGCGGCATCGCGTAAGCCGGCGCGGCGCCGACACAGCAAGCGCCCATGGCGCTGCCGTGCTGGCTGCCGGCGCAATGGGCGGCTTTGTCGCCGTCGTGCTGGGCGGATGCCAGCATGGCGGCATGATCGTGTGGTCCCTCCGGCATTGCCTGTGCTGCCGGCTGTGCGGTACCGCACAGCAGCATGCTGGCCGAGGCAAAACCCTGGAAGGGCAAAGCCACCAGCATCAGCCAAAGCGCAATGACACGGATCATGGATTTCATGGGCAGCGATATTACCATGCCCGCCTTAGAAGTGGCTTATGACCCTGGCGTAAGCACCGCGTCCCAGCGCCAGGGGCGCATTCGGCGCGCCGGCCGGGAATTCTTCATGCTCACGGTCGAGCGCATTGCTTGCACCGACTGCCAGCACCAGCCCTTCCCTGACCTGCCAGTTGAAATTCACGTCGAGCGCGGTGTAGCCCGCCACCGCGGTGAACCGCAGCGGCCCGACATGGCGCACAGTCAGGTCCAGGTCGCGGCCTTCGCCCAGGTTCAGCGAGGAGCGCAGGCGCGCCGTCCGGCGCGGATCGGTATTTCCCCGCACCGAGCGATTGAGGAAGTCGTTTTCGCCCGGCTTGAGCGAGTACCGTTCATGCATCAGCGTCAGGCCCGCCCCCAGGCGCCATGCCGGCGTCACCTGGTAGCTGCCCCAGGCTTCGACGCCGCGGCTATCGCCGACCATGCCATTGCCGATTTCCAGCAACTGCGGGGTCAGCGCCTTCACCGTGCGCAGCTTGTCATACAGTGCGCGGTAGAGGGTGAGCGAATAGCTGGCGTGGTTGCCGAATTGCTGGCGCAGGCCCAACTCAAGGACACGGGAAATCTCGGAATTGAACTCTGGCCCGCCCTGCAAGGTAAATCCGCCGGCGCTGATGTAAATGTCGCGGTCAATGCGGGACGGCGCCCGTACCGTGCGCGACAGCGACGTCCACAGGAATGACGACGGGGTGGCTTTCCAGGCCAGCCGCAAATTGGGCAACAGCTCGCCGCCCGTATAGCCGTTGTGTTCCAGGCGCAGGCCGGCGATCAGGTTAAGCTGCTCGTTCAGCGCGAAGCTGTCCTGGCCGAACAAGCTGATCCAGCGCATTGCAGCGCGCTCGGGACGGAATCCGATGCCGCTGTTATTGGCTACACGGTCATGCGCGAAACGGTATTCCGCCCCCACCGACAAGGTGTGGCGGCCCAGCGCCGCCAGGTTGTACACCGCCTGCACGTCGAATATATCGAGGTTTTCCTTGAACAAACCGGTCAGTTCACGGTCCGTGCGGTCGTAATAAGCCATGACCGACAGGTTGGCGCCGCCGAATAGCTGGCGGTTCCAGTGGCCCATCAAGTTAGTGCCGCGCAAGGCCGAATTGCGCGGCGCCGGAATCGTATTGCTGGGAAGCTGCCCCGCGCCGGTACGGTAGGCATCGCCCTGCAACGTGACGTTATCGCTGCCGCGCAGCCAATCGGCGCGGAAGCCAGCCTGCGCCGTGTGCCAGGCATCGCCCAGCGGCCGGCCGGACAGCGTTTCGCCGTGTGGCATGGCGTAATCCATGGCATAGGCGCGCCAGGCCCCATCGTCCATCGCCGCTCCATATCGGAAGACGGCGCCGGACTGCTCCTGGCCCCAGCGCAGGTCGGCCTGCGCCCCAAGCGTGGAGGCCGCCGGCTTGGTGATGACGTTGATCACGCCATTGACGGCGTTGGTGCCCCACAGCGTGCCGCCAGGGCCGCTGACCACTTCGATTCGCTCGATGCTGTCCATCGGAAGCTGCTGCACGTCCCAGAACACGCCGGAAAACAAAGGCGTATACACCGAGCGGCCATCGATCATGACCAGTTGCTTGTTGGCGCTGTTGCCGGCGAAGCCGCGTGCGGTGATGGTGTAGTTGCCGGCCGCCGTCTGCGCCACGTGCAGGTTGGGCGCGAGCCGCAGCGCTTCCGGCAGGCTGCGGGCGCCGGAGCGGCGAATGTCTTCGGCTGTGATGACGAATACAGATGCCGGCGCATCGCCCAGCCGTTCTTCGCGTTTTGAGACCGACACCACGCGCACGTCGCTCAACTCCTCGAGCGACAGGTTGGCAAAGTTTTCCGGCGCAGCAGCGCCGCCGGCGGCCGCGAATGCCGTTAGCGACTGGCTGCAAATGCAGCCGGTGACCAGTCCCCACTTCAGTGAATGCCTTGTTTTGGTCATGGCGGCCTCTCTTCCTGGAAGCACTGTGAAAAAATCTTATCACGGAGACAGTTTTTCCCGCCACACAGATGACTTGCATCACAAAACGAATAAGCCTCGCCCGCCATATCAGGATTCTTTATAATAGTTGGGCTTGAATCATCCTACTATCTTGCTATGAAGCCTGAGATCCAGGGGTTCTTCGACCCCGTTACATCCACTGTCAGCTACGTCATTTACGAAGCCGACGGCAGCGAATGCGCCATCGTCGATTCCGTACTGGATTACGACCCCAAGGCCGGCCGCACCTCTACCACCGCTGCCGACAAGATCATCGCTTTCGTACGCGAGCACCGCCTGACCGTGAGCTGGCTGCTCGAGACCCACGCCCACGCCGACCACCTGTCCGCCGCACCTTACCTGCAGGAGAAGCTCGGTGGCCGCATCGGCATCGGCGCCGGCATCTGCAAGGTACAGCACTCCTTCTCGGCGATTTTCAACCGCAAGGGAGAAAAGGAAGATGGATCGCAATTCGGCCACCTGTTCCAGGCCGACGAAGAATTCATGATTGGCAGCCTGAAGGCGCGCGCCCTGCACGTGCCGGGCCACACGCCGGCCGACATGGCCTACCAGGTCGGCGATGCCGTATTTGTCGGCGATACGATGTTCATGCCGGACGTGGGCAGCGCGCGTTGCGACTTCCCAGGCGGCTGCGCGGGCGACTTGTACAAATCGGTGCACCGCCTGCTGTCGCTGCCGCCGGAAACCCGCCTGTTCATGTGCCACGACTACCCGCCTGCCGGCCGCGAGCCGCGCTGGGAAGTCACGGTAGCCGAGCAGCGCGCCGCCAACATCCACATCCGGGACGGCGTCAGCGAAGAAGAATTCGTGGCCATGCGCACCAAGCGCGACGCCACGCTGCAGATGCCGGTGCTGATCCTGCCTGCGATCCAGGTCAACCTCAGCGCCGGCCACCTGCCCGAAGCCGAAGACAACGGCGTGCGCTACCTCAAGATCCCCCTCAACGCCCTGTAAGCACCGCTACGGCCCAGCCCGTGTCAACCTTGGGGTCAGGCTCTT
Organism: uncultured Duganella sp.; assembly: GCA_966077345.1. Classification (GTDB taxonomy): domain Bacteria; phylum Pseudomonadota; class Gammaproteobacteria; order Burkholderiales; family Burkholderiaceae_D; genus Rugamonas. The sequence goes on from CBHREK010000051.1 coordinate 33,142, forward strand.
TGGTTGACACGGGCTCGGCTTATTTCAGTTGCTCAGGGGCGCGGCCGATCGGGTCGTCGGTGTTGGCCAGGTACCAGGCCAGCGCCGACATGACCGCCACGTGCTTCTTCATGTTCACCGGGTCGACCTTGTCGAAGGTGTCGGCCGGCGTGTGGTGGTAGTTGAAGTAGGCGCTGGTGTCGACGTAGGGCATGAAGGCCGGCACGCCGCCCGCCTCCAGCTGGTGCACGTCGGAACCCGATGCCGAATCGCGGCGGTTGAATACGCCCGCGCCGATCGGCAGCAATGCATTGGTGACCGGCGCGAAATACTTCTCCGCTTCACGGCGCACGCTGCCCATGATGCCGAAGGTGCGGCCCACGCCGCCGTCCGTCTCGATGGCGGCGAACTGCTTTTCCAGCTTGCCCTTGTTGGCTTCGTAGTAGGTGTTGCCGCCCTTCAGGCCATTTTCTTCGTTCGCCCACGCCACCATGCGGATCGTGCGGCGCGGCTGCAGGCCCAGGCGCTTGATGGTTTCCAGCACGCCCATCGACGTGGTCACGCCGGTGCCGTCGTCATGCGCGCCGGTGGCCAGGTCCCAGGAATCCAGGTGGCCGGAAACGATCACCACTTCGTCCGCCTTGTCGCTGCCAGGCAGGTCGGCGATGACGTTGAAGGTGTCAGCATCGGGCAGGATCTGCGGGGTCAGGGTCAGCTTCATCTTGACCGGGCCGCGCTTCATCAAGCGGCTGATCAGCATCGCATCTTCCGCCGTCACCGCTGCGGCCGGAATGCGCTGCTCGTCTTTCAGGATGGTGGCGCCGGTATGCGGCAGGCGGTAATCGGCGCCGCCGACCGAACGCACCAGTGCTGCCACGGCCCCCAGCTCCGCCGCCATGCGCGGGCCATTGGTGCGGTAGCGCGAACCCTGGCCGTAGGCGTTGCCCGCCAGGCCGCGGTCCGCCATGCCCTGGTCGAAGGCCACGTCGAACAGCACGATCGCGCCCTTCACTTCCGCAGCGCGCGCTTTCAGCTCATCGAAATCGTGCACCACGACGATCGGCGCGGTCAGGCCGGCAGCCGGAGTGGCGCCGGAGCCGCCCAGGGCGGTCAGCACCACGCGCTGGGTGATGTTGGCCGGACGGCCTTTGTAATCGACCAGTTCAGCCTTCTCCTCGCCACGCACCCAGTGCGGCACCTTGACCGGCTGCAGGGTGACTTTGGCGCCCATTGCACGCATGGCGGCCGCCACCTGCTCCACCGCCGCTGCGCCGCCCGCAGAACCGGATAGGCGCGGGCCCACCAGGTCGGTCAGGTCTTCCAGGCGCTGGTAGGAATAGTCGCTCTGCATCGCGGCATCGCGGATCTTGCCCAGGGTGGCGGCATCGTTCGGGCCGGCGGCACTCGCGATGCCGGAGAATCCTGCGCCCAGCAGGCAGACAAACAGGGCGGAAAGTGCGGGCTTGCGGAGGTTCATGCGTTTCCTGTGAGAAGGTTAAGTTTCGCTCGGAACTTGACACAATAGCGTATTTAATAAGTTCCTGCAGGGAGGGCAACTTAACGATACAAATCTCTCTCCCCTGTGCAGTTTGTAAGAATGTGTATATGCACTGGCGCAAGATTTCCCCCTTGGATAATCTACACTTCAACAGAGATTGAAAGGGGACTTACCATGTTCAACAAACGATTTGCCGGGCTGATGCTGATGGGCGCAGCCCTGACCGCTTCCTCCGCCGCTTTTGCCGCGGGAGACCGTGACTTCAACACCGCAGCAGGCGCCGTGATTGGCGCTGCAATCGGCAGCCAGAATGGCAGCGGTGGTGCAGTGGTGGGTGGCCTGGTAGGCGCTGCAGTTGGTAACTCCCTGCCGACCGGCCGTCACAGCCGCGGCTACGTCGAGACCCGCGTGTACTCGCAGCCGGCACCGGTCTATTACGAGCCGGCCCCGGTCTACTACAACCCGCCGCCACGCGTGTACTACGAACCGGCCCCGCGCGTCTATTACGAGCCAGCCCCGGTCTATGTTGAGCCGCGTCCGGTGTACTACTACGGTGACCGCTACTACCGCGGCCACGGCCACCACCACGGCCGTCGTTGGTAAAACGACAAGCAAATTAAATGGGGACGTACCCCATTTAATTTAATACAGGGGTAAAAACACCCTTTATCGAAGGAAAGGCGTGTTGCCAAGCAGCGGTGGAAGCGCGTAAAGTTGCGGTATCCCTACGAACGCCCTTCCATGAACAAGTGTTGCAACCCTGACCATCCGCATTGCACCTACTGGGTCATGCCAGGGGAAAGCGCTTGCGCCGGCGGCCATGCGCAGCCGGCAGCAGAAGCGGAAGGCGGCAGCTTTGAGCTGCTGAACACCATGCGCAATGCCCGCAGTGGCCCGCCGGCTGTGCAGCCGAACGGCTACCTGGCGCCGGCACGCGTCTATCCCCAGTTGCACATCAGCGGCTTCGACCCGCGCGCTGCCGGCGGCCGCCAGTCGCTCAAGATGGAGTTGCGCGGCATGCCGCAGGATTGCGCTCCTCAGCTGTCGATCAGCCTGCGCTCGGAACTGATTCCGAACGGCGCCCTGCAGCAGCAATTCATCCGCTCGGTCCACGGCGACTGGCGCCCGGTATTCGTGGAATTCTCTTCGCGCGGCAAGGAGCATGGCCAGTACCAGATCCATGCCGAAATTGTCAGCAAGGACGGAGAGGCACAGCGCCAGTGGGAATGCACTTTTGTCATCCTGGTGCCGCGCGTCGACGCCAGCCTCAGTGAAATCCACCGCACCTTCCTCAGCACCCACAAGAACGTGCGCGTGATGGCCGACGATGCCGCGATTGCCCGCGTGTCCGCCCAGGGCGGCAACACCATGGACATCGACGTCACCGCCCGCAACGCCGGCATCGCCCACCTCGACCTCGGCGCGCCGCCCGGCAAAGTGGACGTCGGCTATTCGACCATCGCCTGGGACGAAGACCTGATCGAGATCGAGCAGCCGCGCAGCGGTCCATCGCATCCCCACCCTACCCTGGCCGCCAGCTTCATCAACGCCGCGCCGGAAAACGGCGCTTGCCGCCACATCCGCCTGTTCGCGATGGAAGAAGTCTCCTTCGGCCGCTTCGAGCCGGCCGATCCGGAAGCGGACGTGCTGCTGCACCACTTCAGCGCCGAAGGCCCTGATTCCGCCGGCCTGACGCGTCGCCTGTCCGGCCGCCACGCGGTGATCCGCCGCACCCGCAACGGTTTTGAAATCGAAGATGTATCGCGCTACGGCCTGCTGCTGGACGGCGTGTGGCCCGGCAAGAACAAGCCTGTTCCGCTGCGCACCGGCATGAAGATTGAAATGAGCGCCAGCATCAAGGGCATCGTGGTGCTGGAAGTCAGTGCCGTAATGCCGCATGGCGTAATCCTGCACCGCATCGACGAAGGCGCGCGGGCCGAATGCTTCGTGCTGCTGGCGGCGGACACGCATCCCGGCTACCCGCTGCCGCGCCATAACGCCCTGCCGAAGGCCTCCAGCCTGCCGCTGCTGATGCACCACCAGGGCGGCTTCTGGCACATCGACCAGCTCACCGGCAAGGAAACCGCGCTGGCCCCCACGCCGAAGCAGGAAAAACTGAGCCGCGTTCCCGCCCACACCCGCTTCGCCAGCGATCCCTATCCGGAGCACTGGATCGTGCGCAGCGGTGCCGCGCACTTGCCGCCAGCCGAAACTACCGCTTAAGTGGCGGCGGAAGGCCTTTTCGGCAGCGGAATGAACTCCGATTCGCCGGGAACCTTGTCGAAGCGCTGCGCTTCCCAATCGTCGGCCGCCTTGACCAGGCGCTCCTTGCTGGACGAGACAAAATTCCAGAACAGGAAACGGTGGCCATCCAGCGGCTCGCCGCCGATGATGACGAACTGCGCATCCGTGCTGGCGTTGACGCGCTGGGACTTCGACGTGTCGAGCAAGGCCATGGTGTTCTGTGGCACCGGCGCCCCGTCAATATCGACCGAACCGCTGACAGGATAGAGCGCCGCTTCCGCCGGCAAGCCGCTCAGGCCCAGTTGCTGGCCGGCCTTCAGGCTCACGTCCAGGTACAGCGTCTGGCTGAATGTCTTCACCGGCGAGCTGCGGCCGAAGGCCGAACCGATCAGCACGCGCACTTTGGCGCCGTCGACCTCCAGTTCCGGAATGGCCGCTGCCGGCGTATGCGCGAACGACGGTTCGTCCTCCTCGTGCGCAACAGGCAGCGCAGCCCACAACTGAAGGCCGTGCGTGCGATGCGGCACGTCCACCAGGTCCTTCGGAGTGCGCTCCGAATGCACGATGCCGCGGCCGGCCGTCATCCAGTTGATGGCGCCCGGCTCGATGCGCTGCAGCGTACCCAGGCTGTCGCGGTGCTCCATCGCCCCTTCGAACAGATAGGTCACGGTAGCCAGTCCGATGTGCGGGTGCGGCCGAACGTCATGGTCGGCATCGGCCGGCACGTCGACCGGTCCGAAATGATCGAAGAAAATGAACGGCCCAACCGCCTGCTTGGCTGCCGCCGGCAGATAGCGGCGCACGACAAAGCCGCCGCCCAGGTCCTTCTCATGGCCCTTCAGGAGTTGCGCAATGCTCATGGCAATTACCCCAGTTTGGTGGAGATTTCAGTGGTCACGGCGGTCATCAGCTTGTGCACCGGGCATTTCTGCGAGATCGCCAGCAGCTCTTCGCGCTGTTCTTCGGTAAGCTCGCCGGTCAGGTGCAGCGTCGCCGCCAGACGATAGACGCCCTTGCGCTCTTCGCTCGCATCGCGCTCGGTGGTAACTTGCACGTCCTCGACTGGAATCCCTTTGCGGCGCGCGTACCAGATCACGGTCAGGGCCTTGCAGGCGCTGACGGCGGCGTCGTACAGGTCGTGCGGCGAAGGGCCGGCGTCGTTGCCGCCTTCTTCGAGCGTGCCGTCGACGGAGACGATGTGGTTGCGCACATGCAGGATGCTGCGCATTGGAAGCGACTGGTCGCGGGATACTTTAACGGTCATATGGTGTTCCTGCTTGTTGGTTTATCCAGCAATTTACACCAACTTGCGGGCTACACGGAAGCCCACCACATCGTTCGCCAGCAGTGCGGAATAGCCATTGCGCAGGGCCGAACGCAGGTAGCGCGGCTGGTACAGCCATGCGCCGCCGCGCAGGATGCGGCGCGCCTTGTCGCCGCCCTGCTCCCACGCGCTGCCGTCGATGGGCGCGCCGAGGTAGTTGTCGTGCACCGTATCCTGCGTCCATTCCCAGACATTGCCATGCATGTCGAACAGGCCCCAAGGGTTGGGCTGGTAGCTGCCGACGCGCGTGGTGCCGCCATGGCTGCTGCCTTTGGGGCCGTCATTGTAGGTGAAATGGCCATCGTAGTTAGCATGTTCCGGCGTGATCTCGTCGCCGAAGCTGAATGCCGTGTGGCTGCCGGCGCGGCAGGCGTATTCCCACTCAGCCTCGCTCGGCAGGCGGTATTCCTGGCCGGTTTTCTCGCTCAGCCATTGCAGGTAGAGCTGGGCGTCGTGCCAGCTCACGCACACCACGGGATGGCGCTCGTCCTGCGCAAAGCCTGGCTGCTGCCAGTCCACGTCCATCTTCGACTGCCAGCCTGTCGCCTTCACGAAAGCGCGCCATTCGCCCACGGTCACCGGATAACGGCCCAGCGCAAACGATTGTTCGATACCGACCCAGTGCGCGGGCAATTCGCGGTCCAGCCAGGGTTTCTGGGCGCCGGCCTTGACGGCGATCTTGTGCTCATGTTCGGAAGATCCCATCTGGAAGCGGCCGGTCGGTATCAGAACCAGGTCCGGCCCCACGCCGCTGCCGTCGGCGAAGCGGTCGCGCAGCACGCCCTCCGCGTCGGCCACCGGGCTGCTGGCGGTGGGCAACAGCGCCGCCAGTTCGGCCGCCTTGCGCGCCGCCTGCTCCTTGCGGTGGCGCTCCTGTTCGGCGCGATAGGCTGCCTCCGCCTTCAATTGCGCCATCTTGCGCTGGTATTCTTCCTCGGCCTGGCGTGCTTTCAGCGCATCGGCATCGCGCCGTGCAATCAATTGCTGGCGCAGGCGCTCCTTGCGCTCTTTCGCTTCCTGTTCTGCCTGCGCCTTGCGCTGCTTTTCCTGTTCGCGGCGAAGCTGGTCCTGGCGCGCCTTTTCCTGCGCCGCAGCGAGCGCTTCAGCCTTGCGCCGCGCCGCCAGTTCCGCTTCCTTCTGGCGCTTCTGCTCTTCCTCCTCGGCGCGGGCGATGGCATCGCTACGGGCGCGTTGTTCGCGCGCGGCACGCGCCTCGCGCTCCTGCTGCGCCGCCGCGGCCCGCTCGGCCTTGCGTGCGGCTTCGCGCTGGGCAGCTTCTTCTGCACTCGGCTCGGCCGCCTGCTTCAAGGCGTCCAGCAATTCGGCGACCGATTCCGGCCGCTCGCCGGCCCGGTTCGCGAAACCGCGCTTCAGCACCTCCCATTGCTGCGCGTTGAGCGCCGCCGGCTTGGCCGGTTCGAGCAGCGCGGTATGCTGGTCGAACGGCAGCCGTCCTTCCAGGAGCTGGTAGATCATCACGGCAACCGCATACACGTCCACCTGCGGACGGGGTGCGCCCTGGCTGGTGCCTGCCTCCGGCGCGCGGTAGCCTGCAGTACCGGCGTTCGGCGTTGCCAGGCCAAGGTCGGTACCGGTCGAACGCGCCCGTGATGCAATGCCGAAATCGAGCAGCTTGATTTCGCCGGCCTTGGTCAGGAATACATTGCCGGGCTTGAGGTCGCGGTGCACCAGGCGATGCTTGTCCCAGGCGTACTGCAGCGCTTCGGCCACCGGCCGCAGCATCTGCTCGACCTGGACCGGGGTGGCCGCGCCGTGTTCGGCCAGCCAGGCATCGAGGTCCTGGCCTTCCAGGCATTCCATGATGATGAAATAGCTGGAGGTGGCCGGGTCCTGCGCCCATTCGTAGACGCGCACGATATTGTCATGCGCCAGCCGGCGCGCCTGCGTGGCTTCTTCGATCAGCAGTTTGGCGTGGGCGGGGCTTTGCGTCAGCTGCGGCGGCAGGATCTTCAGCGCGACCACAGCGCTGTGGCCCAATTCGGCGTGAGTCGCCAGGTCGGTGGCTTGCCACACCTGCCCCATGCCGCCCATGCCGATCAGGCGCTCCAGGCGGTAGCGCCGGTTGTGGGGGCCGATTTCCTGGCCGGCCATCAGGCCAAGCTCGGTGCCCTGGCGCGGGATGCTGATGGGTGCTGCCGCCCCTCCCGGCGGCGCGTATTCGGCATCCAGGATGGCATTCTTTCGGCGGTCGAACTCTTGCAGGCTTAACAGGCCATCTTCGTGCAGGGCACGCAGTTCGCGAATCTTGTCTCGGGCTGTCTGCATCTCTCTCGTGCTTTACCTCGCTAGCGGCGCCCCGCATTCTGGACAGAATTTCGCATCTCCGCAATCGGTCGGCACGATATGGCCATTCCGGCAACGCTGCGCGGCCGCTGAACCGACGCTGGCTTGCGCCCGCAGCAGGTCGAGCTGGTGCTGGCGTTCCTTGTCGCCTGCAGTGTCGCGATACGAACGCTCATCCCGGACTTCCTCGCGTGCCAGCCGCAGCGCTTCGGCGGGGGTAATGCTGTTCTCTGCGGCCACCACCCCGGCCAGCGCCTGCAGCTGCTCCGGCGACATGGCGGCCTGCGCCTGCTGGCGCATCAGGCGCGACAACGCTTCGGCATTCGGCGTCGCCGCCAGGGCGATCTTGGCGGTATCGCTCATGCGGCCGATCGCTTCCAGCCGGTCGATGTCGATGCGGGCCAGGTCGGCGGCGTGCTGCTGCTGCGCCACCATGCTGTCGTACTCCACCTTCCAGCGGTTGAAGCGCTCCTCGCGCTCCACTTCCATCTTTTTCAGCGACTGCTGCCACTGGACTTCCTGGTCGCGCAGCTTCAGTTCCAGGCGTTGCTCTTCAACTGCCACCTGGTCCAGCATGGTCTGGCGCGCCAGGTTCTGCCCCTGGCGCTGCTGCACGCCGTCGGCTTCGATGGTGCGCAGCAGCTTCTCGTACTGCGCCACCGATTCGGCCGCGGCGCCGCTACGCTTTAGTTCTTCCAGCTTGGCGCTGATTTCGGCTACGTGGACCTGCGAACTTGCGTCCTTCGCTTCCTCGCCGCGCGCCAGCTCACGCTTGCGGGCCAGGTGCTGTTCTTCTTCCCACTCGCCGACACGCTCCGCCTCGCGATGGCGGGCGGCGTTGGCCAGGGCCAGGCCCTGGAATTTCGCGCGGTGATGTTCGGCCTCGATTTCCTGCTCGCGCTCCTTGGCATCGGTTTCGGCCTTGCGCAAAAGCTGGAGCTGCCTGCGGCGGTGCTGCTCGTCCTCGATGGCCAGCGCCTGCTGGACGCGGTATTCGAGCTGTTGCTGGTACAACTTATGCGAAAAACGCTGTTTGGCCAGTGCCTTTTCTTCCAGGCCGGCCTGCTGCGCCAACTCCATCTCGGTCCGCATCTTGATTTGCGCCAGGCGGCGCACCTGGTCCCACTGCGCAGCCTCGCCGGCATGCTGGGACTTGTGGCGCGCCAGTTCATGCTCCAGGTCGGCCAGCGCCGCACCGGCGCCGTGCTCGAAGGCTTGCTTGCGGGTCTTGGCTTCGACAATACGGCCGTACAGGTCGATCTCGCGGGCGCGGATGGCCTGCATCTGCTCCTCGGCCTCGGCCTTCAGCTCCGCCCGGCGGAAATCGCTGCGCATTTTCTGCTCCTGGCGGCTGATTGCCTGCCACTCTTCCTCGTTATAAAGCTGGTCGAGCTGCTTGACGTGCTCCAGTTGCCGTTGGCGTTCGTCGGCAACCAGGAACAGGCTGCCCTCGCGCTCGCGGTTGTCATCGTATTTATCATGCCGAAGCGACAAGGTTTCCACCTGCACGGCAGCCAGGCCGAATTCGGCCAGGCGCTGGCCCAGCGCATTGTGCAGGCGTTCGTTGAGCTGTTCGCGCAGGACGCTGGAACTGGCCATGTCGCGCACCGAACGGCTGCCGAGGAATTCCGCCGCCAGCTGGCGCATGGAGGGCGCCAGCAGGTCATGCAGCTGCAGCGCGGTGACGGTACCCGGTGCGGTCATGAAATGGCGTGCAAAGGCCGGTACGTCCTGTACCGTCAGGCCGACGGTGAAATGCGCGGCCAGCTTCAGGAATTCGGCGCTGTGCAGGTCGCTGAAATTGAACTCCACCGGCAGCGGGGAAGTACGGGTCACCAGGATTTCGCCCTGCCCGTCGCGCACCAGCTTGCCCAGGCGCGCGAAGAAGCCTTCCAGCTCGTAATCGCCCTGCGGTACTTCGGAAACCTGTTCGCCCTGCAGGATGAAAGCGCGCGCCGCAGCCGGAACGTGCAGGGTCTTGGTGAAGATGCCGGAAAGCTGGCGTACGCCGAAAAATACCGCCAGCTCATCGTTGGCCGGAATCCAGCGGTTGTCGCGCAGCACCGGCTCATTATGCGGTGCGCCCAGCGAGAGGCCGCAGTGGCTGCAGTAGTCGGAGGTGTCGCCGTTGCGGTGCTCGCATCGCGGGCACTTCACGCCGCCAAAACCAAACATCTTGAACATTTGCTACTCCTTGTCTGACCCTGCGCCTGTCGATTGTAACAGGGGCATCATGCGCCCAATACACACCTCCTTATCTTGGCACAGGGGCAGCCCATCCATTCGTCCTGTTTGAAGGGGGATTTGCCTTCTGTTCCCGATTCGCGCGCAAAAGCCCCGTTTTTTTGCATTTCGCACCACGTTTTGGACAGCTTGTCGCACGGCGGTCGCCAGCGCCAGGCCGCCTGGATACAGTGTGCACATGGATAGTCCTCAACCGGAGAACATCATGAAAGTCCTGCGAAATTTCGAAGCCATGTTCATCGCCATCATCGGCCTGGCCTGCGCCGCCAGCTTCGTGTACGAAAACCAGGCCGGGGAAGCGAAAGCGCCTGCAAGCTACGCCGCCGCTGCCCAGCCCGCGCCTGCCGTGCCGGTCGTGGTGGTGGCAGCCAAGCGCATGAGCGAAGCGGAAAAACAAGCCTCGCTGGCGGAAGAACGCAAGGCGGCCCAGGGCGGCAAGATCTGAGCAATTGTTACTTCCCTGCTGGATTTGTAAAAAACTGAATCAGGCTTATCTCCCCGGCGGCGCGCTTGGTATATTGAACTCAGCGCATCACCAAACAGGAGAAAAGCCATGTTCAAATCGAAACTCATCGCTGCAGCCGCCCTGGCACTTGGCACGGTTGCATTGGCACCGACCGCCGCGCTGGCGCAGGTTGATTTCAGCGTCGTGATCGGCAACGCTCCTCCACCACTGCGTTTTGAAAGCGTGCCGCCACCGCGTTACGGCTACGTGTGGGCGCCTGGCGTGTGGCGTTGGGACGGTTATCGCCACGTCTGGGTCGCCGGCCACTGGCTGCAGGAACGCCCGGGCTACCGCTACAACCCTTCGCAATGGGTGCGCGTGGATAACGGTTGGGGATGGCGTGAAGGCGGCTGGGCCGTCTACGATAGCCGCCCGAGCTACATCCAGGGGCCGAGCTACTCGTACCGCGACTACCATCGCGACAACTACTACTACCGCGACCATAATCGCCGCCGGGACCGCGACCACGACGGCATCCCGGACCGTTATGACCGCGACCGCGACAACGACGGCGTGCCAAACCGTTATGACCGCGATCGCGATGGCGACGGCGTGCCGAACCGCTACGACCATCGCCCCGACAACCCGCACCGCCGCTAACGGCGCGTAAGAGATGGAGATGGCCGCCTAGCCCGCAACAGCAATATCCTGTTGCGCGGCCCAGGCGGCCATGTCCTGCTTGCGGATGGCAGCAGCCATCAGATCCGGGAACTTGTCCGGCGTACAGGCAAAGCAGGGAATGCCCATCGCAGCAAATTGCGCCGCATGGTCGCGGTCGAAGCTTGGCGCCCCATTGTCGTCCAGCGCCAGGAGGCAGATCACCTGCATGCCGCTGGCCGCCATGGCCCGTGCGCGTGCCAGCATTTGCGCCGCATCGCCCCCTTCATACAGGTCGCTGATCAGGACGAAAATCGTCTCCTGCGGACGATGCACCAGCGTTTCGCAGTAAGCCAGTGCACGGTTGATGTCGGTGCCGCCGCCAAGCTGGGTGCCGAACAGCACTTCAACCGGATCGCTGAGAAGATCCGTCAAATCCACGATCGCGGTATCGAACACCACCACTTGCGTGCTGACCGCCTTGATGGTTGCCAGCACTGCGGCAAAAATGCTCGCGTACACGACGGACGGCGCCATCGACCCGCTCTGGTCGACGCACAGCACGATGTCGCGCAAGGCCTGGGTCTTGCGGGCGAAACCCACCCGCTGTTCCGGCACGATGGTCTGGTAATCGGCCTGGTAATGGCGCAGGTTGGCCTTGATGGTGCGCAGCCAGTCGATTTCGTTATGGCGCGGCCGGTTGTTGCGGGCGGCGCGATTCAGGCTGCCGCTGACCGCCTGGCGCATCGGGTTGGACAGCTTGCGTTCAAGCTCCTGCACTACCTGCCGCACCACCTGGCGCGCCGTTTCCTTGGTCTTGCTCGGCATCAGGCGGTTCAGCGACAGCATGGTGGCGACCAGGTGCACGTCCGGCTGCACGCTGCGCAGCATTTCCGGTTCCAGCAGCATCTGGTGCAGGCCAAGGCGGTCCATGGCGTCTTTCTGCATCAACTGCACCACGCTGCTCGGGAAGTATTCCCGGATGTCGCCCAGCCAGCGCGCCACGTTCGGCGCCGAGCCTTGCAGGCCGCCGCGCCGTTCGCCGGGGTCGTACAGTGCGGCCAGGGTACGGTCCAGCGCCGCGTCCTGCTGCTGGAGCGGCAGGTTGTCCGCTTCGCTGCCCAGCATCAGGCGCCAGCGCCGTTCCAGTTCTTCTTGTGAGCACTGCTTGACGCTCATGCTGCCACCTCGTTTGTTTCGACAGGACCAAGCAGGGCCGCCAGAACCGGCAGCACCAGGCTGGCCCGCACTTCATCGGTACCGCCGCTGGCAAGCGGCGGCGCCAGCGCCACCGTGCCGGTTGCGACCCGCTGCCCGAGCTGGCGCCGTTCCGCCGCTTCGAACGTGGCGAAAGTACGGCGCAGCAGCGGCAGCAATTCCATGAAAGTCTCGCCCGGCAGGCTGGCCACCCAGGCCTGCAGGATTTGCCAAAGCTGCTCGTTCATCACCAGCAGCAGGCCGCTGCCTTGCAGGAAGCCTTCCAGCCATTCCGCACTGGACAAAGGCTGGATCGGATTGGTGCAGGCCAGCGACAGCGCCTGCGCCACCTGCTCCACCTGCCAGTTCTGCTGTTCCAGCAGGATGCGCACGGCGCGGCCGGCGATCAGCGGGTGCGCCTGGCCGCGCGTGCATTGCTCCAGCGCTTCCAGCCAGGCCGCGCGATGCCCGGACTTTTGCAGCAAACCGATTGCATTATCGGCTTGCAGCAGTTGCCGCAGCAGGACTTGCGCCGCCTCTTCGTTGATGCCGCGTGCTGCCAGCGGCAGGGCGATGCAGGCGCGCTGCACCAGGCCATCCATGACTTGGGCCACGCTGGCGGTGTCGGTATTGCGGGTGCTGCCGTAGCGCAGCACATTGGCCAGCGGCGCCAGCGCTTCCAGCAAGGCGCCTGCCTCGTGGGTGGTCGCCGCCAGCGCCTGCATGCGCGCCATCACTTCCGGCACGGCTTCGCGCGCATCGGCCAGCAGCATCTGCTCGGCCAGCCCGGTTACGTCGGCCAGGCGGTTCGAACTGCGCGCCAGGTGCACCAGGCGCGCATTGCAGGCCGTTTCCACGGTGGCGCCCCAGACGTTGGCTTCGATCAGGCGCACTTCAAAGTCCGGCTCCCACGCCAGCACCCATTTTTCGTGGAAGCTGCCGCTCTTGCCGCTCACCGCCCGGGTACGGCCCCAGTCGATGCCCAGCAGGGACAAACGGTGCAGGAACACGCTCTTTTCCATGTGCTTGGGCTGGCGCAGGTCCAGTTCCAGGTCCTGCTGGTCGGCGCGCGGCGCCATGCGATAACTCTTTTGAAGCTGGCGCACGTCCGCCGGCAGCGGCAGGGTCGGCGTCTCGGCCGGCACCGCGCCAAGGCGGTCGTTGACCAGCAATTCGCGCTCGATCAGGCGCAGCGGTGCATCGCTGTCGCCAAACAGGACGCTTTGCAGCGCTTCCAGCAATTCGTTCAGCCCGGCGCGCGGGCGGTCGCGCAAGGCGGCCAGGCTGTCGGCCAGGCGCAGCGCTTCGATCACGTGGGCCGACGAGGCGTCCAGGCCGTTCTTGCGCAGCAGGCGCACGGCATCGGTCAGCCAGTAAGTGGATGCGCGCTGCGGCGTATGCCACAGGTGGTGGTACCAGCCAGGCGCTTGCACGCCGGCGCCGTAGCCGCTGTCGAAACTCAGGCGGCCGTAGCTCCAGGGCGTCCAGGTGGCGGCGACCTTGGCTTTCGGCAGGTCGCTGAGCACATCCTTGTCGTGCTTCGCTGTCGGCATGTCGCGCAGGGCCGGCACGTGCCAGGCGCCGCACACCACCGCGATCCGTTCATAGCCCTGCTTCTGGGCGGAGCGGATCATCTGGCGCATATGCGCTTCGCGCTGTGCTTCGCGCTGCGACAGCGGTTCCTGCAGCGACTGGCGGGCCACCGACATCATTTCCTCGATGGCGGCAAAGAGTTCCAGGCTGTCGTGGCGCTGTTCGACCAGGTGGTCCCACCAGGTCTCGAAATCGGAGAAGCCGGCAGCCTGCGCAAGTTGCGCCATCGCGTCGCCGCTGCGCTGCACTGGCTGGGGCGCTTCTTCTTCCGCTTCTTCTCCCGCTTCTTCGTCCCCTTCCTCGGCCGCCACCGACATGTGCGCGGCCAGCGTATGCGCCATCGGCAGGTCGATAAAGCGGGTCGGCACGCCATGGGCCTGGCCATACTGGATGGCCTGCCATTCCGGTGAAAACTCCGCAAACGGGAAATGCGATGCGTGCTGCGGCATGGCCGGCGCATACACCAGCAGCGCCACCGGCGGGCGCATTTCCGCATGCGCAGCCAGCGGCAGCAGCTCGTCCGCTTCCGGCGGGCCTTCGATCAGGATCGCATCCGGCTGCAGCTGCTGCAAAGCCTGCGCCAGGCTGCGCGCGCAGCCCGGTCCATGGTGGCGGATGCCGAAAAAATGCAGTGCCATCAGAGCACGGCGTGGCAGGCGCGGTACAGGTCTTTCCAGCCTTCGCGTTCCTTGACCACGGTTTCCAGGTATTCCAGCATGACCACGCGGTCCTGCACCGGGTCCTTGACGATGGCGCCCACCACAGACGAGGCCATGTCCGCCCCGCGCAGCATGCCGTCGCCGAAGTGCGCCGCCAGCGACATGCCGTTGGTGACGACGGAAATCGCTTCGGCAGTGCTCATGCTGGCACTCGGCGACTTGAGCTTGATCTTGCCGTCGTCGGTCTGGCCGGCGCGCAGTTCGCGGAAGATGGTGACGATGCGGCGGATTTCTTCCAGCGCCGGTTTCTCGATCGGCAGTTCCAGCGCGCGCCCCAGGCTGGCGACGCGGCTTTCGACGATGCTCACTTCCTCGTCGGCGTTGTCCGGCAGCGGCAGCACCACCGTATTGAAGCGTCGCTTCAGGGCGCTGGACAGGTCGTTCACGCCCCGGTCGCGGTCATTCGCGGTGGCGATCACGTTGAAGCCCTTGGCAGCCTGCACGTATTCGTCCAGTTCCGGAATCGGCAGGATCTTTTCGGACAACAGGCTGATGAAGCTGTCCTGCACTTCGGACGGGATGCGGGTCAGTTCTTCGATGCGGGCCAGTTTGCCGCTGCGCATGGCGCGCATCACCGGGCTTGGCACGACGGCCTCCTGGCTCGGTCCCTTGGCCAGCAGCTGCGCGTAGTTCCAGCCGTAGCGGATGGTTTCTTCGGCCGTGCCGGCGGTGCCCTGCACCACCAGGTTCGAATTGCCGCTGATGGCCGCCGCCAGGTGTTCGGACACCCAGGACTTGGCCGTACCCGGCACGCCCAGCAGCAGCAAGGCGCGGTCGGTTGCCAGCGTGGCCACGGCAATCTCGATGATGCGGCGCTTGCCGATGTACTTTGGCGTGATCTCGAAACCGTTGTCCAGCGTGCCGCCCAGCAGGTAGGTGGCAACCGCCCATGGCGACAGTTCCCAATTCGGCGGACGCTGACGCTGGTCGGCTTCCTTCAACGCCGCCAGTTCGTGTGCAAACTGCTGTTCGGCGCTTTGCCGAAGTACTTTGATTTCGTTAGCCATGCTCACTCCTTATTGTCCGTAAAGCTGCGGTGCAGCGTATTCTTGAAGCGCAGTGCTTCCTTCAATTCGTCGACCAGTTGGCGCCAGTTGCCCCAGTGCGGCCAATCCGGCAGCGGCCACCCCTGTTCCAGGTAATCCATTTCACCGACGTCCAGCAAGGCGGCCATCGTGTCGAACTCCAGCTTCATTGCGTGGCTCGGCGCATCTTTCTCACGCATCATCTGCTGCAAACGCCGCAGCAACAGGCGCGATACGGTCCGCGATACCTGCATGCCGCCTTCGCCCGCCATCTGGCGCGCCAACATCAGCGCATCGGGCACGCCGCTACCCGTGCCGAACTCCAGCCACGCGTGCAGCACATGCTCGCGCCCCTCCGGCGGCAAGGCCATCGCCATGTCGGCGGACCTGGCGGAGAGCACGCGGGCGTTCGGAACTTTCGAAGCGTGAATCGCGGCAAACCAGTCTGCGGCCTGCCCCGCCCCAGCACGAGCGGACAGCCCGATGGCGTGTACCAGGCCTTCCTGCAACACCCGCCCGAATTCGCTCGCTTGCATCACCTGCAGCACTCCGGCCGGAGTCACGCCCCAGCGCTCGGCCCAGTGCGCCGGAGGAACAACCTGCATCATGTTGAACAGCCAGCACTGCTTCTCGCCCATACGGTATGGATTCTCGGCGCCGACGCCGTCGCGCTTCATGGCCTTGTCGCAGGCTTCCGGCAGCGCCACTTCGAGCACCGGCAATTGGCCGTCGCCCTTTGGCTGCAGGGTGAACAAGGCCTCCATGCGCGCCGCGCAGCGCGCACTGAGCTGGGAACCGGGCAGGATGGCCAGCAACTCGCGCGCAATGCCGCGTACTTCCTTGCGCTTGTCGTCCAGCGCAGCTTCGAGGAATGCCTCGTCGGCGAGCGACAGTCGCACTTCCAGGCATGGCAGCAACGCCGCGCGCAGGTCGGGCGCCTCCTGCGCCCAGCCGCTTTGCAAGCTGGCCAGGGCCGCAGCAGGATCGGCGGCACGCATCGCCCGCAAGGCCGCCGCGCGCTGCGCCGGGACGCCGGTATTCCAGGCCAGGTCGACGGCCGCCGCATCGACGGCGCCGCCAGCATATCTGGCGCGCCATTCAGGGTTCTGGTCCAGCAGCCAGCGGCCACGTTCTCCGAGCACCGGCAGCAGCTTTTCGCGCAAGGCCGGTTTGACCATGCCCTGCTCCAGCAACGGCACCAGGCAGGCATGCGGCACGTTTGCGCCTTTTTCATGCGCCAGCGTCAGCCAGGCTGGCAGCAATTCCGCATGCACACCGCGCATCAGCAGCAGCAGGACGTCTTCGGCAGCGCGGGGACAATCGGCGCCGTCCGCTGCCGAAGGCGCCGGCACGTCCACGCCCGCAGCCGGAAGGAAGCCGGCCCGCTGCCACAGGTCCTGCGCCGCAAGCGCCTGCCACAAGCCTTGCCCGGCTACGGCTTGCAATGCGGGAGACACGCCTGTCGCCGGCTCGAACGGAACACGGCTGGTGCCCGCCAGCACCGTCTTGTGCAAATTGACTGGCAGTTGCATCAGCCGTTTCCCCCGTCGAGATTGAAACTGCGGCCGCCGCAAGCGGCGGATAGCGGCAAGAAGGAATATCCTTGCCACAAACCGAACACCTGCAAAGGATGGCCGCCCGCCAGCGCATGGAGTTGCCAGCCCTGGCGGAACGCAGCGTCCACCGGCAGTGCTTCGCCATTGGCGGAGCATAGCGACCATGGAGCGGCCTTGCCGGCGTCGTAGACCGGTGTCACCTGTTCCAGCGCCATCGGCCAGGATTCCAGGAAAGGATTGGCGGCCAGCGCCTGCGCGTAGCGTTCGAATTCGGCCGCATACACGGTCGGCGCCAACGCCGGCCGCGGGCCAGGCGTTGCGTCCAGCAGCTTCATGTCATCGGCGAACAAGACGCGCATCGGCACCGCCGCAGGATAGTAATGCACGGTACCCTGGTACATCGCACCAATCGGCGGTGCGGGCGGCAGCGCCTGGCTGCCGGCGGAAAACTGGAGCAGCATGGCCCAGCGCCCGCTGCTTTCACCGCGCAGGAATGTCGCGCAGCTTCCCACCCTTCCATCTTCCTGCGTGCGTGCGCCGAGCACCAGCCAGCGATCATGGACGCCCGGCTGCGCCAGCACATCGTCCTGGCTGGTGACCCAGCCAATCGCCGAGCGCACCTCATGCTGCAAACCATCGGGCAGCGAAGCCAGGCGCGCATAGGCTTGCCGCAACAGCGCCATTTGCGACAGTTCGCGCGCAGCGGCCAGTTCCCATCCATCGCCGCCGCCACCGTAAATCGACAGGCCAAGCCGGCGCACGCGCGAGGCCAGTCCAGGCGCCTGCGTGTCGACCAGGCGGGCCGCCATGGCCTCCCAATCCCTGGCGGGCTTGCTGCGCAGCGTAGCCAGCCCGTCGCGCGCCAGGTCTTCCAGCCAGGCCTCGAGCACCGCCAGGCCGGTTTCCACCTTGCCCTGGCGTTTCTCCTGGCGCTTCAACTGGCCCGCCTCGCGCGCGGCAATCGCTTCCGGCGTGGCCGCTTCCGCTTCTTTCGCGGCTTTCTTTTCGCTGCGCTCTTCGCGGTTTTGCAGCCAGTCGCTCACCCATTGCGGCGCGTCGGTTTCCTTGAATGCGGCACTGTCGCGTGCATACAGCAGGTAAAGGCCGATGCCGTGCTTGCAGGGGAATTTGCGGCTTGGGCAATTGCATTTGAAGGCCGGGCCGGCCAGGTCGATCTGGGCGCGGTATGGCTCCTTGCCGCTGCCCTGGCACAGGCCCCACAGGGCTTGGGCATGTCCGCCGAGGCCGGACCATTTGGAAAGGCTGGCCTGCCCGGTGCCAGCTTTGGCGGATGCTGCGTCCGGCGCCAGCGCCAGGATCTGTTCGGCAGTAAGGCTCACAATCACCTGTTAAAGTGGAGGGAAAAACGAGCCGCAAGTGTTGCAAAATAATTCAGGTATGTCAATTAAACAAGAACGTGCGCGCGCCGAGAAACTCGCGCGCCAGCCAGTCCCCGCTTCCCCTGCCGCATGGCGCGCATGGTTCGACGGCTCCGCCCATCCCAACCCGGGCCGCATCGGCATCGGCGTGCTGTTGTCCGGCCCTGCCGGCGAGCGCATCGAAATCAGCCGCCGTGCAGGCCACGGCAGCAGCGGCGACGCGGAATACCTGGCCCTGATCGCGGCGCTGGAGAAAGCGGTGGAGCTGGGCGTGCCGGAGCTGCTGCTGTACGGCGATAGCCAGGTGGTAGTGCAGGATGTGCTGCTGTCGCCCCAGGCAGGAGCCAGGGCACTGGAGGAACATCGGGCCCGCGTGGGGCAATTGATGGCGGCACTGGCGCAAGTGCATGTGCGCTGGGTGCCGCGCCACAGGAATGGCGATGCGGACCGCCTGTCGCAACAGGCGATCCACGAAGGTGCTGCTTAGCGCACTAGCGCACCTTGAACACGCTGACCACGTCGGCCAGGTTGCTGGCCTGGTTCTGCATCGATTCGGCGGCAGCCGCCGCTTCTTCCACCAGGGCGGCATTTTGCTGCGTGACCTGGTCCATCTGGCCGACGGCCTTGTAGACTTCGTCGATGCCCGAGCTCTGCTCGGCGCTGGCCGCCGTGATCTCGCTGATGATGTCCGACACGCGCTGCACGCTGGAGACGATTTCCTCCATGGTATTGCCCGCATCCGATACCAGGCGCGTGCCGGCATTGACTTTCTCGACCGAGTCGCCGATCAGCTCCTTGATCTCTTTCGCCGCCGCTGCCGAACGTTGCGCCAGGTTGCGCACTTCCGAAGCCACGACCGCAAAGCCGCGGCCCTGCTCGCCGGCGCGCGCCGCTTCCACCGCCGCATTCAGCGCCAGGATATTGGTCTGGAACGCAATGCCGTCGATCACGGCAATGATGTCCACGATCTTGCGCGAGGAAGCATCGATCGATTCCATGGTGCCCACCACTTCCGACACCACGCTGCCGCCCTTGCGCGCCACCGATGCCGCGGCGCCGGCCAACTGGTTGGCCTGGCGTGCGTTATCGGCATTCTGCTTGACGGTCGAAGTCAGTTCTTCCATCGACGATGCGGTTTCTTCCAGCGACGCAGCCTGCTGCTCGGTACGCGCCGACAGGTCCTGGTTGCCCGCCGCGATCTCGCTGGAAGCGATGGTGATCGAATGGGTGCCGTTGCGCACTTCGCTGACGATGTTGAGCAAGGCCTGGTTCATGTCGCGCAATGCGCCCAGCAACTGGCCCGTTTCGTCGTTGCCATGCACGCGGATATCGCCTGTCAGGTCGCCCGCAGCCACGCGGCGCGCTGCGTCGACTGCACGCGACAGCGGCGTGGTGATGCCCTTGGTCAGCACGTAAGCGCATAGTGCGCCGAACGCCACCGCCAGCACGGCCAGCACCGTCAGCAAACTGCGGCTGTTGGCGGAGACGCTGTCGATTTCCTTGCCGATGGCGTCGATCTTCCCGCGCTGCATGGCAAGCAGGTCCTGCACCAGCGCCTGGTACTGCGCGGCGGCCGGGCGGTAAGTCTTTTCAAATACCTGGTTCGCCTGCTCAAGGTCGCCGTCGGTCTTCAGTTTCGCAACGCCGTCGCGCGAGGCGATATACACCTTGCGCTGGGCCATGATGCGGTCGAACAGTTCCTTCTCGTCCGGGTCGCTGATCAGCGGCTCGATACGCTTTTGCAGGTCGGACGAGGCAGCCGTCGATGCCTTCGATTCCTCGGCGAAGAAAGCGCCCAGCGAAGCGTCGCTGCTGCGGGCGATCGCCGTGGTGCGGCGGATGGCGCTGTCGATCTTCGAATACCAGTCGGAGATCATGCGTTCTTTCGCCAGCGGCGTTTCCATCATATGGCGCGTTGCGCCGGCCACTTGCTGCAGGCGCCACACGCCGATGGCAGCAATCACGATGGACAGTGCAAGGGTAACGGCAAAGCCGAATGCCAGGCGTTTGCCGATATTCAGGTTATTCAGGAACTTCATGCCGCCATCTTCTCGATCAGGCCCATGTCGGCAGAAGACATCAAGCGTTCAATATCGACCAGGATCAGCATGCGGTCTTCGATGGTGCCCAGGCCGGTGATGTATTCGGTGTCCATCGAACCGCCGATATCAGGCGCGGGCTTGATCTGCTCCGGCTGCAAGGTCGTGACATCGGACACCGCATCCACCACGATCCCCACGGTACGGGTGCCGATGTGCAGGATGATGACCACAGTGAACGGGCCGTAGGTCGGCTCGCCAAGCTGGAAGCGCACGCGCATGTCGATGATCGGCACGATCAGGCCGCGCAGGTTGATCACGCCTTTCACGTAGTCCGGCGCGCTGGCGATGCGGGTCGGATTCTCGTAGCTGCGAATCTCGCTGACCTTCTGGATGTCGATGCCGTATTCTTCCTGCCCCAGGGTAAAGGCCAGGAACTCGGCAGCTTGGCTGGTAGTTGTAGTCATGATAATTTTTCACTTATGAACGATGACAGCATAATGTTACCGTAGACCAATAAAATAATCATCAACAATTTTGCTCTAGAGAAACATACAAGCTTGCGATAAATACATGGCACAATTGCGCAGCTAAAAACAGAATCAAGGTTTTATGGATATCACTCTGAGCACTTGGCAACCGCGACTGGTCGCGCTGGCCAGCGCGGCGGCGGGCGACGACGGCGCCCACGACACCAATCATTTGCACCGGGTGTGGCGTAATGCCAACCTGTTGTTGGAACAGCATCCCGAAGCCGACCGCCTGGTCGTGATGGCAGCCTGCTACCTGCACGACCTGGTCAACCTGCCGAAGAACCACCCCGAACGCCACCTCGCTTCGCGCCAGGCAGCAGCACTGGCGCGCACCGAACTGGCCGCGGCAGGCTTCCCGGCCGACCGGCTGGACGCTGTCGCCCACGCCATCGAAACGCACAGCTTTTCCGCCGCGCTGCAGCCCACCACGCTGGAAGCGTGCATCGTGCAGGATGCCGACCGCCTGGACGCGCTGGGCGCCGTCGGCCTGGCGCGCATGTTCTATATCGCGGGCCGCATGGGCACCGCACTGGCGCACCCTGACGATCCGCTGGCCGTCAATCGCGAACGCAACGACAAGGCCTATTCGCTGGACCACATCGAAGTGAAGCTGGCCACCCTGCCCGGCACCATGCAGACCGCTGCCGGGCGCGCGCTGGGCGAGCAGCGCCTGCACGAGCTGCTGGCCTTCCGCGACAGCTTTGTCGCAGAATGGGCGGTGGCGGCATGAGCGGCATTAAATCGAAAGCCAACCTGAACTTCGTCCTGGTCAGCATCTTCATCGACATGCTGGGTATCGGGATCATCGTGCCGGTGCTGCCGATCCTGGTCGGCCAATATGTGCAGGACCGCGAACTGCATGCGCTGTGGTACGGCATCCTGGGCGCCACCTTCGGCCTGCTGCAGTTCATCTTCATGCCGATGCTGGGCGCGATCAGCGACCGCGTCGGACGCCGCCCCGTGCTGCTGTATTCCATGGCCGGCATGGGCATCAACTTCCTGACCACCGCCTGGGCGCCCAACCTCGCCTGCCTGTTCATCGGCCGCGTGATCGGCGGCATGTCCTCGGCCAGCATGTCTGTCGCCTCGGCCTATGCCTCCGACATCTCGACCCACGAAGACCGCGCCAAGAGCTTTGGCAAGATCGGCGCCACGTTCGGCCTGGGCTTCATCTGCGGCCCGATGCTGGGCGGCCTGCTGGGCGACGTCAACCTGCACCTGCCGTTCTACGTCGCGGCAGCGCTGTCTTTCGCCAACTTCATCTACGGCTATTTCTTCGTGCCGGAATCGCTGCCGGAAGCGCAGCGCACCAAATTCAAGCTGGTGTCGGTCAATCCCTTCAACTCCCTGGCCAAGCTGGCCCGGCGCCAGGATATCCGCGGCCTCGTCATCACCTTTGCCCTGGTCACCGGCGCGCAGATGATGCTGCAGTCAACCTGGGTGCTGTACACTCACTTCCGCTTCGGCTGGAGCCCGGCGGAAAACGGCGCGGCACTCTTTTGCGTTGGCCTGACGGCGGCCGTGGTGCAGGCCGGCCTGCTCGGCGTCCTGATCCGCAAGTTCGGCGAAGTACGCCTGTCGCTGCTGGGCCTGACCTCGGGCGCCATTACCTACATGCTGTACGGCCTGGCCACGCAAGGCTGGATGATGTACATCTTCATCCTGTGCAACCTGCTCGCCTTCGCTGCCGGTCCCGCATTGCAGGGCATCGTGTCGAAAGCGACGCCAGCCAACGAACAGGGCGAGTTGATGGGCTCCTTGCAGTCGATCAGCAGCCTTGGCACGGTGATCATGCCGCTGCTGGGCGGCGCCATCCTGGGCACGGTCAGCCACCTGACGCCAAGCGACTGGCGCATCGGCAGCACTTTCTTCCTTTGCGCAGCGATGCAGGCGGTCGGCATTTACGTGGCGCGGCGCTACTT
This sequence comes from uncultured Duganella sp., assembly GCA_966077345.1. Taxonomy (GTDB): domain Bacteria; phylum Pseudomonadota; class Gammaproteobacteria; order Burkholderiales; family Burkholderiaceae_D; genus Rugamonas. Next base: position 55,800 of record CBHREK010000051.1, read on the forward strand.
CCGCCAGCACCATATGGCCGCCACGGCGACCACGGAAACGGGCGCATAACCTCGTATGACCGGACGCGTGCACAGCCTCTTCCGCCAGTTGCTCGCCGCCCTGCCGCTGGCGGTGGCGGCCATGCCTTCGCATGCCGACTGCTCGCGCGACATCGTGGTGCCCGTGTCCTCCACGGGCGTCAGCGTTATCGTCGGCAACGGGACCTTCAACGGAATCTACCCGGAGATATTCCGCAGCCTGGGTCCGCGTGCCGGCTGCCATTTCACCTTTACTTCGGTGCCCCGCGCCCGCCAGGAGCTATTGTTCGAATCCGGCAAAGCCGACCTGTTGCTGCCGGCTACCCGCACCCCGGCGCGCGACGTCCATGGCATCTTCGTGCCGATGGTGGGCCATCGCGCCGTTCTGATCTCGCTGCAAAGCCAGCGTCCGCAGATCACCAATGCCCAGGACCTGCTGGACCGGCGCGACCTGCGGGTGGCAATCGTCCGCGGTTACGACTATGGTGATGCTTACCAGGCCATCGTGAGGGAACTGGCGCGCCAGGGACGGCTGTTCATCGAAGTCGATCCGAGTGCCGTCGCGCGCCTGCTGTACGTTGGCGCGGTGGACATCACGATCATGGGGCCGACCATTCTTGCGGGTGCCATCAATCGCGAAACGCGCGTGAACGGCATGCTGGATCGGTTGCGCATGGAGGCTATTCCCGAGCTGCCGTGGCAGCAAACCGGCGTCTATGTCTCGCGCTCTTCCTTGAATCCGGATGACCGCGCCGTGTTGCTTGAATTGCTGGAACGGGCTGCCAAATCGAACGTGGTGATGGAAGGTTTCCAGCGCTACCACCGTCCGGAAATCCTGGCCGAAAGCGTGCGCCCCCGCTGATGGCGCCCTCGGTTGTCGCCATCGTCCTGTGCGGCGCGCTGCTGCACGCCGGCTGGAATGCGCTGGTCAAGAAAGGCCGCGATCCATTCCTGAGCAGCGTGCTGGTGGCCAGCGGCGCAGGCCTGATCTCGCTGCCATTACTGCCCTTCCTTACGCAACCCGCTGCTGCGAGCTGGCCGTACGCGCTGGCCTCCACCCTCATCCACTACGCTTATTACGGCTTGCTCGCCGCAGCCTACCGCCACGGCGACATGAGCCACGCCTACCCGCTGATGCGTGGTAGCGCGCCGCTGCTCGTCGCCCTTTCCAGCGTGCCGCTGCTGGGCGAGCATCTGAGTGTCACACAGTACGCCGCCGTCGCCTGCATCAGCGGCGGAATTTTCGGCCTCTGGTTCGCCACACGATCCGGTGCGACTGCCAATGCTGACGGCGGTTCTCGCAGCCGGGCAACCTCCTACGCCTTGCTGAACGCATTGGTAATCGCAACCTACACGCTGATCGACGGCCTCGGTGCCCGCGCTTCGGCCGCACCAGCCGCTTACGTCATGTGGCTGCACGTGCTAAGCGCCATCGGCCTGCTGGCCTGGTGCCTCCTCCGCTGCCCACGCGAGCTGAACGAGTACGCAAGACAATACTGGAAAGTCGCCATCCTTGGCGGCGCCGGAACACTCGGCGCATACGGCCTCGCACTGTGGGCGATGACGGTCGCTCCGCTAGCCGCCGTCGCAGCCCTGCGCGAAACCTCGATCCTGTTCGCAGCGCTGATCGCCAAATTCTTCCTGTCCGAACACATAGGCAGCAAGCGTGCGCTCGCCATTGCGGCCATTGCTGCAGGCGCGGCCCTGATGCGTCTGGCCTAGCGATCCGGTTACCTATGGCGTTTACGCTGAAATGACCCGCTGTTTTGCGCTGTTTCTCGCTGTTTTCCGCTGCTTTTTCTGGAACTTCCTCTGCTCGCGGCCATCCAAGACAAAAGCAGCGGAAAACAGCGCGATTCAGCGCAAAACAGCGGAGGAAAACAGCATGAAAGACATAGTCACTCTGGCGTTACCTGCCATCACCTTATGCCGCCTATTGCAATACGTCGATGCTCATCCCACCGAGGCGAGCGCCGGCGAACTGGCCGCATTGGCAATCAAAGAATGGCTTGCCCGCGGCGAGCTCAACAAAGCGCCCCAAATCCGCCACCGCGGCTATCAGTGGAAATCCTTATTCCTGCCAGAAGGCACACAGTTGCGTGCCTGGAACAGCACTGGCTTCGCGTATGCCGAAGTCATTGGCGATTCCATCATGCATCAAGGCGAACCGGTCTCGCCGCATGCGTTCATCTGTCGCTGCAAAGGCATCTCGCGCAGCGCCTGGGCAGAGGTGGCGCTGCTACTCCCTCACGAAAACAACTGGAAGCGCGCCGATGTCCTCCGCCGCGAGCTAGACAGGATGCCGGTCTTGCGCGCTGCCTCGGCGCCAATGCCTGCATCTCCGCAGCCCGCCCAGACGCCAACAGCATTTTCGACCGTACTGCCGCCGACCGCCGCGTCCGCACCGGCCAGCCATTCACGTCTTCCCCGCGTACCCCCGATCACAACGCAAGCCCGCCACCAGCCAGATTCCCGTGCCGTGGCAGCTACCGACAGGGAAATGCTCTCACCGGACCGGCGGCAGCGTTACCGCCGCCAGGAAGATTTGCTGCTTGACTAACTTCGATTGGACAGCATACCGATTCCGGGTTTTGCACACACCGTGGTCGCTTTGATTCGTTCATCGAGCGGCTTCATTAGGCTTGCCACAGTATTCAGCGCGCTTTGCGGGCACGCGCAGCACTTGGTCGACATAATAAGCCAGTGCAGGCTCGGAGTACTTGGGGTCCGGATGCATGGCCACGAAGGACGCTCCTTTCTGCATCCAGATTGCGACACAGCTTGCCGTGGGCTGAGTGCTTTCGGCGCAAGCGGTAAACGCATCAAATGCACTGCGGTAGCTGGAGAACGTCGCATGGTCCATAGGCAAACCGTGACCCGGCACCAGGGTCTGGAAATCCAGCTTGTCGATTTCGGCCAGCGCCTGGCGCCAGCCTTCTGCACAGCCCGTATCAAAAAACGGCAGCGGTACCACCACCAGGTCACCAACAAACACGGTTTTGCTGGCCGGGTCGTGAATCCAGACATCGCCCTCCGTGGCCGCGTATTTTGCCAGGTGCAGCTGCAGCTCGCGCTCGCCCAGCTTTACCGGCATCGTTCCTTTGACCGGCTGGTCAGGAATCAGGTTGGCGGGATCGTTGATGGCGTTCAGGTACAGCCGCGTATCGGCCTTGCGTGGTTCAGGCACGGATGGATCTTCCAGCCTTGCCTTCGCTTTTTCGACATTCCGGATCAGGAAGCCTTTCAACGCACCTTCTACGGCCGTACTCGTGTAAAGCTTCGCGCCTGGATACGCGGCACGGATGCGCGCATTGCCGGTCGCATGGTCCAGGTGCCAGTGCGTGTTGATGATGGCGGTGATCGGCTTGTTGCGTGCCCTTGCCACGGCGATGATCTTGTCGGTATGCTCGGGATGGCGGCCGGTGTCGATGACCAGGATCTCCTTGGGCCCCTCGAACACGATCGAATTCCCGTCCGGCTGCACATCCTCCGGCACTTTGCCCTCTATGAAGGTGTATGGTGGTTCGGCCGCGCCAACACTAACATGCACGATTGCGGCGAGAAGGAGCAGATAATACTTCAATTGTATTTCTCCCGGACGTCAACTAAATGATGACTTTAGCAGCATTCAACGGCGGCGAACAGTTGAAATCTTCGGCCACAAAGGCAAGTGCCGGCACTAGCTCCAACCGAAGTCCTCATAGGCACAAAGACGCTGATCGCGGAACCACTCGTCATCGGGAAATAACAACACGGCATCGTCAAGCGTTCGCCTGAACTGATTGAGCGCCAAGCGCGTACGTTCTGAATGCGCTGCATCTGGTTGATGTGCCGCCGAAAGCGCGTTCTCAAAAGCAGACAGTCCATGTGCCAGATACCTCTGGATCAAGAGCCGCTCTCCCCAAATGGCAATGTGGTTCGGGTCGAGTGCTGCTGCTCTTTCTATTGCGACAGCTGCAGCAGCTAAATGGCATTCCCCCGATTCCACGGACACTTCGCTTAGGCGCATTTAAGTGTAAGGGCTTCGAATTGTACCGGGCTGACGTAGCCCAGTGTTGAGTGTCTGCGTTTCGGGTTGTAGAACCTTTCAATGTAATCGAATACGTCGGCGCGCAAGGCGTCGCGAGTCCGGTAGTGCTTCCTGTTTAGCCGTTCGATCTTGATGGTCGAAAAGAAGCTCTCCATCGCGGCGTTGTCCCAGCAATTTCCCCTGCGGCTCATACTGCATACGATGCCATGAGCCTCAAGCAGCTTCTGAAAATTCTCGCTGGTGTATTGAGAGCCCTGATCGGAGTGATGCAACACTTCCCTTGGTCGGCCGCGTCGAAACACCGCCATCAGCAGCGCGTCCATAACTAGCTGCGAGGTCATGGTCGGCTGCATTGACCAGCCGACCACACGGCGCGAATAGAGGTCGAGAACTACGGCCACAAAGAGCCAGCCCTCTCCAGTCCAAACGTACGTAAAGTCCGCTGCCCATTTCTGGTCTGGCGCGCCGGCTTCAAACTGGCGATCCAGCAGATTCGGTGCGATTGCGTGAACTTCTTCAACTACTTGCCCAGGATGCCGACGGCGCCGATGGCGTGCTTTAATACCGGCCTTCTGCATTAGCCTGGCGACCCGATTTTCACTGCAGGTCTCTCCTTGGTCCCAAAGGTCGCGCACAACACGTGGCGAGCCATAGGTGCTATCGCTTGCTTCGTGGCTAACGCGAATTGCAGCCAACAGCCGCTGATTTTCCATTTCACGCTTGCTCGGCGCCCGCTCAAGCCAATCGTAGAAGCCACTAGCTGAAACGCCAAGTAGACGGCACATGGTTCGGGTTGGCCAGACTGCCCGATGGCGGGCGATAAAGGCATACT
>CBHREK010000052.1:0-11904 GCA_966077345.1 uncultured Duganella sp.
GGGGTCTGGGTGGCCCCCTGCAAAACGCGCTCGCCTTTTGGGCGTTTCCCCACCCCTCCCCCCGACTTTCTTATTGCTTGTCTTCTTCCAGCGGATCGGTGGGGGCGGCGCCGGGGATGGTGTATTTTTCCTCGGCCCAGGCGCCAAGGTCGATCATTTTGCAGCGCTCGCTGCAGAAGGGGCGGTATTTATTGGCTTCCGTCCACTCTACCTTGGCGTGGCAGGTGGGGCATTCAACGACAGTAGGCATGTGCTTAGAAATTACAGAGGGTGAGCTCGAATGGTACATCTTCTTCCAGCGGCTTGGGTTTCAGGTCGCCGCCCTGGGAAGTGAAGCGCACCCACAGCATGTATTTGTTGGCCGAAATCTCGGGAATCGCGCCCAGCGCTTCGTCGACTGACAGGCGCAGCATCTGGTAGACCTTGCCTTGCAGCATTTGCTGGTAACTGCCCGCATTGGCGATCATTTTCACCGGGGCGCCGGAATCGCGCAGCAGGCGCAGCACCAGGCCCAGGGCGTCAAACAGCGGCGCCAGCGGGTTGAACCAGGTGACGATGTCGTTGAAGCGCTTCTCGGCCGGCTGCTTTTGCCAGGCGTAATACGAGGGCAGGTCGAATTCGCAGGCGCCGCCCGGGATGATGGTGCGGCCGCGAATGCTCATCAGCCATTCATTGTCGCGCACGTTCTGGCCCGTCTTGCCTTGCGAGGCGACCAGGGCGCTTGAAACACTATCGAGTTCGGCGAGGATGGCGTCCAGCATTTCGGCCTGGACGTTCGGGTTGGAGCGGTAGCCCAGCAGGCTCTGGCGCTGGCGTTCGAGTTCCTGCAGCAGGTCGGATTTGAGGTCGGCGCGCCCGGCCACTTCCAGCATGTCGAAGATGGTGGCCAATGCGACGTGGTGCTGCATCGGGTGTTCCTGATGCACGAAGAATTTGAATTTCTCGTATAGATCCTCCAGGCGCAGCAAGGTCCGGATGCGCTCATTGAAAGGATATTCGTAAACGATCAAAGCATCCCTCGTGTGGAAGACCTATTAATAATCTCGTGATTCTGAACTATGCGAAGCAAAATTACAAATATTGCTGATAAAAACCATGCAAACGGTCTACCTGAGGGGTTAAAGCTTCGATTTTGCCGCCATTGTCTATGATATCGTCGGCCGCTGCCAGCCGAACCGTGCGCGGCACCTGGGTCGCCATGATGGCGCGCACCTGGTCTTCCGCCAGGCCATTGCGCGCCATTACGCGCGCCACCTGGACTTCTTCCGGGCAGTCGATGACCAGCACGCGGTTGACGCGCTGCTTCCAGGCGCCGGATTCGACCAGCAGGGGGATCGCCAGCATCACATAGTCGCCGCTGGCATCGGCGGCGGCCGCCAGGGTGGCGTCGCGGATCATGGGGTGGAGGATGGCTTCCAGCCGGCGCTTGGCTGGCGGTTCGCGGAACACCAGTTCGCGCATCTTCGCGCGGTCCATGGCGCCATGGCTGTCGGCCATCTGGGCGCCGAATTCGGCCAGGATGTCGGGCATGGCCGCGCCGTTGGGCCCGGTCAGGGCGTGGGCAATCTGGTCGGTGTCGACGATGCTGGCGCCGCGGTCGGCAAACATATTGGCGATCAGGCTTTTGCCGCTGCCGATGCCGCCTGTCAGGCCGACCACGAAGCGCGCCGGCATGTCAGCCCGTGGCTCCGTACAGGAATGCGGTGATTTGCTGGCCGCACAGCAGCGCGGCCAGGCCAGCGCCGGCCAGGTAAGGGCCGAACGGGATCTTGTGGTCGAAGCCCATGCGCGCGGCGATCATCATGCTGATGCCGACCACGGCGCCCACCACCGAGGACAGCAGGATGATTGCTGGCAGCATCTGCCAGCCCATCCAGGCGCCCAGTGCGGCCAGCAGCTTGAAGTCGCCATAGCCCATGCCTTCCTTGCCGCGCACCAGCTTGAACACCCAGTACACGGTCCACAGTGCCATGTAGCCGGCCGCTGCGCCCAGCACGGCGTCCTGCAGCGGTACGAACAGGCCTTTCACGTTAACCAGCAGGCCCAGCCACATGAGCGGCAGGGTCAGGTCGTCCGGCAGCAGCTGCGTGTCGAGGTCGATGAAGGTCATTGCGATCAGCAGCCAGCCGAAGACCAGGGTGGCCATGCCGGTCCAGCCGAAGCCGAAGTGCCACACCAGGCCGGCCGACAGCAAGGCGCTCAGCAACTCGATGGCCGGGTAGCGCGCCGAGATCGGCGCCTTGCACGAGCTGCATTTGCCGCGCAGCAGCAGCCAGCTGATGACCGGGATGTTTTCCAGCGCCGTGATCTGGTGGCCGCAGTGCGGGCAAGCCGAACGCGGCACCACCAGGTTGTAGCGCTCCGGATGCGGCTCCGGCTCGTCGCGCTCGCAGGCGCATACGCTGTCGACCTCGCGCTGCATCATGACGGGCACGCGGTGGATCACCACGTTCAGGAAACTGCCGATCAGCAGGCCAAGGATGCCGGCCACCACGGCGGCGGCCAGCGTTGCCGGCGGCGAGAACAGCATGAATACGTCTTGCATCCTGTTACACCACCGAGCCGAGTTTGAAGATTGGCAGGTACATCGCAACCACCAGGCCGCCGATCACCACGCCCAGGATCACCATGATCATCGGTTCCATCAGGCTCGAGAGCTGAGCGACCGCTTCGTCCACTTCTTCTTCGTAGAAGTCGGCCACCTTGCCCAGCATCGAATCGAGCGCGCCCGATTCTTCACCGATGGCCACCATCTGGGTCACCATGTTCGGGAAGACATCGGCATTCTGCATGGCCACGGTCAGGCTGGTACCGGTGCTGACTTCGGTCTGGATCTTTTTGGTCGCTTCCATGTAAATGTGGTTGCCGGATGCGCCGCCCACCGAGTCCAGCGATTCCACCAGCGGCACGCCGGCGGCAAACATGGTGGACAGGGTACGCGTCCAGCGCGCCACGGTGGCTTTGCGGATCACGTCGCCGAACACCGGAATTTTCAGCAGCAGGCGGTCCATCGTCGCCTGCATTTTTGCCGAACGCCGCCAGGTCTGGAAGAAGAAATACAGCGCGGCGAACAGGCTGCCGAAGATGATGTACCAGTACTTGACGAAGTACTCCGACAGCGTCATCACGAACACGGTCGGCGCCGGCAGGTCGGCGCCGAAACTGCTGAACACTTCCTTGAAGGCCGGCACCACCCAGATCATGATCACGGCCGTCACGATAAAGGCAACGCCAATCACGGCCACCGGATAAGTCAGGGCCGATTTGATCTTGGCTTTGATGGCCAGCGTCTTTTCCTTGTAGATCGCGAGGCGGGTCAGCAGGTCTTCCAGGATACCAGCCTGTTCGCCGGCCGCCACCAGGTTGCAGAACAGCGGGTCGAAATACAGCGGATACTTGCGGAACGCCATGTTCAGGCTGGTACCGGTCTCGATATCGGCGCGCAGGTCCATGACCAGCTTGGATACCGCCGGATTGGCGTGGCCCTTGCCGACAATGTCAAAGGCCTGCAGCAGCGGCACGCCGGCCTTCATCATCGTCGCCAGCTGGCGCGTGAACAGGGTCAAGTCCTTTTCGGAGACTTTCTTGCCGGAGCGGTAGACCTTTTTCTTGATCTTGGTGGCAACGATGCCCTGGCGGCGCAGGGTGACATTGACCACGGCCTCGCCGCCGGCGCGCATCTCGCCGCGCACGGTCTTGCCGGTCTTATCCTTGCCTTCCCATGTAAATACCTGTTCTTTTGCGGTGCCCGCAGTAGCCATATCCTAAGTTCCTATTCGTTGGTGCAGCCCAGCACTTCTTCCAGGCTGGTCAATCCGTTTTTGACCTTGACCAGGCCCGATTGGCGCAGGGACTTGACGCCTTCTGCTTCCGATTGTGCCGCGATCTGCATCGCGTTACCGTGTGCCAGGATCAATGCTTCGATCGCGGGCGTGATCGGCATGATCTGGTAGATACCGACCCGGCCTTTATAGCCCGTGCCGTTGCAGCGCTCACAGCCCACCGGGCCGTAAGGTTTCCAGGTGCCATCCAGGTCTTCGTCCTTGAAACCCGCCTTCTGCAGCAGTTCCGGGGCAATGTCGATCGGCTTCTTGCAGGTGCACAGGCGGCGCGCCAGGCGCTGCGCCGTGATCAGGATGACCGAGGAGGCAATATTGAAGGGCGCGACGCCCATGTTCATCAAGCGCGTCAGGGTCGACGGCGCGTCGTTGGTGTGCAGGGTGGAGAACACCATGTGGCCGGTCTGCGCGGCCTTGATCGCGATATCCGCCGTTTCCAGGTCGCGGATCTCACCCACCATGATGATGTCCGGATCCTGGCGCAGGAACGCTTTCAGCGCTACCGGGAAGGTCAGGCCGGCCTTGTCGTTGACGTTGACCTGGTTGACGCCCGGCAGGTTGATCTCGGCCGGGTCTTCCGCGGTCGAAATATTGATGCCAGGCTTGTTCAGGATGTTCAGGCAGGTGTACAGCGACACCGTCTTGCCGGAACCGGTCGGGCCGGTCACCAGTACCATGCCGTACGGGCGGTGCACGGCATCCAGCAGGATTTCCTTCTGGTCCGGATCGTAGCCGAGCGAATCGATGCCCATCTGGGCCTGGGTCGCATCCAGGATACGCATCACGGTCTTCTCGCCGAACAGGGTCGGCAGGGTCGACACGCGCAAGTCGATGGTCTTGGTAGCGGACACGATCAGGCGCATGCGGCCGTCCTGCGGCACGCGTTTTTCCGAGATATCGAGCTTGGACAGCACCTTGATGCGCGAGACCAGCTTGTCCTTGATCGAGGTCGGCGGCTGGGCGTGCTCGACCAGGTTGCCGTCGACCCGGAAGCGGATGCGGTAAAACTTTTCGTAAGGCTCGAAATGCAAGTCGGAGGCGCCCATATTGACCGCATCCATCAGCATCTTGTTCAGGAAACGCACGATAGGCGCATCCTCCACCTCGGCGTCGGCCGCGGCGGCGCCTTGCGCCTGCGATATCGATTCTTCTTCGGCGAACTCGATTTCCCCTTCTTCGCCGGTCATCTCGAGGACGGTCTGGGTCGAGCTCTTGGTCAGGCTCTCGAGCAGCTTGAGCAGCACGTCGTGCTGCACAATGACTGGCTCGACTGTCGATTCGGCCTGGAATTTGATCTGGTCCAGGGCTTGGGTATTGGTCGGATCGGACAGCGCCACCGACATCTTGTTGCCGCGCTTGGCCAGCGGGATCACCCGCTGGGTCGCCATCAGCCGGGTATCGATGGCCTTGGGCGGCAAGATGTCGACATTGATGGCGCCCAGGTCGAGCAGCGGATAGGCAAAGGTTTCGGCGCAGAAGACGGCCAGGTCGCGTGCGTTGATGCTGCCGCCAGCCAGCAGCACGTCAATAAACGTGGACTTTTCGGCAATTGCCTTCTTGTTCAGCGCGTCCGCTTGCGGCGGGGTAAGACGCCCCGCTTGCATCAGGGCCCGGGCCAGTCCCGACATAGGGGAGCCGGACGCCGAGGTGGGTTGGACTGCTGCCATAGGAGCGCACTATCAGAATATTAATAAAGAGTGAGTCTCCGGATGATGCCTGTAGGCATCATTTTTGTAAAGGTCCGCACGGTTCACTCTGCCTGGCGGAACTCCGGACGTCGTAATTTCACTACTTTAATGGCCTGGTCTTGTGCTTGCACCACTTCCACGATGCAATTCCCCACTTTGACAGAAATGGGGGCGTCGGGGATGTCCTGTAACACTTCCAGCAGCATGCCGTTCAGGGTCTTGGGCCCATCAAGCGGGAAGTTTAAACCCAGACGCTTGTTAATGTCACGTAATGCGGTGCTGCCCTCCAGCAGGCATTCGCCATGCTCGTCCCAGCCAAAGCTGTCGGCCCGCGCCGCGCTCGGGGTGGACGTGGTGAACTCGCCAATCATCTCTTCGATGATGTCGTCCAGCGTGACCAGGCCCTGCACCTCGCCGTATTCGTCGACCACGATGGCCAGGCGCTCCCGGTTTTCCTGGAAATTCTGCAGGGCGGCGAAGGCCGGCGTGTCCTGGGGGATGAAGAAAGGCTCGGACAGCAGCTTGCGGAAGTGTTCGACCGTCAGTTCGTCCTGCTCGTTGAGCAGGGCGATGGCCTTGCGCACATGCAGGATGCCGACCACCTGGTTGATCTCGCCGTCATACACCGGCAGCTTGTTGTGGAAGCAGGTGGTGAGCTGGGACTTGATGTCTTCGACCGGCATGGCCAGGTCGAGCGCCTCGATGTGGGCGCGCGGGGTCATGATGTCTTCCACCGAGATGGTGTCCAGGTCGAACAGGTTGAGCAGGATGCTCTTGTGCTTCTTCGGGATGAAGCTGCCGTTTTCCAGCAGGACCGAGCGCAGTTCGTCGGCCGACAGCTTGCCTTCCTGGATCTGGCCGGTGGGCTTGATGCGGAACAGGCGCAGCAGGGTGTTGACGAACAGGTGCACGAACCACAGCAGCGGCTTGGAGACCGACAGCAGGGGGCGCAGCACGAAGGACGCCGGCAGCACGATCTGGTCGGCATAGCGCGCGCCGATGATCTTGGGCGAGATTTCAGCCAGCACGATCAGCAGGAACACCACGATCACGGTCGACAGCAGGATCACATGCTGCTCCAGGCCGAACTGGGTAATGGCGATGGCCGTTGCCAGGGCGATGGCCATGGCGTTGATCAGGGTATTGGCGACCAGGACCAGCGACAGCAGTTGTTCGGTGCGTTCCAGCAGCCACAGGGTGGCGATGGCGCGGCGGCTGCCGCGTTTGGCCTGGTGGCGCAGGCGGAAGCGATTGGCCGCCATCAGGGCGGTTTCGGCCATGGCGAAGAAGGCCGAGGCGAGGATCAGGAAGGCGAGGGCGGCAAATTGCGCCCACAAGGGAACGGTATCCAAGGTCGTGATGACGAGTCAGTAAGAGGGCGATTCTAGCATGGCGGCCTGGTGCGCCGCGCCGTCGCGGCCGCCAGCGCGCCTGGCGGAAGCCCCCTATAATGCTGGCCATGCGTGACGTGGATGCGATTCTGGCGCCGATGCGCCTGGCCATAGCCCCTCCGCCGCAATTGGCGGGGGTAGTGCGCTATTTCCACATCGAATGCAATAGCCCGGGCGCGGTGCTGGTGCCGGCCTCGCCCTGTCCCATGCTTACTTTCTTTATCCGCGGCGGTTCGCGTTTTCGCGAGGCGGGCGGCCGGGAGCGGCTGGAAACCGCGCCGTTTATCACCGGGCCGATGACTTCGCACACGCCGGCAGTCTGGCAGCCCGGCACCACCTTCATCAGCGCCGTGATCGAGGTTGGCCATCTGGGGCGCCTGGTCGACGTGCCCCCTGGCGAATTGCGCGATGCCGTCGTGCCGATTGCGGACGCCGCGCCGGACTGGCGCGGTGTCGCCGAACTGGAAGAGCGCCTGCGCGCCGACGGCGACAGCGCACGCTGGACGGCGCTGGTGGCGGACTGGCTGGTGCGGCGGCTTGCCGCCCGTGAGGCAGGCTTTCGCCGCGGGGCGCAGCCCCTGATGCTGCCGCCCCCGCTGCTGTCCCTGCCGACCGAAGAAATTGCCAGCCGCTTGGGCATCGGCGTACGCCAGCTGGAGCGGCGCGTGATGGCCAGCTACGGCCAGAGCCTGCGCGACGGCAAACGCATGTTGCGTTATATCCGCGCCTTGTCGCACATGATCGTTGCACCGCCGCGGCATGGCGGGCTGACCCGGCTCGCGGTCGATTGCGGCTACCACGACCAGGCCCATATGGTGCGCGACTTCGTGCAGTACACCGGCATGGCGCCCAAGGCCCTGTTGGCTGCGGCTGCCGACGCCAGCGGCGCCATGCGCCTGCTGCGCTACGATGATGCCTCGCGCGCCGTGGTCACGCGGGTGGAATAGCCCCTGCCAGCCAACGACATGGCTCAAGCCTGGGAGCGCAATCGCGAGCTAAGTTCACGAATCAGATCCACGAAAGCACGGAGCCCCGCCGGCAGTTGCCGGCCGGGTGGATAGTAGAGCGCAAGCCCAGGGTAGCTGGGCGTCCAGTCCTGCAGCACGCGCACAAGCCGGCCAGCGGCCAGGTCGTCACGCACATACCAGTCAGCCAGATAGGCCAGGCCCACGCCGGCCAAAGCGGCTTCACGCATGAGTCCCGGATCGTCGAGCGTGAGTGGGCCACTTACCTCGACATTCATCGCTTCGCCATGCTGGGAGAACTCCCAGCGCGATGGCGCACCGCTAGGGAACCTGGCACGGACGCAATGATGCTTTGAAAGTTCCGCCGGCGAAGCCGGAACCGGGAATCGCGCAAAGTGCCCAGGCGACCCCACAACCGCCATGCGAAGATCACCGTCGATCGGGATGCGAACCATATCTTGCGGCACCATCTCGCTCTGGCGTATGCCGGCATCGAAGCCTTCGGCCACGACGTCGATCATGCGGCCTTCAGTCACGATCTCCACTTTCATGTCGGGATAGCGGCGCAGATACTCCAGGACGAAAGGCGCAAATACCATGCGGGCCGCACCCAGCGAGGCATTGATGCGGAGCGTGCCGATTGGCAGGTGGCGCTTGCTGGTCGTTTCCTCCATGGCGCCGCGAATCTCGGACAAGGCCGGTGCAATCCTCGCCACGAAATGCTCGCCAGCTTCGGTAAGCGCGACGCTGCGCGTGGTCCGGTGAAACAGGCGGGCGCCCAGGCGCGCCTCAAGTCCGGCTACAGCGTTGCTCACGGCCGTGGCCGAGAGGCCGAGTTCATTCGCTGCGCGTCGAAAGCTCTGGCATCGGGCGACAGCAAGCACGGCCTCCAGGCCGATCAGGCTAGATTTTTGCATTGTCACGATTTTCGAAATAAAACATCAATCTTTATCCATCTTATCAGGACTATTGAGCGGCCATACACTGCTTGCATGCCTCGGGGAAGTCCGGGGAAATTCAGGAGCGATCATGCAAACCATCAATCAGATCTACATCGACGGCGCCTTTGTCACGCCACATGGCACAGACACTATCGACATCATCAACCCGACTACCGGAACGCCACTTGCACGTGCGACCCTCGCCGACGCGGAAGACACTCGTCGCGCCATCCTTGCGGCAAAGAGGGCGCTGCCGGCATTTTCGCGAACCACGGTGCTGGAACGGGTCGCCATGCTGAAGCGGCTGCACGCTGCGGTACTCGCGCGCAGCGATGCCATGCGCGATGCAACGATTCGCGAATACGGAGCACCTGTTTCAAGGGCCACCTGGATCTCCCATTTCGCGGCGCAGACTTTTCTTGACGCTGCGGCTACGCTGGAAGCCTATGACTTCACCCGGGTGGCGGGATCGTCAATCGTGTTGATGGAGCCTGTGGGCGTCGCGGGCCTGATCACTCCATGGAACAGTACGGCAGGTTCGATTTGCAGCAAGCTGGCGATGGCTATCGCTGCAGGTTGCACGTCGGTGATCAAGCCAAGCGAACTGAGCCCGATACAAAACAGCATCGTGGCCGAAGCGATTCATGCGGCAACGCTACCAGCAGGCGTCGTCAATATCGTCACTGGACGCGGCGACATCGTTGGTACCGAACTTAGCGCGCACCCGGATATTGCCAAGATCTCGTTTACCGGTTCCACGGCAGTGGGCAAAATTATCCAGCGCGCGGCAGCCGACACCGTCAAGCGTGTCCACCTTGCCCTGGGCGGCAAGTCGCCGTCCATCATCCTTGACGATGCGGACCTGGCGCAGGCGGTTCCGCTCGCGCTCAATGCAGCGTTCATGAACAACGGGCAGGCATGCATCGCGGCAAGCCGCCTGCTGGTGCCTGCGCACCGCCTGGAAGAAGTCATCGCGCTTGTAAAGGAGACTATCGGACTGATGAAGGTGGGCGACCCGGCCGAGCCCACGACCATCATTGGTCCTTTGGCCAACCGCAATCAGTACGAACGAATTCAGCATTACATCAGGCTCGGTCTTGCCGAAGGCGCTACGCTCGTCGTCGGCGGCGAGGGCCATCCGGCAGGGCTCGACCAGGGCTACTTCGTCAAGCCGACGGTGTTTGTGAACGTGCACAAGGACATGCGGATTGCGCGCGAAGAGATCTTCGGCCCCGTTCTTTCCATCCTGGCCTACGGCAGCGACGAAGAGGCGATCGACCTGGCCAACGGTACAGATTTCGGACTGTGCGCTTACATCATGTCGGCCGATCCCGCGCGTGCAAAGGCGGTGGCCACAAGGCTGCAGGCCGGCCGAGTGATGATCAATTCGCTGCAGCACGATCCGTTGGCGCCGTTCGGCGGATACAAGCAGTCGGGCGTTGGGCGGGAATATGGCGTGCTTGGCCTGGAGTCATACCTGGAAGCGAAGACCTTGCTTGGGGCATTGTGACGCCCGGCCGCACTGCGCGAAGCGTTTTGCGTGTCGCGTCCGTACAATATTTTCCCGGCGTTCCCCGCTATCGTAGCGGCGCTGATCAAAGGGGAACGATATGGAACTGGAAGCTACGCTCGAGCGCGACGGCTACGTGCTCACTTCGCTGGACGCATTAATGGAAACGGTCCGCACCAACAGCCTTTGGTACCTGAGCTTCGGCCTGGCTTGCTGTGCGGTGGAGATGATGGAAGCGGCGTCGGCGCGCTACGACATGGACCGTTTCGGCATGTGCCCGCGTCCTTCGCCGCGCCAGGCCGACCTGATGATCGTGGCCGGCACCCTGACCAACAAAATGGCGCGCGCCATGCGCAAGGTGTACGACCAGATGGCCGAGCCGCGCTATGTGGTGTCGATGGGATCCTGCGCCAATGGCGGCGGCTATTACCACTACTCGTATTCGGTGGTGCGCGGCTGCGACCGCATCATTCCGGTCGACGTCTACGTTCCCGGCTGTCCGCCAACGGCGGAAGCGCTGTTGTACGGCATCCTGCAATTGCAAAACAAGATCAAGCGGACGCGCGTCATCGAGCGCTGAGAGTTCGAACCAAGCCGGCGGTACTCGCACGGACGCATATCGAAAAGCCGCCGGCCCGGCCCAGCTGTTAGACTGTCAGCCTTTTGGCCGGCGCGCATCCCATGACCACCCACTCCTTTTCCGTCCTGCCTCTGGCGCCGGCATTGCTCGGCAATCTCGACCAACTCGGCTATCGCCAGATGACCGCGATCCAGGCGCAAAGCCTGCCGCCGATCCTGGAGCGGCGCGACCTGATCGCTCAAGCCAAGACAGGCAGCGGCAAGACCGCCGCCTTCGGCATCGGCATCCTGCACAAACTCAATCCGACCTGGTTCGCGATCCAGGCCCTGGTGCTGTGCCCGACGCGCGAACTGGCCGACCAGGTCGCGAACGAGTTGCGCCGGCTGGCGCGCTTTGCCGGCAACATCAAGGTGCTGACCCTGTGCGGCGGCGCACCGATGCGGCCGCAGATCGCTTCGCTGGAACATGGCGCGCACATCGTGGTCGGCACGCCGGGCCGGATACGCGACCACCTCGGGCGCGCCAGCATCGACTTGTCGAAAGTGCAGACGCTGGTGCTGGACGAAGCCGACCGCATGACCGACATGGGCTTTTACGACGAGATCGCCGGCATCGTCAGCGCCTGTCCCGCGCGCCGCCAGACTCTGCTGTTCTCTGCCACCTATCCGGACGACATCCGCAATGCGACGGCATCCTTTTTGACCGATCCGGTCGAGGTCAAAGTCGAAACCCAGCATGACGCCGCCAAGATCGAACAGCGCTTCTATGAAGTCGGCTACGACGAGCGCAACGCCGCCGTCGCGCAGTTGCTGCGGCACTATCAGCCGGTCTCGACGCTGGCGTTTTGCAATACCAAGGTGCACTGCCGCGAACTGGCGGCCGAATTGCGCGAGCAGGGTTTCAGCGCGCTGGCGCTTTACGGCGAACTGGAACAGCGCGAACGCGATGAAATCCTGGTGCTGTGCCCGACGCGCGAACTGGCCGACCAGG
>CBHREK010000053.1:0-135763 GCA_966077345.1 uncultured Duganella sp.
CGCCCTCCATCAGCCTGGGGGCGCCCGCCCCGCCTGGGCGGCAGGCGGATGTCGCTCAATTGCGAAATCCCGGCAAGGGCGCGCTTGCCAAAAAGATATCGAGCAAGTTCTAAAAGTTGCATATGGTGAAGAGCTCATGCATAATGCGAACGCAATCTTATGTCTTATATAAGACTCAATCAAGCCGCGCACTCCACCAAAGAATTACCAAATTTCCCCGAAAACCGAGCGAACAGCGTATGAACAACGATCCGACCATCATCTACACCTTAACCGACGAGGCGCCGCTGCTGGCGACCCACGCGTTCCTGCCAATCGTCAGCACCTTCGCCAAGCCGGCTGGCATCCACATTGAACAGAGCGACATTTCAGTCGCAGCGCGCATCCTGGGCAACTTCTCCGATTGCCTTACGCCGGAGCAGCGCGTGCCCGACACGCTCGCCGAACTGGGCAAGACGACGCTCGAGCCGGACGCCAACATCATCAAGCTGCCCAACATCAGCGCTTCGGTGGGGCAGCTGCTGGCAGCGATCAAGGAACTGCAGGGCAAGGGCTATAACATCCCCGACTACCCGGCGGACCCGAAGACCGACGAAGAAAAGGCCATCAAGGCCCGCTACGGCAAGTGCATCGGCTCCGCCGTCAACCCGGTGCTGCGCGAAGGGAACTCCGACCGCCGCGCGCCGCGCGCCGTGAAGGAATACGCGCGCAAGAACCCGCACTCGATGGGCGAATGGTCGCAAGCCTCGCGCACCCACGTGTCGCACATGACCGGCGGCGACTTCTACCACGGCGAAAAGTCCATGACCCTGGACAAGGCGCGCGAAGTGAAGATGGAACTGCTGACCAAGTCCGGCAAGACCATCGTCCTGAAACCGAAGGTCGCCCTGCAAGCCGGCGAAATCATCGACTCGATGTTCATGTCGAAGAAGGCCCTGCTGGAGTTCTACGAGCGCGAAATCGACGACGCCTACAAGACCGGCGTGATGTTCTCGCTGCACGTGAAGGCCACCATGATGAAGGTGTCGCACCCGATCGTGTTCGGCCACTGCGTACGCATCTTCTACAAGCAGGCCTTCGAGAAGCACGCCAAGCTGTTCGACGAGCTGGGCGTGAACGTCAACAACGGCATGGCCAACCTGTACGAGAAGATCGAAAAGCTGCCAGCGTCGCAGAAAGACGAAATCCTGAAAGACCTGCACGCTTGCCTGGAAAACCGTCCAAAGCTGGCCATGGTCGATTCGGCCAAGGGCATCACCAACTTCCACTCGCCAAACGACGTGATCGTCGACGCATCGATGCCGGCCATGATCCGTATCGGCGGCAAGATGTGGGGCGCCGACGGCCGCACCGCCGACGTCAAGGCAGTCATGCCTGAATCGACCTTCGCCCGCATTTACCAGGAGATGATCAACTTCTGCAAATGGCATGGCAACTTCGATCCGAAGACCATGGGCACCGTGCCGAACGTGGGCCTGATGGCTCAGCAAGCCGAGGAATACGGCTCGCACGACAAGACCTTCGAAGTGCCGGAAGCCGGCATCGCCAACATCACCGACCTGGCCACCGGCGAAGTGCTGCTGACCCAGAACGTGGAAGAAGGCGACATCTGGCGCATGTGCCAGGTGAAGGACGCCCCGATCCGTGACTGGGTCAAGCTGGCCGTCACCCGCGCCCGCAACTCCGGCATGCCTGCCGTGTTCTGGCTGGACACCTACCGTCCGCACGAAGCGGAAGTGATCAAGAAGGTGGAAACCTACCTGAAAGACCACGACACCACCGGCCTGGACATCCAGATCATGTCGCAGACCCGCGCCATGCGCTACACCCTGGAGCGCGTATCGCGCGGCCTGGACACCATCTCGGTGACCGGCAACATCCTGCGCGACTACCTGACCGACCTGTTCCCGATCCTGGAACTGGGCACCTCGGCCAAGATGCTGTCCATCGTTCCGCTGATGGCCGGCGGCGGCATGTATGAAACCGGCGCCGGCGGCTCGGCACCGAAGCACGTCAAGCAGCTGGTGGAAGAGAACCACCTGCGCTGGGATTCGCTGGGCGAATTCCTGGCACTGGCCGTGTCGCTGGAAGAACTGGGCATCAAGTCCGGCAACGCCAAGGCCAAAATCCTGGCCAAGACCCTGGACGAAGCCACCGGCAAGCTGCTGGACAACAACAAGTCGCCATCGACCCGCACCGGTGAGCTGGACAACCGCGGCAGCCACTTCTACCTGTCGATGTACTGGGCACAAGCGCTGGCAGCGCAGAACGACGACGCCGAGCTGAAAGCCAAGTTCGCGCCGCTGGCCAAGTCGCTGACCGAGAACGAAGCCAAGATCGTGGAAGAACTGAACTCCGTGCAGGGCAACGCCATGGACATCGGCGGCTACTACAAGCCAGATGCAGCCAAGACCTCCGCTGTGATGCGCCCAAGCGCAACCTTCAACGCAGCCCTGGCAGCCCTGTAAGCAGCCGACGCTCCGTAAAAAAAGCCCGCAGTTTCAAGCTGCGGGCTTTTTTATTTCCTGGGATTGACCGCGCGCAGTTTGAGGACGGAATCGTGCACACGCGTGCTGACAACCATGCCGGCGCAACGCTGGTTCAGTGCAGTCACCGTCGAATTGTAGTCGGCCATATCCTTTTCAAACGCTTCGCTGCGTGCGTTGAGCGCGTCGCCCCGCTGGTTCAATTCATCGAGCCTGGCGTTGAATCCGTCGACAGCCGCCTGGTCGTATAAATCCAGGGCTGCTTGCGTTGCCACATGGGCCTTCGCTTCGTCCTGCAACTTCTTCAAGTCGGCGTTATGCTCGTCGCGCCTTGCGTTCAGCAACTTCAGGCGGGGTGACAGTTTTTCCTGTTCGTCCAGGCAGGCGCGGTATTCATCACGGCTGGAAATCCTGGGGGCCTGCTGCGCAAAGGCTGGCAAGGAAGCAAAAGCGAAAGTCGCTACGCAAATGGCGCTGGATACTACAGATGGCACGAATCGGTCCTGGAGTTAAAAAAACAGCATCATCGTAACGCCTATTGGCTAAAGCTGGCAATGAAGGCGTCGCGCGCGGCGTGGTGGGGAATGTCGCGGCGCCACACCATGACAGTCTCCACTTCGGCCACTTCCGGCGGCAAAGTGTGGCATTGCACGGTGCGGCCCAGGCCGCGCTGCCTCAGGACTTCGCGCGGCATCATGGCGACGCCCATGCCGGCGGCAACACAGCCGATGATCGCTTCGAAAGTGCCGAATTCGGCGATCCGGGTGTGCGCCACGCCGGCGTCGGCAAACCACCATTCCAGGCGGCGCCGGTAGGAGCAGCCACTGCGAAAGCCGAGCAGCGTGCGGCGCGCCACGTCGGCCGGGCCGGTGACGGGGCCGTGCATCGCGTCGGTCAACAGCACCAGTTCTTCAACAAAAACCGGCGCCTGCTCCAGCTCCGGGCGCTCAACCGGGCCGGACACCAGCGCAAGATCGACCTTGTGGTTCAATACCTGCTGTATCTGGTAATCGGTCGGGCCGGTGTCCAGCAGCAGGTCGACCTGCGGATACTTGCGATGAAACGCGCCCAGCACGCGCGGCAGGCGCGCGGCGGCCGTGGTTTCCATTGACCCGATACGCAGCTGGCCTGACGGCTCGTTCTCGCCGCGCACCGACATCTGCGCTTCGTCCGCCAGCCGCAGCAGGCGGTCGGCGTATTCCAGCAGGCGCGTGCCCTCCGCCGTGATCAGCATGCGCCGCCCGGAGCGGTTGAACAGGGTCACGCCCAGCGATTCCTCGAGCTGGTTCAGGCGCGCCGAGACGTTTGATTGCACCCGGTGCAGCCGGGCTGCGGCCTGGGTCACGCTGCCTTCTTCGGCAACCGTTTTGAATATCCTGAGCGAGGAGAGCTCCATATCATTCTCCATTTGAGATAGCTTGATTCATTATTATTCATTTTTATTGATGCGTGAAGACATTTATAGTTCAGGCTATCCAAAGGAGCTTCACCATGCACAAGCCATCGCCCGCCGTCCTGCTAGCCGCCAGCTTTGCCTTCATCATCGTCCAGCTTGACGTCACCATCGTCAACGTTGCCTTGCCGGAAATCGGCCGTGAACTGGGCGCCAGCGTCAGTGCTTTGCAATGGGTAGTCGATGCGTACACCCTAGGCTTTGCCGTCTTCCTGCTGTCGGCCGGCGTGCTGGGCGACCGTTTCGGCGCGCGCCGGGTCTTCCTGTCGGGATTTGCCCTGTTCACGCTTGCTTCACTGGCCTGCGCCATGGCGCCTGGCCCGCTGGCGCTGAACCTGGCTCGTGCCGTTCAGGGTGTCGGTGCGGCGCTGCTGGTGCCAAGCTCGCTCGCGATCCTGAACGCCGCTTACGCCCATGACCGCGCCCAACTGGCCAAGGCCATTGCCTGGTGGACGGCCGCAGGCGGCGTGTCGATTGCTGCCGGTCCGGTGCTGGGCGGCTTGCTGATGAGCGTTGCCGGCTGGCGCAGCATCTTCTGGGTCAATATCCCGATTTGCGTGCTGGGCTTCTGGCTGACGCTGCGCGTCGTCCCTGCCCTGCGCGGCAAGGATGCCGCGCGCGCGTTCGACATCACCGGCCAGTTGCTTGCCATCGTTGCGCTGACGGCCTTCATCGGCGCCGTGATCGAGTTCAATGCGCTGGGCGCCTCCAGCCACCTTGTACAAGGCGCATTGCTGGTGGCGCTGGCATCGGCCGTGCTGTTCGTTCGCAGCCAGGGGCGCAGCGCGGCGCCAATGCTGCCGCTTGGGCTGTTCCGGGACGTTGGCTTCTCGGGCGCGGTACTATTTGGCGTCCTGGTCAACTTTGCCTATTACGGTGTGATCTTCGTTCTCAGCTTCTATTTGCAGAAAGTACGCGGCTTCTCGGTGATGCACGCGGGGCTGGTCTTCCTGCCGCTGACCGGAACCTTTATCTTCTCGAATATTGCCAGCGGCCGGATGCAGGCGCGCCTGGGGTCGCGCAAGCCGATGATCGTCGGCGGATTGATCGGCGCTGCGGGCTACGCCCTGCTGGGGATATTCGGAACCGCGCACGACTCCACGTTCCTCGAAATGCTGCCGGGACTGGTGCTGATCCCGGCCGGCATGGGCCTCGCAGTGCCGGCCATGACTACGTCGATACTGTCGGCCGTCGACCGCAGCCAGGCCGGCACCGCATCGGCCGTGCTGAACACCGCGCGCCAGGTGGGCGGCGCCCTGGGCGTCGCGATTTTCGGCGCCATGCAGGACATTGAACTGTCCCTGGCCATTTCCTCTTCGTTGCTGCTGCTTGGCGCCGCCGTGGCCTGGCACTGCATCAAACACCCATCTTCAACCAAAGGAGCTTCACTATGCCGTACGTAAATTTCCGCATCACCAAGGAAGGCGTGACCGCCGAACAGAAACTGGAACTGATCAAAGGTGCGACCGAGCTGCTGCAGCGCGTGTTGAACAAGAACCCGGCGACGACCTTCGTCATCATCGATGAAGTGGAAACCGACAACTGGGGCATCGGCTACGACAACGTGACGACGCTGCGGGCCAAGGCTGCGGCAGCCAAGGCCCAGGGAGGCTGATTATTCAGGGCTCGGGCCATTGCCTGTAGCGGCCCAGTAAATGCCGCCATACAGGTGGTGGCGAAACACCGGGTCGCCGTAGGTTGCGGCCAGGTGGCCTAGCGCGGTGTAAAACGCGCGGCCGCCATCGTAGTTCTGGTACCAGCTGACCGGGTGGAATGCGCCCATGCCCTTGGGCCCGGGCTTGTATGTCGCCTCATCGACTGAAAGCAGGTAGGCGACTTTGCTGGTGGCAGGCTTGAACGCATACCATTCTTCCGTCACCAGGTTGCGCGGCGCAAAACGCTCCATCCCGGGAAAGCTGCGGTTCTCCACTTTGAGGATCGCGGTCTGGATTGCGGGATGGTGGTCGAACATATGCCCCACCAGTTTCGTGTACCACGGCCAGCCATATTCCGTATCCGAGGCACTATGGACGCCTACATAGCCGCCGCCGGCACGGATATATCGCTCGAAAGCTGCCTTCTGCTTGCCATCCAGGATCTCGCCAGTCGTCAGCAGGAATACCACGGCCCGGTACTTGGCCAATTCCTCGTCGCTGAACACGCGGTTGGCGTCTTCGGTCCAGAAGACGTTGAAGTCGTGCAGCTTGCCAAGGTCCTGGATGGCCGCAACAGCGGCCGGAATCGAATCGTGGTGCCAGCCGGCGGTCTTCGAAAATACCAGCACATTGAACTGCGCGGCTTGCGCGCCGGCGCATGCCAGCGCGAGCACAGTCGCGAGCAAGGCTTTCATGGCCGGGCTCCTTCTACTGCGGTCGCCCTGCCGACGCCGCGCCGTCCGGCGCCCATCCATGTGAGGCGATGCCAGAGCGCTTCCAACGGCCCTTGGGCGTGGCGGCGCAGCCACCACACGCTGAACCAGGACTGCAGCACGGCCAACAGGATGCCGAGCAGCAGGCAGGCACCGGCGCCGGTCGCGCTGTACAGGCCAAGGCCCCAGCCGTAATAAAGCCCCGTGCCAACCAGCGACTGCGTGACGTAGCTGGTAAGGCTCATGCGCCCCAGCGGACGGAAAGCGGCCAGCAGGCGCGCGCCTATCGAACGGTATGACAGGCAGGCGATGGCCGCCACCAGCACCAGCATGAAAGCGAGGTTTGCCCATGAACCGAGCAGCGTCGCCAACGGCCGCCACAAGGCGGTATGACGCCCCTGCCCGGCCGCGCCGGACTTGACCGCAAACAGCACTATGAAGGCGGCGCCGGCGGCAAGCAGCACGCGCAACCAGAAACGGCGATTGGCGGGCGTCGCCTCAAACTTGCCGCGCCGCGCCGCCAGCATGCCGAGCATGAACAGCGCCGGAATGCTGAACAGGCGTCCATTTTCCCAACTCCACAGCAGCACGCCAGGCCTGCCATTCAGGAGATTGCCCGCGACGACATCCGCCAGCGAACCATTG
Organism: uncultured Duganella sp.; assembly: GCA_966077345.1. GTDB lineage: Bacteria > Pseudomonadota > Gammaproteobacteria > Burkholderiales > Burkholderiaceae_D > Rugamonas. Next base: position 6,953 of record CBHREK010000053.1, read on the forward strand.
GCCATGTATTCGTTGGCGCGGCCGAAATACGCCCAGGATGCAGGATCGGGCAAGGCGCGCTGCGGGTCCGGCAATGCGGCAAGGATATCGAACAGCAGGTGCGGCTGCAGCAGCAACAGGCAGGCGATGGCAAACACGGTCCCGTCCCGCAGCCGCGCCACCGGCAGCAAGGCCAGCGCCAGTACCGCATACATGGCCAGGATATCGCCGTGGTAGAACAGCGAATTCACCATCCCGAACGCGAACAGCAGCAGCATGCGCCAGGCGAAGCGCGGCCGAAAATCGACGCCCTGCGCAACGCGGCGATTGAACTGCAGCCAGAACGTGACGCCGAACATCATGGCGAAAATGGCGTAGGACTTGCCGCCAAAGAGGAAGAAGGCACTATCCCATATCCAGCCATCGAGTGCGGCCAGCCAGGCCGGCGCACCAGGCGGCACGAAACTGAGGTCGAAATGCTCGATGTTATGGAGCAGCATGATCGACACCAGCGCAAAGCCGCGCAAGCCATCGACCAGGTCCAGCCGGGATGATGTGATTTGCATAATTTGGTAACGCTATCACGGATTTGCGGCCGGAGCTACCCCGCGCTGGCGGAGGCGCAGCTTAATTGCAGCCGCAGAAGCGTTTCGGCTTGCTGGCATCGCACACGGTGCCGTCCAGCTGCTTCCAGAAGAACACGGTGTCGACACCGTATGGAGAGCGCACATTGCCCGCGCGCAGATAGCCCTGGCGCGCAAAGAATTCCTCGCCGGTCGCGGTGCTGTGCAGCTGCAATGCCTTGACGCCCCAACTGCAAGCCTGCTGTTCGACGCAAGCCAGCAAGGCCTTGCCTGCGCCGCGCTGGCGCACTTCTGGCAACAGGTAGCAAAGGGCCAGCTTGCCGGCGGCCGTCAACAGGGCGACGCCAACGACATGGCCCTCTTCGACCGCAACCAGAGAGTAGTTGGTAGGCGAGGCAAACCAGGATGCCACCGTCTCGGGCGTCTTGTTACCTAGCCAGGCGCCAAGAATGGCGGGATCGTTTTTATGGTCAAGCACACAACATTCGGCGATTGAGCGTCGCAGCACCTCACAGGCGGCCGTGGCGTCTTTCGCTTCCGCGCGGCGAATTTCAAAACTCATGCGTGCTCACAGGTATTCAATAACCGGAATATACACCAGCGGCAAAAACCCCGTACGAGGCCGCGTGCGCGCAAGCTTATCCGGGGCCGATACTAAGCTTATAACGAATAAGTAGTTTCCTTTCGGCGCGAGATTCTAGACCATGCATATCTGTTTTCACAATAGAGATTGCCATGACTTATAACAAATTCGCATTTGCACTCAGCGCCGCACTGGCGGCGGCCAGCTTCGGTTTTGCTTCGACCGCATCGGCCAATGAAGTGACCCTGCTGAACGTGTCCTATGACGTGGCGCGTGAGCTGTATAAAGACATCAACCCGGCCTTTGCCGCTGCCTATAAGAAGAGCACCGGCGTGGACGTCACCGTCAAGCAGTCGCACGGCGGCTCCTCCAAGCAGGCGCGCGCCGTGGCCGACGGCCTGGAAGCATCGGTGGTGACCATGAACCAGGCGAACGACATCGACATGCTGGCCGACCGCGGCCTGGTGGTGCAAGACTGGGCCAAGAAATTCCCGAACAATGCGGCGCCGGCCTATTCCACCATGGTCTACCTGGTGCGCAAGGGTAATCCGAAGGCGATCAAGGACTGGAACGACCTGGCCAAGCCGGGCGTGGCCGTCGTGATCCCCAATCCGAAAACTGCCGGCAATGGCCGCTACACCTACCTGGCCGCATGGGGTTCGGTGCTGAAAAAAGGCGGCAACGAGGCGCAGGCGCGCGAACTGGTGGGCAAGATCTTCAAGAACGTCCCGGTGCTGGACGCCGGTGGCCGCGCAGCCACCACCACTTTCACCCAGCGCAAGATCGGCGATGTGCTGGTGACCTTCGAAAACGAGGTGAACCTGGTGCGCGCTGAATTCGGCGACGACTTCGAGGTGGTGTATCCATCGTCCTCGATCCTGGCGGAGTCGCCGGTGGCCGTGGTCGACAAGGTCGTCGACAAGAAAGGCATCCGCAAGGAGGCCACCGCCTACCTGAACTTCCTGTACTCCGACGCAGGCCAGGAGATCATCGCCAAGCACTACCTGCGCCCGCGTTCGGACGCGGTGTTCAAGAAGTACTCGGCCAGCTTCAAGCCTATCTCGCTGTTCACCGTGGATGAAGTGTTCGGCGGCTGGCGCGCAGCCCAGAAGAAGCACTTCGACGACGGCGGCGAGTTCGACAAGATCTACAGCTCCAAGTAAGCCTCAAGCCTTGGTCAGGCGCTCGATCTGCGCCTTTTTTTCGGCCATGTCATGGTCGGTGTCATGGAACCGCGCCGCAATGGCGCGGAATTCCTCCTGCAGCCCGATAAACGCATCAACCATGTCGGGATCGAAGTGTTTTCCCTTACCCTCAACGATCATCTGCACAGCCTTTTCGTGCGGCATGCCCTCCTTGTAGACGCGGCGGCTGATCAGCGCATCGTACACGTCCGCGACAGCCATCAGGCGCGCCGAGACCGGAATCGCTTCGCCGGCCAATCCTTCCGGATAGCCTGAACCGTCCCATTTTTCCTGGTGCGAGTACGCAATCTCCTTGGCGATCGACAGGAAAGCCATCGGCGTTCCCAGCGAGCGTTCCGCATGCTCGATGGCGGCGCGGCCCAGCGTGGTATGCGTCTTCATGATTTCGAATTCGTACGGCTCGAACCTTCCCGGCTTGAGCAGGATGCGGTCGGGGATGCCGACCTTGCCGATGTCGTGCAACGGGGCGGACTTGAACAGCAGCTTGATGTAGCTATCGGTCAGCACGGCGCTGAAGCGCGGGTGTTCTTTCAGGCGCTCCGCCAGCGCCTTGACGTAGAACTGGGTGCGGCGGATGTGGTTGCCGGTTTCCGGATCGCGCGTTTCGGCCATCGACGCCATGGCGAGAATCGTGACGTCCTGGATCGCCACCACTTCGCGCGTGCGTTCCTGGACTTCCTGCTCCAGGAATTCGTTCTGGTCGCGCAGGAAGTCGGCGTGCTCCTTCAACATCAGGTGGTTGCGCACGCGGGCCAGCGTGATCGGCGGGCTGATTGGCTTGGTGATGTAGTCAACGGCGCCCAGGTCCAGCCCCAGCTTTTCATCTTCCACTTCCGACTTGGCGGTCAGGAAAATGATGGGGACGTTGCGAGTGGCGGGGTTGGCCTTCAGGCGCCGGCACACTTCGTAGCCGTCCATCTCGGGCATCATCACGTCCAGCAGCACCACGTCGGGGGGCTGGCCGGTGGTGGCGATGCGCAGGGCCTTTTCGCCGCTGTTGGCGACCTTCACCTTGTACAGGTCTTTCAGCAGGTCGTTCATCAGCACCAGGTTGTCGGGCGAATCGTCGACCAGCAGCACGGTTTTCTTCGCGATCAGTTCCAGTTCCATCTCACTTTTCCTCCAGGCTTGCCATTGCTTCGTCCAGCGCCGCCAGGGCGCTTTCCAGGTCAAGGTTACCAATTCCGCTCGCGATGCGGCGCCAGTGGTCGGGCAAGGCGAGCTTGAACTGCGCCAGTTCCGCGTCCCACAAGTCGGCCGCTTCCGAATCGCTGTCCGCCAGCAGGTCCCGCAGGCGGCCAAGCGGAGGCGCGGAGCCAGCCGGCGCCGGGGCTGCCGCCGCAACCGGCACCAGCGCCGGATGGACCGCACCCCCGCGCGTTTCCGCATCCACCGCACGCAGCGCGGCCAGCAGCGGGTCCAGTTCCACCAGCACCATTGCCAGCTGGCGTTCCAGTTCGTCGCGCGCAGCGCCCTGCTGGCATGCCTGTTCCAGCGCCTGCGCGGCTTCCTGCACGCTGCGTGCGCCGATATTGCCCGCTACGCCTTTCAGGGTATGCGCCAGGCGTTCCGGCGCCGTTGCGTCGCCGCCCATCAGCGCTTGCACGAACATGGCGGCAAAGTCCTGCTGGCCGTCGCGGAACTTGACCAGCAGGCGGCGGTAGAGCTTTTCGTCGCCCATGGAAGTTGCCAGCCCTGCGCGCACGTCGACCATCGGCAGCGCCGGGAGCGGCGCCGGCTTGTCGGCGGCGGCACCGGCGGCGGCCGGCCGCGCGCCGGACGCTGGCGCCATGCCGGCCTGGTTCTCGCCTGGCTCCGGCCGCAGCCAGCGTGCCAGCGTGGCGTACATTTCAGCGACGTTGACCGGCTTCGCAATGTGATCCTGCATGCCGCTGGCGAGCACTTTCTCGCGGTCGCCGGCCATGGCGTTGGCCGTCATGGCGATGATGGGCAGTTTGTCGAAGGCTGGATTGGCGCGAATCGCACGCGACGCCTGGAAGCCATCCATCACCGGCATCTGGCAGTCCATCAGCACGCCGTCGAAGCGCGCGTCCTGCGCCAGGATGTCCAGCGCCTCCTGCCCATGACGGGCCAGCACCGCTTCGATGCCCGCCTTGCCCAGCAGGTCGATCGCCAGCTCCTGGTTCATCTCGTTGTCTTCGACCAGCAGCATGCGGGCGCCCGACAGGCGCGCCATGACTTCCCCATGGTGCAGGTCGCGTTCGGCCGAGCGGCGTCCTTCGACCAGCACGCCCTTGCCCAGCGCCTCGCCCACCGCTTCCAGCAAGGCCGACGGCGTCACCGGCTTGGTCAGCACGGATTTGAGCTGGACCCGGCGTTCCTCCGCGCTGGTCAAGGCTTCTTCACGGCCATAGGCGGTCACCATGATGACGGCCGGCAGGCGGCCGGCCTGCCCGGACTGCAGCCGGCGCACCGTTTCCACGCCGTCCATTGAAGGCATCTTCCAGTCCATCAGGATCAGGTCATAAGGCATGGCGCGCTGTTCGGCGCGCGCCGCCATTTCCAGGCCCTCCTGCCCGCCCAGCGCCACGTCCACTTCCAGCCCGAACGAACGCGCGACGGTGGACAGGATTTCACGCGCCGAGGCGTTGTCGTCCACCACCAGCACGCGCACGCCGCGCAACTCGTCGGCACGGAACATGCGGCGCGGTTTCGGATTGGCCTGCAGTCCAAAGCGGGCCGTGAAGTGGAAGGTCGAGCCTTTCCCTTCCTCGCTCTCGACCCAGATGCGGCCGCCCATCAGCTCCAGCAGGTTTTTGCAGATCACCAGCCCCAGCCCGGTGCCGCCGTACTTGCGGGTAGTCGAAGCATCGGCCTGGCTGAAGGACTGGAACAGTTTGGCGCTTTGCGCCGGGCTCATGCCGATGCCGGAGTCGCGCACCCAGAAGTGCATCTCGATGCCCTCGTCGACCTGGGCGGACTGCTCGATGCCGACCACCACTTCGCCATGTTCGGTGAACTTGACCGCGTTGTTGGCCAGGTTGACCAGCACCTGGCCGATACGCAGCGGATCGCCCACCAGCCCGGTCGGCAGCTCCGGCGCCACCTGGAACAGCAGCTCCAGGCCTTTGTCCTCCGCCTTGAAGCCGATCAGGTTGGCCAGGTTGTCGAGCACGTCGTCAAGGTCGAATTCAACCTGCTCCACCGTCATCTTGCCGGCCTCGATCTTCGAGAAGTCGAGGATGTCGTTGATGATCCCAAGCAGGTTCTCGCCGGCGCGCTGCACTTTCTCCACGTAGTTGCGCTGGCGTTTATCCAGGTTGGTCTGCAGCGCCAGGTGCGACATGCCGATGATGGCATTCATCGGGGTACGGATTTCGTGGCTCATGTTGGCCAGGAAATCGCTCTTGGCCCGGGTTGCGGCCTGCGCCTGTTCCTTGGCGATGCGCAGTTCGTCTTCGGCGGCCTTTTGCGCGGTGATGTCCTGGTACACGCCGTACATGAAGCGCGGCGTGCCGTCCTCCTCGTCACGCACCACGGTGCCGACCGCATGCAGCCAGATGATGCGGCCATCGAGCGGGCGCTTGTAGGCATACGTCGCGTCGAACTTGTCGTAGCTGCCGTCGAGTGCGCCCTGCACCCGCGCCGCCGTACGCAAGGCGCCTTCCGGATCGGCTTCCACCAGCCGCGCAAACCATTCATCCTGCAGGTGGTAGCGGCCGTCGGGCCGAGGCGGTTCGCCCAGCAGGCGTGCCGCGCGTTCGGACTGCGTGTAGTAATCGGGATCGCTGTAGTCGACCACCCAGTAGCCGCAGTCGGTCATCTCCAGTGCGATATCGCCCAGGAAGTTGCTGCGCTTGATTTCCTCTTCCAGCCGCTTGCGTTCCGTAATGTCGCGGAACACCACCACCGAACCGACCTGGGCGCCGTCCTTGTACATCGGCCGGTCCACATAATCGACCGGGAAGGTGCTGCCATCCTTGCGCTCCAGTTGTTCGCCGTCCTGCCGCCATTCGGCGCCCACCAGTTCCCCTTCATCGCAGCCCAGCAAGGCCGGCGCCGCCGGGTTGACGAATGTAACGCGGCCGCCCAGGTCCAGGCCGACGATGCCGTCGCTGACGGAGCCCAGCACCAGCCGGCTGCGCTCTTCCAGCACGCGGGTGCGCTCGTTGCGCTCGAGGATTTCCATGTTCATGGCAATCACCGGCAATGCGCCATCGAGCAGCGCCTGGGCCTGGTCGCCGTAGGGTTCCAGCGTGGCCAGTTCCAGCACGCCTAGCAGGCGTTCATTGCGCAGCACCGGCACGATGGCGATGCTGGCCGGATCGGCTTCGCCCAAGGCGGAACCAATGCGCACATAGCCGGCCGGCGCCTGGCGCATGACGATCGGCTTGCGCTGGGCCGCACACTGCCCGACCAGGCCTTCGCCAAGCAGGAAGCGCTGCTGCGCGGCCGACCTGCCGCGCATCGCATAGCCGGCCAGCAGCGACAGGCTGCCCTCCTCCGCCTCATGCCGGTAAAAGGCCGCATGGCCGGCCTGCACCAGCGGCGCCAGCGCCGCCAGCGTGCGCGTGGCCAGGTCTTCCGCGCTTTCCGCCGACTGCAGGTCGTTGCCGATTGCCGCCAGGTGGGTCTTGAGCCAGCGCTGCGCTTCCATCTTGCCGGCTTCTTCCTGCAGCACCTTGATCGAGCGTGCCAGGCTGCCCATCTCGTTCGGATAGTCCGTCAGCGGCACCTCGGCGCCCAGTTTGCCTTTCGCCAGCTGCTGCACGGCGCTGCGCAGGCGCTCCGACGGCAGGCGCACCGAACGCGCCACCAGGAAGCTGAACAGCACGCCCAGCACCAGGCTCAGCCCCAGCAAGCCGTAGGTGAGCTGCTTTTCATAGCGCGACAGGGCCTGCATTTCTTCGATCTGGTGGCGCGCGCTGTCTTCCTTGATTTCGGCGACGCGCGTCAAGGCGTTGTTGGCGCGGACGCCGTGTTCCTGGAAGGCCGGATCGGACACCACCGCAGCAGCCTGTTCCGCCTGCCCGGCACGCAGCAGGCGCACCGCTTCGGCGACGCGCAGGTGGTAGTCGGCATAGGCCGATTCAAACTCGGCCAGGTTCTTGCGGTTTTCTTCGCGGATGATGCGCGGGCGCAGTTCTTCCAGGGCGCGGTCCTGCCTGCGCTGCGCTTCGTCGATCATGGCCAGGGCAGCGTCGCGGCCGGCCTTGTCGCGCGCCAGCAAGGCTTGCCGCAGCGCGCGGCCGCGCTGGGCGAACTGGATCAGCGCATCCTTGGCGTCGGAAATGCCAAGCAAGTCGTTCTTGTAGATGCCGAGGATCTCGTCGTGCAGGCGGGCCTGGGTGGTGACGTTGTGCAGCCCGAACGCCAGCGTGATCAACAGGCTGCCGCCGAACCCCAGCGCGAGCTTCCACGTCAGGCCCAGTTTTTCCAGTCTAGTCAGCAAGCGGGACACGTTTCCCTCCTACTCAGTCATATTGATCGCCAGCAGTTCTAGCGCTGACAGGAATTGTTCATACGTCGCTGCATCGGGTTTCTGCAGCACCGCCAGCTCCACTGCCCCCAGCAGGCGGCCGCGCAACTGCACTGGCGCCAGCAACAGGGCGCCGGGAGTGGCGCCGCCCAGGCCGGAACGAATGGTCCACGCGGCGCCCGCGCCGCTGGTGTCGACGATGCGCGGCTCGCGTTCCAGCGCACATTGCCCAAGCAAGCCTTCGCCCAGCGCCAGGCGCGGCGGCGGCGCCGTGCTGGCATAACTGGCGGCCAGCGCCAGGCCCTCGGCATCGGCGGTGTAAATGGTGCCTTGCATGGCGCCAAACAATTGATGGCATTGGTCGAGGAAGGCCGTGAGCCGGGCATGGCGGTCGGGCGCCTGCTGCATGTGCAACGCCACCTGCGCCAGTTGCATCTTGCGCTCGGCGCGCAATTCCTGCTCGCGCGCTACGCGTTCCAGCTCGAGGTGGGCGCGATGCTGGGCCGCCTGGCTGCGCACGGCCCGCAAACCCGCGGCCCCGAGCAGCACCACCACGGCAGCGGCCATGGCGGCGGCAGGCACGCCGCTGCCCGGCGGCACGCTCTGCCCCAGGTCTTCCAGCACCACCAGTTGCCAGCTGCCGGATGGGTCATGCCAATCGACGGCGGCGGAAGCCACCGCATAATGACGGCCCTCGCCCTGCACCATTCCCGGCGCGAGGCTGACAGGCAGCGGGCGCGGCTCCTTCTCTTCGAACAGCTTGCCGAACTGGCGCACGGCCCGGATTTCAGCAACCCTGGCCGGCGTGACCTCGCCCGCCAGCATGCCGCGCCATTCGTGCCGGCTGCTGGCAAACACCACGCCTTGCGGCGACAGCAGGATGGCAGCCTGGCCGCTGCGCGCCAGCAGGCGCTCCAGTTTTTCCATATCGGTGCGCGCCACCACCACGCCGACCGGATCTCCGCTGCGCGCCATACCGGCATAGACCGGCGCCGCGAAATACAGGGCATGGTCGCCGCGCGCCAGGCTGACGGCGGCGTAAATATTGTTCCGCCCCGCCATGGCTTCCTTGTAATAAGGCCGGAAGCGCACGTCGATGCCGGTGGACGGTTTGCCGCTATCGTCCCAGGACGATTTGACGAAGCCGTCCTTGCCGACCACAAATAAACCCTGGATTTGCTGGCTGCGGGCCACGCTTTCCAATAAGGCCGATATTTTCGGCTGGTTAGGCGCAATTGGCTCGGTGCTTTCCTTTTTGATATCCGGCTCAATCAAACCCAGCAGGGAAATCGCACCCATCAAATTACTGTCCAGGGTTAATGACATGGCGGCAATCGCATCGCGCTGCACATCGATATTCAATAATTCCAGCCGTCCCTGTTCCAGGTTGGCGCGATAAACGCTGCCGGCCAGCAAAGCCGCTGCCACGGCCAGCAGCACGACCACGGCCCAGGCACGCAAGGGATATTTTGCAATTCTCTCAATTACCAACATGGCAAATTTCAAGAAGGAAATATTATCGAATAACAATACCAGCATTCCTGCGGCGCGTGCCGCACGCAATGGATTTAATTGTTCAGTTGCGCATGATTGACGTTTGCTGGACGAGTTAACCCGATAGTGATATCGTCCATATTTAGAATATTGCCCCCAATCTAGCGATATTCCGCCCCGAACGAACGCATCAATCCGAACATGTTTAAGAAAATCACCGCAGCCCTGCTGATGTCGATCTCCGCAGCCGCGTTTGCCGTGCCTTTGGGCTCGCAATCCGTGCTTGTCGTCGAGGATGAGACTGGCAAAGTGCTGGTCGAGAAGAACGCCACCGCCGTTGTTCCGATCGCCTCCCTGACTAAATTGATGACCGCAATGGTCGTGCTCGACTCCAAGCTTGATATGGACGAGCAGATCAGCATCGACAAAGACGATGTCGATACGCTCAAGCACAGCACCTCGCGCGTGCCGGTCGGCGCCACCTTGGCGCGCCGCGACGTGCTGCAACTGGCGCTGATGTCGTCCGATAACCGCGCTGCCGCCGCGCTGGCCCGCACCTTCCCCGGCGGCCCGGCCGCCTTTACGGCCGCCGTGCATGCCAAGATCAAGCAGCTCGGCATGACCAGCACCCAGATCGACGAACCGACCGGCCTGTCGCCTAACAATACATCGAATGCGGCCGACCTGGTGAAAATGGCCGCGGCTGCCGCCCAGTACCCCGAGATCCGCCGCATCACGACCGATACCGAGGAAGCGATCAATATGAAAGGGCGCATGGTGCAGTACCACAACACCAATCGCCTGGTCGGCGCCAAGGGCTGGGACATCGGCCTGTCGAAAACCGGCTATACCGAAGAAGCGGGCCGCTGCCTGATCATGCGCATCACGGAAGCCGGCCGCGCAGCAACCCTGGTACTGCTGAACGCCGGGGGCAATTCGGCGCGCCTGATGGATGCGCTGAACATCCGCCGCCTGCTGGCGGGCGACAACGCTCCCAAAGTGATGAAAGCATCCAGCCCGCGCAAGAAAGCCGTGCGCACAACGGAACGCCGTCGCCGCCGCATGTAAAACTCCTGACGGGGTTCGCTGCCGAGAGGCACCATGGACCTGCTGCGCAACCTGCGCTTCGCGCGCCGCCTGGCGATCCTCGTGGGGATCTTCGCCGGCGGCTTCCTGCTGTATGGGTTCTGGTCGTTCCGCACCCTCGATGCCTTGCGCGTCAACGGTCCCTTGTATGCTGAAGTCATCCAGGGCAAGGACCTGATCGCGGACGTGCTGCCGCCGCCACTGTACATCCTCGAATCTTTCCTGGTGGCGCAGCAGTTGGCCGCGGCCAGCAGCCAGGTCGAAAGGGAACAGTTGGCGCAGCGCCTGCGTACCCTGCACGCCCAGCAGATTGCGCGCGTCAATTACTGGCAGGGGCGCCAGCTCGACTCGAGCGTGGCGCAATCGCTCAAGCAAGCGAACACGCAGGCCACGGCCTTCTATAACGAAGCCTTCAGCCAGCTGGTGCCGGCACTGGAACTGGGCGACCGGCCGCGCGCCGACCATGCGCTGGCAAAGATGCAGCGCCATTACGAACTGCACCGGCAGGTAGTGGACAACCTGGTCAACCAGGCCGCGAGCCGGGCGCGTTTTACCGAAGGCCAGGCGGCCGAGCGCATCCGCTCCGACAGCGCGCTGCTGCTGGCGATCCTGGCCGCTTCACTGGCGCTGGCGGTTGTCATGGCATGGCTGGTCAGCCGCAGCATGACGCAGCCGCTGGCACAGGCGCTCGCCATCGCGCAGCGGGTGCGCAGCGGCGACCTTTCATCGCCCCCGCCGGAACCCTTCCACGACGAAGCCGGCCAACTGCTGTCGTCCCTGCATGCGCTGCAGGAGAGCCTTGCCGCAGCAGCCGTCGCGCATAACGAATCCGAACGCAAGCTGCGCTGCACGCGCCACCTGCTGGACCGCCTGCTCAACAGCGCCGACATGCTGGTGCTGGGATTGGGGCACGAAGGCGAGGTTTTGATCTTCAACGGAACGGCAGCCAGGGTCACCGGCTGCAGCCGCGACAGCGTATTGGGACGCATATGGCGCGACCTGCCGCTGCTGCCCATGTCGGCCGTGTCGCAGTGGCCGGAAGGCGGCCATCCCGAACAATTCCGCGCCATGCCGGCCGGCCATGAACACCTGCTGCACACGGCATCGGGCGACGAGCGCCGCATCGCCTGGCATCACAGCACGCTGGAAGAAGGTGAAATAGCCCTGCTCAGTTTCGGCATCGACGTCACGGAATTGCGCCAGGCCGAACGCGCCGTCGCCGCAGCCCACGAAGCAGCCGACCACGCCACCCGCAGCAAGAGCGCCTTCCTCGCGAACATGGGCCACGAAATCCGCACGCCGCTGAATGCCATCATCGGACTGACCGAACTGGCCCTGCGCGGGCCGCTCGATGCGCGCCAGCGCAGTTACCTGGAACAGGTCGATGGCGCTGCCGCCACCCTGATGGCGATGTTTAACGACATCCTCGACTTCTCGCGCATCGAAGCGGGCAAGCTCCATATGGAGGAATGCGCGTTCAGCGTGCGCCATGCGGCCGAACAGGCTTGCGCCGAATGGCGGGCCGCGGCGCAAGCCAAAGGGCTGCTGCTCGAATGCTCCGTTGAGCCAGGATTGCCGGAGGAAGTGGTCGGCGACGCAGCGCGCCTGCAGCAGCTGCTGCAGCATTTGCTGGCCCATTCCGTCAAATTTACCGAGCGCGGCAAGGTGCACATGCTGCTGCGGCGCGAAGACGCCGGCAGCGCGGACGGCACCGTGCTGCGCTGGGAAGTACGCGACACCGGCGCGGCACGCGACGCGGCAGTCCAGCTCTATGAACCGGTGGGGCCCGGCGACTCCGCTGCAGGACTGGGCCTGTCGGTGGCGCGCCAGCTGGCGGCCATGCTGGGCGGCCACCTGCTGCTGGAGAGCGACCCGGCGGAAGGCAACCGCTTTGTCTTCACCGCCCTGTTCCGCCATCCGCTGCCGGGCGCCATCGCCTGCGCCGAGGCCCAGGCGGCAGCGCAGGCGGCCTTCCCCGCACTGGCCGCGCTCGGCGCCGACATGGCCGGTGCGCTGGCGCGGCAGCACGACAACCGCCCGCAGCTGCGCAAGATGCTGGGCCAGTTCCTGCAAAGCCAGGCTGCCGTCCATGTGGCAATTGGCGAAGCCGTGGCGCAGGGCGACCGCCAGCGTGCGCAGCGCATGGCGCACGCCCTGGCCGGACTGTCGGCACAACTGGGGCTGGAGCACTTGCGCCAGGCGGCGGCAGGCGTGGCCGGTGCGCTGCGCGCCGGCGGCGACGCTGCGCCCGAACTGGCCGTGCTGGCGCCGGAGCTGGATGCGGCGCTGCAGGCGATCCATGCCGACTTGCAGGCAGCCGGCGGCTCAGGCGAGCAGGCTGCGTAAGCCGCTGGTGCGCTCGGTGCGGCGCCGGATCGCGTCCGGCAATACTCCAGGATTCGGCGTCAACAGCGTAAAGCGCTGGCGGGCGCGCGTGATGCCAGTGTAGACCAGTTCCCGTGCCAGCACGCTGGATGCTTCGCGCGGCAGCACCAGCACGGTGTGGCTGAATTCCGAGCCCTGCGATTTATGCACCGTCATCGCGAATGCGGTTTCCACATTGCGCAGGCGGGTGGCAAGCACGCTGCGTACCTGGCCGCCATCCGAGAAATACACGCGCAGCGAACCGGCGCGCGCCGGATCGGGCAGCACCAGGCCGATGTCGCCGTTGTACACGCCCGTCGCATAATCGTTGCGCGTGACCATGACCGGGCGGCCGACGTACCAGTCGCCGCGCCGCTTCAGCAAATGCTGCTCTTCCAGGCGCTGCGCAATGCTGTCGTTCAGTCCCGCCACGCCCCATTCGCCCTCGCGCACGGCGCACAGCAGTCGGAAGCCTTCAAAGGCGGCCAGCACACCGGCGGCCCAGGCATCGTGTCCGGCAGCGCCGGCGCCTTGCCTGAGCATTTCCAGGAAAGGCCGGTAGCCTTCCACCGCCAGGCGCAGCATGTCTTCCTGCTGCGCTGCTTCATTCCAGTGCAGTTGCCCGCCGCAGTCGGCGCGCAGTACGGCGCGGGCGGCTTCTGCATCGCCATTGTTGACGGCGATGGCCAGCTGGCCGATAGGACCGCCGAAACGGCGGCTCTGGCGCAGCATGACCGTCTGCTGCGCCAGGGCGCCGGCATTGCCAAGGAATTCAGGCGGAATGGCCTGGCCGGATGCCGCTGCCACAAAGGCCGCCGTGGCGGCGCCATAGCCGCCGGCTTGCGCGTCATGGCACAGGTCCCCCAGCACCGAGCCCGCCTCCACCGATGCCAGCTGGTCCTTGTCGCCCAGCAGGACCAGGCGCGCGCCCTGCGGCAAGGCGTCCAGCAGCGCCGCCATCATTTCCAGGTGCACCATCGAGGCTTCGTCGACGATCAGCACGTCCACATCCAGCGGGTGGCCGGCGTTGTGGCGGAAGGCACGGGTGTCCGGGCGGGCGCCAAGCAGGGAATGCAGGGTGCGGGCGCCGCCCATGCGCTGCGCCAGTTCCCGCAGCGGCAATGCACCGCCAAGGCTTTGCTCCAGGTCTTCCAGCGCGCCGTCGATGGCTTGCTTCAGCCGCGCGGCGGCCTTGCCGGTAGGGGCCGCGAGCGCCACGCGCAACTGGCCGGCCTTGGGGCCTTCGACCGCGAACAGCAGGGCAAGCAGCCGCGCTACCGTATAAGTCTTGCCGGTACCGGGTCCGCCGGTGATCACTGCCAGCCCGCCGCGCGTCGCGACTGCGCAGGCGATTTTCTGCCAGTCGGCGCCACCCTCGCGCGTGGCATGCGTGAACAGCCGGTCCAGCCATTCGCGCACCAGCGAGGGGGATGGTTCAGGGTGGCCTTGCGCCGCCTCGCCGGTGCCGGTGCGGGCACGCACTGCATCGGCCACGGTGTTTTCGTCCGACCAGTAGCGGCGCAGGTACAGGCGGCCGCCGGCCAGCACCAGCGGCTGGCCTGTGTCGGCGCCGCCAGGCCAGGCCAGCACTTGCGGGCAAGCCTGCAGGAATGCATGCCAGGCCGCCAGTCCTTGCGGCAGCTCGCCGGCTTCCTCGCACAGGCTTTGCCAGTCGTCCTCGCCCCAGCCCAGCATGGCTGACGGATCGCCGGCCAGCGCCGACAGGTGCAGGCAGCTGTGGCCGCGGCCTTCGAGCTCGGACAGCAGCAGGCAGGCCAACGCCAGCGGCGTGCCCGATGCGGGACTGCCGTCCGGCGCAAGCGAGGTGACGAAGCGTGCAAACACCGGCCCCAGCCGGCGCAGCATGCCGCCTTCGGCCAGCATGTCGGTATGTTCGTAAAAACTCATTGGCAAAGCCCGTCCAGTCCATCCAGCAGTTCCGCATCCGGCGGCAGCAGGTAGCAGCCGCGCGTCTGCTCATTGCCCACCCCACGCAGGAAGTAGAAGATCGCGCCGCCCAGTTGCGTGGCCGGGTCGTAGGCCTCGCCCAGGCGCGTGCGCAGCAGGCGGTGCAAGGCCAGCATGTAGATCGCTCCCTGCACGTCGTAGCGGTGCGCTGCCATGCCGTGCGCCAGGGCAGCCTTGTGGTAGGCCGCATCGCCGCCGCCCAGCGCGTTCGATTTGTAGTCCAGTACCCAGTAGCGGCCCTGGTGCTCGAATACCAGGTCGCAGAAGCCTTTCAGCATGCCGTGCAGCTCGCGCTGCGGCAGGCCGGGACGGGCAATGCCATCCAGCAGGTGCTGGCGGCACAGGTGGTCCAGCTTCCCGGTGTCCAGGCGCTCGCTCGGGAACCAGAATTCCATTTCCGGCAGCAGTTGCCCGATCGCGTCCAGCGCGCTGCCAAGCGGCGGCAGTTCCGTGGTGGCGATCACGCGCAGCCATTCCAGGGTATCGGCTTCGCGATGGCCCCAGCCTGCACGCTTGATCTGGCGCGCGGCGCGTTCAGCGTAATGTTCCAGGTGGATCGAAGCAAAGCCGTCGCGCGCCAGTGCTTCAAGCTGGTCATGCAGGAAGTTGCCGGGCACGGAGCCGCGCGGGAAGCGGTGCCAGGCCGTGTCTTCGATGCGCAGCGTTGCGCCCTCTTCTTCGCCTTCCAGCAGGGTCTCTTGCGAGGCGTGCATCGGCGCCGGCAGCGGCTCGCTGCCGCTGCGCCTTGCCAGCGAGGTGAAGCTGCCGACAGACCAGTCGCGCTCAAACTCGCCCTGGTAGGCCAGCGGTGCTTCCAGCGGCGGCGGTTCTACCGCGCGCGCCAGGCGCGTCACCGGCACGGAAGGCTCCAGCAAGGCGATGGAAATGGCATCGCAGTCGCCGCGCAACCGCTGCCAGCTTTCCAGCAACTGGCCGGCAGGCAGCGGCTCCCCGCCTGTCAGCAGGTAGCCCAGGGCCGAATCATGCAGGGTATTTTCATCCTTCTTGCGCGCCGGCAGCGCGGCCACGCCAAGCCACAGGAAATGCCGGGCCCGCGTCAGCGCCACATAGAGCAGGCGCAGGTCTTCCCCGATGCGGGCAGCTTCCGCCGCCTCCTGGCCTTCGTCGGACAGGCGCATGTCGATGCGGCGCTCGCCGTCGGCATCGGTGTATTCGAAGAAGGTGCGGTTGCGCTTGTCGACCTTGCGCACGGTAACGGCAAACGGCAGGTAGACCAGCGGATACTCCAGGCCCTTGGACTTGTGCACGGTGACCACCTTGACCAGCTCCGCGTCCGACTCCAGGCGCAGCACGCGCTCGTCGCCGCCGTCCGTCTCGTCGTCGATCTGTTCCGCCAGCCAGCGTATCAGCGCCTGCTCGCCTTCCAGCTGGCGGCTGGCCTGCTGCAGCAGCTCGGCCAGGTGCAGCAGGTTGGTCAGGCTGCGCTCGCCGCCTGGCCGCGCCAGCAATTGCGCCGGCAAGCCAAGGTCGTGGATGAAACGGCGCAGCATGGCCAGCACGCCCTGGCGCTGCCACACCACGTGCAGCTCCTTGAGCTGCTCGACGCGGCGCTCCCAGGCCAGTTCGTCGGCCGAAAACTGGGCCAGTTCGGCAAGCGGCAGGTTGGCGGTGCGGGTGGCAAACGCGGTGCGCGCCAGCTGGCCATCGAGCGGGTTGGCGACTGCCGAGAGCCAGCGCAGCATGTCCGCTGCTTCATCGCTGGAGAGCACCGAATCTTTGTCGGACAGGTAGACGCTCGGCACCAGGCGCCGTTGCAGCGAGCGGCGCACGGCGGCAGCTTCACGGCGGTCGCGTACCAGGATGGCGATGTCGGCCGGCTGCAGGCGCCTGAACCCTTCGCTGCCCTGGAAGCCGGTAGCCGGATTGTTCAAAAGGCAGGCGATATGCTCGGCGCACTGCTCCGCGAAGTATTCGCGGTAGGCGTCGGCGCCCAGCTGCTCCATTGTGCAGCCGGCTGTCAGCGCCTGGATATCGCCGGACGGGCCGACCAGCCGCTCCGCGCGGCCGCGCGCGCCCACCGCGTCGAACGGCAGCGGGTTGCCCTCGCCGGTGCGGAAGCGGAACGCCCCGCGCGCAAAGCCGCCCTGCCCGGCCACGCCTTCCGCATGCAGGAAGACCTGGTTCACCGCCGCCACGACCTGCGCGGTGGAACGGTAGTTGGTGCCCAGCTGGTAATGGCGCCCTTCGGTGGCGCGCCGCGCATCCAGATAGCTGTAGATGTCGGCGCCGCGGAAGCCGTAAATCGACTGTTTCGGGTCGCCGATCAGGAACAGGCCGAGATCCGGGTCATTGGCGGCCACCTGGTACAGCAGGTTGAAAATGCGGTACTGGCTCGGCGCCGTATCCTGGAATTCATCGACCATCGCCACCGGATATTGCGTGACGATGCGCTGGCGCAGCGCCGCTCCGTTGCCGCCTTCCAGGGCGCTGCGCAGGCGCTCCAGCATGTCCGCGAAGCCGAACAGGCGCTGCTGGCGTTTCAATTCCTCCATGCGGGCGGCAATCGTGGCGGCAGCGTGACGCAAGACGTGGTGGCGCAGCGGCTCGATGGCATCCAGCGCGCGCCGCAGCGGCGCTATTTCTTCGAAATCGGCCGGGATGTCGGGAGCGAAGCCTTTGGCGCAGGCGTCGATCATGCCGGCCGGGGTCAGGCGGAACCACGGCGTGGCGTTCATGTCCGGCTCCGCCAGCGCAGGGTCGGCGGCCCAGTCGCGCAAGGCAGCAAACCATTTTGCGACGGAATCGGCGCGCAGCTTGGTGCCGTTGAAGCATTTCGGGTTGGCCTCGCGCTGGGCCGCAATCCAGCTTTCCATGCGGTTCGCCCGTTCTGCCCAGCCTTGCTTGAGCCCGGCCAGCGCGGCTTGCTGTTCACTTTGAATGCGGCCGATCATGGCGCCCAGCGGCTCCTTGCCGGCCATCCCGGCGGCATCAGGCCTGCGCGCGAGGTCGCGCACGCTGCGGCCCAGTGCCGACACGTCGCGGCAGGCGCCAAGCAGCACGCGCAGTGCCTGCTCGCCCAGCGGATACACCTGCTGGCGCCAGTAATCGTGCACTGCGTCTTCATACAGCGCCGCCTCGTCGCTGAGCAGCTCTTCGTCGAACAGGTTGCCGCTGTCGAAGGCGTGTTCGCGCAGCATGCGCTGGCACCAGGCGTCGATGGTGAAGATCGCCGCCTCGTCCATCGTTTCGGCTGCCAGTTGCAGGCGATACGCTGCCTGCTGGCGCGCTGCCTGGTCGGGCAACTCTTCCAGCAGCGCATCCAGGTAGGCATCGGGCGCCAGCGGCGCTTCGGCGCGGAAGTAGGCTGCCGCTTCCACCAGGCGTTCGCGCACCCGGTTCGACAGTTCGCGCGTGGCCGCGCGCGTGAACGTCATCACCAGGATTTCATTCGGCATCAGCGGCCGGCGGTAGGCGTTCCCGCCACCATGGCCAAGCACCAGGCGCACGTAGAGGGCGGCAATGGTCCAGGTCTTGCCGGTGCCGGCGCTGGCTTCGATCAGGCGCGATCCGTGCAGCGGGAAATCGAGCGGATTCAGCGCGATGCTCATTCCCCGCCCTCCGCTTCGCCTTCGATCGGCTGCACCGCTACCGACTGCGCCAGCCAGTCCGCCAGCGGCTGGTACAGCGCGCGGCTTTTCTCCGCAAACCCTGCTTGCGCAGCCAGGGCGGCAAAGTCAGGCCACAACCGGGCCAGGCACGGGTCTTCGTTCTCGCCGGAGAGCTCGAAGCCGCCGTCGTAAACACTGCGCGGGTCGCCTTCCATCACCAGCGCGAGCCCGGTCTTGCATGCAGCCGGCAATGGCTGGTCCATGCCCTCCACCCATAGTTCCACAATGCGGGTAAGGACCGCATGCGCGGCGTGCGGCTCAAGCGGCTCCATGACGACGATCGCGTCGCGCGCCACCAGGAAACCGGTCACCGGTTGGCCCTGCGCAGCTGCCGCGAGCTGGCGCAGCCACATCGGAATCAGTTTTTCGCCACGAAGCGCTCCGGACTTGTCGCACACCCGCGAGGACATTTGCATCAGCCAGGCCGTAGCGCCCTGGGCACGATGCAACTGGTCGATCCAGTCTTCCAGCGGCAGGCCGGCCAGTTCCAGCTGGATCGCCAGCTTCGGCGCATCCTCGGCATAGGTCCCGCGCAGGGACAGCCACGCCGTGCGGACCGGCACCAGCTCGTCGACCAGTTCCTCCAGCACGCGGTCGCCGATCAGGCCGATCGGCAGCACGCCCTGGCGCCGCAGGCGCTGGCCGCGCTGCTGCAAGCTGGCGCGCACGTCTTCCACCGCTTCCATCTCGCCGCTGTCCGCCAGCATTGCATCTTCCAGGGTGTAGCGCTCCAGGCCATCGAGCTGGAAAGGCTCTTCATCCTCGCCCACCATCGCCGATTCGGCAAAGTACACCCCCAGGCGCTGGCGGAAGAAATGGCGCACCGGCTGGCGCAGGAAGGCAGCCAGTGTCGAGAGCCGCAGCCGGAAACCCTCTTCCACCTCGTACGGCGGCAACGGCGCCGCGCCGGCATCGGCGTCGCCGTCCTCGTGCGCTGCGCGCCATTCGCCGGCGAACGTCAACAGGCCGCCGCGCTCGAAGTAGGCGCGGCTGAAAGGCTGCAGCGCGTGCAAGGTGGTGCGGGCGGCCAGGTCCAGGCCCCAGCCGGCGTGCAGGTAGTCGCGCAACTGGGCCACCAGCACCGATGGCGGCTGTTCGCTGTTGTCGCGCACATTGCGGCCGACCCAGCTCACATACAGCTTGTCGCGCGCCGCCAGCACGGCTTCCAGCATCAGGTAGCGGTCGTCGTCGCGGCGCGAGCGGTCGCCTGGACGCGCCATGCCGGGCAAGGCCAGCAGGTCGAAATCGGCGCGGCTGGCGCGGCGCGGGAAATCGCCATCGTTCATGCCCAGCAGGCACACCACGCGGAACGGCACCGCGCGCATCGGCATCAGGGTGCAGAAGGTCACGCCGCCCGACACGAACTGGTGCTCCAGCGACGGTTCGTCAAGGCCGCCCATCCAGGCTTCGCGCAGGGTTGCCAGCGGAACCTCTTCGTCGAAGCCGGCGTCTTCGCAGGTCTCCAGCCATTTATCCAGCGCGTCGTCCAGGCGCGCCAGCGTCAGGCGGTCGCTTTCGTCGCGGTCGCTGAAGAAGCCGGCCAGCAGCAGTCGCGCCTGTTCCGCCCATTCGGCAGGACGGCGCGCCACCCCAAGGCGTTCGCGCCAGGCCAGCAAGGCTTCGATCAATTGCGCCAGCGAGCCGGC
Source organism: uncultured Duganella sp. (assembly GCA_966077345.1). Taxonomy (GTDB): domain Bacteria; phylum Pseudomonadota; class Gammaproteobacteria; order Burkholderiales; family Burkholderiaceae_D; genus Rugamonas. The sequence continues at coordinate 26,931 of CBHREK010000053.1, forward strand.
CAGGGCCGCGTCCAGCCCGCCCACTTCCGAATACGGTTCGACGCCTGCATAGGCCGCGCCGTTGCCGGCTGCATAACCGAGCAGCATGCGGCGCACGCCGAACATCCAGGCATTCTGCTCGCCCGCCGGCGCCAGGCCCAGGCCCGCGCGGTGCCCGGCATCCAGGCCCCAGCGCACGCCGGCCCCTTCGATCCACTGGCCGAGCGTCGGCAAATCGTCTTCGGACAGCCCGAATCGTCGCGCCAGTGCCGGCACGTCCAGCAGGTCGCGCACCTCGCTCTGGCGGCAGCGCTGCTGCGGCAGCCGCAGCAGCCATTCCAGCGCCACCATCAGCGGATTGACGCTGCGGTCGTTCACGTCGCCGATTTCGTGCGGAATGAAGCGCGGATCGTGGCGGCGGTGCTGGCCGAACACGGCGCGGATCGAGGCGGTGAAGACATCGATGTCCGGCACCATCACCACCACGTCGCGCGGCCGCAGGGAAGGATCGGCTGCGAACATGGCCAGCAACTGGTCGTGCAGGATTTCGACTTCGCGCTGCACGCTGTGCGCCACGTGGAACTCGATCGAACGGTCGCTGTCCTCGGGAGGAATTCGCGGATGCTCGGCCAGCGGCAGCATGTCGCGCACGGCGGCCTGCACTTGCGCCAGCAGGGATTCGCCTGCTTCGTCGCCGAACAGGTCCACCCGCAGCTTGTCGTCGCGCCCTTCCAGGTCGCTGGCGGTGTCGAATTCGTCCAGCATGCGGATGTAGTCGCGTCCCTGGCGGCCCCAGCTTGCCAGCAGCGGGTGGCTGTGCGCGTGCAGCGCTTCCAGCGGCACCGCCGACAGGTCGATATCCTTGCGCGCCGCGTGGCGGTGGCGCGCCGCGCGCAGCAGGTCGCGCCCTTCGATGATGTCGCCCCAGTAGTAGCGGCAGGGATTGGGCACCGCGATCACCACCTGGGTGAAGCGCGCCAGCGAGGCCATGGCCTGCAAGGTCTGGTAAGGCAGCGCCGAGACGCCGAACAGCACGATGCGGCGCGGCAGGCGGCCCAGCGGCGCATCGCCGCGCTGCACCGCCTCGACGAAAGCAGCATGCACGCTGGCGCGCCCCAGGCCGCGCTCTTCTTCCGGCACGCTGGCCGCCACGGCACGCCATAACTCGGCCTGCCAGCGCTGGTCGGCCGCCAGGGGCACCGCCTCGCCGCGCGCATTGCGCAACTGGTCGCGGCCGGCAGCCCAGTCTTCCAGCCAGTCGGCGCGGTACACCTGGTACTGGTCGAACAAGTCGGCCAGGCGTTCGGCCAGCTGCAGGCGGCGCTCCGGATCGCCGTCGCGCAGGAAATGGCGCAGCGGCGCAAAAGCCTCCTGCGCCAGCAATTGCGGCAGCAAGCGCATCAGGCGCCAGGTCAAAGGTCCCTTGTCGAAGGCGGAAATCGGCGGCACGCGCGCGTGGCCCAGCATGCCCCGGTAGATTTCCCACAGCAGCCGCGCCGGCAGCGCAACGCGGGTGGCGCCGCACAAGCCCGTTTCCTCCGCCAGCGCGATCTTCAGCCATTCCGCCACCCCGTTCGACTGCACCAGGAAGATCTCCTGCTCCAGCGGCGCCAGCGGATGTCCACGCAACCACTGGAACACGGCGCTACGCAGCTCTTCGAGCTGGTTGCCGTGCAAAATCAGGAGTCCGGGTTGAATGCTCTGGGCCATGTAAAAGCAGCGAAATAGCGTGGAACGCCATTATCGCCGCAAAGACGGCTATCCGGGAATATTGGCGTTCATTTCTTGCGCAATATGCTCGCGCAGGTGGTCCAGCAAAGGCTGCATCTGGATGACGATGGCGCGGGCGCGGTCGATGCCGTCGGCCGGCGTCATTTTTTCCAGCGCCAGGCACAGGTCAGCAAAACTCATGGCGCCCACCGCGCGCGCTGAAGACTTGATGCGGTGGCCCAGCTCCGACAGGCGCACGATATCTCCCGCCTCCAGCGCGACCTGTACTTCGCGCAAGCCATCCTGCGCCGAATCGATGAACATATTGGCGTACTTGCGCATCTTTTCCGGCTTGTTGCCGAAGGTCTGGGCCAGGGCACGCAGGTCGAACAGCTCCGGCTCGCCACCAGCGCCGGCATCCGCCGCGGCGGCAGGTTCAGGCGCCGGCGCGGGCGCCGGCTGCGGCAGCGGCTGGCCCGGCGTGGTGGTGCTGCGCACCTGCGCCACACGGCCCTCCGCCGCGCGCTGGCTCATCCACTTGGACAGCACCGAGAACAGCAGGTTCGGCGCAATCGGCTTGGTCACGAATTCGTCCATGCCGGCGGCCAGGCAGCGCGCCTGGTCCTCGCGGCCGGCGTTGGCCGTCATGGCGATGATCAGGGTGCCGGACAGCTTCGGATGGGCGCGGATGATGCGGGTGGCCTCGTAACCGTCCATCACCGGCATCTGCACGTCCATCAGCACACAGTCGAAATGCTCTTTCATCAACAGGTCGATGGCTTCCTTGCCGTTGTTGGCCACCACCACCGTGGCGCCGGCATCTTCCAGCAACTCCTGGCCCACTTGCTGGCTGAATATATTGTCTTCGACCAGCAGGATGGAAGCGCCGTGGATCGGCGCCAGCATGTCCGGCTGCAGCGCATTGGTGTCGGCGGCTTGCAGCAGGTGGGTCCCCTTTTGCAGCTTGGCCGTAAACCAGAAGGTGGAGCCTTTGCCTGGCTCGCTTTCCACGCCGACCGTACCGCCCATCAGCTCCGCCAGCTGCTTGCTGATCACCAGGCCCAGGCCCGTGCCGCCGTATTTGCGGGTGGTCGAAGTGTCGCCCTGGTGGAAGGACTGGAACAGGCTCGATACCTGGGCCGGCGTCATGCCGATGCCGTTGTCCTGCACCTCGAAGCGCACCACGGTGTAGTTGTCGCGATCCTCGACCGGCCGCGCGCGGATGTAGATCTTGTTGTTCTCAGAGAACTTGATGGCGTTGCTGGTGAAGTTCAGCAGCACCTGCTCCAGCCGCAACGGGTCGCCGCGCAACTGGTGCGACAGGCCCGGCCAAATTTCAAACACCAGCTCCAGCCCTTTGCGGCTGGCCGCATCGCCCAGTTGGCCGGAAATATTGGTCAGCAGCGACTCCAGTGCGAAGTCCAGCACTTCCAGGTCCAGCTTGCCGGCCTCGATCTTGGAGAAGTCCAGGATATCGTTGATGATGCCCAGCAGGTGCTGGCCCGAATGGTAGATCTTTTGCAGGTAATCCTTCTGCTTCGGATTGGTGGCGCCCTTCAGCGCCAGGTGCGCCATGCCGATCACGGAATTCATCGGCGTGCGGATCTCATGGCTCATATTGGACAGGAAATCGCTCTTGGCCTGGTTGGCCGCGCGCGCCTGCTCTTTAAGCATATGCAGCTCGGTGACATCGGTCGACAGCGCGATCACCACCGTGACATCCTTCTCCAGCCGCACGGGCGCCTTCACCGTCCACAGGTGGTGCACCACGCCGTGGCGATCGGTGTAGCTCGCTTCACCCGAGCGCTTCTGGCGGTCCGTCAGCACCACATGGTCTTCCAGCCACGCATCGTCGGCCTCGCGCTTGCGCATCACTTCGATGTCCAGGCGGCCGATAATATCCTCCACCGGCAAGCCGATCACTTCCGCCATCTTGGCGTTGACGTAGACGTAGCGGCGGTCCTGGTCCTTCATGTAGACATGCGCCTCCACGTTATCGAGCACGCTATCGAGCAGGCGGCGCTGCTCGAGCGCGTTGCGCCGTTGCGAATACATGGTGAACAGGTAGCCGTAAATTAGCAGCGTGCCGGCAAATCCCGTGACCAGCGCCAGGTAGGGAATCCAGCGGTCGAAGCCGACGATCATCGCGTCCTTGCGCGCATAGAACTGGGCTTTCCACAGGCTGCCGTTGAAATCGATCGGCAGCACCGAGATGAAATAGTCGCCGGGATCGCCCGGCAAAGCAGCCGGCTTGTCGATCGAACCGTTATCGTTGAACAGCAGGCGGTCGTCCGCTTCGATGGTCAGGTTGCGCTTTTCGGGATCGGTGGACGCGTCCGAGTACAGGATCATGTGCACCTGGCGGTCCGCCATCTCGTCGATGGCGCCCTGGATCAGCTTGGACACCGAAAAGCCAATGCCGACCGTGCCGATAAAATTGGCGCGGCGGCTGTTCACATCGTCCACCGGCATGCCGCGCTTGTAGACCGGCAGGCGCATGCCGAGCCCGATATGCGGCACCGGCTGCTTGAGCAGCACCGGCTGGCCGGACGCGCTGATCTCGCCCGTGTCGCGCGACAACTGCATGGCACGGTCGATGGCTGGATTGGCAGTGATATCGACGCCAAACTTTTCCATCATCAGGCCCATCGGCTCCAGGTAAGTCAGGGGCGCATACTGTTCGCGCTTGCCGGGCGGCTTGATGTCGAATTTGGGATAGCCGCCGGGAGCCAGGCTGGTATCGGCCCGTACTGCGGCCACGAAGGCGTCGCGCTCCGCATGCGGCACGTTCGGCGCATAGTTGATTGCCTCAAGTGCCGGGTAGTGCTTGCTGATGTTCAGGGTCGTCACATACTGCCGGAATTGCAGCCGGGTGACATGGTCGGATGTCTGGAACAGCGCCACCAGTCCGCGCACCACGTCCGAATAGGCTTTCACGCGCGCCGAAATACTGTACTGGGTGGCCCTGTTCAAATTGTCAAAGCGCAGTTGCGCCTCGTCCTCCACCGTATTGGAGGTAACGGCGTACAAGGTCGCGCCAACGGCGGATGCCAATGACAGGCCGAGCAGCCATAGGAAGATCCGCCCGCCTCCCAGGCCACGCCACTTACGCCTCATCCATTGAGAAAAGTCTTGCATTTAAGCAGCATACTATTAAAGCAGCCCTGAACGGAACCAATTCATCTCCCCCTGGTCCAAAGCGCGACAGGAGGGCTCATCATGAAAAATGGATTCCACATCTTACCGGCATCCCGGGCTTGCCGGAATTTCCTAGCCTGCATGCATTTCGCGGCCATCGGCCTTGCCGCGCCCGCCAGCGCCGCGCCACCCCACCCGCCGGCCCCGCCACCCACGCCGGTATTGGAACACCGTGAATTCGATGCCATGCTGGAGGCCGCTTTTCAGCCCTCTTCACCAGGCGCGAGTCGGACTTTCATAGTGCACTTTACACTTCCCGGTGCAAATGCGGCGCGCCGCGTGAACTGGACTTTGGGCCTGTATCGGCCAGATGGCGGCCTGGTCCGCCAGTGGCGCGGACGCCACGTCTTGCGCGGAGAAAGCGGCCAGGCAGCGGTGACATGGCGCGCCCCGGCCGCCCTGCCAACAGGAATCTACGTGTTGCGCCTGCAAACAGGCAATATCCGCCAGCAGCGCCCGATTGCGGTTGGGCAGCCGGCGCTGCTGCAAGCTCCCGCCGGCGTGGCAATGGACGGCACCGGTCCGGCGCGCCTTGACGGCCTCGCCTTCGACATTGTGTACGGCAACCTCCACAGCCAGACCAACCATAGTGACGGCGGCGGCGATCCTGCCAGCTGCCACGGCGCCCAGGCGCCCCGCACAGGCGCTTTCGGCCCCGAAGACGCCTACCAGTTCGCCCGGCAGCACGGCCTGCAATTCCTGCTCACGTCGGAGCACAACCATATGTACGACGCCAGCGAAGGCAGCGATCCCAATGCGGACCCGCTGGCCGCGCGCCAGCTTTACCGCATGGGCATTGCCAGCGCCGAGCAGTACAGCGCCCGACACCCCGGATTTGTCGCGATGTACGGCATGGAATGGGGCGTCATCAGCGGCGGTGGCCACCTCAACATCCTGAACAGCCCTGCACTGCTGGGCTGGGAACGCAGCGCCAGCGGCGAGCCCTTTGCCGACGTGGTCACGCCGAAGAACGACTACGCCGCCTTGTATACGCTGATGAAGGAACAAGGCTGGCTGGGCCAGTTCAACCATCCGGGCCGCGGCCAGTTCCCGATCAACGGCATGCCGCTGGCCTTTAGCGCAGATGGTGGCGCCGTCATGGCCCTGTGCGAAGTCATGAACAGCAGCGCCTTCTCGAAACGCCTTGACGAGGGCGAGCCACGCCACAGCTTTTACGAAGAAGCCTGCGGCAAGTTGCTGGAAGCCGGCTACCGGCTGGCATTCAGCAGCGACCAGGACAACCACTGCGCCAACTGGGGCGCCTCCTACAGCAACCGCACCGGCATCCTGCTGCCGGCCGGCACCGCGCCGACGCGGGAAGCCCTGCTCGACGCCATCAGCGCCCGCCGCGTGTTCGCGACAATGGACAAGCAGGCCGCCATTGCGCTTACCGCCAACGGCAACCTGATGGGCGCCCAAATGGACAACCGTGGCCCGCTCCAACTGCAAGTGCATTACACCAGCACGGCCGGGCGCGGCATCGCAGCGCTGGACATCATCGAAGGCGTGCCGGGCCGTGGCGGCGAACCAAGCCCCCTGCCTGGCGTGAACGCGATGCTGCATAGCGTCACCCCGCAGCCCGGCCCACATTTTTACTACGCCCGCATCACGCAGGACGACGGCAAGCAGCTATGGTCAGCCCCGGTCTGGGTCAATCAACGCTGATGCGGACCGGGTTGATTTCACGCGCCAGCATTTGCCGCACCGTTTCCGCTTCTTTGCGGGCAATGGCCGGTACTTGCTGGCGGCGCTCGCACTCCGCCAGCAGTTGCTGTGCCGCCTGGGAATCCAGTTTTGCCCCATCGGGCGACAAGCGCAGCAAACCGTACCGCACTGCCACCTTGCACAGGCCGGCGCCATCTTGTGCCGCCAGCAATTGCGCCGGCTCGAGGGCACGTGCCGCCTCCAGGTCCGCCGGTGCACAAGAGCCGCCGAGGCGGAAATCCAGCGCTGCCAGCATCGGCGCCGCCGGCAGCAATGCCTGCGCCTCCTCAACCGAAAACGGACCGGCAGCACCGCATGCGGACAGCACGCGCCCGATCGCACGCGGCTCGCCCAGTTTCGCTGCAGCCCGCGTCCAGCGGAGTGCCTCGGCCGGCTGGCGTTTGTCGAAATACTCCACCAGCGCCGCCATCGCAGCCAGGTCGCCACGTCCCGCGGCTGCCTGCGACTGCGCCAGGCAATAGGGACTGAATTGGGAAGGCGGCTGCTGCGCACAAGGCACACTGCCGCGTTCCTTTAACCGCTGGTAATACCAGGCGCCGCCGGCCACAGTTGCCAATACCATCACGGCGGCCAGCGCCAGGACCTTCGTTTTGCGTTCAATCTTCATTCCCGGCATTCTACGTGCGCCAGCGCTGCGCACCAATGCGTTACACTTAGCGAAAATAAACAAGGAGTTAAAAAATGCGTTGGGAAGGTAACCGGGAAAGCGATAACGTCGAAGATCACCGTGGCGAAGGCGGCGGTGGCGGCGGCTTCGGTTTCGGCGGCCGATCGATCGGGATCGGCACGATTGTGGTGGCACTGATTGGCGGCTGGGTATTGGGCGTCAATCCGATGACCATCCTGGGCCTGCTGAGCGGCGGCGGCCCGGTCCAGGTAAGCCAGCAGCAGCAACAGCGCCCGCGCACCGAAGCCAATGACCGCGAATACAAGTTGATGAAGGTCGTGCTGGCCGATACGGAAGACGTCTGGACCGACCTGTTCCGCCGCAACGGCGGCACCTACCAGATGCCCAAGATGAAGGTCTTCACTGGCGCTATCCAGACCGCCTGCGGCACCGGCCGCTCCGCCACCGGGCCGTTCTACTGCCCCGGCGACCAGGACATCTACATCGACCTCGACTTCTTCCGCCTGCTGGAGCAGCGCTTCCGAGCGCCCGGCGAATTCGCCCAGGCCTATGTGGTAGCGCACGAAGTCGGCCACCATGTGCAAAACCTGATGGGCTTGAGCGACAAGGTGCATAACGCCCAGCGCAACGCCTCCGAACGCCAGGCCAACGCCCTGTCGGTGCGCCTGGAACTGCAGGCCGACTGCTTCGCCGGCGTCTGGGCCTACCACGCCAACCGCGCCCGCAGCATCATCGAAAAAGGCGATGTGGAAGCAGCCTTGAACGCGGCCACCGCCATCGGCGACGACGCGCTGCAAAAGCAGTCGGGCGGCGAAGTGATGCCGGACTCTTTCACCCACGGCAGCTCGGCACAGCGCGTGCGCTGGTTCACCCGCGGCATCGAATCGGGCGAGATCGCCCAGTGCAATACCTTCGAAGCCCGCCAGCTCTGATTATTTCGCCAGGTTGCCGACCAGGGGCGTCCGGTAATCCAGGTCCTTTTCGTTGAACTGCAGGACGCCCCGCTGCAAGTCGGTATTGATGAAGACTTCGCTGTACTGCCCCTCCGAGCCGTCGCCCTGGAAGAAGAACTTCATCCGGGTCGGCGCAGCCGTCATATTGGCCGGATCGCTCCCCAGCCCCACCACTTCAGCCTCCACGCTCGCTTTTGCCTGCCGGCCGGCTGCACCCAGGCCATACAGGCGCGCCAGCGCCACGACGAAGCGGTCGGTATCGCCGCCCGTACTCACAAAGCGCCCGGTTCCCCAATAGACCGATTGCTCCGTGCCTTCGATGCGCTTGGCCTTCCAGTTTGGGTGGAACTCGATGGCAAAACCGATGGCTTGCCCATCCAGGCTGCCCTGCACCACTACGCTGCGCGTTCCGTCCTTGAGCTGCTCGACTCTTTGTACCGGGAACTCCAGGTCAACGAAACCCTCTTCTTTGGCGACCTTGACCGCAGGCGCCGCAGCGTGGGAAATGATCGCAAACGCGCCAAGGGCCGCGGCGATGATGGACTTCTTCAATTCGGTCTCCGGCAGGAAAACGATTAGTGTAGAGTAATCGCATTCCAAAGAACAGGAGCGGCAATGCGTTCGTATCGCAAAATGGCATCAGGAGTAGTCTTAGGTCTGGCGGCAGCCGGCGGCGCGCAAGCGCAGAAAACCGATCCCTATCTGTGGCTGGAGGACGTGGGCGGCGACAAGGCGCTGAGCTGGGTCAGGGAGCAGAACGCCGTCGCCCTGAAGGAATTGCAGGCCCAGCCCGAATATCCGGGCATCCACGAACGCCTGAAGACCATCCTCAATTCCAAGGAACGCATCCCCTACGTCACCAAACACGGCGATTTCTACTACAACTTCTGGCGCGATGCCCAGCACACGCGCGGCATCTGGCGCCGCACCACGCTGGAGCAATACCAGAAAGCCGAACCGCAATGGGAGACCGTGCTCGACATCGACAAGCTGGCCGCCGATGAAAACGAAAACTGGGTCTGGCACGGCGTCTCCTGCCTGTACCCGAAAGGCGAACAATGCCTGGTGCAGCTATCGCGCGGTGGCGGCGATGCGCACGTAGTGCGCGAATTCGACGTCGCCAGGCGCAGTTTCGTCACCGGCGGCTTCAACCTGCCGGAAGCGAAAAGCGATACCGGCTGGATCGACGCCGACACCATCTTCGTCTCGACCGACTTCGGCGAAGGCAGCATGACCACTTCCGGCTATCCGCGCATCGTCAAGGAATGGAAGCGCGGCACGCCGCTGTCGGCAGCAGCCACCCTGTATGAAGCCAGGGCGGAAGACCTGGGCGTCGGCGCCTACAAGGACTTCACGCCCGGCCACAGCTACCAGTTCATCAACCGCCAGATCGGCTTCTACGCCAGCGAGCTGTTCGTGCGGGAAGGCGACCGGCTGGTCAAGATCGACAAACCGGACGACGCCAACGCCTACACCGTGCGCGACCAGTTGATCATCGACCTGCGCTCCGACTGGAGCGTCAACGGCGCAACCTACAAGCAAGGCTCGCTGCTGGCGGCCGACTTCAAGCGCTTCATGGCCGGCGAGCGTCAGCTCGAAGTGCTGTTCGCGCCAACGCCAAGCAGCTCGCTCGACGGCGTCTCCGCCACCCGCTCGGCGCTGCTGCTGAATGTCCTCGACAACGTGAAGAACCGCCTGGTCGAACTGCGCCACGCGGACGGCAAATGGCAGCGGCGCGACGTCGACGCGCCGGCCTTCGGCACGTTGGCACTGCAAGCGCTCGACCCGATCGAATCCGACCAGTACTTCCTGACGGTGACGGACTTCCTGACCCCAACCACGATGTACCTGGCTCACGCCGGCAGCGACGAACGCAGTTCGCTGAAGTCCCTGCCCGCCTACTTCGACGCCAGGCCCTACACCGTGCAGCAGCACATGGCCGTATCGAAGGACGGCACCAGGGTGCCGTACTTCGTCCTGATGAACAAAAAGGCCAGGCTGAACGGCAAGAACCCCACCGTGATGTACGGCTACGGCGGCTTTGAAGTATCAATGAAGCCCTTCTACAGCGGCACCACCGGCGAAGCATGGCTCAAGCAAGGCGGCGCCTACGTGCTGGCCAACATCCGCGGCGGCGGCGAATTCGGCCCGCGCTGGCACCAGGCCGCCCTGAAGGAAAACCGCCAGCGCGCCTTCGACGACTTCATCGCCGTCGCGCAGGACATCATCAAGCGCAAGATCACCAGCCCGCGCCACCTCGGCATCATGGGCGGCAGCAACGGCGGCCTGCTGGTCGGCGCCGCGCTGACCCAGCGCCCCGACCTGTTCAACGCCGTCGTCTGCCAGGTGCCGCTGCTCGACATGCAGCGCTACAGCAAGCTGTTGGCCGGCGCCTCCTGGATGGGCGAATATGGCGACCCGGACGACCCGGCGCAATGGGCCTACATCAGCCAGTACTCGCCCTACCAGAACGTCTTCAAGGACAAGCACTACCCGCGCGTGCTGTTCACCACCTCCACCCGCGACGACCGCGTCCACCCCGGCCACGCGCGCAAGATGGTGGCCAAGATGAAAGACCAGGGCCACGACGTGCTGTACTGGGAAAACACCGAAGGCGGCCACGCCGGCGCCGCCAACAACGACCAGCAAGCCCAGATGTGGGCCCTGACCTACGCCTTCCTTCTCGAACAGTTGAAATAAATTCGGGGTCAGGTCTGTCATTTGGACAGTCACCGCGCACCTTTGATCCAAATCAAAACACCCGTCTCAAATACTTCGCCGGCGGGTGTTTTCGCAGTTATTGCGCCATCGCAATTATTCATGGTGGAAAGGGGCATAGACTCTTCCCATGAACCGACCACTCAGAATCCATCTCAGCGATGCCCTTTACCACATCACTGCACGCGGAGATCGCAAAGACCGCATTTTTAGGTCCGATAGCGACCGGCTGACCTGGCTTACGCTGTTAGGTCAGACTTGTGACCGCTTCAATTTGAATGTGTTGGCTTACTGCCAGATGACCAACCACTTTCATATTTTGCTTGAGACAGCTGACGGCCACCTTTCACGAGGCATGCGACACCTGAACGGGAGCTATTCGCAGTACTTCAATCGCGCCCATGGGCTAGTCGGGCACGTATTCCAGGGGCGTTTCAAAGCAATTATCTGCCAGCGCGAGCTTTACATGAAGGAAGTGGCGCGGTACATCGAACTCAATCCCGTGCGCGCGAAAATGGTGGCCTGCCCTTCTACGTGGCCATGGAGCAGCTATAGCGCAACGATAGGTTTACTTGACGGGCCAGCGTGGCTACGATCCGATGTTCTGCTCTCCCATTTCGATACGAATAAGCGTGAAGCTCGGCAAGCATACGCAGAATTCGTTGCCGCCGGCATCGGCAGACCTAGTCCCTTTGCGTCGGTCTCGAACCAGCTCTTGCTTGGGGACGAGGAATTCTGCGCACGTGCGGTTGGTCGTTACTCGCAAGGCGATTTAATGGAGGTCAAGCGCTCCCAACGGCGGGCACTTGCACGCCCATTGCAGGAATATTTCGTGGAATATCGGGATCCGAAGGAAGCCATGGCGCGCGCCTACCGCTCGCTTGCCTATTCAATGCCAGAAATTGCCAGATACGCACGAGTATCCGTCAAAACCGTCAGCCGAGCGATCAACGCTTTTGAAGGAACGTATTGAGAGAAATCAAAGGTGCGCTGGGGCTGTCCAATTGACAGACCTGACCCTGAATTTTCTCCGGCGATTCGCCCCTCCCAATCGTGCGCATGGGAATATTGCATCTCGTTATGCTAAGGAAAATGTTTCCGTGCGCGTTGCATAGTTGACAAAGTGAAGCATTTGCTCACGTTTTCACTTGACTGCCGCTCCTGCCGGAGTGACAGTAAGCCTTCCCTTCGCAATCCATCTTCATACCTGAGGTAGCGTCGAATGAACGACATGACCGAACTGCCGGAAGAGCTGGACCTCAAGCTGATCCTGTCCACCCTGATGGCCCTGAAAAAAGGTGACTTCTCGGCGCGCTTGCCATCCGATTGGACAGGCGTCTCGGGCAAGATCGCCGACACCCTTAACGACATCATCGAGACCAATGAGCGCATGGTGAAGTCGGTGACGGAGGTTAGCCGCGTGGTGGGCCGCGAAGGCCGCCTGACGCAGCGCGCGACCGTGCACGTTTCCGGCGGCTGGGCGACCATCATCAGCGCCGTCAACACGCTGATCGATGACCTGGTGCGCCCGACCACCGAAATGGCGCGCGTGATCGGCGCGGTGGCAAAGGGCGACCTGTCGCAAACCATGGCGCTCGAGGTCGACGGCCATCCGCTGAAGGGCCAGTACCTGCGCGCGGCAATGACTGCGAACACCATGGTGGAGCAGCTGACTTCCTTCTCGTCCGAAGTGACCCGCGTGGCGCGCGAAGTCGGTACCGAGGGCAAGCTGGGCGGCCAGGCGCAGGTGAAAGGCGTGGCGGGCACCTGGAAGGACTTGACCGACTCCGTGAACTCGATGGCGGGCAACCTGACCTCCCAGGTACGTAACATCGCCGAGGTGACCACGGCGGTGGCGAACGGCGACTTGTCCAAGAAAATTACGGTGGACGTGCGCGGCGAAATCCTGCAATTGAAAGACACCATCAACGTGATGGTGGACCAGCTGCGTTCCTTCGCATCGGAAGTGACCCGCGTGGCGCGTGAGGTAGGTACCGAGGGCAAGCTGGGCGGCCAGGCTTATGTACCGGGCGTCGGCGGCACCTGGAAGGACCTGACCGATAACGTGAACTTCATGGCGTCCAACCTGACGGGCCAGGTGCGTAACATCGCGGCGGTGACGACCGCGGTGGCGAACGGTGACCTGTCCAAGAAAATCACCGTGGACGTGAAGGGCGAGATCCTTGAACTGAAAAACACCATCAACGTGATGGTGGACCAACTTTCCTCCTTCGCATCCGAGGTGACCCGCGTGGCGCGGGAAGTGGGTACCGAGGGCAAGCTGGGCGGCCAGGCGCAGGTGAAAGGCGTGGCCGGTACCTGGAAAGACTTGACCGACTCCGTGAACTCGATGGCGGGTAACCTGACCTCCCAGGTGCGTAACATCGCGGAGGTGACCACCGCAGTGGCAAACGGCGACTTGTCCAAAAAGATCACGGTGGACGTGAAGGGCGAGATCCTGGAACTGAAAAACACCATCAACGTGATGGTGGACCAATTGAACTCCTTCGCATCCGAGGTGACCCGCGTGGCGCGTGAGGTGGGTACCGAGGGCAAGCTGGGCGGCCAGGCGAACGTGTCTGGTGTCGGCGGCACCTGGAAGGACTTGACCGACAACGTGAACTTCATGGCCTCCAACCTGACGGGCCAGGTGCGTAACATCGCGGAGGTGACGACCGCGGTGGCAAACGGCGACCTGTCCAAGAAGATCACCGTGGACGTGAAGGGGGAGATCCTGGAACTGAAAAACACCATTAACGTGATGGTGGACCAACTGTCGTCGTTTGCATCGGAGGTGACCCGCGTGGCGCGCGAGGTGGGTACCGAGGGCAAGCTGGGCGGCCAGGCTTATGTGCCGGGCGTGGGCGGTACCTGGAAGGACTTGACCGACAACGTGAACTTCATGGCGTCGAACCTGACGGGCCAGGTGCGCAATATCGCGGCGGTGACCACCGCCGTGGCGCGCGGCGACCTGTCGAAGAAAATTACCGTGGACGTGAAGGGCGAGATCCTTGAGCTGAAAGACACAATCAACGTGATGGTGGACCAGTTGTCTTCCTTCGCTTCGGAGGTGACCCGCGTGGCGCGCGAAGTGGGTACCGAGGGTAAGCTGGGCGGCCAGGCCAACGTGTCCGGCGTGGCCGGCACCTGGAAGGACTTGACCGAGAACGTGAACCAGCTTGCGGCAAACCTGACCAACCAGGTGCGCGCGATTGCGGAGGTGGCAACCGCCGTGACGCGCGGCGACTTGTCCCGTTCCATCCAGGTGGAGGCGCGCGGCGAGGTGTCCTACCTGAAGGACAACATCAACGAGATGATCCGCAACCTGAAGGAAACCACCCAGAAGAATGCGCAGCAGGACTGGCTGAAAACCAACCTGGCGCGTTTCACCCGCCTGCTGCAAGGCCAGCGCGACCTGCAAGCTGTGACGAAGCTGATCCTGTCCGAGCTGGCGCCGCTGGTGTCTGCGCACCACGGCGTGTTCTATATGATGGACTCGCAGCTGGCCGATGCCCGCCTGCGCATGATCGCCAGCTACGGCTACCGATCTTCGCGCAAGCTGCCGACTTCCTTCCTGCCCGGCGAAGGCCTGGTAGGCCAGTGTGCGCTGGAGAAGGTGCGTATCTGGCTGACTGACGTTCCGCGCGACTACATCGTGGTCAGTTCCGGCCTGGGCGCGGCGCCGCCGACCAATATCGTGGTGCTGCCTATCCTGTTCGAGCAGCAGGTGAAGGCGGTGATCGAGATCGCGTCGCTGGACCGCTTCACCGAAACCCACCTGTCCTTCCTCGACCAGCTGATGGAATCGATCGGCGTGGTGCTGAACACCATCGAGGCAAACAGCCGTACCGAATCGCTGCTGACCCAGTCGCAGTCGCTGGCGCAGGAGCTGCAGCAGACCAACCAGGAACTGGCGGAGAAAGCCCGCCTGCTGTCCGAGCAGAACATCGAGGTGGAGCGCAAGAACCGCGAGGTGGAACAGGCGAAACTGGCGCTGGAAGAAAAAGCGACCCAGCTGGCCCTGTCCTCCAAGTACAAATCCGAATTCCTGGCGAATATGTCGCACGAGCTGCGCACGCCCCTGAATTCGCTGTTGATCCTGGCGCAGCAGCTGGGCGACAACCCGGAAGGCAACCTGTCCGGCAAGCAGGTGGAGTTCGCGAAGACCATCCACGGCTCCGGTTCCGACCTGCTTACCCTGATCAACGACATCCTGGACCTGTCGAAGATCGAATCCGGCACCGTCACGCTGGACGTGTCGGAATACCGCTTCGCCAACCTGCGCAGCTATGTGGAGCGCACCTTCCGCCACATGGCGGAGGCCAAGCACCTCGGCTTCACGGTGGAACTGGGCGACAACCTGCCCGCTTCCCTGATGACCGACACCACGCGCCTGCAGCAGGTGCTGAAAAACCTGCTATCGAACGCGTTCAAGTTCACCAATCATGGCCAAGTGTCGCTGGGCATCGCGTTGGTGCAAAGCGGCTGGAGCACCGACCACCCCAACCTGGGCAACGCCGATGCGGTGCTGGCCTTCTCGGTCAGCGACACCGGCGTCGGTATCGCGGGCGACAAGCTGCAGCTGATCTTCGAAGCATTCCAGCAGGCCGACGGTTCGACTGCCCGTAAATACGGCGGCACCGGCCTGGGCCTGTCGATCTCGCGCGAACTGGCCCGCCTGCTGGGCGGCGAGATCCGCGTCGAATCGACGGTCGGCGCGGGTTCGACCTTTACCCTGTTCCTGCCGTATAACCGCTCCGGCTTCGTTTACTACGAAACGGCGCGCCAGCCGGCCATGCCGCGCCTGCCTTCCCCGGCGGCGACGACTTCGCCTATCATCGCCACGCCTTCCGTGGTGTACGCCCAGCCGCCGCAAGAACAGGAGGTTGAACCGGACGAGCAAATCTACGGTTCGACCATCGACGACCGGGGCCTGACCGCACCGGGCGACCCGTCGGTGCTGATCGTCGAGGATGACGAGCGCTTTGCCAAAGTGGTGCTGGATTTTGCCCGCGAAAAGAACTTCAAGGGCATCGTGACCCACCAGGGCGACTGGGCCCTGAGCCTGGCGCGCGACTACCTGCCGTCGGCCATCCTGCTCGACCTGGACTTGCCCGATATCGACGGCTTCACCGTGCTGGAGCGCCTGAAACGCGACCCAAGCACGCGCCATATCCCGGTACACGTGATGTCCAGCCTGCGCGAGCGCGAACGTGCACTGCGATCGGGCGCCATTTCTTACCTGAACAAGCCGGTCAGCAAGGAAGACCTGAACGAAGAGTTCATGCGCATCCAGCGCTTCCTGATCGGCGGCAAGCGCAACTTGCTGGTGGTGGATGACGAGGAAAACCAGCGCGAAGCCATCGTCAAGCTGATTGGCGATTCCGACGTCGACATCACGGCCGTCGGCACCGGCCAGGAAGCTTTATCGGCGCTGCATGCCTCGCACTTCGACTGCATGGTACTGGACCTGACCCTGCCCGATATCAGCGGCTTCGACCTGCTGGACCTGATCGGCAAGGACCAGCGCCTGCGCGACCTGCCAATCGTCATCAACACCGCGAAGGAGTTGAACCGCAAGGAAGTGGCGAAACTGAAACGCTACGCAAAGACCATCGTCATCAAGGATGCCCGCTCGCCGGAGCGCCTGCTCGACGAAACGGCCCTGTTCCTGCACCGCTCGCAAGCCAACCTGCCGGAAGCCCAGCGCCGCATGCTGGAGGAAGTGCATGCCGCCGATGCCGGCCTGGCAGGCCGCAAGGTGCTGATTGTCGACGATGACTTGCGCAATATTTTTGCCCTGTCCTCGCTGCTGGAGCGCCAGCAGATGCAGGTGTCGTTCGCCGAGAACGGGCGTGACGGCATCGAAGTGCTGGAGCGCGACCCGACCATCGAGATCGTCCTGATGGACATCATGATGCCGGAGATGGACGGCTACGACACCATGCGCGCCATCCGCCGCATCCCGAAATTCCGTTCGCTGCCAATCATTACGCTGACGGCGAAAGCGATGAAGGGTGACCGCGACAAGTGTATTGCCGCCGGCGCTTCGGACTACATCACCAAGCCGGTGGATGTGGCGCAGCTCCTGTCGCTGATGCGCGTCTGGCTGCACTGATGGGCGCCAACGGGGAATTGCGCCGCAACACGGCGCCGGAGCTGGAAGAGCTCGAATTGGAACTACTGCTGGAGGCGCTGGTGCGCCGCTTCGGTTTCGACTTTCGCTTGCACGAGCGGGCGCCGTTGAAGCAAAAGGTGCTCGCCTTCATGCAGCAGTGCGGCCTGGCTACGCTGTCGCAGGTTCAGGACCAGGTCCTTCATGATCCGGCAACCTCCAGCGCCTTGCTGCGGGCGCTGCACGTGCCGCCAGCAGCGTTGTTCGACAATCCTGCAGAAGCGCTCATGCTGCGCGAAGCCGCCGAGCACTCCCTGCGCGGCGCCGCCCTGCCCCGTATCTGGCTGGCCGATTGCGCCGGTGCGGGCCAGGCCTGGACGCTGGCGATCATCCTCGCTGAAATGGGCCTGCTGTCCCACGCCGAGATCCACGCCACCGTCGCCAGCGACGAAATGCTGGACGAAGCGGCAGCAGCCTGGCTGCCGGAAGCCGACCTTGACCAGGCGCAGGAGAATTACGTGGCCGCCGGAGGCAAAGGCCGCCTCGCCGACTATTTCAACCTGCACGGCGGCCGCGCTATCCTGGTCCCTTCGCTGCGCAGCCATATCACGTGGGCGCAGTACAACCTGGTTACCGACGCCTCGTTCAACGAATTCAACCTGATCGCCTGCCAGCGCGCGCTGCCGGACTTCGGCCCTTTGCTGCGCCAGCGCGTACTGCAGCTATTCCACGAAAGCCTGGTCCCCTTCGGCACCCTCGGCCTGGACCGGGAGCTGGATGCAGGCGAAGCTCTGGCTCGCAGCTACGAGCCCCTTTCGCCAGGCCAGCCATGGTATAAACGCGTACTTTGAACTCAGAGGCTGTTTATGCGTGTGATCCGCTCAGTGCTTGCATTAGTACTCTCCTTCGTGTCGCTTTCATGCGTTGCCCAGTCGCTTTGGCGTAACAGCGCTTACGGGATGTCCATCGCCGAAGTGCGTAGCATTTATCCCGAGGCTTCCAACCCTGCTAAACCGAGCACACTTCAAAATGGCGCCAGCGAACAGCTTGAGCTTCCTGGCATCCAGCTTGGAAAAAACTCTTTCACGGCGCGCTTTTACTTCAAAGATTCCCGATTGACCCAAGTGACCCTTGAATCAAGCAACGATCTCTCCGCCAAGGATGCCGCTGATGCTTGGGACGAGCTTTACGCATCCGAAGTTTCCAAATCAGGCAAGGAGGCCCATCGACGCGAAAGCAACGGAAAAATCAAGGGCAAGGCCGCAACCTGGATATCGAATGGCACAGAAAAAACCTTCTTCTTCATGGCTAAAGAGGATTATCGTCCCATTCTTAATATCGTCTATCAGGTCCAGACTCCGGACTGAACTCAAAATTCACGCTTCCAAGGCCTCCAACACGAAGGCTGCCGCCTGGAAGTCGCCTTCCAGGGCCACTTTCAGGCCATTCCCCATCCAGTAAGCGCCGCTAGCCTTGGCCGGGGTGCGCGGCGCTGCAGTGCCGGCGATCTGGCGCAAGGCGTAGACCGTGTCTGGCGCCAGGCCGCGCAACTGGATCACGGGCTGCGCGGCACGCATCATGCTCGAGTGCAGGAAGGCGAACAACACTGCTTGCCGACGGTCTTGCGACACCGATAGCGTGGCCGAACGCGGCGAGCCATTCCGAGGCGATACCAGGCGATAGAGATTCCCCAATTGCACCGTGGCGCGGATGCGCTTGTACTCCTCGACCATGCGACGGGCCTTGGCGAAATCCTCCTCGCTCCAATGATTGAGGTTGGCGCCGATTCCCAGCCCGCCCTGCATCGCGGACAGGAAGCGGTACTCCAGCGATGTAACGCGCTTGTTCACGAAATTGGGCGAATCGGTCACCCAGGCCATCATCGCCGCCGGGGCGTAAGCATGGCTGTATCCATCCTGGATGACGAGTCGGTCGTACGGGTCGGTATTGTCGGACGTCCAGACCTGCTCGGTGAGTTTCATGATGCCCAGGTCGACGCGTCCTCCGCCGCTGGCGCAGGACTCAATTTCGAGTTTCGGATGGCGGCGGCGCAGCTCTGCCAGCAGCTTGTACAGGTTGTCCACATAGTCGACGTAAAGCCGCTGCTGTTGATCTGGCCCCACCTCCGGCCAGCCTGGCTCGGACCACGTGCGGTTATGGTCCCACTTGAGGTATTCGATGTTATTGCCGGTGACCAGTTCATCGAGCTTTTTCAGCAAGTATTCGTACACATCCTTCCTGGCGAGGTTGAGCACCAGCTGGTTGCGCGCCTCGGAACGCTGCCTGCCGGGGAAGTTGATGACCCAGTCGGGATGCGCGCGATACAGGTCGCTGTCCGGATTCACCATCTCCGGTTCGACCCACAGCCCGAATTGCATGCCCAATTCGTTGACCCGCTTGATCAGCGGCCCGAGTCCATTCGGGAATTTCTTCCGGTTGACCACCCAATCGCCAAGGCCGGCCTTGTCGCTGTTCCGCGCGCCAAACCATCCATCGTCTACCACGAAACGCTCGACGCCGATGCGTGCGGCTTTTTCAGCCAGCGCGATCTGCCCGGCCTCGGTCACGTCAAAGAATGTCGCCTCCCACGAGTTGTATAGGACTGGCCGCAAGCGTGGCGCCGGTGCGTGCGGCAAGATCCGCTCGCGCTGGTAACGGTGGAAAATGCGCGAGGCGCCGCCAAAGCCTTCGTTGGAAAATCCTGCGTGGAAGACGGGCGATGCCAGGCTTTCCCCATGCTTCAGGCGGTAATTGAAGTCGAATGGATTGTAGCCGGCAGTTGCATGCACGCCGCCCATCGCGTCCATTTCGACGTTGATACGCCAGGAGCCGCTCCAGCCCAGGGCGCCAAACCATACCGGCCCGGCTTCCTCGCCGGTCGCGGTGCGGCTCAATGCTATCCATGGATTGGCCTGGTGGGAAGTCACGCCCTTGCGGCTTTCCAGCACGAATGCGCCGGGCGTGACGGGCCGCGCCTGGAGCATGAACTCCCCGGCCCATCTCCCGGACAGGAAGGACAACTGGTAATCGTCGCTGTAGGGAAGATTCAGGCAGGCTGCCGCCATCTGGTCGACCTGGATCCAGTTGCCGGTCCGGTTTTCCACCGTGGCGGAACGGGTGAGGATACCGCTCGCCTCGTCCATCGCATAGACCAGCGAAACGTGCACCTCGCGCTTCACATCCTTTAGCCGCAGAACCAGCCGCCCATCCCGCGATTCATGGCTCACATAGCGCAGGTCCAGGTCGCGCACGCCATCGGGAAAGCGTACCTTCAGGGCAGGTTCGGTGGTCAGTCCACCGCCAAAGCCGGCAAACTCGTAAGGTGAAATTGCAATCGGTTCTTCGTTGGAGGAGTTGCCTTCGACCGTAACTGGCGCCGGCAGCTTGTCGCCGGCGGCAAGCGCCGCGCCCCAGTACAGCGATTGCAACTGTCCCAGTTCATTGACGCCGAACGCGTAAGTGGCGCCGCCGCCATCCAGCCGGAATACTTTGGCCTCGTGGTCCACCAGCACGCGGGCCGCCGCGCCGCCGCCAACTGCAAGGCCGGCAGCGCCGCCCAGCAAGCTGAGAAAGACCTTGCGCCTGGTTTCATTCGTGCCCGTCATCTGACTCCTCCGCTGTTTGTTTTGGCTGAGCATATCAAGCGGGCAGGCAGCTATAACGAAGCTATATCAGGACGGATTAGTTCTTTATGAATTTGAAATATCACTAGTCGCGATTCTGTGCAAAATTGCACAACGTGAGTGCAACCCTGTCAGTTTCGCACAGTTGGCAAAACATGCACACTCCTCGCATAACAAAACCTGAGGAGACTTTGATGCGTGTGTCGAAACACAATTTCCTGCTGCGCCGCTCGGTGGCGGCAGTGATGATGACGCTTCCCGCCATGTATTCCCACCCTGCCCTGGCGCAAAGCGCCGGCGGTGAGAAAGCCGAAGGCGAAATGGACCGGGTGATCGTTACCGCCCGCAAGCGCGAAGAGCTGATCCAGGACGTGCCAGGCGCCGTGACCGCGCTGTCCGGCGCGCAGCTCGACAAGAAGGCGCTGCCCGACATCACCGCGCTGACCGACATCGTACCGAATACCACGCTCAAAGCCTCGCGCGGCACCAATACCACCCTGACCGCCTTCATCCGCGGCATTGGCCAGCAAGACCCGGTGGCCGGTTACGAGCAAGGCGTCGGCATTTACCTGGACGACGTCTACCTGGCCCGCCCGCAAGGCGCCCTGACCGACATCTACGACCTGGAGCGCATCGAAGTCCTGCGCGGTCCGCAAGGCACCCTGTATGGCCGCAACACCATCGGCGGCGCCGTCAAATACGTGACCCGCAAGCTGTCTCCTAACCCAACCTTCGAAATCAAGGGAGCGCTGGGCAATTACAGCCAGCGCGACCTGGTGCTGAAGGGCAGCACGCCGATCAATGACATCCTGCGCATCGGCGGCACGGTTGGCACTTTCAACCGCGACGGCTTCGGCAAGAATGTGATCAACGGCCGCGAGAACTACAACAAGGACGTCAACGCCGCCCGCATCAGCGCGGAACTGGTGCCCAACACCGATTTGTTCATCCGCCTGGCCGGCGACTACACCAAGGACGATTCCGAGCCGAAGCAAGGCTACCGCCTGCTGAATGGCCCGCCGCCGGGCAATGAGCCGCCACTGGAAGGCGCCTACGACACACGCGCCAACCTGTACAAGGTGAATGGCCACGAGCAGCAAGTGACCACCAAGGGGGTTTCCCTGACGATCGACTACAACATCAATGCCGAAACGATGTTCAAGTCGGTCACCGCGCACCGCTCGTCCAGGTCCTACGCGCCAATCGACTTCGACTCCCTCAACGCGCCGCTGTGGGAAGCCCCTGCCATTTATAGCGACAAGCAGGACAGCCAGGAATTCCAGTTCACCTACACCGGCTCCAAATGGCAAGGCGTGGCGGGCCTGTTCTATATGAAGACCAATGCCTTCAACGAATTCGACGTGCTGTACAACGCTGCCGGCGGCCTGTCGCTGCTGACCCGCGACGACATCGATTCGAAAACCTGGGCCGTGTATGCGGACGCCAGCTACAGCGTGTCCGACACTTTCAATGTGAGCGTGGGCGGCCGCTGGACCGACGACGAGCGCGAAGCTTCCATCTACAAGCGCACCTACCTCGGCCTGGCCGGTTCGCCGAACCTGGGCAATCCCGCCGCCGTCGGCCTGGCGCCGAACACTGACCTCGGCAAGGGCGACTTGCATCGCAAGGACAAAAAGTTCACGCCGAAACTGGGCTTTGGCTGGAAACTGTCGCCGGAACACAACGTCTACGGCAGCTACCAGAGCGGCTTTAAAGGGGGCATGTTCGACCCGCGCATGGACCTGGCAGCAACCGGCGGCCCGAACACGCCCGCATCGCTGGAAAAGCGCAAGGGCGTGAACCCTGAAGAAGTCGATACCGTTGAGCTGGGCCTGAAATCGTCGCGGAACGGCGGCCGCCTGCAGACCAATGCGGCGGTGTTCTACACCGACTACAAGAACGTGCAGATTCCGGGCTCGATCCCGACTTTCAACGCGCAAGGCCAGGTCAATGGCTTCGCCGGCACGCTGACCAATGCCGGCAAGGCCAAAATCAAGGGCCTGGAGCTGGAAGCGATTGCCCGCGTGACCGATGGCCTGTCGCTGAACGGCATGCTGAGCTACATCGATGCCGAGTACAAGGAATGGATGGTGGCCAGCGGCGCGACGCTGGTCAATGTGGCGAAAAGTGCGGAATTCCAGAACACGCCGAAGAAGTCGGCCAACCTGGGCGCGACGTATGAATGGCCGGTCAGCCTGTTCGGCCGCGGCGGCAGCATGAGCTTCAACAACAGCCTGTCCTACAAGGACAAGGTCTACCAGGCTGAAATCGTGCGCCTGACCGGCATCGCCTCGATGGATGCGCTGGTGCCGCAAAACCTGATGCTGGCCCAGGGCGGCTTCACGCTGTGGGATGCCGGTCTGGTATGGACGAGTGCCGACCGCCGCCTGCAAGTCGGCCTGCATGGCCGCAACCTCACCGATAAACGCTACAAGGTGGCCGGCTACGCCTTCGGTGGTTTCTTCAACACCGTTACCACCTACTACGGCGATCCACGGACCTACAAGCTGACCGCTTCGTACAAGTTCTGACCGCACGTTACGATTGGTGAGAATCCTTTTGCGCTGACAGGAATATCATGGCAGTGAGGAGAGCCAGATGCTGCTCGAGCGCGAAAGGCAATTGCAGGATTTGCAGCGGCTTGCCAGCCGCGTTAGCTCAGGTGCGGGCGGGATGGCGCTGGTGCTGGGCGAAGCCGGCATCGGCAAGTCATCCTTGCTGCAAGCCTTTGCCGCGCCGCTGAAAGGCGAGTTCTTTGTCCTCCAAGGCGCCTGCGAAGACCTGTCCACGCCGCGCGTACTTGGCCCCCTGCGCGACTTCGCGCCTGCGTTGGGCCAGGACGTTGTATCCACCATCGACAACGCGGCCAGTCCCGATATCCTGATGCCCATGCTGCTGGGCCACCTGGCCGCGCAGCCGCGGCCGGTGCTGGTGATGTGCGAGGACTTGCACTGGGCCGACCAGGCCACGCTTGACCTGCTCAAGTACCTGGCCCGCCGCATCGCCGACCAGCACATCATGCTGCTGGCCAGCGCCCGCAATGACGAGCTGCCGCCCGACCATGCCTTCTGGCGCTGGGCTGGCGACTTGCCTGCCGCCAGTACCCAGCGCCTCGACCTGCCGCCTTTATCGCCCAGCGCTGTGGCCACGCTGGCGCGCGACGCCGACTGCGATCCGTCGGAGTTATACCGCGTCACCGGCGGCAATCCATTCTTCCTTTCCGAACTGCTGACCGACTGCAGCCGCGATCCTGGCCATCTGCCGGCCTCGGTGCGCGATGCCGTCTGGGCGCGTACCTCGCGCCTGGACGCACAGGTACGCACCGTGTTGGAACTGGTCAGCGTCAGCCCGGTGGCGCTGGAGGAGTGGCTGCTGGAAGCCTTGCTCGGCGACGACGGGCATGACGCCATCGACGCCAGTGTCGACAGCGGACTGCTGCAACGGGCCAGCCCCGGCCTGCTGTCGTTCCGCCACGAGCTGGCGCGCCAGGCCGTGCTGAGCGGACTGCGCCCCGGCGCCACGCGTGCCCTGCATAAGCGCCTGTCCAGGGTGTTGACCGAGCAGGCGCCCAGCCATGCGCGCATCGAACTGGCGCGGCTGGTCCATCACGCAACCGGTGCGCAGGATGCCCACATGGTGCTGCAACTGGCGCCAAGGGCGGCGCGCCAGGCAGCCCGGCTGGGAGCCCACCGCCAGGCGGCGTCGCATCTGGCAAGCGCCCTGCAATTCGTGGATGCGGTGGGCTGGACCGGTGAAGCTGCCCAGCTTTATGAGGACTGGGCCTATGAAGCTGGCCTGCTGCGCATCGATGAACGCTTGATCGAAGCGCGGCTGAAGGCCATAGCACTGTGGCAGAGCGTGGATCGCCCCGACAAGGTGGGCCTCAACCTGCGCTGGCTGGCGCGCACCCACTGGTATCGCGGCGAGGCGAAAGAAGCCGAACACTATGGGCTGGAAGCGATCCGCACGCTTGAACAGCTGCCGAACAGCAAAGAGCTGGCCATGGCGTACAGCATGCGTTCCCAGCACCAGCTATTGCAGGACCACCCTGCATCCGCCATCGAATGGGGCCGGCTGGCCCTGGAACTCGCAACAGCACTGGACGACCACGACACCCGCGTCCATGCGCTGACCAATATCGGCAGCGCCAAACTGTTCCTCGGCGACGACAGCGGCCAGCAAGACCTGGCGGACGGATTGCAATGCGCCCTGGACCAGCATTTGCACGAACACGCGGCGCGCATCTACAGCAACTGGGTTGAATACGCGGTTGTATTCAAGCAGTTTGCGCTGGCCGAACGCCTGCTGGCGGAAGGCCTCGCCTACCATCGCGAGCACGAGCTGGACGCCTGGGTGCATTACCTCACGGGCTGGCAGGCGCAGCTCCACCTCGACAAGGGCGAGTTCGCACAGGCTGCGGCGCTGGCGCGCCAGGTGCTCGCCCTGCCCGACCTGAGCCTGGTCATGCGGCTGCCGGCATTGACCGTGCTGGGACGAACCCTGTCGCGCCAGGGCGAGGAAGACGCCGCGCGCTGCCTGCAGGAAGCGCTGCAATGGGCACGCGCCACGGGCGAGTCTCAGCGCTTGCTGCCAGTGCTGCTGGCCCTCGCGGAAGCGGCGTGGCAAATCCAGGACCTGGAAAGCTGCCGCCGCTGGCTCGACGAGATCGGGCAGTTCGACCTGTCCGGCGTAAATGCGTGGGACCTGGCGGAAGTCGGTACCTGGCGCCGGCGGGCGGCGATGGCTACGCTGGCGGCAGAGGAACGCACCTCCGTTCCGCCGCCGCGCGCTGCGGAAGCCGCCGGCAATGGCCAGGCCGCGTGCGACGCCTGGCTGGCCCTCGGCCTGCCGTTTGAAGCCGCCCTGGCCCTGCTCGACCTGTCCGGCGATGTGGCGGCGCAAGCCATGCCCAAGGCCGTCGCACTGCTGGAGCAGATCGGCGCCGCACCGGCCGCTGCGCTGGCGCGGCAGCGCGCCCGTGCCTGCGGCGCCCAGGCCAAGCTGCCCAAACCGCGGCGCGGGCCTTACGCGGCTGCACGCGAACACCCGAGCGGCCTGACCCGCCGCGAAGCCCAGGTGCTGGAATTGTTGCTCGATGGCCTCAGCAACCTTGAGATTGCCCAGCGCCTGTGCCGTTCCGAGCGCACGGTCGAACACCACGTTTCAACCCTGCTCGGCAAGCTGGGCGCCACCACACGCCTCGATTTGCTGCGCCGGCCTCCCGATTCACTGCATAAAAACTAGGTGCTGGCGCCCCGGAATTTGGGTGCCAGTACCAATTCGCCGCGCTTCCTTACCGCCTAAAGTGACTTCCATGGAAATCAAACGGGGCGCGGTCCACAGCCTGGTCCGAAGGGCCCACCCCTCGTCAATACCGGACCGCCTGGAGATCGTCATGGAAGAACTGCGCCAAACCAATTTCAAGAAAAACCATATCAAGATCGTCGTCAGCGAGGGCAAGGTCACGCTGGAAGAATTGCATAAGGCACTCGATATCGCCGTCGCCCAGATGGTGCCCAAGGGCGGCTGCAATTGCGGCCTGACGGGCTTTGACCTGAGCTTCCTGCGTGGCGACCCATCGATCGGCCGCGTGCTGCGCGAGGTGCCACACATCGAAGGTGCGGTGCTGGAACATGAATTCCGCGGCTGAACTGCTTGCCCCCGGCCCGCGCCCTGCCCTGGGCGTGGGCGTCAGCTACGAGGGGCGCGACCCGGCGCTGCTCGAAATGATGCTGCCGCACGTCGACATCATCGAGGTAACGCCGGAAACCATGTCGGTGGCCGACGGCGACCGGATCTCGCTGGACAAGGGCATCCTGGCCGAACTTAAAAATATCGACCGCGAAAAGACCATCGTGGTGCATGGGGTCAGCCTGTCCATCGGCTCACACGATGGCTGGTCGCCAACTTACCTGCATCTGCTCGACGAACTGATGGACCAGGTGCGGGTGCGCTGGCACAGCGAACACCTTGGCTATACCCGCGTCGACGGCGAACACCTCGGCATCATGCTGGCCATGCCGCGCACCGAGCAGGCGGCGGAACTGGTCGCGCAACGGGCCTGGTGCCTGCAGCAGCGCTACGGCCTGCCTTTCCTGCTGGAGAATATCGTGCACGTGGTGCCGGACTGTCCGGCCGATTACACCGACGCCGGCTTCCTGAACGCAGTTGCGCGCGACAGCGGCTGCGGCCTGATCCTGGACGTGTACAACCTGGAATGCGATGAACATAACCATGCGCTCGATATACAGGCCTTCCTTGCGGAACTGGATGGCAGGTACGTGAAGGAGCTGCACGTCGCCTGCGGCGTCAAGCACAACGGCCTGATGCTGGATGTGCATTCGCGCCTGCCGCGCCCCTGCACCATGGACCTGGCGCAGCAGGTGCTGCGCGACGTAGCGACCGAAGCCGAAGTCATCGTGTACGAATTCATGCCGGAAGCCGTGCCCGGCCTGGGCAATGCGGCTATCGCCAGCACCCTGCAACAAATGCGGCAACGACAATGGAGGTAGACATGGACCTGGCCAGCCACCAGCGCATCCTGCTTGGCCTGATGCGCACCACTTACCAGCCCGGGCCCGGCGATGCGGCCTATTACCACCGCGTCGCCGGCTCGCCGGACCTGCAGGAAGCGCGCGGCAACGTCCTGCTGTGGCGGATCTATGTACTGGAGCGCACCTGCGTGCTGACGGTTGAACTGCTGCGCCAGGCCGACTTGCTGGAAGACGCGCTGCAGGCCTTCATCCGGCAAGAGAATATATCGCCGTTCCGCGAGTACCAGCCGCTGGCCTTCCTCGAATTCCTGGCCGGGCATGATGACCCGCTGGTGGTTTCAGTGTCCCAGTTCGAACTGGCGCTGATGAAGGTGCGCGAGGGCGACACCTGCCGCCATATCGTCGACTGGAGCTACGATCCTGCGCCCATCCTGCAGGCGCTGGCACAGCGGGAGCCATTGCCGGACCGGGCCGACCCCGACCTGCACCGGACCGAGGTCTCGGGCGAACTACCTCACTTGTTCGAGATAAAGAGGTTGGCGCGCGATTCGGCGAACGAGCGGAGCAAATTCCAGACGGCCCTGACGCGCGGCAGCCTGTAAAGGTCGACCGGCGCCACCAGCCAGTAGGCGCGTTCCACGAAAACTTCGTCCTGCAGTACCGGAACCAGACGGCCATCGGTCGCCATGTACGGCGGCGCCATCATCAGGCCCAGGCCGGCGGCTGCCGCTTCGGCCTGCGCCAGCATGCCGGTGCAGCACAGGCGGCGGCGCGGGTTGACGCCAAGTTCATCGAGGAAATTCAGCTCATTGCTGGCCAGGCGGTCCTGCACGTAGTCGACAAAGTCGTGGCCCGCCAGGTCGCTGCGCTTCTGGATCGGCGGGTGGCGCGCCAGGTAATCGGGCGAACCGTACACGTACAGGCGGAAGGACGCCAGGCGCGTCACCATGTAGCGGCCGGTGTTGGGCGCATCGAGCGTGACGCCAAGGTCGGCCTCGCGGCTGGCCAGGTTGGCGAAGCGCGGCTGCACCAGCAAGTCCACCGACAGTTCCGGATAGTCCTGCAGGAATTGCGCCAGCAGCGGCGTGATGAAACGCACGCCCAGGGCTTCCGGCACGCCCAGGCGCACCACGCCGCGAATCGCCACTTCGGTGCCGGACAACTGGCCTTGCGCGGCCAGCACCGCACTTTCCATGGCTTCGGCATGAGGCAGCACGGCATGCCCCATTTCCGTCAGCTCGTAGCCTTCTCGCGAGCGGTCGAACAGCGTGGCGCCCAACTGCTGCTCCAGGCGGTCGATGCGGCGCGAGACGGTGGTGTGCTCCACCTCCAGCCTGCGCGAGGCGCCGGACAGGGTGCCGGAGCGTGCCAGCTCCAGGAAGAAGCGCAGGTCAGTCCATTCGGGCAGTGTTTTCATCGGCCTATTGTGCATCATTTTCCCGCGCCGTAGTAT
This sequence comes from uncultured Duganella sp., assembly GCA_966077345.1. GTDB lineage: Bacteria > Pseudomonadota > Gammaproteobacteria > Burkholderiales > Burkholderiaceae_D > Rugamonas. The sequence goes on from CBHREK010000053.1 coordinate 55,527, forward strand.
TGCTGTGCAAAATTGCACACACAGTGGGCGCGGCCTCCGGTTCCCGCCTTGATGCATTTCTTGCACACTGCACGCTCCTGCAACGCTGCCCACGAGGACCATGTATTCCGAGATCAGCTACACCAGCGACGATGGCCTGCGCCTGTATGCGCGCGACTACCCTGCCGCCAGCGGTCCTGCGCGCCTGCCCGTGTTCTGCATCCACGGCCTGACGCGCAATTCGGCCGATTTCGAAGACGTCGCGCCATGGATTGCGGCCCAGGGCCGCCGCGTGATCGCCGTCGACGTGCGCGGCCGCGGCAATTCCGAATACGATTCCCAGCCTGACCGCTACACGCCCATGGTCTACGCCAACGACGTGGTCAAGCTGGCGCACGACCTGGACATCGAACGCGCGGTATTCATCGGCACCTCGATGGGCGGCCTGATCACCATGACACTGGCCTTGCGCAAATCGTCCCTGGTCGCTGCAGCAGTCCTCAATGATGTGGGCCCCACCTTGTCCGAACGCGGCCTGTCGCGCATTCGCGGCTATACCGGCAAGGGCGAGCAGTTCACGAGCTGGCAACAGGCGGCCGATTACATCAGCAGCATCAACGCCGTCGCTTTCCCCGGCAATTCGCCGGACGAGTGGCAGCGCTGGGCGCGCCGCGCCTTCCGCGAAGAACGGGACGGCAAGCTGGCCATGCGCTACGACCCGAATATCGCCGTGCCGATCCGCGCCAACAAGCTGCGCTCCACCTCGATGGCCGCGCATTTCGCCTTCCGCCGCCTGGCGCGCCGCCGCCCGACCATGCTCATTCGCGGCGCCCTGTCGGACCTGATCGAGCCGGCACAGGCCAACGCCATGCGCGCAGCCGCGCCGCGCATGCTGTATGCTGAAGTGCCCGATGTCGGCCACGCGCCGATGCTGTCCGAGCCTGCGGCGCAAGAGGCGCTGCGCAACTTCCTCGCCAGTGTGGATTGACTTGATGAGAAAACTGATACCCCTCTTGCTTGCATTGGCGCCGGCGCTGGCCGACGCGCAGGAACTGAAGGTCGCACTCATCGCTGGCAAGACCGGCATCCTCGAGCCTTACGCCAAGGAGACCGAGACCGGCTTCATGATGGGCCTTGAGTACCTTACCGGCGGCAGGATGGAAATCAACGGCCGCAAACTGAAAGTCTTCATCAAGGACGACCAGAGCAAGCCTGACCAGGGCCGCGCCTTGCTGGCAGAAGCTTACGGCGACGACAAGGTCGATATCGCGGTCGGCACCAGTTCCTCCGGCTCCGCCATCGCCATGCTGCCCATCGCGGCGGAATACAAGAAGGTATTGATCGTAGAACCGGCGGTGGCCGACGCGATCACGGGCGCCAAATGGAACAAATACATCTTCCGCACTGCCCGCAATTCCATGCAGGATGGCCTGGCCGCTGCCTCCACCTTCAAGCAAGGCAGCGTCGCCTTCCTGGCGCAAGACTACGCTTTCGGCAAGGATGCTGTCGCCGCGGCACGTGAAGCGCTCCGGCTGACCGGTTCCAAAGCCAATATCGTGCACGAAGAATTCGCGCCGCAGAACGCAACCGACTTCACCGCCTCGGCACAGCGCCTGTTCGACAAGCTGAAGGACGCCCCGCAACCGCGCGTGCTGCAAATCATCTGGGCCGGCCCGAACCCGATGAACAAGATCGCCGACATGAAGCCGGAGCGCTACGGCATTACGCTGGCGCCCGGCGGCAATATCCTGCCGGTGCTGAAGACCTGGAAATCGTTCGCCGGCACCGAAGGCACGATCTATTACTACTACGACTTCCCGAAGAACAAGATGAACGACTGGTTCGTGGCCGAGCACCAGAAACGCTACAAGAAACCGCCGGACATGTTCACGGCCGGCGGTTTTACGGCAGCGAGCGCGGTCTACACTGCCCTCGCCAAAACCGGCGGCGGCGATACGCAGAAGATGATCGCGGCCATGGAAGGCATGGAATTCGACACGCCGAAAGGCAAAATGAGCTTCCGAAAGGAAGACCACCAGGCGATGCAGCCGATGTACCACTTCCGCATCAAGAAAGACCAGAAAAACGAGTGGGACCTGCTGGAACTGGTACGCGAGATTCCGGCCTCCGAACTGCCGGTCCCGATCAAAAACAAGCGGCGCTGAACCGATGACTCCATTGCTGTCCACACGCGGGCTGACCATCCGCTTCGGAGGCCATACGGCCGTCGACAACGTCAGCGCCGACTTCCATGCCGGCCAGTTGACCGTGATCGTCGGCCCGAACGGCGCCGGCAAGACCACCTATTTCAACCTGATGTCCGGCCAATTGCCCGCGACCAGCGGCAAGGTACTGTTGCGCGGGGAAGACATCACGCGCAGCGGCCCGGCTGCCCGCACCCGCAAGGGCATCGGCCGCGCCTTCCAGCTCACCAACTTGTTTCCTCATTTGTCGGTGCACGAGAACGTTCGGCTGGCGGTTCAGGCGCGCGCCAACGCCGGCATGAAGCTGTGGTCGATCTGGTCCAGCCACAAAGACCTGATCGAACAAGCCGACCACTACCTGGCGCGGGTGTCGCTGTCCGCGCGGCGCGATACGCCGGTGGCGGCCCTGTCGCATGGCGACAAGCGCAAGCTGGAAGTCGCCATCATGCTTGCGCTGGAGCCGGAAGTGATGATGTTCGATGAACCGACGGCCGGCATGAGCGTAGACGAAGTGCCAGTGGTGCTGGACCTGATTCACCAGGTCAAGGCGCAGCGCAACAAGGCCGTGCTGCTGGTCGAACACAAGATGGACGTGGTGCGCGCCCTGGCCGACCGCATCATCGTGCTGCACAACGGGGCGCTGGTGGCGGATGGCGAACCCGCTACTGTCATGTCGTCTGCCATTGTGCAGGAAGCTTATCTGGGAACCGCGAGCCATGACTGACGCCCTGCTCAAGCTATCCGGCGTGCACACGCACATCGGCGAATACCACATCCTGCAAGGCGTCGACCTGGCCGTCCCGCGCGGCGGACTGGCAGTCCTTCTGGGCCGCAATGGCGCCGGCAAGACCACTACCCTGCGCACTATCATGGGACTGTGGCAGGCCAGTGCCGGCAAGGTCGAATTCAATGGCCGCGACATCAGCAAGCTGCGCACGCCAGATATCGCGCAAGCCGGTATCGCCTACGTGCCCGAGTCGATGGCGGTCTTCAGCGACCTGACCGTGCGCGAGAATCTGTACCTCGCCGCACGCAGCGGCCCGATGGATACGGCGCGGCTGGAGTGGATCTTTTCCTTCTTCCCGGCCCTGAAGAAGTTCTGGAACTACCCGGCCGGCAACCTGTCCGGCGGCCAGAAGCAGATGGTGGCCATTGCGCGCGCCATCATCGAGCCGCGCGAGCTGCTGCTGATCGACGAACCGACCAAGGGCCTGGCGCCCGCCATCATCCAGAGCCTGGCCGATGCGATCCGCCAGCTCAAGGGACAGACCACGGTGCTGCTGGTCGAACAGAACTTCAATTTCGTGCGCCAGCTCGGCGACACCGTGGCCGTGATGGACGATGGACGCATTGTCCATCACGGCTTGATGGCCGAACTGGCTGCCGACCGCGCCTTGCAGGAACGCCTGCTCGGCCTGGCCCTCGACTCACACCAATAAGGAGCGACCGTGCACGATTCTACGCTGCCCTCGATCCCGCGCGACTACGTCCCGATACTGCTGGTGCCGGCCCTGATGCTGGCCATGCTGCCGCTGGTTGGCAGCATGCCTACCTGGGTCACCCTGACCGTGGCCGGCCTGGCAATGGGAATGATGATCTTCATCATGTCCAGCGGCCTGACGCTGGTATTCGGCCTGATGGACGTGCTGAATTTCGGCCATGGCGCTTTCGTTTCAGTCGGCGCCTTCGCCGCCACCATTGTGCTCGTGCCGATGCAGGGCTGGATGGAAGCCGATTCGCTCGGCATGAACCTGGGCGCCCTCGGCCTGGCAATCGCGATGGCGATGGCCGTGACGGCGGTCCTGGGCTGGGTCTTCGAACGCGTCATCATCATGCCGGTCTACGGCCAGCACCTGAAGCAGATCCTGATCACCATGGGCGGCATGATCGTGGTCGAACAGTTGATCCACGTGGTATGGGGCGCGGACCATAAGCCGATGCCGTTGCCGACCGCTCTGCGTGGCGCCATCGTGCTGGGCGATGCGGCCATCGAAAAATACCGCTTGCTGGCAGTCGCAATCGGCGTGCTGGTATTCATTGTGCTGACGCTGGTGCTGAACCGAACCAAGCTTGGCCTGCTGATACGCGCAGGCGTCGAGAACGGCGAAATGGTCGAAGCGCTTGGCTATCGCATCCGCCGCCTGTTCGTCGCAGTATTTGCTGCCGGCTCGGCGCTGGCGGGCCTGGGTGGCGTGATGTGGGGCCTGTACAAGGAAACCCTGACTGCGTCCATGGGCGGCGAAGTGATGGTCATGGTCTTCATCACCATCATCATCGGCGGCCTGGGTTCGGTGGGAGGCTGCTTCATCGGTGCGCTGCTGATGGCGCTGACGGCCAACTACGCCGGCTTCCTGGCGCCCAAGCTGGCGCTCGTGTCCCATATCGTGCTGATGATCGCCATCCTGCTGTGGCGTCCCGCCGGCCTGTCGAGGAAATGAAATGCTGAATACCCTTCTTTCCGGCGACCTGCCGCGCAGCCGTGCCCTGTCCGTATCGCTGCTCCTGGTCGTGCTGGGATTGGCGCTCGCGCCCTTCATCACGACCGGCGCCCGCCCGCTCAACACTGCTGCCACGATCTGCATCTATATCGTGCTGGTCGCATCCTATGACCTGTTGATCGGCTACACGGGCATTGTGTCCTTTGCCCATACGATGTTCTTCGGCATCGGCGCTTATGGCGTCGGGCTCGGGTTTGACAGCCCCACGCCATCGTGGGGGCCAATGATGCTTGGACTGGCGGCAGCGCTGGCACTGACGCTGGTGCTGGCCTTGATCATTGGCCTGTTCGCGCTGCGCGTGCGTGCCATTTTCTACGCCATGATCACGCTCGCCGTAGCTTCATCGTTCGCCGTGCTGGCATCGCAAATGTCCGAATGGACCGGCGGTGAGGACGGCAAAACTTTCGACGTGCCGGACCTGCTGTCGCCGGCCAACGAGTTCGGCGAGTTCATGGGCCGCATCCTGGATGGCAAGGTTCTTACCTACTACATTGTGTTCTTCTGCGCAGTGCTGATCTTCCTGGCCCTGCTGCGGATCGTCAACTCGCCGTTCGGCCGCGTGCTGCAGGCAATCCGTGAAAACGAGTTCCGCGCCGAGGCCCTTGGCTACAGGACCGTCGTCTACCGCATCGCAGCCAACTGCATCGGCGCCGTCGCCGCGGCGTTGGCCGGTGCGCTGATGGCGCTATGGCTGCGCTATGTAGGTCCCAGGACCACGTTGGGCTTCGAAGTCATGACGGACATCCTGCTGATCGTCGTCATCGGCGGCATGGGCACCATGTATGGTTCCGTGATCGGCGCGACCCTGTTCATCCTGGCGAATAATTACCTGAAGTCCCTGATGGCGAAAGCAGCAGGCGCTGTGGCCGGGGTGCCAATACTGGAGGCGGCCCTGCATCCGGACCGCTGGCTGCTGTGGCTCGGCATCCTGTTCATCCTCGCCATCTACTTTTTCCCTAGCGGGATTGTCGGGAAATTCAGGCAGAAGGCAGCCCTGCCAGGTACTTAGCCAGCAACGCATCCGCCTTGCCGCTGCTGCGCAATTCCTGCACGGCGCGGCGCAACTCGGTCGCCAGCGCTTCATCGATTTTACGGCGGCTAAGGTGCAGATGGACTTCACGCGACTGTACGGCCAGTGTTCCACCCAATCGCGCACGCGGAACGCCAAGCAGGCGTATCGCATGGAAAACAGCCAGCGTGGTGCCGATCGACGCATCGAGCCGCCCCTCCAGCAGCATCCGGATGCCTTGCAGCTGGTCGGTAATCTCATGCTTGCGGTATTCGTTGTCGCTCAGGAAAGCAGCTCCGTAGTCTGTGCCACGCAGCATGCCGACCGTGCGTCCACGAAGGTCTTGCAGGCCATCGAGCTTGACTCCTGCGCGGCCGATGGCGATCACCTCGGTCGCCCATAGCATGCCCATCGGCTCGGCCGCATCCGCAATGGCAGAATTGGAAGTGGCAATCATCAGGTCCGCCTCTCCGGAACGCAACATGGCAATCGCGCGGGCGTAGGGAGCAAGGGTGATCTCGATCGGGTGTCGCGATTCTCGAGCGATCAATTCCAGTGCTTCGACGAACAGCCCGGTTTTCCGGCCGTTTGCGTCAAGCGTCGCATAGGGAGGAATCGCCAGGGCAACCGCACGCAACGGGCGCGTTGCAGCGCCTGCACGGGCCAGCGCCGCGACAGGCGCTGCCGCGGCCAGGATAGCGGCCGCACCGGAGCTGCGGGCCAGGCAGCCCAGCCAGCGCCGGCGCCGCGCCGCTTTCATCGTTCAGGCCCCGGCAGTGGCGCTGGGGCGCTCGGCGATGCGGTCGCGCCACGCCTGCAGGTGCACCAGCCCATGGTCCGACGGACGGAATTTCATCAGTCCGCGCGCGAACTCGATCGCGCAAAAGCCGGTGATGTCTGCAATGGTGAAGCGCTGCCCCGCCACGAAAGGCTGCGCGGCCAGCAACCCATCCAGCCATTTCGCGTTCTCACGGAACTTCTCGCCCTGGGATGCGCCGAAATCGGGGAACTGCGGATTTTCAATCGGCGCAAAGCCGGGGTGGGAATGACGAATGCAGTTGGCCGCGATGGCAAACAGGTGCAGCTCCATGCGGCGGTCAGCCATCTCGATGAAGGCGCGTTCCTCGGCGCCCTCGCCCATCAGGTTGGGCGTTGGGTGCAGGCCTTCCAGGTAGGTGCAGATGGCGCGCGTTTCGCACAGGATGCGGCCATCGTCCAGTTCCAGCGCCGGCACGCGGCCAAAGGGGTTCAATGCCAGGTAAGCCTCGCCGCGATGCTCGCCCTTGCCCAGGTCGACCGGCTGCAAATCCAGTTCGATGCCCTTCTCGGCCATGAACATGGCGACACGGCGCGGGTTGGGGGCACGGGGGGCGGTGTACAACTTCATCAAGTCTCCTTAGTTTTAATCAATCAGCGCGACTGGCCGGTTTCCAGCATTTTGCGCGCCTCGGCGGCAAATTGCTCTACTTTCTCCTGACTGTCTGCGCGATCCAACACATTGCTGGGCGGGCGTTCGATGCCGCGCTGGACGGCGGGACGCGAGCGGATCTGGCGAATCCAGCGTTGCAGGTGCGGCAGGCCTTCCGTTTCCACGCCGGACCAGCGGTGGGTACGCACCCAGGCCCAGTTGGCGATATCGGCAATCGAGTAGTCGCCGGCCAGGAACTCGTGCTGCGCCAGGCGGCCGTCCAACACCCGGAACAGGCGCCGGCACTCGCCCTGGTAGCGGTCGATGGCGGGTTGGATCTTTTCGGGGAAATAGCGGTAGAACACATTGGCCTGGCCCATCATCGGGCCGATGCCGCCCATCTGGAACATCAGCCATTGCATGACAAGCGAGCGCCCTTTGGCGTCCGTCGGCATCAGGCGGCCGGTCTTTTCGGCCAGGTAGATCAGGATTGCGCCGGATTCGAAGACGGGGAAGTTATCGTTGGCACGGTCGACGATGGCCGGGATGCGGCCATTCGGATTGAGGGCGGTAAACCACGGCTCCTTCTGTTCATTCTTGCCCAGGTCAAGCACGTGCAGCGCATATGGCAGCTCAAGCTCTTCCAGTGCAATCGAAATCTTATGGCCGTTCGGCGTGGGGGCGGTGTACAGGTCGATCATCGCGGCTCCTTTCACGGAATCGCTGCATCATAACTGCTTTTCCGGCCCCACGCCGATGGCCTCCCGTCAAGCGCGGCGGCGGGCAAAAGCCAGCAGCGGCAAGCCGGCCAGCAGGAACAGCCAGGCCGTGCCAGGCTCCGGAATCACCTGCACTGCGGCCAACTGGCCGGCGGTCGCCAGCTCGAACTGCGTGCTGCCGTCTATGACAGGCTGCACGGAGACCGTTCCGAGGTCGCCATCGGCGCCGAGATAGCTGGTGTCATTGAACAGCGCCCAGCCGAACGTCGAACCAACATCGCCCTGTCCCACCAAGAAGTAGACGTCGAAGCTGAACATCCCGCCCAGCATCACCTGCTGGATCCAGTCACTGCCGCCATTGGCATTGCTGAAGGTGACCGGCCCCGGCACCGTACCTGTAACGGTTCCGCTCACCTGGGGGGCGCCAAGCAGGTCGCCCGCCAGGTTGCCGACAATGGCGCTGGCCGGCGTGGCATCGGCCAGTCCCATGAAGTAAAGGCCCAGGAAAGCCGGTCCAGTGCCCAGCGAAGCGGTATCGATACTCACCTTATAGGTCGGACCGGCAACCGCCTGCCCTGCACCGCAGGCCAGCATTGCTGCCAGCAGCAGGCGGCCCAGCGTAGTCTGAAATTTGGTCATCGTATGTTCCTCAGTATTTAACGCGGATCAGTTTTCGGGTGTAGCCGATTGGCGCCTTCGCCGGATTGCTGAAGGTGGTGGTCAGCTTGACGCTCTGGCCGGGCGCCAGGTCGGCCACAGGCAGCGTGATGTAGGGCACGCCATCCTTGATGCCGGTCTGGTTATCCAGCGTGACGCCGCTGGTCAGGCCTGCGAGATGGAAGTGCAGCGGCCCGCTGATGGTCTTGTCCGTCGAGTTGACGATGTTGACCGTGCCGGTGTACTTCTGCGTGAAGCGGTTCAGCGTCAGGCCCGATTGCGACATGTTGACGCTGTCCGAAACATCCTCTGGCGCCAGCAGGTCGAAGCGGTCGGCGTGGAAGCGCAACTCGCTATAGGACGAGATGCCCGGATAGGCCGGATCGGTCGCAGGGCCCGGATGATCGACACGCACCATGAAGTAGCGGAAGCGCGCGTCCGACAGCCCAGGCAATACCGGGATCAGCTCCAGCTCGAAATTGCGTTCGCTGGTATCGGTGGTCTCACGGCTGGTCAGCAGGGTCCAGTTGGAATTGTCGTTCGAGCCGTAGATGTTGATACCTTGCGAGCGGTTGGCAAACATGAAGCGGGCCTGTATGCCGAAGGCGCTGGCTGCGACGCGATAGTTCTCGCCGAAGTCGATGGTTACCAGGTTGCGCAAGTCGCCCGAGGTGCTGTTGTAATCGCCGTCCACCAGCAAGGCGACGCGGTTCACGTCCAGCGTGGTGGTGGTCACCATATGCTTGCTCCAATCCAGGCTGCCATCCAGCGCAACGCGCGGGTTGAGCAATTCAAGCTTGGCTGCGACGGCCTGCACCTGTTTCAGCAAGGCCGGGAAGTCGGCGTCGGATACCGTCATCATCTGTTCCCGCAGCGGCGCGATCTCCTGCATGAACGCGGCCAGCGACGGCGTGGTGTAGACGCTGGCCGGATCGTAGCCGCCCTGGGCCGCTGCGAAGGCGCTGGCGCGGTCGGGCTGCACGCTCAGGCGCGCCGTCATGACGCTGATCGAGATGCCGTCGGTGGCGCTGATGACAATGTCATGGATGCCGCTTTGCCCTGCGGCCGGCGTCCAGTTGAAGGCGCCGGTCGATGTATCCAGCGTGGCCCCTTGCGGGATGCTGATGGCCTTGTACACGACGCTGTCGCCCGTCTGCGCGTCGGTTGCGGTGTAGGTGGCCTGGTACGGCACGCCCTGCACCACCAGCTCCGTCGCCGGGATCACCGGCATGGCGAAACGCGGAGGCGTCAGCTGGGCCGGTGCGGACATATTCACGAAGTCCACGTCGACCGTGGCCCCTTCTTCGCCGGTGAACTTGAAGTAGATGATGTTGTCGCCCTGGCGCTTGCCCGGAGTTGCCGCCCACGCCGTATCGGGCACGATGTAGCGCCACTGGCCTTCCGTATTCGGCACCGTCATCTCGACCCAGGGACTGGCGCTCTCGGTCGCGCTGGCCGCCAGTTTGGTCACGGCGTTGGTGCGGATCATTACCCCCACCGGCGCATACTTGCCCCGGTCGGCATACTGCACGTCGTGGAAGACCACCGTGGCGCCGGCCGGCGTGACGTTGGCATGCCCGAAGGTGCGGTCGCCTTCGGTGACCTTGCTCCAGTCGCCTTTCAGGAACACCGATTTGCGCTCGGTTTCCAGCATGCCGGTGCTGGCCGGCAGCGTGGTCCCGGTCAGCACCTTTGGCAGGGACAGGAAAGCTTCCGCCCCCATGTCCTTGTTTTGCGGCGAGCCCGGCCCCCAGCGGGTGACCAGGTCGTTCGAATGCGCTGCCGCCGTGGCGAGGAACGGCGCCTCCACGTCCACATCGACGCCCTCCTCATACTTGTAGACGTTATACAGCTCGGGAATGCCGCCCACTTCGTACAGGCGGCCGCGGTAAGCCTCCGACTGGGTCGATGTGCCGCCCGAGGTATCGGCCCACGGAGCGGCATAGCCAAGCATGAACTGGGAATAAGCGTTAGCGCCCATCAGCACGCGGTTGCCGCCGAACTTGTACACGCTGACCGCGTCGCCCGAGGTGGATGGCTTGCCGGTGAACGGGTCGACCTTCGTGCCCTGTGCCGTGACCAGGCGCAGCAAGCCGGTCAGGTTGTCGACGTTGTCGCCGCCGTGGGCCTGGTCGCGCTGCATTTCCTGGATCTGGTAGAAGGGATAGCCGTACTTGTTGTAAGGGCTGTCCGGTTCGATCAGCGGGATCAGCGGCAGGATCGCGCCGTTGATGTTCTGGCGCGTCGAAGTCGCATTCACCGTCATCCACTCCACGGTTTCGTCGTAGCGCGCACGGTTGTCGGTGAAGATCGCGCCGGTCATGCGCCCGACCAGCGAGTACACGTGCTGGTTCATGAAGCGCTCGTTGCTGGCGAAGAAAGTGCGCTCCATCGGATCGACCAGGTTGTCCTTCAGTTTCTGGGTATCGGTGTCGGTCCACACCAGCGGATAGGCGGTATAGGTCGCGTCGCCCGGTGTGTAGCGCATGATTTCGGCGGCGGCCAGCATGCGGAACAGCGGCACCCCGGTGTGGATGTGCGCATCCGGATAGTAGGCGTAGCCGTTCGGGTTCATGTTGCTCCAGGTCCGCAGGATGCGCATGGCGTTGCGGCGGTACTCGTTGCGCCCCGTGATGTAGTACAGGATGGCCTGCGTCAAGGCGCCCTGCGAGTCATTGATCAAGCGTACCTGGGCAGTGTTGCCGTTGAAATTCGGCGTGTTGGGCGTATCGATCTTGGTCGAGTCGCGATTGGTCGGCAGCAGGTTGATGTTCGCGTAATTGCAGCAAACCGTTGCGAGGGTGTTGTAGTAAGTCTTGTAAGGCTCGACGTCGGCGCGTACCTGCTGGCGCGCATATTCGAACTGTGCCTGCGTAATGCCCAAGGCTGGGTGCCGGAATCCGGTAGCGCTAACAACAGGCTGGAATTCCGGCGTGGCGACATAGCTGACGGCGTGTGCGGGGAAAACTGGAATGGCCATGGCTGCCGCAATGGCAAGCATCCTGAACCTGGCCGTGACCCCGCCCTGAAGTGAGTGGTTATGCATGATTATCCTTATCATTTATCTAAGCAATATCCGAGGGGCATATCGAAGCACGCGCGTCTCCTCGCGTGTTATCGATACCAGCCCAATATAGCATGCACTTCAGACAATTGCTTAAACTTTATGTTATCGATATCCACGGGCGCGATGCCGGTTTGCGGATGGATTTCTGCAGAGCAAAAAAAAACCGGCCATTTGGAGGGGGCCGGTGAAAAACGCTTTTGAGGGCGCGGGGATTGAAGAGAAGAAACCGTGCCGGATTGAGGAATCCGGCAACCCGGCGCACAGGAACGCTGTACGCTATGGATGTACTTTGCCAGCTTTCAGGAATCCGAGGCTTAGGAGTTCATTAAGGAATCAAAATATCCCGGCAAAAAAATACCCGCGTCTTTGCGCGGGTAAAGGGATTCAAATCGGGAGAGATTTGAAAGTGCAAGGGGATATTCTCGAAAAACGAAAACATCACGACTTCGTTTAAGATAGTACACTTTTTATAATAGAAACTATCCAATAGTCACAATGCTAAAAAAAATTTGCAAATGGACTTTCCGATCCGCGTTTTTAGCGGCGGCATTGGCCATTTCCGCCTGCGGCACACAGCCCCCGGCGCCCGCCGCCTCCCAGCCGGCGACGGCGGCGGCACCCGCGCCGCACGGCAACCCTTCGGCGCACCGTATTGTGGCAGGCGACTCGCTCATCACGATTACGGTTCGCCGCGGCGGACCGCTGGCGCGCATGGGCCACGACCACGTAGTCGCTGCGCGCCAGGTCGAGGGCTTCATCGATATGGAACAGGGCCGCACAGAATTGCGCTTCCGCCTCGACCAGTTGACGGTCGACGAAGCGGTCCTGCGCAAGGACGCCGGGCTGGAGACCCAGCCTTCGGCCGATGCCATCGACGGCACGCGCCGCAATATGTTCAGCAAGGTGCTGCGCGCGGATAGTTATCCGTGGGTGCTGGTCAAGGCAGCGTTCGAAGGCAATTCGCGCAATATGCTGCGCGCCGAAATCACCCTGCATGGCGTGACGCGCGAGTACAAGGTGCCGCTGCAGTTGCGTGAGGATGGCGCCACAGTGCTGGCCAGCGGCGCCTTCACCGTCAGGCAAACCGACTTCGGCATCACGCCGTTTGCCGTTTTTGGCGGCGCGCTGGCGGTAAAGGACGAACTGGAACTGAGGTTCGCGATCAGCGCGCGACGATAAGGCGCAAGCCAAGGCCGACGAAAATCGCACCGGCGCCGCGATCCAGCCACAAGCCGGCGCGCGGATTACGGTTGATCCATTTGCCCACCGCGCCCGAGAAATAGCCCAGGGTCCCGAACAGCAGGCAAGCCTGCAGGGTGAAGATCAGGCCCAGTTGGGCGGTCTGCCAGCTCGCGTCCCCGCGCCCTGCCACCACGAACTGCGGCAGGAAGGACAGGAAGAACAGAACCACCTTCGGATTGATCGCATTGGCAAACAATCCTTTGGCAAACAGCTTGCTCAAAGATTCTTCCGGCAAGTCCGCCTGCCCCACCCTGGCGCCACCCTTGCTGCGCAGTGCGCCATATCCCATCCAGATCAGGTAGAGTCCCCCCGCAACCTTGAGCGCGGTAAAGGCTGTTGGCGACGCGGCAATCAGCGCCCCAACGCCCAAGGCAGCCAGCAGCGTGTGGCTAAGACAACCCAGGGCGCAGCCCAGGCCGAACACCACGCCCTGCTTGCGTCCACGAGACATGCCCATACTTAATACCATCAGGTTATCGGGACCTGGGGAAATAGTAATGAGCATGGCGGCGGCCAGGAAGGCCAGCCCTTGTTCAGGAGAAATTAACATAGCCAGGATCATACACGACAGCCGCGGGGCATAACAATTCGGTATCACGCCATGTTAATTTGTCCATTACAATAATTGCTATTGAGGAGATCATTAATATTTTGCTTTCTTCGTTTGCATCGTTTATTGAACTAGTTGCACCCCTCTTAATAATTCTGGGGTTGGCGGCGTTTATCCTGCTGATATGGGAGAACCGCAGCTTAAAGAAGCAATTGGCAGCGCGCGAAGCCGCGCTGAAGCAAACCCAGATTCAAAATGAGAAGCTGGGCCGCCACCGCATCGACTTCCTGGCGGCCATGAGCCACGACATCCGCACGCCGCTGGCCGGCGTGATCGGCATGCTGAAGTTTGCCCTGCGCGACCGCACCATCGCCGACCGCACCGTCGAATACCTGCGCATCGGCCTGAAAAACAGCGAAGCCCTGCTGGCCATCCTGAACGACCTGCTCGACTTTTCCCGCATCGACGCCGGCCGCCTGTCGATCAATACGCAGGACCTGGACCTGATCGACATCATCGACGAAGCCATCACCATCCTGCGCCCGCAAGCCGACGCCAAGGCCCTGCTGCTGCGCTGCGAGCTGGCGCCCGGCTTGCCGCGCCATGTGCAGGGCGACCCCAATCGCATCCGCCAGATCCTGCTTAACCTGCTGGGCAATGCCATCAAGTTCACCGAACGCGGCGAAGTCCGGCTGCGCGCATCCGGCGAAACGACCGACGGATTGGCTCGGGTCAGTTTCAGCATCACCGACACCGGCCCCGGCATCCCGTTGGAAATGCTGCCGCGCCTGTTCCGCAAGTTCGAGCCGGCCGACCTGTCGTCCACCCGCCGCGCCGACGGCCCCGGGCTTGGCCTGGCCATCTGCAAGGAGCTGGTCGACCTGATGGGCGGCCAGATCGAAGCCGACACCCGCCTCGGCAAAGGCACCACGCTGCGCTTCTCGCTGCCGCTGGCCCTGGGCGGGCCGCCGGAGCAGGATCCGGTCAAGATCCCGGCCCACCTGCGCCATGCCTACCGCTTGCGCGTGCTGTGCGCGGAAGACGTGCGCACCAACCAGATCATCATCAGCACCCTGCTGGAAGGCATGGGCCACGAAGTGACCGTGGTCGAAAACGGCCTGGAAGCCCTGCGCGCGCTGCATGAACAGGATTTCGACCTGGTGCTGATGGATGGCCGCATGCCGCAGATGGACGGCGAACAGGCTGCACGCCTGGTGCGCCGCGGCGGCAGCCAGGATTACCCATCGCGCGACCCGCTGATACCGATCATCGCCCTCACCGCCAACGCCAACGACCTCGATCGGGCGCGCTACCTGTCGGCCGGCATGGACGCCTTCCTCAGCAAGCCGGTCGACGAACGCCTGCTGTTCGACCAGCTTGAAAAGACCATCGCCCAATTGCTCAATCGCGGCCGCAGCCTGCCGCGCACCGCCCCCACGCTGGCCGAACTGGACGACATGTTCGGCGTCGAACCGGCCAGCCCGGCGATCCACATCCTGCCGCTCAGCGGCATGACGGCGCGCCACCAGCAGCGCATTGCGCAAGCCTTCCTGGAAGAAGCGCCGCGCCGGATGGACGAAGGCCGCGTGGCGCTGCAGAACGGCGACGGCGAAGGCGCCACCAGCGCCTTCCACGCGCTGAAAGGCAGTTGCGGCTACCTGAGCGCGCCCGAACTGCACACCCTGTGCCATCAAATGGAAAAGGCCAGCGCGGCCGGCGACCTGGATTCCGCCTCCGCCCTGTTGCCTGAACTCGAGACACTTATCCTGCAAGCTTGCAACGACCTGCGTCGCGACGATACGATAGCGGCATGACGACTCAACGCGCCTGGGTGCGCATGCCATCCGGCCGCCGGCTGGACTTGCTGGATCCCACGCCCTTCGATTGGGACGACGCCGACCTCGCACTGGGCCTGGCGCGCACCTATCGCTGGGGCGGCCATTCGGCCTGGCCCTTGCCCCTCTCCGTCGCCCAGCATTCGCTCACGGTGCTGCAATTGCGCCGCCTGTGGTCGCCCACCCCGCTCGATCCCCTGCGCTCCCTGCGCGAGCTGCTGCACGACGCCGAAGAAGGCTTGCTGGGCTTTGACTGCATCTCCGTGCTCAAGCCCTTCCTGGGCGACAGCTTCCGCGAACTGAGCCAGCGCCTGGAACAGGCCGTGTTCCTGCGCTACGGCCTGCCGGCCTGGACGCCGAAGGAATACCAGGTCCACAAGCGCGCCGACCGCCTGGCTGCCGCCAGCGAGGCGGTGCATGTGGTCGGCTGGAGCGGCGAGGAAGTCCGGCGCACCTTGAAGATTACGTCCGTGCCCCTGCATGAAGATCCATTGCAGGCCTTGTATGGCGAACCAGCCTGGGAACCCTGGCCGCCGGGACTCGCTTGCGAGCGCTTCCTGGACGAACTGAACCGTCTCAAGGCAGCAGCTTGATAGTCCGGATGATAAAATTGCCGTAATGCGAAGTTTTTAAAGACGAAATTTAAGTTATCCACTTCTGCTGTGGATAAACGTGTGGAGAAGCGGGGCTTGACAGCCCGTTTCGCCTTTAACGGCGCGGCTTTCAACAAATTGCCCAATTCTTTGGCAATCGATTAGTCTGAATAAAATCAAAGACTTAGCGCAGTAGAGTGCGTGCCATTTTGCAACTCACTGAGCCTTCGGAAAATATTTTGACAAAAGTTCTGGCGCGGAATAGTGTGTCCACAACCGACAAAGGAAAATGCATGGACGTTAAAGTTCCTGACGACGATTCAAGCGAAGGATGGATGATCGACGACGAGGCGCAAGCCAGTTCCGCCGAGCAGGCTCCAGGCGCCAATCCCGCTCCCTGGCGGGTATTGATCGTCGATGACGACGTCGACGTCCACGTCGTCACCAAGTTCTCACTCAGCAATGCATGCTTCATGGGGCGCCGCCTCAGCTTCCTGCACGCCTACTCCGGCGAAGAAGCCCTGACCACCCTGCGCAACAACCCCGACGTGGCCCTGGTGCTGTTGGACGTCATCATGGAGACCAGCGACGCCGGCCTGCGCGTCGCCAACCAGATCCGCTCCGAGCTGAAGAACGAACTGGTACGCATCGTGTTGCGGACCGGCCAGCCTGGACAGGCGCTCGAGCACAGCATCATCCTCGACTACGACATCAACGATTTCTGGTGCAAGACCGACCTCACCACGCGCAAGCTGTTCACCACGGTGATTTCTTCGCTGCGCAATTACTCCGACCTGCAGATCCTGCAGTCGCAACTGGCCAAGTACAACCACCACCGTGAGCAATTCGCAGCCATCCTGCAGGGCCTGCAGAACGGTGAAGCCTGGTCGGGCCAGTTGGTCATCGGCCAGCCTGCCTCAACTGTGGATATCCAGGTGCAGCCGGGCGCCGAACCGGGCAGTTTCAAGGCCTCCGGGCACATCCTGAAGTAACTACTGTATGCGCGTACAGTAGTTATTTTGCAGTCATCTCCCATCGACATTCGGTCAAACGACCGTAAGTGGCGGATTGAAAAGGGGTTTTCCGATTATCCACATTGTTTGTGGATATCTTTGTTGATAAGGGGGTCTTGACAAGGCAAACAGCCCTCAACGACGCCATTTCCAATAAACTGCCCGTTCAATGTGCAGAAAAAAGTCCCAACAAAATCAAGGACTTAAAATCTCACGAATTCTCACACGCATTCTTTAACTAATTAAAGTCGCGCGTTACTTGTCGTTAATTCTTGTGCATAACCTGAGCCGAAGCGCGCCGCTGGGCCGGTTGCAGCAAGACGCGCTGGATGATGTGGGGAGCGATGTTATGCGACTTCAGATACTCCACTGCGCACAAGGTGCTAAAGCTGGCTTGCACCTCGATACCTCGGTCGACGATTTCACTGCGCGCCGAATCGACGCGAGGCAGGTATTGCAGCAGATCCATAGGAACACCTTCGGGCGGGATGGGCGGGTCAAGGAAGTATTGACCATGCCGCCAATAAGTCAATGGCCCGCCCGCAACACCTACAGCCGAGCCCGTGTCAACCTTGGGGTCAGGCTCTTTGGTTGACACGAGCTCATCCGTGTAGCGTCGAGTCCGTGTCAACCTCGGCGCCTGACCCCAAGGTTGACACAGGCTGTGCCATGCAGCTTAGCGGTTCTGGTAGCCACCGTAGTATTTGACGGGGCTCCATTCGGGCTGCACGGGTGCTTGCTCGGGGGCGTATTGGCCGAAGTCGGCGCCAGCGTGGACGATGCGGCCGTTGACGACCGTCAGCGCGCTTTCCAGGGTCTTGATCTCGGCTTCAGGCATGCTGAAATAGTCCTTCGGCAGGATCACCAGGTCGGCATATTGGCCCTTCGTGATCTGGCCTTTCAGCTTTTCTTCCCCGCTGAACCAGGCACTGCCTTGCGTCATCAGCTTCAGGGCTTCGTAACGGGTCAGGCGATCCTTGGCCTGCCACATCGGCATGCCGCCCGCGGTCTTGCCCGTCACTGCCCAGTAAATCGATGGCCACGGCCCGTAGCTCGACACCCGCGTGCCGTCGGTGCCTAGGCCGACCGGGATCTTCATCTCCAGCATCTTCCGAATCGGCGGCATCTGGCGCGTTTGCTCGCCATAGCGCTTCCAATAGTGCTCGCCCTGGAAGTACATGCGGTCCTGCACTGCCACGCCGCCGCCAAGTTTCTTCACGCGCGCCAGCTGGTCATCGGTGATGGTCTCCGCATGGTCGAAGAACCAGCGCAAGCCGTTGAACGGTATCTCCCGGTTGACCTTTTCGATCACGGCCAGGTCGCGTTCGATCGATTCGCCATAGGTGGCGTGGATGCGGAATGGCCAGCGGTTCTTCACCAGCAGGCGCAGCACCGGTTCCAGCTCGCTTTCCATATGTCCCGGCATTTCCGGGCGCGGCTCGAGGAAGTTCTCGAAGTCGGCTGCGCTCCAGACCAGGTTTTCCCCTGCCCCTTCGGTGTTGTAGCCATTGGGGTAGAACATGTGGTCGTTATGGTCCGGCTTGGCCATCGTGAGCCAGCGCTGGTAATCCTCCAGCTCCTTGCCCGGCTTCTGCGCGAACAGGTAGTAGGAAGTGCGCACGGTCAGCTTGCCGCCCTTGGCCAGCTCCAGGCTGACGGCGTAGTCGTCGGGATAGGCCTGGCCGCCGCCGCCCGCGTCGATCGCGCTGGTCACGCCCAGGCGGTTCATCTCGCGGTAGTATTGGATGGTGGAATTAAGTTGCTGCTCGCGTGGCAGCGCACCAGTCTTGCCCAGGGTGGAATACAGCACCATCGCGTTCGGCTTGGCGACCAGCAGGCCGGTCGGCTTGCCGTCCACACCCAGCTCCACCACGCCGTCCTTGTACTTCGTATCCTTGTCGTAGCCCAGGACTTCGATGCCCTTCTTGTTGACGAAACCAAGGCCGTAGAGGTAGAGGATGAATACCGGCTTGTCCGGCACCGCCTCATTCAGTTCTTCCAGCGTCGGCAAACGCTTTTCTTCGAACTGGAATTCGTTGAAACCGCCCACCACCTTGATCCATGCGCCGTCCGGCGTGCGGGCGGCCTGTTCGCGCAGCATCTGCATGGCGCGCTTGAGCGATGTCACGCCATCCCAACGCAGTTCGGCGTTGTAGTTCAAGCCCTGGCGGATGATGTGAAGGTGCGAGTCGTTCAAACCTGGAATGACCGTGCGGCCGCCGGCGTCGATTACCTGTGTGCCCGGCTTCTTCAGCTTGAGCACCTGGGCATTGCTGCCCACCGCAGTAATCACGCCGCCCTTGATGGCAACTGCCTGCGCGAAGCTGCCTTCACGCGACATCGTGGCGACTTTGCCATTGGTGATAATCATGTCCGTCGCATGGACGTGCGACAGACCGGCAGCCAGCAAGGCTGCGGCCAGCAACGATCTTTTCATAGGCTTATTCCTTGATGGATTCGACCGAGAAGCCGAGGGTCACGTCATCGCTGACATGCGGCGCGTACTTGCCGGCGCCGAAGTCGGAGCGCTTGATCTTGGCGATCGCATTGGCGCCGCAAGCGTCTTTCTTCAGCATCGGGTGCGGCATGCAGTGGAAGGAAGTCAATTCCAGGTTCACCGGCTTGGTCACGCCCTTGATGGTCAGGTTGCCTTCCACGCCAACCACTTTGTCGCCGTTGAACAGGAACTTGGTCGACTTGTAGGTAATGGCCGGGTATTTGGCCGAATCGAGGAAGTCTGGGCCTTGCAAGTGTTCGTTGAAGGTGTCGTAGCCGGTGTTCACCGATTTCGGGTCGATGGTCACTTCCACCGAGCCGGTCTTGGCTGCGCGGTCGATCTGGATCTTGCCGGTGGTCTTATTGAACTTGTTGACCTGGGTCGAGTAGCCGAAGTGGCTGTACTCGAAGCGGGAGAAGGAATGGGTTGGGTCGATGTTGTAGGTTTCCGGTGCGGCCGATGCGGCGAGGGAGAAACCAGCGGCGAGTGCGAAGGCGATCAGTTTTTTCATTGTAAGAACTCCAGGTTGGGATTGACGGCCCATTATGCGACGACAACCGATCAGTGTAAAACGCATAATGTGCGCGCTACTGATCGACTTTTTCGATAGTAGGCACCAGTCTGGAGCGAAAAACAATCACCCTTTCGAGGTATCCGTCCGCAACAGGCGATCCAGCAGGCGCTGTTCGAGGGCGGCAAAGCCGGCATCGCCACGCTGCCGGGGGCGCGGCAGCGGCACCTGCAAGTCGAGCGCAATGCGGCCATCTTCCACCAGCAGCACGCGATCAGCCAGGGCCAGCGCCTCCTGCACATCGTGCGTCACGAGGACGGCGGTGAAGCCGCGCTGGCGCCACAGCAATTCGATCAGTTGCTGCATCTCGATCCGCGTCAGGGCGTCAAGCGCACCAAGCGGTTCGTCCAGCAGCAGCACGTTCGGTTCGTGTACCAGCGCGCGTGCCAGCGCCACGCGCTGCCGCTGGCCTCCGGACAGTTCGGCAGGCCAGTCGTCGGCGCGTTCGGCCAGGCCGACTGCGGAAAGCGCCGCGGCCGCCCGGCCAAGTCCATACGGCAGGCCGAGCGCAACGTTCTGCAGCACCGTCTTCCACGGCAGCAGGCGCGGCTCCTGGAACATGATGCGCAGGCTGGCATCCGCCGTGCCGTTGCCGACCCGGGTGCTGCCCTCGTCGGCCGTTTCGATGCCGGCGATGGCGCGCAACAAGGTGCTCTTGCCGCAGCCGCTGCGCCCCACCACGGCAACGAAATCGCCTGCCTTCAGGTCCAGGTTCACGCCCTGCAGCACGCGCCGCGCTCCGTAGGCCTTGCCCAGGCTTTCCAGCACGACGCTGGCGCCCTGGCGGGCCACCGCTTGCCGCTCGGGCGGCGAAATCTCCTGGCGGGCATAGGCCAGCAGGTCGCTGTCGATTGAAGTGGGGGCGAACAGCATTGACGCTCTTTATCGGTAGGCTGGATTCCAGCGCAGGTAATGTTTTTCAAGGCCGCGCGCCAGCATGTCGGCCAGCTTGCCCAGCACGGCATACAGCAGGATGCCCACCAGTACCACGTCGGTCTGCAGGAACTCGCGCGCATTCATGGTCATGTAGCCGATGCCCGCCTGCGCCGAGATGGTTTCGGCAACGATCAGCAGTACCCACACCAGCCCGAGCGAAAAGCGCACGCCCACCAGGATCGAGGGCAAGGCCGCTGGCAGGATCACCTCGCGGTACAGCGGCCAGCCGCGCAAGCCGTAGCTGCGTGCCATCTCGATCAGGCCCGCATCGGCGGAACGGATGCCGTGGAAAGTGTTCAGGTAGACGGGGAAAAACACGCCAACCGCCAACAGGAACAGCTTGGCCGTTTCGTCGATGCCGAACCACAGGATCACCAGCGGTATCAGCGCCAGGGCCGGGATATTGCGCACCATCTGCAGCGTGGTATCGAGCAGCGTTTCGGCCTGGCGCCAGGTACCGGTCAGCAGTCCAAGCGCCAGACCGGCGCCGGCGCCGATGGCAAAGCCACTGGCGGCGCGCCACAGGCTGGTTTTCAGGTGGCTCCAGAGTTCACCCGATACCGCCAGCGTCCACAAGGCTTGCGCCACCGCCAGCGGTTCGGGCAGGATGCGGCTGGAGAGCCAGCCGATGCGCGCCGCCAGCTCCCAGGCCAGCAGCAAGGCAATCGGCAGTGCCCACGGCGCCAGCGCCTTGCGCCAGTCCATCTCAAGCCGCCTTCCTGGGCACGATGTTGGACGCCATGACTTCGCCAAAGGGGCCCGTCAGCGACTGCTCGCCGACGGCCTTGCCTTTGCCCAGCAGGGGGAACACCAGCTCGGCGAAGCGGTAGGACTCTTCCAGGTGCGGGTAGCCGGAGAAGATGAAGCTCTCGATACCGAGTGCTTCATACTCACGGATGCGCGCCGCCACTGTTTCCGGATCGCCTACCAGTGCCGTGCCGGCGCCGCCGCGTACCAGGCCGACGCCGGCCCACAGGTTCGGCGATACCTCCAGCTTGTCGCGGCGCCCGCCGTGCAGCGCGGCCATGCGGCGCTGGCCGACCGAGTCCATCTTGCTGAACGCCGCCTGCGCCCTGGCGATGACATCGTCGCTAAGATGGCTGATCAACTTGTCGGCAGCGGCCCAGGCTTCTTCATTGGTCTCGCGCACGATGACATGCAGGCGGATGCCAAAACGGATCTTGCGGCCGTGGCGCTCGGCGCGGGCGCGCACGTCGGCGATCTTCTCCGCTACAGCCGCCGGCGGCTCGCCCCAGGTCAGGTAGACGTCGACCTGTTCCGCAGCCAGCTCGTGCGCCGCCTCGGAAGAACCGCCGAAGTACAGCGGCGGATAAGGCTTCTGCAACGGCGGGTACAGGGTACGCGCGCCTTTCACGGTAATGTGCTTGCCTTCAAAGTTGAAGCCCTCCTCGCCGCCCTCGCCCGCCAGCGCGGCGCGCCAGACGCGCAGGAATTCGCTGGATATCTCATAGCGCTGCGCGTGATCGGCAAAGACGCCGTCGGCTTCCAGCTCCTGCTGGTCGCCGCCGGTGACGACGTTCACCAGCAAGCGGCCGTTGGACAGCCGGTCGAAAGTGGACACCATGCGCACCGCCAGGCCGGGCGTGGACAGGCCGGGCCGCACCGCGACCAAGAATTTAAGCTGCCGGGTTACCGGAATCAGGGAGGAAGCCACCACCCAGGCGTCCTCGCAGGAGCGCCCGGTGGGCAGCAGCACGCCGTCGTAGCCCAGCGTGTCGGCCGCCACGGCGACCTGGCGCAGGTAATCGGCATCGACCGCACGGGCGCCTTGCGAGGTGCCGAGATAGCGGCTGTCGCCGTGGGTCGGAATGAACCAGAAAATATCGGAAGTCATGTGTTTTCCTTCAAGGCTTGAGCAGGGCGTCCCTGACAATGATCGGTTTCGGGATCAGCTTGAGCGTGGCGAAGGCGTCCGCCACTTTCTGCTGCTCCTGGATGACGGGGGCGCTCACCGGCTGCACACCATAGGCGTAGCGGGTGGCTGCGAGTTCGACGACCGGTGGCTCAAGCCCGGTCTGCACCGACAGGATCGCTGCCACTTCCTTGGGATTCCTGGCGCCCCAGGCATCCACCTTGGCCAGTTCGTCGATGACGATATTGACGATTTCGGCATTCTTTTGCGCGTAGCTGCGCGACGCGAGGTAGAACTGGTGGTTCGCCACCAGGCCCTTGCCATCGGCGATCACGCGCGCACCCAACTGCTTCTCCGCCGCGGCGAGGAAAGGGTCCCAGATCACCCAGGCGTCCACGCTGCCGCGCTCGAACGCGGCGCGCGCGTCGGCCGGCGGCAGGAAAACGGTCTGCACGTCCTTGTACTGCAGGCCGGCCTTTTCGAGCGCCTTGACCAGCAGGTAGTGGACATTGGAGCCCTTGTTCAGCGCGATCTTCTTGCCTTTCAAGTCCGCCACGCTGCGCAGCGCGGACTGTCTGGGGACCACGATCGCTTCGCTGGCCGGCGATGGCGGCTCGTTGCCGACATACACCAGGTCGGCGCCCGCCGCCTGCGCGAAGATAGGCGGCGCTTCGCCAACCGTGCCGAAGTCGATGCTGCCGACGTTCAGGCCTTCCAGCAGAACCGGGCCGGCCGGGAACTCCGTCCATTTCACTTCGATGCCCTTCTCCGCCAGGCGCTTCTCCAGCGTGCCGCGGCCTTTAAGCAATGTCAGTGTGCCGTATTTCTGGTAGCCGATGCGCAGCGCCGGCTTGTCCTGCGCCAGCGCGGCCGAGGGCAGCAGCCCTGCCGCCACGCCGGCGAGGAAAATGCCGACAGCAAAAAGTCCAAGGGTGCGGCGCCGCGCCGCACGTGCTAGCTGGTACTGGTTCATGGGTTTCCTTATGCGGATTGAAGATCGTTGAATTCGCCGTGCCGCGGCAGCAATGCTTGCGACAGCGCAGCCACCCCGGCGTCGACCCGCGCGGCAATCGGCAGCGCGAGCAGCAGGCCATGCTCGTCGCTCCATTGCAACTGCTGCGGCGTGGCGAAGATACTGGCCAGGACCTGGCGCGCTTCCAGCGCCTGCAGCACGGGGCGCAGCGCGTAATCGAGCGCCAGCAGGTGCGCCTGGCTGCCGCCGGTTGCAATCGGCAGCACCACTTTGCCTGCCAGCCCGTCTTGCGGCAGCAGGTCGAGGAAGGCCTTCAGCACGCCTGCAAACGAGGCCTTATAGATCGGCGTAGCGATCACCACCGCGTCGGCTTCGCGCACTGCCTGCAGGGCGCGTTGCACGGACGGGTCGTCCGCCAGTCCGAGCAGCAAGGCGCGCGACGGCAGGTCGCGCACGTGGATGCGGTTGTACCGGTGTCCCAGCACTGCGAGGCGTTCACCGATGTGCTGCAGCAGGCGGCTGGAACTGGAAGGTTGTGCGGGGCTGCCGCTGATAAGCAAGATAGTCATGGGCTTAGCGTAAGGCGCACGGCTGGCCGGACAAACGAATTGTTTCGCAGATGGTTATTCAATTTTCTTCGTGGACGCTGGCTTGCGCCGGCGGCAATACTGAAAAACATCGCAACCCGAAAGACACACCATGACCAGCGCTTTACCCAAGCCACAGCCACTCGATCCATTGGCGATTGCCGCCGACCTGGCAAACACCTTCGCCGCCACCGCAGTAGAACGCGACCGGCAGGGAGGCCACGCAGCACGTGAGCGCCGCCTGCTGCGCGAATCGGGCCTGCTCACCCTTTCCGTGCCGCGCGAATTCGGCGGCGAAGGCGCCGGCTGGAGCACAGTGCAACAGGTGATCCGCATCCTGGCGCGGGCCGACAGCGCGCTGGCCCACCTGTTCGGCTTCCACCACCTGCAGCTCGCAGGCATCCAGTTGTACGGCAACGCGCGCCAGCAGCGCGAACTGCTCACCGCGACCGTGGAACAGGGACTGTTCTGGGGCAATGCACTGAACCCGCTTGACCAGCGCACCGTCGCCGCGAAACAGGGCGACGGCTTCGTGCTGAACGGTGTAAAGAGCTTCAGCTCCGGCTCGATAGGCTCCGACTGGCTCACGGTGTCCGCATGGCACGCGGCAACGCAAACCGCGCTGATCGGCGTATTGCCAAGCACCAGCCCGGGCGTCTCGATCCGGCCCGACTGGGACAGCTTTGGCCAGAAGCAGACCGACAGCGGCACCGTGGAGTTCCGCGGCGTTACCCTGCCGGCCAGTCTGGTACTGCTGGCGCCGGGCGAAAAACCGTCGCCGCGCGCCACGCTGCGCTCGCAGGTGGCGCAGCTGATCATGGCCAACCTCTACCTCGGCATCGCCGAAGGCGCTTTCGAAGCCGCGCGCAGCTTCACCCGCGAACAGTCGCGGCCCTGGTTTGCGTCCAATGTGGCGGCGGCCACCGAAGACCCGTTCGTGCAGCATCGCTATGGCGAATTGTGGGCCTTGCTGCGACCGGCAGCCGTGCTCGCCGACCACGCCGCGCTGGAACTGGATGCCGCGCTGGCCGAAGGCGCGCTGGTGACGGAACGCGAGCGCGGCGAACTGGCGATCTCCGTGGCCGAAGCCAAGGTGCTCTCGCATCGCGCCGGCATCGAAGTATCGAACCAGCTGTTCGAGCTGACCGGCGCCCGCGCCACCTCAAGCAAGCTGGGACTGGACCGGTTCTGGCGCAACGTGCGCGTGCACACCTTGCATGACCCGATCGATTACAAATACCGCGACCTGGGGCGCTACGCCCTGCACCGCGCCTTGCCTGAGCCGACTGCCTATTCCTGATCCATGAGCACACAACCACTTATCCTTTTGGAGCGCGTCTCGCGTAGCTTTGCGCACGGCCCCGGCCAGCAGCTGCATGCCTTGCGCGACGCCAGCCTGGCGATCGGGCGCGGCGAGATCTTCGGCCTGGCCGGCAAGAGCGGAGCGGGCAAGTCGACCTTGCTGCGCATGATGAACCTGCTGGAGCGCCCCGACAGTGGCCGTGTGCTGGTCGATGGCGAAGAGTTGAGCGCGCTCGGCAAGCGCGATTTGCGCGCCGCGCGGCAAAACATCGGCATGATCTTCCAGCAGTTCAACCTGCTGCGCAATGCCACGGTGGCCGGCAACGTCGCCTTCCCCTTGCGCATCCATGGCGGCCTGCGCAGCGACGATATCGCGCGCCGCGTTGCGGACTGCCTGGCGCTGGTCGGCCTGCAGGACAAGGCCGGCAGCTATCCGGCGCAACTGTCCGGCGGCCAGCAGCAGCGCGTGGCGATCGCCCGCGCGCTTGCCAGCAAGCCTGCCGTCCTGCTGTGCGACGAGCCCACGTCGGCGCTGGATGCGGAAACCACGCGCGCCCTGCTGGCGACGCTGCAGGATATTAACCAGCGGCTGGACGTCACCATCGTCATCGTCAGCCACGAACTGGACGTGCTGG
Organism: uncultured Duganella sp.; assembly: GCA_966077345.1. Taxonomy (GTDB): domain Bacteria; phylum Pseudomonadota; class Gammaproteobacteria; order Burkholderiales; family Burkholderiaceae_D; genus Rugamonas. The sequence goes on from CBHREK010000053.1 coordinate 81,675, forward strand.
CCTCGATCTGCCAGCGCGTGGCGGTGATTGAGAACGGCGCCGTCGCCGAACAGTTCCGCGTCGCCGACTGGCAGGCGCCGCGCCAGACTGCGCTCGGCCGCGAACTTGCGGCCCTGTCGGCGCAGGCGGCGCTGGCGGCCGGCGTCGCTTTGCGAAAGGAACCTGTGCATGCTTGAGAGATACCTCGCGCTGTTGCCCGAACTGGCCGAAGCGCTGGCGCAGACCGGCACCATGCTTGGCATCGGCCTGACGGTGGCGGTGCTGCTGGGCGGCCCGCTCGGCATACTGCTGTTCCTCGTTGGCGAAGGCCAGTCGCTGCAGAACCGCCCGCTGTCCGCCCTGCTCGGCTGGCTGGTGAACATGGTGCGTTCTTTCCCCTTCATCATCCTGCTGGTTTCGCTGGTGCCGATCACGCGCGCCATCGCCGGCACTTCGATCGGGCCGCTGGCGGCGGCGGTGCCGCTGTCGGTGGCCGCCATTCCCTACTTCGCCCGCCTGGTCGAACAAAACCTGCGCGAGGTGCCGCGCGGCGTGATCGAAGCGGCGCATGCAATGGGCGCCAGCGAACTGCAGATCGTGCTGCGGGTGCTGCTGCTCGAATCGCGCTCGGGACTGGTGCTGGCCCTGGCAGTGCTGGCAATCAGCTTCCTGTCCTACTCCGCCGTGGCCGGTGTGGTGGGCGGCGGCGGCATCGGCGACCTCGCCATCCGCTACGGCTATTACCGCTTTGAGACCGACGTGATGCTGGCCACCGTCGCCCTGCTTGCCCTGCTGGTGCAAGCGATCCAGTTCACCGGCAACCGCGTCGCGCGCCGCCTCGACAAACGATAACAAGGAGTGACAATGACTGTTCTACGACGTTCCATTCTGGCGGCCGCCCTGGCCGCCCTGGCCCTGGCAGCCGGCAACGCAGCGGCCAGGGATCCGAAGCAGCTGGTGATCGGCACCAGCGCAGGGCCCTATGCCGACCAGATCAAGCTGGGCATCAAGCCTATCCTCGAGAAGCAGGGCTACCAGGTCAAGCTGGTTGAATTCAATGACTACGTACAGCCGAATATCGCGCTGGCCGAGGGCTCGCTGGACGCCAATGTGTTCCAGCACATTACCTACCTGAACAAGTTCGCGGCCGAACACAAGCTGGCGCTGTCGCCGCTGGTCACCATCCCGACCGCACCGATCGCAATCTACAGCAAGAAGCACAAAGCCCTTTCCGAGGTGCGCGAAGGCGCTACCGTGGCCCTGCCCAACGACCCCACCAACCAGGCGCGCGCCCTGGTCCTGCTGGACCAGCTTGGATGGATCAAGCTGAAAGCAGGCGTCGATCCGCTGCGCGCCTCCGAGCGCGACGTGGCGCAGAACATCAGGAAGGTCAAGCTGGTGCCGCTGGAAGCCGCCCAGCTTCCGCGCTCCTTGCAGGATACCGACTATTCCTTCATCAACGGCAACTACGCCCTGGCGTCCGGCCTCAAACTGAAGGAAGCGCTGATCACGGAAAAGATCTCGCCCAACTACGTGAACCTGGTCGCCGTCCGCACCGCCGACAAGGACAAGCAGTTCGCGCGCGATATCGAAGCCGCTTACAGGTCGAAGGAATTCCTGGCCGTCACCAACAAGCATTTCAGCGATTACGCCAAGACCGATTACCAGCTTGCGCTGGAGAAGGCGCAGTAACGATGGACAGGCAGATCCGCTTCAACGCCTTCCAGATGAATACAGCCGGGCACCAGTCACCCGGACTGTGGCGGCATCCGCGCGACACCAGCCACCGTTACACCGATCCGCGGCATTGGACCGAGCTGGCCCGGTTGCTGGAACGCGGACTGTTCGACGCCGTGTTCCTGGCCGACGTGCTGGGCGTATACGACGTCTACAAGCAAAGCCACGAGACGGCGCTGGCACGCGGCGTGCAGGTTCCCTTGAACGATCCATTGGCCCTGGTGCCGGTGATGGCGGCAGTCACCGAGCACCTTGGCTTTGGCGTGACGGCCGCCCTCACCTATGAGCATCCCTACACCTTCGCGCGCCGGCTGTCGACGCTCGACCACCTGACTGGCGGGCGTATCGGCTGGAATATCGTCACCGGGTACCTCGATAGCGCAGCGCGCAACCTCGGCCAGCAGCACCAGCTGGCGCACGACGAACGCTACGACCTGGCCGACGAATACCTGGACGTGGTCTACAAGCTGTGGGAAAAGAGCTGGGAAGACGGCGCGGTGTTGCGCGACAAGGCCGGCGGTATTTATACCGACCCGGCGCGCGTGCATCCCATTGGCCACCAGGGCCGCTATTACAGCGTACCCGGCATCCACCTCAGCGAGCCGTCGCCGCAGCGCACGCCCTTCCTGTACCAGGCCGGTAGTTCGCCGCGCGGCAATGCCTTCGCAGGCCGCCATGCGGAAGCAGCCTTCGTCAGCGGCCCGGGCAAAGGCGTGGTCAAGGGCTATGTCGACAAGCTGCGTGCAGCAACAGCCGCTGCCGGGCGCGATCCGGCCAGCCTGCTGGTGTACGGCCAAGCGCTGCTCATCACCGGCGACAGCGCCGGACAGGCGCGCGAGCGCCACGCCGAGTACCTCGAGCATGTCGACGTCGAAGCGGCCCTGGCGCTGCTATCGGGTTGGACCGGCGTCGATTTCAGCCGCCTGCCGCTCGACGCGACCATCGACTACATCGAGTCCGATGCCGGCCGCTCGGCCCTCGCCTCGTTCACCATCGCCGATCCCGGCCGCAATTGGACAGTGCGCGACGCCGCCCGCTTCATCGGGCTGGGCGGACGCGGCCCGGTATTGGTCGGCGACGCCAGCGAAGTAGCCGACCAGCTTGAGGACTGGGTCGACTGCACCGGCATCGATGGATTCAACCTGGCCTTTGCGGTTGCCCACGAATCGATGCGCGATGTGGTTGACTACATCGTGCCGGAACTGCAGCGGCGCGGCCGCTACCGCACGGCCTACACGCCGGGCACCTTGCGCCACAAGCTGGCGGGCCGCGGCCCCCGGCTGGCGGACAGCCATCCCGGCACACAAGTTGCCATACCCTTTCAATTCTCCGAGGAACCCGCATGAAACGCCGGACCCTGATACATACCGCTGCCGCCAGCGCGGCCCTGCTTGCCCTGCCACGCTTTGTCCAAGCCGCAGCCCCGCTGAAGGAACTGCGGCTCGATTACGCCTATTATTCGCCGGCCAGCCTGGTGCTGCGGCGCTTCGGCTGGCTTGAGCAGGACTTCGCGGCCGACGGCATCCAGGTCAAGTGGGTGCTGAGTGCCGGCAGCAATCGCGCGCTGGAATACCTGAACGCCAACAGCATCGATATCGGCTCCAGTGCCGGACTGGCGGCGCTGCTGGCGAAGGCGAACGGCAATCCGATCCGCACGCCCTACATCTTCTCCCGCCCCGAATGGACAGCGCTGGTGGTCCGCAAGGATTCCCCGGTGCGCACGCTGGCTGACCTGAAAGGCAGGAAGGTAGCAGCTACCAAGGGCACCGATCCCTACCTGTTCCTGCTGCGCGCCCTGCATTCCGTCAAGCTGCAGCGCAGCGATATCGAACACGTCTCGCTGCAGCACGCCGACGGCCGCGCCGCACTGGAACAAGGCAAGGTCGATGCCTGGGCCGGGCTGGACCCGCATATGGCCGCCAGCGAGCTGGAAGGCGGCTCCCGGCTCATCTACCGCAATATCGCCTTCAACACCTATGGCTTCCTCAACGTGCGGGAAGAGTTCCTGGCCAGCCAGCCCGGCGCCGTCAGCCGCGTGATCCAGGGCTACGAAAAGGCGCGCGCCTGGATCCGCGCCAATCCGAGCGAGGCGGCGCGCATCCTGTCGGAAGAAGCCAAGGTATCGCTGCCGGTGGCGCTGCTGCAGCTCAAGCTGCGCACCGATTTCTCCAACCCGCAACCATCCAGCGAACATGTGAAAGCGCTGCAGGCGGCGGCGCCGATCCTGTTCGATGAAGCGCTGGTCAGGCCGGGCAGCGACCTGCCGCGCCTGATCACGGAGCTGGTGGATACCCGCTTCGCCCAAGCACTGATCGCACGCGCATGAGCGAGCAGGCAGCCATCTACCCGGGGCAGCACGGCGCAGCGGCGTCCGACGCACCACGCCTGCCATCGCGCCCGCCGGCGCGCAGGATACGCCTGCCGCGCTGGCTGCCTGGACTGCTGTTGCCGGCCGCCTTGCTGGCAACGGCCGAACTGGCGGTCCGCGCGGGCATGCTGGCGCCCAACCTGCTCCCTCCGCCAAGCGCCATCCTGGAGACCATCGCGGAACTGGCGCAACGCGGTCTTGCCGGGCACGTGGCCGCCAGCGCGCTGCGGGTGGCCGCCGGCTTCGCGGCTGGCGCCCTGGCGGCCATCCTGCTAGGCACCGCCACGGCCCTGCATCGCCCGACCCACGCCTTTTTCGACCCGACCGTGCAAGCACTACGCGCCATCCCGTCGCTGGCCTGGGTGCCTTTGCTGCTGCTCTGGCTGGGCATCGACGAAGCGCCGAAAGTGGTGCTGATCGCGATCGGCGCCTTCTTCCCTGTCTACATGGGCGTCGCCGCCGGCATTCGCGGCGTGGACCGCAAGCTGGTGGAGGTGGCCCGCCTGTACCGGCTCTCGGCCTCGCAACAGGCCAGGCAAGTCCTGCTGCCGGCCGCGCTGCCGGCGATCCTGACAGGCCTGCGCAACGGCCTGGGCCTGGCGTGGATGTTCATGGTGGCGGCAGAACTGATCGCAGCCAGCAAGGGACTGGGCTACCTGCTCAGCGACGGCCGCGAAACCAGCCGCGCCGACATCGTGCTGGCGGCGATCCTGCTGCTGGCAATCCTGGGGAAGGCCAGCGACAGCCTGATGCTGCGCCTCGAACAGCGCCTGCTCGCCTGGCGCGACAGCTTTGAAAGCCATGACCATGCTTGACATTCGCATCGACGACAAATCCTATGACGACCAGAAGGTGCTTGGGCCTCTGCACCTTCACCTGCAACAGGGCGAAGTAGTGAGCCTGCTGGGCGCCAGCGGCAGCGGCAAGAGCACCCTGCTGTCCATCCTGGCGGGCCTGGATCGCGACTGGCGCGGCAGCGTGCAGCTGGACGGCACCCGCTTGCATGGCGTGCACCCGGCCATCAGCCTTGTGTTCCAGGAGCCGCGCCTGTTCCCCTGGCTGACAGTGGCCGAGAACCTGCGTTTCGGCTTGCCTTCCGCGGACGATTGCGCCTGCGAGCTTGAAATGCTGCTGGAGGAAACCGGCCTGCAAGGGCTGGGCCAGCGCCTGCCCAAGCAGCTGTCCGGCGGCCAGGCGCAGCGCGCTGCGATTGCGCGCGGCCTGATGCGCCGCCCGCGCATACTGCTGCTGGACGAGCCCTTTTCCGCCGTCGACGCCTTTACCAGGATGAAATTGCAGGACCTGCTGCTGCGCATCGCAGCCCGCCACCAGCTGGCGATCCTGCAGGTGACCCACGACATCGACGAAGCGCTCTATCTGAGTGACCGCATCCTGGTATTGCGGGCTGGAGGCGGCCCGCTGCACGGAGAGTTCACCGTGCCGTCAGCACGGCCCCGCAGCCGCAGCGATGCCAGCCTGCTGCCGCTGAAGGACCGGGTGCTCGACCTGCTGCACCTGGCCGAGCAGGCCGGCTAGCGGACTTAGTCGCTGCGCATCTGGGCCTGCGACACGTTGCTGTTCGGCGGCACGCTCTGGGTCAGCCAGACATTGCCGCCCACGGTGGACCCGGCGCCAATGATGATCCGCCCCAGCACGGTGGCCCCGGCGTAGATCACCACATCGTCTTCCACGATAGGATGGCGCGGCGTCCCTTTGATCAACTGCCCCGACTCGTCGGCCGGGAAACGTTTGGCGCCCAGCGTGACATGCTGGTACAGGCGCACGCGCTCGCCGATGATCGTGGTCTCGCCGATGACTACGCCCGTGCCGTGGTCGATGAAGAAGCTGGCGCCGATCTGCGCCGCCGGATGGATATCGATGCCAGTGCGCGAATGGGCGATATCGCTGACGATGCGCGCAATAAATGGAGCGCCGAGCCGGTGCAGGCTATGCGCCAGGCGATAATGCAGGATCGCCACCATGCCCGGGTAGCACAGCAGGATTTCCGCAATCGATGTCGCAGCCGGGTCGCCGGCATAGGCGGCCTGCACGTCCGACACCACCAGCGCGCGGATCTGCGGCAGCGAGGCCGCAAACGCCCGTGTGATGCCCTGTGCCGCGGCAAGCTGCGCCTCCTCGGTCTCGGCCACCCCGGCGCCGAACTGCAAGCCGCGCCGTACCTGCTCGTGCAGGCGGTCCAGGGTCGTGTTCAAGGTGTCCCCGACGAAGTAGTCGATGCTTTCGTCGGTCAGGTTCGGGCGTCCGTAATGGGTCGGAAACAAGGCTGCCGACAAGCCCTCGAGGATTTGCACCAGCTCCGCGCGCGAAGGCAGCTCGCGCACGCGGCGCTGGTGGCGGATATTGTGGGTCGCTTCGCGCGACACGCGCAGCTGATGAACCACCTCGTCGAGGTCCCAACGCGCTGCGCCGCTCGAGGCGCCGTAAGAGTCGATAGCCATAAGGCACAAGAATATCGAGATTACATTAAAAAGCGAAAGAAACTGTTTGCACAAGCTTATGCTTTCCAGTCATAAGCAGATAGTTCGGGATTCCCTTAAAATAGCGCGCTCACTCTCGGGCACCACATGAAGAATATCCTGCTTACCTTGCTGCTCGCCGGCCTGACCATGGTCGGCCCGCTGGCGATCGACACCTATTTACCCTCTTTCCCGGCGATTGCGGAAACTTTCAGCGCCAGCCCGATGGCGATCCAGCAGACCCTGAGCCTGTTCCTGTTCACCTTCGCCTTCATGATGCTGTTCTACGGCACCCTGTCGGACAGCTTCGGCCGCCGACCGGTCATCCTGTGGTCGCTGGTGCTGTACGTCCTGGCTTCGCTGGGTGGCGCGTTGGCCGGCTCCTTCGGCTTCCTGCTCGGTGCCCGTATCCTGCAAGGGCTGGCGTCCGGCGCCGGTTCGGTGATCGGCCGCGCCATCGTGCAGGATCGATTCGAGGGCATGGAAGCCCAGAAAATCCTCGGCAACATCATGATGGTGTTCGGCCTGGCGCCTGCCATCGCGCCGGTGCTGGGTGGCTGGCTGCAGGTTTCCTTCGGCTGGCGCTCGATCTTCTGGTTCCTGACCGCTTTCGGTGTGTTGATGTGGATTGCCGTCTGGCGCTGGCTGCCTGAAAGCCTGCCGCTGGAAAAGCGCCACCCGCTGCACCTTGGCGCCATCGCACGCAATTACTGGATGGTCCTGAAGCATCGCCAGTTCCTGCTGCTGTCGGTGTCGCTCGGCGCGGCCTTCGGCGGCTTCGCGCTGTACATCGGCTCCGCCGCCTATTTCATCATGCATATCCTGAAGCTGCCGGAAACCGCGTTTGCCTGGCTGTTCATTCCCCTGATCAGTGGCCACGTACTGGGGGCGACAATGAGCGGTAAGCTGGCGCACCGGATGCCGCCGGCGAAGCTGATTCGTCTGAGCTTTATGCTGATGGCCGTCGCCGCCGCGCTCAACGTGGGCTATAACTGGTTCTTCGCCGCGACCGTTCCGTGGGCCGTGCTGCCGCTGTTCCTGTTCTCGTTCTCGCTGGCCCTTGCAATGCCGCCGCTGACGCTGGCCGGCATGAACCTGTTCCCGCAGAATAGCGGCCTGGCCGCGTCGATGCAGTCCTTCCTGCAGATGATGCTGTTTGCACTGGTGTCCGGGCTGGTGGCGCCACTGCTGTTCGACAGTGCACTGCACCTGGCGCTCGGCCTGGTGGCTTGCCTGGTGGTGAGCTTTGCCACCTACCTGGGCGCCACGCATGGCCAGCCTTAGGGCCAGGGCGCCGGCGTCACTTCCTGATATTGCGGCCCGCCCTGCTCAGGTTCGGGCGCGGCTTGCGGTTTTTCATGCCCGGGCCTCAGGTTGGGCGGCAAGCCGAGGCCGAGGATTTCCTTGCGGCCCTCGACAAAGTCGGAAGTGCTGAGCGGATGCTCGCTGTCGGGCCAGTTGGCGATGGCCCAATTCTGCACTTCGACAAATCGCTTCCACACCTCTGAGACAAACTGCCGCCTGATCGCGTCATCCATGGGCGCCTCCATTGGGTTTTCCCTTACTCTACACCAGTGCCGGAAATGCTGTCACACAGGCTTGATCCGGTAGGCACAACGGCGTTCCCCGGCCAGGATGTGCTCCTCGCGCTGCACCTGGCAGCCGGGACCCAGCACACGCTGGAAAACGTCGAGCTCCGAGCGGCAGAAGTTCTGGCATTCGCGGGCGGCAGCACAGATGGGGCAATGATTTTCGACCAACAGTAGCGAGCCATCGTTTTGCGGCTCGACTTCGGCCATATAACCTTCCACGTCGCGCGCCAGGGCCAGCGCCTGCACACGCTCCGGCAGTGCGGCGCCGTCGCCGATTGACTCGCGGTAAAACGCTTCGCTGGCCTGTTCGCGGGCGGCAATCAGCTTGTCCATGCCTTCCTCGCCGAACAGGGAGCGCACTTGCGTGATGAGTTGCAGGGTCAGGTCCGCGTGGCGATCGGGGAAGCGCGCATGGCCGGCATCGGTCAACAGCCAGCGGCGCGACGGGCGGCCCACTTTTTCCGCTACGTCCTCAAAAGTCACGAAGCCGCGTTCCTCCGCCGCTTCCAGGTGCCGGCGCGCGCCCATCGAGGTCAGGTCAAGCAGCTCGGCCAGTTGCTGCGCTGTCCGTGGACCGCGCGTCTTCAGCAGGAACAGGATCTGGTCGGCAGTGTTCATGCGCCCGCTCCTTCCGGGCCTGGGGCCGCGCGCTGCACCGGCACGGCGGCCAGTTCTCCGCGCCAGCCGCGCAGGCGCCAGCCAGCCCACGCTGCCAGCACGGCGCCAAGCATCAGGATCAGGCGGGTATCGACCAGCGTCAGCACCGAACCAATTGCTGCCATCACGATATTCGCGAAACAGAACGTCATCGACAGCAGGCCCATGACGGAGCCCTGCCCATGCGCCGCGAAGCGGTCCGCCGCCCACGACTGCACCGTCGCGTTATAGAAAGCGTTGGGCAGCCCGAACAGGCAGATCGCGACCATGCCGATCCACAGGTTGCCAAGTGCAACGCCAGCCACTGAAGCAGCGAGGCCGAAAGCCAGCCAGCTTGCACGGTGCAGCGGCTCCATCCCGCTTGGCCGGCCGGCGATGATTGCGGCTAGCGTCATGATCGCGCACATCGCCATATTGATGGCCGCGATGCCGCGCGCATCGTAGCCGCCCTGCTCCACCAGCCACAGTGGATAGTATTCATAGAAGCCGGTGATGCCGCAGGTCAGCGCCAACTGCACGATGAACAGCGTACGCAGCTCAGGAAAGCGCAGCAGGTTCATGGCGTGGTGCGAGCGCGCCACCTGCCACCACGACGCGCCATCGGCTGGCACCTTGGCGGCACGCGGCACCGTAATTGCCACCAGCGCGGCAGCCAGCACCAGGGCCACAACGGCCACCCAGAACGGCACCGTGATGCCAAAGCCCAGCGTGAGGCCCGCCAGCATCGGTCCAACCAGCCAGCCAAGGTGCAGCGAGCCATTCACCAGCGACAGGGCTCGCAGTCGCTGGGGCCCTTCCAGTTTTTCGGCCACCAGGGCACGCGCCACCGCGCCGTTCCCCTCCAGAAGTCCGGTGCCGAAGCGGGCCAGGATGAACAGCGGATAGGATTGCATCACCAGCGCGAGCGCGGTCAATGCGTGCCCCGCCGCCGCGCCCAGTGCTGTCGCCAGCAGGATTGGCCGGCGTCCATAGCGGTCGGACAATGGCCCGAGCAGCGCGGAACCGATCACCAGGCCGATCGGGTTCACCGTCAGCGCAATGCCGAACAACAGCTTGGGCGGCAAGCCGAGGAAATTATTCAGGGAGTTGTGGGCTTCGGCCGCAAACAGCGGGGGAAGGATCGGATATGGCAGCGAGGCGCCCGTGGTGGACAGCAAGCCAAGCAGGCAAGTGGCCGCGATAAGGAGGACATTGTTCATGCCCTCCAATATACGCAGGGCCCAACAATAAGTAAACGAAAAACGTTATTTATTATCAGGCAGCCGACCTGGTCAACTGCGGCAGCGATGCCATCAGGTCCGAGAAGCGCTGGCCCTGGATCATCACATGGCTGCGCAGCAGCTCGGCCGCCTTGTCGCCGTCGCCCGTGAGAATGGCCTGTACCACGCCCTCATGCTCGGAATAAGAATGGCCGATGCGGTTGCGCACGCGAAGCTGCAAACGCCTGTATGGCCGCAGCCGGCGATAAAGTCCGCGTGTCTGCTCAAACAGGAAGCTGTTATGGGCGCCGGCATAGATCGCCTCATGGAAGGCTTCGTTCCGGTAGTAATACTCATCCGGTTCCTGCGCTTCCACCGCAGCCTTGCAGGCCTCGTGTGCCGCCAGCAGCACTTGCTGCTCTTCCGGCGTCATGCGGCGTGCAGCCAGGCGGCCGCAAGTCGCTTCAAGCTCGGACATCACTTCGAACATTTCAACCAGCTGTTGCGGCCCAAGTTCGGCCACGATCGCGCCGCGCCGTGGCCGAATCACCACAAGTCCCATCGATTCCAGCTGGATCAGCGTCTCGCGGATCGGCGTGCGCGATACGCCAAAGCGGGTCGCCAGTTCGGTTTCGTCCAGGTGCTGCCCCGGCTGCAGCTCGCCCATCGCAATCATTTCCTCGATGGTTTCACGCAGGGTGGAAGAATGTTTCGTCATGGAACTACTAGTTAAGTATGTATATGAGACTCCATTATAAGACGCATATTTCACTTGACAATGTATTCGGTGAAGATATTCTTGTATACATAACGAGTAGAACTGCATACTTACCCCTTGGAGGATGACATGACCCAGATGACCCGCAGGTCCGTACTTGCCGCACTCGCCACCAGCCCCCTGTGGCTGCAAACCGCCTGGGCCCAGACCGGCGCCCTGAAAATCTCCCACCAGTTCCCCGGCGGTACCCTGGCGGAAGGCGACTTCCGCGACCGACTGACCCGCATGTTCGCTGCGGAAGTGGAAAAACGCACCAAGGGAGCATTGAAGTTCTCGATCTATCCGGGTTCTTCGCTGATGAAGACCAACGCCCAGTTCTCCGCCATGCGCAAGGGTGCACTGGACCTGTCGCTGGTGCCGCTGTCCTACGCGGGCGGCGAGGTCCCGGAAGTGAACATCGGCCTGATGCCCGGCCTGGTGACCTCCTACGAGCAGGGCTACGGCTGGAAGAACCAGGAGATCGGCAAGGCGCTCACGCAACTGCTGTGGGAAAAAGGCGTGGTGCTGGTCAGCTGGATCTGGCAGGCTGGCGGTGTCGCCTCGCGCGTCAAGCCGGTAGTCGATCCGGAAGATGCCAAGGGCATGAAGATCCGCGGCGGTTCGCGCGAGATGGACCTGATCCTGAAGGCCGCCGGCGCCGCCGTGGTGTCGCTGCCGTCCAATGAGATCTACGCGGCCATGCAGACCGGCGCCATGGATGCGGCCCTGACTTCCTCCACTTCCCTGATTTCCTTCCGCCTGGAAGAAGTATCGAAAGCACTGACCACCGGCCGTGGCACCGCGTACTGGTTCATGTTCGAGCCATTGATGATGTCGCGTGCAGCCTATGAACGCCTGCCGAAAGACCAGCAGGCCGCCATCATGGCCGTTGGCGCCGAGCTGGAAGCCTTCGCCAAGACGGCCGCCCAGGCCGACGACTCGCAGGTCGCCGCCGTCTACCAGAAGGCCGGCGCCAAGGTGGTCGACCTGAACGCGGCTTCGGTCAAGAAATGGCAGGCCATCGCCCGCACCACGGCGTGGAAGGATTACGGCGAACGAAACGACAACTGCGCCAAGCTGCTGGCCCTCGCGGAGAAGACGCTGTGAGCCACGGATTCGAACTCAATCCGCCCAAGGAGGCAGCATTGCCGCAGGCTCCAGGCCTGTCGACGGTCGGCGCCTTGCTGGCGAAAGTGAACCAGGGCTTGCTGGTCCTGTCCATGGTGGCAATGGTGACCACCGCCCTGATCCTGACCTACTCCGTGGTGTCGCGCTATTTCTTCCACGCGCCGACGGACTGGCAGGATGAAGCGTCGATCTTCATGCTGGTTGGCGTGACATTCTTCTGCTGCGCTTATGTGCAGAGCTTCCGCGGCCACATCGGCATCGAGGCGCTGGCCGCCATCCTGCCGCCCAAAGCCAATGCAGTGCGGATGTTCATCGTCGACCTACTGTCCTTCGTGTTCTGTGCCTTCTTCTCCTGGAAGTCGTGGACGCTGTGGCACGAAGCCTGGGTGGACGGCCAGACCACCACCTCCACCTTCGCCCCGCCGCTGTGGATTCCCTATTCCATGATGGCTGCCGGCATGACCTTGCTGACCCTGCAGATCCTGCTGCAAGTGCTGGCTCGTATCACTGACAAAGGAGCCGCAAAATGAGCGAGCTGACATTAGGCGCCCTGTACGGCATCGTCACCCTGGTGGTCATGTTCTCCGGCATGCCTATCGCCTATGCGCTGGGCATCGTGGCGACCACCTTCATGTATTTCTTCATGCCCGCCAGTTCGCTCGACACGGTTACCCAGAACGTGTACGAGGAAATGGCTTCCATCACCCTGCTGTCGATCCCGCTGTTCATCCTGAAGGGTGCTGCGATCGGCAAGTCGCCCGCCGGCAAGGACCTGTATTCAGCCATCCACACCTGGCTGCACAAGGTGCCGGGCGGCCTTGGCATCGCCAACGTGTTTGCCTGCGCGCTGTTTGCAGCCATGGCCGGCTCTTCGCCGGCAACCTGCTCGGCGATCGGTTCCGCCGGCATTCCTGAAATGCGCAAGCGCGGCTACTCGCCCGGTTTCGCGGCGGGCATCATCGCGGCCGGTGGCACACTCGGCATCCTGCTGCCGCCATCGATCACCATGATCCTCTACGCGGTGGCCGCCGAGCAGTCGCTGGGCCGCCTGTTCCTGGCCGGCATTGGCCCTGGCGTGCTGCTGGTCCTTCTGTTCGCCGGCTATGCCGTCTACCGTGCCCGCGCCGAATACCAACTGGCGCTGGTGGCTTACCAGAAAGGCGGCGTCAAGTCGGCCTACCTCGAGGACGAACACTTCACCCTGCGTGAAAAAGTGGAAATGCTGCCGCGCGTGCTGCCCTTCATCGTGCTGCTGATCGGCGTGATGGTCGCACTGTATGGCGGCTTTGCCACGCCGTCCGAAACGGCCGGCCTGGGAGCCCTGCTCGCGCTGGTGCTGATCGCCGTGGTGTACGGTGCCTGGCGGCCCAAGGACATGTCGCCGATCCTGTCGTCCACCATCAAGGAATCAACCATGCTGCTGCTGATCATCGGCATGTCCCTGCTGTATTCCTACGTCATGAGCTACCTGCATATCAGCCAGGCGGCGGCAAGCTGGGTGGTCGGCATGCACCTGTCGAAGTGGGTGCTGCTGGCGACGATCCTGGTGCTGGTCGTGGTGCTGGGCTTCTTCCTGCCGCCGGTCTCGATCATCCTGATGACGGCACCGATCATCCTGCCGCCGCTGCGCGAAGCCGGCTTTGACCTGGTGTGGTTCGGCATCGTGATGACGGTGGTGATGGAAATGGGCCTGATCCATCCACCGGTGGGCCTGAACATCTTCGTCATCAAGAACATCGCGCCGGATATCCCATTGAAGGACGTGATCTGGGGCGTGATGCCTTTCCTGCTGCTGATGGTGGTCGCCGTGGTCCTGCTGTGCATCTTCCCCGGCATTGCAACCGGCCTGCCCGACATGATCATGGGAGCCAAATAAATGAATGCCCCAATCCGCGTCTGGGACAGCCTTCAGCGCAACCGCAACGACCGCCTGGCACGTGCGCGCAGCGTGCTCGGTAGCGATCTGGCGGGCAAGGCGTTGCCGGCCGCCCGCATCGCCGACTTGCTGCATGCGGTGCTGGAAAACGGCGACCGCGTCTGCATCGAAGGCAATAACCAGAAGCAGGCCGACTTCCTGGCGCAGGCACTGGCGGGACTCGATCCGCAGCGAGTGCACGACCTGCACATGCTGCAATCAGTGCTGGCCCTGCCCGAACACCTGGACGTATTCGAGCGCGGCGTGGCTTCGAAGCTGGACTTTTCCTTCTCAGGTCCGCAAGCCGGGCGGGTGGCAAAGCTGGCGGCGGCAGGCAAGCTGAATATCGGCGCCATCCACACCTACCTTGAGCTGTTCAGCCGCTACTTCATCGACCTGCCGCCGCGCGTGGCCCTGGTTGCGGCGGAAGCGGCTGACCGCCACGGCAACCTGTACACCGGTCCAAACACGGAGGACACGCCGCCGATTGTCGAAGCCACCGCTTTCAAGAACGGCATCGTCATCGTGCAGGTCAATCGCATCGTGGACGAACTGCCGCGCATCGACGTGCCGGGCGACTGGGTCGATTTCGTCGTGCAGTCGCCGACGCCCTACTACATCGAACCGCTGTTCACCCGCGACCCGGCGCAAATCTCGGAAATCCAGGTCCTGATGGCGATGATGGCGATCAAGGGCATTTATGCCGAATACCAGGTACAGCGCCTGAACCACGGTATCGGCTTCGACACAGCCGCCATCGAGCTACTGTTGCCAACCTATGGCGCCTCACTCGGCCTGCGCGGCAAGATCGCCACCAACTGGGCGCTGAATCCTCACCCTGCCCTGATTCCCGCAATTGAAGCGGGCTTCGTGGAATCGATCCACTCCTTCGGATCCGAACTGGGCATGGAAAACTATATCCGCGCCCGTCCCGACGTCTTCGCAGTCGGCCCGGACGGCTCGATGCGCAGCAACCGCGCCTACTGCCAGGCTGCCGGCCACTATGCCTGCGACATGTTCATCGGTTCCACCCTGCAGATCGACCTGGCCGGCAATTCCTCCACCGCCACGCTGGGCCGCATTTCCGGCTTCGGCGGCGCGCCGAACATGGGCGCCGACGCGCGCGGCCGCCGCCACGCCAGCCCGGCATGGCTCAAGGCCGGCGAACAGGCGCGCCAGGGCAGCGGCTCCATCCCGCGCGGCCAGAAACTGGTGGTTCAGATGGTGGAAACCTTCCGCGAACACATGCAACCCGCCTTCGTTGAACGCCTGGACGCATGGGAACTGGGCGAACAGGCTAAGATGGCAATCCCGCCCGTGATGATCTACGGCGACGACGTGACCCACATCCTGACCGAGGAAGGCATCGCCAACCTGCTGCTGTGCCGCAGCGCCGAAGAGCGCGAACAGGCCATCCGCGGCGTGGCAGGCTATACACCGGTCGGCCTGCAGCGCGACAAGCGCATGGTGGAAAACCTGCGCGACCGCGGCATCATCACGCGCGCCGAAGACCTGGGCATCGACAAGCGCCATGCCACGCGCGACCTGCTGGCGGCCAAGAACATGAAAGACCTCGTGCGAGCGTCGGGCGGCCTGTATGACCCGCCCAAGCGCTTCCGCAACTGGTAGGAGCCAAGATGGAAACACTCAATTACCGATTCGAACAAGGCCGCCGCGCGTTGTCGGCCGAGCCGCGCATCGTCGGCGTGGTCAGCTCGGGTAACCTTGAAGTCCTGATCGAAAGCACGCCCTTGGGCGGGGCCTGCGAAGTAGGCATCCAGACCGCAGCCGTGGGCTTCGGCCCGATCTGGCAAGCCGTGATCACCGACTTCCAGGAGCGCTGGCAACTGGCGGACACACGCATCGCCATCAACGATATGGGAGCGACACCGGCCGTCGTCAGCCTGCGGCTGGACCAGGCGGTTGAATCCATGCTGGGAGAAGGCAAATGAGCAGCTACCTGGAAGCCAATGCGCGCGAGCGCCTGGCGCTGTTCGACGGCTTTGAAGAATTCATCGGTCCCGCCCAGCGCGTGGTCAGCCCACACCTGGCGCAACTGAACGCGCCGGTATCATTCGACGATGGCGTGGTAGTCGGCCGCGCCACGCTGGGCGGACTGAGCATCTTCGCTGCGGCGCAGGAAGGCGGTTTCATGGGCGGTGCAGTGGGCGAGGTGCATGGGGCCAAGCTGGTTGGCCTGCTGCGCCGTGCCCTGCTTGACCGTCCGGCTGCGGTGCTGCTGTTGCTGGAAACCGGCGGCGTGCGGCTGCATGAAGCCAATGCTGGCCTGATCGCAGTATCGGAAGTGATGCGCGCGGTGCTGGACGTGCGGGCGGCAGGCATTCCGGTCGTGGCCTTGATCGGCGGTTCCAACGGCGCCTTTGGCGGCATGGGAATCGTGGCCCGCTGCGCCAACTCGCTGGTCATTTCCGAAGAAGGCCGGCTGGCGATGTCGGGCCCCGAAGTGATCGAAACCGCCAATGGCGTCGAGGAATTCGATTCACGCGACCGCGCCCTGGTGTGGCGCACCACCGGCGGCAAGCACCGCTACCTGCTGGGCGACGTGCAGCGCATCGTGGAAGACAGCATTCCCGCCTTCCGCAACGCCGCGCTGGACGCCATAGCCGAAGCCCGCAGCGGCACAATTGAATTGACTTTGGCGGGGCTGGAAGCCGAACAAGCCATGCTGGAACAGCGCATTGAACAATTTGGCGGCCTGCGCGATCCGTCCGACATCTGGGCCGCGCTTGGCATTGCCGCGCCCCAGGAGATTCCGATGCTGGATGTCGATTCTTTCACTGCCACCGCGGCCCCTTACCGAGTGGGAGCATGACCATGGACTGGAAAGTATTAGCCGACGCCCTGTTCCCCGGCGGACATGACATCGTCGAACATGAACAATTCCTGAATGGCACCGCGCGCGTCGACGGCCAGACCGTCAGCGTCATCGGTACCACCGGCCATGCGCCGATCGGCGTGGAGATTGCCCTGGCGCAGGCCAAGGCCGTGCTCGCGACGGTGCGCAACCATCCCGGCCGCGCCATTGTGCTGCTGGTCGACACGCAGGGACAGCGCCTGCGCCATCGCGACGAAATGTTGGGCATCAACAGCTACATGGCCCATCTTGGAAAATGCATCGACCTGGCACGCCACCTGGGTCACCGCATCATCGGGCTGGTGTACGACCAGGCCCTGTCCGGCGGCTTCATTACCAGCGGATTGATGGCCGACGCCTGCTACGCCCTGCCCGACGCCACGATCCGCGTCATGGGGCTGCCGGCAATGGCCCGCATCACCAAAGTACCTGAGGAAAAACTGGTGGAGCTGGCTCGCAGTAATCCCGTGTTTGCACCCGGCCCTGAAAATTACTTGCGCATGGGCGGCCTGCAGGCGATCTGGGACGGCGACCTCGCGGCTCACCTGGCGCACGCGATCGCCAGCGCGCCGGATGAGGACCAGCGCAGCGCCCTGGGATTGCTCCGTGGTGGCCGCAAGGCAGCGCAACCAGTCATTGAAGCCATCATCGGCGGCGGCAATGTACGCGCGGCATGACCTGGCCTGGCTGAGTGGCGAGGGCTGGAACGCCCTGCTGGCGACAACGCCGGGTGGCACGCCCGCACATGCAGCAATCGCCCGCTGGGCCGGCGCTGACTGGCCGTTGATCGTTCGCCGCTGCGAGGCTGCTGACGGAACCGGCGAGAACGCCGGCGACGCCTGCCTTGGCCTCGCGGCCCCACCGGATCCCGCCAGCGGCGCGAAGCTTCGACTTCCCCTGCGATTGAGTTCGCAGCACATCGTACGCCATCGCGCGCCATTGCAACTGGACGCAGTCGCCCACGCACTCCCGGCACGCTGGCAAGCACCGTTTGCCAGGCTGGCCGGGGCCAGCGCAAGCCTCGACCTGCGCGTATTCGGCTCGCTGGCCTTGCAGGCCCTGACAGGCCAGCCCTACCTGCGCGACGCCTCCGACATCGACCTTCTGTTCAGACCGCGCGACGCCGCCGAACTGGAGAAAGGCCCCCGCTTGCTCGCCAGCTTCCTTGACGAACTGCCGCTGGATGGCGAGATCGTTTTTCCCAGCGGCCAGGCCGTGGCATGGAAGGAGTGGCTGGCGGCCGGCGACCACGCCGCACGCGTCCTCGTCAAGTCGCAAGCGAGCGTAATGCTCTGCAAGCGCGCCGACCTGCGCGCAGAACTGGAGCCAGCATGAGCATCCCGGCCAGCCGCTCCCAGCAAGACCCACGCGCACTGGCAGCCGCAGCGCGCCACAGCACTGGCAACAAGCCGCGCCGCCATGCCGCGCACGCGCTGTCGCGCGAAGTCGCCCTGCGCGCAGTGCGCAGCCTGTATTACGAACTGGCGCTCTATCCGAAACCGGGCCTGGTCTCCTTCATCGACAACGGCAGCCACGCCGACATGGATGCAGCCACCTTCATGCGCAGCCTGTTCTCGCTGCGCCACTACTACGCCCGCATCTGCCGCGCAGGCTACGACGGCGCAGGCTTCGCGGAACTGAAGAAGCTCGGCATCGCCGCCGAACAGCGCATGATGGCCGCCACCAATGGCATCAACACCCACCGCGGCGCCATCTTCGCCCTTGGCCTGATCTGCGCCGCGATAGGCCGCGTGCGCGCCCTGCGCATGACCTTAACGCCAGCCGCGCTGCGCACCGCACTCCTGCTGCACTGGGGTGGGGAGCTCGCCGCCCACACGCAGGCCAGCGGCGACTCCCACGGCCTGCAAGCGGCTGCCCGGCATGCCGCCAGTGGAGCTCGCGAAGAAGGGGCTCTCGGCCTGCCTTCGGTATTCGACATCGGCCTGCCTGCCCTGCAAGCCACGCTGGCGCGCGGCGCCCCCATGCTGCACGCGCGCGTCGACGCCATCTTTGCCCTGATGGCCCACATCAGCGACACCAATATTTACCATCGCGGCGGAGCCGAAGGAGCCAGCACTGTGCGGCACGCCGCCTCTCACTTCCTGCAGCAAGGCGGCACCGCGAATCCGGAATGGAAAGCGCACGCGGTGGATTGCCACCAGCGCTTCGTCGCCCAACGCCTGTCGCCCGGCGGCGCCGCCGACCTGCTGGCCGCCACCTGCCTGGTGCACAGCCTGACCGCCATGCCGCCGCAATGAACCATCGCCTGCTGATACTTTGTCCCGGCCAGGGTTGTCAGAACAGCGCCATGTACGACCTGGCCCGTACTGATCCGCAGGGCGCCGCATTGCTGGAATGCGTGTCGCCGCTATTGCCCGAACTATCCCGCCCGGACAGCATGTTCAGCAACCGCAGCGCACAGCCGGCCATCGTCGCCAGCAGCCTCGCAATGTGGGAAGCACTGCGCCACGACTGCCCGCCGCCAGCGCTGGTCGCCGGCTATAGCGTCGGCGAACTTACGGCTTACGGTGTCGCAGGAGCATTCACGCCCGAACGCACGGTCGCAATCGCAGCGCAGCGAGCCGCGCTGATGGACGCCTGCGTCGCCCCGGATAGTCCGCAAGCCATGCTCGCAATCAGCGGCAGGCGCATAGCAACGCTGCATTCCCAACTGGCGCCGCACGGCTTCCACATCGCGATAGAAACCGGCCCGGACGGCTGTATCGCAGGCGGCCCCGCAGCGCATGCCAGCGCCATATCGATTCCCGGTGCACGCATCGCGCCCTTGCCCGTTGCCGTGGCCTCGCACACGCCCTATCTGCAAAGCGCAGTCGAGCCCTTCTCAAAGCTGTTGGCGGAAGAAGATTTCGGCACGCTGCTGGCGCCAGTCCTGGGCGGCATTGACGCCGCGCTCATTCGCGGCAAGGATGAAGCGATCAGCCACCTCTCGCGCCAGCTCGCCGAAACCATATTGTGGACCGAATGCATGGATGCCGCCGCCGAGCGCGGCATCACCGCCGCCCTGGAACTGGGGCCGGGAAATGCCTTGTCGAGGATGATGTCTGCCCGCCACCCTGGCATCGAATGCCGTTCGGTGGCCGACTTCCGCTCAATGGATGGAATCCGGAACTGGCTGGCGCAGATCTAACGCAGGTGCTGCTGCACCCAGGCGATGATGCTCTTGCTGTCCATCGCCCCTGCCTGGCGCGCCAGTTCGCGGCCGCCCTTGAATACCGCCAGCGTGGGAATGCTTCGGATGGCATAGCGCGCGGCCAATTGCTGTTCCGCCTCGGTATTCACTTTCACCACACGGAAATACGGTTCCAGGTGCTGGGCGGCCTGCTCGTAGAACGGCGCCATTGTGCGGCAAGGCCCACACCACGGCGCCCAGAAGTCGACCAGCACAGGAATATCGTTACGCTCAATATGCTTGAGGAAGCGCCCTGTCGAAAGGTCCACCGGGTGGCCGGTGAACAAGGGACGCTGGCATTTGCCGCAGGTAGCCTCTTCTTCCAGGCGCACCGAAGGCACACGGTTGACCGCGTCGCAGTGGGGGCAGACGATATGCAAGTTTTCCATAGGTTCCAGTATAGCGCAGGCTTATAATCCTCAGGGCACGCTTCGCCTGCCAGGAGGGAACATGGAATACGTGAACACCGACCGCTTGCGCATTGCCTTCCGCCAGCATGGCGACATGCAGGGGGAGCCAGTCTTCCTGCTGCACGGCTGGCCGGATGATATGCATACCTGGGACGGCGTTCTGCCCTACCTTTCGAATTCCGGTTTTCGCCTGATCGTGCCCAGCCTGCGTGGATTTGGCGACACCCGTTTCCTCGACCCGGCCACGCCGCGCAGTGGCCAGCTGAGCGCCCTCGCGCAAGACCTGCTGGACTTCGCTACGGCGCTGGGCATCGATCGTTTCAACGTGGTCGGGCATGACTGGGGCGCGCGCGCCGCATACAACGCGGCTTTGCTGGCGCCGGAACGTGTGATGCGCTGCATGGCCCTCTCAGTCGGCTGGGGTACAAATGATCCGAACCAGGCACTGAGCCTGCACCAGGCGCGCAATTACTGGTACCACTGGTATATGTCGACCGATCGCGGCGCCGAAGCGCTGCGCAAGGATCGCCGCGAGTTTGCCGTCCTGCTGTGGCGCACCTGGTCGCCGTCGTGGCATTTTGGCGAAGGCGTTTTCCACGACACCATGCATTCCTGGGACAACCCGGACTGGGTGGACGTCACGGTGCACTCCTACCGCCACCGCTGGGGCCTGGCCTTTCCCGATCCACACTACGCCATGCAGGAAGACCGTTTGCGGCGCGAATCCGTGATCACCGTGCCGACGCTCACCTTGCACGGCACGGAGGATGGCGCCAATAGCCCGCAAACCTCGGAACACAAGGAACACTTGTTCAGTGGACCTTATCACCGCGCGCTGCTGGCCGGAGTCGGCCACTTCCCGCAACGGGAAAATCCGGGCGCCGTGGCCGACGCCCTGCTCGCGTGGCTGCAGCGCGGCTAATCTGGTTTGGCGCTTGGGAAGAACAACTGCTGCCCGCCCGGTCGGAACTGTGCGATCTTTGCCTGCCCCTCCGGCGAGGTAATCCAGTCGATCAACTGGCGCGCCCCCTTGTAGTTCACGCCAGCATGTTTGGCCGGATTGGTCGCGATGATGCCGTATGGGTTGAACATGCGCTGGTCGCCCTCTACCATCAGCGCCAGGCCCGTCTTGGCCTGGTACACGCCGTAGGTTGCGCGATCGGTCAGGGTATAGCCGCCTATCTCGGCTGCCATCGTCAGCACCTCACCCATGCCCAGGCCCGCCGAAACGTACTGCGTGCCGGCAGGCTGCGTGCCGGCCTGCTTCCAATACGCCTTTTCCATGATGTCCGTGCCGGAATTGTCGCCGCGCGAAATGAATTTCGCCGGACCGCCTGCGAGTTTGCGGAAAGCAGCCAGGACATCCTTGCCGCCTTTGATGCCTGAAGGGTCGCTGGATGGGCCCACCACGATAAAGTCGTTGTACATCACGTCGCGCCGGTCGATGCCCCAGCCCTCGGCAACGAATTTATCTTCCGCCGCACGCGCATGCACCAGCGTCACGTCCACGTCGCCGTTCTTTGAAAGCTCGAGCGCCTTGCCGGTGCCGACCGAGATCACATGCACCTTGCTGTTGGTTTTGGCCTCAAAGGCGGGCAACAGGTAGGCCAGCAAGCCGGAGTTCTCCGTGCTGGTCGTGGTGGACAGCCGGATGATTTGCTGGGCATTCGCACTTCCGGTCAGCGCGAAGGCTGCGGCAAAAGCTAACAGGAGCCTGCGTTTCATTCACTTTTCCTCAAGTTGGCCGTCGCGCAGCTTCAGGCGCCGCACGTCCGGCAGGTTGATCAAGTCACGGTCGTGACAGGCCATGACAACAGTGCTTCCCGCTTGTGTCAGCGATGGAATCAAAGCCAGTACCTGTTCGCGCGCTTCGCCATCGAGGCTGGCGGTCGGCTCATCGAGCAGCAGCAAGCGCGGATGCAGGACCTTGGCGCGGGCCAGCGCCACGCGCTGCTTTTCGCCGCCGGACAGCGTGGACGGCTGGCTGCCGCGCAAATGCTGCACGCCCGCCCAGTGCATCGCCTCCTCCACGAGCTTTGAAGCCTCGGCATGCGCCATGCCCCGCGCTTTCAGCCCATAGCCGATGTTGCCCGCGACGCTGGTCGAGAACATCACGGGATGCTGGTGCACGTAGACGATCTCTCGGCGCAAGGCTGCTGGATAAGGTGCAAGCCTGACCGGTTCGCCTGCAAAATGCATGTCCTCCGCATCGGCAGGCGCCAGGCCGGCCAGCACACGAAGCAGCGTGCTTTTGCCGGCGCCGTTCATCCCGGTCAGTACATAGGCACGGGCAGCATCGAGCCTGAACTCCCGCAGGTCGAAGAGCAGGTTGTCGCCATAACGCTTGGTAAGTCGGGCGATGGAGAGCATGGTGGTCATCCCCGGCCCCGGGCCGCATGGGCGTCGCCCTGCAGCACCATCATGGCGCCGTTCATTGCCAGCGCAATGGTGACCAGCACCACGCCCAAAGCGATGCCCTGCGCGAATTCGCCCTTGCTGGTTTCCAGCGCAATGGCGGTCGTGATGGTGCGCGTCTCGCCGGCGATATTCCCGCCCACCATCATGGCGCAGCCGACTTCCGAAATGACGCGGCCGAAACCGCTGATGATGGCCGCCATCACGCCAAAGCGCACTTCGTACAGCAAAGTTGACATCACGCGCCAGGGTGACGCGCCATGCGCGATGGCGGTTTCCGCAAGACGTGGATCGGCGGCTTGCACTGCGGCCAGCGTAAAGGCCAACAGCACCGGGAGCGCAATGACGACCTGTCCCGCCACAATGCCTGGCTGAGAAAAGAGCCACTGCAGCCCGCCCATCGGCCCGTGGCGCGACAGCATCATGTAAAGGAGGAGCCCGATCAGGACCGTTGGCAGCGACAACGCCGCCTGCACCAGCCAGATCACCACCCGCCGGCCGCGAAACTGCGTCATCGCAATGGCGTAACCACCGACGACCGCAAACGGCGCTGCAATCAGCAAACCAAGCACGCTGGTACTGACAGAAATCCACACAATCCGCCAAAGTACAGGATCGCCGTTAAACAGCAAGCCAAACGCCCCGCGCACCGCATCCATCAGCCCCATCATAAGTCCCCACCCACGGCCGCGCCCGTGTCAACCTTGGGGTCAGGCCCGCAGGTTGACACGAGCCGAGCATTAGTTGCTGCCGCGGCCGTGCCAACTTGAGAGCCTGACCCCATGGTTGACACGGGCGGGACTGTGGCGAGCTCGGGTTCGGGGATCAGGCGTTGGGGTGAGGTCAGCAGTAGGAAGTGGCGGCCGGTGCAGCGGGCCAGCAGGGTCATGCCGAGGCGGGTGGCAACACTGTGGCCCATTTGGGTGGTACCGGAACGCGATAGCAGGAAGGGTATCGACATTTGCGCGCCTTTGATCACCATTTCGGATGTCAGGCGCCCCGTCGTGTAAAACACTTTGTCGCCGCCTTCCACGCCGTCCAGCCACATTTTCCCGGCGATCGAATCCACTGCATTATGGCGGCCGACGTCTTCGACAAAGTACAGCAGCTCGCCGGCTTGCGTGAACAGGGCGCAGCCATGCACCGAACCAGCTTGCTTGTAGATCGACTGCAGCGTGCGGATCGTTTCAACAATCCGGTACACGCCCGATTGCTTCAGCCGTGCGTCGGGCGGCAGCACGATGTCGTCCACCTCGTCCATCAGGTCGCCGAACACGGAGCCCTGGCCGCAGCCGGTCGTTACGACCTTGCGTGAGGTGCGTTCCTCGATGTCGGCCACGCCGCCGCGCGTCTTGACTGCCGCGGCGCCGACCGACCAGTCGACATGGATCGATTCCACATCCTCCACCGAGCGCACCAGGCGCTGGTTGCGCAGGTAGCCAAGGACCAGGGCTTCCGGTGCGCCGCCGAGCGTCATCAACGTGACCAGTTCGCGCTTGTCGACGTACACCGTCAGCGGGCGTTCGGCGGGAATGTGAATCAGCGAGCGGCGTCCTTTTTCGTCGATCGCTTCCACTTCCTGCGTCAGGGGCACGCTGGCCTGTGTCATCTCCGGTAATCTCATGCGCCTGCCGCCTCCATTGCTTTGCCGCCGCCAAAACTGGACTGGGCGCATACCTCGCCGCCCAGCGTGACTTTGATTGCACAGTACTTGAATTCGGGGATCTTGCCAAACGGGTCGAGCGCCGGGTTGGTCAGCTTGTTGATCGCCGCCTCGTAATAACAGAACGGCACGAACACGGCGCCGCGCGGCGAGCTGTCATCAGCGCGTGCATATAGCGATACCTGCCCTCGCCGCGACGCAATGGTCACCACGTCGCCCGGCCTGCCGCCGAGGGCCGCGAGGTCCAGGGGATGCACCAGGGCGACCGGGTCCGGTTCGATCGCGTCGAGCACCGCCGTGCGGCGCGTCATGCTGCCGGTGTGCCAGTGCTCGAGCTGGCGGCCAGTGATCAGGACCATCGGGTAGGCGGCGTCCGGGCGCTCATCGGCCGGAATGATATCGGCCGGCACAAATCGCGCACGGCCAGTCTCGCGCGGGAAGTCTTCGGTAAATACCACCGGCGTTCCGGGATCGCCTTCTTCATGGCATGGATAAGTCACGGCATGCTCGCGCTCCAGCCTGTCCCACGTGATGCCTGCGATGCTCGGCATGACGTGCCGCATCTCCTCGAACACTTCGGCTGCACTCCCGTAATGCCAGTCCAGGCCAAGCCGCTGCGCGACCTGCTGGATAATCCACAGGTCGTGACGCGCCTCGCCCGGTGGTTCGAGCGCTTGCCGCCCGATCTGCACCAGCCGGTCGGTGTTGGTGAAGCTGCCGGTCTTCTCCGGGAAGGCGCTGGCTGGCAGGATCACATCGGCCAGGTACGCTGTTTCGGTGAGGAAGATATCCTGCACAACCAGGTGCTCGAGCGACGCCAGTGCGGCCCGCGCATGGTTGGCGTCGGGATCGGACATGGCGGGGTTCTCCCCCATGATGTACATCCCTTTGACCTGCCCTGCTTCGGCGGCATCCATCACTTCCACCACCGTCAGGCCGGGTTTATCGTCCAGCGCGCCGGACGGCAGGCCCCATGCGTTTTCGAAGCGCGCTCTGGCGGCCGGTTCGGTCACTCGCTGGTAGTCCGGGTACATCATCGGAATCAGGCCCGCATCGGAGGCGCCCTGTACATTATTCTGTCCCCGCAGTGGATGCAGGCCGGTGCCTGGCCGGCCGATCTGCCCCGTCATCAGGGACAGCGCGATCAGGCAGCGTGCATTGTCGGTGCCGTGCACGTGCTGCGAGATCCCCATGCCCCACAGGACCATCGAGGCGCGCGAACCCGCATACAAGCGTGCCACCTCGCGAATGGTGGCAGCCTCGATGCCGCAAATCGGCGCCATCGCTTCCGGGCTGTAATCAGCCACGTTTGCCGCAAGCTCGTCGTAACCGACTGTGCGGCCTGCGATGAAATCCTTGTCAACCAGTCCTTCCGTCACGATCACGTTCATCATGGCGTTCAGCAAAGCCACATCGGTGTCAGGCTTGAATTGCAGGAAGCGGTGGGCGATGCGCGACAGGTCGGAGCGGCGCGGATCGCATACCACCAGCTTAGTTCCCTGCCGCACGGCGTTCTTGATCCACGTTGCCGCCACGGGATGGTTGACGGCTGGGTTGGCGCCGATCAGGATCACCACTTCGGCCTTCATCACGTCCTTGACCGGGTTGGAGACGGCGCCCGAGCCGATGCCTTCCAACAGCGCCGCCACCGACGAAGCGTGGCACAGCCGCGTGCAATGGTCGACGTTATTGCTGCCGAATCCAGTGCGCACCAGCTTCTGGAACAAATAGGCCTCTTCATTACTACCCTTGGCGGAGCCAAAGCCGGCCAGCGCGCGCGGCCCATGCTGATCGCGGATGGCGGCCAGTTTGCCGCCGGCCAGCGCCAGCGCTTCCTCCCAGCTCGCTTCGCGGAAGACTTCGTGCACGCGTTCAGGATCCATGGTGAAGTCGCCCGACTTGGGCGGCGCATCGGCGCGGCGCACCAGTGGCCTGGTCAGGCGGTGCGGGTGGTGCGCATAGTCAAAGCCGTAGCGCCCTTTCACGCACAGCCTGCCCTGGTTCGCCGGTCCGTTGCGGCCTTCCACATACAGGATCTTGTTGTCCTTGACGTTGTAGGTGAGCTGGCAGCCCACGCCGCAGTATGGGCAAACCGAGTCCACTTTCTTGTCCGGCACGGCCAGCGCCGCATCGCGCGCTGGCATCAACGCGCCGGTCGGGCAGGCCTGCACGCATTCGCCGCACGCAACGCAGGTGGAAGCCCCCATCGGATCGTCCATGTCGAACACGATCTTTTCATGGTCGCCGCGCCATGCGAGGCCGATCACATCGTTCATCTGCTCGTCGCGGCAAGCCCGCAGGCAGCGCGTGCACTGGATGCAGGCGTCCAGGTTGACCGCAATCGCGGCGTGCGTGAGGTCGTGTGCGGGCTGCCGGCGGCCAGCGAAGCGCGGCTTGCCGACGGCGAGGCTTGCAGCCCATTGCTCGACTTCATTGTGACGCGTATGTGCCTGCTCCGGCATGTCGGCCAGCAGCAGTTCCAGCACCATCTTTTGAGCTGCAAGCGCGCGCGGGCTGTCGGTCCTGACTTTCATGCCTTGCGCAGGATGGCGGCAGCATGACGGCGCCAGCACACGCTCGCCATCGATCTCCACCATGCATGCCCGGCAGTTGCCGGCCGGCGCCATGCCGTCCTTGTAGCACAGGTGCGGGATTGCCAGGCCTTCCCGGCGGGCCGCCTGCAGCAGCGTCTCGCCTTCCGCGGCCTGCACCATGCGGCCATTGAGCTCGAACGCGATCATCGACCTACCTCATGCGGGAAGTACTTCAGCACGCAGTCGACCGGGTTGGGAGCAGCCTGTCCAAGGCCGCAGATTGAGGCGTCGCGCATCACTTGCGACAGTTCGCCGAGCAGGCTCGCATCCCACTCGGGCGCCTCCATCAGCTCCACCGCCTTGGCAGTGCCGACGCGGCATGGCGTGCACTGGCCGCAGGATTCGTGGCGGAAGAAGCGCATCATATTGCCGGCCGCAGCGCGAGCCGTATCGTGCTGCGACAGCACGATGATGGCTGCGGAGCCAATGAAGCATCCATACGGCTGCAGCGTGTCGAAGTCGAGCGGAATATTGTTCATGCTGGCGGGCAGGATGCCGCCGGATGCGCCGCCCGGCAAGTAGCCATAAAGCTGATGACCGTCCGGCATGCCTCCGCAATATTCGTCAATCAGTTGCTGCACGGTGATGCCGGCCGGCGCCAGCTTGACGCCGGGCTGCTTCACGCGGCCGGACACCGAAAACGAGCGCAATCCCGTGCGTCCGTTGCGGCCATGACCCGCGAACCACGCGGCGCCTTTGGCCAGGATCTCCGGAACCCAATACAGGGTTTCGAAGTTGTGTTCCAGCGTTGGACGGCCGAACAGGCCCACTTGGGCCACGTAGGGCGGCCGCAGGCGTGGCATGCCGCGCTTGCCTTCAATCGACTCGATCATTGCGGATTCTTCGCCGCAGATATAGGCGCCGGCGCCGCGCCGCAGGTGGATGCGCGGCGTGCCAGCGTCCAGGCGCGCCAACTCTCGCTGCAGCAAGTGACGGCAGTCATGGTACTCATCGCGCAAGTACACGTAAATGTCGTCAATGCCAACTGCCCAGGCGGCGATCAGCATCCCTTCAATGAATTGCCGCGGATTGCGTTCGAGGTAGAAGCGGTCTTTGAAGGTGCCCGGCTCGCCTTCATCGATATTGACGGCCATCAGGCGCGGCCCAGGCTCGTTGCGCACGATGCGCCACTTGCGCCCCGCAGGGAATCCGGCACCACCCAGCCCGCGCAAGCCCGAGCCTTCCAGCTCCGCGATCACTGCCTCCACGGAGCGCGCGCCGGACAGGCATTCATTCAGCACAGTCAATTCGCCGGGTTCCGCTACGCCGCGCGCCTCCCCGCCTGGCGCAGGGCACACTGGCGCCGAGGCAGTGTCATCTGGCGGCAGCCTGCAGGCGCCCGCTCCAGCGGCAACAGCCGCCACCACGCCATCGCAACCGGCCAGCCCAACCGCCTGCTGTCCCACCAGCACGGCAGGCGCCTGGTCGCAGCGCCCGATACAGGGAGCAGCCACCACCCGCACCTCCCGCCCCAGCAGCGCCGGCAAACGCGCCAGCAGTTCGCCAGCGCCAGCCATCTCGCACGACAAGCCATCGCACACGCGCACGGTCAATGCCGGCGGCGCAAGCTCGCCCTCGCGGACGATATCGAAATGGTGGTAGAAGGAGGCGACTTCAAAGACTTCAACCTGGGCCAAGCGCAGTTCGGCGGCCAATGCCGCCAGGTGGGCCGTCGACAGGCAACCATAAGCATCCTGGATCAGGTGCAGGCACTCGATCAGCAAATCCCGCCTGCGCGGCAGGTCACCGAGCAAAGCCTGCACCTGCTGCAGCGCAGCAGGGTCGACCTGCCGGCCTTTCGGCCGCTGGCGCTTCCTCTCCCTGCTGGCACCTTGCACTGCAATAGGAATCATGCCCTGATTCACCCCGCAAATGGACGCTGCTTACCTCAGGGTATCATGCGTAGCCCTGCGGCGGAACATGTTATTGTCAGTACAAGGATGCCACAGCACGGGAGGTCAACCGTGGAAAATTTTCAATCGCAGGCGTCCATGTTGGACCTATACCAGTTGAGCCTGACGATCATTCTCGTCCTGCACGCGCTCAGCCTGGTGCCGCAATGGCAGCGCCAATACTTCCACCCGCGCCTGCTGCGCGTGGCCATGCTGGGAATGATGTTGGGGATAGGTCAGGGAGCGGTCATTGTCGCCGCCGTGGAATATAGCGCCATTGCGCGTGGCGGCGGCATTGCCATGCTGGGCGCCGCCATCATGATGCATGCCTGGGTCGCGCTGCAAAACCTGCTGGCCAGCTACGCCTTTGTCCACCTGCACCGCGCCAGCGCCATCATGGCCCACCGCATGAGTTGGGCCCAGCGCCCGCTCGGCTACCTGAGTGCCGCGCTGACCGTGGTCGCCGGAATGACGCTGGCGTGATCAGTTGCGGCCGGCCGTGCCGTGCTCAGGCCAGACGATATCGTTATCGACCGAATACAGGCGGCACGGCTCCTTGCTCGCCGCCTGGCAAGCCGCCAGCGCCTTCTCGTTGGTATTTTCGCCCTCTTCCGCCCAGCCCCAAGAACCGGTCGACGAAATCGCAAAGGCGCGCGGTGTGGCCTTGGTCAGGAATTCCCGGTACTGCTCGCGGCCGCGCTGGGGCAGGTATGGCACCGCATTCACGTCCTCCAATGAGGCATAGCGCGTCGCCTTTTGCGCCGGCGGTTCCGCCAGCGCGTAGACTTCGCGGGTCGGCATGCCAATGCCTGCCAGGAAACGCTCGACTTCCGGCAGCCATACCGCAGCGCCGTCGCGGTTGCCCAGCAAACCGTGCGCATCCTTCTTGAAGGCGCCATAGGCCACCAGCTCCGCCCTGCCGCCGGCCGCAGTGAAGGCGCCATGCATGCGCGCCACCAGTTCCGGGCCGAAGTAGCTGTCGTTCGCGCCGTACATCCACATGCTTGGCAGCTTGTTGCGGCGGCCGTACTCGCCAAACGCCTTGACCAGCGCACCCTGCCAGTTGCACAGGTCGCCATGCACCTTCAGGCCGCCGGCAAAATTCATGATGCCGCGCACGCCCGGCAAGTCCTGGGTAGCGGCGGCCATGCTCGCCAGTCCGCCGAACGACTGGCCGGCCAGCACGATATGCTCATTGTCGACCCACGGCTGGCTGCGGGCGAAGCGCACCACGTCGGCGATATCGCCGGCCTGCTCGTAGCCGTTGGCGGTCATATTGCAGCCGTATTCGACGAATTTGCCGGTCGAATTGGCGAAACCGGTACGCATCGGCACCATTACCGCATAGCCCCGGCGCACAAAGGCTGTGGCCAGGTAGATGAAACGGTCGCGGGCCTGCAGCTTGGGATTGCCCGGGGCCTTGCCATGGTTGACGATCAGCAGCGGGAACGGGCCCGGGCCGGGCGGGCGGAAAACGGTGGTCTCCAGCTGCACGCTTTGCGCGCGGCCAGCCGGAACCATGATGATTTGCTCATTCAGGCGCGCATCGAGCGCAGCTTCCCCGGCCTGCGCGAATGGCAGGCTTGCACAGGCCAGCAGTATGGCGGCGACTCGTGCGGCGAAGGAATTAATGATGCTCTCCGGAACAATGCGTATGGGCAATGTCCCAGATTCTTATGCGCACGGCTCAGGAAAGCAATCCCAAAACGTTAAACGTAGCAATTAACTCAGCTTCTGTAGCATCGAACGCACCGATTCCAGCACTTCATCGGCGAATTTGGGGTCGGTTTTGTAGACATTTCGCGACACCGAGATGCCGCCCACCAGTGCTGCCATGATGGCAACCGCCTGCTGCCGCTGGCCTTCCCCGGCTGGCAACTGGCTGCTGATGTAGTCGACCATCTGGCGGAAGCCGCTGGTATAGCCCGCGCCCACCGAGGCGTCCTGCCGTGCCATTTCACTCGCTGCCGCGGCCAAGGGGCAGCCATCCGCCAGGTTGTCGCGCTGTTCCGGCGCCAGGTAGTAGTCGATCAGCTGCGGCAAGTTGATAGGATGCTCGGTCACCCGGCCATAGGCTGTGCGGGTGCTGAAATTCATCGCTTCCGCTGCCAGCGCGTCCTTGGATGGAAAGTGGGCGTACAGCGCGCCATGAGTCAGCCCGGCGGCCTTGCTGATTTCGGCCACCCCAACCCCGTCGATCCCCTTTTCCCGAAACAGCCGGGCAGCCGTTTCCACCAGCACTTGCCGGTTTTCCGCCGCTTTTTCCTTGGTGATCTTCATGGCAAGCCTCCTGCATTAATCATTGCGATCATCATCATACCACGTGTTGCGTGGCCTGCTTATTTTTTAGGCAGAATCCATAATTTCCACACGGAATCATGTAAACTGGCGCCATGACGATTTCCGCACTCCAGGCCGGCCTCTCCGGCCTTCAAGCAAACCAGCGCGCACTGGACGTGGAAAGCCACAACGTTGCCAATATGGCGACCCAGAACTTCCAGCCGCAACAGGCCACGTTCCAGGAAACGCCGGGCGGGACCAGCGTCACCATTTCCACCGCAGCGCGCGACCTGTCGGCTGCGGCCAATGCCGGCGGCGCCCCATCGGGCACCGACCCGGCCAGCTCCATTACCAATTCGCTGGTCTACAAGGCCAATTTCGACCTGTCGGCCAAAGTGATCCAGGCTGCTGACGAGCGCATCGGCACACTGCTGGATATCAAAGCTTAACGTCCGGGCCTTCCCGCGCTATGCTGTCGTATGTGCAGCGTGGCGGAGGCTAGCATGGACGACATCGAACTCCCCCTTCAGGACCGCAAACAAGCCGCCGAGCTGCTGGCCGAAAAGCTGGCGCACCTGCGCGGCACCCATCCCCTGATCCTTGCCATTCCGCGCGGCGCCGTGCCTATGGGGCGCATCATCGCCGACCGCCTTGAGGGCGAGCTGGACGTGGTCCTGGTGCGCAAAATCCCCTCTGCCATTGATCCGGAACTGGCGGTTGGCGCAGTCGACGAACATGGCAACCGTGAACTGGCGCCCTATTTCAACCGCACCCGCACCAGCATGGAATGGGTCGAACTGCAAACCCACGAGCAGCTTGAATTGATGCGGCGCCGGCGCGCCTCCTACGGCAGCAAGCGGCCGCCGGCCAATCCTGAAGGCCGGACCGTAGTGATTGTCGATGACGGGCTGGCTACGGGTTCCACCATGGCGGCGGCCCTGCGCTCGACCCGCGCGCGCAAGCCGAAACAATTGATTGCGGCCGTCCCGGTAGCAGCCCCGGATTCGCTGGAAGTGATCGCACCTTTGGCCGATGGCATCGTCTACCTTGCAGCGCCGATGAACTTCATGTCGGTCAGCCGGCACTACCGCAGCTTCCCGCAAGTATCGGAAGAAGAAGTCCTCGAACTGCTGACCGGCGAGTAGTGCGACTTTGAATGGCCGTGTATGACACACTGGCGCTGAGGAGGCCGCCACTGGATGACTGAACACGATCCCCGCCAACATGACCGCCGCGAAAATGACCGTGGACAACGACGTCGGGCCGGCGACGCGCCGCGTTACCTCGATCCTGGCGAAACCATCTTCACCCTATGGGGCCGCGTCATCGTGGCGCGCTACAAACGCTGGGCTGCC
Organism: uncultured Duganella sp.; assembly: GCA_966077345.1. Lineage (GTDB taxonomy): Bacteria > Pseudomonadota > Gammaproteobacteria > Burkholderiales > Burkholderiaceae_D > Rugamonas. The sequence goes on from CBHREK010000053.1 coordinate 114,158, forward strand.
GCCGCCACGCGGCACATCATCCAGCGGCCTTTGCACATCGGCGTCTCGGCCCGCATCTACCACCCCGAACCTGGCGCGACGGGGCTGCGCAGCAAGAACCTGCAGTATCTGGAAGAATCCGTAGCGCAGTGGGTAATGTCGCGCGACGTGCTGGTGTTTATGATCCCGACGGTAAATACATCGGGCCTGCTGCACCCATCCAATATCCGCCTGCGCGACTACGCCAAACATCTCGACGGCCTTGTATTGCAGGGCGGCGCCGACGTTTCGCCCCACAGCTATGCCGAGACACCGACCAAGCCGGAATGGAATGGCGACCGCGCGCGCGACATGTACGAACTGGAGCTGCTGCATGAATTTGTCGAAGCGGGCAAGCCGGTCATGGGAATTTGCCGCGGCTGCCAATTGCTCAACGTGGCCTTCGGCGGAACCCTATACCAGGATATCGCGACCGACGTGCCGGATGCCCATGCCCACGTCTCCGACGACTACGACCGGCACCGGCACGAGATCACCTTCCCGCCCGGCTCGTCCCTGCCATCGATGGTGCGGGGGCCGCAACGCGCCTTGGTGAACTCCATCCACCACCAGGCGGTGAAATCGCTGGGCAAGGACATGCAGGTGGAAGCGCTGTCCTATCCGGACAATATGATCGAAGCGATCCGCTATACACGGGCGCCGTTCGTCATGGGCCTGCAATGGCACCCCGAATTCCACCGCGCCGGCGGGGTTGAACTCCTTGACTGCACGGGCATCCTCGACAGCTTCCTCCGCGCCGCCCGCGAAACGCGCTTTTAGGCTGTGGCAGCAAAGGGATTGCAAACACGAATGCGGCGCTCAAACATCTGGCCATGCTGGAAGTCCTCGGTCATAACCAAAGTGCAGCCCGCATCGATCGCGCTCGCAATTATCAACGCATCATACATAGGAACTTTATAGCGTTCAGCCAGATTTCAAGACCTGAACGCTGATCGTTCCACCAGTTGCGACGAGGCGGCTCGCAATACATGACTTGATCAATCCTGGTTTGAACTGTCTCAACGCTTGCAGGGCTTCCCGTCGTATTGCAAGCTGACCTGCTTGTAAGCGCTGCCGTTCCAACGCTCGATCGGGAAGCAGAAGCCGGGGCCGCCGATCTCGATGTCGGGCCAGCCGTCCTTGCCTTTGGTGGGCAGCACAGTCAGGATGCCGATACCGTGGGTTACCACCTTCCAGCCGCCATCGGCTTGTTTGCTGACCAGGGCATAGCCTATCCCAGTGTCGCCGTAGCATCCGGTTCCACCTTCGCTTATAACAACTTCAGGAAGGCCATCACCGTTCAAGTCCTGGACTTTTTCGATATTCCCCGGAACATAACTGGCACCAGAGTCTTTACATGATTTCCAATGCTTTCCATGCTGTTTGAAGCCGGCAGCCTTAAACGCGGCGGCTTCATCGGCTGCGGACAGGGAATTTACGCCGGCCAGTGTGGCCTGGCTGAATATCAGGCTTATTATTACAACAATAGGTTTCATATTGCACCTCACGCAGACAGGATACGCCACCGTCCTGCCCTCGGCAACTTATGGCTGAGTTGCCAGCCAGCGCAGTAACTCGTTTTGGCGCCGTTTCGGCACAGCCAACGCATTAATCATCGCGCGTAGTTGCTTGCGCCGGGCACCGTCCTGGGGCTTGAGAACGAGCGCCTCAAGGACAGTCGCCATGCCATCCGGCCGAATCGCCGGAGCGGCCTCGATTAACAAGCTCATTTTGTAATTGGCGACTTCGTGCGCCGCCTTATAATCATCCTCGTTCACGAAGGGAATGAGCTTTTGCAGCATTTCTTTCGAATCCCAAGTTTTGGCAATGCGCGAATATGAGACGATCGCGTCCCGGTAAGCAGGGTCATCCGGCTGAAAATGGAACAACAGCCCAGGCAACTCGGGATCGTCCGGGGCAATCTTTTCCATAGCTTCTATCGCAGCAGATGCGTGGATGGAGCCAGGCACCAGGTGTTTCTTCAACGCCGGTGCCAGAAGCCGCCCCCGACGTCCCATCCGGGAGGCAGTGCTGATGGCATCGCTTGCAGCATCCGGCCGCAACCCGTCCAATATGGCGGAAATCTTCGGAACCATCCGCTCCATCCGTTCCATCACCATGCCGCTCAATGCGTCGTTGTCGCGCGTTAGCATAATCATTTCGTCATACGCATTCAGGCCCTTCCTCAGCGTTTCCGGATCTTCAAAATACTGCTGTACAGTTTCAGCGAACACGCTGATCGCCTTCTCTTCCTGACCGGACTGTTGTTCAAGATAGATCCCTAACATGGAAGACGCGCAAGCCTTGGTCTCAGGCCGGTCATGCAGCAACTTCTCGACCAATGCGAATGGAGGCAGTTTGCGTTCGCCATTGGTAATGTCATTTGATGAATCAGCCCACAACTGGCAGGCCGCATATGCCGCATTGTCGTAATCTTCGGCTTGAAGCGATTCATTTAGCATTGCTTGCGCCGTACAGGCATTGCCCTTCACCGATCCAAACGGAACCTGCCGCGTGTCGACCAGGCGCAGCTTGCCGTCGACTTCGGGAAACCCGACCCACCCGCGCAACGTCAACGATGCTGGCGCATTCGAGCAACTGGCCACGGCAAAATCGTTTAAATCTGCTGTCGCGGTGACTCCGAACTTCGGACTACTGCAAATTGAAGCCTGTATGACAGTCGATTCGAATCTTCCAGGCAGCTTCTCGCTTTCGATCTCCGACAAGAAGGTCAATGCGTCCTGGTAGGGCTTTAATGAAGGGGGCACTTCAAAATGGAAATCCTGAACCAGCTTCAGCTCACTGGCAGTGCAACTCCCACGCCCCGATGCATAAGCCACCATCCGGCGGCTAGGAGCGCCATTCAATACCAGTCGGACGGGTTCGCCAAGGTCCACTTCTTCACGTGCAATTTCATGCACGACAGTCGCCCGGGGCTCGTCACTGCCAGGCGCCACTCGCATAATGGTATATGTCTCGCCTGGTTTAAAGCCATCGACGGGCCCAACAAGGAACAAGCGTCGCTCGTCCGCCAGCAATGACGATACGTCTTGCAGTTTTCCTTGGCGCAGGAGTGACGCGATGCCCAACTTCTTGCCGCCCTTGATGAATGCCCGCTCCGCTTTCGCACTCGAAAACACGTAGTAGCGGCCACGAATGCTTTCAGGCAGTTCGTCGTCGGCTCTCAGTCCAACCGGCGTTACCCGGGCCGGCAACCGGTTTCCGCGGCCGTCCCTGACCTCGAAGTCCGAAGCGTCCAGCCTGACTTGGGGCTTGCTGACGATCGCAACGTCGTCTTCGAAAAAATACTTAATGTAGCCAACCTTCGGGAACGGCGCCAGGAACAGTGCACCCTTGGCGTTCGCGGGTAGCCGAGGGACTCGGTCATGCAGGAACTGTCCGTATTCATTCCCCGCCGGCCCGCAACTGCAAGCGGAGGCCGTGGAGACAAGGCACGCCAGGGATATCGCCAGTGCTACCCGGCTCAACAACTCAATTATCATGACAGCCCTTCTGCCTGGAGAGGCATTCCGGCCCGCTTTGGCCACGTCAATCCATGTGGAAGGTCAACCGGGCCGAAGAGGAAATGCAATACACGACGCCGGCTGGCGCCTGTTGCTTTGGAGGAACGATGTAAAATCAGGGGGCGCATCACCAGCACATCGCCAACCTGCGCGAGACAGGCCTGCTCATACTGGCGCATGGCAACGGCCTCCTGCGCTGAAATGACGCCTTGCAAGTGGGAGCCTGCCACAACGTGCACAGGCCCATCTTCAACGCAACATGGGTCGAGATGCAAACGCACCGCAACTAGCTGTTCCATCACGCCGCAAGGCGGCTGCACATACCAGCCATCCTCCTTGCGTGACCATCCGCGCAGGGCCGCATCCTCGACGCGCTCGCGCACTGGAATGCCCAGGTCCTGGTGCACCGGCACCAGCCAGTTCACTGAACCCGACTTTTCGAAGAAGGTGCATTGGACAGCGACATGCCCGACAGGCAGGAAGGGCTGCAGTGTGGGGCACTTAAGCAGGAATTCCCCCAGTTCGGCGCACCAGGCCTGCGACAGCAAGGTCCGGGAGCCGGCGGTACCTTGGGCACTGATTTGCGCCGCATACTGCGCGCATTGCCCTGCGTCGGCGACGCCTGGAACAACTGCAAACCCACGCTGCGCAAAATCAGCAGCGACAGACATGGTTCAGGGTTTTTCGTAGAAGACCAGCGAACTTCCCAGGGTCAGGGATTCTTCAATATGGGCATGCAGGTCAACGAAGGGTTTCTGTTCCAGCATTTCGGTCTGCAGGATGCTGAAGGCATCCATCGCGACTTCCTCGAAGCCGAACTTGCTGGCCTCGATAATCGCAGAATCCCACAGGGCATCCGCGCCTTCCTGCAGCAGGAACAGCATGCACTTGTGCAGCGCGTGTTCCTGCGGATGCGCGTATTCATAGACCGGCTTGCCTTCGAAAATCCCTTCGAAGGTATAAATCCCCAGGACACTGTTATCGCTCATGAGCTATTCGAATTAACTGGAAGTGCCTGATTATACGATGGACTTGAGCCAAGCCAATCAGGGGAACAGAGCCGGGAAAAAGCTCAATTCCCCCTGAACTTCGCAATCGCGGCGTCCACCACGCCCTCCACGCTGCCGGAAGAGTCGAATTCCGCCCGCAGGTAGTGGGCGTCGCTGCCCATATGGGTCACCTGCATCAGGTGGTTCAGGGCAGCGCTGCCGCCCAGGGCTTCAGCGTGCAGATCCATGCGGCGCAGCGTGGTCAGGATATCCTCGCGCAGGGACAGGCTTTCGTAGGTCTTTGGGTGCACCACAGTGCCGTCGAGGCCGAAACGGCAAGCCTGGAAGCGGTTGTAGTTGTAGACCAGGTAGTCGTCCTCCGCCGGCGGCGCTTCCTTGCGTTCAAGGAGGTAGGAGCACAGGGCCTGCAGGTAGCAGGCCAGTGCCGCGGCGCGTTCCACCGTGAGCGGCGTATCGCACACGCGCAATTCGATGGTGCCGTATTCTGGCTTGGGGCGGATATCCCAGTAAAAGTCCTTCATCGACTTGATCACGCCCGTATGCTCCATCTTCGAGAAGAAGCTGTGCTCGAACTCGTCCCACTTCAGGATGAAAGGCGCACGGCCGCTCATGGGGAAGGCGAACACGCTGTTCAGGCGAGCGGAGTTGAACAGGGTGTCGTTCCCCTGCACATAAGGCGAAGAAGCCGACAGCGCGATGAAGTGCGGCACATAGCGGCTCAGCGAATGCAGCAGGTACAGCGCATCGTCGCCGCTGGCGCAGCCGATGTGCACGTGCTGGCCGAAGATCGTGAACTGCTTGGCCAGGTAGCCGTACAGTGCCGATACTTCCTTGAAGCGCGGCTTGGAGAAGATCTTGCGCTCCGACCAGCGCTGGAATGGGTGCGTGCCGCCGCCGCAGATGCCGATGTTCAGCGTGTCGGCCGCCCGCACCAGCGTATCGCGCGTTTCGCGCAACTGGGCCACCAACTCGCCGTGCTTGGTGTGCACGTCGCTGTTAATCTCGATCATGCTCTCGGTGATCTCCGGCGTGACGTGGCCGGGGAAAGGCTTGCGCGCCAACAGGTGCAGCAAGTCCGGGCTCGACGCGGTCAGGTCGAAGTCGGACAGGCTGACCAGTTGCAGCTCAAGCTCGACACCCATCGTCAACGGTTGCGATGATTTGAATTCTTCCAACGGCATATCAGCCCTCCTCTTTCGCCGTTTCGCGCGCGCGGATCAGCGCACGCTGCGTGATGATCGGCCCCAGCACTTCCATGAACAGCGTCATGGCAGCCAGCGCCGCCAACTCATCGACCAGCACAATACCCATGTAGCGCGTCTGCTCCAGCAGCAGGATGGCGAACACCGACATCGGCGACAACGCCACGCCGATCAACGCGCCCTTGCGCCACGAGATACCGGCAACGTGCGAGAGCAGCGCCACAGCAATGGTCTTGGTGGCAAAGCGGACCAACAGCAGCAGCAGGCCGAGCGAGGCGCCAAACACCACGCGCTGCCAGTCCAGCGTGGACACGGCAAACACGAACAACAGCACCGTCAGCAACTCACCGATTGCGCCGAAGTTACGCTGCGTGCGCGTGAATGTCACGCGGCGATGGCGTGCCATCAGGCCAAAGGTGAGCGTCGCCAGCACAGGCGACAAGTCGGCCGCCTGCGTGATCGAAACCAGCAGCACGACCACCATGGCAAAGGCCACAGTACCATCGCGCGCCAGCGTGCCAAGGCTGCGCAACAGCGCCGGCACCAGCATGCCTGCCACTGCGCCCAGCACGGCCGAGGCAAGCAGCTCGATCACGCTGCGCGACACGGCCTGCGTCAGGCTGCCCGAGGTCTGGAACACCCAGAAGCCCACGACGACCTTGAACACAAACAGCGCAAGCACGCAGTTCATCGCCACCAGGTGCAGCAAGCGTTCCGTCACCTGGCCCGAGCTGCGTTCTTCATTAATCACGCGCAGCACACCGGCCGGCGACGTGGACATCGCCAGCGAAGCAAGCAACAAAGCCGTCAACGGCGGCATGCCCTGCCAGTAGGCGATTGAAAACACTGCGCCGAATGTGAGCGCAGATTCTGCAAGGCCGCTGACGGCAATCCAGGGATTGACGCGCAGCCAGCGCAGGTTGATGCGGTAACCGAACTCAAACAGGATAAGGCCGAAAGCAATATTGGCGAGCAGTGTTACCTGGCTGCTGCCGTCCGGCACAAGAAGATCGGGCATGGCCTGCGCAAGCAGGAAGCCCACCAAGCCGTACACACTGATGCGCGGCAGATTGGTCCAACGGTGAACGAACTCGCCTGCGAGCCACGCTAGCAGCATGGCGCAAGGCCATGCGAGTTCGTCAGAGATGACTAACAAATCGGTCATAGACTTACCTCCGAGCCGTACTATATTGCATAAGTGAAAAACGTGTCACACGAATCTTAGTTACAATGCCACGTATGGACATGATCAGCGAACACGTTTGCCATGGTGGAGTGCAGCGCTTCTACCGGCATGAGTCGGAAGCGATTGGCTTGCCAATGCGCTTCTCCATCTTCATCCCGCCGCAGGCAGCGCAGGGGCCATTACCCGCGCTGTTCTATCTCGCGGGACTCACCTGCACCGAAGAGACTTTTGCCATCAAGGCCGGCGCGCAGCAGCACGCGGCGCGCGAAGGCCTGATCCTCATCGCGCCGGACACCAGCCCGCGCGGCGCCGGCATTGAAGGCGAAACGGCAAGCTGGGACTTCGGCGAAGGCGCCGGCTTCTATCTCGACGCCACGCAAGCCCCATGGTCGCAGCATTACCGCATGGAGAGCTATATCCACGAACTGCGCCAGTTGGTGATTGATGAATTGCCGGTAGACCCAAAGCGCGTCGGCATCTTTGGCCATTCGATGGGCGGGCATGGTGCATTGACGCTGGCCTTGCGCAGGCCGGACCTGTTCCGCAGCGTGTCGGCGTTCGCGCCGATAGCAGCGCCGGTGCGCTGCCCGTGGGGACAGAAGGCATTTGCAGGCTATCTTGGCCCGGACCAGGAAACCTGGCTGCAGCACGATGCCAGCGCCCTGATGTCCGTACAGGACGAAGCGCCCTTCCCCAATGGCATCCTGATCGACCAGGGCCTGGCCGACAAGTTCCTTGAGGAGCAGTTATATCCGGGAGTGTTTGAAGATGCGTGCCGCGCCGCCGGACAGCCTTTGGAGCTGCGCCGGCATGCGGGCTACGATCATGGCTACTACTTTATTTCGAGCTTCATTGCCGACCATGTGAAGTTCCACAGCCGGCAACTGAAAGAACTTACTTCGTAAGCACCTTGCGGATAGTCTCCGCAAGTTCTTCCGCGACGAACTTGGCCACATAAGCGTCGGCGCCGACGCCCTTCACGTGGTCCTCGTTGGTCTTGCCCGACAGCGAAGAGTGGATCACCACCGGAATCTTGGAGAAGCGGGCATCCTGCTTCACCAGGCGGGTCAGCGTAAAGCCATCCATTTCCGGCATTTCCAGGTCGGTCAGCACCAGGGCTACGCGGTCATCCACCGGAATGCCTTCGGCCTTGCAGCCCTCGGCGATGTGATTCAGCTTGTCCCACGCTTCCTTGCCAGTCTTCATCATGACGAATGGGGCATGCATCGCTTCCAGGCCGCGCTCGATCAGGTTGCGCGCCACCACGGAATCGTCCGCGGCCAGGATGAAGGTGCCAGGCTTCAGCGGCAGGCGGCCCACTGCGGTTTCATCGATATCCTTGCCGTCGCTCGGGGTCAGGTTGCGCAGGATGGTTTCCACGTCCAGCACCTGCGCCAGGCGGGTGTTCTGCACGTCGCCATCGACGCGCGCGATGGAAGTCACCATGCCGCCACCGTGGCTGCCTTCGGCGCTCAGCACCTGGCTCCAGTCCAGGCGCACGATCTCGTCCACCGATTCCACTGCAAAGGCTTGCGTGGTGCGCGCGAACTCGGTCACCAGCATGATGTTCAGGCCCGTCTTCGGCTTCACGCCGACGATGCCAGGCAAGTCCATCACAGGAATGATCTGGCCGCGCAGGTTGACCACGCCAAGCATGTGCGGCTCCGAACCCGCGACCGCGGTCACGGTCGGCATCGCAACGATCTCTCGGATCTTGAAGACGTTGATGCCGTACAGCTCTGAGTTGCCGCTGGTGCTATCGACGCCGAGGCGGAACAGCAGCAGCTCGAACTTGTTGGAGTTTGTGAGGTTACTACGCTCGTCAACTTCTTGTTGAACGGAATTCATCGATCGCTCCAATCTGCTTTAAATGGCATTCCCTTTGGTATGGAATGTTTCGGCAGTATAGCGGCCTTTTTTTAACCGCCGCGAGCGATGAGGGGCAGAAACAACAAAAAAAGGACGCGCGATGGCGTCCTTTCAAGAATTCTGGAGCGGGAAAAGAGTCTCGAACTCTCGACCTCAACCTTGGCAAGGTTGCGCTCTACCAACTGAGCTATTCCCGCAGAGGAGGCGCTATTATGACAGCGACTATCCGGAGTGACAAGTTCTTTTTGGTTTGTCATGCCCCTATAATGTCCGCATGGATTCTATCGAGATAGTTTTGGCAATGCTGCTGGCCGTGATCGCCAGCGCATACGTGAAGCGGATGCTGTCAGGCGGCATTCCCCTGCCGTTGGTGCAGATCGCCCTTGGCGCCGGGATCGCCGCGTGGTCCGGCCACGGCATCCAGCTGGACCCGGAGTTGTTCTTCCTGCTGTTCATTCCGCCCCTGCTGTTCCTCGATGGCTGGCGCATTCCGAACACGGGCCTGTTCCGCGACCGCGTCGTGATCCTCGAACTGGCCCTGGGCCTGGTGATCTTCACTGTCCTGGGCGCCGGCTACATGATTCACTGGATGATCCCCGCCATGCCGCTGCCGGTGGCGTTTGCGCTGGCCGCCATCCTGTCGCCGACCGACCCGGTTGCCGTCGGCTCGATTGCCTCGCGCGCCCCGATCCCCAAGCGGCTGATGCACATCCTCGAAGGCGAAGCCTTGCTGAACGATGCCAGCGGCCTGGTGTGCTTCCGCTTTGCCGTGGCAGCCGCGCTGACAGGCACCTTCTCGCTGACCAGCGCCTCGCTCACCTTCGTCTGGCTGGCAGCCGCCGGCATCGCCACCGGCGTCGCGGTGACCTCGGCCATCGCCTGGTTGCAAGGGAAGCTCACCGCGCGCTACGGCGAGCCGGCCGGATCGCCCATCCTCGTCAGCCTGCTGATCCCCTTCGGCGCCTACCTGGTCGCAGAGCGCCTGCACGCTTCGGGCATCCTGGCTGCCGTGGCGGCAGGCATCACCATGAGTTATGTGGAGCTGGGCGGCCAGGCGCTGGCCGCAACCCGCATCCAGCGCACCGCCGTGTGGGACACCGTGCAGTTCACGCTGAACGGCGTGATGTTCGTGCTGCTCGGCGAACAATTGCCCGACATCCTGCGCGGCGCCAGCGAATCGCTGGAACAGAGCGGCCATATCAACTCCTGGTGGCTGGTGTTATATGCCTTCGCGATCAGCTTCGGCCTGATTGCGCTGCGCTTCGTGTGGGTATGGGCAACGCTGCGCGTGACGCTGTACCGCCGCAGCCGCCGCGCCGCCTCTGCGCAAGGCGGCAAGCCGCACTGGCGGCTGTTGCTGGCAACGGCGCTGGCCGGCGCACGCGGCGCCATCACCCTGGCTGGTGTGCTGACGTTGCCGCTGTTCCTGCCGAATGGCGACCCGTTCCCGGCGCGCGACCTGACCATCCTGCTGGCCAGCTCGGTAATCCTGATTTCGCTGCTGGCGGCCAGCATCGGCTTGCCGCGCCTGCTGGGCGGCATGCGCTTCCCGGAAGAACCGGCCGAGCGCCAACAGGAAGACATGGCGCGGCGCCAGGCTGCATCGGCAGCCATTGCCGCCATCGAACGCGCCGAACTGGTGCTGGCCGACGCCCACCATCCCGACGTGCTGCCGCAGGCTGCGGCGCGCGTGATTGCGCTGTACGAATATCGCCTGAACGTGGCCTGGTCGGCGGAAGACCAGAACAAGGAACATTTCCGCAAGCTGGACCGCGCCGAGCGCGAACTGCGACTGGCGGCCATGGAGGCCGAGCGCCAGGCCATCTTCGACCTGGCGCGCCACCACCACATTTCCGACGAGACGGCACGCAAGCTGGTGCGCGAGATTGACCTCGTCGAAGCACGCCACCAGAAGAAATGAACCGGCGCGCCACGCTCTCGCTCCTCGTCGCATGGCTGCTGTTCTGGGCCATGATGGTGGCGACTGCAGTGCAGGATTTCCTGCGCCACGACAGCGGTCCCCTGTGGCAGCCATTCCTGTGGGAGTCGTCGTCGATGGCGGTGGCCACCATCCTGCTGACTGCGCAACGGCTCGGCACGCGGCGCTTTGACGGCATGCTCGCCACGCCGGCGCGCTGGTTCGCGCGGCAGGCCTTGTGGCTGCCGGTCTGGTGGGTCCTGTTCACGCCCCTCGCCTTCGGCATCCGGCATGCCGTGTATGCAATGGCCGGCATGACTTACGAACACGAGCCCTGGGGCGAAACTTTCCTGTACGAGAACATCAAGATCTCGATCTTCGTCGTGATCTTTACGCTCATCGCCTTCGGCATGCTGTCCTTCCGCGCAGCCGAACAAGCCAATGCCCAGTTGCGCACCGCGCAGCTGCACCAGCTCACGCAGCAGATGCAGCCGCATTTCCTGTTCAATGCGCTGAACACAATCTCCTCACTGATGCACAGCGATGTCGACCGCGCCGACGCCACGCTGGTGCAACTGGCCGACGTACTGCGTGCCACGCTCGACATCAGCGGCCAGCAGCAGGCGCCTTTATCTACCGAACTGCGCCTGCTGCGCGGCTATGCTCGGCTGATGGAAGAGCGCTTCATTGACCGCGTGCAGCTCGAATGGGATATTGACGCGGCCTGCGGCGAGTGCCTGGTACCCGTGATGAGCATGCAGCCCTTGCTGGAGAACGTGTTCAAGCACACGGTCGAACGGCGGCGCGGCGTGACGAAGATCGCCATCAGTGCAAGGCGGGAGAGTGATGCCCTCGTGCTCGCAATCTGCGACGATACCGGGATGCTTGCCGCTCACGCCTCGGCCGGCGCCACAGCCGGCACAGGTATCGGCGTGGGCAACCTCCGCCAACGCCTGCAGGCACTGTATGGCGAGCAGGCAGCGCTTCGGCTGATTCAGCTCGAACCGGCTGGCGTGCGCGCAGAAATGAGGCTCCCATGCGTATCCTGATCGTCGACGACGAACGCCCCGCACGCGACAAACTGCGCCGCATGCTCGCGCTGGAGGCCTGCGTCAGCGCCATCGAGGAAGCACGCGATGGCGTGGAAGCGCTGGAAAAGGTCGACAGCTTCGCGCCCGACGCCATCTTCCTGGACGTACAAATGCCTGAGGTGAGCGGCCTGGAAGTGGCCGCCTCCCTGCCCCATCCAGCGCCGCTGGTGGTCTTCGCTACCGCTTTCGACGAATACGCCGTGCCGGCCTTCGACGCCAACGCCATCGACTACCTGCTGAAGCCTTTCGACGCCGCGCGCCTGCAACGCGCCATGCAGCGCCTGCGCGAACGCGTGGCCAGCCGCGCCGTGCAAAACGAGCGCGCAACCGGCGCCCTCGGCCTGCCGCTGCAGCAATTGCTGGTCAGCGAACGCGGCGGCACGCGCGTGGTACAGGTTGCAGACATCCAGTGGCTTGAAACCGCCGACAACTACGTGGTCCTGCATACATCGCAAGGCGCACCGCTGCTGCGCCAGACCCTGACCGACCTGCTGGAAAAACTCGGCAGCGGCTTTGAACGCTGCCATCGACGTGCCGCGGTGCGCCTGTCCCTGGTGGAAAAAATCGACCCGGAAGGCCAGCTCGTCTTGCGCAATGGCGTCCTCGTCCCGCTAGGCCGCATTTACAAGGCCACAATCATGGAAGCCCTCGCACATCGGCAATCCTGACACGAGGCATCGCCGATTCCCGTTTCTTCTTCATCAGCCAGCAGCCTTCGCGCAAAAATCCTGTGAACTTTTGGTTGCCCTGCCTGTCCATAGCGGACTTACCAGGGAGGACATCATGCCAAGACCGCTTGCAACTTTGCTGCACATTTCCGATCTGCACATCGGAAGCATTGATCCAACCACCGGCGATGCCGCCATCAGTCCCGCCGTGCAACTCGGGCTAGACAACTTCCCATTGTTCGATGGCTTGCTTGGCCATCGCGCCAGGGCACTGCGTGATCTCGCTGAATTCGTCGAGGGTTTGCGTGCCAGCGACGAACAGTTCCAGATTCTTGTCACGGGCGACCTCAGTCGAAACGGAGACGCGCATGAACTCGCCCTGGCGCGACGTTACTTTGAAAGCGAAATCGACCTCAGTCCACCCAACGGTCGCTATGTGGGACTTTACACGGGCGGCAATACCCTTACGATTCCCGGAAATCATGATCATTGGGCGGGAGTATCGCTACCGATTGGCGCAACGCCTTCCAATTATTTCCACTACTTCATCCGCTCATTGCCGGCTATCCGGAACATCCCCTTGGATAGCAAAGGCCACGTGCTGACCCTGATCGACATCGATTCCGACGCCGACGTGCCGCCCAACTCCATCCAACGCGCATTTGCGCGGGGCAGCTTCCGTTCGCAGTTGCTGACGCTGGATAAAGTGTTGGGTCCAAAAAGCGAACTTGAGGTGCGCGTGCTGGTCGTCCATCATGCCCCCACCTGGACCAGTTTTGGACTGGCCATGACAGCCAGCACCAAACGCGAGCTCGACCGCTTTTTGCTGCAACATGAAATTCGTGTCATCCTGTGCGGCCACACGCACGAAGCATCGATGCGCCGCCTTTATGCGGGCGGTAGGGAATGCTGGGAATGCGGTGCCGGATCGGCCACGCAATTTGACACCGTTCCGCTCAAGTGGCAGCGCCGGCTGCGCAGGCAGGCCAAGGCCATACTCAAGCCCAACTCGTTGATGCTCCATCGCATTTTCGACGTTGACGGCCGCCTCGAATGGCTGGCAACTACCTACATTCGTACCAGGACAAGAGGATTCCGCGCGACTTTTCCGCCGAGACAATTCGCACTTTTATAACGCCACTGTTTGCCCGAGGTCATGTGGATCGGCGCACCAGCGGCGAATCAGCATTTCCCTGGACAGGAAGCCATGCTGCCCACTCATCGCCGGCAATTTGACGAAACCATCGTCCCCCATGTATTGATAACCGTTGACCAGGAGCGGGGAAATTTGCAACATGCAGAACAGGCTGCGGGCGAGTGGCGAGACCAGGTTCGGTTCGAGATCAAGCGTGCCGGCCACGTCGAACTCCAGGCATTTCTGGCTAATGGCGACGCTCTTGCTGCCGTCCTTCACCGTAAGACCGTCCGCCACGGCTCGACGGGAGGGAGTTTCGTCTCGAGCGCGGCGCAGTGACCGGTTGAAAAGCAACTCCATTCCCCGCAATGCCTCAAATACCATGCCGGGACTCAGCCCATATTGCAGCAGGCGTTCAGCGGACGGGTCGCCTTTACGGCAGGATGGATGATAGTTTCGCAAGTGCTGCAACAACTCGTGGTCAGGCTTGCCGGCAGCTTTAAGCGCCATCTCCCAGTCGCCAACCCTCGCAGGAGGACGCCGGTCGTCCAGCTTGTCCAGAAGCGCTGCCCAGGCATCCGCGATCACTTGCTGTTCATCCGCCAGAATGGCTGCGATGTCGGACTGCAAATCGTCCGCCTCGACTGCACCGCCATCGTTGCCCTCCAGCGCAGCATACACGCTTGCCATCCATTCGGGATGCTCGACAAGTGCCTTGCACTCGGCTGCGCTGAATTCCATATCCTGGTCATCAAGCGCCTGGCGAATCTGCGGGGCATTGGCTCGCAGGCATTCCAGCGCTTGGCTGTCATGGATACCAGTGAGCGCTTTTTTGAGAATATCAAGTTCCGTCATGATGTTTCTCCCCTGGCGAACTGGTTGCTCTGTGCCTCGAATCGAGTTGAGCAGAGCTTGCGCAAATCGCGCTTTTGCCTGGTTCACCTTTTCTGTTGAAAGTCCAAGTTCGGCGGCCACGTTGCGTGGCGACTGGTCCAGCACCCAAACCCGGTAAGCGATATCGGCATCGCCCGATTGCGGCCAAGCCTCCATCAATTGCAACGCAACCCGGCTGACCGTGGCAGCCAACTGGTCGCGCAAGCGATAGCGCGTGAAATGGTGTTTCTCCGCGAGTTCGCGCTCGCCGGGCGCATAGTCCGACAGGAAATCGGCCAGCAGCGCCTGCTCCGCCTCCGGCAGTTGCGCAATGGCAGCCTTGAGTCGGGCTGTCTGCTGCTTCATTTCAGCAGCCTCAAGCGGCAAAGGATCGGCAGCGGCCAGGTCGAGGCATTCTTCGATATCGACAGCGCGCGAGCGCAGCCGATGCAGTTTTAAATGCCGGCGACGGCCAAAGCGATAGAAGGCAGTGGCGAGGTAGGGGGCGAATTCGCCCTTGGCCGCGTCAAAGCGGCTATTGAGAGGCTCCCATTCGAGGAAGAAGTCGTGGATCAGGTCGCGGGCGTCGTGGGGCTGGATGTGGTAGCCATCGCGCACCAGCTTGCTCAGCACGCGCCACAGCAGCGGCTCGTACTCGATAAAACTCCTGACGGACGGCAACGCACTCATCAATATCTCCAATCGGGGCACTCAATACAGTCATATTGCACGGCGCCCGCCGACTGGTTGAAATCTACGTCAAACAATGCGTTCGCCCCTGCCAGATGCCGTTCGCCACTTATTGCTGGCCTGGCAAGACCGCCGTCCTTAAGCTGGATTCGTCACCAACCCAGCTTGCCAAATCATCATGCAAAACCAACGCTTGTATTTCCTCGACTGGCTGCGTATCGGCGCCTTCTTCCTGCTCGTGCTGTACCACACCGGCATGTATTACGTGACTTGGGACTGGCACGTCAAAACGCCCCACCCCAGCGACGCCATCGAACCGCTGATGCTGCTGTCTTCGCCTTGGCGCATGTGCCTGCTATTCCTGATTGGTGGCGCTGCAGCCGCCTTCCTGCTCGACAAACTGGGAAGCAAAGGCCTGGCCAAGGAACGCAGCAAGCGCCTGCTGATTCCACTCATCTTCGGCATGTTCTTTATCGTGCCGCCACAATCGTACTTTGAAGTGGTATCCGACGTGGCCTACCAGGGCAGTTACTTTGACTTCATGCAGCTGTACGTACACGCCTACCATGGCTTTTGCGACCACAATGGCTGCCTCGACCTGCCAACCTGGAACCATTTGTGGTTCCTGCCCTACCTGTGGATCTACACACTGCTTCTGGCCGCTATCGGCAGCCGTCGTGTGCAAGCCTTGGGTGGCTGGCTCCTGAGCCAGCTCCAGGGCTGGAAGCTGTTCGTGCTGCCGGTCGCTGTCCTCGCAGCGGGCCGTATCCTGCTGCTGCCGCACTGGCCGCACACCCATAACCTGACCTCCGACTGGCATAACCACGCCATGAGCCTGCCCTTCTTCCTGCTCGGCGCAGCCATGGCCCGCCGCGGCGAGTTCTGGCAATGCCTGGAGAATGCCCGCTTTGCCGCGCTGGGCTTCTTCCTCGCGAGCTGGGCTACCCTCATCTTCTTCTACTCGACGGGAGAGACTTACAAAGACTGGCTGCCACTGGCGCGCACCGTGTACGCTCTGTGCCAGTGGAGCGGTATCGTTGCCGTCTGCGGCTTCGGCCACCGTCACCTGAACTTCGACAGCGCCAAGCGCCGCTATCTGACGCAGGCCGTGTTCCCGGTCTACATCCTGCACCAGACGTTGATCGTCTGCCTGGCGATGGGCTTGCGCGAAGCTGGATTGGCGCCAGTGACCGAGGGTGCAATGATCGTGGTGCTGACATTCGCCATCAGTTTTGGAGTCTTCGAAATGGTACGCCGCGTACCTCTTCTGCATCCGTTATTTGGTCTGGCAAAGGCCCCGGCAACGACAGCAGAGGCGCCTCTCAGCGTTAAGCTGTCCGCCAATTCGTCTACCTTTCGGGAAACTTGAACTATCGCGCTACGCTACAATCAACAACTAGAGACCGTTCGGGCACCGACCAACCAGGTACGCCCGTCCGGTTTGCGAAGGAGCCAACGTTTAGCTGATCGGTGCGACACCGTACGGACACTTCAACAACGTCCGTACTATTCTGAAATCATCGTGGCGGCGAATTCGAGTGCTGGCCACGACCCCGCTTTGAAAGGGGACATCATGCGCAAATTAATCATCATGCTTGCGATGGCGGCGTTCAGCTTTATGCCGACCCTCGCACCGGCCAGCGTCAGCATAGCCATTCACGTAGTCCAGTATCCCACCTTACAGCGGATTCCCAGCTACCCAGTGTATTACGCACCACGCCTCCATGCGAACTACTTCTTCTACGATGGCCTCTATTGGGTCTACGTAGACGATGCATGGTATGTCAGCCCCTGGTTCGACGGCCCATGGGATCTGGTTGCCTTCGACAGCGTGCCGCTCTTCATCCTGCGCATCCCTGTCCGCTATTACCTCTATCCGCCCGTAATATTCAGCAGTTGGGCGCGAAATGCTCCACCGCGCTGGGACCGTGTCTGGGGGCCAGACTGGGCGAATCGACATCCCAATTGGCAGCGATGGAATCGCGCCGCAACCCCGGCGCCAGCCCCTCTGCCAAGGTATCAGCAACGCTTCACACGAGACAACTATCCAACTGACGTACAGCGGCGCGAACTCGCCCAGCAGCATTACCGTTACAAGCCGCATGACTCGCAGGCTCGCGAGACGTGGCAGGCACATGTGGGTAATGCCTCCCACCAGGACTACAAGCCGTCAAGCCCACCACGCCAGTCACGGGCCCAGATTCAATCCCGTCCCTCGAACGCACCGGACAAAGACATGCGTCCAACCGCGCGCGAGCATGCAAATCGGGACCGGCCTCCACCGCATCGAGAAGCTCCCGTGGCCCGATATGAACGCCCACCTATGCGGCCCGAAGCGCCAACTGGTGATGCAGTCATGCACCGCGGCCAAGCCGACGCACGCGACTTCGCCCGCAACGCGGAGCCTAAGCACGAAGGACGACCAGACAAGCCCCAAAAGCATGGTAGGCCAGATAAGGAAGAAGGCCACGATGCTGGCAAACGGCATTAAGCCAGGAAAGCATGAATGTGGAACTGGTCTCCCAGTCCTCAACTTCCCTACAGGGCCGGCGGTATATACCGGCCCATCAGGGGAGCATTTGTCCCATTTAACATTAAGGGCATGCGACTCGATTTCGCAGGCCAACCATGTCGCGAAGTCGCGGCATCCACTGGCAAATGCCAGGCGGCGGAAACGATAAAATCGCATCAGGTCCAGCTTTCAAGCCTCGACGCACCGTCCGCTTTCGCCCCTTTGCAGACGGTCATGATTCCTCAAAGCGGCCGTTCAGTGCCCGCTATAAGCCAAGCTGCGAAGCGGCATCGGCTTAAATTGTCAGAGACGTGCCTCTATCGCCGCGGCCTCCGCATTGATGCTTGCCTCAACGGCCATAATGACTTGCTCGATCTCAGTTAATGAGCGATCCAGGTACGCGAAGTCTACGCCTTTGCGAGACATAGCGAACACGCTCCCGAGTTTAGCGACCTTTGGGTCGTGGAACTCAAGAGATGAATGGGCGAACTGGCAATTACGCAATTCTAAGAGCCGAGCATGCATTTCCCTGTGCTCCCCAGGTACGTGTTTGACCGATAGGAAGTGCTTTCGTATGATTTTTCCGCGATTCCCACTGAACGGCCGCGAGTAGCTAACCGCAAGGTCTCGAAGCAGTGCATAACGTATATCAGCCTTGCGATAGCGACGGATCATGCGAATAAGTTGTCGGCAATCGTTGAGATCACTGGAGTACAGCCGAAGGAAACAGTAAGACTCAAGCTCCGCTGAAATCACCACACGCCTCCAACGCGATTGAATTCACCGGATCGCGTTGGTGCGTCCACGCTGATGCAATAGATAGAAAAAGTCATGGTTCCGGCTCACCCAAACAAAACCACGCCTTAATGCCCTCAGACTGCGCGGCTCTAGCCAAGCGCTCATCTGCAGTTACAAGTACGGTTTGTGAATCGTTTATCAGACAAGAGAAATAGCCCTCCTTTACGCTTAGGATCTGAAACGCATCGGAAAGGTCAAGGTCGTAGCGTTCGGCTATTTCCTGAGCCGCGAAAAACACTAGCGGCTCCTTGAAATCAATATCGGTTCCATGGCGAGTTGCCGCGCCGTACCAAGCGACAAGGTGAAACGCTGCCTCGTTATACTCGACCTTCGTCAGCTCTTTTCGATAGAGCCACTTCACCTTTAGCACGCTAAGCGTCTCGTAAAAGCAGAATGGAGTAGTGTACTTGGTGGGAGAGCGATGGTTAAAGTATTCGCGCACCGCATTCCCGCCTTCTTCCTTGGAGAATACTTTGACCAGGGCAGAAGCGTCAAAGCAGTTTGCTCGTGGTGGAGGACTATTCATTTGGCCTAATGTGCTATAGATTATTGTCCCAATTGCCGCGGCGAATTCCAGGCGAACGTCGCCTACTGGCCGGGTGCAGGCAATTCAAAAAATGCAATCAGCAGCTCCACACAATCGCTCTGACGGAGCCGCGCCCTAGCCTCACCTCAACCGCCTTCATAGCGCTATACATGACTTCGTATTCAATGGCTGGGTTTCTAGGCTCAGAATTCTCGAGAAAAATTCCTTCGAACTCTGCCAGGGTTAGCCAGCCGGCGTGCTTGAATTCGGGATCGAGCACCCAGCTTGCATCTGATCGCTCGCTCCTGTGGATTTGCGATCCAAAGTCGTTGACCCAGCGCTTTGCTAACTCTTCGGTGCAATATTTTTGACCGATGCACTGTGCTACTTCCCATTCACGCGCAATATAAATGAACGCCCGCTCAGAGAAACTGATGCTAAAGTCAATTGGAAGGCCTCTGCCTTCGATCAATCGCCCAAACTCGACAACGAGATCATTGTCGCGAGGTGGATCGAACTCAGCAAGCCCTGCCCAATTCGTGGAATATGGCTCCCTGAACTCCACATAGAATCGAATATCTGTACCCATTGTAAGTCGTCAGTGCTCAAGCTAAATTTCGATAGTCCGTTCTTGGCCGAACTGCGTCGCTTGTCTTCGAGATACGCGTTCCTTACATTTCAGTTCTCGATAAACTTGAGTCTCACTTCCCCT
Organism: uncultured Duganella sp.; assembly: GCA_966077345.1. Taxonomy (GTDB): domain Bacteria; phylum Pseudomonadota; class Gammaproteobacteria; order Burkholderiales; family Burkholderiaceae_D; genus Rugamonas. The sequence goes on from CBHREK010000053.1 coordinate 133,890, forward strand.
TCAACACTTCCGTCCTTCTTTTTAGGAAACGGGGAAGCTCTGAGGATTCCCTCCCAGATTGCTCTATCGTATTCTATGTCCCCACTCCCCTGTATCTTCTCGACTGATACGACTTCTCCGAAAGGAGACTGCTTAACGAGAAACTCGGCTTCAAGGCGCCTTTCTCGATTTTCGCTTTGGAAGTATCGGGCGTGCGCCCTGGCCTTTCTTATGAGCGCATCGCGGTAGGTTCCATCGTAAGCTTCACGAGAAGTTCCTACTGCTTGAGGCGAACTTCCAAGGCCCAACTCATTGCTGCCTTTATCAGCTACTTGCGCAAAAGCGAATCGGCAGCCCAAAACAAGGGCAATAAACAGTAGTCTTTTTTTCATAAATACGATTGAGAGGAAGTGTCCGCTGCTGGCCGATTTCAGGCAGCGCCACAACGAACGTCCGATAAATAGGTCTACTCTTCAAACCTCGGCACTTCGTAGTCAACCAACCCCAAGTCTGCGAGCGGAATGCCATGCCTTTCCGCTTCTTGCTTGAGCAGAAATACAATATTCGAAAACGCCATTCGCCTACCGATGGCCTGCTCATGGTTCAAAGCCTTCCAAGCGGCCAAGTTCCCTTTGACCTCCTGCTTCAGGGCATGAGCAAAAGACTTCAGGCATTCTTCATGAGTTGCAACACGGCGTTTTGTCATACTAAGCCTTTTTATCCTTCTGAGAACTATTTACCGAACGGCGGGTTTTGGCCGTTATGAGCCTACGCCAAAGTATATGCGCGAAAACACAAATGCAGAAATAAGACCACCAGTCAAGGCACTCGCCAGCGTAAAACCTGGCCTCGACGCTTGGCGTGCTATGAGTAGGCCTATTCCGGTAGCGGATGAAATCGCCAACAGGTGACTAAAGGCGAACGTTAAGAAATAACCGATTGCAACTAAGCCCCAGCCTGCGCCGGATGCTGGATTTATCACCGCAACGCTGTACGAGACCAACGCCCAGGACGCCAGCAAAAGGACCGGCCACCAGATGCCTGCGATGGAAAGCCATTTCAGATAACGAAGCATTGGCAAAGAACCCTGGAATCGATATGTAATGGGTGGCTGCTATTGGCCGTCAGCGTACAGCGGGTTGATGTCGAGCAATGTAACCCTTCAATAGTACATGCTGCTCATCACTCAGTACCCTAAAAGGAACCGGCATTGCGCCGTCGATCTGCGCAAATAGATAACCTGCTGGGTACGTATGAATGGCGACGATCTCGGCCCAAGGGACGACCAACTCTCCGCCGTTCGAACGCCTGACTATCCCTGTATCATCAAAATGAAAGTCACAAGTGCCAACTTTCAATACCTTAAATAGGAATATCGGCGGAACAAATAGCAACAAACAAGTGCGCAGAATGACGACATCTAATCGGCTTATCTTCTTTCCTTGTTCAATTTTTCGGCGTGCTAGCTCAGCAAGAACATGGGCCGTAACTATTCTCAGGTATTCCCCAAGCTGGTAGCTAACTCGGAAGCGTAACGCAGCAATTGGAGATTCGGCTACTTGCACTAGGATGCTCCTATCTCTATGTCTGTTCTTGGCCGGGTACAGTCAAGCAGCGCAGCATACCATTCTTGCAATAGCGAAAAAAGCACAAATTCTCACACTTCAGTCAGGTCGCCGCTCCCAGTTCAGTTGGTCGAATAGAGCATAGTGGTACTCCTTCTCAAGGAGGTACATCATGGAAACGTTCTCACTTACTGGCATTCCCCCGATCACACGGACACTTCAGTTAGGCGCATTTAAGTGTTTGGGCTTCGAATTGTACCGGGCTGACGTAGCCCAGTGTTGAGTGTCTACGTTTCGGGTTGTAGAACCTTTCAATATAATCGAATACGT
>CBHREK010000054.1:0-2909 GCA_966077345.1 uncultured Duganella sp.
GGGGCGGGGGTGGCTATTTTCTTGGGGGTTTTATTTTGTCTATTTGAAAAATTCGTCGTGTGCCAACCCCCGCCCCCCGACTTTTAAGGGAGGATTTACGGCTTGCCGTAGTTGGCCGAACGCGGGCCGTACAGGATGCCGTTGCTGCCGCCGGCCGACATCAGGCGGCCGCTGGCCACGCCTGCAACCGGGTAGGCTGCATCGGTGCTGGTGTTGATGATCTGCTTGACCGCAGCCGCCACCAGGGCGCCAATCAGGCCGCCGCCGCTGTTATTGTTTTGCTCCGCGCTGGAGGCAGTGGCCTTGCCATCCCACAGCAGGGTGCCAGTCTTCAGGTCCACCAGCTTGGCTTCGGCCGCCACCACCACTTCGCTGTTCAGCACCGTGTAGACCGAGCCGTATTTGGTCACGGTCACGTACAGGGCCGCATCGGCGCCGAAGATTTCGTGCAGCTTCTTGGCGCTGACATTGTGGATGTCGGCAGCGTTGGCCAGGCCGTTCTGCTTGAAGGTCTCATCCACTGCGGCCACCGGCAGCACGTAGTAGCCGGCTTCGGCCAGCGGGTAGCTCAGTTGCGACAGCATGCCGTAGGTCGCTTTGACTTCCGGCGAGTTGTTCAGCGGCGGCAGCACCACGATCGATTTCGGCTGGGCGGCCTTGAACGCGGTGTAGTCGTAAGGCTGTCCCTGGTGGGCGCAACCCACGAAGAACAGCGCAGGCAGCAGGCAAGCCGCCAGTTTCATGCATTTCTTGATCATTGAACGGCCTTCTTCGTATTCTTCAGCAAAAAGTCCATATAGGCGGCGGATTCAGGGAACAGCTTTTTCTCAGCCTCGAATTCGGCTGCCATCTGGTCCGGACGGTTGGTCACGGAATACAGCAGGCCGAGGTGGGCGTGATAGCCAGGCGGCGGGGTCTTGCCTTCCGCGCTGATCTTTTGCAGGTCCTTTTCCAGCACCGCGATTTGCGCGTCAGGGCTCTCGCCCTTGAAGTACTGGTAAACCTGCGGCTGGTAGCTCTCCCACTGGTACAGGGACGGCTGCTGGTGTTTGCAGCCAACCAGCGCCACGGCGATGCCGAGGGTCAGGGCCAGGCGGCGCATCATTGGCGCACCTGTGCGAAGGCGCCGGCTTCCATGCCGCCGACCAGTTTTTCCACCGCTTCGCGCATGGCCAGGTCCAGCACCTTGCCGTTCAGGGTGGCGTCGTAGCTGGCGGTGCCGCCAAAGCCCAGCACTTCGCGGTTGGACAGGCTGTACTCGCCCGCGCCGGCGGTGGAATACACCACTTCGGAAGTCGCGATATTGACCACGTTCAGGGTCACCTTGGCGTAGGCCACCTGGGTCTTGCCGCGGCCTGCCAGGCCGAACAGCTGGTGGTCGCCCACTTCCTTGCGGCCGAATTCAGTCACGTCGCCGGTCACCACGAAGTCGGCGCCCTTGATGTTCTGGCCCTGCTTCTTGTATGCCGCTTCCTGCTGCAGTTCCTGCATATTGTCGCGGTCCAGCACGTTGAAGCGGTTGGTCTGCTGCAGGTGCGAGATCAGGATGGTCTTGGCCTGGCTGCCGAGGCGGTCCACGCCGTCGGAGAACACGCCACGCATGAAGGAGGAACGGTTGTCGAACTTGCCGACCGCCACCAGGGTGCGCGGGCCGGTGTAAGGACGCGCTGCGCTAGCGACTTTTTCCACCTGGATGGCCTGGTGGCTTTCGGTTGCGCAGCCGGCCAGTGCCGCTACCGCGACGACAGATGCCAGAATTTTTTTCATATCAATATAAAAATTGAGTTTTGGTTTTTATATTATATGGTTCCACATGGAAACATGCAAACTTTGATAGCAAAATTACTACTTTTGCGTCACTATGGCGTTCCCTGTCCTGCTATCCACCAAACATAAAACCGATGACTATTTCCGCCCTGCTGCTGGCAACCGCACTTGCCGCCTCGCCCAGCGATGGCCTGTTCGAACCGGGCCTGGTGTCCGACAACGGCGTATTCGGCTTCACGCTGTCGCCCGATGGCCAGCACGCGCTGTGGGTGCAGTCGGGCGGCGCCCGCACCAGGCTGGTGATCGTCGAATCGCACAAGGTCGATGGCAAGTGGCAGCAGCCGGCGCCGGTGCCGTTCTCCGCCACCGACGGCTGGCGCGACATCGACCCGGCCTTTGCGCCGGACGGCAAGTCGATCATCTTCCAGTCCAACCGCCCGGTGCCGGACCAGCCGCAGCGCAAAGGCTTCGACATCTACTCGGTGGCGCTGCAGGACGGCCGCTGGGGGCCGCTGCGGCATCTGGGCCACGACATCAACAGCGACGAATCCGAATCGTCCGCTTCGATGGCTGCCGACGGCACCATCTACTTCATGAAAAACGGCGCCGAAGGCAAGTCGGACCTGTGGCGCGCGCACCGTGTCGACGGCCAGTACCTTGCGCCGGAACGGTTGGCCGAACCGGTCAACAGCGGGCCATGGCGCGAATCGAATCCCTACATCGCGGCCGACCAGAGCTACCTGCTGTACTTCTCCGATGCGCCGGGCGGGGCGGGCGACGTCGACCTGTACATCAGCTTCCGTGGCAAGGATGGCTGGAGCACGCCGAAAAATATCGGCGCGCCATTCAACACCGCGCAGGCCGAGTTCACGCCCTGGGTGCACGGCGGCCGCCTGTATCTGGCGCGCCAGGCCAAGGACGGCGAGCGCTTCATCGAGAACATCTACTCCTACCCCTTCGACCCAAGCAGCTATCGTGAATAAAGTCGGGGTCAGGTCTGGCAAACGGACACGGGCTCAAGCGCTAGCGCGTTTGCCCGTTGCCGTGTGCCAGTCCGGACCCCGACTTTATTCACCAAAGCTGCGTGGGTCGACGGGGGAGGAGTCGGTGTTCTCGCGGTCGCGCTCGCCGGGCTGGGCCAG
>CBHREK010000055.1:0-17134 GCA_966077345.1 uncultured Duganella sp.
TGCAGCGCATCGTGCAGGCTTTCGTCGATCACCGACTTCCACAGCGCATAGCCCTCGGCATTGAGGTGCAGCGCGTCGGCCGAGAACAGCTCGGCGCGCGGCCGGCCATCGGCGCCGAGCATGCGGGTGTAGACGTCCACGAAGCTCAGCAGCGGCCGGCTGGCGGCGTAGGCCGAGATCAGCGCGTTGGTGCGCTGCACGGCCGGCATCAGCGTCGCGCGCAGCGGGCTGGGCTTGATCGAGAGATAGGCGATGCGCGTCTCCGGCAGGGTGGCATGCACGCCCTCGACGAAGTCGCTGAAACTCGCCAGCACCTGCTCCGGCGTGCGGCCTTCCGCGAGGTCGTTGTCGCCGGCATAGACCACCACCAGCCGCGGCTTGTAGGGCAGCACCAGGCGTTGCAGGTGCTCGGTGCAGTCCAGCATGCGCGAGCCGCCGAAGCCGCGCTTGGTGATCGCCACCGGATCCTGGAACTGCTGCTCGAGGTCGCTCCACAGCCGGATCGAGGAGCTGCCGACGAAGACCACGCCGCCCGGCTTGGGCACCGCGGCGGCATCGGCGGCGTCGAAGGCCGCGAAGCTCTCGCGCCAGCGCGCGGCGACGGGCGCCGACTGGGCATGCGCGACCGCGGCGGCCAGGCCGAGTCCGGCCAGGCTGGCAAGGGTGAAGGCAAGGCGCAGGATCCTGATCGTCATGGCCAGTCTGTTCTTCATCAGCGCCTGCGGTTCCCCTGACGGCCGGCGTTGTTGCAATTCGGCCTAGAGTGGCCCATGGATGCCGTGAGGAATGGCGTGCATCTGCCGCTGCGCGACCGTGCCCAAGCGGGCCGGCTGCTGGCGCGTCGCTTGCTCTCCGAGGCCGCCGCCGGCCTGCTGGTGCTCGCCCTGCCGCGCGGCGGCGTGGCGGTCGCGCGGCCGATCGCCGATGCGCTGGCCGCCCCGCTCGACCTGCTGCTGTTGCGCAAGATCGGCGCGCCGGGCCAGCCCGAACTTGCCTATGCCGCGCTGGTGGATGGCGACCCGCCCGGGCTCGAGCTGAATGCCGAACTGGCGGCCGCCTGGCCGGTCGGCAGCGAGTGGCTGGCCGACGCGGTGGCACACGAGAGCCTGGAACTGGCTGCGCGCCGCGGCCGCTACCGCGGCGGTCGCCCGCCACCCGACGTGCACGACCGCGCGCTGGTGGTGGTGGACGACGGCCTGGCCACCGGCACCACCATGGCCGGCGCGCTCAAGGCGCTGCGCGGCGCCGGCGCGGGGCGGCTGGTGCTGGCCGTGCCGCTGGCGCCGCGCGACGTGCTGGCGCGCCTGCGCGGCCTGGTGGACGCCGTGCACTGCCTGGCCTCGCCGACGCCCTTCCATTCGATCGGCGAGCACTACGAGGATTTCCACCAGCTGGCGGACGATGAAGTGCTGGCCTTGCTGGACTGCCCTCGCGGCGCGACCGGCTGACTGCTCGATTGTTTGAGGAGCCGGCCATCCAGGTGCGCATCCACCGGCTCGGACGGCGCCTCGGCAAGTGGCAGGAAGACGTCGAAGCGGCTGCCACGGCGGGCATGCTGTGCACGACGGAAGGGCCGAGCCGCTGCGCACGGGAACGGGCCTTGCCGCCCACCGAGGGTGGCCCCGGCTCCCGCGCGCATCCGCATCGGCATTTCCGGCTGGCGCTACGCGCCGTGGCGCGGCGGCGCCTTTTACCCGGACGATCTGCCGCAGCGGCGCGAGCTCGCCTTCGCAGCCAGCCATTTCGCGACCATCGAGCTGAACGGCTCCTTCTACTCCCTGCAGCGGCCCGAGTTCTACGCCGCCTGGCGCGACGAGACGCCGGAGGACTTCGTGTTCGCGGTGAAGGGCTCGCGTTACATCACCCACCTGCGGCGGCTCAAGGAGATCGAGACACCGCTGGCCAACTTCTTCGCCTCGGGCCTGCTCGCACTCGGGCCCAAGCTCGGGCCGCTGCTGTGGCAGTTCCCGCCGCAGCTGCCCTTCCTCGCCGAGCGCTTCGACGCCTTCTTCGCGCTGCTGCCCCGCAGCGCCGACGCCGCGGCCGCGCTGGCGCGACGCCACGATGGCAGGCTGCAGGACCGCGCGCTCACCGAACCGATGCACGCCGGCCCGATCCGGCATGCGGTGGAGATCCGCCACGCGAGCTTCCGCGACCCGGCCTTCATCGCCCTGCTGCGCAAACACCGCATCGCGCTGGTGGTGGCCGACACGGCCGGCCGCTGGCCGCTGCTGGAAGACCTGACGAGCGACTTCGTCTACCTGCGGCTGCACGGCGACAAGGAGCTCTATGCCAGCGGCTACAGCGACGCGGCGCTCGGCCGCTGGGCGGCCCGCATCGCCGCCTGGTCGCGCGGCGGCCAGCCCCGGGATGCGCGGCTCGCCGCGCCCGAGAGCGCACCGCCACGGCGAGCGCGGCGCGACGTCTACGCCTACTTCGACAACGACGTGAAGGTCCACGCGCCCTACGACGCGGCGACGCTGGCGCTCAAGCTCGGCCTGCCGAGCAGCCTGCCGCCCCGACTTGCCGCCTAGCGGTAGAACGCCTCGACCTTGCCCTTCAGCTTGATCATCAGCGGCCGACCCTTGCGGTCCACCGTCTTGCCGGCCGGCACCTTGATCCAGCCTTCGCTGAGGCAGTACTCCTCGACGTCGTGGCGATCCTTGCCGTTGAAGCGGATGCTGATCTCGCGCTCGAACACGGCGGCGTCGTGGAAGGGGCTGCCCGGCTCGATGCTGAGACGGTCGGGCAGGGGCGGGAGGTCGGGAACCGGGCTCATGGAGCCAGTGTCGCTCAAGCCGCGGCGGCGAAGCGCAGGATGCCGTCGGTGCCCAGCCGGCGCTCCAGCCGGCCCTGCAGCCACAGCGCATGCAGGTGGGCGATGGCCTCGCCGAGCGCGAAGGTCGTCTGGTGCAGGTCGAGCGGGCGCTTGAACAGCACCGGCAGCAGTTCCACCGCATGCGTCGGCTTGGCGCGGCAGGCGTCCATCACCTCGTCGAGCCGCTCGTCGTGGTGGTGCACCAGCTGGTCGATGCGGGTGTGCAGTCCGGTGAAGGGCTTGCCGTGCGCTGGCAGCACCAGGGTGTCGGCCGGCAGCGCGCGCATGCGCTCGAGCGAGGCGAGGTAGAGCGTGAGCGGGTCGGCCTCGGGCTCCAGGTCGATCACCATCACGTTGGTGCTGATGCGCGGCAGCACCATGTCGCCCGAGATCAGCAGCCTCAGCGCCGGGCAGTGCAGCGCGATGTGCTCGGGCGCATGGCCGTAGCCGGCGTGGCAGCGCCAGTCGTGGTCGCCGATGCGCAGCACCTGGCCGTCCATCAGCCGGTGGTAGCGCGCCGGCACCTCCGGCACCATCGACGCGTAGTAGTTGGAGCGGCGCCGCACCTTGGCGAGCGTGTCCTCGTCCTGCACGCCGTGGCGGGCGAAATGGGCCGCTGCCGAGTCGCCGCCGAAGCCGGTGGTCGACTGCGAGGCCAGCCGCGCGGCGTTGAAGTCGGTGGCGCTGATCCACAGGTCGCAGCCCCAGCGCTCGGTGAGCCAGTGCGCCAGGCCGATGTGGTCGGGGTGCATGTGGGTGACGATCACGCGCAGCACCGGCAGGCCCTCCAGCTCGCCGGCAAAGACCTCGCCCCACGCCGTGCGGGTGGCCTCGTCGGTGATGCCGCAGTCGACGATGGCCCAGCCGTCGCGGGTCTCGCCGTTCGCGCCTTGCCAGCGGTCGCGCAGCAGCCAGAGGTTGATGTGGTCCAGCGCGAAGGGCAGGCCCATGCGCAGCCACTTCACGCCGGGCGCCAGGGTGATGGCGCGGCCGGATTCGGGCAGCTCGTCGCCGAGCGGGTAGTGCAGCTGGTGTTCGAGGGCGTTCATGCGCGTGCGTTGATGCGGTCTTGAAGTTTGACCGGCCGGGCGGCTACACTTGACGTTGACGTAAACGTCAATTACCACCCCATTCTAGGCAGGCATGGCCGGTTCCGCTGTCACCCCCGCATCGATCGCCTCCAACGGGGCGAACTACACCATCAGCGACCTCGCGCGCGAGTTCGACCTCACCACCCGCGCGATCCGCTTCTACGAGGACTGCGGCCTGCTCGCGCCGGCACGCGGCGGCGCCGGCGGCCGCCAGCGCGTCTACACCACGCGCGACCGCATCCGCTTGAAGCTCACGCTGCGCGGCAAGCGGCTGGGGCTCTCGCTGGCCGAGATCAAGGACCTGGTCGACATGTACGAATCGCCGCGCGACACGGTGCCGCAACTGAAGCGCCTGCTCGCCGTGCTGGGCGAGCACCGCCAGCAGCTCGAGCAGCAGATGGCCGACCTGCAGGCCACGTTGGACGAGGTGCGCTCGCACGAGCGCGAGGCGCAGCGGGCCCTGGCCGCCACCAGCGGCGACGCGCGTGCCGCACCGGGCACGCGCCGCGCCAAGGCCGCCGGCTGACGCGGGCCGCGCCACGGCGTTCCAAGACAACGATTTCGAGTTCCCCCGAGGAGACCCCATGAACCTGCCTGGCCTCGACTTCATGCTCGGCGAGGACATCGACGCTCTGCGCGACGCGGTGCGCAGCTTCGCCGAGGCCGAGATCGCGCCGCGCGCGTCCGAGATCGACCACAGCGACCGGTTCCCGATGGACCTGTGGCGCAAGATGGGCGAACTGGGCCTGCTGGGCATCACCGTTGGCGAGGAATATGGCGGCTCGAACATGGGCTACCTGGCCCACATCATCGCGATGGAAGAGATTTCACGCGCTTCCGCCTCGGTCGGCCTGTCCTACGGCGCGCACTCCAACCTGTGCGTCAACCAGATCAAGCGCAACGGCACAGAAGAACAGAAGAAGAAATACCTGCCGAAGCTGATCTCCGGCGAGCACGTGGGTGCGCTGGCCATGTCCGAGCCGAACGCCGGTTCCGACGTGGTGTCGATGAAGCTGCGCGCCGACTTCAAGGGCGACCGCTGGGTGCTGAACGGCACCAAGATGTGGATCACCAACGGCCCGGACGCCGACACCCTGGTGGTGTACGCCAAGAACGACATCGAAGCCGGCCCGCGTGGCATGACCGCCTTCCTGATCGAGAAGGGCTTCAAGGGCTTCTCCATCGCCCAGAAGCTGGACAAGCTGGGCATGCGCGGCTCCCACACCGGCGAGCTGGTCTTCGAAGACTGCGAAGTGCCGGCCGAAAACGTGCTGGGCGGACTGGGCAAGGGCGTCAACGTGCTGATGTCCGGCCTGGATTTCGAGCGCACCGTGCTGTCCGGCGGCCCGCTGGGCATCATGTCGGCCTGTATGGACGCCGTGGTCCCTTACATCCACGACCGCAAGCAGTTCGGCCAGCCGATCGGCGAATTCCAGCTGATGCAGGGCAAGCTGGCGGACATGTACTCCACCATGATGGCTTGCCGCGCCTACGTCTACGCCGTCGGCCAGGCTTGCGACCGCGCTACTTCGCCTGAGCAGGTGCGTGCACTGCGCAAGGATGCTGCCGGCGCCATCCTGTACTCGGCCGAGAAGGCAACCTGGATGGCAGGCGAAGCAATCCAGACCCTGGGCGGCAATGGCTACATCAACGAATACCCGGTCGGCCGCCTGTGGCGCGACGCCAAGCTGTATGAAATCGGCGCCGGCACCAGCGAGATCCGCCGCATGCTGATCGGCCGCGAACTGTTCGCCGAGACCAAGTAAGCAACGCCGTTCCCAAACGGGGCCGCCATGATCCACGCCGCCTTCCCCAAGCTGCTGTCGTCGCAAATCGCGTTCGACATTGCGCGCACCATCCGCGAGGGGTTCGACAAGCACTACCGCCTGTTCCGGCAGGCGGCGCAGGCGGCCAAGCGGCATTTCGAGCAAGGCGACTGGGCGGTGGCCCAGGTCGCGGCGCGCGAACGGATCGACTTTTACGACAAGCGCGTGCAGGAATGCGTGCAGATGCTGGAGGACGAGTACGACCCGTCCGAGCTGACCGATGAGGTGTGGCGCGAACTCAAGCTGCATTACATCGGCATGCTGTCCGGCCACAAGCAGCCGGAGCTGGCGGAGACCTTCTTCAACTCCGTGTGCTGCAATATCCTGCACCGGTCCTACTTCCACAACGAGTTCATTTTCGTGCGCCCGGTGGTGTCGACCGAGTACATCGACACGGAAGAAGTTGCGCCGACCTACCGCGTGTACTACCCGGGCAAGGATGGCCTGACCTTCACGCTCAAGCGCATCGTCACCAACTTCCAGCTCAATACACCGTTCGCCAACCTGTCGCGCGACGTCGCGCTGGTGGAAGAACGGCTGTCCGACCTGTTCGGCGAACTGGAACCGAATGCGCAGATCCAGATTCTTTCGAGCCTGTTCTTCCGCAACAAGGGCGCCTACATCGTGGGCCGCGCCATCAACGGCAGCCGCGAATTGCCTTTCGTGGTGCCCATCCTGCACAACAAGAACAAGCAGCTGGTACTGGATGCAGTGTTGACCGAGCAGCAGGACATCGTCTTGCTGTTCTCGTTCACGCGCGCCTACTTCCTGGTCGACATGGAAGTGCCGTCGGCCTATGTGCAGTTCCTGCGCAACCTGCTGCCGCTCAAGCCGCGCAGCGAGATCTACACCATCCTCGGCCTGCAAAAGCAGGGCAAGAACGCCTTCTACCGCGACTACCTGCAGCACCTGAAACATTCGTCGGACCTGTTCGCGATTGCGCCCGGCATCCGCGGCCTGGTCATGCTGGTGTTCGCGCTGCCGTCCTTCCCTTATGTGTTCAAGGTGATCAAGGACTTCTACCCGCCGCCGAAGGAAACCACGCGCGAGCAGATCAAGTCGAAGTACCTGCTGGTGAAGCACCACGACCGCGTGGGCCGCATGGCCGATACGCTGGAGTATTCCAACGTCGCCTTCCCGCGCAACCGCTTCAGCGAAGAACTGGTGATGGAGCTGAAGCACTTTGCGCCGTCGCTGATCGAAGAAGAAGGCGACCAGCTGGTCATCAAGCACCTGTACATCGAACGCCGCATGGTGCCGCTGAATATGTTCCTGTCGCACGCCGACGAAGTGGGCGACGATGCGGCGCTGGAGCACGGCATCATCGAATACGGCAACGCCATCAAGGACCTGGTGGCAGCCAACATCTTCCCGGGTGACATGCTGTACAAGAATTTCGGCGTCACCCGTCACAAGCGTGTCGTTTTCTACGACTACGATGAAATTGAATACATCACGGACTGCAACTTCCGTGTAATACCGGCGCCGCGTAACGAGGAGGACGAAATGTCCGCCGAGCCGTGGTACCCCATCGGAAAGCACGACGTGTTTCCCGAGCAGTTCGACAAGTTCTTGCTCGGGAACGCGAAGATCCGAAAATACTTTATGAAGCACCACGCCGAGCTGCTCTCGCCTCACTGGTGGGCCAGGAAAAAAGAGCTGATCGCCAGTGGCGTCATTGAGGACGTGTTCCCGTATCCCCAGCACGTCCGTTTCCGCAACCGAGATTCGCTGCCCGAGGCAGCGAAGCAAGCAACACCATCCCTTTTGGAGACCTTTGAAAATGAATGACCCAATCGTAATCGTCGGCGCAGCACGTACCCCAATGGGTGCATTCCAGAGCGACTTCGCAAGCCTGAGTGCCAATGACCTGGGCGCAGTGGCCATCAAGGCCGCCGTCGAACGCGCCGGCATCAAGCCGGAAGCCGTCGAACACGTCTACTTCGGCAACTGCCTGATGGCAGGCCAGGGCCAGGCCCCAGCACGCCAGGCATCGATCAAGGCCGGCCTGCCGGTTTCCGCCGGCGCAGTGACCCTGTCCAAGATGTGCGGCTCCGCCATGCAGGCAGCCATCTTCGCCTATGACGCCATCGCCGCCGGTTCGGCCGAAGTGATCGTGGCGGGCGGCATGGAATCCATGACCAACGCTCCTTACCTGATTCCCAAGGCACGCGGCGGCTACCGCATCGGTCACGGCATGATGTTCGACCACATGATGTACGACGGCCTGGAAGACGCCTACACCCGCGACGCCAAGACCGGCGCCGGCCGCTCCATGGGCACTTTCGCCGAACAGTGCTCGGCTGCCTACAAGTTCACCCGCGAAGCGCAGGACAACTTCGCCATCGAATCCGTCAAGCGCGCACAGGCAGCGCAGGCATCCGGCGCCTTCAACTGGGAAATCGCCCCGGTAACCGTCTCCGGCCGCGCCGGCGACGTGGTGATCGACAAGGATGAAGGCCCGCTGAAAGCCAAGATCGAAAAGATCCCGGCACTGAAGCCAGCCTTCGCCAAGGACGGCACCATCACCGCCGCATCGTCCTCCTCGATCAACGACGGCGCTGCCGCCCTGGTCATGATGCGCGAATCCACCGCCAGGAAGCTGGGCGCAACCGTGATCGCCAAGGTCACCGGCCACGCCACCAACTCCCTGGTGCCGGAGCAGTTCACCACCGCCCCGGTAGGCGCGATCCAGAAACTGCTGGCCAAGACCGGCTGGAAAGTCAGCGACGTTGACCTGTTCGAGATCAACGAAGCCTTCGCCGCCGTGCCAATGGCAGCGATGCACGACCTGGACATCCCGCACAGCAAGGTGAACGTGCACGGCGGCGCCTGCGCCCTGGGCCACCCGATTGGCGCCACCGGCGCGCGCATCATCACCACCCTGATCGGCGCGCTGAAGGCCAAGGGCGGCAAGAAGGGCGTTGCGGCACTGTGCATCGGCGGCGGCGAAGCCACCGCCATGGGCATCGAGCTGGTATAAGCACGATGGCGCTGGCACTTGTTATCGGCGCCTCGCGCGGCATCGGCCTGGAGCTGGTTCGCCAGTACCTGGCCGACGGCTGGCGCGTGATCGCCACGGCCCGCAGGAAAGAAGATGTCGCCATGCTGGCCGAGATGGGTGCCGAAGCCCACAAGCTGGATGTAACGAACGTGGAAGCCGTAGCAGGCCTGGGCTGGAAACTGGATGGCGAAGAGCTGGACATCGCCATCCTGAACGCCGGCGTATACGGCCCGCGCAGCGACGGCTTCCCGATGCAGACCGATTTCGACGCCGTCATGCACATCAACGTGCTGTCGGCGATGCGGCTGCTGCCGATCATCGCGCCGCTGGTCTGCGCGGGACGCGGCAAGCTGGCCGTGATGTCGTCGCGCATGGGTTCCCTCAGCGAGCGCAAAGGATCCACCGGCTCGCTGTACCGCGCCAGCAAGGCCGCGCTGAACTCCGTGCTGGTCGACACCGCGCACCAGTTCGGCCCGCAAGGCGCCACCTGCGTGGCCCTGCACCCGGGCTGGGTGCGCACCGACATGGGCGGCGCCGGCGCCGCGCTATCGGTCGAAGAAAGCGTGCGCGGACTGCGCAAGGTGCTGGCCGAACTGCCCGCATCCGAACAAGCCGTCTACCGAGACTACGACGGTTCCCCCATAGGCTGGTAACAGCCGAGCCCGCCGGATGGCCGTCCCGTCAACCTTGGGGTCAGGCTCTTTGGTTGACACGGCCCCAGCCGTAGAGAAAGATAACAATGATCCTCAACGAACAACACGAAATGATCCGCGATGCGCTGCGTGCGTTTTCACAGGAGCGCCTGGCGCCCAACGCAGCACGCTGGGACAAGGAACACCACTTCCCGAAAGAAGAGCTGAAAGAGCTGGCGGCGCTGGGCGCCTTCGGCGTCGCCGTGCCGGAGGAACTGGGCGGCGCGGGCCTCGATTACGTTTCGCTGGCACTGGTGCTGGAAGAAATCGCCGCCGGCGATGGCGGCACCTCCACCGTCATTTCCGTGAACAACTGCCCGGTATGCAGCATCGGCATGATGTACGCGAACGAGCAGCAGAAGCAGCAGTGGCTGCGTCCACTGGCGCAGGGCGAAATGCTGGGAGCCTTCGCACTGACCGAGCCGCATACCGGCAGCGATGCCGCTGCCTTGCGCACCACCGCAACCCGTGACGGCGATGACTACATCATCAACGGCACCAAGCAGTTCATTACTTCCGGCAAGCATGCCGACGTGGCGATCGTGTTCGCGGTCACCGACAAGGCAGCGGGCAAGAAGGGCATCAGCGCCTTCTGGGTGCCGACCAATACGCCGGGCTATATCGTGGCCGGCATCGAGCACAAGATGGGCCAGCACTCCTCCGACACCGCGCAGATCCTGTTCGAGAATTGCCGCGTACCGGCAGCGAACATGATCGGCGAGCCAGGCCAGGGATACAAGATCGCCCTGTCCGGCCTGGAAGGCGGCCGTATCGGCATCGCCTCGCAATCGGTCGGCATGGCGCGTTCCGCCTTTGAAGCGGCGCTGAAGTACGCACGCGAACGCGAATCGTTCGGCAAGCCGATCTTCGAGCACCAGTCGGTGCAGTTCAAGCTGTCGGAAATGGCGATGCAGCTGGAAGCGGCACGCCAGTTGATCTGGCACGCCGCCTCGCTGAAAGACGCCGGCCAGCCGTGCCTTAAAGAGGCGGCGATGGCCAAGCTGTTCGCCTCCGAGATGGCGGAGCGCGTCTGCTCCGACGCGATCCAGATTCACGGCGGCTATGGCTACACTGCCGACTTCCCGGTAGAGCGCATCTACCGCGACGTGCGCGTGTGCCAGATCTACGAAGGCACCAGCGACATCCAGAAGTTGCTGATCGCCCGCGCCCTGTGATGCAAGCGGGAGCTACGGCTCCCGCGTCGGCGGTTGTTGCGGCGTACCCGGGCAATCGCCGAGGCTGTCCAGGCTCTTTTTCGCCTGCTCCATTCCGTTCTGGCTCGCCATCGTGAACCAGTACTTCGCCTCGGTACACTTATCCGGGCTCGAAGTGCCCAGCACGCGCACACCCAAGTTATATTGGGATGTCACATCGCCATTTAATGCCGCCTTCTTGAACCAATAGTAGGCTGCGTCACGATTGCGGGTCGTAAAATCATAAAAGAAGCCCAGGCGGGCAGCCGCCCTGTTGTCGCCGGCATTGGCTTTATCGACCAATTCATTCCTTTCGGCTTCAGTCAACAAGAATGCAGAATTCGCATAATACGGCTCTGCTTTTTTGGGCTGTTTATTATGCGCAATGACTTCAGTTGAAAGCAGGCACGCAGCGGAAAGCACGGCAATAATAGCGGTCGATTTCGGCACATCGGTTCCCTTTAAGTTCTGGCAAGCATTACATGTTGCACGCCAAAAGGCCAGCCCTCCCCGAGTTTCGTCTGTTTGTAACACTTTGTCGGATTTCAAGTGCATATATGCTGAGAGGTTGTGGCTCTTATAAAATGTCCGCCATAAGGAGAAAGACATGGTTCAAGTGATGTTGGTGGAAGACGATGAGCGCCTGGCCGAACTGGTCACGGAATATCTCGCCGGTTATGAATTCAAGGTCGATGTGGTGCCCCGCGGCGATGAGGCCCTGGCGCGCTTCAAGGCAGCCAATCCCGACGTCGTGGTGCTGGACCTGATGTTGCCGGGCATGGATGGCATGAAGGTCAGCCAGCAGATCCGCGAAATCAGCGACGTGCCGATCCTGATCATGACCGCACGCGAAGATTCCTACGATGAGGTGTCGCTGCTGGAACAGGGCGCGGACGATTTCATCAACAAGCCGGTGCAGCCGCGCGTGCTGCTGGCGCGCCTGCGTGCGCTGCTGCGCCGCCGCCAGGGCAAGTCGGAAGTGGATCACCTGAGCTTTGGCCAGTTGAGCATTGCGACCAGCGACCGCTCGGTCACCTGGCGCGGCCAGCCTTGCCCGCTGTCGAATACCGAATACAAGCTGCTGCTGGTGCTGGCGGAAGCAGCGGGCACGGTGCTGTCGCGCGACGCGCTGCTGAAGACCATGCGCGGCATCGAGTTCGATGGCCTGGACCGTTCGATCGACAACTCGATTTCGAAACTGCGCCGCAAGTTCGACGATACGGACGGCGAGAAGATCAAGACCGTCTGGGGCGAGGGATATCTGTTCTCGCCGTCGGCCTGGAATTAAGGCCGCTTACTCAAACAGCGGGGCGATCGCCAGCGGGGTATTCTGGCTGACGACCTGGCCCTGCGCGGACCAGTCGGCGAAGCGGTAGGTTGCGGTGCGATAAACGCCGAGCGTTTCGCCGTCAAAGGCTGGTCCATCCACCACCGGCAGGGGCGCTTCGCGCGGCCCATACTTCGCCTGCACCAGCGCATCCGCGCGATTGCCGAACACGAAACGAACGCCGCTGCACTTCTTCGAACCATATGAGGAATCGATGAAACGCTGGTAGGCAAGGGCCTGCTCGCATGCGGCGCGCAGGTCGGTCGACTCGTAAATGCCGTCGTTGCGCGTCAGGATTGTGACGCGCGGCGCAAAGCGGTAGCTTGCCATGCGGCGGTTCAGCGCCAGCACGGCGTTATCGTCATAAGCCGCCTTCAGCAGCGGGAACACGGCGCGGCCGGTGGCGTCCAATGGCAGGTTAAGCTGCGTGTTCTTGCCTGTCAGCGTCAGGTGCAAGCCTTCCAGCGTCGCCATTGGATCGCGCGGGCTGACTTCGTAATGAATCTGCAGGAAGTTCTTCGGCTTGCCGTATTTGGCAAATACCACCATCTGTTTGTAGGCGTCGCGATAGCTGACCCACTCCTCCTGCGCCTGGACGGCACAGCACACCACCGCCAGGCAAACAGCCGGCAGCGTGGTGCGGAGCGAGGTCAAAGTTTTCATCAGAATCGGTAAGCCAGGGCAGTTGAAACGGAATAGTTGGTAGCCCGCTCAACCAGCGGGCTGTCTTTTGCATCGCCGACCAGGCGGTTGACCGTGGCGCCGGACGTCAGCATCCAGCTCGGGCTCAGCGCCCAGTTCCAGCGCACGCCGGCGCGCACATCCTGCACGCCGGCGCCGGGACGGTAATAAGCTTTGGCGCCGGCACGTTCGGCTTCTTCAGCCGTCACGCCGAACCAGGTTTCGTTGTAGGCACGGTTAACCACCGATACGCCGGCCGACAGCACCACGGTATGGTGGGGCACCACGTCCTCCATCACGTACTGCAAGGCTGTGTGCAGGCGCGCACCATCGCGGTCCCTGCCGCTGCCATAGGTGAGCGTATTGGCCAGGCGCAGCTTGGGTGACAGGTAATAATTGAAAAAGCCGCCGGCCAGGACGCGGCGCTTCACCACGTCCATATAGCGCAGGCGATTGTCGTCCAGCGATCCGCGCACGGCAAATTCATCAGGGCGCAGGCTGGTGTTGGCCAAACGCGCGCCGGTACCGTCGCTTACGCTCCCGACGCCGAAGGAGACACCATCCTGGTCGCGGCGCGGCGACAGAACCAGCATCGGGCCGAACTCCATCGAGGGCGACTGCGAGAGGTGCCAACCCACGGAGGTGCCTGAGACGAAAATCCCATTGCTCCATTGGACCTGGAGCACCGGCAGGGGGCGGGTGCGGTTATCGCTGGCGCCGTCATAACGCGGAATCGACTGGGCGCCAATACCAATGTACATGTCCCGGCTGCCGTCTGGCATCGGGTTGGTGGCCGGAGTCTGCGCAGCTACCGTGCTGCAGGCGCTGGCAATGGCTAGGAACAGGTACTGTCGCATATCGAAGGTCTACGGTTGGGAATGGCGGACATTGTAATTGCAATACCTTCCCAGGCCGCTAAAACGCTCAGCTCCCAAACTCTAATTCGTTGCGAAATCACCCAAGCGGTAAGGTAATCATAAGAGAATGCGGCTGCCGATGTCCCCCATGAGCTGTACGCTTTTTGTCGCAAATTTGTACGCCCGGTTCGCTGCCAGCTCTTGTTTCTTATACAATGCGCCTTGATGAATCGCCTGTTCTTCCGTTTTTTCATACTGGTGATGCTGTCCATCAGTGCGGCGGCATTCATCGTCTATTTCGCGATCAACCGCCTGTTTGGCGACCCCCTCGACTCGATTGCGCGGCGCCAGGCTGCGGCCCAGATCTTCCTCCTTGAGCAGTACATCGACCAGGCGCCGGCCGACCAATGGCTGGACCGCCTGAACAAGGTGCGCGAAGTGTCCGGCGTGCGCTTCGAGCTGGTTCCGCTGGGCGACGTGCGCCGGCAGCTTTCCGGCATCGATGCGGCGGGTTTCGAGCGCGGCGACGTGGTGCTGGATATCGGCCGCAAGGCCTTTTACCGGCGCGTAGACCTGGTCGGCGAGCGCTATATCGGCAGTAACGAGGAAGCGCTGGTGGCGCAGGACCTGCCGATCGATATCGGCTTTGCGCTGTCGATGGAGGCGGTCCGCTACCTGATTGTGGCCCTGGTGCTCTTGATTCCGATCGCAGCCTGGTCGCGCGCGCACTGGCAGGGGCTGCAGCAGCTATCCGACGTGGCCGACCGTTTCGGCGGCGGGGAGCTGGGGACGCGAGCCCATATGGAGCCCAAGGACAGCATTTATCCACTGGCGGAACGCATCAACCACATGGCAGACCGCATCGAACGCCTGCTGGACTCGCAACGCAACCTGCTGCATTCGGTCGGTCACGAAATACGCACCCCGATTGCGCGGCTGGAGTTCGCGCTGGAGCTGCTGCGCGATGCGGCCGAAAACCCGGCGCTGGACAAGCGCATCAACGCCATGGAAGGCGACTTGCGCGAGCTGAAAGAACTGGTCAACGAACTGCTTGGCATGACCCGGCTGGACGCCGAACCGCATCTGGAGCGCCGTTCCTTCGATCTCGGCTCTGCGCTGGCCCATTGCCGCGAAACCCTGCCGCCGTCCGAAGGCATGGCACTGGAGATGGAAATCGGCAGCGCCTTGGGACAGTTCAGCGGCGACCAGCGCTTGCTGGAACGCGCGGTCGGCAACCTGCTGCGCAACGCGCTCAAATATGGCAGCCGTTCGGTGCGCCTGGGCGCAACGCGGATCGGCAGCGTGGTGCAGGTGGTGGTCGAGGATGACGGTCCCGGCATCCCGGACGGCGAGCGCGAACGCATTTTCGAGCCGTTCTACCGGCTGGACCGCAGCCGCGACCGCAATACGGGCGGTTTCGGCCTGGGTCTTTCAATTGCGCGCAAGGCGGTGCAACTGCATGGCGGCACCCTGGTTGCCGGCCAGTCCGCGCTGGGCGGGGCGCGCTTCACGATCACGCTGCCGGACTAACAGGCAGTCTTGGTTTGCAGGCGGTGCGGGGCCTTGTTCTGCTCGCCGCGGCCCACCCGTTCGAATTCCGAGATGACCTGCGCGCCGAACAGCAGCAGGGTGGCGCCAATCTCCAGGCTGAACATGACGACGATGGCGGTGGTCATCGAGCCATATACCAGGTTCACCTGCGACAGCGTGGTGAAGTACCAGACCAGCACATGGCGTGCGATTTCCCACAGCGCGGTAGCGGTGGCGCCGCCGATCAGGGCATGCGGCCAGGACAGGCGGCCGACCGGCATGACCAGGTAGATTGAGCTCAGCATCAGCACCTCACCCGCCAAGCCCAGCATGTAGAGCAGCACGCCGGACAGGCCATGCAGCGACCATTCGTAGCCGAACAGGTGCACGCTTTCCTCGCCGATCACTTGCAGGCTGCCGGCGACGAGGGTCATCACCAGGGCCCCAATGCCGAGGAACAGGATATAGCAATAGGGCAGGACGGCCGACACCAGGTAATGGCGCCGGCGCACCTTGGCGCGATGCAGGAAGATAAAGCACATGGCGTTTTCCAGCACCGAGAAGGCAAGGGAGCTAAAGAACAGCATTACCAGCACCAGCGCCCAGCCGACCAGTTCGCGATGGTCAAGGAAATGGCCAACCTCAGCCACGACTGCCTTCGACTGGCCGGGAATCAGCCATTCGAGGTAGCGGCCGATGATCTGCAGCAATTCCTGCTGCGGAATGATGTGGGACAGCGCCACCACCACCAGCATCAGCAGCGGAACGATGGACAGCAGCGAGTAATAGGCCACGGCGCCGGCCAGCAGCAGCCCCTGGTTGGCCCGGAAGCCCTTCAGGCACTGCAGGGCGAAGTCCAGGGGATGCGCCAGCACAAAAGCCACCGCCTTGTGCTTGAGTATTCGCATCGCCCCATTCTACGCCGAAGTCTGCGGACGAGCCTGTGTCAACCAAAGCGCCTGACCCCAAGGTTGCCACGGACTCGGCTGTCAGGTGACGGCGGGTTCGAGCAGGGTGAGGGTCTGGCGGTCGGTGTCGAGGCGGGCGCGGATGCCCATCGGGAGGGTGAACTGGTTGCGGATGTGGCCAAAGCTGTAGCCGGTGACCGCGGGTACCTTCAGCGGCTTGAGATGCTGGTCGGTGGTTTCGTCCAGCGTCAGGGAGATGTCGCTGTCCTGCGGGCCGCAGTTTTCGCAGATGCCGAGCATGACGCCGGCGGCGTTGTCGAATTTGCGGTTGAGCTGGAGCTGCATCATCATGCGGTCGATACGGTATGGTGCTTCGTTCACTTCTTCCAGGAACAGGATGCCGCCTTTGTATCTGCTGGCGTATTCGGTGCCGACCAGGGCGCTGACCAGGCACAGGTTGCCGCCAGTTAGCGGGCCTTCGCAGACGCCCGGTACTACAGTGCGCAGCGCGTAGTGCGGCTCTTCTTCCGCTTTACGGCTGTTTTCCAGCGCCATCGGGATGGTGTATTCGTCCTCCGGGTGCATCAGCACGTTCAGCAGATGGGTCACCGAGTAATCGGAAAAGGTGGATGAGGCTACCGGGCCGTGGAAGGTGACCAGTCCAACCTTGTTCTGGATCGCCAGGTGCAGCGCCGTAATGTCGGAATAGCCGATCAGGATCTTGGGATTGCGGCGAATCAGTTCAAAGTCGAGATGTTCCAGCAACTGGATGCAGCCGGAGCCGCCGCGAATTGCCCAGATGGCCGCCACGTCGGGATCGGCAAACATGCCGTGCAAGTCTTCCAGCCGCTGTTCGGGAAAGCCGCCGTAGTTGCCATACACGGCTTCCAGATTACGGCCCAGCTTGACGTGGAAGCCCAGGGATTCGATGTTCTTGATGGCCTTGGCAATCGCCGGGGCGTCGGTGTGGCCGCCGGGGGCGATCAGGCCCACGGTGTCGTCTGCCTTCAGGCGCGGTGGCTTGACCAGGGCGGTTTTCTTCATGGTTGGCTTTCGGGAAACATGCCGGCCGCCCGCCGCTGCCGACACTCCGGGGAGCGCGACAGCGCCCAGGGCGGCCCCCACGATTCGGCCAAAACTGCGCCGGGGATTCACATAACTAGAACATGTATTTAACGTAGACTGCGAAGGAGCGGCCACGGCCCAC
>CBHREK010000056.1:0-3660 GCA_966077345.1 uncultured Duganella sp.
GAGCCCTAGATTGGGAGTAGAACTGACCAGTCCCGCGCCCGGCACGATGTTGCCCGCGGGGACGCAGCCCGACCAGAATTTCTTCAACGCGCTGAACAGCGAGGTCAGCGACAAGGGCTTCCTGGTCACCTCGACCGAGGAGCTGTTCCAGTGGGCGCGCACCGGCTCGCTATGGTGGATGACCTTCGGCCTGGCCTGCTGCGCGGTCGAGATGATCCACGTCAACATGCCGCGCTACGACCTCGAGCGCTTCGGAGTCGCGCCGCGCGCTTCCCCGCGCCAGTCGGACGTGATGATCGTCGCGGGGACGCTGTGCAACAAGATGGCCGCGCCGCTGAGGCGGGTGTACGACCAGATGAGCGAGCCGCGCTACGTCATCTCGATGGGCAGCTGCGCCAACGGCGGCGGCTATTATCACTACAGTTACTCGGTGGTGCGCGGCTGCGACCGCATCGTGCCGGTCGATGTCTACGTGCCCGGCTGCCCGCCGACGCCGGAAGCGCTGCTGTATGGCCTGATGCAGTTGCAGCAGAAAGCCCGGCGCGGCGAGCGCGCCGTCATGCTGCGCGACTAGGCTAGCTGCCGCGGTAGGTCGAATACGCCCACGGCGACACCACCAGCGGCACGTGGTAGTTCTGGTCTGCGTGGGCGATGCCGAAGGCGATCGTCACCTGGTCGATGAAGCGCGGCGCCGGCAAATCCACGCCGAGCGCTGCGAAATAATCTCCGGCGCCGAACACCAGTTCATAGCGGCCGGGCTGCATCGCGTCGCCCTCCAGCAGCGGCGCGCCGCAGCGGCCATCGGCATTGGTCACATCCTCCTTCAATAGCGTGCGGCCGCTGCCGGCCAGCGCATACAGCGCCACATGCACGCCCGCGGCGGGACGGCCGTTGGCGGTATCGAGGACGTGGGTGCTCAGTTTTCCCATTTTGCATTCCTTATTTTGCTTATCCGGCAGATCATATACCGGTGCCATAACGCCAATATATTATTGAGCATATACCTTTGATCACGGACCACCATGAACAACTATCCTCGCGACCTGGCCGGCTATGGCCGCAATCCACCCCATCCGCAATGGCCGGGCCAGGCCCGCGTGGCCCTGCAATTCGTGCTGAACTACGAAGAGGGCGGCGAAAACTGCGTGCTGCACGGCGATCCGGCCTCGGAAACCTTCCTGTCCGAGATCATCGGTGCGGCCGCATTCCCGAACCGCCACATGAGCATGGAATCGATCTATGAGTACGGTTCGCGCGCCGGCCTGTGGCGCTTGCTGCGCATGTTCGAAGAGCGCAAGCTGCCGCTGACCATTTTCGGCGTCTCGATGGCGCTGCAGCGCCATCCGGAAGCGGTGGCTGCTTTCCAGGAACTGGGGCATGAAATCGCCTGCCACGGCCTGCGCTGGATCACCTACCAGAACATGGACGAGGAAACCGAGCGCGCCCATATGAAGGAAGCGGTGCAGATCATCAAGGAGCTGACCGGCAGCGCGCCGCTGGGCTGGTACACCGGGCGCGATTCGCCCAACACGCGCCGGCTGGTGGTGGAGCATGGCGGTTTCCGCTACGACGCCGATTATTACGGCGACGACTTGCCGTTCTGGCAGGAAGTAGCGCACACCGGCGCCGACGGCAAGCCGGCCGTCACCCCGCAACTGATCGTCCCCTACACGCTGGACACCAACGATATGCGCTTTGCCGCGATGCAAGGGTTTAATAGCGGCACCCAATTCTTCGATTACCTCAAGGACGCATTCGACGTACTCTATAAGGAAGGGGACCCGAACGGCCTGAACCAGCCGAAAATGCTGTCGATCGGCCTGCATTGCCGCCTGGTGGGCCGTCCGGCGCGCGCTGCGGCATTGGCGCGTTTCCTCGATTATGTGCAAAGCCATGACAAGGTGTGGATCACGCGCCGCATCGACATTGCCGAGCACTGGCACAAGCATCATCCCTATATGCGAAACGCCTGATATTCAAAATCAGAATTTTCTTATATGGCTGGGGTGCGGTAATGTTATCTTGCAAGCTAGGAGACCTGCGAGGACAAGATGTCAGAACCGATCCGCTTTTACTACCGTGGCGCCGTGCATGAAGTACGGGATGCCGCCCCGACGCAGACTGTGCTGCAGCACCTGCGCGAAGACCTGCACTGCACCGGCACCAAGGAAGGCTGCGCCGAAGGCGACTGCGGCGCTTGCACCGTGGTGCTAGGCAGCGTGGTCGACGGCAAGCTGGAACTGAAGGCGGTCAATTCCTGCATCCAGCTCACCCCGACGCTGGACGGCAAGGCCCTGTTCACCGTGGAAGACCTGCAGCAGGCCGACGGCGCGCTGCACCCGGTGCAGCAGGCGCTGGTCGAGTGCCACGGTTCGCAATGCGGTTTCTGTACGCCGGGCTTCGCCATGTCGCTGTGGGGCCTGTACCTGAAAAAAGAAGGCCAATGCGCCTCGCGCAAGGAAATCGACGACTGCCTGTCGGGCAACCTGTGCCGCTGCACAGGCTACCGCCCGATCATCGATGCCGCCCAGCGCATGGTTGAGCTGCCCAAAGTCGAATTCGACGCCGCCCGCGTAGCCGAACAGCTCGAGTCGCTGAAGCGCGACTCGCTGGCCGTCTACAGCGCGCATGGCCAGACCTTCCTGGCGCCGCGCACCCTGGATGAACTGATCCAGTTGCGCGCGGCCAATCCGGGCGCGGTGCTGCTGGCCGGGTCCACCGACGTCGGCCTGTGGGTTACCAAACAGATGCGCGACCTGGGCGACATTATTTACCTCGGCCACGTCGACGCGCTGAAAGTGCTGCGCGTGGAGGATGGCTTCGTTGAAATCGGCGCCGGCGTTTCGCTGGAGGACGCCTACAATGCGCTGTGCCGGCACTATCCGGACCAACTGGGCGAGCTGCGCCAGCGCTTCGCTTCGCTGCCGATTCGCAATGCCGGCACGCTGGGCGGCAATGTCGCCAACGGTTCTCCGATCGGCGACTCCATGCCGTGGCTGATCGCACTCGGCGCGCAGGTCGTGCTGTGCGGCTCGGCCGGCGAACGCGTGCTGGCGCTGGAAGACTTTTATCTCGATTACATGAAGAAGGATTTGCAACCTGGCGAGTTCGTGCAGGCCGTGCGCGTGCCGCTGCCGCGCGAGGACGTGCGCTTCCGCACGTACAAGCTGGCCAAGCGCTTCGACCAGGATATTTCCGCTGTTTGCGCGGCCTTCGCCTTGCGCATGGACGGCGATGCGGTTGCCGAAGCGCGCATCGCGTTCGGCGGCATGGCTGCGACGCCGAAACGCGCCGCACAGGCGGAAGCCGCGCTGAATGGCCGCGCCTGGAGCGAGGCTGCGCTGGCCGACGCGATGGCAGCCCTGGCCCGCGACTACGCGCCTTTGAGCGATATGCGCGCCAGCAGCGAGTACCGTATGAAAACGGCGCAGAACCTGCTGCGCCGCTTCTGGCTTGAGACGCGCAGCGACGCGCCGCTGGCGGCTGATGCCGTCAACGCCTTCGCCGTCAGCGTGTAAAGGAGGCAGCCTAATGTCTTTGTCAAGCAACCACGACTGCGCTCACGAAGCATTGGCGTTTCTTGAGCATGGCCCACAGGACATTGATGCGGCGGCGCGCGAGCGCAATGATGGCCTGGTGGTGCCGTTTTCCCTCGCTGCG
>CBHREK010000057.1:0-149568 GCA_966077345.1 uncultured Duganella sp.
GTGGCTCCAGGCTGGCCGACCAGCTTGACCGCTTCTCGTTTAAACTCTTCTGTGAAATTCCTGCGTTCCCGCTTCATACAAAACCTCCGTAGGTGACATCATACCTTTCGGGAGTGTCCGTCTATACGGGGGAATGCCAAAACGACCATTGGGACGTATATCCATCTTCCCGGATTCGGGCAGCGTTCCAAGATCATGGGCCATATCGAACCAGAACTTCGCGCTATCTGAAGTGACCTGGCTTAGCCCCTCAAGATAGTCCTGATCAGGTGCCCCATGTGCTTCGGAGCACCCATGAACGGGCTGCTCCACGATGCCGTGCTTCTTGTTAAACAATCCAAACATACTCTTGCTCCACTTTTCAGACTTCCTCACCCAGTGAACTCTCGCACGTACTCGCTAATCGCCTTATCTTCCGCCAGGATGAATTCTGCGATCTGAAGCGCGCGATCCTGTGCTTCAGAATGCGAGGTGTTTGCTTCATTGGGCGTAATGGGGAGCGCGATGGGCGCCCAGTCAATCCAAATATTGGCGGGTTCAACGAGCCGCAGCTTTTGCAGGCCGTAGCGGAATGCGAAGGTAATATAGCCTCAATTCGTTGTTCCCGGAGTCAGGGCCACCAACAGTTCAATCTCGCTTTTCAGCTCAGAGAACCAGCGCGCCACATAAAAGGCGATTCCCTTATCACCTGAGTAAATGTGGCCCCGAGCGAGTGCAAGCCTCTAAGCCTTTACCGAATTGCGTCATCGGTGATTCGGACATGCGCATCGGTGACGTGGACGCCATAAGTCTCGATATCGCTCAGGCATTCGCTCGCATCGACACCCGGTGTGTGCTCGTCCTTGCGCAGCTCGATGGTCTTGAATTCCGACCATGGCGCATACTTCTGCGGCAGGTTCTCACCCGATGCTTGTGCGGTAAAGCCAAAAATGCGGCCCGGACCTCTGAAGATGTGTACTTGCATATGTGGCTCCATAATTTGTGATTCGGTATTTTGCTGTTCGCAGCATTTGAACGAACCTCCTTTCCAGAGTCCATACAGTAAGTTATCGCCTCCTGAAGAACGGCGCCAACGCAATGGCTACACCTTCCGCAACCTCGGCCTCATCCGCAAACAAGTCGGCACGCACCTCGTTCTTCGCAGTCCTGGCGTTGACCCGATAGGGAAGCAAAGCGCCTCCGTACGTGTTCATTAACAGCTCACCGCTTGTCGCAATCATTTGCAGGCTAACCGACAGTCCCAGCGTTGAGCCGCTTTGCGTTTGCGTATCGCCGGCAGTGCCGAATGTGGGGACGCGGCGTTGCTGCCCATCCCAGACCGCGGACATGCCGGCAATCTCGGCACGCCGCAGCACAAACCGCGGCAGAATGACCATTCCCGCCCCGGTTTCCGAACTGACGCGCTGCACCAGGTGTCCCACCGCATTCGTCATTGCGAGCTCGCGAACGGCGCCAGTATTGGGATCATAAACGCCCCCAACGTCCTGGACTTCCTGCTGCCAAATCACGTCATGGCTAGCCTGGTCCAAGGCGACGACTTTATACCCAGCTGCGCTCAGTTTCTGGTTCAACGCGTTCAGCATGGACGCGACGCCGGGCCGCATGTCCTCAGCCTCGACGTCCGCCGGCAGCAAGACGATCAAGGACTTCGCAGGCGGCTGCTGGAAATTCGGCGAAATATAGTTATCAGTAACGACTCGCCGAGGGCCGGAAGAGGCGCATGCCGTCAACGCCAGCGCAAACGCAACACCAAGCAGTCTTTGCAACACGTTCATTACTTCTCCACCACCGGCAATTCAACCGAACTGCCATGGAACACGCGCTGCGTCGCCTTCTTGTAATCGCCCGGTGCCGCGAGGAAGATGTTCGGCACGAAGGTCTGCGGATTACGGTCATACAGCGGGAACCAGCTTGACTGCACCTGGATCATCAGGCGGTGCCCCGGCAGGATGACGTGGTTCACCGGCGGCAATGCAAAGTTGAACTGCACCGGCTTGTTTGATGGGATGGCCGTCGGCTTCTCGAAGCTGTCGCGATAGCGCCCGCGCAGGATATCCATCGACAGCGGCAACTGGAAGCCGCCAAGTTTCGGCTGCGACGGCACTTCGTCCGGATAAACGTCGATCACCTTCACCACCCAGTCGGCATCGCTGCCCGAGGTGGACGCCACCAGGTGCACCTGCGGTGCGCCCGACAGCATCAAAGGTTCCTTCAACGGCTCCGACACATAGCTCAATACGTCGGTGCGGTCGCTGACGAAACGCTGGTCGTGCACCAGCCAGGGCTTCCACACGTTCTCGTCCCCCATGCGCACCGGGCGTGGCACGAACGGCACCGGCTTGGCGGGATCGGCGACATACTCGTCGAAGCCCTTCGCGTTGCCTGCTTGCGCCCACGACAGCTTGAAGCCATCCTGCAGGTACACCGCTTTCGCGGTCGAGGCACAGCCCGCCGCACACGATACCGGCCACTGCGCCAGTCGCTGCCATTTATTGCTGCCGGTCTGGTAGGTCAGCACCGGTGGTGTATCGGCTGCCTGGGCGCCATCGACCAGGTACTGCTTCAGGAAAGGCACCATCACGTCGCGGCGGAATTCCAGCGCCGTATCGCCGGTGAATTGCAGCGCCCCCAGCGTGGAACCGTCGTAATTGACGCCACTATGGCGCCACGGTCCGATCGCGAGGAAATTCAGCTTGTTATCCTTGTCCAGCTTTTCCAGCGCGGCATAGGTCGCGTAAGTGCCGTAAATATCTTCCTGGTCCCACTGCCCCACGACGTGCATGGTCGGCACCGACAAAGGCCTCTTGGCCAGGATTCGGTCCAGCGCCTGCTCCTGCCAGAAGCTGTCGTAAGCGGGATGCTCAAACAGCTTCTTGGTGAAATTGAGCTGGTCCAGCCCGTACTTGCGCGCCAGGCTGGCCATCGAGCCGCCGCGCAGCACGACGTCGTAATCGTCATAGGCGCCTGTCGCCAGCGCCTCGCCGCGGCCCTTTACCGTATTCTGGCTGGCGATGTAATCGAGCGTATTGACGCGGAAGGCGCCGTTGTGGAACCAGTCGTCGCCGCGCCAGCCATCGACCATTGCGCTCATTGGCACCGCAGCCTTGAGTGCCGGATGCGGCTCGGTCAGCGCCATCAGCACGGTAAAGCCTTCATACGAAGAACCGATCATGCCGACCTTGCCGTTTGTCTCCGGCACATTCTTCACCAGCCATTCGATGGTGTCCCAGGCGTCTGTGCCGTTATCGGTCTGGCTTGAATTGAGTGGTCCGCGCACCGGGCGGGTCATCACATAATCGCCCTCAGAACCATATTTGCCGCGCACGTCCTGGAATACGCGGATGAAATCACGGCCGAATACCTCGTCCCCCTGCGGCAGCGCCGACTGCATATACGGGCTCACATTGCGCTTCGCGCGGCCATCCGCGTTGTAAGGCGTACGGGTCAGGATGATCGGCGCCTTGCTCGCCCCCTTCGGCACCACGATCACGGTATGCAGTCGCACGCCATCGCGCATCGGGATCATCACCACGCGCTTGATGTAATCCGCCTGGTCCTGGGGCGCCTCGAAACCGGGCACGATGTCGGGCGCCATGGGCGAGGTTTGCGCACCTGCCTGGGAGGCCAGCAGGAGGGAAATGAGGGTGAGGCAGCGACGCATGGGAACTCCGGGAGCATAAACTTGCGCAATATTACTAGAAAATCAATGCCAGGATGAAAGCTAGTGCGCGCACATACCGCTGCGGCAGCCTCAGCAAAAATGGCTCTTACAATGAATTGGAAGGAGCCAATCATGAAAAAGTTGCTTATTGCCACACTTCTGGCCAGCTCCCTCGGCGGCGGACTGGCCTGGGCGCCAGCCGCCAGCGCCGATGTCGTCGTCGTGCGCGTAGCCCCACCGCCGCCCCGCGATGAAGTCATTCCCCCTGCCCGCAGCGGCTTTGTCTGGACGCCAGGCTACTGGCGCTGGAACGGCCACCGCCACGTCTGGGTCAACGGCAAATACGTGCGCGCCCGCCACGGCTATTATTGGCGCGAGCCGGCCTGGGCCCAGATGGACAATGGCCGCTGGCGCATGGAGCGCGGCCGCTGGGAACGCGGTGACCGGGATCGCGACGGCATCCCCAACCGCTATGACCGCGACCGCGACAACGACGGCGTGCCAAACCGCGTGGATGACCGCCCGAATAACCCGAACCGCTACTAGCCGGGCTTGACAGGGCAGCGCTGAACTGTAACCATTGCGGGATGAAATTTATCCAATCACATCTTTTCTCCCGCAATTGGTGGCGCCGCTGACATAGCGCGGCCACTGAAAAGTGATGTGATTTTAATATCAACGCCGCCTCTCTCAGGTGGCGTTTTTCTTGGCGCAATCGATAGGGGCAAGCAGAAGGAACCCTATGAGCCAGCCAGCATCCAACGCCAAACCGATTATCCTGACCGGCGACCGTCCGACCGGCCCGCTGCACCTCGGCCACTTCGTCGGCAGCCTGCGCAACCGCGTTTCCTACCAGGACGACTACAATCAGTTCATCATGCTGGCCGACTCGCAAGCGCTGACCGACAATATGGAAGACACCAACAAGGTGCACCGTAATGTGGTGGAAGTGGCGCTGGACTACATGGCTTGCGGCATTGACCCGGCAAAGTCGACCATCCTGATCCAGTCGCAGATCCCTGAACTGGCGGAACTGACCTTCTATTACCTGAACATGGTCACCGTGGCGCGCCTGGAGCGCAACCCGACCGTGAAGCAGGAAATCGTACTGCGCGGCTTCGAGCGCGACATCCCGGCCGGCTTCCTGACCTACCCTGCTTCGCAGGCTGCCGATATCTCGGCCTTCAAGGCCACCATCGTTCCGGTCGGCG
This sequence comes from uncultured Duganella sp., assembly GCA_966077345.1. GTDB lineage: Bacteria > Pseudomonadota > Gammaproteobacteria > Burkholderiales > Burkholderiaceae_D > Rugamonas. The sequence continues at coordinate 4,873 of CBHREK010000057.1, forward strand.
AAGACCAGATTCCGATGATCGAGCAGACCAACGAAATCGTGCGCAAGTTCAACCGCCTGGCCAACAAGGACATCCTGGTCGAATGCAAGGCCGTGGTGCCGGAAGTGGGCCGCCTGCCGGGTATCGACGGCAAGGCGAAGATGTCCAAATCGCTGGGCAATGTGATCAACCTGGGCGCCAGCGCTGCCGAGATCACCGCGGCGGTGAAGATGGTCTACACCGACCCGCTGCACCTGAAAGTGTCCGATCCGGGCCACCTGGAAGGCAACGTCGCCTTCATCTACCTGGATGCCTTCGACACCGACAAGGCCAGCCTGCAGGAGATGAAAGACCACTACGTGCGCGGCGGCCTGGGCGACTCCGTCGTCAAGAAGCGCCTGGAAGCCGTGCTGCAGGACATGCTGGCCCCGATCCGCGCTCGCCGCGAAGAACTGGCCAAGGACAAGGGCTACATCATGCAGGTGCTGAAGGAAGGCACCATGCGCGCGCGCGAAGTTGCCGCCCGTACCACCGATGAAGTCAAGGCCGCCCTGGGCCTGAACTACTTCTGATGCTGTTTGCCGCCGCGCTGTATGCAGTCGCCAGCGCGGCGTGCTTCATCGCCTATGCGCTGGACAAGGCGGCTGCCCGCCAGGGCCGCCGCCGCACGCCCGAGCGCACGCTGCTCCTGCTGGGACTGGCCGGCGGCTGGCCCGGCGGCCTCGCTGCGCAGCGGCTGCTGCGCCACAAATCGTCCAAGACATCCTTCCTGGTCAAATTCTGGCTCACCGTGATCGTGAACCTGGCGCTCCTCATCGCGCTACAAGCCGGATGGATAAGTCTCGGCCGGCTCCTCGTGCTGCCACAGGGCTGAACGCTCGAGCGGCCGCAAGGCCGTGGTGCGGTCGACGTGGATCAGCGCGTCGAACTGCTGCTCCGCATCGGCGAAGAAGTAATGGCTCATGCGCTCCGTATCGGGCCGGTAAATCACTCCGATCGCCCTTTCCAGCAACCGCCCGTGCGCCTGGGCCAGCGCGCTGCTGCGGCCACGCAGCGGCAGCAGGAAAGCCGGTATTCCCACCTCATGCAGCACGCGCTCGACGCTGTCCGGCCGTGACGGCACGATGGATTTCAGCTCTGCCGGACCGTCCCAGTCGCTGGCCGCCGTCACGCTGCCCGCATGCGTGGTAAAGCCCAGCAGGAAACTGTCCTGCGGCCGGTACCGCTCACGCACCAGCTGGCCCAGGTTCAACTGGCCGTGCTTGCCCATTTCCGTGTGGCGCGCGTCGCCCAGGTGCGAGTTGTGCGCCCACACCACGATGCGCGCCGGCCGGCCGATGCTCTGCCCCAGGTGCTCGCGCAATGCCTGCAGCGTTTCCGCCATATGCGAATCGCGCACATTCCATGACTCGTCGCGCCCTTTGAACATGGCGCGGTAATACACCTCCGCATTGCGCGTCACGCGCGCATTTTGCTGGGCGTAGAAGAATTCGTCCGGCACCACGCCTGTGCGCAAATGCTCGTTGGCGGCGCGGTTCATCTCGACCAGCTGCCGCAGCACCTCGGCCTCGCAATCGGGCTTCATGCCGAAACTGGTGGCATAGCCGTAGCGCTGCGGGTCTTGCGCGAAGTGGTCGATGCAGCCATAGCGCTCCCGCGCCCGTGCCGCGGCTTGCGGGTCGGCCTGGTCCAGGTAATCGATCACCGCATGCATCGACTGCTGCAGGCTGTACAGGTCCAGGCCGTAGAAGCCGCAGCGGCGCGCCGGGCTGGCGACGTGGTGGTTGTGCACGCGCAGCCAGTTCACCAGATCCACGATTTCATGGTTGCGCCACATCCACTGCGGGAAGCGCTTGAAACCCGACAGCGCCTGGTCGGCGCTCATGTCGCCGCCGCCGTGCTGCACATAGCGGCTGACGCGCAGGGCGTCCGGCCAGTCGGCTTCGACCGCGATGGCGTCGAAGCCCTTGTCGACGATCAGCCGCTTGCTGATGTCGGCGCGCAGGCGGTAGAACTCGCTGGTGCCGTGGGTGGCTTCGCCCAGCAGCACCAGCGAGGCGTCGCCGATGCAGTCGAGCAGGTAGTCCAGGTCCTCCGCCGTTTCCAGTGGCCGCGCCTCGCGCTGCAACGCGGCGATCAAGGTCTTGTCCATATCCAGCAAGATATCGCAAGCTGTGCGACACTGTCGCAGGTTTAAACGGGGAAATATTGCATGTGGACTGGAGTTGTGTGCGGCCTGCTGGCGGGCGCGATGTGGGGCATGGTGTTCGTGGTGCCGGAATTGCTGGCGGCCTTCACGCCTCTGGAAATGGCGGTTGGCCGCTATGTGGCCTACGGCGCGATTGCCCTGGTCCTGATGCTGCCGCGCCTGCGCAACCTGATCGGCCGCCTGGAGCGCGATGACTACTTCGCCCTGCTGCGGCACGCGCTGGCCGGCAACCTCATTTACTACATGTTCCTCGCGCTGGGCGTGAAGCTGGCAGGCGTGGCGCCGACCTCCCTGATCATCGGCGTGCTGCCGATTGCCGTCACGCTGATGGGACGCAATGACCATGGCGCGGTGCCGCTGCGGCAGCTGGCCATGCCCCTGCTGGTGACCGCCGCCGGCATCACCTGCATCAATATCGATGTGTTCCAGCACGCTGCCGCTGCCGGCGCATCGATGATCAATACGGTGATCGGCGTGGCATGCGCGACCGGCGCCTTGCTGTGCTGGAGCTGGTACACGCTGGATAACGCGCGCTACCTGAAACGCAATCCGCATTACAGCAGCGCGGAGTGGTCGGCCCTGTACGGCCTGTCGACCGGGCTGATTGCCCTTGTGGTGGGCGGAATCGCCTTCGCCATCTTCCATGGCGACGTGACTGGCGCGGCCGGTGCCGCTTCGGGACGGGACTGGACGCTGTTCTGGATCTGCAATAGCCTGCTGGCCCTGGGCGCCTCGGTGATCGGCAACCACTTGTGGAATATCGCCAGCCGGCGCGTACCGATTACCTTGTCCGGCCAGTTGATCCTGTTCGAAACCCTGTTCGCGCTGATGTACGGTTTTATCTACAAGCAGCAGTTCCCGCGCCCACTCGAAATCGCCGCCATCGTGCTGCTGATCGCAGGCGTGACCTGGTCCATGCACGTGCACGCCCAGGAAGAAGAACTCAGTCCGGCTTGAGGTCCGGCGCGATGCGCTCGGCCACCAGCGCCGCCATCGCCGCAGCGCCATCGGCTGCGGCGGCCCGCTCACGCAGCCCCGCCACGACGCCGCTCGCGTCGGCGACCCCGCGGTTCTGGCTGACCTTCCATTTCCCGCTAATCGACGCAATGGGAATTTCGATGCCAATGATCGCCTTCAGCAAGCCTTCGATGAAATCGAGTGGAGCGTCGTCCACTTCCCAGGGCTCCGGCATGGCGCCTTCCTGCAGGGCGGTCAAGGCACGCAGCTGCTGGCCGAGCCAAGCTGCGTCTTCCACTATCCTTGCCCGGCCCCTCACCTGCACCATGGCGTAATTCCAGGTCGGCACCACCTTGTGCGAGGTCGCCTTCGAGGCGTACCAGGTCGGGCTGATGTACGCTTCCGGCCCCTGGAACACGACCAGGCACTCATCGGCGGTGGCCAGCGCCTTCCAGGCCGGATTGGCGCGCGCAATATGCGCCCGCAGCACGCCCAGCCCCGCCTCGCCCTCGTCGGGATAAAGCGCGAACGGCACCAGGTCCGCCGTCGGCGCGGCGCCGGGAATCACCAGCATCCCGAGCGGATACGCCCGGATCAGCCCATGTTTGACCTCAAGACGGTCTTCAGCGAAAGCAGTTGGAAGGTACATGCACCCAGTGTAGCGCCGGACGCCGTCAAGCGCATAGGGCCAGCAATGCCCTAATTGAGCAGGCCATGTTCGATCATCACATCCTGCACCAGCTCCAGGCGCAACACTGGATTTTCCTGCGCCAGCAGGAGCTGCTTCTGTGCCAACGACAGGCGCAGCAACTCGCACCAGCGGTTTGCCACCCAGCCCGCCTCCTGCAAGCGATAAGGCGCCTGCATCGGCATTTGCCCGGCCGGAATGCCGCGCTCCTGCAAGGTCTGGATCAGGATGCCGAGGCTGTCCGCCACGTCCTGCTGGTCGGCCGGAATGGGCACCGTCATGTCGTCATCGATCGGCGCTACATCCGCCATCCACAAGCCATGTTTCAGTTGTTCGGCGGAGACGATGCGAAAGCGCTGCCGCCCGCTGCAGCGCAGCTGCATCAGGCCAGGCATGATCGCCTTCCATTCGGCGATATGCGCCATGGTGCCCACCGCGCACAAGGTGTCGTGCTGTTCCGGCTTGCGCACTTCATCGCCCTGCACCAGCGCGACGACGCCAAAATCTTCCTTATGTTCGATGCAACGCTTCACCATGTCGAGGTAGCGCACCTCGAAGATTTGCAACGGCAGGTACCCATCCGGATACAGCACCGTATGCAACGGGAATAAGGGGATCGCGGACATACTTCATCATCGCACGTTTCGATGGACAATGCCGCCTTTCATCACGAAGGCAACACGGTACAAGGCCGTAATGTCGGCCGTTGGATCGCCCTCCACCGCCACCAGGTCGGCCAGGAACCCCGGCTTTACCTGCCCCAGCGAAGCCGCCCGGTCCAGCACCGCGGCATTCACCACGGTTGCCGCCCGCAACGCCTCGGTCGGCGTCATGCCCAGCTTGACCAGCCATTCCGCCTCGCGCGCGCTGCCGCCGTGGGCAAACACCCCAACGTCGCTGCCCAGGCCAATCGTCACGCCTGCCTTGCGTGCAAGCTGGAACGCCCTGGCCGCCGCCTGCATGGAGGGCGTCGGCGCCGTGCCGCGCACATGCTTCTGGAAATACTCGCTGGTCGCTTCGGGCGCCGCCAAAGTGGGGAAATAGGCAACTTTGCGTTCGGCCATCATCTTGAAGGTCGCTTCGCTGCCGCCATAGCCATGTTCGATGGTGTCGACGCCTGCCAGCACTGCGCGGCGCATGCCTTCGTCGGTCGCCGCATGGGCCGACACCCGCCGCCCGGAGCCATGGGCCGCCGCCACCAGCGCATCCAGCTCCTGCTGGCTGAAGGTGGCGTGCGCCGAGCCGTCCGGGCCGGTGCGGTAATCGGCGTACACCTTGATCCAGTCCGCGCCGTGGGCCGCCTGCTCGCGCACCGCCTTCACGACTTCATCGACGCCGGTTGCTTCCTGCGCGCCGACCGGCAGCTTCATGTCCGGCCGGTAAGACCTGGCGTTCGGGCCATAGCTGCTGCTGGCCACGATTGCCAGCGTCGCCACGAACAGGCGCGGGCCGGGCAGCACGCCCTCCTCGACCGCCCGCTTGACCGACACGTCGGCATAGCCCGCCCCTTCCGAACCCAGGTCGCGCAAGGTGGTGAAACCCGATTGAAGCTGCGCCTGCACATGGCGCGCTGCCAGCAGCACGCGATAGGCTTCCGGCTCCTTCAGGACCTGGTCGTCCCAGCTGGTTTCGTTATAGGGGTGCAGCAAGATGTGCGAGTGCAGGTCCATCAACCCGGGCAGCAAGGTCTTGCCCGGCAGGCTGACGCGCTCGGCATCGGCTGGCACCGTGATGCCGGCAGTGGGACCGGCAGCGGCAACCTTGCCGTCGACCACCAGCACCGACCAGCCGCCATGGGCCGCGCCCTCGCCCGTCCACACACGCTCGGGTGTCAGCAGCATGGGCCGGGCGGCCAGCACGGTTGGGGCAAACGACAACAGGAAAGCCGCCAGCAGCGGCCGCAAAGCGATGCTCGACATAATCTCGTCGCATAAAAAGAAAAAGGGCGGATATTAATCCGCCCCTTTCGCCGCGAACGGCTTATTTAATCAGGAAATCTTCCTTGTTCTTGCCTTCCAGCCATTTCGGTGCACGGCCGCGGCCGGTCCACTGGGAACCCGATACCGGGTCCTGGTATTTCATTGGCACGCGGGCACGCGGCTTGACTGGCTTATTGCTCTTGGCCGCTGGGCCGAGATCAGCCGGAGACAGGTCATATTCACGCATGATGGACCAGATCTGCTCTTTTGCCTTTTGCACTTCGGCTTTGCGGGCATCCGCTGCCAGGTTTTGCAGCTCGGCAATTTTTGCTTGGTATTCTTGGTAGGTGGTCATCTTTCTTTACCCTAAGTGTATGAAAAATCAAAGTGTGACAATGTGTGAGATTTCTTCCCTGCAATGTACCATAGTTACGATGATTTTATCTACATAATTTAACCATATTAAAAAAAAAGCGCCACACATTTGAGAAGTGGCGCTTTTTATTTCATTTCTATTAAATCCCGGTATAAGGGAGCTATTTACTTTCAGAAGCGCGTCTCCAGTTGCAGCCGTATATTACGGAAGCCGAAACTGGTCTGTTCCGAGGTAAGCGAGCCAATATCCGTATTGTAGATAGTCTTCGACCGGAAATCCTGTTTCAGCAAATTCCAGGCCGAGAAACGCAGCTGGGTCTTGCTATCAAGTTTCCAGGCCACGTAGGCATCCAGTTGGCGCGCTATCGTTGCCCAGCTATAGCGATTCTCTTCGAGCCGGACAGCGCCATTGGTGCGCAGGTTGAAACTGCTGCCCATGCTCCAGGTGCCATCCGGGGTTTTGTAATCAAGGCCGAAGATGGCGGTCAGCGGCACTTGCTGGTCCAGCGTATTGTGCGGCCCCGGCACGGAGTCCACCCGCGACCAGTTGCGGCTTACGCTGGCGCGCACATCGAGCGCCGGTGCCTTATCCATGACTGCCTTCATCGGAAACTTCAGTTCCACGTCGACGCTGCGCACGTCGGCACGGCCATTATTGGTCATGGTTGACACCCAGCGGCCGGTGCCGTCAAGGAAGACTGTGCGGCGCGTGAAGTCGCTGATGCGGCGGGCAGCGGCAGCCACGCTGAACAGTGCGCCTTCGCCCCAGTAATGCTCATACGAGGCGTCGATACCGGTCGCCAGCTCCGGCTTCAGCTTCGGGTTGCCGATCCAGTCGGGTTCGATCTGGCTGTTATTGGTGGACGTGAAGCGGCGGCCCGACAGGTTCGACGCTTGCGGCGCCTTGTAGGTGCGGGTCAGCGCCGCGCGCAGCTGGTCCTTGCCGTTGGGGAGCTTGTACAGGGTTTGCGCCAGCGGACTCCATACGCTGCTGCGATTGCTGACCCGGTCAAAACCGGCGCCGGAACTGTGCGTCTGCACGCCCTCCCAGCGCAAGCCGGCGTAGACCGACCACGCTTTGCTGATGTTCCATTCATCCTGCACATAGGCGGCGGCACGGCGCAACGTGGCCTGGTAGCCTTCGTCCTTGTCGTCGCGCGCGCCGTCGGCGCTGAACAGGTCGCGCTGGTTGCGCCAGTCGTCGCGGTCGGTGTAGCCCGCGTCCCAGCCGGCAGCCAGCGCGTGGTCGGCCCCGATCGGCGTCGAATACTTGCCGGTGCTGCTGACGCCCCACTCGCGCACGCCGCTGAACACGTCATGCTGCAGGTTCAGCGCGTCGTCGTGCGCATCGGATTCATACCACTTGCCGTTGGTACGCAGGCGGTGGCCGCCGATCTTGGCGTCCAGCTTGGCGCCCTCGCCGAACTTGTGCACCCAGTTCAGGTCAGTGCGCGCAAACAGGCTCTTGTTCTTATTCTGGATATGGACAGCGTCGAAAAATGGCGCCGCACCGATATCGACGTCATAGACGCGGTCGATGGCGCTCTTGAAGACATTGCGGTTGATGAAGGACTGCGACGTCAGCGTATCGCCATTCTCCAGGTTCCAGTTCAGGCGCGGCGACAGTTCCAGGCCGCGTGCATGGCCGCGGTCGAACGTCAACATGCGGCGCTCCATCTGCGGCTTGCCAGTCAGGTCGATCAATTCCTCAGCATTGACGCCATTGCGCTCGAATTCGTAGCGGCCGCCGCCCAGGTTGATCGAATAGGAGAAATTGCCATCCTTGTCCGACAAAATCAGGTTCCCGTTCGGATTGGTCGCTTCCTTGCTGTGGCTGACGCCGAACTTGAGCTCACGCTGCGCCGTCTTGACCGCCTTCTTCAGCACGATATTGATCGTGCCCGCAATCGACTGGGTGCTGAACTCCGCGCTCGCGGCGCGAATCACCTCGATGCGCTCGATACTGTCCGGCGCCAGCGTTTCGATATTGAAGCCAGGCGGCACGCGCTCGCCATTGAGCAGGATTTGCGTATAGCCGCTGCCCAGGCCGCGCATGCGGATATCGCGGCCGCCGGCGCCGACCGACACGCCCGGCACGCGCTTCAGCGCATCGCCGATCGAGGTATCGCCATAGCGCTTCAGTTCATCGCTGCTGACGATGATCTTGCTGGCGGTATCGTCCTTGCGGGGATTGTAGGTTTCGGCCGCGCCCTTGATTTCGACTTTCTGGACCGGTTCCTGTTTGCTTTCCTCGGCCATGGCCTGGGTGGCGGCGACGATGGCGGCTGCTGCGAGTGTCAGGCGAATCATTATTGCAAAAAATGTAAATAATTCTTGGCCGCAACTGTACCCTATGGTGCAGGCGGTAGCAAGGATATAATTCGGGATCTTCAAATCTTTGGAATGCCGACCGTGTCCCGACTTGCCGTACTGCCGCAATACCTGCTCCCGAAAGGTGCCCTGACCAATTTCGCTGGCCGCGTGGCAGGCGCCAAAGCGGGCGACATGACGACTCGCCTGATCCGCTGGTTCGTCACCAAATACGACGTCAACATGGACGAAGCGGCCAATCCGGACATCGCCAGCTACCACAGCTTCAACGAATTCTTTACCCGCGCACTGAAGCCTGGCGCACGCCCACTGGCCAAGGCCGATTTCGTCTGCCCGGTCGATGGCCGCATTTCCCAGTTCGGCCCGATTGAAGGCGACCAGATCTTCCAGGCCAAGGGCCACAAGTTCACCACTACCGCCCTGGTCGGCGGCGATGCCACGCTCGCCAGGCACTTCGAGCACGGCAGCTTCGCTAACCTGTACCTGAGCCCGCGCGACTACCACCGCATCCACATGCCTTGCGCGGCGTCCCTGAAGCGCATGATCTATGTGCCGGGCGAGCTGTTCTCGGTCAACCCGACCACAGCGCGCGGCGTGCCGGGCCTGTTCGCACGCAATGAGCGCGTCGTGTGCGAGTTCGAGACCGCGTTCGGTCCATTCGTGATGGTGCTGGTAGGCGCCACTATCGTCGGCAGCATGGCGACCGTCTGGCATGGCCTGGTGAACCCACCGCGCCTGCCCAAGGTCACCGAGTGGACCTACAAAAAGAATGAATACGTATTCAAGAAAGGCGAAGAGATGGGCCGCTTCCTGCTCGGCTCCACCGTCGTCATGCTGTTCCCGAAAGACACCCTGCACTTCAACCAGCACTGGCAACCTGCCGGCCCTGTTCGCCTGGGCGAGCTGATGGCAAACCTCAAGTAAATCATCTGGCGCTTGATGCGCCGCAAATATGCATCGCCTCTCTTTGGCCTAAACTGGCCAGAAGGGGGCGACATGACAACCAGCGATATAGAATACTTTGACGCGCGCTTCAACGGTCTCGACAACAAGGTCGACAGTACCTGGCGAACATCCCGCGACCGCTCAGTAACGGCTAGACCCGGCCGCCGCTAGTCCTGACATATCGTCCTTTCATTACAAGCACCCAGCTGGCACCGGAGTCGAAAGAGCTCTCCAGGACGAACTCATATGCTGCGGGTCCGGTTGGCGTGTAAGTGTGGCGCGCCTGTCCGCGCGGCGAAGTGCGCACGAATCGCAGCGACGAGCCGTCCCACTGTCCCGGTGCCGGCTCACCTGGCGTAAAACCCAGGCTGTCGAACCAGAAAAGTCCCAACCCTGACGTTTGCTCGTCAACTGCGATGACAGCATGTGCCTTGAGCCAGGTCTTGCCGTCTCGTTGCGCACTGTAGTCTTGAACCAGCACGCGTTCACCCAGGTCGAGCCGCGCCGAAACCAACGCAGCGGCACGGCCGCCTTCGCCCCATTTGGAAGACGCAATCTCCTCGTCGCCAGTCCATTCGCCGGCAAGAAACTCCAGGCAGGCTTTCAATTCACTCATTTGCAGCTACCCCTTCGAGGTTGGCAGTGCGTACCGAGATACCGAGCTCATCGACAAAATAACTATGGGAAATCTTCCACTTCGATCCCGTAGATTTGCATCGTGAACGGATCGCCGTCGCCAAGGTGCACCTTTGTATCCCTGGAAAATCCAGCGCGTGCTTGCTCTTTCCCGACGTCGTGCACCCACACCCCGTGCGCGCCAACGTAATAGGAATGGAAGTCTTCGACCTCCAGGTTATAGACTTGAACCCTCGTGAAGCCCCCTTCGGCGGATAGTGCATAGTAATCTTCCAGCACTTCGTGACCGACGATGACCTCAGTCGTTCGCAGGTCCACATAGCGGCCGAAATCCGAAGTGGAGTCAAAGGTGAACCACGAAACGCCAGGGGTTTCCGTATTGCGAAGCTCCCAGAATCCCCAGACGAAGGCGCTGCCGCCATCAACCAATGCTAATTCGTTCCCTATCCCGAGCTCCCCTGCAGCAACCCAACCCGTCGCGGTGCGGGTCGAATATTCTCCGCCATCTTTGACAAAGAAAGGGTGATCCGACGTAACAACCAGATGTCCTACCCGGCCGTTCTCTCCTTTCGTGTAAATGGAAAGCAATCCAATACTGCCGCTGAGATCGCTATCTGTCCGGACAACCTGTTTGTAGGCTTGTTCACCAGCGAGTTCCTGCCGCGAAAGCACCCAATCGCCGGCCTTTATCTGCTCGATCGGAACAAGGCCTGTTTTCGTGTGGACTAGCGTGCCAGCGGCAAAGCACTGTCCAACAGGCCTCGCCAAACGCGATTTACTCATTCATTTGAACCGCTTAAAGAAACGTGGGCAAATTTACCACTCACGACGTGATTGGTGAAGAAGTTCCATACTCCTGATCAGCGAAATTGGATTCCAGCATGTCAAGGAAGGCCCGCGTTTTGGCCGGCATCAGGCGGCGGCCGGGAAACACTGCCCAGCCGGTGACCGGGGCGAAGCACCAGTCGGGCAACACGCGCACCAGTTCACCGCGCGCCACCAGCGGCGCCGCGAACTGCGTGGTGCAGGTAGCGATGCCCATCCCGGTGGCAGCCATGCGTGTCAGCAGCTCCGGCGAATTCGCCATCAGGCGCACCGGCAAGTCGCGCTCCCAGGCAGTCTTGCCGCGCGTAAGCGGCCAGCGCACCAGGCCATTGGGCATGCGCCGCAAGCTCAGCAGTTCGTGCTTGAACAGGTCGTCCGGATGCTCCGGCAAGCCGTGCACCACGGTGTAGGACGGCGCAGCATACAGCCCCCAGGTTGATATCAGCACCTTGCGCGCCGCCAGCGTGGCATCGTCCGGCAGCGCTCCCATGCGGATCGCGATATCGAAGTTTTCCGCCACCAGGTCGACCCGGCGCGGCGAGAGGTCCAGCTCCAGGGTAATGGCCGGGTGCTTCGCCATGAAGGCCGGCAGCATCCGCGCCAGGTGGACATTGGCAAAGTCCGCCGGCATCGAGACCCGCAGCAAGCCGCTAGGCGCCTGCTGGCGGTGCTGGGCCAGGGCGCCGGCCGCCTCGGTCTCTTCCGCCACCCGGCGCGCATGTTCCAGCAGGCTGGCGCCGAATTCGGTCAGCACCAGCTTGCGGGTGGTGCGGGTCAGCAGCCGCTCGCCCAGCGTGGCTTCGAGCTGGGTCAGCCGGCGGGAAACCGTCGATTTCGGCAGTTGCAGCCGCTCCGAAACCTGGCTCAGGCTGCCAAATTCCACGATGCGGGCGAATAACAGCAGGTCGCCGGGGTCGATGTCGCTCATGATTGTTCCACTGGTGGCACGATGTTATCCATTTTAACGGCTTCTGGATCATATCTGGAACCTCTATAGTTACTCCATCGACGCAGCACTCAACCAAATACTGAAAGGAAGCACACCATGAACATCCTGCAAATCAACTCCAGCGCAAAAAGCTCCGGTTCCGAATCCACCCGCGTAGCGACCAATATCGTCAACAAACTGCTGGCGACCAACCCAGGCGCAACGGTGGAAGTGCGTGACCTGGCTGCCAACCCGCACCCTGTGCTGGACGAGCCAACCCTGCAGGCGCTGTTCACCCCAGCCGACAAGCGCACGCCGGAACAAGCCGCCCGCGTAGCACTGGATGACGCCCTGATCGCCCAGGTGCAACGTGCCGACGCTATCGTGATCGGCGCTCCGATGTACAACTTTGGCATCACCGTGCAGCTCAAATCGTGGTTCGACGCGATTGCCCGTGCCGGCGTGACCTTCAAGTACAGCGAGAATGGCCCGGTCGGCCTGCTGCAAGGTAAGAAAGTCTATGTCGCCACCTCGCGCGGCGGCATGCACAAAGATGCGCCGACTGACACCCAGTTCCCGCACCTGAAGATGTTCCTGGCTTTCATCGGCCTGACTGACGTGGAATACGTGTTCATCGAAGGCCAGGCTTACGGCGCGGAAGTGGCCGGCAAACAGCAAGCCGCCGCCGATGCCCGCGTTGAAGAACTGCTGGCCTAACCAGACAAAGGAAGATTGATATGGACAACATCGCACAAACCCGCACAGTGGAACGGATTATCCGCGGCCAGGCCGTGATGGATGGCGCTGGCGTGAAAATCAACCGCGTGTTGACCCAGCCCCTGCAGCGTCGCCTGGATCCGTTCCTGATGCTGGACAATTTCGGTTCGGAGCAAGCCAACGATTACATCGCCGGCTTCCCCGACCACCCACACCGCGGCTTTGAAACGGTCACCTATATGCTGACCGGCCGCATGCGGCACCGCGACAGCGCCGGAAATGAAGGTTTGCTGGCCAGCGGCGGCGTGCAGTGGATGACCGCCGGCCGTGGCGTGATCCACTCCGAAATGCCGGAACAGGCGGAAGGCTTGATGGAAGGCTTCCAGCTGTGGCTTAACCTGCCGGCCAGGGACAAGATGCAGCAGCCCTGGTACAAGGACTTCCAGGCCGGTGAAATTCCGGTGGTGAAGACCGAAAACGGGGCAACCGTGCGCGTCATCGCCGGCGAAAGCCAGGGCGTAGCCGGCGCTGTGCAACGCGAAGTGACGGAGCCGCTGTACATCGACGTGGAACTGCCGGCCGGCGAAGCGTTCAGCCAGGCGATCCGCGCTGGCCACAACGCCTTCATCTACACCTATCGGGGCGAGGTGACGGTGGACGGCAAGGCGGTTCCCGCGCAGAGCATGGCGATCCTGGCCAACAACGCAGGCGCCGATGGCGTGACCATCAAGGCCGGTCCTCACAGCCGCTTCATCCTGTTGTCGGGCAAGCCGCTGAATGAGCCGATCGTGCAATACGGCCCGTTCGTGATGAACTCGCAGGCCGAGATTTTCCAGGCCGTCGAAGACTTCCGCGCCGGCCGCCTCGGCGAGGAAGCGCACGCAGCGTAAGCAGTGGCGGTACAATTGCCGCCATGAGCTCCGCCATCCTTGATTGGTTGAAGAAGCTGAGCCACGCGCTCGGCTTCGACACCGCCGACTCCTTCCCGCCCGGCCACCAGTACGCACGTACCCGGTGGGCGGGCGCGTATTTCGACATCCCCTCCGATACCAGGGCCGACGACATCGAACGCCGCATCTGCGAAGCGATCGCCAATACGCCGCTGGTGTTTGCCCACATCGAGCACCCCACTCCGCGCATGCAGCGCGTGGTGATCGACGTGATCGAGCGCCGCCTGCGCCAGAACCATGAGCGCGAAGCGGCGCAACTGGGCGCCCTGCTGATTCGCGCCTACGCCAGCCCGCACACCATCGAAGCCGCTCCGGGCTTGCGCCGGGCCATCGAAGCCACCGAGGGCCACGAGGCCCCGGCCCGCGTGCGCGCGCTGTTCGCCTTCCTGACCGACGCTCAGAACGACAACGTCATCGAAATGCGCAGCTAAGCCTTGGGTATGTAGCTCATGTCGGCGCGGTAGCGCAGCAGCTCCGTGCGCACACCGCGCACCAGCGCCTTGGCGCCAGCTGGCAGCACATCCGGCAATTCCGCAGCCGCGCCAAAACTCGGCACGGCGCGCAGCAGGACGTATTGCCCGCCGGCGCCGCCAATTTGCAAGCGGTACCAGGTGAACCTCTGCGCCGTGCGCCCGCTATTCGCCGGCGCCGAAGCCCCGGCCACCAGCTGGCGCTCGAATGCTGTCTCCTCGCCCGGCGCAACGGTGTAGGTAGCCATCGCCAGGAATGGCGAGGTATCGGGTAGCGGCGGCCCGACGCTGGCCGACTCCAGGCGGCGGAACACGCCGTGGCTCAGGAAGTCCGCATACGGCACCACGTTGGCCGCATTGTCGGCCGCGTCGCCTGCCGGTTGCACGGCGGCGTCAAAGTTCGCCGCGGCATGGCCGAACGTGCCGTCCATGAACATGCCAAGCCGGTCGCCCAGCACGAAGGACCAGCCATGCCAGGTCCAGCGGTCATTGGCGCCCTGGTGCCACTCGAGGTGACGCTGGTAGCCCTGCTCGAAGGCAGGCCCCTGGCCAGGCTTGGGCTGGATCACCACCATCCGGGCGAAGGGCCCGGCGGCAGGCTGGGCGAACGCTTGCGCGCTAAGGAGTAACAGGGACGCTGCTAACAATTGCTTCATTCGGTCTCCGCTTGAAGTTGTTCGGGATGAAGCGCTCGCGCAGATGCATGAACGGCGCTTCGACCGCAAAATATAGCAGCCATCCGGCGGCAATGCTGGCCGCGATCATGACGGCAATCGATTCGGGGTCGACCGGCTCCCAATGATCGGACAGCAGGATGCACACCTGCTTGTGCGTCAAATAGATCGAGTAGGACCACAGCGCGATCGCGCCCATGCCGGGAATCCGTGTGCGATACAGCAGCGAGCCTTCGCTGAGGGCAGCCAGCAGCAAGGCGGCAAACGCCACGCCCAGCAGCGGATAGCCGAACACTGACATCCCCCAGCTGAAATGGTGCTCAAGGAACAGCCAGAAGGCCAGTGCCGTTAAAACTGCGCCGGCAGCCAGCATCCAGTTTCCGTGGCTGGTCAGGCGCTGCCACGCTTTCGGATGGAAATTGCGCAGCATGGCCAGGGCGACGCCAGCCAGCAGTTCATCGAAACGCGCCAGCGTCGAGTAGTAGATCAGGGTGTAATAGCTGCGGCTACCGCGCTCGCCCAGGTCCATCGCGGGCTGCCACCAGCTGTCGCGCAGCCACATGCCGGCCGCAATGGCGGACAGCAGCGCCGACCAGCCCAGCGCCAGCGCGATGCCATCGGCGCGCCGTATGCGCGTGATGGCGGCAATGGCCAGCACGACAGGCGGCAGCAGCAGGTAGAACTGTTCCTCGACGCACAACGACCACGCATGGGAGAACAGCGTGCCCGGCTTCAGGTTGATGTTGAGGGTAAAGGTCAGGTACTTCCACCACGGCGCGTGCGGCAGGTTGCCGGCCCAATACGGCCACCAGGCGTACAAGGCCAGCACCACGAGGTACGCCGGCAAGGTGCGCAGCAAACGGCGCGCATAAAAATTCGGCAGCGACAGCCCAGGGCCGCGCAAGGCGGAAAACACCTGGTTGCCAATCAGGTAACCGGAAAGCGCAAAGAACAGGTCCACGCCAGCCCAGCCGATTTCACTGAACCAGCCAAAGGTCGGCTCGTGGCTGACGAAGCCCATATAGTGGTTGGCAAACACCAGCATGATGGCCAGCGCGCGCAAAGTGTCCAGGCCATGGACGCGGGAGGATCGATTCATGCGCGAATTCTACCTGAGCTAGAATATTGGCCACTTATTCGCCAAGCCTTAAAGGAACAGCATGACCGACGCCAGCAAAATGCATTTCAAATCTGTCAATTACACCGGCCAGGGAAAAGGCCGCCGCCTGATCATCACCGGCGCAGTGCACGGCAACGAAACCTGCGGCACCAAGGGCATCCTGCGCGTGATGGAGCAATTGGACAAAGGCGAACTGCATATCCTGAACGGCAGCGTGACCTTCGTGCCGATCACCAATCCGCTGGCGTACCAGAAAGGCGAGCGCTCGGGCGACCGTAACCTGAACCGCAACCTGTTCCCGACCGAAAACCCGCAAGACTTCGAGGATCACATCGCCAACTGGTTGTGCCCCCTGCTCGGCCAGCATGAAATCCTGCTGGACCTGCATTCCTTCAATGCCCAAAGCCAGCCTTTCGTCATGGTCGGCCCGCGCAATAACGACGGCACCCTGCAACCGTTCAAGCACGAGGCGGAAGAACGCGCCATGGCGCGCATCCTGGGCGTCAAGCGTTTCGTCGACGGCTGGATGGCCACTTATGGCGCGGGCGTGCAGCGCCGCCTGCGCAACGACAGCGAAGTGCAGACCGTCCTGAAATACGGCGTCGGCACCACCGAATACATGCGCAGCACCGGCGGCATGGCCCTGACCCTGGAATGCGGCCAGCACTTCGACCCGCACGCACCGGATGTGGCCTACCGCGCAATCATGAACGTCCTGGCTCATTTCGGCCTGATCGACGCGCCAAAGCCGCAACCGATTGCGCTGGAAGACATGGAATACCTGTCCATGGTCGAAGTGCACGACAAGCTGGATGCAGGCGACGCCTTCAGCCGCACCTGGTCCAGCTTTGACCGACTGTCGGTCGGCGACGAGATCGGCCGCCGCGCCGACGGCAGCGCCGTGCTGGCGCCTTTCGATGCCTTTATGCTTTTCCCGGACGTTAACGCCAAGCCAAATGCGGAATGGTTCTACCTCGCGAAAGTGAGTGACTCTTTTGTCTGATAGCCGTTAGTTCTAAAATTGCGGTAAGGGGTAAACAGTATGAAGATATTCCCACTTACCGTGATCGGCGCGATCCTGCTTGCGGCCCTGCCCTGTGCATCGGCCGGCAGCGACCTTGTATTGCGCGTCATCGGCCAGGAAAGCCTGCCGCCCAAATGGATCCAGCAAGAGGGCCGTCCATCGACCGGCGTATGTCCCGACATCCTTGCCGCCATCAGCCGCGTTGAACCGCGCGTGCGCTTCACTGGCCTGGAAGAGATTCGTTCGGTGCTGGTGATCGAGCAGAATATCCGCCTCGGCACGGCAGATATCGCCTGCGCCCTAGTCTCCACCCCGCTGCGCCGCCATATTGCCATCGCCATTCCACAGCCCTTGTACATCTCGCGCCAGCGCCTGGCGGCATCCGCCGACGATACCGCAGAAATCAATTCGCTGGACGACCTGGCTCGTCTCAAGGCACTGGTCACCACCTCACGCGGCGCCGCCTATATCGACCAGTTGCGCGCGCTCGGCATCACCGTCGACGACAGCACCGGCAGCAACGTCACCAACCTGCGGAAAATCCTGGCCGGCCACGGGCGCTATTTCTACATGAACGAGTTGACCCTGCACTGGCTGATCCGCGAGCAGAAACTGCAGGACAAAGTCAAGCTGATGCCCGCGATCTTGAAGGAAGATTCCATGTTCCTGTGGGTCAGCAAAAAGGCGCCGCCGCAGGCTGCAGCGTTGCTGGCAGGCGCCGTCAAGAAGCTCGGCGACAGCGGCGAGCTGGCACGCATCTACGCGCGCTGGGCGGACGAGTCAGGAGTCGGCCCGCGCAACGATTAGTGCGGCGAGAGGATTTTCAGGCCGGCGATGCCCAAGACGATCATCGCGATGCACACCAGGCGCGCCACGCTGGCCGGCTCGTTCAGCATCATGATGCCCCAGATGACGGTGCCCACGGTGCCGATGCCGGTCCAGATGGCGTAAGCGGTCCCCAGCGGCAGCGAACGCAGCGCCAGTCCAAGCAGCACGACACTGCCGGCCATGGCAGCCAGCGTCACGGCGCTTGGCACCAGCCTGGTGAAACCTTCAGTGTATTTGAGTCCGACGGCCCAGACGACTTCCAGCAGGCCGGCGAGTAAAAGGACGATCCAGTGCATGATGCTCTCCCAAGTCATGACGGGGTCGTCCCCGCCTGGCTCCCTGGTCTTGCGGCGAGGTCGTCCCCGCGGGAGAAGGCCGACAGTATATCATTGGGGGTCCAAACTTTCAGGGAGCCCACAATGCTGCTGTTCGCGCAGATCGCCGTCGCCATCGTCCTGCTGATCCACGTCTATATCGTGCTGCTGGAAACCGTCTTCTTCGATACCCGCGGCCGCCGCGTGTTCGGCCTGTCCGCGGAAAAGGCGGCCATCGTCAAGCCTGCGATGTCGAACCAGGGCTGCTATAACGGCTTCCTCGTGGCGGCGCTGGCCGTCGGCCTGCTGCATGGCGAACCGGCCGTGCGATCCGCCTTCATCACCTATGGCCTGCTGTGCGTGACCGTCGCCGGCATCTGGGGCGGCCTGACCGTCAGTAAGCGCATCATCTTCGTTCAGACCGTGCCGGCCGTGCTGGCACTGGCGCTCTACCGGTTAGCATAAAATCAAGCCTTGAATTCCATCGTCATGCTCCGATATACGTATCGGACTTTTCCGATATACTTATCGTGAAACACCGAAATATGACTGACTCTATTGACATTGATGCAATCCACAAGGCCCTGGCCAATCCGGTCCGGCGCCAGATCCTGTCCTGGCTCAAAGAACCGGATGCCTGGTTCAGCGAGCAGCTTGCCCCGCTGTCGCTGGGCGTCTGCGCAGGCATGATCGACAAGCAGACCGGCTTGTCGCAATCGACCGTCTCCGGCCACCTCACCATCCTGCAGAAAGCGGGGCTGGTCACGGTGCAACGGGTCGGCCAGTGGAATTTCTTCAAGCGCAATGAGGAGGTCATCCTGCAATTTATTGAGCATGAGAGGAATACCTTATGAGCACCCTGTTCGACCCCATCACCGTCGGCGCACTGAACCTGAAAAACCGCGTTGTCATGGCCCCCCTGACCCGCTCGCGCGCCGTTGGCGGCAAGCGCGTGCCGAATGCGCTGATGGCCGAGTACTACGCACAGCGCTCCAGCGCAGGCCTGATCATCAGCGAAGCGACTTCCGTGACCCCGCAGGGCGTGGGCTACGAGAACACTCCTGGCATCTGGTCCGACGAACAGGTTGAAGGCTGGAAGCTGGTTACCGAAGCCGTGCATGCCAAGGGCGGCAAGATCGTGCTGCAGCTGTGGCATGTGGGCCGCATTTCCGACCCTAGCCTGCTGGATGGCGAGGCTCCGGTCGCGCCGAGCGCGATCGCGGCCAAAGGCAATGTGAGCCTGCTGCGTCCGGTACGTCCCTACGCCGTCCCGCGCGCGCTGGATACCGCCGAAATCGCCGACGTGGTCGAGGCTTACCGCAAGGGCGCCGAGAACGCGAAAAAGGCCGGCTTCGACGGCGTGGAAATCCACGGCGCCAATGGCTACCTGCTCGACCAGTTCCTGCAGGATTCGACCAACCAGCGCAATGACCAGTACGGTGGCAGCATCGAAAACCGCGCACGCCTGATGCTGGAAGTGACCGACGCCGTGATCGGCGTCTGGGGCGCCGACCGCGTCGGCATGCACCTGGCGCCGCGCCGCGATGCGCATGACATGGGCGATTCGACGCCGGCCGAGACCTTCGGCTACGTGGCGCGCGAACTGGGCAAGCGTGGCATCGCATTCATCGCCGCGCGCGAGGCGGTTGGCGATGACTCGCTGGGTCCGTTGCTGAAGCGTGAGTTTGGCGGGAGCTATATCGCCAACGAGAAGTTTGACGTGGCGGGGGCGCAGGCTGCGCTGGCTGAAGGACGCGCCGATGCGATTGCCTGGGGCAAGGATTTCATCGCAAATCCAGACCTGCCGCGCCGCCTGCAGACTGGCGCGGCGCTGAATGCGCAACGTCCGGAGTTGTTCTACGCGCCGTCGGCTGAGGGTTATACCGACTATCCTGCGCTGGCCTGAACCCGGTAAACCTGTGTCTGACCCACAGGGTCAGACACTTGACTCGCGGCCGTCGCGTACAGGTGTCAGACCCTGCGGGTCTGACACCGGTTTACCGGTTCGCCGAATAATTCACAGGGAAGAACTTATACCCCTTCCCCTCACTACGCAAATGCCCCACCCCCGGGAACGGCAAATGCGCCGCCCCCATCCAATAGCCCTGCTTCGCCGCCTCGGCAAACGCCGCCTTGCGCTGCGCCAATGCCGCCTTCGAATCGCTGTCGAACTGGATCGTCACCCCCGGATCAGGGAACTGCACCGCCGCGTTGTGCATCAAGTCGCCAATCAGCACCAGCTTCTGCCCTTTGCTCTCCACCACATAAGTGGTGTGGCCCGGCGTATGCCCGTAGCTGGTGGTCGAACGCACGCCCGGCACCAGTTCGGTATTGCCCTCAAACGGCTTCACCTTGCCTGCATAGCCCGACACCGCATTGATCGGCCCCTGGAAATTGCCTTTCGCCTCGGCGCTGGCTTTCTCCAGGTTCTCCTTGCTCAGGAAATAATCCGCATCGCGCTTGTCCATGCGCACCACAGCGTTCGGGAATGCCGGTTTGTCCAGTGCCCCCAACCCGCCGACGTGGTCGCCGTGCAGGTGGGTGATATAAATCTCGTCAACCTGCTCCGGCTGGTAGCCGGCCGCTTTCAGGCTGGTCACGATATTGCCCAGGGTCGGGCCGAACAGGCCGCCGGCGCCGGTATCGATCAACACCAGCTTCGAGCCGGTATTGACCAGGAATGCGTTGACCGAGGTTTCAGTGGGCACTTTCAGGAAATTCTGCTCCAGCGTCTTGGCGGTCTTCTCAGGCTTCTGGTGCAGCAGCTTGTCCATTGGCAGGTCGACGGTGCCGTCGTTCAGCACGGTCACCTCAAAATCGCCCACATTCATGCGGTAGAAGCCGGGCGCCTGGGTCTTGGCCATCGGCGCGGATGCGTGGGCGGCGCCTGCAATGGCGGCAATCGCGAAGGGTACGGCGAGCTTTTTCAGGATCATTGGATCTCCCTCTTTTTAGTTGCCAAAACGCTAGATTAGCGTAAACGGCAACTACATGCTCGTCGGTATGCGCAGCATGATGGACACGTCCGGCGTGTCGCGCGTCAACCCTGCTCCCACTGAGACATTGACCGTCCGCTTTGGATTCAGGCGGTAGGAAAAACCGACCAGCAAGGTCCCCAATTGGGTGCGCACCGAGCCGGGTGCCGGCACCCCATTCTGCCGTGTGCGGGCGATCGAACTATGGTCATAGCCAAAGCTAAGCGACGCCTTCTCGTTCAGCGCCAGGCCGACGCCGAAATTGACGCCGATGACCGCGCCGGGCTTCACCGTCCCCAGCGGCTCGCGCTCGCCATTAAGCACCTGGCGGCTGAGGTCCTTGCGCTGGAAATTGTGCAGGTAGCTGACGCTGCCAAATAGCACTGCCGGATCGGTCGGGAACAGCCAGGTCAGGCTCGGTTGCAAGGCGTAGAAGCCAGACCCGGTCGGCAGCTCAAGCGGCAAACCGGTTCCCGTCGCGTTCTCGCCGATACAGCGGCGCACGCAGTCGGTCACCACCTCAAACGGATCGCGGCCGGTACGGGTTTTGAAACGCAGGCCCGCTACGTAATACGGCTTGTCCGCGCCGCCTTCGTTCAACTGGTGGCGCAGCGACAACTCGACATCGCCTAGTGCACGGCCGCTGACGTCAAACACTTTTTCGACTGCGCTGCCGGTGAACACTTCGCGGCTCACGGTGGAATCGGAGCGGTAGATATAAGGCAGCCGCAGTTCGAGTTCTGTGCGGTTGCTCAGGCCATAGCGGCCGCTCAAGGTCGCCGTGCTTGTATTGCGCTTCACTTCGCGCACGTCGATCAGGCCGATCAGCAAGGCCGGGATGATGGTGTAGCCCACCAGGGCGACGCGATTGCTGGACGAATAGCCGAACTGGAAGGCCGGTTCCAGCACCAGCTTGCCGCGCGCCGTCAGCACCCCCGGGCTTTCAAAGATCGGCGCCACTTCCGGCGGCTTGGTGTCGCGCTTTGGCGGCTGCCCCACAGCCAATGCCGGCTGCACCGACCCGCCGGGCGGCGGCACATTGGGCTGCGGCTGGCTCTGCGCGGAGCCCTCGCCAGCGACGCTACCGGCAGCAGCACCACCCGTGCCGCGCGCGGACGCCAGGCGTTCCTCCGCGACCTGGCGCCGCAGGTCCTCCAGCAGGGCTCGCTGTTCGGCCAGCGCCTTCTTCAACTCAGTCAGCTCGGCCGCCAGTTCAGCGTTGCTGCGCTGCTCCGGCGTCGCCTGCGCCAACGCTGCCTGGCTGGCAAGGATCAGCATCCCGGCCGCGAATGTCTTTGAATGCATCGTTCCCTCCCTAGCGGGGCACAATGACGTTCGATAAGGCCTGGCGCAGGTTGCCCTCCAGGTTCAGTCCTTTCAGGGTCGACAGCGCATTGACCGTCAGGTCGATGGTGGTCAGGCTGCGGATCAACTGCCCGTTCGTATTGTTCTGCACCAGCATCGGCGCCAGCGCCGCGGCAGCGTCGGGCACATTCGCCAGCCGCGCCACGTCTGCCAGCTCGACGCGGTTGCGGGCCACCACCACGCCGTTGACTTCGACCATGCGCTCCACGCCCAAGGCCACCAGCAAGCCATTGCCGCTTTCGAAGCCGCCACGGGCCTCTTCCAGGCGCGCTTCCGGCGCCGGCGCCCAGCCTTCTGGCGGCCCCTGCGCCGTGGCGGGCCCTGCCAACACCAGCAGCCAGCCCGCCACCACGCCGATTCCTCGTTTCATGCTGCCCCTCCCTCAAAAATCGCTGGCGCCCAGTTTCGGCACCGTCACGTCGCGCAGGCTGTCGCGCAGGATCCCTTCCGACAGCATCGCCTGCGGCGCCACGCGCCAGTCGGCGGTTTCGTTGAAGTGCGGCTTGCCGGGCCTGCCATGGATCACGAACAACAGGCGGTTTTGCCAGATCGCCTCAAAACCCTGGCGCGACAAGGCGCGCGTGCCGCCGGCCGGATCGCCCAACAGCACCCGTTCGCCCTGCACGCCCTTGATCACCACGAAATGCCGATAGCCGTTGTCGGCCACCAGCACGATCGCCGGCAAGCCAGCCTGCGCCAGCTTGTCCAGCGGCTGCTCGAAACCGTCCGCCGTAAAGCCGCGCGTGGCCAGGTAACGCTTCATGTCCAGCAGCGAAAAACCTTCGCGCCGGATGCGCGGCTGGTCGCCGCGCACAAACATGTCACGGAAAATCTCCTGTTCCGTGACCTGGAAATCATAGTGATGGCTAAGCAGGGTCGCCAGCGCCGCCGAGCCGCAACTGAAATCATATTGCTGCCGCACCGTAGTGCGGAAACGCGCCTCCTTCAGGCTGGTCACCGGCAAGACAAAACTGGCGCCGCCGGCTGAAAAGTCGGCGGCCTGCACGGCAAAGGCCGGCAGCAATGCCAGAACGCTGATGAGGCATCTCATTTGATCTGCACGTTGACGATGGTTGCATTCTGGATCAGCACGTTGGCGCCCGAATTCTGGATCACCATCGGCATGCCCGATGCGTTGCTGAACGCACCGTCAGTCACGATATTGGCGCCGGTAACCACGTTCACCGCGCTGTTGTTAGCCACGGTACCGGCCAGCTTCATATCGCTCCACGGCGCATCGCTGCCGCCGCGCATCTGTTCGAGTCGCTCATCCTGCGCGGGGCGCTCGTTATCGGCCGCCGCCGGCTGCGGCTGGGCCGCGGACCGCGTTACAGGCGGGGACGGGCCCGCCGCTACTGCCAGCGGGCCAAGCGGCAGCGCGCCTATCCACGGCGACGCCGCCGCCAGGCCCGGCACCAAAGCGGCGCACAGGGCCAGGACTGGCACTGGCCTGCCTAAGCTTCGCATGATGCCGCGCGGGCTATTTGCCCACGGCCAGGTTGGCCTGCACGTTCACGCTCTGCTGCACCAGCGAGGACATGCCGTTGTTCTGGCTGATGACCATGATGCCGGCGGCCGATTGGCCGACACCGCTCATGGTGTTCGACATGTCGAACGTGCCAGCAGTCACGTTATTGGTGCCGCCAGCCCCGCCGTTGCCGCCGGTAGCATTGCCGCCGGTGGCAGCGCCGGCGGTATTGGTGCCGCCGTCGCCGCCCGCGCCAGCGACATTGCCGCCGCCACCTGCACCGCCGGCGCCGCCGTCACCAGCGGTGGCATTGCCATTGGTCGCCGCGCCGCCGGTGCCCGCCGCACCGCTACCGTTGCCCCCGGTTGCGGCGCCGCCCGTGCCGCCGCCTGCAGCGCCACTGGAGCCGGCAGTATTGCTGGCCAGGCCGCTTGAGCCGCCGTTGCCGCCATTGCCGCCCGCTGCACCAGCGCCGCCGGTGCTGGTGCCATTGCCGCCCGCCGCACCGCCGCCGCCTGCGCCGCCAGTGCCGGCAGCACCCGCACCGCCAGTGGCCGCCACCGCACCGCTGCCGCCGCCGGCACCCGAGCTGTTGGCCCCGCCCGCAGCGCCATTGCCTGCGGTATTGCTGGCCGCCGCACCGCTGCCGCCTGCGGCGCCAGCCCCGCCGCCGCCGCCAGCGCCACCCGTGCCGCCGGCGCCGCTGGTACCTGCGCCGGAAGTGGAAGCGTTGCCGGTATTGGCCGAACGGCCGTCAGCCGTGCCGGTGGTTCCGCCGGTGCTGTTCTGGTCGCCCATGCCCGGAATGGTGAGCGGTTCCGTACCGCCGGTGCCATTCGACGCGGTATTGCTCGAGCCCGCGCCGCCGCTGGATGCCGCACCGCCAGTCGAAGTTTGGCTCGATGTCGACGCGCCGGTGGCGACACTGCCGGTTGCGCCGGCCATACCGCCGGCGCCGGCAGCCCCGCCTGCACCGCCTGCACCGCCCATGCCGCCGCTGGCCGCTCCGGTTGCACCACCGTCACCGCCGCGTGCACCAGTCGCCGCACCTGTCGCACCGCCTGCGCCACTGCCCGCCGTGCCGACCAGGCCGCCGGCACCGCCTGCTGCCGCACCGCCCGCACCGCCGGCGCCGCCAGCGCCAGCCACGACGATGCCGCCGGCGCCGCCGGCGCCGCCCTCACCGCCGCGAGCGCCATCACCGCCGCGCCCGCTCGCCGCACCGGCTGCCAGGCCGCCAGCGCCCGTGGTGCCGCCGCCACCGGCTCCTGCCGTGGCTGCACCACCGATGCCGCCGCCGCCGTTGCCTGCGCCGCCAGTCGCACTGCCATTGACGGCAATGCCACCTGCAGCGCCCGCTGCGCCGGCCCCGCCGCTGGACATGCCGCCAGCCCCGCCGGTACCGGCGGCATTGCCGCCCAGTGCGCTACCGGCAGTGGCGCCGGCACCCGCGCCGCCATTGGCATTGCCGCCGTTGCTGGCTACATTGCCGATATTGTTGATCACGTTGTTGGTGACGGTACCGGTCAGTGTGCTGACCGCGGTCGCGGTCGATGTATTGAAGGCATTGGTCATCGACGATGTCGCAGTCGCGCCATTGTTGGCAGCTGCGGCGCCGGCGGCTGCCGCATCGGCGGCGCCGCTGCTGTTGTTGTTCGCGTTGGCCTGGCTGCTGTCCTGCGTGGCCGTCGAATTGTCGTTAGCCTGTGCGCCCGGGCCGGTCTGGCTCACGTTGGGCGGCGGTGTCTCCTGCGCGAATGCACTACCCATCGCCAGTGCGATGGCTGCTGCAAGCAAAGTTTTCTTCATCTCGTCCTCGCTGATGTCGTGTTCTTGAATTGCCCGCAATGCTGGGGCCTGAACCGATATCGCAAGCTTGATGCCACCCGCACTAAGCTGTTGAAATTGCTCGACTTTGATGCGGCAACGCAGCAAGTGGCATGCATCCAGGAGGTTGCTTTGTCACGCAACTGTGACAGGCTTGTACCCGCCCTCTGCCTACTGTCATAGGAGACAAGGCGTACACCGCAATGTCACAATGATGTTACGCGGCTGTTCGGGAGCTCAGTCTTCGCTGCGGCGCGATGGGCGCTGGATGCCGTGTTTCGCCATCAGGCGGTAGAGCGTCATGCGCGATACACCGAGTTCGCGCGCCACCGAAGTAATGCTGTGGCCAGCATCAATGCGGCCCTGCAGGGCCAATCGTTCGGCGCTGGCGCGCGCGGTATCAAGGTCTTCGGTGGCAGCGCTGCTGTCGATGCCATCGAGTTCCAGGTCGTGCGGCTGGATCAGCGCGCCGTCGGCCATCACGGCTGCGCGCCGCACGCGATTCAGCAGTTCGCGCACATTGCCCGGCCAGTCGTGCGCGCGCAGCGCACGCAACGAACCGTTGCTGAAGCCGCGCACCCGACGCGCACGCTCGGTGGCATAACTATGGAAAACCTCCTGCGCGAGTGGCACCACGTCGTCGCGCCGCTCGCGCAAGGCCGGTACCTGCAAGGTCAGGACATTGAGCCGGTAGAACAAGTCTTCCCGGAACAGTCCGCGTTCCACCGCATCTCCCAGCTTGACGTGAGAAGCGGCGATCACGCGCGCATCGACCGGCACACTGCGCGTCCCGCCCACCCGGTAAATGGTTTTCTCCTGCAGGAAACGCAGCAGGTTGGCCTGCAGCTCGAGCGGCAGATCGCCAATCTCATCAAGGAAAATGGAGCCGCCGCTGGCCGATTCGATCAAGCCGCATTTGCCGGGACCGGCGCCGGTAAAGGCACCCTTCTCGTAACCGAACAATTCCGATTGCACCAGCGAGGCCGGGATCGCGCCGCAATTGATGGGCACGAATGGCCCGTCGCGCCGCCCTGAGTGCTCATGTATCGCGCGCGCCACAAGCTCCTTGCCGGTACCGCTTTCGCCCCAGATCAGCACCGGCGCATCGGCCCCGGCCACTTTCAGTATCTGCTGGCGCAGCAGCGTAATGGCTGTGCTGGTACCGGTCAGGCGCATGGACTGGCACGCTTCCGGCAAATGGCCGAGCTCGGAAAGCGCGGCCAGGCCGAGCGCGTGTCCCAGTGTATGGCTGAGGCGCCCGGCGTCCAGCGGCCAGGTGTGGAAGTCGACACAGTGGTCGTGTATCAGTTGCCGGAAGGCCGTCTGCTCCAAAGCCTGGGGCAGGAACACCGCTATCCAGCGCGGGCGGCTGTGGCGGCGCAAGAAATGGTCGAGTTCGGTGAGCGGGCCGGTCCAGTCATCCAGCACCAGCAAGCCAACCGGGAAGTGCTGTTCGCGCAAGGCCGCCGCTGCCTGGGCCAAGCCGCACACATGGCAGACGTCGAAGGTTTGGTCGGCGGCAAGCAACGCCGCCGGCAGCGCAGCCGTTGTAGCGGCGACGCACAACACTTGCCTTGTCATAATTTCACCTTGCTGCCCCGAGGACCGGCGGGATAGAATACCGCCGCACAATTTTTCAGCACCAGAAGTTACAAACATTTAATGGTGCAAATAAAACAATGGGGAAGGCATGGATCAATATAAGCTAGAGGCGGACAAACTGCCAACACTAAAGCAGCGCGTCGCCTTAAGGCTGTTGCATGCATTCGGATGGCAGATGAAGTTCAGGCCGCTGCCAGGGCCGCGCGGCATTGCCGTGGTCTACCCGCACACCTCGAACTGGGATTTCATCATCGGCGTGCTCGGCAAATGGACGCTGGACCTGCCGTTCCGCTGGCTGGCCAAGGACAGCCTGTTCAAGATCCCGCTGCTGGGCCGCTGGTTCTACTACCTCGGCGGTGCGCCGGTCGACCGCAGCGCGCCGCAAGGCCTGATCCAGGCCCAGGCCGATGCGATGATGAAGGAAGACTGGTACTGGGTCGGCATCACGCCGGAAGGCACGCGCGGCTACAAGCCTTACTGGAAGAGCGGCTTCTATCAGCTGGCGATGGCCGCCAGGGTGCCGCTGGTGCTGGTGTATATCGATTACCCGAACAAGACCCTGGGCTTGACCGAGCATATCTGGCTGACCGGCGATGAGGAAAAGGATATGGCGGCCATTCGCGCCGGTTTCGATGGCCACCTCGGCAAGCATCCCGAGCTGATGGCGCCTATCGTCTTGCGCCAGCGCTGAAGCCGGCGACTTCCGCATCCCCCTCAAGGCGCACCAGCGTGATGGTCTGCGCCTTGCCCGGCTCGAAGCGCAACGCCGTTCCCGGCGCGATATCGAGCCGCATGCCATAAGCTTTCCAGCGCTCGAACTGCAGCGCCGAATCGACTTCGAAAAAGTGGAAATGGGAGCCGACCTGGATAGGACGGTTCCCCTGGTTTGTTACGGTAAGCGTAGTGCGATCAGTCATGTGACCTATATCTGCAAGACTCATGCCAGTATTTTCAAGTGATTCTCTCACTTTTTTTGCACCAGCATAAAGCAATGCACCACGCAGGTGCGATTATTCCTTCGGATATGGGCTCTTGCCGCCGCTGGCAATGAATTCATCGATGCGCGCCTGCAGCACCGGCAGCGGCACCGAACCCAGTTCCAGGATGGTGTCGTGGAAGGCACGGATATCGAACTTGCTGCCCAGGGCCTGCTCCGCTTTCTTGCGCGCTTCGAAGATCGCCATCTCGCCGAGATAGTAAGACAGCGCCTGGCCCGGCCAGGAAATATAGCGGTCCACCTCGGTCATGACTTCGTGCGAGGACAGCGCCGTGTTCTCCATCAGGTATTGCTGCGCCTGTTCACGGGTCCAGCCTTTGGCGTGAATCCCGGTGTCCACCACCAGGCGCGACGCGCGCCAGGCCTGGTAGCTCAGCATGCCGAACACTTCATACGGGGTTTCGTAGATGCCCATCTCGGTGCCCAGGCGCTCGGAATACAGCGCCCAGCCTTCGCCGTAGGCGGAAATGTAGGCGTTGCGGAATGGCGGGCGGCCCTTCTGTTCCAGCGCGATCGGCATCTGGAAAGCGTGGCCCGGCGCCGATTCATGCAGCGTCAGCGCGGGCAGCGAATACAGAGGGCGCGCCGGCAGGTTGTAGGTGTTGACCCAGTAGCCGCCCGGGCCGCCGCGGCCCGAGGTGTAGAACGGCGCGATCTCCGGCGCTACCGGGATGATGGCGAAGCGGCTGCGCGGCAGGCGGCCGAAATAATCCGCCACCTTGCCATCGAACTTCTTGGCGATCCACGCCGCGCGCATCAGCAGTTCTTCCGGCGTCTTGGCGTAGAACTGCGGATCGGTGCGCAGGAACTGCAGGAAGGCCGGCAGGTCGCCCTTGAAGCCAACCTGCTTCATCACCTCCTGCATTTCGGCGCGGATCTTCGCCATTTCATCCAGGCCGATCTGGTGGATCTGGTCGGCCGTCAGGTTGGTGGTCGTGAATTCGACAATCTTGGACTGGTAGTACGCCTTGCCGTCAGGGTAGCTCTCCGCAGCCAGGGACTCCTTGGCTTTCGGGACGTATTCCTCGCGCATGAATTTCAGCAGCGCGGCGTGGGCCGGGATGACTTTTTCGCGGATCGCCTGCAGGCCTTGCGCCTTCAGCGCTTGCTGTTCGGCAGCCGGAATCACGTTCGGCATTTCCTTGAATGGCTTGAAGAACACCACGTCTTCCGGCTTCGCCTCGGTGACCGAGGTAATCGACTTGTCGCGGCCCTCCAGCGTGATCTTCGGCGGCGTGAAGCCGCGCGCCAGGCCGGCGCGCATATTGGCGATCTCTTCGCTGAAGTAGCGCGGCACGTCGTTCAGCTGTGCCACGTAATTGCGGTAGTCTTCGGCAGTGCGGAAGGACTTGCGCGCCTCTCCGGCCAGGTTGCCCCAGAACGAAGAGTCTGCGTTCAGCGGCTTTTCGTATTCGCGGAAGCGCTGGTTGTCCAGCAGCGCCGCGACCTGCGCGCGGTACACCTGGTAGTTGATGCGCTCCTTGTTCGAAAGCTGTTCGGGCTTGATGCTTTCGAGTTGGCGCAGCGTTTCCTCCCACTTCTTCTGGCGCTCCAGCTGCACTGCCAGGCTGACGTTCGGCAGCTTGCTCTCGACGCCACGCACATCGTCCTCATCGTCTTCCAGCCTTTGCTGAAGGCGCCACTTCCACTCCGCCTTATGGATCGCGGTGAAACGGGCGTCGGCACTACCGGGTTTGGCTGCTGCGAAGGATGGAGAACTGAAGGCTGCTGCGATGGCGAGTGCTGCGACAATCTGTTTCATGGTGCTCCCGAAGCTCAGGTTGGTAACGGTTCCGGGAGTGTACCTTACGGCCAAAGGCCCGGCGGCGTCAATGGCGAGATTGTGCCGGAACGTATCAGGCAGCGCGCGGAATCAACCGAAGCGGCGCCGCCGCAGCAGCATCGCCGCCAGCATCGCCGCCAGCAGCCCGGCCAGCAGCACGATCACGCTGCCCGCGCCCAGCACCGCGCCGCGATAGGCTCGCCACAACGATGGCGGCTTGAACAGGATGGTCGCGCCGCCAATCGGCGCGGGATCGATGTTCCAGCGTTCGAGCTGGCGCCAGTCGTACAGGCTTTGCACCGGACCGACAGGCACCCTGGTCAGTGCGTCCCTGGCTGCCAGGCGCCCGTCAATCACGGCAAGCGCGTGGTCTGCCAGTTCGCGGCCGGACTGGCGCAGGTTGCGTACCGCACCGCCCACGGAGCCCTCGCCCACCACGCTGTCGAACAAGGCGAACACCGGCACGTTAGCCGCGCGCATCGTATCGCGCGCGGCGTCGATGGTGGGCAGCGAATAGCCGTCGCGGTCGCGGTTGAACATACCCGTTACCACCACGGTATCCGGCGTCAGGTTGCCGATGTAGCGCATCTGCTCGGCCCAGCTCATGTTCTGAAGGAATTCGACCTGCAGGCTGCGCAGCCATGGCGCCAGGTCAACCTCCGCCTGGCGCTGGAAGGCGCGGTCGGCTTCACTGACGCCGCCCGGTATCACGACGCGCCGGGTGCGCGGCAACAGCGCCATCACCTCTTTGACGGTTGCGCCGAGATCGGGAACGATCGTGTATAGGAAGACAGGACGGGTGTTGGCGGCCATTTGCACGGTCGACGGCTCGCTGTCGGTCAAAAGCGGGGCTCCTGGCGCGAGTTCCGCCAGCTCACGCAAGGCAAAGTTCAGCGCCGGCTGCTGCAGCACCACCAGCATGTCGATGCGCCCGCCTCCATACTGCGCCAGCAGCAAGGCGCGCCGCGCCGCCGCCACCATTTCGGCATTGGGCTGCTCCTGGTTCAGGAATTCGACATGGATATGTTCGAGCGGGATGCCGCTTTCACGCAGGCGCTGGATGAATGCGTCGTTGACCCGGTCGATCCCCGGCCGGCCTGGGCTGTATGAATTGAGCAACAGGACGTGGGCGCCCGCGATGCCCGGGGCGCCTGCGCCGTGTGCGGCCAGCGCCCACGCGGCGAATAGTAAGCCTGCCCAAAGTCGTTTGAAGGATATGCCGCCCATGTTGCAGCGATAATACCCAATCCAACGGCTACTGCAACTTTTTGTCGGCGATGTCGATGCTGAGGAAAACTTCGCCGTTCAGCGTTTGCAGCAAGTCCGACTGGCGCAGGCGGTCCATCACCGGCCCCTTGACCTCGGCCAGGTGGAAGCCGATGCCGCGCCGCGCCAGGCTCAGGTTCAACTCCGACAGCGCAAACAGTGCCGACGTATCGATCGAGCTGACCGCCGTCATCACCAGCACCAGGTGGCGCGCTGCCGGGTGGCTGCGCAATTCATCCTCGATGCGCTCCTGCACCGCTTCCACGTTCCCGAAGAACAGGTTGGCATCGATGCGCAGCGCCAGCAGTTCCGGCCTGGTCTCGGCCGGATAGCGTTCGATATTGCGGAAATGCTCGCTGCCCGCGATGCGGCCCAGTACCGCGATATGCGGCCGGCTGGCGCGCCAGATCAGGGTGCCCATCGACAGCGCCACGCCCACCAGCACGCCCGCTTCCACTCCCAGCGCCACCACGCCCGTCGCACTGGCAAACCACGCCAGGGCATCGCCGCGGTCGTAGCGCCACGCAGTGCGCAGCGTGCCCAGTTCCAGCATGCCCAGCACCGCGACTATGATGGTCGCTGCCAGCACCGGCATCGGCAAGAGTGCCAACCAACCGGTGGGCGCCACCAGCGCCAGGGCCAGCAAGGCGGCCGTGAAGATGCTGGCCAGCGGCGTCTGCGCACCCGCTGCAAAATTCACCGCCGAACGCGACATGCTGCCGGTCACCGGGAATGCTCCCGACACCATGCTGGCCACATTGGCCGCGCCCAGGCCGATCAATTCATGGTTGCTGACCAGTTTCTCATTGCGCTTCAAGGCCAGCGACTGCGCTGCCGACATGCTCATGATGAAGATCACGAAGCCAGCCAGCAAGCCGGGTTGCAGCAGCGGCTGCCAATGCGCCGGCGACATGGCCAGGTTCAGTTGCGGCAGGCCGCTTGGCACCTTACCCGTCGTTTTCACGCCCATTGCTTCCAGCCCCAGCACCTGCACCAGGACCAGCCCAAGCATGACCACCAGCATCGGCGCCAGGCGTGTCGCCATATCGGCAGCCGCCGCTTTCATGCCGAAGGCACGCAGCAAACGCGCCAGGTGGCTGCGCGACAGCACCAGCAGCAGGACTGAGCCCAGGCCCAGTGCAGCGCTCGGTCCGTGCCAGTGCGGCAGTTCGGCGCCCAGCAAAGGCTTGAGCTGGCCCCAGGCGATCAACAGCGCGGAACCGACGGTGAAGCCGCTCATGACGGGACGCGAGAAGAAATTGGCAAGGAAGCCAAGCCGCAGCAGGCCGCACAGCAGCAGCACCGCCCCCGCCACCAGCGCCAGTTGCGCGGCCAGTACCGAATACAGGCCGGAGCCGGCCGCCGCCATCGGGCCGATAATGGCCGCCGTCATCAGCGACACGATCGCCATCGGCCCCACCGATTGCGTCATGCTGGTGCCGAACAGCGCGTAAACGACAGGCGGCAGGATGCTGGCATAAATGCCGGTCACCGGCGGCAACCCGGCCACCAGCGCATACGCCATCCCTTGCGGGATCATCATCATCGCTACCACGATGCCCGCACTGATATCCCCCGGCAGCATTGCGCGCCGGTAGTTTCGCAGCCAAGCCAGCATCAGCGATCCTGTTCCAGCGAAGACAGCACGGCAGCCAGGATTTCGTCGGACTGTTTTTTATCCGCGACCGAACGCGCCAGCACCAGGCCGCCGACCATTGCAGCGTACGTGGCAATGGCATCCTGCCGTGCCTGCGCCGGCGCGCCAGGCAGCGCCTGCGCCAGTGCGTCGAGCTGCGCCTTGAAGCTCTCGTCCATCGCATGCCGCACTTCCGGGCCGACGCGCGAAACGTCGGGGCCGAGCGAAGCCAGGGCGCAACCCTTGCCCGGGTTGTCACGGTGCTTGGGAGTCAGGTACATATGGGCCAGTGCCGCACGCGGATTGGCCGGTTCTTCGGCCAGCAGTTCGCGCCAGCGTTTGGCGGAATTCTCCATCGCCTTGCCGAACGCTTCGGCCAGCAAGTCTTCCTTGGAGGCGAAGTGGCCGTAAAAGCCGCCGTGCGTCAGACCGGCGCTTTTCATCAGGTCGGCCACGCCGATGCCGTCATAGCCCTTTTCCCGGAATAGCCGGGATGCCGTTTCAACAATGCGTTCACGGTTCAGCGCCGCTTGTTCCCTGCTTACACGCATGATCCTCTCCTTGATTATTTTTATTATGGATGTAATATATCACACGTGGATGACGAACATCATCTATCTATCGTGCTTTGCGGCGGCTTGCGAGGGTGAGCCGCCGTTTTTTTTAGCGTGCCATGGCCAGTTCAACGCAGTTGCGTCCCGCCCGCTTGGCGCGGTGCAGTGCCGCCTCAAGCCGGGTTACCAGCTCGGTGGCGCCTTCGTCGGGCGCAAGCTGGGCTACGCTGAAGCTGGCCGTGACGGTATCCCCGCCCGGCAGTTCGGTAGCAGCAATGGTCTCGCGCAGTTCTTCGGCCAGTTTGTAGGCATCGATCGCCACCGTATGCGTCGCGATGATCATGAATTGTTCGCCGCGCATGCGCGCCATCGTGTCGGAGTTACGCAAGCGGGTCTGGACCATGGCAGCCAGCACCGCCAGGGCGCGGTCGCCGGTCGTGTAGCCGTACAGCTCATTGATGGTGCGGAAGCTGTCCAGGTCAAAAGCGATCACCGCCAGCGGCAAGCTGTAGCGGCGCGCGCGCCGGATTTCGCTGTCCAGGACCTGTTCACCCTGGCGTCGGTTGGACACGCCGGTCAGCCCGTCGAAAGGCGTGATTTGCGTGATCTCCAGGCCCAGGGCGTTGTTCTGGTGGCGCAGCTCGCTCATCACCATGCCAAAACTGATCAATTGTGCAGCCGAGCCGAAGCAGCTGAAATGCTCGCGGCTCATCACCAGCGGCCGGTCAAACAACATGCAGATCGCGCCCAACAGGGGACCGCCGGGCTCGCCGCGCAGCGGGAAGGCCAGCAGCATGTGCACCCCCTGCTCTTCCAGCATTGCCGTCAGTTCCGGATCGCCCGCCTTGGACGGCGCATCAAGCAGCACCATCTCGCCACGCCGCACCGGCGCTTCAAGCAGTTCATCACGTCCGCCCAGCACTTCCTTGATATCGAGGTCGACTCGCCCGTCCTGGGCCACCAGCCGCAATGCGCCATCGTCGACCACCTGCAGCAGGGATGCGTGGCAGATACCCGGATAACTGCACAGTGCATTGCAGATGCGGCCCCCCATCCGTTCGATTTCTTCCGAGCCGTAAAGAGCACGCTGCAAGCTGCGCTGGATGGCCAGCAAATCGTTCAAGTCCGCTTCCAGGTCCAGCAGGTGCTGCTGCGCCGACGCCTTGGTATTGGCCGCGGGCGCCAACAGCCCGGTCACCGCTTCCAGCAATTCTTCCGGCGCAATCGGCGTGATACGGTAAGTCAGCGGGCCTTGCGCCATCAACTCAGCCATTGTCGAGGAGCGTGTGAATGGACACAGCACGAGGACTGGCGCGCCGGCGCGGCTGCGCACCAATGCAGCCAGCTCATTGCCGGCCGCCATCGCGGGGCCATCGAGGTCGATGATGAGCAGGGAAATCTTGTTGTGCGCCATCGCATAGCGTGCGCTGGCAATGCTGTCCGCAGTCAGCAAACGATCGAACGACTCAGCGCAAGCCGTCATGAATTCCTGGCGTCGCGCGGGATCGGGATGGAGGAAAAGGCCGGTACGTTGACGGCGGCCCGCAGCAGTAGGCATTGGATTAGTTTGCCACAAGTTCACTCCAGACAACATCCCTATTTATGTGTGGGAGCGCACGGTTAGCAACGTTGCTGGGGCGAATACTGGACTTCCGAGCACAGGAGGAAGTCATGGGCAATTCGCAGCAAAAGACTGGCGCGGGCAGCGAACAGCGAACCGTCCAGCAAGAGCAGGACCAGCGCGACGCAGCCAGGCCAAAAAGCGAGGAAAAGAAGCAGCCCGCACAGACTGGAACGCACGATTTCCCGGCGCCGCCGCTGCCCGGGCAACACCTGGAAAAGCCCGGCATTGAACAGCAAATGCAGTTGAAGCCGCAGTTCATGGCGCCCGACTACTGCGGCAGCGGCAAGCTGGCCGGCATGGCCGCATTGATTACCGGCGGCGATTCCGGGATTGGCCGCGCGATTGCCGTCCTGTATGCCCGTGAAGGCGCCGATGTCGCCCTGGTCTACTTGCCCGAGGAACAGGCCGATGCAGACGAGACCAAGGGCCATGTCGAAGCCGAGGGCCAGCGCTGCATCCTGATCCCGGGCGACGTGCGCGATCCCGGTTTTTGCCGCCATGCGGTCGATGAGATGCTGCATGCCTTCGGGCAGATCGATATCCTGGTCAACAATGCCGCTTTCCAGGAACATGCCGGATCACTTGAGGAACTGTCGGAAGAACGCTTCGACCTGACCATGAAGACCAATATCTACGGTTACTTCCACATGGCCAAGGCAGCGCTGCCGCATATGAAACGCGGCAGTTCGATCCTGAATACCGGTTCGGTAGTCGGCTTGCGCGGCTCGAAAAAGCTGCTGGACTACTCGACCACCAAAGGCGCCATCCACGCATTCACGATGTCTCTGGCATCCAACCTGCTGGAGAAAGGCATCCGCGTCAACGCGGTAGCGCCCGGGCCGGTATGGACGCCCTTGAATCCGGCCGACCAGTCGCCCGACAAGATCAAGGAATTCGGCTCGCAGACCGATATGCACCGCCCCGCACAGCCGGAGGAAATTTCCCCCGCCTTCGTGTTCCTGGCGGCGCCTTCGTGTGCAAGCTACATCACCGGTATCGTTTTACCGATCACCGGAAGTATCGGAGAGTAAACATGGCACGAGCACTCTGGAAAGGCGCGATCAGTTTCGGCCTGGTGCACATTCCGGTGGAGCTGCACAAGGCAGTCGAATCGCACGACCTGGACCTGACCATGCTGGACAAGCGGGACTTCTCGCCGATCGGCTTCAAGCGCTACAACAAGGGCACCGGCAAGGAAGTCACCTGGGACAATATCGTCAAAGGCTACGAGTATTCAGATGGCGAGTACGTCGTTCTCAGCGACGAAGATTTGCGGCTGGCAAATCCCAAGGCGACACAGACCATCGACATCATAGCCTTCGTGGATGCCGACTCGGTTCCGCTGACCTTCTTTGAAACGCCCTACTACCTATCCCCCGGACGCGGTGGCGACAAGGTCTATGCCTTGCTGCGCGAAACGCTGAGCAAGGCCGGCAGGATTGCGATTGCGACGGTGGTGATCCGCACGCGGCAGCACTTGTGCGCCCTGGTATCCGTTGGCGACGGCATCATCATGAATACGCTGCGTTATGCGACCGAAATCCGCAACCCCGAAGACCTCAAGCTGCCGGGCCATTCCGGCATCACCGACAAGGAGCTGAAGATGGCCCTGTCGCTGGTGGAGGAAATGAGCGAGAAGTGGAACCCCAAGGGATACCACGACACCTACCGCGAAGACGTGCTCAAACTGGTCGAGAAGAAAGTCAAAGCCGGCCAGACCCACACGCTGACCGAGCCGACCGGCGAAGCACCTGCGCCCAAAGCCAGCAACGTGGTCGACCTGGTCGCCTTGCTGAAGCAAAGCCTGGGATCGAAAGGCCGCTCCGCAGCCGCCGCTACCGAGGAGGAAGAGGACGAGGAAGAAGCAGCGCCACGCGCACCGCGCGCGCGCCGCAGCACCAACACCGGCGCCAGCAAAGCCCGCAGCACCAGTTCCTCGCGCTCCACATCGTCGGCCAAGCCCGCCGCCAAACGCACCAGCGCAGCCAAGAGCTCCGCCAAGTCCACCAGCACGCGCCGCAAGGCCGCCTAGCCTAGCCTGCCGCGCCGATTGCCTTCATCGCCGGCGCCAGGCCGACAGCGGCTTTCGCATAATCGGCCCACGGCGTATTGCCGACATCCAGCCGCGTATGCGCCGTCGCCACGGTCCAATGATCGCCGCCGCGCAAGCCGGCCAGCTCGTCCCAGCCGACGGGCACTGATATGCCGAGCCCCGGCCGCGCGCGGGCAGACCACGCGGCGACGGTCGTCGCGCCGCGTCCATTCCGCAAGTAATCGATGAAGATCTTTCCGACCCGGTTTTTCGGCCCGCTTTTGACCGCAAACCTGTCCGGCAGCGTCGCCGCCATATGCTCCACCACCTGCTTGCTGAATGCTTTCACCGTGTCCCAGTCATAGTATGGCTTGATCGGCACCACCACATGCAAGCCCTTGCCGCCACTGGTCTTGAGGAAGCACGGCAGCCCCAATTCATCCAGGAAGGCGTGCACCAGCTGCGCCGCTTCCTGGATCTGCGCCCATTCCACGCCGCTGCCTGGGTCGAGGTCGAACAGGATGCGGTTTGGCTTCTCGTAGGTGCGGCCGAATGCATTCTGCGTGTGAAATTCGATCACATTGAACTGGGCCGCCGCCAGCAGGGCCTGGGTGGTGGCCACTTCCAGCATCGGCGGATGATCGGGGTCAAGCTCGCGCGGAAACTCCTTCAATCCTTTCAGCTTACTGACATCGGCGTGCTTCTGGAAGAACAGCTCGGCGCCAACGCCTTCCGGCGCGCGCAGCAGCGCCACGGGACGGCCCCTGGTGTGCTCCAGCATCAGATCGGCGACCAGGGCGTAATAGCGCACCACGTCGATCTTCTTCATGCCGCTGGCCGGGTCGACCAGCCGGTCCGGATTGGTGACCTTGAGTGAGGCGGGCAGTTTGCTATGCACGGTTTCCTCCTCCACATGAGCCGCCACTTCGCGGCTGATTTCACCGGCTTTCTTATCCTTGCGCAGGCCCTGGAAGACGGAATGACGGATTGAACCGCCGCGCGTCCATTCGCCGAAGCTGACTTCCGCCACCAGTTGCGGCTTGACCCAATGCGCCTTGCGGGCAATGGCTTTGCTGGCCGCAAACGGACTCGCGTCGGCCTTCAGGCGCTTCAGTTTATCCGCAAGGTCGCGCAGGGTCTTGTCATTGAATCCGGTACCGACGTTGCCGGCGTAATGCAGCTCGCCATCCTTGCCGTAGACGCCGAGCAGCAGCGAACCGATGCCCGTGCGGCTTCCCTGCGGGTCAGTGTAGCCGCCAATGACGAACTCCTGGCGCTGGGCGCATTTGAGCTTGATCCAGTCACGCGAGCGGCGTTCGGTGTAGGTGGAGTCGCGGCGTTTGCCGATGACGCCTTCAAGGCCCATCTTGCAGGCGGCAGCCAGCATTTCGTCGGGAGAAGCCTGCAGGATTGCGCTCAGGCGCACCGTGTCGCCCTTGACCTTGGCCATCGCAGCTTCGAGCCTGACGCGGCGCTCTTCAAGCGGCAGCCCACGCAAGTCCTCACCGCCAAGGTAAGGTGCGTCGAACAGGAAGTAAACGATATCTTTTGTCCGCTGGCCATCGAAGGCTTGCTGCAGCAGGCCGAAATCGGGCCGTCCTTCTTCGTTGTGGACCACTATTTCGCCGTCGTACCAGCCGTCCGGCAGCCTGGCCTTGGCCAGCGCCGCGCGCAAGGGTTCGAGCTTGTGCGTCCAGTCGTTGCGGTTGCGGGTGTGCAGGGTGATGTCCCCGTCTTCGATGCGGGCCAGCAGGCGGTAGCCATCGTATTTGACCTCGAACAGCCAGTCGTCCGGCGTGGCAGGCGGGCCATCGACCAGGGTCGCCAGCTCGGGTTCCAGTTCCTTGGGCAAGCGTTTGACGCGCGGGGCTGCAGGCTTTTCCGCAACCGGTACGGCCGCCGCCGGGCCAAGCGACTTGACGCTGTCCGGCATTTCGTCCACCACGCTGAACTCCGCGGCCGGGCGGACGTATTCATCCTTTTCCTTGATCAGCAGCCAGGGCTCCTTGTCTTCACCCTTGCCGCGCATGCGCACCAGTGCCCAGCGGCCGTGCATCTTGTGGCCGTGAAGGTTGAACACCAGCTTGCCCGCCCGGTAGCCCTTGCGAGGGTCGTCGACCGGCTCCCAGGTGCCGCGGTCCCAGATGATGACCTTTCCCGCGCCGTACTGCTTTTCCGGAATCGTGCCTTCGAACTCGTTATAGGAAATCGGATGGTCCTCGACGTGCACCGCCATGCGCTTGTCATGGGTGTCGTAACTCGGCCCTTTCGGCACCGCCCAGCTTTTCATGGTGCCGTCGAGCTCCAGGCGAAAGTCGTAGTGCAGGCGACGCGCCCAATGTTTCTGGATAACGAAGGCCAGCCGCCCCCGTCCCGGCTGGCCTCCCCCTGCGGGTTCCGGCGTAATGCTGAAGTCCCGCTTCGCCTTGTAAGTCTTGAGTGCGTCCGTCATAGGGACACTGTACGGGCAGCGCTGCGCCGCCACGGTTATCTGCCGCACTTTGTAAGCAGTTTTGGCAGATGTAACCATGTGTAAAGATCGTCAACTAGCGCGACTTTGGCATCGTTTTTAGGCTCAGTGACACGGCAATAGTGCACGACACCCTGAACGATTTACCCAATTCTCTCCGAGGAGCTTGACCATGAAGAAGACCATCGCCACCCTGATCGCCGGCCTGTTCGCAACCGCTGCCTTCGCCCAAGCCCCGGCTGCCGGCGGCCACGCAGCCAAGCCTGCCGCTGCCCCGATGCCTGCTGCTACCGCAGCCGCACCGGCAACGCCAGCAACTCCGGCTGTTCCAGCTACCCCGGCGACTCCTGCAACTCCTGCTACCCCAGCCGTAGCTGCTACCCCAGCCTCCTCGGCCACCGCTGCTGCCCCAGCCGCATCGCACGAGCACTCCGGCGCCACCAAGGAAGTGAAAAAGACCAAGCACTCCAAAAAAACCGCTGCATCCAAAGAAGTAGCCGCTGCCAAGGAAGCCGCACCGGCTAAGTAATCCAGACCGCCGATTCCCCAGCCGCCAGCGCGCCTCCCGAATCCGCCTCCAAACCGGAATGGCGCGCTGGCCGAGCGAGGACCAATCGCGGTATCTTTCTCCCGGCCTGGCAGGTTTCTCCGCTGACCAGGCGGGCTTTTTTGCCTCTACCCATCTGGGCACCGTCTCATTGGTATTCGGTGACAACAGATACGCGCAATCCTCTGAGGCCTCGCACTAGTGCCATTTTTGGTTTCAATCTTGGCGATTCGAATCTGACCTTATTCCTTTACGGAAGAACGGAAAGTTGGTAAACCCATTCTTACCCACCGGAATTACATGGCGGCGCATCTCCATCCGAACTTCCGGTAACTATCGAGACTTCTTTTCCCGCGGCCAGCACGCGGCAAGCGTGGCCCGGTTTCGCAACTGGAGCGCAGCCTGGAACGCATGGCAGAACTGCCCAAGTAGAAGCAGCGCTTCGTGGTGGAAATGCTGGAAACGGTGCTGGCCCAAGCCGGGCATTAACCCCTTAGCAGCTAAAGGGCAGCACTTACAACTGAATAAGCAAGGCCCTGCACCCCACAGCCGTAAGCTGCTGGGGTTGCGGGGCTTTTTTTATTCTAAAAGGATAGACAAAAGGTAAGCGTCCGTTCAATCTTCCGATTACCCATATCTTTCGGAGGCGAGATTAAACCCAAGTTGCATATCGGCGAGTCGGCGCATGCCGCGCCACATGACGATGTTTCCCGGTGGTGAATCGTTGGCGCGTGCGAGGTATCCGCCGAGTTGCGCAATTTTCTCGAGATATCGGGAAAGCGGCAACTGATCGTGTGATCTCTTGCTGTCTTTTACCAGGCAATCGAGGAGATCAATTTCCGCAAGCGTCAGTGCCTTCTCGGGCTCTGCATCGGGGCACGTCCGGTTGAGCATGGTCAACCAGAAAATGCGCCAGCTGATGATGCAGAAAACAGAGATCAGGTTGGCGAGCCGTTCCGCCGTGCGCAGCCGAGACTCCTCGGCATTACACCCAGATTTCAGGATTTTGTGGAACGTCTCGATTTTCCAACGCATGGCGTACCAATCAAGTTTTTCAATCGCCTCGCGCCGAGATGCCACCGGCAAGTCGGTGATTAATTTCCACTCGATGGGCTTCCGATTCGCCGGCGTATTACGTTCGCGCGCATGAAGCACGGTCAAGGAGAGAGCTGGGTAGCGGCTCTGCTTACCAATTGGTGGTAGCACCTTGATGCGGCGATAGCGGATTTCCAGGACTGCATCGACGACATTTCCCTTCGAGTCTGATGTCCGTACTCGATGCAGTCCTTTGAGTTTTACTTCCTCCATCTCCTGAGCAATTGTGTGGTCGCCATCGCCAGCCAAGCGGTCGACGCAGGTGCGGATAAGGAAATGCGTGCCAATGTCTTGCGCGGTACAGAACAACTCGTAGATGTCGCTCTCCCGGTCGCCAATATGCACGCAACGCTGAGGGTCGTCGAATAGCTGGGTTGACTGCCTCAAGTTCTCAAGCCAGCGATAGCTTTCCTTTTCTTCGATCGGCACGCGCGTGGGGTTGATCGTCTTCTTGAGCGCGTTGCAGCCCTTGAACTTACTGCGGGTCCAAAATTTGACCGCAGCCAGACCGAGCGGCACTCCCTCTGTCGTCACGGCCAGACTGGAATGCATCAGGATGCCGCATTGGGTTAGAGGCTTGCCGCGCACCTTGGTCTTGCCGATGAATCC
Source organism: uncultured Duganella sp. (assembly GCA_966077345.1). Classification (GTDB taxonomy): domain Bacteria; phylum Pseudomonadota; class Gammaproteobacteria; order Burkholderiales; family Burkholderiaceae_D; genus Rugamonas. Next base: position 46,612 of record CBHREK010000057.1, read on the forward strand.
AATGTATTCTGGCTGATCTCGCTGATAAGAAAATGTCGTCGTATCCTGAAGGACCAAGATCGGTCCATTCGCGCCTGCGAAGCGCTCCCTGGTTGCCTGAAAATGGCCGCCTAAAATGTCTTGTTCACAGACCTGATCGTTCGCGAAGAATCGATAAGCAGCCTTTGTACTTGCCCAGTCCTGGCAGGCGAATGGTATCGTCTGCCCCATACCATTCCAGAACTGCTGAAGCAGCAGCCGGAAGCGCTTCTTGAGCCGTTGATCTCGAAAATTGCAGGCAGAATTCTCCTTGTCCATCCACGCCTGCTCGTCTTCCAACGACGGTAAATGACGATGCGAGGAATCGCTCGGCGGTCCTCGCTTCGTCATTTGATCGTCATCGGAATCCTCATGCGGAAAAGTTAACAGAACAGGAGAATGTTAACAAGAGAAATTGTGGGTGATCGCAAGCCGTTCAATACCGTATTGAACGAAATGCCGACCTCCCTGATGATGTGAACACACCGCTGGGAAGCGGCGTGTAGTTAATTGGAAGGTGCGAGCTGCGCCGCGCAGTTCCAAGGCAGGAATTCGTCAACGCGGTTGACGGGGTGGTCGGCGATGTGGGCCAGCACATAGCGCAACCAAGCTTCGGGGTCGACACCGTTTAGCTTGGCCGTGCCGATCAGCGCATAGATGGCGGCTGCGCGTTCGCCGCCGCTGTCGGCACCGGCAAACAGGTAGTTGCGGCGGCCCAGGGCAACGCCGCGCAGGGCGCGCTCTGCGGCCGAGTTGTCGATCTCGATCTGCCCATCATCGCAATAGCGGGTCAACGCTGGCCACAGCTTGAGCGAATACGTGATGGCAGCGGCCGTGTCGGATTTGTTCGACAAGGTGGTGAGCGTGGCGCGCAGCCAGCGTTCAAGATCGTCCAGCAAGGGGCGTGCGCGCAGCAATCGAGCGTCGCGCCGCAGATCCGGTGGCTGGCCCCGGATCTCGGCTTCAATGGCATAGAGCGCGCCGATACGCCGCAACGCCTCGGTGGTCACGGTCGATGGCCGTGCCACATGCAAGTCATGGAATTTGCGTCGCGCGTGCGCCCAGCACGCGGCTTCGTGTACCTGGCCGCTGTCGAAGAGGGCATCGAAGCCGGCATACGCATCGGCCTGAAGAACGCCTTTGAATTGGGCCAGGTGGGTCTGCGGGTGGATGCCTTTGCGATCTGGGGTATAGGCAAACCAGACAGCCGGTGGCACCGCCGATGCGCTGGCACGGTCATCGCGCACGTAGGTCCACAAGCGCGCCGTGCGTGTTGTGCCGTTACCAGGTGCCAGCACCGGAATTGGCGTGTCATCGGCGTGCAGCTTGGTGGCGGCAAACACATGGCGCTGAACCGCGTCAACCAAGGGGCGCAGCAAGCTGCTGGCGGAGCCAACCCAATTGGCCAGCAGCGAACGATCCAACTCGACGCCTTCGCGCGCATAGATCACGCTCTGGCGATACAGCGGCAGGTGGTCCGCGTACTTCGCCACCAGCACGTGAGCCAACAGGCCAGGGCCAGCAATCCCTCGTTGTACCGGCCGGCTTGGAGCGGGAGCCTGCACGATGACGTCGCAGCAGCTGCAGGCTAGCTTCGGACGCACGTGGCGGATCACGCGGAAGCTGGCTGGCACATATTCCAACTGCTCCGATACGTCCTCGCCAAGGTGACGCAGGCCGCCGCCGCATGCGGGACAGGCATCTACCTGCGGTTTATGTACACGTTCCTCGCGCGGCAAATGATCTGGCAACGGCTTGCGCGCCGCCTTGCGGCGCGCTGGCGGGTTGGGCTCTGGTTCGGCCTCTTCGGCGGCGCCCGTTTCAGCCTCCAGGTCTTCCAACTTCAACTCCAGCTGCTCGATCTGGCGTTCTAACTTTTCGGAGCGGCGGCCAAACTGCATGCGCTGCAGTTTGGCGATTAACAGCTTCAGGTGTTCAATCTCTGCCGCGCGGGTGTCGAGCTGCGCCGTCAGGCGCTGCACTTGCTCGTCGCGCGCCAACAGCATTGCCTTCAGGGCGGCAATGTCGTCGGGGAGATCGGTGGCGGTCAGCATGCGCCTCAGTTTACGAGAATGCTGTCATGTTTACAAGGCCGACTGCGGGCGCCAAGTTCGCTCGGGCCGGCGCCAGTCAATTCCTTCCAATAGCATCGACAACTGGGCCTGCGTCAGCGCCACACTGCCGCTGCTCGCCTGTGGCCAGATGAAACGGCCACGCTCGAGCCGCTTGGCCAACAAGCACAAGCCGTCGCCGGTCCACCACAACAATTTGATCAAATCGCCGCGCCGGCCACGGAACACAAACACGTGGCCGCTGAATGGATCTTCCGCCAGCGCGGTCTCTACCTTCGCAGCCAGGCCGTTGAATCCGCTGCGCATGTCGGTGGTGCCGGCCGCCAGCCAAACTTTGGTTCCCGCCGGTAGGCCGATCATCGCAGCACCCGATCCAATATCTGCGCCAGCGTAGAGGAATCGGCCTTACCGTCAATGCGCAATCTCACACGGCCAATCTCCAGCGTGATAGCCCCGATATTAGGCTGTTCCGGTACTGGCGCTGATGCTGGCGCCGCCAACACCACAGGCAGCAACGCAGCCTGCTGCGTTGACCCATCGGGTACCGGCAGTTCCGCCTCGAACAGCTTGCGCCAGCTGAACACCTGGTTCGCATTCACGCCGTGTTCGCGCGCTATACGCGCCACCGAGGCACCTGGCTCCAAGGTCAACGCGACGAGCCTACGCTTGAACTCAAGGGAATGGCGCCGGTATGTACCTCGCGGAGCGCGCTGAATGACTGTAAGCGTTCAGTGCGACCACATATGAAAGTTGGTAAGGCCTGGTCAAAATTCGGTTTTCACTTTGGAGAACCGGATGGCAAATCAGGAACGAGAGCAGTTGTGGTCGGAGCGCATTGCGCTATGGCATGAGAGTGGCCTGTCGCAGCGAGCCTTTGCACAAAAGCACGGCTTCCCAATCCGCCAAGTCGGCTGCTGGGTTCGGCGTTTGAGTCGCAGCGGGCCAGCGGCAGCAGCCTTGGTGCCTGTCGTGATTAAGGCCGAAGCCAATGCACCGGCATTGATCTTGCGCGGCCCGCACAACTGGTCCATCGAGATTCCCGCAGGCGCTTCGGCGGCTTGGGTGGCCGATCTGCTGCGCGGTTTGTAATGCAGCTGCAAGCAACGACAGTTTGGCTTGCGACCCAGCCAGTCGACATTCGTGCCGGAGTTGATCGCCTGTCGCTTCACGTGCAGCAGGCGCTGGGCCGCCCACCATGCGATGGCACGGCCTACGTGTTCAGCAATCGACGGCACACGCGCCTGAAGGTCGTGTGCTGGGACGGCAATGGCGTCTGGATGTGCGTGCGCCGCCTGCATCGCGGCCAGTTTGTCTGGCCGCAGGCTGGCGACAGCACCTGGGAACTCAGTGGCGAGCAATGGCAGTGGTTGGCGGCCGGCGTGGACTGGCAACGCTTATCGGCGCCGCCGCCAGCGGCATGGAAATTATGAGCAGGCTCTGTTAACCAAGGTGGCGTTCTGTTAACATCACGACATGGACTTGCTCGAACAATTGGCCCTTACGAATGCTGACCCGGAGTTGCTTGCGCAGCTGCAGGCTATGCTGGCCAAGAAGGATGAGCAGATCGCTGCGAAAGCTGCGCTGCTTGCCGCGCAAGACGAGCAACTGCAGTCCTTGCGTGTGCAGCAGGACGAAATGGCCGCAGCGGGAAAGACCAAGGACTTCAAGATTCAGGCATTAACGCTGGAATTGGCGCACATGAAGCGCATCAAGTTCGGCAAGGCCAGTGAAGCGTATAGCGGCGATCAGTTGGAGTTATTCGGCGAAACCATGGCCACCGACTTGGCGGCGCTGGAGGCGGAGCTGGAAGAGCTGCAGGGCACGCGCGAATCCAAGCCGCGCAGCCGTGCCGGCCGCCAGCCTCTGCCGCCTGAACTGCCGCGCATCGAGCACCGCCATGAGCCATCCTCCTGCCAGTGCGAAGCCTGTGGTCGCGACCTGGTCAAGATCGGCGAGGACGTCAGCGAGCAGCTGGACGTGGAACCTGCACGCTTCTTCGTGCACCGCCATATCCGTCCTCAATACGCCTGTCGCGGCTGCGAAAGGTGACCGCTGCGCCAATCCCGCCAGCGGTAATCGACGGCGGCATGGCAGCGCCGGGCCTTCTGGCGTGGGTGGCGGTCAGCAAATACGCCGATCACCTGCCGCTGTACCGGCTGGAGCAGATCGCCTCCCGCCAGGGCGTAACCTTGGCCCGCTCCACGCTGGCGGAATGGCTTGGCAAGGTCGGCGTGGCGCTGCAGCCGCTGTGTGACCGGTTGGCGCAGTTGTTGCGGCAACGGCCGTGCCTTCATGCCGATGAAACGCCAGTGCGCCAACTCGATCCCGGCCAAGGGAAAACGCGGCAAGCCTACTTGTGGGCCTATCGCTCCAACAGCCTCGATGAGAGACCTCCCATCATCGTGTTCGATTATCAGGCCGGACGCGCTGGCGCCCATGCACGCGCTTTCCTGGAGGGATGGCGCGGCCACCTCATGGTCGACGACTATGCCGGCTATAAGGCGCTATTTTCCGATGGTGTGACCGAGCTTGCGTGCCTGGCGCACGTGCGCAGGAAATTTTTCGACCTGCACGCTGCCAATGGCAGCCCAGTGGCAGCCGAAGCGCCGCAGCGCATCGGTGCCTTGTACGCCATCGAACGGCAGGCTGGCAGCTTGACGCCCGAGGAACGGCTGCAGCTTCGCCAATCGCAGGCACTGCCTGCACTGGCTGATCTGCATGCCTGGCTACTGGCGATGCAGCCGGCGGTGGCGTCTGGCAGTGGAACCCACAAGGCCATTGAGCATGCCCTCAAGCGCTGGCCGGCACTGGCGCGCTATGCCGACTCGGGCACCTTCCCGATCGACAATAACGCCGTCGAGAATGCGATCCGCCCGATCTGATTTGCCATCCGGTTCTCCAAAGTGAAAACCGAATTTTGACCAGGCCTTACCAACTTTCATATGTGGTCGCACTGAACGCTTACTACAGAAATTGTGGGCAATCGCAAGATTGAACGGACGCTTACCATGAAACTGGCGTGCTGCTTGATTTGCTGGCGAACGCTTCGCCGCGCGGAAAATTCATTTTGAAACAGCTTCTAAGACAGACTTTTCGCCACCAAATCCGGCCAGTATCCACGGCAGCAGGCGCCCCGGCGGCGGAAAGCAAGAACGTATCCCGCCATCGAATTTCAGGGATTTTCAAATTCGCCGCATCGTGGGCACTGGAGGGCATCGCCATGACCGACGACGACGCCGAGCGCGCCGGCCGCATGATCGCCGGCCACACCAGCTATGAGCAGACTATCCAAGAAACTCGGACAAAGAATCAGCGGTCAGATACGGATTCTGTACCCAGGTTTACGCGGATCCTCTAATGATAATGCGCTCGCACGTATCTGAACCTCAACTTCACTACAGTTTCCTGACGTATCCACTGAGCTCACATTCAAGATGATCAAGAACTTATCCGCAGACAGAGGCTCCAGCCGAATATCGTTAATCAAATCATTTGGGATGAGGCCTGGCGGGTCAAAAACAACGCTTTCGACACCTTCGAAAACTAGATAGCCATCTTCCAAGTCCTCTTCAGTGTAGAAATTCCAGGTTGCCGATCGCACGCGAGAAATGCATGTGATCTGCACCTTTACTTCCGAATTCCATCCGTCAATCACTAGAGCCTTGCAGCCGCGATCACCGAGATAGATGGTCTTTAAGAATTCAGTTGCGTCTTTCATTTTCAATTTATCGGCCAATGTGCTTGAGGGCTGTTAGATGGTACTACGTTACCTTGCGGATCGAGAGAGCGCCCTTGACCTCGCATCCCCGGCCCCGTCCCCATTTCGTGACCATGTCCATGTGGTGTAGGGTTGTTGGCATGCCCTTGAGGATTCAACCTCTGATAGTTCGAGCCATTCGGGTATAAGGTATGAGTATCCACTCCGCCTCTACCCGCAGGCACTGTACGTCCTCCAAGTGGCTCAATCATTGCGTTGCCCTTACTATCGATCACGATTCGACCAATAGGATTGCCCGCCTTATCCAAAGCAAATGCAGGTTGGCTCGATCCCGATCCAGCGCGCCCTGCGCCCGCTCCTTTTAATATCCCGGCGAACCCGACCGCCAAATCAAGCTTTTCTACACTAGCCGGATCCGACAGCATGGTTGCCAATGTCCCAGGAACGGCATACAACCCATTCCCAGTCTCAACTTGCTTGTCCACCCAATATTCAGCAGCTCGCTCCCACAATGCCCTTACTTGAGCGCGCCTACCGGCCTCCAATACAGCCAGATCCGCATCAGCTCTGTCTAGAAGCTGTCGACCAGTAAGTTTGTTTGCCGACTGGCTCCTATCAGAAGTTTCAGCTCGTTTCGTGGCGCTTCCTGTTGCCACCTGCGGTTGCACGCCACTTCCACTTGGGCTCTTATTGAATACATAGATTGTATTATTCTTTTCGTCGAAGATCGTCCCGCCATTTTTGATGGCGCTCATGATCATCTCCACGGCCTTTGATGCACCCTTACAAATGTAGGATCCGGTAGTGGTTTCGCAAAAACCGGTTGGATCGACCAAGTTAGTCGGATTATTCAGAACATAGCTATAACGATTGTAGCGCTGACCATTCGTCGGGTCCGAGATGACTGGGTCGCCCGACAAAAACTTACCTAAGAGGGGGTCGTAAACGCGACCGTTCATATGCACGAGGTCGAGCTGGTCCAACATTTCATGTCCGGTATATCCCCGGTTGTCGATCTTGCCGTCTAGATTATCCGGCTTGGAGGCGTGGTCGATTGCATTGCGGCGCTTGCCCCAGGCATCAAATTCCAGTTGCTCACGCAGAGCGCCGGTATCACTGGTCAGAGCGATCACGCTACCCAGCCGATCTGTATGCATCCAGCTCAACTCACTTTGAGTCGCGCCAGGACGATCGATCTCCACTCCAGTCCCACCTGGCCAGTAAGTCTTAACGGTAACATTGGTGCCATTGATTTCGACTTCTTGCACGCCTGCATAAACCACCGTAGTACCGTCACTGCGCGTCTGGCGAGTGCGTTGGTGCTCTGCTCCGTATGCGAAGGTCGACCATACACTACCGCCGCTGCAATCGTTGACGTTACCGCCTTTGCTGATGTGCGTAGGCATGTCAAAGCTGTTCCAGCACATGACACGGCCCATTCCGCTTCGCAGGTTGCCGCTGTTGTCGTATTCGAAGTTTTGCGCACCAATGCTTTTCACTGCGTGTGGGCGTGCATTCCCAGGGTCAGGATAGACATAGGTACCCATGTCCGTCTTGTTCAGCATATTGCCGATCAAGTCGTATTGATAGCGTTCCGCCTTCGTTCCGATCGTCGCGCTTTCCAGCCGATTCAAGCCGTCGTACCCGAAGGCCTCCTCAAAGCCGGTACCGTTCCAATACTGGTTGCGCTGGCTTACATTGCCGATCGCATCGTAGTAATAGCTGGCGTCCACAACAACAGGGCCGGTGGTACCAGTCAAACTGTGTCGAGTCTCACGGCCGGTGTACTCGTTGTACTGGCGAGTTTGAGTCAGGCCATTGCCTAACAGCGCCTGCTTGACGCGGCCCGAAGCATCCAGTGCCGTGGCTTGCCACAACAACTTGGTGCCGCGTTCGATTCGGGACAGGTAGCCGAGATTGCTGTAGCGGCTCGTAAAGACCTTTGCTGCATCGCTCTTACGTTGGTAGGTGTTGGTGGCCACCCTGCCCCAGCCGTCATATTCAATCGAGCTAGTGTAATCACCATCCCACAACGTCTGCGTGGTCGCAAGCGGACGTCCAAGGTTGTCGTAGCGATGGACGCGTCGGTAATCGGTGCTGCCGCCGACTTGCGTGTAGGCCTCGCCAAGTTGGCCAATGCCATTTGCAGCGGTATCAAATTTCCAATAGCTCTTCAGATCCGGTTCATAGCGCGCCACCATCCGGCCCAGGACGTCAAACTCCATACGCGTTTTCGTTGCTGCCGCCGCTTGATTAGGGCTTTGCTGCCACCAGGTCTGACCCAACGGGTTCACGCCATAGTTGATGATGCCCAGGTCCGGGTCCTTCAATTGGGTCTTGCGGCCCAAGCTGTCGTATTCGATGATCGTAACGTTTCCGTAGTGATCGATGGACTTGGCAAGTCCACCAAACGCTTCGTACTCAAAGCGCGTGATGGGCCGGACTTCGACGTTGTTCACTAACACTTTAGGATCGGTGACAAACTCTACCTGGCCAATCGCGTTGCGCTTTTCGATGCGTTCTTGACTCTTGGCGTTGGTTTGCACCGTTGCCAAACCCTGATACTTGGTCGTCGTAGTGAGCAACGCACCCGTTTCACTTTGCGTTTCGACTTTGTCTACACGATTCAAGTTGTCGTAATACTGTTTGCTGGCCAAGAAGGCAGCATCACCGTCGTACCGTGGTTGGTCGGTTTCTACCAGTCGCCCACGCTCGTCATAGCGTTGGTTTACAAGCACCAGCTTACCGTCGAAGCCCCACCCTCTGGTCTGGACCAAATGGCCAGCGCTGTCCAGATAACTCACAGATGGAGTTGCGATGCGGTCGCTGCCATGCCATTGGTCACTCAACTTGGTAACAACGGCGCCATTTGGGCAGTCGCCCACACACTGCTTCAAATAACTACGTGTTTCGTTACCGTCCGCGCGTTTTTCAACGCTGACGCGCCCTAGGTCATCGGCGGTCCAGCTGGTGGTCAAGCCATTTGGGCCGGTCAGGCTTCGGCGCACGCCCGTACCCGGGTAGTAGTCGTGCGTCTCGGTCTGGCTCTTGGCATTGGTTACCGATTTGATGAACCGGCCCTTTGTATAGGCAGTCGTCGACACCGTGCGGGTCTGTGCGGCGACGCAGCCTGCTACTGGCCAGCCAGGATCTGCACAGGCTGGGTCGGTCCAGGACAAGATTTGCTGCTCAACTAACCCGAAGTTGTTTCGCCCATAGGTGGTCTTGAGCTCCTGCGCCGTGCCTTTCTCAACGAACTCGTTGTCACGTAGGCCCGTTACGGGATTGTTGACGTAATCCGCAGTCCGGCTGCGAATAGGGTAGCCTGGCGAAGTCTTGGTGGTAACCACTTTGGTTGGCAGCGCGGCCAAGAAATTGGCGCCCGACACCGTGTCAAACGTAACCGTGACAGTCGAGGTGAAGGTCTTGTTATCGCCTGTCACCGTCGTCGTCTGCACATTGAGATTGCCCCAATTGTCGGTGTACTCGTTGACAACGACAGTCCTATTGATCGGCGAACAATCCAGGTCGCGGCGGGTAACATCGGTTTGGCGGGTCGCCGTGAATAGATTGGTGGCGCCACCTGGCATCGTGAACGCCTGAACGTACGGCGTTATTTCTGTTTCTTCCAGCGTGCAGCCTGCAATAACACTGCGGCTGCTCTTTACCATGCCTACGGTTGGGAAGGACTGATCGAGAAACTGTTCATTGGTAATTTGGGACTGCAGGTCGGTAGTCTGAAGCCAACCAAATCCGAGCGAACCACGGCCTTGTGCATCGCTCCTTGCCCCGGCATAGCGATAACCGGTCTTCAGCCAGTTGCCTTGACCATTCGCCCGGCGCAGTTCTTTTACGATGACACCGGGGCTCCTTGCGAGCGATGGATAAGCGGGCATCTGCTGGCTGCCATTGATGGTGGCATAGCGCTGATAGACATCGGCGGCATCGCCACGAACGTAATCAACTTCTTCCTTGTAGCCGACACCGTTGGTTACACCAACGAGCTTGTCTTGCTTTGCTCCGGCAACGACCTTGGTAATCCAGCAGGTCTGGTAATAGTGGCCACCATCATATTCAACGTAGTCAGTGCAATTTAGCGAAGCAGGTATTCCGCTTTGGTCAATTACATACGGACTGCTATGTGACATGCCCAACCATTTCTTGGTTTCTGCCGGAATAGCTGCGGTAGACACATTGCTGCAAATCTCTGACTCAGAGCCCTGAGCATTGACGTTTCGTTGGCACAGTTTGGGGTTTAGAGATTGTGGTTCAAGGGTCCAGTATCGTCCGGTGCCGTCGGCGAGGAAATCGCTAACGCCACCATAGTGATAGCCCAATCCAACACTGCCAGAAGCAGGCCAACTGCTAGATCCAGTTTGTTTGCAATCAACTCCGCTTTCTTTGCTCAGACAAATGGTGGGACCGCCATTGGAATGCACAATGTCCGTCAATCCGTCACCGTTCAAGTCACCGAGCATGGGCCGCTCAGAAGGATAGTTTGAAATGCCGTCCGCGATCTTGCTGCAGTGGAGTCCAGCCTGATCGTGACTGCAAATAGAAACTCCAAAGGTCACAGGCGATGTTCCGTTCGCCCATGTCGCGTGGAAATCGGATTGTCCCTGTTTGCTTAGCGTAACGGGGGTCATATACATGAGTCTCGCACCCAGCGGTATATCGACAGGTATGTCGCGGCACACGATGCCATTGCCTTGATAGCCGCAAGCGCGGCCTATGCTGTCGCTTGGGAATGTAACAACTTCGGCTTTGCCATCATTCTTAAGGCTGAGCACACTTGGCAATTCGAAGTTGCCATCAAGCGAATAGCGACGTTGTGGCAGATCTCCGCCTTCGAGGCAAGGAGCAAACCGTTGGTCGATATCAGTCGTAGCGCGAGCGATGCAATATGCCCATTTACGGTTGATCACGTTCACCAATATGAGGTCATCACGACCATCGCCATCGAGGTCGCCTGCAAGAATCTCTGAGTAGACGTTATTGGTGGCCGGCATCGTCAGCCGTGCAAACAGGTCGGAATAGGTATTTGGATTCGGTTTATAAATCGCACCAAGGAATGGCCGGATCTGCGCCAAATCACCTTGCGCTCCCGGGAAACGTGGCGCACCTTGTACTGGGAACACCATCACTGTCAGGCCATCGCCATTGAAGTTACCCTGGACTTGCTTGATCGGCGTTGATTCACCATCAGCACCGATTTCCATTCGGAACTGGCCACCAACCTGCGTCAGCGCTAATGCACCTGAGTCGCCGTAGTCAAATGTGGATTTCGGCAGACATACGCCCCCCGCACAAGCCTGCATCGAACTTACGAGGCTGCGGCCGCTGCCTGGGCTAACCTTGTAGGAAATGGTGTGATCTCGAATTAGCGTACCACCCGTACCAGCACTGGCGGCATCGATGTATGTGCGGATGTGCGTGAGCCTGCTGCGCAGGTCGTTGCGCGAACCTCCCATGTACTGAACCTGGCCATCCGGGCGGGCTTCGTATTCAAAGCGCACGGCGAGGTCCTGAGCCTGCCCGACCGCAGTATTGCCGCCATAGCGGATCTCGTTCGGTGTATATTCGCCAGTGCTAACGTTGACGTTATAGCTCACCGTCAAGTAATTGCCCGATCGGTCCTCAGTGCGGCCCAACGCCCAGACCAGCGGCTTGCCATCGCTTCGGCCTTGCGCTGCAATGGCGCTGCCGGCGTCGTTACCGTAGTAATGAACCTTGCCATCCTTAGCCTCAACCTTGAAGCCACCGGAAGGCTGGCGAGTGATTCGGCTGAAACCTTCGATCTCGGTACGGTACTGCGCGCCAGCGGCCCAGTAGCTGGCGTCATCGTTGCCCCCGTCCGCGCGAAGCAAGCGCATGCCGTCCAGACACAGTCTGTCGGCGTTGTCGAAATTGATTCGCCCGGCCACGCCGTCCTGCGCCACCGTTTTTGGACAGCGGTGGATCGAAGACAACCCGCCCAACGTCCAGCCCAAGCCAACCATGCCGTTGGACCCATTGCTGGAATAGTTAAGCGACAGATGTGGCTGCATTCCCGCTGTTCCAGGCGGCACTGCTAGTTCGACAGAATAAGAAGCGCTGCCGTCGTTGCCGACGGAGATATTGCCAGGCAGAGTGCCCGCGTCTGGGCTGTTTAGCTGCGGCAGCGAAATGTCAGCAAGCGTTCCTACCGTGGTCCCGCCCGTGCCACCGGTGCCGCCTGTTCCTCCCGTACCTCCAGCTCCACCTGTACCACCTGCTCCTCCGCTGGGGGGTGTAGTTGGAGTCGTCGTGTCGTCATCATCAAGCAAGATGTTGGCAATTGCGCTCAGCGCTGCAATCACTTGATTTGAAATAGTGGCGGGCGCCGGTTGCGGCGCGGGGGCTGGAGCGGTCACAGTAACAGTGAAGACGGCTGAATTGGCTGGCTCACCATTCAACGGATTGGCGGTCACAAAGAGCTTATGTGAGCCGGCTGGCAACTGCGCGGTCACCCAAAAACTGCGCACGGAATCTTTCGGGAACTCAGACAATCCCGCCGTGCTGTACAGTTGGTAGCCCAAAGCAGTTGGATTCCCTACCTCAAACAGGTAGACCGAAGCGATCACGTCGCCGTCATGTCCAACCTGGACGTTGCCGCTGATACCACCACTCATCGTGGTAGCGGGCGGCGTGAGCGTACCGCCGCCCACCGCCTCGACGTTCGACCAAACCGCTTGAGCTTGCGCGGAACTCGCCATCAGCAAGACAATGCAAAGCATCAGGAAATTAACCAGGCGCTGACCAAAAGACGATGATTTTCTAGGCAAGTGAAGAGGCATTTGGATTGTAGACACGTTTATTCCGCATCGCCGACTGAGCGATGGCAATTCCTGATAAGTTTTAAGCGTTCGTTGAGCGCGGCCAATCGTGGTCATGGTGCGAGGCGCCAGCGCCGCTCTCTACCGATTGAGTGATGTCGAAGGATTCGGCCAATGACGCAAAGGAGGCCGACTACAAAAGCGTTTTTACTTGATGATAGTGATGGACTGGACTTTGGTTCCCCAGCCGGTGCAACCGCTATTCACTGCCTCAACGCGGACAGATTTGTCCGCGACCAGTGCAGTCATTGCTGCAGCGTAGACTTCTTTAGATCCCACCCACGAAAGGTCGATCGTATATCCTTGTGTGTCGCATGGGGCTCCTGACTGGCTAACTTCAACGTAAACATTCGCGCCGGTTGGAGTGTTATAGGGTCGGAGGCTTAGGATTTTTACGGGCACGCCAGTTGGTTCTGCGAGTGCCGGAGTGCTCACGAAGACAATTGCAAGTGCAATCAATAGCCAGCGTAGTTTCATTTTCATTTTTTAATCTAAAATTTTCTGTTATGTGCCCGTACGTCCAAGACTTTCAATGACCAGTCCTAGGTTTTGCCAACGCAGCACCGTTCGTCAAAACGGCAATCAAGGACGCAATTAATTTCAATCACGAACGAAATCAATTACACAACTCCGATTACTCGACGATCTCTACTAACTCAACATTACAAGCCGTTCCATTCCCCGCTGGTTGGCTATAGTCAACGCGACTTAAATGTTTACCAGTCAGCTTGGCAGCTAGCAGTTGGGTATACAGGCCTTTCTTATCAGCTGCAATATAAAGAATGCCATACAGACAATTTTGACCAACAGCCTCCGAAAATGAGGTGTAAAAGCGGCTTCCTTCGGCCCCCAATTTGGCGACAGTTTTATTTGTTTCAGTAAAGTACGTAGATTGGCTATGTGCCGGCAACAGCCCCAGCAAACATATGAGCGCTGTGGCGCTTGCTACGAGAACATTCTTATTAGTCATTTCATTCATTTAAATGGTGACCTGAGCGCGAATCAGCAAGACTTTACACCATCTAGCCTATTGGGTCGTACCCTCAATCAACTTGCAGTATCCACCTCGACCCGCTGTCACCCAGAAGAGAACCGGTTTTCGGCTAAGTAGGCCGCTGTAAAGATTGCGACTTTGTTTTTATGTCCGGAATTCGGTCGGGCTCGGTATAAACAATGGTGGGATTGCATTCGCCATTTGTTTGGTCACTTGTGATGTGTCAATGTAAAGCGAACGCCTTACCAATCGTTATTTCCGGCATGGATAGCTCGAATCGTGCCTTGTACGCTCCCCAGCGCGCTTGCGACCGATGGAAATCCTAAAATCAGTACAGCACTTACAATAGCCGACAGCTTCCTAATCATATTTGCATTCCACTCATCGAACAAGTCATTTCTTGCCAGGAAATCAGCCAGCAAGGTATTACGCGAATTTTGTCCCCTAAAACTATTTCTCAATGTAGATACCGACAATTCTCGGGCCGCCTACGCTGCACTCAGTATTACTGACAATGATAGTAACGTTCCGTCCCGCAGCAGATGCCATTAACGCCGCTGCATAATATGTTTTGTAGCCAGGATCAGCGCTTGATGAATGGTATCCGTTTGGTACCGGACAATTTGCCGGATTCACGATAGCCTGTCCGGTTTCAATCGCAAATTGATCCGCCGCCCAACCGGTGCGAATCCTGAGGATTGAGACTGAACCAGTACTAGTTTGCGCGTACGCGCCCCCGCCACAAAAACTCAGCAATACAATTGCAGCCGTCCAGATACGCATTCTCAACCCCGTCAACTCCGCAACACAAATTATTTTTATGACAATTTTACACGAGCAACATCTTCCCATGCACTTGAAAAGTGAGCAACGAATATTTCTTAAATGGAGCTGTTTCGAGAAAATTTGCTATAAAACGTGTCGCCTGCGCAACGAGCGTGGCGTTTAATGCATCATGAACTTTCCCGAAGCCAGGTTCAGCCTCAACTCGAACGCCCGCGTCACCAAGCGACCTCGTTCGATGCTGGCTGTATGGGCAAGGTAGACCCGCGAAAAAGTTGGATCCTCTTGCAAGTGCTCGAGGTAGCGCATCACACTTTCCGCACTACGCCCCTCCCCTTTCAACACCAGCGTTCCAGCCCGCCTGTCGGGGCGAAACTCGAGTAGCTCTATTTCCGGATCCGCGACATGTTCTACAGCGCGAAACACCTTAGCCCATGGGTAGGCGCGCTCTTGCTGCAATACCGCCCATTGGCGCTGGAGTTCCAGGTCTTTCGGACTCGGTTCAGCGCGCGCCGCTGCTTGCTTCGCACGAAGTGCTTCGTTGCTGCGGTTAAGCGTTGCAGCCTCCTGATGCGTATGTAGAGCAGTGCGTCCCACTAGCAACGCGACTAGCGCGATACTAAGGGCTGCCAAATATAAAGGCACGCGGAACTGCGGACGTGGCCGCAACAAAGCTGCGTGATCGATCACAAGAACCTCCTCCACTGCGAAGAATTCACTCGCTGCACTGCATTAGCTGCGAAATTGCCCGCGATGCTTTCCAGCTCATCGGCATTGCGCTCTGCACACAGAGTAATCCCTTGGATTTCCATTTCGTCGCCCCCCAGACGTGTCAACAGTCGGCGCAAGGCCGCGCCTTGGCCGCCGACAGCAGGCTCGGCGTCAAAGCGTTGCAGGCCATTTCGATCCATTGCCAATGCGCCGACGGATGCCTCTTCTGCGATCAGGGTAAGTTCGCACCCTGCGCCGCGCGCCCGCCGTGCGGTCAAATGTGCGACCCCGACGATTGGAAGCGCTGTAGTCAAATCCAGGTCGTGGCGCCTTGCCACGGCATGCAACTCGTCAAGCAACAACCGCGGAACAGCGTAAGCAAAACCTTGCGCGCCATAGTGGCGGAATTCAGCATGCACTGCGTGGCCGTCGAGTGCGCCGAGGCCTGCTCGCTCAAGATGTGCCAAAGCATAAGCCTGCAGTTCTTCCTCCCCACGTAAGCCTGCGCTCCACGGCACGCTGATGCACCGCGTAGATTGGCTAGGCACCATCACCGACAACTTTGACCCGGAGCGCCGCTGCGGAGAGGCTTGCAGCAGTGCGTCGAGCAATTCGGGAGGGGATGCACTACCCGGCAACGATTGGGGGGCCGCCAAAGTATTCGTTCCAGCACCGTTCGCCAACCAGGCATTCTGTCCGAACAATCCGGCGTACCAACGATCAGGCAACAAACGTAACACGATTGGCCTCCTCCAAAGTAGTTTGTCCCTCGCGGACCAGGTCCAACGCGACATCGCGCAGGAAGCGCGTCCCTTCGCTGCGAGCTTGCGTTTTGAGAGCACGGATCGTGGCGCGGCCAATGATCAATTCACGGATTTCGTCCGTCAGTCGCAGTACTTCCGCGATTGCACGGCGGCCTCGATAACCAGTGTTGCGGCATTGCGCACAACCACGACCGGCATGGAACCGGTAGTTCTGCGGGTCGCTGATGCCGGACTCACGCAAGAGTTCTTCATCCGGGACGACTGGTTCGCTGCAATGCGGACAGTTCTGGCGCAGAAGGCGCTGCGCGACAACGCCGCTCAGCGATGAAACGAAGCTGTAAGGATCAACGCCCATGTGCATGAAGCGGCCAATCACGTCGAACGTGTTGTTGGCATGCACGGAAGTGAAAACCATGTGGCCGGTCAGCGCCGATTGCACTGCGATCTGCGCCGTTTCCGGGTCGCGAATCTCGCCGACCAGGATCTTGTCCGGGTCATGGCGCAGGATGGAGCGCAGGCCGACCGCAAAAGTCAGGCCTTTCTTCTCATTGACGGGAATCTGCAGCACGCCAGGCAGCTGGTATTCCACCGGGTCTTCAATGGTAATCAGCTTGTCTTCGCCCCGATTGACTTCGGTGAGCGCGGCGTACAGCGTAGTGGTTTTACCGCTACCTGTGGGGCCGGTAACCAGCATCATGCCGTACGGTTCTGCTGCAAGGCGGCGCAAGGATCGGATCGTTTCCTCGTCAAATCCCAAGGAGTTGAGCGTCAGGCGCTGCACGGAATCAGTCAGCGCCTTCTTGTCCAGGATACGCAGCACGGCATCTTCGCCATGAATGCTTGGCATGATGGAGACCCGAATGTCAATTTCGCGCCCCTTGGCGGTAACGCGGAACCGTCCGTCCTGCGGAATGCGTTTTTCGGCGATATCAAGTTCGGCCAACACCTTGGCGCGCGCGATGGTTTGCTCGGCCAGAGCCACGCTGTTCACCTCCGCAATGCGGGTCAGCACGCCGTCGATGCGGAACTTGATGGCCATGCCGGTGGGGACCGACTCAAGGTGAATGTCGCTCGCCTCGTAACGCAGGGCGTCAAATACTGTTGAATTGACCAGCTTGATGGCAGGACTGGCCTCACTCTGAATGGCAGTCAGCGTAAGTTCCTCGGCCGACTCCAGCTCTAGCCCAGGCTTCGCCTCGCTCGCCACCGCATCCGCGACTGCGCTAAAGCTTGATTCAAAGGAATCCAGGTAGGCACGCAAGAGTACCGGATCCGCCAACGCAATGCCATCGGCTTGCAGGCCGCGCGAGGCCAGCCAAATGCTCACCCCAGTGTCGAGAGGTGTGCCCAACACGATATACAGCTTAGCCTCCTGATCACGTGCCAGAAGCATATTTTGACCGAGCATGTCTGCATAACCCGCCAGGTCGAACGCTGGCGCCAACGTTTCGAATGCGAATTCGAGCTGATCATATCCGCACAATTCCGCGGCACGAGCTACGCACTGCCCGCGCTCGCTTGCGCTAGCCGATTGCAACGGCGCGATCCAGTCTCCGTGCGGCCGCGCATTGGCCACGGCCTGTCTCAGTTGGGTCAAAGTAAACAAGGCGGTTTCCTATACTACGTTTGTCAGGTCGAAAATCGGCATGTAGAGCATCAGCACTACTGCGCCAATTACCAGGCCGATGCCGATCATCAGCGCTGGCTCGATCAGTTTGCCTGCAGTGTCGATCCAGCTCGATGTCTCCTGGTCATAGAAGTCGGCGATACGCTCCATCATTTCGTCCAGGTTGCCCGAGGCCTCACCGGCGACCAGCAGGCGATTTGCCACTTCCGTACCCAAGCCGGCAGCCGCCATGGCACGTGAGATTGCATGGCCCTGGCTGACCGATTCCATGGCCGAAGTCATTGGGCGCTTCATATTTGCCGGCAGAGCGTCCGCCGTCATTCGCATCGCATTGAGCATGCTGATGCCGCTACGCAGCAGCATTCCCAGCGTGCGATACAGGCGCCCGAACTGGAATACCTGGACCCTGCGTCCAATGGCCGGAATAGCGATCAAGCGCTGCAATAGCTTTGCACGTAGCTTGCGGTTCTTGATCGTCATCAGCA
The DNA here is from genome assembly GCA_966077345.1 of uncultured Duganella sp. GTDB lineage: Bacteria > Pseudomonadota > Gammaproteobacteria > Burkholderiales > Burkholderiaceae_D > Rugamonas. Next base: position 64,638 of record CBHREK010000057.1, read on the forward strand.
CTGCCGCCACCAGCATGCCGGCAGCAGACCATGCCACCGCAGGATTGCCGCGCACGAAACCACCCCATAATTGGACAAATCCGGCAGAAATCTGCCGGCCCGGTCCCGCGTCTTCGAATACGGCGCTAAAGCGCGGCACCACGTAAAGCATCAGGAAGGCAACCACCACGGAGCCAACCGACATCAACACCGCAGGGTAAATTGCCGCCGCCACCAGCTTGCCGCGGATCTCGTCGACCTGCTTCTGGTACTGCATGAAGCGCCGCAGCGACGTGCGGATCGTGCCGGTGGTTTCACTGGAGCGCACCATCGCGATGTAGAGCGGCGAAAATACGGAAGGAAGCGCCGACATACTGTCTGACAACTGCATGCCGTTGCGCAGGCCCTGCAGCAGGGTTTCGTAAATGTGCCGGTTTCCATCGCGGGCATCGTTGGCGCCAAGAATTTCCAGCGCATCTACTACTGGCTGGCCTGCTTCGAGCAGCGACAACAACTGCTGGTTGAAGATCGAGAGGTTGAACGAGCGCTTTCCGCCTGAACTGCGCAGTCCTTGACGCATAGCGGTCACGGACAGCAGCTTGCCTCCGCTGGCACTAACCATGCGGCAAACTTCCTGCTGGTCGGCGGCTTCGAGGATTTGCTCTTCGACGGCCATTGCCTGCGTTAATAGTTTGACCCGGAATTGCATACTACCCTGCCCTAGTTAAGAATGCCGATGTCGGCATTCTCGCCGGTGCCACCCGCCTTGTTATCCTTTGCAAAGGAAATCAGATCGTAGTCCCGATCAGGAGCGCTGGATGGAACCTTATAAACGAAGGCACTGCCCCACGGGTCCAAAGGAACATTCTTCTTCAGGTATGGCCCACGCCACTTCAGTTCGCCTGCCGGCTGTACGTTCAGCGCTATCAGGCCCTGCTCCTGCGTTGGGTAATGCCCTGTGTCGATGCGGTACTGAACCAGCGCCTTCTCGAGTGAGTCAATCTGCGCCCGCGCAATCTGTTGCTGCGACTTGCCGACCTGCGAGAAATAGCGCGGCGCGACAAAGGCCGCCAGGAGGCCGATGATAACGATCACCACAAGCAGTTCCAGCAAAGTAAAGCCGCGTTGAGTCATTTATTGCCCCGCATTCTGCACTCCATGCGACGCATGAACGAACTTCCAATCCTGGTAGGACTTGGCGTCGGCAAAACCGGCGTTCTCTCCGCCGAAACCACCCTGCTTCTGAGGCATCCTGGTCGACAATGAATAGACGCCGACAATGCGCCCATCTACCTTGACCTCCCCCCATTTTTCACTACCCGTTATCGGGTCGCGCAGTTTCTTGCGCAGATGGCGGCGCAAGGTACTCAAGCGCTTGTCTTCCAGCAGGTCGTCCAGGCTTTCCGGATATTGCGGCACCACGCCAGGCGAACCGTCGTGATAGGAGCGGATCGCATCACGATAAATGGCGCCAATGTATAGCAGCTCCGATTCGCTGACCACGCGCTGCGAGGCCGCGTTGCCCTCCATCGCGCGCGTTGCAACGATGGCAGCGACAGCGACTGCAAACATCACGATTACGTATGTGAATCCGGCATTTGAATGGCGGTGCATCACCAGTCCTTGTAGGATGAACCGTCCCGCGCCTTGTTCGGTGCGCCACTTTGGACGTCATAGACAGCACCCAGCGTCGTATCCGCCGGCGGCTTGACTACCCAGGTATTTGACTTCTGCGTAATCGGGTCGACCGGAACGGCACGAAGATAACGCTTTGTCACCAGGTCGTTCAGCGAATCAGGGTAACGGCCAAGATCGGCGAAATGCTTGTCGATCGCATCCCTCATGACGAACAGGTCTTCGCGCAGCGTGCTCTCTTTTGCGGCATCGAGATTGCCGAAATACTTTGGCGCCGCAATGGTCAGGATCATCGCAAGGATTGCCATGGCGACCATCAGTTCAATCATGGTAAAACCGCGTACTCGCATTTCACCATTCCTTGTATGCGATGCCGTTCAGGCCGACGCCTTCGGACTTGGTGTACACGTCATACACATCTGCACCAGGGCTTGGCCTGTTGGCCGAAGAAGCATAACTGCGTTTTCCCCAGGTATCGCTGGCGGACACCGATGGATCGCCGTTGAAAGGGTCTCGCGGAATACGGCGCAGGAAATAGATCAAGGCGCCGTTCTTGCTCGATAAATCGGGGACGCCGTCGACCAGGTCAGTCAGCGTTAACGGGTAACCGCTGGCATCCGCGGCCACCGTAATGCGCTTCTCTTTGGCAGCTTCCTTATATGCGTCGATGGCACTCCGGATGTCTCGCAATGCAGTGCGCAACTCCGCTTCCTTTTGCCGCTTCTGGGTTAGCTCCACCACGGGCATTGCGACCGAAGCCAGCACGCCAATGATGGCCACAGAAACCAGAAGTTCAACCAGGCTAAAGCCGGCATAACGGACGCGCGGTGCCATGGCCTTACTCGATCGCTATTTGCAGGTTGACTGGCAGGGACGGAGCCGGAATCGCCTGCTGACTGCCGACTGGCGTCAAGCCAATCAGCGAGACTTCACCTTCGCTCACGCCGGAGAGCGCGCGCAGCGCCACCTTGACCAGCGTACCGGTGCCTGTGGCGCTCTTGCCTTCCGTGCTACCAAGTCCGACCGAAATGCGGCCACTGGTCTTGTCGACCATCTGGCTGAACTGCCCTTTCGTTCCGCGCGCAAAGTAATCGCCTGCTTCGACCGCGACAATTTCGAAAGCAGCCGAGTTGTATGCAAGTTGCAGTGGCGTTGCCCGCAGTTGGTGGCGCGTATCGAGCCCCAGCTCCAGTGTGAAGACTTCGCCTGCTTTCACAGTCTTCGGCGCAGTCCAGCCCAAGGCCAGGCCGCTGGTATCCGGCGCCGCTGGCTGAGCTGCCGCCGGAAGGGCTGGCCCGCTGGTTTGCTTTGGTAAAGCCGCATCAGGTGTAAAGGCACCGAGATGGACTGGACGGATACGTAAGCTCGATTCGGTGCCAGACCAGAAGGTTTCTGCCGCAGGATTCTTGCGCTGAATATTGCGGATCAAGTGCGGCGTAATCGACATGACGATTTCCGTCTTCTGGCGATCATCCTTCTGGCTCGAGAACAAGCGGCCCAGCAATGGCACGTCGCCCAACAGCGGAATGCGGTTAGCATCCGACCGGTCAGCGTCGCTGATCAGGCCCGCCAGCACCTGGGTCTCGCCATCGCGCAGGCGCAAGGAACTACTGATCGTGCGAGTGCCGATCTGGTAAGCCTGCGTTCCCGTCGAAGACTTGACGGAACCCACCAGCGAACTGACTTCCAGGCTCAGTTTCAAGCCCACTTCGTCACGCAGATGGATCTCCGGTTCCACTTCCAGTTTCAAACCCACATCCAGGTATTGCACGCTCTCGCTCAAGAAGCCGTTCGGCGTGGTAGTGGTGGTCACCACCGGAACCTTGTCACCAATCAGGATCTTCGCCTTGTCCCGGTCACGTACCCGCAGGCGCGGATTGGCTAGAAGATTGGCATCGCCGTCGGACTTCTGCAGGTTGATCGTGGCACTTGGCATGGTGATGCCAAGCTTATCCCTATTCAGCTTGAGCATTTCGCTCAGAGGCATGGTCTGGCCGTTGCTGCCGGTCGAACTACCGCCCAGTGGCGACACGGTAAATTGGTTCGTCACCTGCAAGCCCAAGTTCAGCAAACGGTTGCGGCTCACCTCAAGAACCTCCACCTCCAGCATCACCTCCGGTTCTTCGAGATCCTGCAGCGCGATCAACTTCTCCGCCAGTGCGATAGTTTCAGCGTTCTCGCGCAGTACCAGCATGTGGTACTTCTCGTCGATATACACGTCCTTCAGCTTCAACACCGATTTCAGGAGGTTCGCTGCAGTCTTCGCGTCGACGTTGGACAGGTAGAACGCCTTTACCAGCAGCTCCTGGTATTCCTTCAATTTGGCCGGAGTGTTGGGATAGATCAGGACACTGGTCTCGTTCAGTACCTTCTTTTCAAGCTGGTTTGTGGTCAGCAGCACATCAATCGCGTCTTCCAGCTTGGTCTGTTTAACCAGGACCGTGGTGCGCTGGTTCAGGTTGACGTCGCGATCAAAAACAAAGTTGATGCCGGTGGTGCGCGACAGCGCATCGAACACCATCTTCACCGAGGCATCGCGAAAATCGAGATTCACAGGCTTCTTGTAGACCTTACCCAGGGTAGGTACATCCGGCAGTTCACGCGAGAGTCCACGTTCGATCTGTGTTTTCAGCTTGCGCGCCTCGGCATGTTCTGGCATGCGATCCAGCGCACGCGTGGCGTAGCGCAACGCCTCATTGCTGTCGCTTCGCTTCAACGCCGCCTTCGCCTGCTCCACATCTTCGTTCGCACGGATGCCTTCCGCGATGGCACCCAATCCCGCCAGTGCACGTGCATTTGAAGGCTCGTACTTCAAGATCGTGCGATAAGCTTCGCCCGCTTCTGCCAGACCGCCCTTAATTCGGGCGCTGTCCGCGCGCGCCAGCAGCTTATTAGTCGCCGCTTCCCGGTTCACCAGCCAATCACGTTGGTACTCGACATCCATTGGGCGAAGCTCCGCAGCCTGCTGCAACTCGCTGACCGCCTTCGGATATTCGCCTTTGCCCATGGCGTATATGCCGGAAAAATGGTGCTGCTGCGCCGTACAGCCAACGAGACCGGCCAACATGCAGAAGGCGATGGTTGCCTTCTTGTGCCAAGGCCAATTGAGGATATGCATACCGCCCTACTCCGCTTCCGGTATCGGAAGCGATTGCTTCGTACCTGTTGAAATATGTTCGAATTCCACACTACGCGCCTGCACCGCAGCCACCTTGTAGGTTCCGTCTAACGTCTCGCCAGCGCGCGCCACCACGGCCACGTCGCCGCGCGCCAGATAAATCACGGCCCCGCCATCATCACTAAAGCTGCCAACATAGCGATACGGTAAAGGCGGCGGCCCCGCAGGCTCCACCACAATTGGTGCAACAGTCCGCTCGACTGGCGCGGGTTCAACAACCGGGGCAACCACGGGCGGCGGCTCGGCCCAGCCGCGCTTTTCAAATGGGTCTGCAGATGCTTCTTCCTCGAAAGTGGGAGCGATTTGTGCGACCGATGCCTGCGCTTCAGCAACGGGGGTCGCGATTGGAGCCCGCCTTTCACTGACTTCCACGACCTCCGCCGGAGCTGGACTGAAAAAGATTGCCGCTACAGTGAGGGCCAAAGCTGTCAAGAGCACTGACCAGCGACGACGCTGTGAGTTATCCACCGACCTTCTCCTGGTAGGCGACATAGGCCGAGATTTCACAGCGCACGTCTGCAGCCGTAACGTCTTCTCGCCGACAAGCGACCGTATCCAGCACTACTCCCTCGGATCCTGCCAAGATTTCGGAAATGAATTTGCGGATGGTCGGATATCGCGACAGAATCGTGAACGACGCGCGATAGCGAACATACGGTTGGTTTGGAGAGTCATCGACCGCAAACGAAATTTCGTCGATTTTGATGCTTGAGATAGATGCGCCCTGCTCGATGATCGCAAGAAGATGTGAGCTTCGGAAGGCCTTCAAGTCCTTCTTTAGCTGGACAACTCCATCTTTCGGCATGTCTGTCGGCTTGGCTCGAAGTGAAATTCCTCGAGTCTCAGACCGCGCCGTTTGAAGACGATTCTTGCTGGCTATCTGAAATGCAACGGCCAAAGCAAGAAGCACCATTGCTCCAATCACTAACATGAACGGCGACCGATAGGCCGTCAGGGCTCGTCGTATTTTGAACGCTAGCTTGTTTGAAAACAGTTCGATTGCATCCATCGGGCGGAAGATCAAATGCTAGCCCCGATTTGCGGAGGAGCGCGGATATGGTTGCGAGTTGCACAACACTTGAGATAGACGGTAATTATTTCATAAATTGCTTACAAAGAAAATATTCTTGCTTCCATTGCGGCAAGAAACGTGGCCCACGGGGCACATTGGGCGCGATTTGGCTGAGAGCACCGCTGGAACAAGGCTTAGTCTTCCGGCCCCTGCACAAAGTAAGTCGACGGAACTGGTTTCCAATCACCCAAGTTGCTGCAGGTGAGAGCGGGGTCGTTGTAGTAGAGGGTGATTTTCTTGGCCGCAAGTCGGGCGGACATAATTGCTGCATACGCAGCTTTGCAGGAGGGTATCGTCATCGTGAAAGTACCCTGGGTCGTAACGCTGCAGATCAAGTGAATCGGAGTTGAGTTAGCCAGCCTAACAACAACCGCTCCGCTTGCATCAATACCTAGATAGTCCACATTACCGGTACAAATGGCGGCATTGGAAATCGAAGGGAGTATCAATGCAGCCACCAGTCCCAGAGCCGGGATCGACTTAAAGTTCAATTTCATTATTTCCTCAACAACAGTGACTTTCGAGCTACTCGATGGCGCTGATTAGTTCGAAATAAAGTAGAAGGCGAGCTTCGCATAACCTTGAGAAGTGCATCCCTCCAATGCAACGGAAACAGTTTTTCCGGCAAGGGCCGCCGCAAGGAACGACGCATAGGCTCGCTTTCCGTTCGACGTATCGGCATTCTCGAAGCGAAAATCATTCGATGCCCCAGTCGAACAGCCAAGCGTCGAACCAAATGGACTACCTTCTAATGTTACATAGCAGGTGCCGTCCGAAGCGTGACATCCGACACCAACAACCTTACGCCCCGCAACCGATTCGCCTGCGAAGGCGCTGGTGCTCGCGAGTGACATAAAAATACAGAAAGTGGTACTTAAAACGGTTCTTAGGTGCTTCATGGCTTTCTCGGGACCGGGAACTGCAAGTGGAAGGAGTCGCCTGCTCACGTTTCGCCCCTTCAGCTTTGGATTATTAACAAAAAATTCATGGCAATCTTAATATGCAGTTGTGCACATATGCAAGGTTTCAGTTTATAACAGGAGCCTTGAGGCCTGAGAAACGTTGCTTTACAGCTATAATGTACGACTGACCTCTTGATCACTTTTACATCCGGAAACTTACAAATTGGACCAACTGGGCAAAGCATTGAAAAAGTACGCAGGCATTGCGTTCGCGCTCTGTATTCTCTCGTCGAATGCACTAGCTGGTGTTGGTACAGGAAAGGTCCTCGATGTGACGATCAGGTCACAAGACGGCATGATGCTGATAAAGGTAACTACGCACAATTCCCCTCCTTCGTGCGTCGGTTGGTATCACACTTTTGTCAAGCCGAATGATGGAAGCCCCGCATCAAAAGCATTCCTCGCAATGCTCCTGTCCGCTCAAGCCACGGGAAAATCGGTTCGGGTAACCGGTACAGGCAACTGCTTTGCTGGAACGGCTGCTGAAGAAATCTCTGAATTAAATGTCGGAGACTGGGGACAATGAACGCCAAGCGCGGCATCGCTCACTAAGAGCATGCCGCGACTAAGTTATTTCTTTTCGCTGGCCAGGCGGGTTTCGAGGCGCTTGCGGCCGGCTTCGACGATGGTGCGGCAGCCTTTTGCGTCGACGTAGGCGACGCTGCCTTCCTTCGCTGCGCGCTGCTGGCGGCCCCACATGTCGTTCACTTCCGGATGCGCGGCAATTGCGATGTCGCAGGCCAGGCTCTCGACGGTGGTGAAGCTGCCACGAAGTTGGGCAACGACCTCGGGGTGGTCGGTGAAGCGATAGCTGTCGGCCGATACGGCAGTCACGCTGTCGACAAACGCCACGTTCTTGCACTGCCCTGCTTCGCAGGCTTGCCAGGTCCAGGAAGTGCCGCCAGGGGTATGGCCGGGGGTGCTACGGGCCGTCACTGCCAGCGGTCCAAGTTTGATCACTTCACCATCTGCCACTCCGCGCACTTTTGCCGATCCAGGGAAGTTCGACAAGCTGCCGAACTGCGGGTCGATTTTCGGTGATACGCCGGTTCGCATGGCTTCGACGTTGGCGGTGCCGGCCATTACGGTGGCGCCGGTCAGCTTTTGCAGCGCCGAGATGCCGCCCGCATGGTCTTCGTGCGAATGGGAGCTGAGGATGTATTTCACATCTTCCAGCTTGTAGCCCAGCGTCCTGATATTGGCCGCCACGACTTCGGCGCCTTTGGCCGTCGTGCCGTCAACCAGGATGTGGCCTTGCGGCGACGTCACCAGGATGGCGCTGATGCCGGCGGTGCCCACGTAGTGAGTGTTGCCATAGATCGTGAATGGCTTCTCCGGCGCACTCCAGCTACGCTCTTGCGCGTTGGCGACGGTCGCGAAGGCGGCCAGGATGAGGGATGCGATGACCTTCATTTTTCTCCTTTGGTGGTGATGTACAGGCCGGAGTGCATTTGCGACCCCCGGTCGCCACGCCGGTAACTGCGGTAAATGGGTTCGCCGGCTGCACCGCGTGCGCAGCATGTGCAGCCGCCGACATGTTCGATTTCTTCAACTCCTGCGCCGCGCAACTGGTACTCGGCAATGGCACGCAGGTCGAGGTGGCGGTAGGTCGGCAGAACGACATCGCGTGGCAAGGCATGGAAGCGCTGCGCAAAATCCTCGGCCAGTTCTTCGCTCACCTCATAGCAGGATGCGCAAATGGTCGGGCCGACGGCGGCAACGACCGGCGCGCCCTCGCCCATTGCCGCCAGCGCCGCGGGAATGATCCCGTCGTACAGCCCACGCCAGCCCGCGTGAACCGCAGCGACCTGGGAGCCATCGCGGCGTGCCAGCAGCAAAGGTATGCAATCGGCTGTGATGATGCTGACTGGCAGCCCTCTCACGGCGGTGTGGAAGCCATCGGCCTCGCCGGCCTGCTGCTGCGGCTCATGAATCGCGGCGATGGAAGAGCCATGCACCTGGCGCTTTGCCGGCCTTATTTCCCAGACAGATGCCAGTTCGAGCGGAACAAGCGCGGACGCGCTGCCGAATCCATGCCGAATGCCGGGAATACTGTTTAGAAGACTGCTTGTGACCATTTTAGCCTTTGTGTGACATTTGTCGCAATCATAGGCTGATCCCGGCCGATTTGCAAGCGTGCATTGGCAATGGTGCGCGGTGTTAGTTTGCTCGGGCGATTTTTTCGCAGACGTGGCTGCCGGCAGCAAACGACAGCGTGCCTACATATTCAGCCTTATGGTCGTAGCGGGCGGAATAGCCCTGCTTGCAGAACATGACGGTCCCTTCGAAATCGGCCGGCATCTTGCGCCATCCTTGTCCAGCAAGGATGCTATCGGTCTGCTGCGTCGGAATATCCGAGCCGCCAAGGTAGGTTCTCGCCACCCATCGCTGTTTTCCAGCAATTGTGATCGCCGGGCAAATGCCATCGGTGTACAGCCCGGCGCAGAACTCTTTCAACGATTGGGAAACGAAGTCTTTCGCTTCAGGCCCGAGCGCTCGCGTGTTCAGTACGGGATCCGGGTAGAAGGCCAGGTAGGACCAGACGACAACGAAGACGGTGAACAGTGAAATCGCCACCTTGTGTAATAAGGGCATTTGATCGGGAGTGCAAGCCAAAGCACGTGATTATACGTTGACTTCCCTGGGCAAAAAAAAACGGCGCCCGCGTATGCGGAGCGCCGTTAAGGGCTGATCGATATTGTTTAGTTCCAGTCGCCGCCCAGGGAACGGATCAAGGCTACGGTCGTCACCGCGCGGTCGCCGCGCAGTTGGACTGCGCTGCGTTCGACGGCTGCCAGGTTGCGCTGTGCATCCAGCAGGTCCAGGTAGCTGGAACGGCCGGCGTCGTACAGCTTCTGCGCCAGGTCGGCCGAACGGCGTGCCGATACCAGGGCTTCGTCGATCTGCGCGGTCTGGCCGCCCAGGATGCGCAAGCCGGCCAGGTTGTCTTCCACCTCGGCGAAGGCGCCCAACACGGTCTGGCGATACCCCGCAACCGACTCTTCCAGCGCCGCTTCGCTGCGCTTGACGTTGTTGCTGTTACGGCCGCCGTCGATCAAGGGCATCGACAGCAAGGCGCCCAGTACCCACGAGCGGCTGCTCCACTTGAACACGTCGCTGAAGTGGCCGGCTGCGCCGCCGCCATTGGCGGTGATGTTCAGCGCCGGGAACATGGCCGAACGCGCAACGCCGATGCGGGCGTTCGACGCTTCCATCGCCTTCTGTGCGGCGGCGATGTCGGGACGGCGTTCCAGCAGCGCGGACGGCACGCCGGTCGGGATCGCAGGCAGCAGCGTCGAATCCAGCAGCGGGCTGTTGCCCGCCGTGTAGGCTGCCGCCGGCTTGCCCAACAGGACTGCCAGCGCATGCTCGGTGGTGGCACGGCGGCGTTGCAGGCCGATCGCTTCCGAGCGCGTGGTCGACAACTCGGTCTTGGCGCGGGAGAGGTCGAATTCTCCAATGTCGCCCAGGTCGAAACGACGCTGGTTGACCTTTACACTCTCTTCACGCAAACGGACCGTCTGCTCCACAGTCGCCAATTCGGCGTCCGTGGCGCGCAGGCGGAAATAGGTCTGTGCCACGTCGGCCTGCAGCGACAGCAGGACGGAGCGGTAATTCGCTTCCACCTGCGCGGCGTCGCCACGGGCCGCGGCCACATTGCTCGATACGCGGCCGAACAGGTCCACTTCATAGCTCGCCGTCAGGTTCGCGTTGTAAGTGGTCTGCGGCGCAATGTCGGTACTGGCCGGCACGCCCAGCGACAACGCCGAATTGCGGGCACGCTGGGCGCCAACGCCCACGCCGATTTGCGGAATGCGGTCCGCTTCGGCGATGCCGGCAATGGCGCGTGCCTGCTTGACGCGGGCCGCCGCAACGGCCAGGTTGGCGTTGTTGCGGGTCGCTTCGGCGATCAACTCGTTCAGGGCCGGGTCGCTGAAGGCCAGCCACCACTCGCCGCGCGGCTGGCGCTCGGCGTTCTGGGCAGGTTTCCAGCTGGTGCCGTCTTCGGCAGTCATCACCTGCGGTTCCTTGAAGGCGGCCGGGGTGTCGACTTGCGGTTGCTTGAATTCAGGCGCGGCGCATGCCGTCAGCAGCAGCGCTGCCAGCAGCGGGGCCACACCCTTCGCAATCATACTTTTCATATTAGTGGGTCCCTTCCAGTTGCGGGGCGGTATCCGCCGCCGGGGATTTCTTCTCAAGGCGCTTGGCCAGGGTGCGCAGCAGGACGTAGAACACGGGCGTCAGGAACAGGCCGAAGAAAGTCACGCCCAGCATGCCGGCGAACACCGCCACACCCATTGCATGACGCATTTCAGCACCTGCACCAACCGAGAACACCAGCGGTACCACACCCATGATGAAGGCGATCGACGTCATCAGGATCGGACGCAGACGCAGGCGGCAGGCTTCCAGCGCCGCTTCCAGGATGGTGCGGCCATGGTCTTCCAGTTCCCGCGCAAACTCCACGATCAGGATCGCGTTCTTCGACGCCAACCCGACCAGCACGAACAAGGCAATCTGCGTGAACACGTTGTTGTCGCCGCCGGTCAGCTTGACGCCGATCAGGGCGCACAGGATCGACATCGGCACGATCAGGATCACGGCCAGCGGCAGGGTCCACGATTCGTACTGGGCGGCCAGCACCAGGAACACCAGCAGCACGCACAGCGGGAACACGTAGATCATGGTGTTACCGGCCAGGATTTCCTGGTAAGTCAGCTCGGTCCACTCGTAGCCCATGCCTTTCGGCAGGGTCGCCTTGGTGATTTCTTCCAGCGCAGCCTGGGCCTGGCCGGACGAGAAGCCCGGTGCCGGAGCGCCGTTGATCTCGGCCGATACGTAGGCGTTGTAGCGCTCCACGCGGTCAGGGCCGTAGCTGTCTTTCACGCGCATCAGCGACGACAGGGGGATCATCTCGCCTTTGCTGTTGCGGACCTTCAGCTGTGCGATCTGCTCGGCTTGCGATCGGAACGGAGCGTCAGCCTGCACGCGCACCTGGTAAGTGCGGCCAAACTGATTGAAGTCGTTCACGTACAGCGAGCCAAGGTTGATCTGCAAGGTCTGGTAAATGGTCTGCAGCGGCACGCCCAGTTGCTTGGCTTTGGCGCGGTCGATGTCCGCGAACAGCTGCGGCACATTGATCTGGAAGCTGGAGAACACACCGGCCAGGCGCTTGTCCTGCCAGGCTTTCATCTGGATCGCCTGCACGGTCTTGTACAGTTCATCGTAGCCGGCGTTGTTGCGGTCCTCAATCATCATCTTGAAGCCGCCGGTGGTACCCAGGCCGTTCACTGGCGGTGGTGGGAACACCATCACGAACGCGTCCTGCACGGCGCCCATGCGCTTGTTGATCTCCGCTGCGATGGCCGCACCCGATTGGGACGGGTCGGTACGCTCGTGGAACGGCTTCAGCGTGGTGAATACGATACCGGCGTTCGGCGCATTGGTGAAGCCGTTGATCGACAGGCCCGGGAAGGCAACCGAAGCGTCCACGCCAGGGATTTCCTTGGCGATGTCGGACATCTTGCGGATCACCTGCTCGGTGCGTTCCAGCGATGCGGCGTCAGGCAGCTGGGCGAAGCCCACCAGGTATTGCTTGTCCTGGCCCGGCACGAAGCCGCTCGGCACGACCTTGAACATGATGCCCGCGGCGGCAGCCAGCACCAGGTACACGACGATGGATGCGGACTTGCGCTTCAGTACGCCCTGCACGCCGGTTTCATAGCTGTGCGAAGCGCGGTTGAAGAAGCGGTTGAACCAGGCGAAGAAGCGGCCGAAGATCTTGTCCATCACGCGGGTCAGCGCATCCTTCGGCGCGTCGTGCGGGCGCAGCAGCGATGCCGACAGGGCCGGGGCCAGGGTCAGCGAGCACAGTGCCGAAATGACGGTCGAAATGGCGATGGTCAGCGCGAACTGGCGGTAGAACTGGCCGGTCAGGCCGGACACGAAGGCGATCGGCACGAACACGGCGCACAGCACCAGGGCGATAGCGATAATCGGGCCGGAGACTTCTTTCATGGCCTGGATGGTCGCATCGCGGGCCGACAGGCCGTTGGCGATATTCCGCTCGACGTTCTCCACCACCACGATCGCATCGTCGACCACGATACCGATGGCCAGCACGAGGCCGAACAGCGACAGCGTATTGATCGAGAAGCCGAAGCCGATCATCACCGCGAAGGTACCGACGATCGATACAGGCACCGCCAGCAGCGGGATGATCGATGCGCGCCAGGTCTGCAGGAAGATGATCACCACGATCACCACCAGGGCCACTGCTTCCAGCAGGGTGTGGATCACGGACTTGATCGACTCGCGCACGAACTGGGTCGGGTCGTACACGATGTCGTATGCCACGCCTTCAGGGAAGTCCTTCTTCAGTTCTTCCATCTTGGCGCGCACGTTGGCCGACAATTCCAGCGCATTGCTGTTCGGGGCTTCGAAGATACCCAGGCCCACTGCGGACTTGTTGTTCAGCAGCGAACGCAGCGAGTAGCTGTTGGAGCCCATTTCGATGCGGGCCACGTCCTTCAGGCGGGTCAGCGCGCCGTCTTCATTGGTCTTGACGATGATCTCGCCAAATTCCTCGACGGAGCTCAGGCGGCCCTGGGTGTTGACGGTCAGCTGGAAGTCGGCCGACTTGGACGGCGCAGCGCCGATCACACCGGCAGCCACCTGCACGTTCTGCTCGCGGATCGCATCGACCACGTCGGACGCGGTCATGTTGCGGCCTGCGACCTTCTGTGGGTCGAGCCAGACGCGCATGGCGTAGTCGCCGGCGCCGAAGATCTGCACGTCGCCCATGCCTGGAATACGGGCCAGCTGGTCTTTTACGTTCAGCACGCCGTAGTTGCGCAGGTACAGGTCGTCGTAGCGGCCATTCGGCGACAGCAGGTGGACCACCATCGTCAGGTTAGGCGAAGATTTCACCGTGGTCACGCCGATCTGGCGCACTTCTTCCGGCAGGCGTGGCAAGGCGCGCTGCACGCGGTTCTGCACCGCGGTTTCAGCCTTGTCGACGTCGGTGCCGATCTTGAAGGTCACGGTCAGCATCAGCGCGCCATCGGAGGTGTTTTGCGAGGACATGTACAGCATGTTCTCGACACCGTTGATCTGCTCTTCGAGCGGCGCGGCGACGGTTTCCGCAATCACTTTCGGGTTCGCGCCCGGGTAGACGGCGCGCACCACGACGGATGGCGGCACCACTTCCGGGTATTCGGAGACGGGCAGCTTGAAGATCGAGATCAAGCCCGCTACGAAGACAATGATCGATAGAACCGCCGCGAAGATCGGTTTATCGACAAAGAAGCGTGAAAAATTCATGGATTATTCCTTGGTTTTCTTGGCATCGGCGGCGGCCACTTTTTCTGCTGCCATCGGGTCAAAGGTCATGTCGACCATTTGCGGCGTGATCGGCGCACCAGGGCGCACGCGCTGCAGGCCATTGACGACGATCTTCTCGCCTGCTTTCAGGCCGTCGCGCACCACGCGCAGGCCTTCGATGTTCGGGCCCAGCACCACAGGACGGTATTCCGCCTTGTTGTCGGCGCCGACCACGAACACGAACTTGCGGTTCTGGTCCGTGCCCACGGCGCGGTCGTTGATCAGCAGCGAGCTGCGGGTGGCAGTACCGCCGTCCAGCTGGACGCGGGCGAACAGGCCAGGCACCAGCGAGCGGTCCTTGTTGTCGAAGGTGGCGCGCATGCGCACGGAGCCGGTGCGGGTGTCGAGCTGGTTGTCGACGAATTCCAGCTTGCCCTCGTGCGGGAAGCCGGCTTCGTTGGCCAGGCCGACCTTCACGGTTACCGGCTGGCCCTTGTAGGCCTGGCCGCCGACGCGCAGGAAGGTGTCTTCGTCGCCGTCGAAGCTGGCGTAGATCTTGTCCAGCGAAACCACGCTGGTCAGCACGGCGTTCGGGTCCACCAGGTTGCCGAGGGTGATCTCTGCCTTCGACACGCGGCCGTTGATCGGCGACGTTACCTGGGTGTAGGACAGGTTCAGGCGCGCTGCTTCCGCTGCAGAAGCGGCGGCGCGGGCGGTTGCGTCCAGTTCCTTCAGTGCCGATGCACGCTCGTCGAACTCACGCTGGGCGATGGCTTTATCGGCCAGCAGCTTTTCGGCACGGGCCAGTTCCAGCTTGGCCAGGTCGGCCTTGGCGCGCGCCGAATTGGCGGCGGCGTCGGCGCGGCTGGCTTCAGCCTGGAATGGACGCGGGTCGATCACGAACAGCACATCCCCTTTTTTCACCTCGCTGCCAGGCTTGAAGTTCACCGCGGTGATGAAGCCGCTGACGCGTGGACGGATTTCCACATGGTCGATGGCTTCCAGGCGGCCGGAGAATTCCTGGGTTTCGGCGACCGACTTCTGCACCACGACGGCTGCCGATACCGGCGGGCCGCCTGCGGCAGGTCCCTGGCTTTCGGCCGGCTTGCTATTGGCGCTGCAACCGGACAGGATGGCCGCCGCCAGCCCGCCCATCGCCAATGCGGCAACCAGCGGCCGCACAAGAGTGGACATTTGATTCATCTTTTTCATTATTAACCTCTTGGGGGTGAAAATTAGTGGGAAATTTGAGCAAAAAGGGGCCCATGTGCCTCGCAGGCACTTTTTTCTGAACTTCTGTTTTATTGATACAGCCTTACACTGCGGGCGTTTCCGGCCCGTCGATGGCGCTGATAAAACTGGCCATCTCTTTCAGTGCAAAGCCCCTGCACGCGCATTCATTCCTGGCTCCCGGCTCCTGCAATGGCGCCGGTGGCATGCGTCTGACTGTTGTCTTTACTCCGCAGGCGATCAGTTTCGCCCCGTATTGTTCTGCTTCGTCCCTTAAGGGGTCGTCTTCGGCCGACAGGATCAGGGCCGGCGGTAAATTTTTCAGCCGGCTCGATTGCAGCGGCGACGCGTAAGGGTGGGCGCGGTCGGCGGCATTCGGCAGGTAGCCGCGGTAGGCGGCGGCGCAGTTATTGGCTACCTTCATCTGGTCCGGACAGTTCGGCAGCTCGCGCATCGAACAGGTGGACAGGCCCGGATCCAGCATCGGCATGATCAGGATCTGCCCTGCCAGTGCCGGGCCGCCGCGGTCGCGCGCCATCAGCGCCGACACGGCTGCCAGGTTGGCGCCCGCTTCGATGCCGGCGGTCAGCAACTGCTTGCCGCTCCAGGCCAGCTTGGCCTTGTTCTTCTTGGCCCAGGCCAGCACGGCGTGGGCATCTTCCACCGCCGCCGGAAACGGGCTGACGGTGGCCAGGGTGTAATTGGTAGCCAGGATCACGTGGCCAGGATTGCACGTGACCAGGTGGCGCAGGAATTCGTCCGCCTCCTCCAGGTCGCCGGCCACAAAGCCGCCACCGTGGAAGAAAACGATCAGCGCGTCGCGCTTGGCGGACGAATTCCCGGCCAGGTACAGGCGTGCGGCGAGCGGGCCCTGGGCTCCGCGCACTTCCAGTTCGCGGATCGCCAGGTCCGCCGGCGCCTGCGCCGTCATTCTTTCGCCTCCGAGCTGGCCGAAGCCAGCAAGGTGCGCGCCGGCGCCGCGCCAAAACCGACTTGCGCGCCGTACGAGTATTCGTCGGTATACAGGACGCCTGCCAGGGCGATCGCGCCCAGCGCCAGCGATACCATTGCAAAGAATCCATCCCGGTTACTCATGACTGCTCCTTTTCTGTGTTACCGAAAGCCACTTTAAACTTTCCCACCGCGGGAGGGTCAAGGGCTTTTTTATGCTGCAATACGGTAATAATAAACTTCCACTAGAATAAGAAAAATACATTAATGTTGAATTGATTGTTCAGAATCTCGAACAATGAAGGCGGACTCATGAATAAGCTCCAAGCAATGGAAGTGTTCGTACAGGTGGTCGACGCCGGCGGCTTTACGCGCGCCTCGGAAACCCTGCAGCTGCCCAAGGCCACCGTCTCCACCCTGGTGGCCGGCCTGGAATCGGCGCTATCGGTCAAGCTGCTGCACCGGACCACGCGCCACGTTTCCGTCACTGCCGACGGTGCTGCCTACTATGAAAGATGCCTGCGCATCCTGGCCGACGTGAAGGATGCCGAGGAATCGCTGTCGCGCACGCGCCTGAGCCCGAGCGGCAGGCTGCGCGTCGACGCGCCCACCGGCCTGGCCAACGAGATCCTGGTGCCGGCCCTGCCTTCATTCTTTGAACAATACCCGGATATCCAGCTCGAACTGGGTTGCAGCGACCGTCCGGTCGATTTGATCGAGGAAGGCGTCGATTGTGCAGTGCGGGGTGGCCAGCTGGCCGATTCCACCCTGATTGCGCGGCGCGTCGGGGTGCTCAATTTTGTGACCTGCGCGGCGCCCTCCTACCTGGAACGCTTCGGTACCCCGATCCACCCGCGCGACCTCGAACGGCACCGCTGCGTGAACTATTTTTCGTCCAAGACTGGCAAAATATTCAACTGGGACTATTCGCGCGACGGCGAGCGCATCGAAATGGCGCTGCCCGGGGTGGTGGCCCTGAACGATTCCAACGCCTACCTGCAGGCCGGGCTGGCGGGACTGGGCATTATCATGATGACCGATGTGCAACTGGGCAGCCATGGCGCCGACGGCCGCCTGGTGCGCGTGCTGGAAGACTGGGTGACCGACCCGCTGCCGATCCACGTGGTGTACCCCCAGAACCGCCACCTGTCGGCCAAGGTGCGGGTATTCGTTGAATGGGTGGCGGACCTGATGGCCAGCCATCCCCAAATGCGGCTGCGGCCCCTGGCCGCTTCCCTCCCTGTGGAGTTGACTGTATGACCGAACGACTGGTTTTCCTTGACCGCGACAGCATCATCGCCGATATACGGCGCCCCGCGTTTGCCCATGAATGGACGGAGTATCCCGCCTCCACTGCCGCCGAGGCCATCGAGCGCCTGCAGGGAGCAAGCATCGCCATCACGAACAAGGTACCGCTGCGCGCCGAGGCGCTGGCTGCCCTGCCCGGCCTGAAAATGATCGCGGTGGCGGCCACCGGCACCGATATCATCGACCTCGCGGCAGCACGCGAGCGCGGCATCGTGGTATCGAATATCCAGGGCTACGCCCATGCCGCCGTGCCGGAACATACCTTTGCCCTGATCCTGGCGCTGCGCCGCCAGCTGCTGGCCTACCGCGCCGACGTCGAAGCGGGCCTGTGGGAAAAGTCGCCGCGCTTCTGCCTGTTCCACCACCCGATCCGCGACCTGCACGGCAGCCGCCTCGGCCTCCTGGGATACGGCGCGCTGGGCCGGCAAGTGGCCCACCTTGGCCGCGCCTTCGGCATGGAGGTAGTCGTGCATACCCGCACACCGGCCGATGATCCAGGTGTCCGCAACGTGAGCTGGGATGAACTGCTGGAGACCTCCGACGTACTGAGCCTGCATGCGCCGCTGACCGATGCCACCCGCAATATCATCGGCGCTGCCGAACTGGCGCGCATGAAGCCAAGCGCGATCCTGGTGAATACTGCCCGTGGCGGTCTGGTGGACGAAGCGGCACTGGCCGAAGCCTTGCAAGGCGGCGTGATTGCGGGCGCCGGGTTTGACGTGCTGACGAAAGAGCCGCCGGTGCCGGACAATCCCCTGCTGCGCCTGCGGCTGCCGAACTTCCTCCTCACGCCCCACTCGGCCTGGGCCAGCGGCCAGGCCATGCAGGAACTGGCCGACCAGTTGATCGACAATATAGAAGCCTTCATCGCAGGCCGCCCGGCCAACCGTGTCGCATGAAGCGCGCGCGCTCCAAGGTCGGAATCGGGACCTACCTGGCCATTGCCTTCTGCGCGCTGGCGATCACGATGGGCGCGATCTTGGGCGTCATCATCGCGCGCACTGCCGGCAACCAGGTCAAGGAAGATATTGGCAGCGCCTTGTCCGACCTCGCGCTGCAGGCGGCGGACAAGCTTGATCGCAATATGTTCGAGCGCTACCGGGAGGTGCAATTGCTGGCACAGCGCCCCGACATGGGCGCAGCCGCCGCACAGGCGGCCCGCCGCGCGACGCTGGAACAGCACCAGGGCAGCTATCCTCACTACGCCTGGCTTGGCATCACCAACCGCGAAGGCAAGGTCCTGGCCGCCAGCGGCGGCCTGCTGGAGGGATCTGACGTCAGCGAACGCCCCTGGTACCGCAATGCGCAGGCCGGCAACTTTGTCGGCGACGTGCACGAGGCCGTCATGCTGGCCAAAGTACTGCCGGCGCAAGGGAACCAGTCACTGCGCCTGGTCGACCTGGCATTTCCCCTTGCAGACGGCAGCGGAGTGCTTGGCGCCCACCTGTCGTGGCAATGGGCGCGCGAGCTTGAGCGCTCGGTGATCGAACCGGCCAGCTCGCACCGCCAGGTGCAGGCCATTATCCTCGACGCCCAAGGCAAGGTCCTGCTCGGGCCGGAGGAGCTGCTGGCAAAGACTTTGCCGCTGCCGGCAAAAGCCACCGGTTACCAGGTCGAGCGCTGGCCCGATGGGGTCGAGTACCTGGTCGGCTATGCGCGCACGCGAGGGCATTCCAGCTACCCCGGCCTGGGCTGGACCGTGCTGGTACGCCAGAGCGTCGACACTGCCTGGGCGCCGGTGCGCGCCCTGCAAAGGCACGCCCGCTGGCTGGGCATAACCTTGGCCGCCCTGTTCCCCTTGCTGGCCTTCCCGCTGGCGCGCCGTATCGCCCGGCCATTGAGCGAGCTGGCCGACGCCGCCGACCGCATCCGCCGCGGCGAGGCTGCCGAATTGCCGCACCTGGCGCCTTACGCCGAGGTGCAGGCGCTGTCGCGCACGTTGAACTCGCTGGTCGCCAACCTGGAGGGCCGCGTCAGCGCCCGCACCCGCCAGTTGCGCGAGGCCATGCAGCGCATTGCCGCCATCATCGAGACGGCGCAGGACGCCTTTGTCGCCGTCGGCCCGGACGGCACCATCACGGACTGGAATCCCGCCGCCCAGCACATGTTCGGCTGGTCGCGCGAAGAGGCCGTGGGCAAGAGCTATATCGAGATGCTGGTGCCGCAGCGCTTCCGCGCACAGCAGGAGGCGGCACTGGCCGCCGCCCGCGGCAGCGAAGCACCCGATTTCGGCCGCCGCGTGCAGCGCACCCTGATCCGCCGCGATGGCGAAGAACTGACCGTGGAAGCGAGCATCAGCCGCCCGGCCAACGGCCTGTTCTGCGTTTTCCTGCACGATATTTCCGAGCGCCGCCAGGTCGAAGAAATGAAGAGTGAATTCATCGCGACCGTCTCGCACGAACTGCGCACCCCGATGACCTCGATCCGCGCTTCGCTATCGATGCTGGTCGACGGCGGCGCCGGCGAGTTGCCGCCCGACGTGCAGCACCTGGTCAACATCGCCTACCAGAGCAGCGAGCGTCTGGTGCGCCTGGTGAACGACATCCTGGACATCGAGAAGATCGAAGCGGGCAAGATGGAGTTCCGCAGCGACGAACTGGAAATCGCACCGCTGCTCGACGAAGCCATCGACGCAGTGCGCGGCAGCGCGGCCCAGCGCCCGGTGGCACTGGAGCGCACGGGCAGCGGCCGTGGCCTGCGCGTGCGCGGCGACCATGACCGCCTGGTGCAACTGCTGGTCAACCTGCTGTCGAACGCCATCAAGTATTCGCCGCAATACAATTCCGTCACGCTCGACTGCAGCGCGGTGCCGGCAGGCATCCGCCTGTCGGTCAGCGACAATGGCCCTGGGATACCGGAGGCTTTCCAGGCGCGCGTCTTTGCGAAATTCGCCCAGGCCGACAGTTCGGATACGCGCCTGAAAGGCGGCACCGGCCTCGGACTTGCGATTTGCCGCGCCATCGCCGAACAGCACGGCGGCATCATCGGCTTCGATACGGAAGAAGGCCGCGGCACGACCTTCCACGTCACCTTGCCGTCGCTTTAATTCATGTCCTGCTGCCAGTCGGCCTTGCGGGTCATCACGCCCCACTTGGCCTCCTCGCGGATCGCCCACTTGTACAAGCCGATCAGGCGCCACCAGCTGTTGATCTGCCGGTAGCCGAAGTTCTCCAGCACGACGACCGCCGCCAGGATCAGCAAGTGGCTCGGGCGCGGATACAGGTGGAAGGAAATCTCCTCCAGCAAGAGGCCGAACGCCGACAGCAGGATGCCCAGCCCGATCGCCAGGAACAGGAAGATGCCGAACGATTCCCACGACACCCAGCCCTGCCACCAGGCCACCGCCATGAAAAGGTAGCCAAACAGCTCGACAAAAGGTCCCAGCCACTCGAACAGGATAAAGAAGGGGAAAGCCAGCCAGCCCGCAACGCCGCCGTGGCGGCTGAACATCAGGCCCCAGTTGGTGGTGATGCTCTCCGACAGGCCGCGCGACCAGCGGATGCGCTGGTTGCGCAGCTGCTTGCGGTCTTCCGGCGCCTCGGTCCAGCATACCGGGTCCGGCACGAATTCGATCTTGTACGGCACGCCGCGGGCGCGCAGCTTGCGGTGCATGCGCACCACCAGTTCCATGTCTTCGCCGATCGCCTTCGGGTTGTAGCCGCCAACCGCCACCACGGTGTCCTTGCGGAACAGGCCGAAGGCGCCGGAGATGATCAGCATGCCGTTGATCACCGACCAGCCCATGCGGCCGAACATGAAGGCGCGCAGGTATTCGACCACCTGGAACAGGGCCCAGGGATTTTTCGGCATGCCGACCCGGGTCAGGAAACCGCCCCGCACTTCGCAGCCGTTGGCAATGCGCACCGTGCCGCCGGTGGCCACCATCAGCGGATCGCCCAGGAAAGGCCGCACCAGGCGCTGCAGGCTGTCGCGCTGCAGGATCGAATCGGCGTCGACGCAGCAGAACAGGGGATAGCGCGCCGCATTGATGCCGGCATTGGTCGAATCGGCCTTGCCGCCGTTGACCTTGTCCACCACCCGCAGGTTGGGGAAACGCGTGGATCGGTAAATGCCCTGTACCGGCTTGGTCTCGAGCTGGATGCGGTAAGCCTCGGGGAACGGCACCAGCCCGAATTCCTCGATCATGACCTGCAAGGTGCGGTCGGTCGACCCGTCATTGATGACCACGACCTCCATCTCCGAATACGAGAGCTGCAGCATCGACCGGATCGAGGTCACGATGGTCGCTTCCTCGTTATAGGCCGGCACGATCATGCTGATCGGAGGCTCCAGCGCCGAATACACTTGCGGCAGGTCATCAAGGATCGCCTCCTGGGAGCGCCGGCGCAATGCATACATGGCCAGGAAGTTCAGCATCAGGTAGCCGCCGTTGAGCAGCACGAAGTAGATCAGGACACTGATGGAAATGACCTGGATCAGCAGCGGGTTGGGCGTCATGCGGCCTCCTGTTCGGCGGTCACCTGCGCAATCATGTCGGCGGCATAGCGGTCGCCGGCGTTGCGCAATTCGGCCAGTTCTTCCTTCGTCACGAAAGGCAATGCCAGCAAGGCTTGCGCCGCGCGGTAGCGTACCCACCATTGCGGGTCCGACAGCAAGGCCCGCAAGCGCGCTACGTCGCTGCGGTCCCCCATCTCGCCCAGCGCACGCACAGCCTGCAAGCGCACGCGCCAGTCCTCGCTGGCAAGGTGGCGGCGCACTTCGTCCACCACGCCGGGCACGTGCGCCATCCGCAGCGCGGCCAGCACCACCTCCTGTTCATTGCTGGCGAGGTAGCCCCGCAGCTGTCCCAGGGGCAGGTCCATGCGCAAGGCAGCCACCAGGCGCAGGGCTTGCGGCAGCTCGGCGGGCGTCACGCGCGCCAGGGCGTCAGCCAGCACCGGCTGCCATTCGGCGCGCGCATTCTGCAGGATATTGGCCAGTTGCGACAGCGGCCAGTCGTCGCGCCGCAACAGCAAGGGCGCCATTTCATGCGCCGCGCGCGCGGCATCGGTCTGCACCAGGGCCCACAGCGCGTGAACGGAAGAAGCACTGTCGGCGCTATGCGCGGTACGGGCCAGGGCCGCCCAGGAGTGCTTGTCGCGCATATGGCCAAGCGCCAGGATCGCCAGCAGCCTTTCAGCGCGATTGCCTCCTACCAGCAGTCCCCTCACCTGTTCGTCGCAGCCCAGGCGGCGCGCAATGCCGTTCAGGCCTTCGCTCGCTTCGCCGCGAACCGCCTGCTGCAAATGCAGCCAGAGCTTGATGAACAACAGGCCGTCGCGGTGCGGCAACTCCGGCAGGTTGCCAACCGGCTCGCCTGCAATCGCGGCATTCAGCAAGGGACGCCATTTGAGGGTGAGCGCCTGTTCGCGGCGCTGCATGCGGCGCATCGACAGGCGCAGCCAGATGATCTGCAGGCCCACCAGCGCGGTCAGCGCCATGGCGCCGGCGCCGGTCCAGAATGCGACCTGCAGGTAAACGTCAGAAGGCAGCTTGTAGTCCAAGATTGACCCCGTTGCGCACGTAGAAATCGCCCTGGCGCGTGGACGCCACGGCATAAGTAACGGCCCATCGCTGGTCAAACCAGTGCCGCCCCACCAAGGCAGCCGACTGCACGCTGGTCAGGCGCGTGGTACCGGCGATATTTGCTGCTTCCTTGCCCACTGCCAGAGACAAGCCGACCGCGCTGCGGTCGTTGTAGTAGTAGCTGCCGCGCAGCTCCCCGCTGTGCGCTGTGGTGCCGAAGGCGCGCGCGGCACGCCAGGCACCGGAAAAACTGTAATTGCCGACGTAACGCTCCAGCATCAGCAGGCTCTGGTTGACGTGGACGTCGTTGTAGCTGCTGCTGCGCCCTCCCCCGTGCACCAGCCAGCCTTTGGCGAATTCGTACTGCAGGGTTGCGCCGAGCGCGTGGCGCGCCAGGATCTGGTGGTCGCTGCTGAAGTTGCCGTCAACCGAAGCCGTCAATGTCTCCGACAGCGGCACGTCGGCGCCGGCGCTGAACTGTGTTTCGCCGATGCCGAAACGTTCGATGCGGGTAACGCCGGCGCCAAAGCCGAGCCGCGGCGCTGCCTGGTGGCGCACGCTCAGCGAGGTCTCATGCCAGTTTGCGGCCGGCCCGCTCAGGTTGTCGATGCCGTGGTTGATGCCGACGGTGGTCTGGGCGGCGGCAGGCAAGGTGCAGCAAGCCAGGGCGGCCAGGGCGGCGGCTTTCATGCCTGCTCCTTCAGGTGGCGGCGCACGCGCGCCAGCAGCTCATTCGGCTGGAACGGTTTGACGACATAATCGTTGGCGCCCTCGTCCAGCGCGCGCACGATGTCTTTTTCCGTGTGTTTTGCGGTCAGCATCACGATCGGCACTTCTTGCCAGCCTTCGCGCTGGCGGATGATGTGCACCAGTTCGAAACCGTCGATATAGGGAAGCATTACGTCCAGCAGGACCAGCGACGGCGGGGTGTCGGTGGAGACAATGGCCTTGCGCGCCGCCAGGCCATCGGCAGCAAGGGTGGTCTGGTAGCCTTGCCGCTGCAGGATGAAGGTCAGGATTTGGCCAATGTGTTCGTCGTCTTCAATTACCAGGATGGAGATATCAGGCATAAGTTCTCGGTTTTTTATTGCGCATCGAATTCGGCGGCGGCCTTGGCCGACCACAGCGCTTCATTATAGGTAGCGAAAGGAATATCGTAGCGTTCGACTGAGCCGTCTTCGCCGATGAAATAGGTCCACCATCCCGCCGGGTCGGGAACCAGGGCGATGTCCCTGGGTTTGCAATGTTCGTGCAAGTCATCTCCCGCATCGAGCGTGATGATGCGGGTCTTTCGGTGTCGGATCAGCGTGGCCATGGCGCATGCTCCTATCGGGTGATGCTGGCATTGTAATGCGGATTGTTCTCCGTTAACCAACTAACGGTGGAAAAGCGTTGCGCGTGGCAGCCTATGCCAAGGAGGACCAGGCCATGAACGCATCAGCCACCCAGCAGCCGCTCAATCCCGGCGACCAGGCGGCGCCCGGCACGCCAGGCAGCGGCGAAGGCATCTGCCCGGTTTGCAGCGGTTGCGGCAAGACACCGGACGGCAAGGATTGCCCGAACTGCGGCGGCACCGGCCGCGTCATCGAGGGCATCGGCGGCGGCTAAGCTCTAGCCGGCCCCCAGCCGCTGGCGCAGGAAGTCGATGAACAGCCGCGTGCGCGCCGGCAGGTGGCGCGTTTCAGTCAGCGCATGCACCATGATCGGCTCCATATGCCAGTCCGGCAGCACGCGCTGCAGGCGGCCGGACTGCACTTCCTGCTTGGCCAGCAGCGGGTCCAGCGCCGAGATGCACAGGCCATTGGCGGCAAAGGACATGCTGAGCGCCGCGCTATTGGTGGCATAGCGCGAATGCGCCATCACCTCGACCACTTCTTCGCCGCGGTACAGCTTGCGCCAGATATCGGGCAAGCGGCTGGAGAACGAGCGCCCGCACATGGTGTGCTGCACCAGGTCGCAGGCGTGTTCCAGCGGCGGCATCTTGGCCAGGTAGACCGGCGAGGCGTACAGGTAGCGCGGCATCATCGCGATGCGGCGCACCACCAGTGTCGATGGCGCCGTGGGCGGCTGCCCCATGCGGATCGCCACGTCGAACGGCTCCGACTGCAGGTCGACAGTGCGCGATGAAATATCGAATTCCATCTTGATGTCGGGGTACATGTCGGCGAATTCGGTCAGCACCGGCGCCAGGTAGCCAACGCCGAAACTGGACGTCATGGTCACGCGCAGAATGCCGGCCGGCTTTTCCGACCAGTCCAGCAGCGCTTCGTGGGCGCTCATGGCTTCTTCCACAATGCCCTGGCAGCGCTTGAAATAAGCTTCGCCGGCTTCGGTCAGTTCGACCTTGCGCGTCGAGCGGTGCAGCAGGCGCAGGCCAATACTCTTCTCCAGTTCGGCGATATTGCGCGACAGGGTGGAATTCGACATGTCCAGCGCCTCGGCGGCAGCGCGGAAACTCTTGCGCTTGGCCACTTCGACGAACAGGCGCATGTGGTGCAACCTATCCATTCATTGCTCCATTTTTGGGATACTCAATTCAATTATAAGCATTTATCCCAACAATGAAACAGTTCACAATGCGCTTACTTCGACCTTTAGCAGAAAGGAAACGCAAATGAACAACACTGAACCCACCCTGTTTGACGAGTTGTGCAAGCTCTTGGCCGGCCTGGTTTTCAGGGCTGGAGGTTCGCGCTGCTGACGTACTGGAATATCGCGCCCGCCGCAATTCCTGCAGGTTAACGCAGGAATTGCACTACAGCGGAAATCATTGCCGCATTGATCGCGGTCTGCACCGTGATGATGCCGAGGGCGAAAATCAGCATATCCTTGCGAACCTCGGCTTTTGTGGCAAATTGCTTGAGCCGTTGATCGAGGCGAGCATCCGCTTCGGCACGGGACCGCTCAAAGTCGCCCCGCAGGAGGTCAATTTGCCTCTGCAAATTCGCGATGTCCGCCTTGGTCGCCATTTCCTGCTGCAACTGGGCGATTTTGCCAAGCAGGTCATCGACTTTCGACTCGAGTACTGCAATCCGCACGTCCATATTTTCATCTTTAGGCATGGCGATTTCCCCGTCAAGCAAGCACAGGTACGATTCTGCGCGCCCGACGGCGAAGCGGATTTGATGAAGGTCAGCGCTGTTTGAGGACTTCTTTACGGAACCAGTCGTCCAGCATCTGCTTTTCGTGACCGTACAGGTCGCGGCTGTAGCTGTTGGTGCCCATCAGGTATCCGGGGTCGGACAGCTTGCTTTCGCCGCTGCCGACAACCTTGCCATCCTGCTCGATGCTGTAGCGCAGGTGCATGCGCGGCCAATCGGCCTGCCCTTTCAGCACGCGGATATCACGCACCGCAACGCGGGGAAACTCGTCGCCGGCCAGGTCGATATCGAGGAAATCGACTTTCAGCACCTGTCCTGCCGGCAGCTTTTCCGACAGAAGGTTGAGATGTTCACGGAACAGGAACTGCATGTCTTCCCGTTTATGGAAGTCGTGCGGCACGTCCGTCATCTTGCCGATCTCGACAAAACTGACGGTAGCGGTGGCAAAGGCGCTGGCCGAAGCGAGCAGCAGGACGGCGGCGCCGGCGGCATGATTGAGCTTGTTCATGCCTGAAGTATAGGCCGCAAACGGCAAAAAGGAAAAAGGGTCCACACCTCCCGGTATGGACCCTTTCAATTTGGCGCGGCTGGCAGGAATCGAACCCACGACCCCTTGGTTCGTAGCCAAGTACTCTATCCAGCTGAGCTACAGCCGCAAAAACTACATTATAACAGTCGGTTATTAAACCTAACAACTTCCTGCTATTCCTTCCGCTCGACAGCGAAAGGCCCAAACATTTACTACAAATTCTGGCGCGGCTGGCAGGAATCGAACCCACGACCCCTTGGTTCGTAGCCAAGTACTCTATCCAGCTGAGCTACAGCCGCTTAAGAAGCAGGATTATATCGCATGAATTTCGTTTTGGAAAGCTTACGTTCTACTCAACTTTCCAAGGCGAAACCGGCGTTTCCGGCTCTTTCCTGCGCAGTATCCTGTGCAAGGAGGCAGCATTATATGTGGGTGTTTCCGGCTTGTCCAGTCTCGCGAAACATTTTCTTTTATTGCTTTCCCGACATTATTACTTCATTCATGAAACGTATTTCTCTCATCATGAATCGAAATTGGATCTTCGTGCGGCAATGCAGCATCATTCACCTGTCTCCTCTATTCTCCTCCAAGAAAATAGAATTCGGGCCCGCAGCTAGCGGGCCTTTTTTTTTGCCGCCCTTGGTGTAGCATTGCCCATATTGACATCCCGGCACTGATACCGACATGGCGCAAATCGCAGGTGAAAGCATGGCAACCCAGGACTGGTCGCGTGCCGACCTCGGCCCGCAGGAGAGCTGGCCCCCGGCCCTGCGGCTGGTGCTGGACATCATGCTCAACACGCCGCTGCCGATGCTGCTGATGTGGAGCCGCCGGCAGATCATGCTCTACAACCAGGCCTACGCCAGCAATGTCGGCACCGCCAGCGCGGTGCCGCCCGGCGGCACGGTGCCTGCCATCCCCCCTTCCGCCTGGAGCTGGAACGCCCAAGCCATCGAGCAAGCCTGGAACGGGCAAAGCCTGGTCTTCCAGCGCCAGCCGCTCAAGCTGTGGCGCGGCGGCCAGATGGCCGAAGCCAACTTCGACCTGCATTACACCCCGGTGCGCGGCGCCGACGACGCGGTAGCCGGCATCCTGTGCACGCTGGCGCCGGCCAGCGCCGCCGCCCTGCCCGCTGCGGCAGCCAATGACGGCCACCTGCGCATCCTGGTGGTGGAAGACAACCAGGATGCCCAATACCTCGTGTGCGAAATGCTGCGTGCCTTCGGCCATGAAGTGAGCGCCGCGGCCAACGGCGAAGCGGCGCTCGAATTGCTCGCCAAAGCCGAATACGATGTGCTGTTCAGCGACGTCAGCCTGCCAGGCATGAGCGGCGTCGAACTGGGCCGCACCGCCCTCAAGCGCCAGCCGCGCCTGCGCATCGTCTTTGCATCAGGCTACAGCCAGTCATTGACCAGCAACCTCGACTTCCCTGCCGTGTCCATGCAGAAGCCTTATGACATCGAGCAACTCCAACAGGTGTTGCAAGGTTTGCATTAGGCAATAGTGCGGCGGCAAGTTGCTTGCCAAGGCTACAATCGAACGTTATGAGTCCCGATCCCCGCACGCACAACGTACTGGATAGCATGGGTGACGGCTTTGCCGTCATTGCCCGGGACTGGACCGTCCAATACCTGAACCCGAAGGCGGCCGAATTGCTGCTGCCGCCAGTACCGCAGCTGCACGACCCGCGCGGCCAGCTGTTGTGGCAAGCGTTCCCAGCCCTGGCCCGCGGCGCGCTGGAAGCGCCGCTGCGGCGCACCCTCGAGCAAGGCTTGCCCGCCACTTGCGAGCTGTTCTACCAGCCCAGCCAGCGCTGGCTGGAAGTGCGCGCCTGGCCCTCCCCGCTGGGCATGACCTGCCTGCTGCTCGACATCCACCAGCGCAAGCTGCATGAGCGCGGCCTGCGTGAAAGCACCAACCGGCTGCAGGTGGCGCTGGCCGCCGGCCGCCTCGGCGATTGGGAATGGAGTGCCGCCACCAACCAGGTGCGCCTGGGCCGCCGTGCCGCGGAAATCTTCGAGCTGCCGGCCGAAATCCCGATTACCTGGCCGGTGCTGCGCGACCGCATCGCGCCGGAAGACTTCGACGTGGTCGAGCAGGCCTTCGCCGATGCCGTCCAGTCGCGGCGCGATTTGAATGTCGAATGCCGCATCCGGCACCGCGACGGCAGCGTTTGCTGGCTGTCGGTGATCGGCCATGGCGATTTCGGCGACGACGGCCGGCTGCGCGGCGTGATCGGCATGGTGCAGGACATCACGGCACGTAAGTCCACCGAAGACGCCTTGCGCAACAGCGAGGAAGAATTGCGCGCCCTGGCCAACAGCATCCCGCAACTTGCCTGGATTGCCAGCAGCGACGGCGCCATGATGTGGTACAACGAACGCTGGCAGGAATACACCGGCATGGACGACCAGCACATGCTGGGCGAAGGCTGGCGCCAGGTGTACGCCCCGGAAGCCATTCCCGCCATGCTGGCGCACTGGCGCGCGTCGGTGGAAACTGGCCGCCCGTTCGACATGGAATTCCCGATCCGCGCCCGCGACGGCCAGTACCGCTGGTTCCTGACGCGCGCCAACCCGATGCGCGATGCCAGCGGCCGCATCCTGCGCTGGTTCGGCACCAGCACCGACGTCGACCAGGTCAAGCGCGTGCAGGAACAGCTGCGCGATGAAACCAATATCCTGGAACTGCTGAACAGCACCGGCACCGCGCTGGTGCAGAACCGCGACCTGCATTCCTTGCTGCAGGATGTGACCGACGCCGCCACCAGCATCTCCGGCGCGCGCTTCGGCGCCTTCTTCTATCACGGCGCCGACGCCGATGGCGGCAAGCAGGCCATGCATACGCTGTCCGGGGCGCCGCCCGACGACTTCCAGGGCCTGCCGCATCCGCAAGTGCGCAGCGGCCTCGCCGTGCCGGTGCTGGCGCGCGCCGGCGAAGTGGTAGGCACGCTGTTCTTCGGCCATC
Source organism: uncultured Duganella sp. (assembly GCA_966077345.1). Lineage (GTDB taxonomy): Bacteria > Pseudomonadota > Gammaproteobacteria > Burkholderiales > Burkholderiaceae_D > Rugamonas. The sequence continues at coordinate 94,399 of CBHREK010000057.1, forward strand.
CCGAACCGAATATGTTCAACGAGCGCACCGAACGCATTGTCAGCGGCGTGGCAGCCCAGGCCGGCATCGCGATCGACAATGCGCGCATGGTGGACGCGGCCCAGCGCGCCGCCGAAGAGCGCAAGGTGCTGCTGGACCGCGAGCGCAATGCACGGGCGGAAGCCGAGCGCAGCAGCCAGATGAAGGACGAGTTCCTGGCCACGCTGTCGCACGAACTGCGCACGCCCCTGACTGCCATCCTGGGTTGGGCGCAGGTCCTGCGGCGCGGCAACCGCACGCCGGAAGAACAGGTGCGCGGGCTGGAAACCATCGAACGCAATGCCCGCGCCCAGGCGCAGCTGATCGAAGACTTGCTCGACATGGGCCGCATCACCTCCGGCAAGGTCTTGCTGGACATGAAGCTGTTGATGCCGTCAGTAGTGGTCGATGCCGCGCTGGAAGCGGTGCGGCCGGCGGCCGAAGCCAAGGGCATCCGCCTCGAACGCGACTTTTCCCCGACCGGCCATCTGGCGGGCGATGCCAACCGGCTGCAGCAAGTGGTGTGGAACCTGCTGACCAACGCCCTCAAGTTCACGCCGCGCGGCGGCACGGTGCGCGCCTCGGTCTGGGCGCATGAGGGCCACGTCGACATCACGGTCACCGACAACGGCCTCGGCATCCGCCATGAATTCCTGCCTTATGTGTTCGAACGTTTCCGCCAGGCCGACGCTTCGACCACGCGCCGGCACGGCGGCCTCGGCCTGGGCCTGTCCATCGTCAAGCACCTGGTGGAGCAGCATGGCGGCACCGTCTCGGCCGCCAGCGAGGGAGAAGGCATGGGTTCAAGCTTCAGCGTGCGCCTGCCGCTGGCAAGCGGCGAAATCCGCGCCTCGCGCATGCACAGCCCGCCGCGCAGCGAGAGCGCGCCCTTGCCGGACATGGGCTTGCGCAACCTGGGCGGCCTGAAAGTGTTGCTGGTGGACGACGAGGCCGATGCGCGCGAACTGATCAGTCGAATTTTGCGCGATTGCAACTGCGAAGTGCAGCCCGCCGCCAACGCCGCCGAGGCCATTGCCCTGGCCCGTGCCAACCGCTATGACTTGCTGGTCAGCGACATCGGCATGCCCGATGTTGACGGATTTGAATTATTGTCACGCATTCGCGCCCTCGGCCCGGCCCGCGGCGGCGCCCTGCCCGCCATCGCCCTGACCGCCTTTGCCCGTCCGGAAGACCGCCTCACCGCGCTCGAATCGGGCTTTCTCGACCACGTGCCGAAACCCATAGAACCTTCTGAATTAATAGCAACTATTGAGCGTGTTAGCCACGCCAGCAAGAGTGGTTGAGGACTACCCGAGCACGGGAAAATGTCCTACAAGAAACTGGCGAAATCTTTGCTAGACTGGTTAATGACACGTGCGCCACGGCAAACTGTCGCAAGCTACACTGAGAGTCCAGTTCCCGAGACCGCCATGCCAAGCCCTGATGAGATCCTGAATGCCAAGATCTTGGTAGTTGACGATTGTGCAGACAACATCGACCTGATGTTGGAAATCCTGCGCGATGCCGGTTACACCAACGTGACGGCCACCATGCTGCCGGAGCAGGTTTGCCCCCTGCACCGCCAGCATCGCTACGATCTGATCTTGCTTGATCTGCAAATGCCGGAACTGAACGGCTTCCAGGTCATGAAGGGTTTGAAAGAAATCGAGCAGGAAGGCTACCTGCCGGTGCTGGCCCTGACCGCCCAGCCCAGCTTCAAGATTGCCGCGCTGGAAGCGGGCGCGCGCGACTTCATCAGCAAGCCTTTCGACCTGCTCGAAGTGCACAAGCGCATCCACAATATGCTGGAGGTGCGCCTGCTGTACAAGGAACTGGCTTCCTACAGCAAGCAGCAGCAGGAACTGGCCTTGCACGACCCGCTGACCGGCCTGCCCAACCGGCGCCTGCTGGAAGACCGCATTGCCACGGCCCTGCAGCACGCCGCGCGCCAGCAGCGCCGCGCCGCCGTGATGTACCTCGACCTCGACGGCTTCAAGGCCATCAACGATACCCACGGCCATGCCTATGGCGACGAAATTCTCAAGCAGGTGGCGCAGCGCCTGGTCAACTCCGCGCGCAAGGAAGATACCGTGGCGCGTATCGGCGGCGATGAATTCGTCATCGTGCTGGGCGAAGTCGGCACCCTGGCCGACGCGCAGGAACCGGCCAGCAAGCTGATCGAAGTGGTGGCCCAGCCCTACCAGGTCAACGGCCTGACGCTGCAACTGTCGACCAGCCTCGGCATCGCGCTCTACCCTGACGATGCCAGCACGGTCGACAACCTCATGCATGTGGCCGACGCCGCGCTGTACGAAGCCAAGCGCACAGGCAAGAACCGCTACTGCGCGGCGGCCCACGCCGAGGCCGTGACGGGATCGCAGGTCCACGTGACTGCGGCCTGAGGCGCCAGGCCGCCTGACGGTCACGATGTCGTTTCTGCCTCCCGGCCCATCTCGGTCGATTCTTCCACCTTGGCGGCGTGCTGGTGGTCTTGCTGCGCATCGACTTTTTCAGGCGCCACTTCAATGCGCGTGATGCCGGCATCGACCGAGATCGGATCGCTGGCAGGGAACGTCATCTCGACCGCATCGTCCAGCAATTCTTCCTTGGCCTTTTCGGCAGGCGCCGGTTGCTCTTCGTCGGCCAGGATGGCAATGGCACATGCCCAGCGCACGAAATTGAGTTGCGCAAGTTCGCGCACGGTGTTCACGCCAAAGGCAGCGTGCAGGGCCTTCGCATCTTTCGGGCTCAGGCCGCGCAAGGCGCTGACCGGCGCGTCGGCCAATTCGCGGAAACTCTTGTCCACATACTCTTTGTCTACGATGGTGTCGATATTCATGGTCACTCCTCCATTGGACGAGTTTTCACTATGGCAGCAGGCCTGCTGCCTGACTGTGCGCGTGCGTACACAAGGTGTGTTCGATTGGACAGTGTTCTTTTGACACAGTAAAAGGGCACGGCTATGATCAGACTGGTGGACAAGCCAAAGATCCTCGTCGTCAACGACGACGCCAACAGTCTCTTCGCACTGACCAACCTGCTCGAGCAGTGGGCGGCGCAAGAGAATTACGAAGTTGTCGCCGCGCGCTCCGGCGAGGAAGCGCTGCGCGAAGTGCTCACGCACGACTTCGCCGTGATCCTGCTCGACGTGAACATGCCGGGCATGGATGGCTTTGAAACGGCGGAAGCGATCCACCAGCGGCCGCGCTCTTCCGACATCCCCATCATCTTCATCACCGCCTTCGTGGCCGATGAACTCGATCGCCTCAAGGCTTACCAGCGCGGTGCGGTAGACTTCCTGTTCACGCCGGTGATTCCGCAGATGCTGTACGCGAAGATCAGCGTCTTCGTGTCGCTCGCCACCAAGAACGAAGAGTTACGGCGCCAGGCGCGCCAACTCAGCCAGCGCACCACCGACCTGATCGCCAGCAACCAGCGCCTGCTGCGCGAGATCGAGGAACGCAAGACAGCCGAGCGCGCCAGCCATGCCAAGGACGAATTCCTCGCCATGCTGGGCCACGAGTTGCGCAATCCGCTGTCGGCCATCAGCAGCGCCGCTTCGCTGATCGGCTTGCCCGGCGTGAACGCCGACAGCGTCAGCCATGCAAAGAAGATCATCCAGCGCCAGAGCCGGCACCTGGGCCGTATAGTTGACGACTTGCTTGACCTGAGTCGCGCCATGTCGGGCAAGATCCTGCTCAACCGCCTGCCGCTGGATATGTCGGCCCTGCTCAAGACCACGCTGGAAACCTTCCGCGCCACCGGGCGGCTGGAGGACTACCATGTGGCCGTTGAAATCGCGCCATGCTGGGTCAATGGCGACGCCACGCGCCTCGAGCAGGTGATCAGCAACTTGCTGGACAACGCATTGAAGTATACGCCGCCCGGCGGCCGCATCGAGCTGCTGTGCGATGTCGACGATGGCGAAGTGACGATCAGCGTGCACGACAGCGGCGTCGGCATATCGGCCGACCTGCTGCCGCAGGTGTTCGACGTTTTCGTGCAAGGCGCCAGCACGCTGGATCGCGCGCAGGGCGGACTCGGCATCGGGCTGTCGCTGGTGCGGCGCCTGGTGGAACTACATGGCGGCAATGTGTATGCTGAAAGCGATGGCCCGGGAGAAGGCAGTACCTTCACCCTGCACTTGCCCTGCATCGAGCATGTGACTGAACCAAAGGCAATCCCCATGGACACAAGCGAACAGCCGAAACCAGCCGTGCTGCTGGTGGAAGACAACGACGACGGCCGCGAAATGATGGCCATGATGCTGGGCTGCTACGGCTATCCGGTGCAGCATGCCGCCGACGGCTTCCAGGGCCTGGCCAAGGCCAGCGCCGACAAGCCGGACATTGCCCTGGTCGACATCGGCCTGCCGGGCATCGACGGCTATGAAGTGGCGCGCCGCATGCGCGCCAACCCGGACACCCACCACATCAAGCTGATCGCCCTGACCGGCTACGGCCTGGCCGACGACCAGCGCCGCGTGATGGACGCCGGCTTCGACATGCACCTGGTGAAGCCGGTCGACGTCGAGCAGCTGCTGCGCGCCATCGACCAATGCCTGGCGCGCACGCCGGCCACCATGCGCTCCTGATCAGGCCCGCACGCGGCCAGCCTGGCTGCCGCGCGCTTGCGGCATGCGTGGGGGGACGAAGTCGACTTCATCCTTGCGCGCTTCGATCTCGCGCCCCATGGCTTGCAGGTCGAGGTCGGCTTTTTTCGCCAGCGGGAACATCTCGCCCTCTTCTTCCTTGACGTGGTGGTTGATGTACTCGCCCAGCACCTTGACCTTGGCATCGAACAGCTCGTCATGCGGGTCCATCTCGCCGATCTGCGCGATCAGGTCCTTGGCGCTCGAATGCTCGACCGTTGCCTCGTCGACCAGGTCCTCGGCCTCTTTGGAGGCCGCGCGCACCGCCGGGTAGAAAATTTCCTCTTCCGCCGTGGCATGTTTGGTCAGCTCCAGGCAAATCCTGTCGGCCAGCTTCTTCTTGCTGGTAAAGGCACGGTCGCCCAGCCCCTCGAACTCCTTGAACATGGCTTTCACGTTGGCATGGTCTTGTTTCAACAAAGCAATGGCGTCTTTCATTTTGCATCTCCTCTGGTGAGCTGCCAGATTGACAGGCGCACTGCTGGCTGTATGTGCGCCACCCCACGACCATCCTCATGTATGATCAAGGCAATAAACATGGACTACCAAAAATATGTCTGCTCACACGGACGCCGCTGAACTTCGGGAGCTGCTCGGTTACGTCAACAATTGCTGGGACGATGAGCGGCGCGCCTTGTCGCGCCAGATGCACGACAGCCTGGGTTCCTCGCTGACGGCCCTGACCATGCACCTGGGCCTGCTGACCTCGAAACTGCCGCAAGAGCCCGCCCTGCTCGACCGCGCGGCGCAGATGAAGAACCTGCTGCACAACATCATCGAGACCAACCGCGGCATGCAGCACAAGCTATGGAACGACAAGCTCGAATTCCTCGGCTTGCGGGTGGCACTGGGCGAACTGGTCGCCCAGTTCGGCGCAGAACACCTGATGAAAGCCCAATGCAGCCTGCCCGAAGACGAGCCGGCCTGCCCGCGCGCGTACCGGGTGGTGCTGCTGCGCGCTGCCGAAGAAGGCTTGCGCAATGTGGCCACGCACGCGCGCGCCAGCAGCGTCGACGTGATTGTCGACGATATGGACGACAGCATTGCGCTGATCGTGAAGGATAACGGTGTTGGCCTGGGCCAGGCAGCCGTGGCGGACAGCGACTGGCACCAGCACCACGGTTTGCGCATGATCCGCGAACGCGCCATCTTCCTCGGCGGCTCGCTGTCGCTGGCCGCCAATGGCAAGCAAGGCGCGATCCTGACTGTTACCCTGCCCAAGCCGCCGGTAAGCTGAGGCCTAGCGCTTGCCGCTGCGTTTCAACGCCATCCAGGCCGAAAGCGGCAACGCCAGCGCACCAATCCCGAACCAGAGCCACATCGGCACGTAGAAGCCGTGTTCCTGCTCGTATGCCACGGCCGGCGCGACGGCGCGATGCACGTCCGGCGCCGCAGGGTTGTAATACACCGTGACGGCTTCGCCGAGCTTGCGCCGGCCGCAACTGGCCGCTTCGCGCACAGGGCCACGCCGGCGCTTGCCTTCCAGTTCGAACTCATACCACCATTGGCCATTGTGGCACTCGAGCACAGCCACATGGCCGGCTGCTGCCGCATGATGGCGCGACAGCTCGGCCAGCTCAGTGGCGCGGTTGTAGCATCCGCCGAGCAGCGCTGCAGCGGCAGCGCCTGCCAGCAGCGCCCTCAATGGAGCTTGACCAGCGGCGTGGCCCGTTTGACGAGGAAGCGCGCCACGGCCAGCACGCCGGTGCGGATGGTGCCGAGCACCGCCTGGTGATGCAGCAGGTGCAGGCTGACGTACATCATGCGCGCGAAAAAGCCTTCGACGAACCAGCTGAAGCCGCGCAGCGATCCCATCAGGCTGCCGACCGAAGTCGACTGGCCGAACGAGACCAGCGAACCGTAATCGCGGTAGGCGTAAGGCTTGCCTTGCGGCGCCTTGCCCTTCGCCTGGCGCATGAAAGTCTCCAGCAGGTAGTCGGCCTGCTGGTGCGCGGCCTGGGCGCGCGGCGGCACCGGCTTGCCGTCGGCGCCCATGCATTGCGCGCAATCGCCCAGCGCATAAACGCCGGGCACTCCTTTGACCTGCAGTTCGCCGGTCACTTCAATCTGGCCGCCCTTGGCCGTTGGCAGCCCAAGCGAGGCCAGGAAGGCTGGCGCCTTGATGCCGGCAGCCCAGACCACGATATCCGATGGATAGCGCTGCTCGCCGACCGACACATGGTCTTCCGCAATCGCAGTTACGCGGCAATCGGTCACGACCTTGATCCCGCGTTCATTGAGCAGCTTCAGCGCCGCGCCTGAAACGCGTTCGGGCAACGGCGCCAGGATGCGCGGCGCGCCTTCGAGCAAGGTGATGCGCACGTCGCGGACCGGGTCGAGGTGGCCGAAGCCATACGAGGTGTAGACGCCGCTGGCTTCGCGCAGTTCGGCCGCCAGTTCGACGCCGGTCGCCCCGCCGCCGATGATCACGACGTCGACGCCGGAAGCGCCCTGCTGCGCCCCTTTCTGCAGCGCGGCGCGCGTCAGCAGCTTGAGCAGGGTCAGGCGGAAGCGTTCCGCATCTTCGGTCGCGTTCAGGGAAATGGTATTTTCGGCCGCGCCTGGCACGCCGAAATAATTGGAGGTGCTGCCGACAGCCATCACCAGCGATTCATAGCCGATGCTGCGCTCGGGCAGGACGGTTTCGCCGCCCTCGCTGGTAATTGCCGCGACGGTGATTTGCTTGCCGGCGCTGTCCAGCGCCGTCATGGCGCCATAGACATAGGTGAAGCCATTGTCGTGCGCCAGCATCTGGTAGGACAGGCCTTCCTGGTGGATGTCCAGGGTGCCGGCCGCCACCTCATGCAGCGAAGGCTTCCAGATGTGGTAAAGCCGGCTATCGACCAGCATCACCTGTTGCGGGCCGAGCTTGCGGCCCAGTTTGCAGGCCAGCTCAAGGCCGCCCGCCCCTCCACCTACGATCACATATTTGCTTTGCAAACAGCTCTCCCAAATGTCGGTAGCGGGCGGGCCGGGCCCGGTTACGCTACCGGGTTAATGCTTGCCGTGGCCTTTGCCGTGGCCCTTTCCGTGGCCGTGGCCATGGCCGTGGTCTTCGTCGCGATCGCCGCGGTCATCGCGGTCGTAGTCGCGGTCACGGCCACCACCACGGTGGTCTTCGCGGTAGCGTGGTGCGTATTCGTTGGTGTACCACTCATCGCGCACGAAGTAGACATTGCGGCCGCAAGCATTGTACTTGCCGCAGTGTTTTCCCCAATCTTTAGCATGGCCTGGCGGAACGCGCAGGTAGAGCGGCTCGGCGATAACGCGTGCCGGGCGCTGGATGATCACTGGCTGCGGGTACAGCACAGGTGGCGGCGCCATATTGCCGAGGTCGATGCGGCCATAGAAGCCTGGCTGGCCGACGGTGACAGAAACGCCAACATCGGTGGCGAAAGCAGAAGTGCTGAGCGCCAGCATGGCGGCGGCTAAGAGCTGGGTCTTCATGGTCGTGATTATATAAGTAGTTGAAAAAGTGCGTTGTCCGCAGGTTATTGTACCAAAGCAAGTCGGTGACTTTCGTTCGGTAACGCACATATATTGCCGCTGCGCAACACCTCAGGCGTGGGCCGTCATGGCGGCGCGCAACTGCGAAATGGCGCCCTGGGCCTGGGAAATTACTTTATCGGCAATACGTTTGCGCACTGCCTGCACGCGGCCGGCAGCTTCAGCCTCCAGCATCAGCGGCGTCAGCAACTGGGTGGCCGACTCGTGGAAGCTGGACGCGACCCGGTCCAACTGGCGTCCGAAGGCGGCCTGCACTTCCTGCAGGCGCTTGCGCAATTCTTCCTCGAAGGCGCGGCGGCGGTCCTGGATTTCCGACCGCTTGCGGCGGCCGGCATCGGCAAACCACTTGAAGGCGCCGGCCAGCAGCACGGCGCCGCCCACGAAGGGAGCGGCCGGCGCCACCACCGGCAGCACCACGGCCACCCCGAACAGGTAGGCCGCGGTACCGGTGCCGGCGGCCGCCACGGCGCTGCCCATCAGGGTGAAATTGGCTGCCGTGTCGACCGACTGCGCCAGTCGGGTGCCGACCCGCATGCGCGGCATCAGGCGCGCCAAGGTGGCGTGATGCTGGCGTTCGAAGACGGTGCTCTGGGTCAGGCGGATGTCGGACTGGAACAGCGACAGGTCGTGCTGCAGCAAATCCAGCACTTCTTCCTTGCGCTGCACCACGCGGTCGAGGCGGGATTCCATTTCCTTGCCAAATTGTTCGCCGCTGGCGCGCTCGTTGACTTCCGGATGGCAGGCCAGCGCCAGCTCGATCGCATTGCCGGCATCGTGCACGGCATCTTCGATATCCTGGTTCAGCATGCGGCGCTCATAGGCGATGCGGGCGTCGATCAGCGCCAGGCGCTGCTGGACTTGCTGGCGCAGTTGCTGCGCCGTCGCCAGCAGGCCGGCGGCACCTGCTTCGCAGGCCAGCATGGAATTCTCGTGTTCGCGGTAGCTCTCAATGCCCTGGCAAATGGCCGAGACGGCGCGCTCCACGGCAGTATGCAATTCATCCTGGCTCATCAGGCCGCCGTTATAGCCGCGGGCATGGTTGAGGAGCTCGGCATGGCCCATGGAACGGCCGAAGTCGGCCACGGCATCGGCCAGCCCCCGGCCCTTGACCAGTTTGCGGGCCTGGTTGCCCAGGTTGCTGAGCAGGCGGCGCTCTTCTTCAGGCGGCATGCCAAACAGCTGCTCCGGCGTGAGCTTGATGTGCAGGGCCTTGGCGATCTTCTGTGCCAGGGGCCGCGCGGCAGTGCCTTGCAGCACCAGCAGTGGCTTCATCAGGTTAAAGGCCTTGTGCCTCGCGGCGTCGGCGACAGTCGGGCTGGAGCGGGCCAAAGCCTGCAGCGCCCAGTCGACGGTGATGCCGCATTCGATGGCGTTCAGCATGATCGCGGTGAAAACGGCGGAGGCGCGGCCATCGCCGGCCAGGTCGGTCACGGCGGCAAATTGAGCCAGGGTCAGCGCACCTTCCGTACTGGCGATGGCGCCAACAGTGCGAGCCAGGTTGGAGGTAAAGCTTTGGTCGGAAGAAAGGTGTTCGTCGAGGCCACGCAAAAGGACAGCGTGCTCGGGGGCAGCCGGCGCCGGGGCGGCTGGTGTGGTGACGCTCGCGGCTCCATAAGTGCTTTGCACAAATACTCCGTTCGCTCAGTCCAGGCTAATGGCATTCTAGACCAAGTGTTGTCAGCACCCAAATACTTTAAAGAACGCGGCCATTACACCAAGAATGACAAACGTCTGGCCGAGCATCCAGCGCAAGATTTCGTTCTTGAGCTTTTCCAGTTTCAGATCGATTTCCTGCTCCAATTCCTGAAGGTCAGACATATGGGCCACCGGATCGGGTTTGTTTGAAGACATGTTACGCTCCTTGGTCAGAAAGCGTCATTGTCCCGCGGCTATGGAGCGGGCTCCGTGGGCAAAATCAAGGTTTCCTTGATTTCCTCCATGACGACATAAGACTTGGATTGCGCCGCGCCCGGAAGGTTCAACAGCATATCGCCAAGCAGCTTGCGGTACTCCGCCATCTCATGGATACGCGCCTTGATCAGGTAATCGAAATCGCCCGACACCAGGTGGCACTCCTGCACTTCCGGAATCCGCAGCACCTCGCGGCGGAACTGCTCGAAATGGCTGGCCGATTTCTGGTTCAGCGTGATCTCCACAAACACCAGCAAGCTGGCGCCCAGTGCGCGCGGATTGAGCCGCGCGTGATAGCCGGCGATCACCCCATCGCGCTCCATGCGCTTGACCCGCTCGATGGTCGGCGTGATCGACAGCCCGACCTGCTCGCTCAAGTCCTTCATGGCAATGCGCGCGTCGTCCTGCAGGATGCGCAGTATTTTTCGATCAATCTTGTCCAGCCCGCGCGCCGATTCTTTTTGAATTCGCATGATTTTTTACTGTTTTAGCCTTTTCATATAGTAACAAATACTAGGAAAACTTAGTTATCCTAGCAAAATAATCCGCAACAAATATTCCGGAGGCAATTCATGCGCGTAGTTATCCTTGGCAGCGGCGTTATCGGCGTCACCAGTGCCTATTACCTGGCCCAGGCCGGCCACGATGTCACCGTACTGGATCGCCAGCCGGGCCCTGCCCTGGAAACGAGCTTCGCCAACGCCGGCCAGATTTCGCCAGGCTACGCCTCGCCATGGGCCGCCCCGGGCATTCCGCTGAAAGCCATGAAATGGATGCTGCAGCGCCACGCGCCGCTGTCCATCACGCCCGACGGTACCACCTTCCAGCTGAAGTGGATGTGGCAGATGCTGCGCAACTGCAATGCCGAATCCTACGCCATCAACAAGGAACGCATGGTGCGCCTGGCTGAATACAGCCGCGACTGCTTCAAAGTGCTGCGCGCCGCCACCGGCATTGAATACGAAGGCCGCCAGCAAGGCACCACCCAGCTGTTCCGCACCCAAGCCCAGCTTGACGGCGCCGCCAAGGACATTGAAGTCCTGAAAGAAACCGGCGTGCCCTACGAACTGCTGACCGGCGCCGACCTGATGAAAGCCGAACCAGGCCTGGCCGCATCGCAACACAAGCTGGTCGGCGGCCTGCGCCTGCCGAACGATGAAACCGGCGACTGCCAGATGTTCACCACCCGCCTGGAAGCGATGGCGAAAGAACTGGGCGTCAAGTTCCGCTACGGCGTGTCGATCGACAAGCTGGTGACCGAAGGCGACAAGGTCAAAGGCGTGCAGTGCGGCGCCGAGCTGGTGGAAGGCGACTCCTTCGTGGTCGCGCTGGGCGCCTACTCGACGCCGTTCCTGAAAGAGCTGTTCGAGATTCCGGTCTATCCGCTGAAAGGCTACTCGATCACCGTGCCAATCGTCGACGGCGACAAAGCCCCGACCTCGACCATCCTGGACGAAACGTACAAGATTGCAGTGACCCGCTTCGACGACCGCATCCGCGTTGGCGGGATGGCGGAAATCGCCGGCTACAACACCAGGCTCAACCCGCGCCGCCGCGAGACTTTGGAAATGGTGGTGAATGACCTGTTCCCAGGCGCCGGCAACACCGCCGAAGCCACCTTCTGGACCGGCCTGCGCCCGATGACCCCGGACGGCACACCGGTGGTGGGCCGCACCGCCATCCGCAACCTGTTCACCAACACCGGCCACGGCACGCTGGGCTGGACCATGAGCTGCGGCTCGGCGCAACTGCTGGCCGACATCATGTCCGCCAAGCGCCCAGCCATCTTCGCCGACGACTTGTCGGCAGCACGTTACAGCCAGGAACGCCCAGCCCGCCAGCCGCAACTGGTCGGCGCCTAACAGCATAAAAGTCAATTAAATGGGGACGTACCCCTTAAAAGGGTACGTCCCCATTTAATTGCCTGACCCCGACTTTCATTTGGCAGGATTGCGGCTGGGGCCGTATAATTTTCGGCATGAATAAACTGGAAGCCTTCGGACACGTCGCCGCGCTGGCGATCCGCGGAGACCTCGTGTTTCCTACCAGCGTTAATGCCGCCCTGCGAGTACAGCTCGCCCTGGACGATCCGGACTGCCCGATGGAAGACGCCATCAAGCTGGTGCTGGCCGAGCCGCAACTGGCCGCGCGCACCGTCTCGCTGTCCAACTCCGCCATGTTCAACCGCACCGGCGGGCCGGACATCACCAACGTCCGCAATGCCATCATGCGCGTGGGTTACCACAACCTGTACGCGCTGGCCGCGGCCATGGTGGTGCGCGCCTTCGGCAGCAAGATCACCGATCCCGAGCTGCGCGCCAAGGCCGAGCAGCTGTGGCAGCACACCATCCACGTCGCCTGCCTGGCGCGCATCATCGCGCGTGAAGTCACGGGCGTGAATCCCGACACCGCCCTGTTCGCGGCCATCGTGCATGAAGTGGGCAGCTTCTACCTGCTGTCGCGCGCTGACGAATTCCCCGGCCTGCTGGAACCCGATCCGGAGAACTGGCAGACCGCAAGCGAAGAAATCATCACGCGCGAAGTGCTGAAGAAGCTGGGCATCCCGGCTGAAGTGGCGGAAGCAATTGAGAGCCTGCGCCACGGCATGCTGCAGATCCCGCCTGAAACCTTGCTCGACACCCTGCTGCTGGCGAATCACTTCGCGCCAATTGCCTCGCCATTGGCCCCGGAAAAGCAACAGCCGCCGCACGAAGACTCGGTGATGGACCTGTTCATCGACGCCGAGAAGCGCGAGCAGATGCTGGAAGAAGCGGAAGCCGATGCTTCCGCCATGAACGCAGCGCTGCTGGTTTAATCGAGGGCTTTGGCAGGACCAAAGAACTCGTAGTACGTCTGCGCTTCCGGCACGCCCAGTTCGCGCAGGCTGCGCTTCACGGCCTGCATGAACGGTATCGGGCCGAGGAAGTAAGCATCGACGTCGCGCGATTGCGGCAGCCATTGACCCAGTTCCTTATTGCCAAGCAGGCCGACAGCATCGGCTTGCGGCTGGCCGTCGCGCTCTTCCGCATAAATATAGTGGCGCTTCAGTTGCGGATGGCGTTCGGCCAGGCCGTCGACGTGGTCGCGGAAGGCGTGCACACCGCCGTGGCGCGCGGCGTGGATAAAGCGGATTTCGCGGCCGGTTTCCAGCGCCTGGTCCAGCATGGCCAGGGTCGGGGTAATGCCGACGCCGCCGGAGATCAGCACGATCGGGCGGCTGCCCTCAGCCAGCGTGAACGCCCCGGTCGGCGGGAACAGGTCCACGGTATCGCCTTCATTCAGGTGCGCGTGCAGGAAGCCGGACACCTTGCCGCCCTCTTCGCGCTTGACGCTGATCTGGTAAGTCAGGCCGTTCGGCGCAGCGGACAGCGAGTACTGGCGGCGCTGCTCCTGGCCATCGACAACCACGCGGATGCCGATGTACTGGCCCGGCGTAAAGCCAAGCACCGGCTGGCCATCGACAGGACGGAACAGGAAGCTGGTGATCTCGTCGCTCTCGACACGCTTGGCAGCGACCACGAACTGGCGCGCGCCCTTCCACCCGCCCGGCGCGGCCGCTGCGGCTTCATAGGTCTTGCCTTCGGCGCCGATCAGGATGTCGGCCAGTTGGCCGTAAGCGGCGCCCCAGGCTTCCAGTACTGCATCGGTCGCGGTTTCTGCACCCAGCACTTCGCGAATCGCCTTCAGCAGGCTGGCGCCAACCATCGGATAGTGTTCCGGCTGGATCTGCAGCGCAACGTGCTTGGTGACGATGGTATTCACCAGCGGGCCCAGTGCTTCCAGGCGCTCGATATGCTTGGCGTACATCAGGATGCCGTTGGCCAGAGCGCGCTGCTGCTCGCCGCTGTGCTGGTGGGCCTGGTTGAAGAACGGTTTCACCTGCGGGAAGTCGGTGAACAGGGTCTGGTAGAAGTGGCAGGTCAGTGCCTCGCCGCCTTGCTCCAGGATTGGGACGGTGGCGCTAACGATGGCACGGTGTTCTGCGGACAGCATGGGTATGGCTCCTTCTCGGCTAAACATGCACCCATAATACATGTTTACCTTAAACTGCGTCAATAAAGATGCAAATCAAATGCGCATTTTCTGGAGGATCACGGTTTTCTCGCCGCCCTTGCCCTTCGGCCCTGGCAATATATCGGCCAACGTCATGCCGTCCAATACATGCAGGAAGGCTTCGGTAGCCTCGCTCAGCTTGCGTTTCAAGGCGCAGTCGCGCAGGAAGGCGCAGTGGCCCGGTTCGGCCTCGAAGCATTCGGCGATGTAGAAATCCGATTCACTGTCGCGCACCACTTCGCCGATATTGATGTCTTCCGGTTCGCGGTTCAGGCGCAGGCCGCCATGCCGCCCACGCACGGTTTCCACCAGGCCGCTGGCGCCCAGCTGGTGGATTACCTTGGTCAGGTGGTTTTTCGAGATGTCATGCAGGTCGGCGATCTCCTGGATCGTGACCAGCTTGTCCCGGTTCATGCCGAGGTACATCAACGAGCGCAGGGTGTAGTCGGTGAAAGATGTCAGTCTCATAATCTACGTCACGTAAAGATGCATTCAGAATATTGCTTTACCCGAAGGCGTAATGTAGCATTCATTATACATCTTAAGAACATGAGGCCAGCCATGCGCAGCATCCATATTCCCACCGAACCCACGCCTGCCGGGCAACCGCATCCCTTGCTGCGCCTGGGCTTCCGTCCCTTCTACCTGCTGGCGGCCGCACTGGCGGCGCTGTCGGTGCCACTGTGGCTGGCCGCCTACAAAGGCATGCTGCCCGCACTGCCCGCTGCCAACATGCTGTGGCATATGCATGAGATGGTGTTTGGCTTTGGCGGCGCGGTGATCGTCGGCTTCCTGTTTACCGCGGGCCGTAACTGGACCAACCTGCAGACGCCGGCCGGCGGCCAGCTTGCGGCACTGGCCTTGCTCTGGATCGCGGGCCGCGTAGCGATGCTGGCGGCGCCCGGTGTGCCGGTCCTGGTCGTGGATGGACTGTTCCTGCCGCTGTGCGCCATTGCGTTCGGCCGCGTGCTGTACCAGGCGCAGAGCAAGCGCAATTACCCGATTTGCGGCATCCTGACCTTGCTGTCGGTGGCCAACCTGCTGTTCCACGCGGCGGCCAATGGCTGGATTTCACTGTCGGCGCTGACTCCCGTGCATGGCGCGATCCTGATGATCACCGTGCTGGAAGCGGTCATCGGCGGCCGCGTGATCCCGATGTTCACCCGCAATGGTGCACCGGGCAGCCAGCCTGTTACCGTGGCATGGCGCGAAAAGGCCAGCATTGCCCTGCTGCTGGCGACCGCGCTGGCCTGGGTAAGCGGCTTGCCCGGTTTCATCGTGGCGCCGGTGGCATTTGCGGCGGCGGCAATCAATGCTGTTCGGCTGGTCGGCTGGGCGCCGTTTGCCACCGTGCGCGTACCTTTGCTGTGGATCCTGCACCTGGCCTATGCCTGGATCGTGGCCGGCCTGGTCCTGCTGGGATTTGCGGCGCTGGGTATCGGCTCCTCCAGCAGCGCTTTCCACGCGCTGGCGGTGGGCGGCATGTCGGGCCTGATCCTCGGCATGATCACCCGCACGGCACTGGGCCACACTGGCCGCATGCTGCGTGCCGGCCGCGCTGAAAGCGCCATGTATCTTTTACTGCAAGCTGGCGCTCTGGCCCGTTTGTGTGCCAATATAGTTCCCGCTGGAATTCGTGACTTCCTGTTACTGGGCTCGGCACTGGCCTGGTCGGTCGCCTTCCTTCTCTACCTGTTCGTGTATGCGCCTTACTTAAGCCAGGCCCGCATCGACGGGCGGGAAGGTTAAATGTGGATACCGTCACCATACTGCTGTCTTCCTTCATACTCTCGGTTACCGGCCTGCTGGTGTTCATCTGGTCGCTGCGGCACCGATTGTTCAACCCGACTTCGGCTGCCGCCAATGTGATCTTCTCGCCGGGCGAGATTGGCCACGGCGAAGAACCGGCAGCCAGCCCGGAACAGCGCGCCGGACTGGCGCTGCCGGTGGCCGGACAGGACCGGCGCGCGCCCAGCGCCAGCGAGCAAGCCGCCATGCAGCAGGAGCTGGCGGAACGCGTGGAGGCGGATCGCTCCAGCGCCTTCGTCACCTTTGTCTTCCTGTCTTGCTCCGTGGTGTGGCTGCTGGTGGCGACGGCGGCGGGGCTGACCAGTTCCATCAAGCTGCATGAGCCGGACTGGCTGGTGCAGTATCCCTGGCTGACGTTTGGCCGCATCCGTACCATCCACCTCAATGCAGTCGCCTATGGCTGGGCGCCGATGGCGGCGCTGGGCATAGCGATCTGGCTCCTTCCGCGCCTGCTGAAGACCCACCTGGTCGGCGGGCGTTTTGCCATTTTTGGCGCCATGTTGTGGAATTCGGGCCTGATCGCAGGCCTGGGCTGCATTGCGGCCGGCATCAGCGATGGCCTGGAGTGGCTGGAGATTCCATGGCAGGTGGATTTGCTGCTGGTGGCCGGCGGCGCCCTGGTCGGCCTGCCCCTGGTGTACACCCTGCAAAGCCGGAAGGTACACCACCTGTACGTGTCGATCTGGTATATGGGCGCGGCCCTGTTCTGGTTCCCTATCCTGTTCCTGATCGGGAACCTGCCGGCGCTGCACTTCGGCGTGCAGCAGGCGGCAATGAACTGGTGGTTCGGGCATAACGTGCTGGGGCTGTTCTACACGCCGATGGCGGTGGCCTCGGTGTATTACTTCCTGCCCAAGATCATCGGGCGGCCGGTGCAGTCGTACAACCTGTCGCTGCTGGGCTTCTGGACGCTGGCCTTCTTCTACGGCCAGGTTGGCGGCCATCACCTGATCGGCGGCCCGGTGCCGGGCTGGCTGATCACGCTTTCCATCGTACAGAGCGTGATGATGGTGATCCCGGTAATTTCGTTCTCGATCAACCAGCACATGACCATGCGCGGGCATTTCTCCAAGCTGGTGTACTCGCCGACGCTGCGCTTCATCGTCCTTGGCGGCATGATGTACACGCTCAGTTCGATCCAGGGCTCGATCGAGGCGCTGCGCAGCGTAAATACGGTAGCGCACTTCACCCACTTTACGGTGGCGCACGCCCACCTGGGCTTGTATGGCTTCTTCTCCATGGTGATGTTCGGCGCGATCTACTTCGTCATGCCGCGCGTGATGGCTTGGGAGTGGCCTTATCCCAAGCTGATCGCCCTGCATTTCTGGCTGGTGGTGATCGGCTTCGGGATCTACTTCGTCGGCTTGTCGATTGGCGGCTGGCTGCAAGGCCTGGCAATGCTGGATGCGGGGCGGCCGTTCATGGATTCGGTCAACGTGACCATTCCGTGGCTGAAGAGCCGCACGGTTGGCGGCGCGATCATGACCATCGGCCACCTGGTCTTCGCCTGGCACTTCGCCGCCATGGCCTTGCGCCATGGACCCCGCCGCGTCGGGGCTGCGCTGCTGCATACCCGTAGCGCCTCGCCAGCGCCGGCCAGCAACCTCGCGGGAGCCTGATATGCAAGACGAACTCAAACTCCTGGGCGGGGCGATGGTGACGCTGGCCCTTGCCACCTCGGCGCTGGTGATCGTGCCGCACGTGCAATTGCGTGCGGGCGAAGCGCCGGCCGGCCTGAAGCCCTATACCGCACAGCAATTGCGAGGGCGCGAGGTGTACATCAGGAATGGCTGCGTGTATTGCCATTCGCAGCAGCCGCGCGACAAGGCACAGGCGCCGGACGACCAGCGCGGCTGGGGGCGCGCCTCGGTCGCCGCGGATTATTACTACGACACGCCGCACTTGCTGGGCACCATGCGCACGGGGCCGGACCTGTTCAATATCGGCGCGCGCCAGCCAAGCGCGGACTGGCACCTCGGGCACATGTTCCAGCCGCGCGCTTACGTGCCCGGCTCGATCATGCCTTCCTATCCTTACCTGTTCGATTACAAGGAGGCGGCGGAGCCGGGCGACCGCGTAGTCAACCTGCCTCCGGGCTTCAAGCCTGTGGGCAAAGTGGTGGTCGCCAAGCCGGAAGTACTGGACCTGGTGGCTTACCTGCAGTCGCTCGATCATACCTACCCCGTGCTGCCTGCACCGCAGGCGAAGAAGGAAGGAGCGCCAAATGCCGCAAAATGAATTTGGCGCGCAGCAGCGCGAGAACCCCGACCCAACCGAGAAAGACCGGCCGATTCCCTGGTATGTGCTGCTAGGCGTCGGCATCGCGCTGGCGTGGGCGATCAGCTACATCCTCACGGTCAGGGACGACGATCCTGCGCTCGGCGACCGTCGCACCATTTCAACCTTGCAGGCCAAGGCCGGCGGTGCCGCCGGTGCCGGCGGCGCCGTTGACGGGGCGCAGGTATATGCGGCGCAGTGCGTGGCTTGCCACCAGGCGACCGGTGCCGGCCTGCCGGGCGTCTTTCCGCCGCTGGCAGGATCGGAATGGGTGACAGGCGCGGAGAACGTTGCGGCAGCCATCCTGCTGCACGGCGTGACAGGCAAGCTGACCGTCAAAGGTTCGGCATATAACGGACAGATGCCTTCGTTCAAAGATAAATTGAGCGATGCCGAGATCGCGGCGGTGTTGAGCCATATCCGCAGCAATTTTGGCAATAACGCAGCCAAGGTGACGCCGGACGCAGTCAAGGCCGCCCGCGAAGCGACCGCCGACCGCAAGGATTCGTTCAATGGAGACGATGATCTCGCCAAACTCGCCAAGCCAGCCAATTAAAGGAGACCTGCCCCGTACCCTGGCACTGATCGCCTGCATCGCGGCGCTAGCCGGAGCAGCATTGTGGCAGGCCACCATGGGATTCCGCGTGGTCTCCACCGAAGAGGGACGGCGCCAGGCGATTGCAGAAGCGCCGTTAGCCCTGCCCCACGTCGAGCTTGCACTGCCCGGCGCTGGCGCAACGGCGCATCGGTCGCTGTTGCCGGCCCTGTTGGCTGCCGATAAGCGCCCAGCCATCCTGACCTTCTTTTACGCGCGCTGCAATTCGGTTTGCTCTGTCCAGGGCACCGAACTGCAACAGATTCAGCGCGAAATTATTGCTCGCGGCCTGCAGGGCAAGCTGCGGCTGTTGACGATTTCCTTCGATCCGCGCGATACGCTGGACGACCTTGCGCACTATGCCTCCCGCATGCGGGCCGATAAAGCGCTGTGGCAGTTTGCGGCGGTACCGGATGCAGCGCAGCGCGAGTCCTTGCTGGAAAAGGTCGGGATTGTCGTGCTGCCGGCGGAAATGGGCGAATTCCAGCACAACGCCGCCTTCCATATCGTCACGCCGGATGGCCGCCTGGCCCAAGTTATCGACTACGAGCAGCCGGAAGCTGCTTTGGCTGCGGCACTGGAACTGGCGCGATGAGCGGATCGCAGCGCACCGTTGGCGGACTTGCCCTCTCGGCGGCAGCGTTGCTGGTGGCAGCACTGCTGCTGCGCCGGCCGCTGGAAGCGTCCATGGCACTGCATATGGTGGTTCAGCTTCCGATGATTGCCGTTGGCGGCGCCCTGGCCGGCATTGCGGTTGCACGCAACGCGCCGAAGCTGGCTGGCGCGATGGCGCGCTGGGATGCGCACGGCATGACGGGCCTGGTCTGGCTGCTGCTGGCAAGCGCCTACTGGATGGTGCCGCGGGCGCTGGAACAGTCGCTCACCATGCCGCTGGCCGAAGCCGGCAAGTTCGCCAGCCTGTTCCTGCTCGGCTTCCTGTTGCCGGGCGCCCTCTCCCGCGCGGCGACCGTTATCCAGCTTTTCTTCCTTGGGAATTTCTGCGCCATGATGGCCATCGCCGGCATGCTGTACCAGGACATGCCGCAGCGCCTGTGCAATGCCTACAGCCTGGACGACCAGGTGGTCACGGGCGTCGGGCTGGTCGTGGCATCGATCGGGATTGCCGCCGCATGGTGCGTGTGGCAGCTCCCGGCCCTGGCAGGCTACGCGGCAGCTCCCGACGGCGACAGCACCCGCTGATTTAAACATGTATAATGTATGCATGTTTAAAGGAGGGCACCATGAAAGTACAACGCTTCGAGCATGACCATCACGAAATCCTGGAAGGCATCAACCAGCTGCGCAAGCTGATTGGCACCGGCATCGAACACAACGCCGCCGCCATTACCCAGCTGCTGCGCACCATGAGCGCTTCGATCAAGCTGCACCTGGCAGTGGAAGACCGCGTTGTGTATCCAGCCTTCGCCAGCTCCGGCCATGCCGACCTGGCCGCGCTGGGCCGCTTCTACCAGCAGGAAATGGGCGACCTGGCGCAGAAGTACATGGCCTTTGCCACCCGCTGGAACCTGCCGAACCGGCTCGAGGCCGATCCTGCCGGCTTCCGCGACGAAGCGAACTCCGTCTTCAAAGCCCTGTTCCTGCGCACCAAGCGCGAAGAAGCAGAACTGTATCCGGCCTTCGCGCGCCTGTGATTACTTGCGTGCCAGCGGATTCGGGGTTGGCTCCGCCACCTTGTGCAGCACGTTGCGGTCGACGTGGTGGAACGGCTCCGATTCCTTGCCGCGCAAGAGCATGACGGTGTCTTCCTCGTAGCCCCAGGTGCCATCGTCGTTGATGCTGACCTTGATGCGGTACTCGGTGGTCTTGAAGCCGAACTCCAGGAAGGGATTGGAGCAGATGCCATAAGTATCCTGCTCGCGCTGCGCCACCAGTTCGAAGGTCTTCGCATCCGGCGCTGCGGTGCCAGATGCCATGGCGATCTGGCCGCGCGGGATGGCCAGGGTCTGGATCACGGTATTGGTGGCCGGTTCCCACAGCCAGTAGCCCACCTGCTCGTGGTAGGTCTTGACGTTGTCAGGCTTGTTGACGATCAGGACGTAGCGCAGGCCGTAGAACAGTTGCGGCCCGTTGGTGACCGGATCGATCGGCTGCAGT
Organism: uncultured Duganella sp.; assembly: GCA_966077345.1. Taxonomy (GTDB): domain Bacteria; phylum Pseudomonadota; class Gammaproteobacteria; order Burkholderiales; family Burkholderiaceae_D; genus Rugamonas. Next base: position 115,335 of record CBHREK010000057.1, read on the forward strand.
TCGATGCGCTCGACATAGGCTTGCTTGCGCGGGCCGTCCGCCTTTGGCTTGATATCGAGGCCGCGCTGGCCTTCCCAGATGCCGGCCATGGCGCCCAGCGGGCCGAGATTGGCCAGCGTGTCCATGTCGATGTTGGATGGTTCGGTGTAGATGTCGTTGCTGTATTCGCTCATTTAATGCTTGCTCATTCATCAGGGAGCAAGCATTGTAACCTCGTCGCCGGATTCTTCGCCGAGCAGCATGGCCGTGATTTCCTGCGGCGGCACCGGACGGCTGAACAGGTAGCCCTGCATCTCGTCGCAGCCATGCTGCTGCAGGAAGCTGCGCTGCTGCTCCGTCTCCACGCCTTCTGCGATCACGCGCATGTCGAGCTGGTGCGACAGCGAGATGATGGCGCAGGTAATCGCCTGGTCGTCCGGGTTGCCCACCAGGTCGCGCACGAAGCTCTGGTCGATCTTCAGGCGGCTGATCGGGAATGACTTCAGCGCTGCCAGGCTGGAGTAGCCGGTGCCGAAATCGTCGATTGCCAGCGCTATGCCCATTGCCTCAAGCTGGCGCATCTTGGCCACCGACTGCGCGGTGTCGCGCATGATCATGCTTTCCGTGACTTCCAGCTCCAGCCATTGCGGGTCCAGGCCGCTCCACTCCAGGGCTGCGGCGACGCGTTCGACCAGGCGCGGGTCGTCGAACTGGCGCGCCGACACATTGACCGACACCACCAGCGGCGCCAAGCCGGCGTCCTGCCAGGCGCAGGCCTGGCGGCAGGCTTCGCGCAATGCCCATTCGCCGATCGGGATGATCAGGCCATGCTCTTCCGCCAGCGGGATGAACTGGGCCGGCGACACGGCGCCGCGCTGCGGATGCTGCCAGCGCAGCAGCGCTTCGACGCCGAACATGCGGCCCGATTCCAGGTTCACCTTGGGCTGGTAGGCCAGCGACAACTGCTGCTCCTCCAGCGCCTTGCGCAGGCCTTCGGTCAGCGCCAGCTTTTCTTCCAGCCCGGCATTCATTTCGCGGGTGTAGAACTGGCAGTTGTTTTTGCCGCTGTCCTTGGCGCGGTACATGGCAGCGTCGGCATGCATCATGAGGGTGGCGGCATCGCGGCCATCACGCGGATAGACCGCAACCCCGATCGAACAGCTCACCTGCATCTTCTGCCCTTCCAGCATGACCGGCTGCACGACCGATTCCAGGATTTTGTTCAGCAGCGGCGCCATTACCTGCGGATTGCCGTTCACATGCGGCAGAACCAGCACGAATTCGTCGCCGCCGAAACGGGCTACCGTGTCTTCGCGCCGCACACAGCCCACCATGCGGCCTGCCACTTCTTTCAGCAGTTCGTCGCCGGCATTGTGGCCCAGCGTGTCGTTCACCAGCTTGAAGCTATCGAGGTCGATGAAGGCCACCAGCACCGATTCGTTGTTGCGCTCCGCGTGCGCGATCGACTGCTCCAGGCGATCGCAAATCAGGCTGCGGTTCGGCAGGCCGGTCAAGGTGTCGTGGTGCGCCATGTGGTAGATGCGCTCTTCGGCGCGCTTGCGCTCCGTGATATCGCGGGCGATCGCCACCACCCCGCCCTCGACGCCGACAACCTGCCAGTGCAGCCATTCCGCATGCAACTGCGGAACCATGTTCGGCCCCTCTTCCTGGTAAACGCCACCATTCCGGGTCACCTGCGCCAGGCGCTCGAACATGCCGTTCTGGCGCGCCGACGGCATCCAGCCGCACAGCGTTTGGGCGCGCAGCTCATTGCGCGTGCGGCCAGTCAGCTGTTCTGCGCGTGAATTGACGGCGGCGAACTTGAAGTCCTCGACGGCGCCATCCTTGCCACGGATAGCGCGCAGCACGAAGAAGGCATCCATATTCGATTCGGATGCGGCGGCATAGGTCTCCTGCGCGCGGCGGATGCGGCGGCGCGCCTTGGCGCCTTGCCAGACGCAGGCCCACACCAGGGCGGCCAACAGGATCAGCACGGCGCTGGCGACGCCGGCTTCCCACAGCAACTGGCGGCGCTGGGCCGTAAATCCTGCCATTTGCTCCTGCTCGGCCAGGCCCACCATGGCGCTCAGGCGCAGGCCGGACAACTGGCGCACCGCCATATAGCGCTTGATGCCATCGAGCTTGCTGGCGACAGGCACGCCTCGCCGTGCTTGCAGCGTCGCCAGGTCGAGCTGCTGGCCAAAGGACTGCTTGTCGCCGATGCGCAAGGCGCGCACGACGCCATCGTCGCCGACCAGGCCAAGCATGCCATGTTCGCCCAGGCGGCTGCGTTCATAGCCGCTGGTGAAGTACGCCGGATCGACTTCCACGATCACTACGCCGGCAAACTCGCCCCGCTTGTCGTCCAGCCGGCGCGTGAAGTGCAGGTGGAAATCCTGGTTCGCTTCGTCGCGCATTGCCTGGGCGATGAAGGTGTAGCTGCTGCGGTGCTGCTGGTGGAAGCGGAAGTACTCCTGCTGCGCGACATTGATCGGACGCGCCGCCGGATTGCTGGCCACCGTATCGCCCTGGGCGTCGACAATGCTGACGATGAACACCAGGCCCGATGGCAGCAGGCCGTGCGCCTGCAACTCCGGCAAGGCGCCGAGCGCACCATGGCTCTCGGCGCTGTATTTCAGCACCTGCAAGGTTTGTTCGATGCCATTGATACTGCGCGCGACCTGCGCTTCGTAGGTGGCAATCAGTTCACTGGCCGATTCGGCAGACAGTTCGCGCGAGGCGGCGGCCTCGCTGTCGATGAAATGCAGCGTGGTGCCCCACACCACCGCCAGCAGGACGATCGTGAACAGGGGCAGCGAGACTTGCGTCTCAAGGCACATGCGTAACCAGCGTTTCATGATCAATGCACCACCAGGACTGGACGCACGCTGGCATCGATCGCACTGCGCTCGATATAGCCAATCAGGGTTGGGTTGTCGGCCACCAGCTTGCGCACTGCCTGGCTATTGGGCAGTTCACGCGGCGGCTGGCCGCGGCCGGTGAAGATTTTCTTGGTCCAGTAGGCCTTCATCAGGGCCGGGGTGCGATTGGCCACCTTCAGGTAAAAGTCGTCGCGCAGCGGAGAGCCGATCGGCAAATCGAGCGCTACCACTTCACCGCCATCGGGAAAGCGCGTCGCCTCGGACAGGAAAATATCGGCTACCTGCTCGGCGCGCAGGGCCGTGACGGGGCTGCGCGCGGACACCACCACGACCAGTTCGGCAGCGGCGCTGGCGCCGGCAAGCAGCACCAGCAGCAGGCTGCAAAGGAGTTTGCGGATCATCGCCGGCTCCCCCATCAGAATACGAAGTCCAGCGACGCGCTGAACACGCTGAAGCTGCGGCCATAACGGTAGCCGGGCTGGAGGTTCGACAGTGTGCCGCTGGTGCCGCTGCGCGGGCGTACCTTGTCGAACTGCAGCTTGAGCGCGGCGTTGCCGCTTGCATCCCAGCGCAAGCCGAGGCTGGTAGTGTCCTGCTCGGCGATCATGCGAAGCAAGCCATTCAGCTCCATGTTCAGGCGCTGGGCGGCCGGAGCATACGGAGGCGGCAACATGGACAGGTCCAGGCCGGCAACCTGGTTCGGGGTATTGGCGACCACTTTGCTGAACGTGCCATAGGGCGTGAAGCTGCCCACGCGATAACCGCCGCTGACGTAGCCGGCGGTCTTGTCGCCCAACATGGAACGGGCGTTGACCCGCCCTATTTCGCCCATCACGAACCAGTTGCCGGGGTCATAGGACGCGCCGATGCTCAACACGGTAGCGCGCTTGCGGTCCGGTTCATAGCGGCGGGCCAGCACTTCGCCTTGCGGGCCAAACTGGCGGATGGCGGAGAACAGGTCCTGCAGCAGCGGGGTTTCCAGCTCGCCCTGGATAGCGGTGGCGCGCACCGTCAGCGCTCCCGCAGTGCTGGTGTTGGAAATGCCCGCCAGGCCGTGCGCCTTGACGCGGGTTACATCCGACAGCGGCACGCTGGTGCGTCCGTACAGTACTTGGGTGACGTTTTTCACACTGCCGAAGTTCCAGCGGTAGCTGGCGTCAATGCCATCACTGTTGCTGATCGGGAGCGAGGAATACAGTTCGACCGGCGTGCGCACGGACGTCAGTGCATAGCTGGCCTTGCGGTAATCGCCGGACAGGAAGAGCGGCAGCGCGATGCGCCCGACGCGCAGGCTCAATTCCGGCGACACCTGGTACTGCACATTGGCCCATTCGACCTTGGGCGTCCAGGAATGCGTTAGATCGCGCTCGGCCACCACCTGCAGCACGGCCGACCAGTGGCCGCCGTTGTAGGTCAGCTGCGCGCCAAGGCGGCTGTCCACCGCATAGCTCCAGTCGCGCGTGGCGCCTGCCTCGCCGGGATTCAGCGGATTGGCGGCATAGTCGGCCTGCTTCTCGCTCGAGTGAACGGCACTCAGGGTGCCGAAGCCGCCGAGAGTCCAGCTACCGTCCTGCCCCGCCGTATGTCCGGCATGCGCGGCAGGGGGCAACAGCAGTGCTCCGGCAACGGCGAACAGGACAGGCGTCTGGTGCGGCTTTGGCATAATGGCACTCTTAGCAAGAAACGTCGGCAATAAAACAGCGCCGCTTGCCGTCATGGCATGCGTGCGCGATGGTTTTGGAGGTGGGTAAAAAGACTGGGCGTTGGGGGCACGCCTTCTGAATTCTCACACTTTATAACAGGGCCTTGTAACTGTCGAGAAATTTCCCTAGAGTACTTTCACTATCTGTTGGGAAATCATAAAATGTGACAAAAAGCAAAGGAATCAAGGACATGCAGCAAGTTTCATGTGGCACCCTGGTGCTGAATTCGGCCCGCCAGGTATTGCTGTGTCATGTCACCGGAACCGCAAGCTGGGATATCCCCAAAGGCCTGCAGGACGCCGGCGAAACGCCGCTGCAATCGGCCCGGCGCGAACTATTCGAAGAAGCCGGGCTTGATTTCGACGCCGGCCTGTTCGAAGACCTGGGCGAATTCACCTATCGCCCGGACAAGCGCCTGCACCTGTTCAAGGTCGAAGTCGGCGACGAATTATGCAGCCTGGATCACCTGCGCTGCACCAGCTTTTTCCCGCACCAGCGCACCGGCGAGCCGACGCCCGAAGCCGACGGCTTCCGCTGGGCCTCGCGCGATGAACTGAGTTCCTTGTGCTGGCCGCGCATGGCGTCGCGGCTGCTCTCGATCGATTGGTGATCAGGCGCCGCCGGATACGCGGATCGTGGTGCCGGTGATGTAGCGCGCAGCCGGCGACAACAGCCAGACCGCCGCTTCCGCGATTTCTTCCGGTTCGCCCACGCGCAGCATGGGGATGCGGGACGCTACGCGCGCCGGCCGCCCCGCATCGCCGGAAGTCGCATGAATATCGGTCTGCGTGGTTCCCGGCGCCACTCCGCAGACGCGGATGCCTTCGGGCGCCACTTCTTTGCCGAGTCCCATGGTGAAGGTATCGACCGCAGCCTTGCTGGCCGCGTAAGTCACATATTCATTCGGACTGCCCGCCGTCGCCGCAGTGGAGCTGATATTGACGATCACCCCGCCCTGGCCGTGCGCGCGGAAGGCGGAGAGTGCACGGCGGCTGGCCTGCATCAGGCCCAGCACATTGATGCGAAACACCTGCTCCACAGTCGCCGGCTCGGTATTCGCAAACGAGCCCAGACCGCCGGTAATGCCGGCGTTGTTCACCAGCCCCGACACCGGCCCCAGCTCACGTTCGACGGTAGCGAACAGGCGCTCGATATCCTCATCGCGCGCCATGTCGGCCTGCACCGCCAAGGCGCGGCCGCCGGCCGCTTCAATGTCCGCCACCACCCGCGCGGCCGCTTCCGCATCGCGCTGGTAATTCACGGCCACCACCCAGCCATCCGCCGCCGCCCGGCGCGCAATGGCGGCGCCGATGCCTCGGCTGGCGCCTGTCACGATCACTATTTTTTCCATAGCCATATTCTATTTGATTTGGGTCATGGATTTCGCACGCCCGCCCAGCCAGACTTGAGGGATAGACAAGGAGACCGCCATGCAACGCCTCGAATGGAGCCCGCTGCTGGAAACCGGCGTGGCCGAAATGGATGCTTCCCACCGCACCCTGTTGCAAGCCATTCACGCAACCATCGACGCCGACGATAGCTCGCTGCCCAGTCGCATCGCCGAACTGCTGAGCGCCCTGGCCCTCGATTTCGCCGAGGAAGAAGCCCTGATGGACCAGCTTTACTACCCCACCGAGCATGAACATCGGGCCGCCCACCGCCGGGCGCTGGCCGCGCTGCAGCATGCCCTGCCCGTTGCGCAGGCCGATCCCGCCGGCGCCCGTTCACTGCTCGAACGCCTGCCGCGCTGGTTCCTCGGCCACCTGAGCGCAATGGACCTGCCGCTGGCGGTCGCCGTGGAGAACGCCGGCCATCCACATACCCAGCCGCCCAATGCCCGGCTACGGCAGCAACTGGCGCTATTGCTGCAAGAGCAATCCATCTGATTTACCGATACATTGCATCTAAATATATTGGCTTCCGGAATATATCTGCGCGGCATAAGATGACTCCATCAACAACACATTCCCTGAAGGAGTCACACCATGAATAACCAGACCAACAGCGCTTTCCTGCCACTTGCCGGCCGCATCCTGATGGCTGCCATCTTCGTCATGAGCGGCATCGGCAAGATCGCGAATCCATCCGGCACCCTCGGCTACATCAACGCCATGGGCCTGCCATTCCCTGAACTGGCCCTGGCCGGCGCGATCGGCATCGAAGTGGTCGGCGGCCTGCTGCTGATCGCCGGCCTGTACACCCGCCCCGTGGCATTGGCGCTGGCCGCCTTCTCGATCGTGACGGGGCTGGTCTTCCACAGCGCGATCGCGGACCAGAACCAGATGATCCACCTGATGAAAAACCTGGCGATGGCTGGCGGCCTGCTGCAGATTGCTGCTTTCGGCGCCGGTAGCCTGAGCCTCGATGCCCGCCGCAGCCCGAGCGCGCTGCGCACCGCCTGAGTGCTTGCAGGCATGTGGCGGAACACTTTAGACTGCGGCACCTGAAGGAGATTTCAAAAGATGTTTCGCCACATACTGATTCCAAGCGACGGCTCCGCCGCTTCGCAACTGGCAGTGAACGCCGCCCTGCGCATGGCCCGCGAAAGCGGCGCCCGCGTCACGGCGGTTCACGTGCTTCCGGAAGAACCGGCACTGGCCAGCATGGCTGCCGCGCAAGCAGAGAACACGATCCTGCTCGACATCGCGCGCCAGGCCAGCACCCTGCACGTCGATTGCACCACGCTGGAATTGCATGCCGACCAGCCGCACGCAGCGATCATTGCCACCGCCTTGCAGCGCAACTGCGACCTGATCGCGATGGCCTCACGCGGCCGCAGCGGCCTGGCCAGCCTGATGCTGGGCAGCCAGACGCAGAAAGTGCTCACGCACAGCAAGATCCCGGTGCTGGTGTTCCGCGAAGGCTAACGGCGGACAGCAACCAGGTCGTCGTAGATGGGCACCGCCGCCATGGCCAGCAGCACGCAGGCCAGCGGCAGCACGGCGCCAAACCCTACCGCCTTGAAGCCGAAAGCCCCGGCCATCGCGCCGATGAAGAACGACGACACCAGGGAGGCCAGGATACGCACCCGCTTCCAGTCCGCCGCCACGCGCGGCACGGCCTGGCTATCGCGGTTCCAGTAAAACGCCTTGCCGGCTTCGATGCCAAGGTCGGTGACGATGCCCGTCATATGGGTGGTGCGGATTTCCGCGTTCGACAGCTTGGTGATCACGGCATTCTGCAGCCCCATCATGAAGCACAGGAGCATCACCGTGGCCGGCAGCACGATCACGTCGATCGCCTGCAGGCGGGTTCCCATCACGCCGAATGCCAGCAGGAGGATAGCCTCCACCAGCAACGGCAAGGCAAATTCGCTGTGAAGCTGGCGGCGGCGGGCAAAATTGACCATGATGGCGCAACTCGCTGCGCCGGCCAGGAAAGCCAGCAAGGCGCCGGCGCAGTCGAGCGCTGCATCGAAGGCGCCCAGCGCCAGGTCGTCGGCAGCGGACGACAGGATGCCGGTCATATGGGAGGTGTACTGCTTGACGGCCAGGAAGCCGCCCGCGTTGGCCGCCCCGGCCACGAAGGCCAGGGCGATGCCGAGGTGGCGATTAGCAGCGGCGGCGCGCTGCCGTCCGGTCAGGCTTCTTACATAATTGATCGGCATTCGTCCTCGGCATAAGCTCTAACCTCTTACAGGTAAGCGCTGACGTCGGGACGGGTTGCCAGTGCCTGCTGCACCACCTGCACCACGAACTCGCGGTCAGCGCCGCGCAGTGGCTGGCGTGGACGGCGAACGTTTTCGTTGCCGACACCGACCAGTGCTTCCACCAGTTTCAGATTTTGCACCAGCTTGGTCGAAACGTCGAGGTGCAGCAGCGGCATGAACCACTGATACAGCTTCAGGGCTTCAACCAGGCGGCCGGCCTTGACCAGCTTGTACAGGGCCACGGTCTCTTTCGGGAAGGCCACCACCAGGCCGGCCAGCAGGCCGTCGGCGCCAACGGCCAGGCCTTCGAAGGACAAGTCGTCCACGCCCATGAAGATGGCGTAGCGGTCGCCGACGGCGTTGCGCAGGTCGGTCACGCGGCGGATATTGTCGGTCGATTCCTTGATCGCTTCCAGTTCTTCGCAGTCCGACAGTTCCTTGAAGTCGGCCGGGGTCAGGTCGACCTTGTAGGTCACCGGATTGTTGTAGACCATGATCGGCAGCTTGGCGGCCTTGGCGATGGTGCGCAGGTTGGCCTTGGCTTCGAAAGCGTCCGCTGCGTACAGCACGGAAGGCATCACCATGAAGCCGTCGACGCCCAGGTCGCGCGCTTCCTGCACATAACGTTCGGCGTTGGCGGTGCGGGTTTCGCTGACGTTGGCCAGCACCGGCACGCGGCCGTTGGCGACTTTGACGGCGGTCTTGGCGACAGCCAGCTTTTCTTCAAACGACAGGGTGCTGGCTTCGCCCAGGGAGCCGCAGGTCACCAGGCCGTGGCAGCCGCTGTCGATCATGAAGGAGAAGTGCTTCTCCATTTCTGCGTGGTCCAGCTCCTCATTCGCGTGGAATTTGGTGGTTACTGCAGGGAATACGCCTTCCCATTTGATTGCTGCCATTTCAAGTCTCCTTGTGAGGTTCGAGGGTGATAATGCTGCCGGCACGTGCCGGCGAGATCGGTGTACGCACGGCGTCCGGACGCCATCCGTACAGGAAATCGGTTGCGTTGCCGCAGATGCGGCCCTGGCAAGGGCCCATGCCGCAGCGGGTTTGCAGCTTGGCGCTGCGCCAGGACGGTTGCTCGCGCAGTTCTTCGTGACAGACGTCTTCGCAGCGGCAGACGATGGTGTCGGGCTGCGCCAGTGTGCGCAGTTCCTGGCGCGGAGCGAAGGTGCGGGCCAGCCGGGCGGCGAAGCCTTGCCATTGGGTGCGCTCGGCAAAGAGTTCCGGCGTCACGCCATCGCCGCAGGCTGCCAGGCCGGCAATGCGGCCTTCAACCAGGGCCAGGTCAACGCCACCCACGCCGGTGCCCTCGCCTGCGCACAGCACGTTCGGCACGGAGGTGCGCTGCCACGGGTCGGTTCTGACCGCGCCCTGCTCAATGTCGCAACCGAGGGCGCGCGCCAGTTCGGTGTTCGGCAACAGGCCGTAGCCGCAGGCGAGATAGTCGCAATCGATATCGACCTTCGCGCCCTTGCGCTGCACTTGCACCGACGTCAGCTGCACATCGCCCCGTGCGCTCGTCACGTAGCTGTTGGCGTAGTAAGGAATTCCCCGCAGGGCCATGCCAAGCCGGGCCGCCTGCAGCGCCTTCGAAGGCGTCAGGGCGAGGCTCGCGGCAAAACGTGCCAGGGCGGGCATGCCTGCCTGTTCGACGATGGCGGCAACAATCGCACCGCGTTCTTTCAGAGTCGCGGCGACGGCCAGCAGCAGCGGACCGGTGCCTGCAACGACCACGCGTTTGCCTTGCACAGGGTAGCCGCCTTTGGCCAGTGCCTGCAGGCCGCCTGCGCCGGTCACGCCGGGCAATGTCCAGCCGGGGAACGGCAGCAGCAATTCGCGCGCGCCGGTGGCAAGGATCAACTGGTTGTAGCGGATCGTGCCGGCCTGCTCTGGGTCCTGCACCAGCAGTTCACCGGGCTGTGTCTGCATCAGCACGCGGGTCCCGGCCAGGAAAGTCACATTGCTTGCCGCTTGCAGCGACTGCCAGAGCCGGCGTGCGCGCTGGTCCGGCTGCTTTGCCGGGCCGCCGCGCCAGATCTGGCCGCCCGCCAGCGGATTGTCGTCGACGATGGCTATGCGGCGTGCGCTGCCGGCGCCCGTTGACGCGTGTGCCGCAGCCAGGCCGGCCGGACCGGCGCCGACCACCAGGATGTCAAAGAACTGCGTCATGCTGCCGCTCCTGTCTGCACGTCCATGCCCGAGCGGCAGAGCGTCTGGCAGGACAGCACATGCGCCCGGCCGTTAATCGTCACGCGGCACTCCTGGCACACGCCCATGCCGCACAAAGGCGCGCGCAGTTGCCCGCTGACCGAGCGCCGCGTCACGCCTGCAATGGCGGCAGCGACCGTGGTGCCCGCGGCAACGGTCGTGCCGTGGCCGTCAATTGTCAAAGTAATGGAATCAGCCATACGCCCTCCCCTGTGCGGTGAAGCGGCTCGGCAGGTAAGGCCGCAAGTCGATGCCCGCCTGTCCGCCAGCCATCTGCGCCGCCAGCAATTCCGCGGTCGCGAGCGAGGTGGTAATCCCGAGCCCCTCATGGCCGGTGGCCAGCCACACGTTGCGGCGCGACGGGTCCGGGCCGATCAGCGGCAAGCCATCCGGCGTCGCCGCACGCAGGCCCGTCCAGCAGCGCAGGATGTTCAGGCCTGCCAGCGCCGGCGTGTATTCAACGGCCCGGGCCAGCATGCGCGCCATCATCGAAGGTTCCGCTGCGAGGTCCACGGTATCGAACTGCCGCGAAGAACCGATCAGCACCTGGCCGGTAGGACGCGGCTGCAGGTTGAAGGCCACCGATTCGCCTTCCGACGCGTGCGCGCTCTTGATGTAGCCAAGCTCCACCAGCTGGTGGCGCACAAAGCCCGGATAGCGGTCGGTAATCATCACGTGGCCCTTCTTGGGCCGCAAGGGCAGGTCCGGCGCCAGCGACAGGCAGCGCGTGCCCGCAGCCAGCACGACCTGTCCGGCCGACAGCCGGGTACCGTCCGCCAGCACAACGCCGCCGTCTTCCAGCGCGACGACTTCGCCCACGGCGAGGGAGGCGCCGCGCGCCACCGCGCGCGCTAACAGGATGCGCGCGCTCTTCGGCGGATACACCAGGCCATCGCCCTGCACCAGCAAGCCGCCGGCCAGGTGGGGCCGCAGGTTCGGCTCCAGGCGGTACAACTCCTGTGCGCCGATCACGGCACATTCCAGCCCGTGGGCCGACATCGTGACACCCTTGGCGCGTGCCGCTTCGAGTTCCTCATCATCCGCAGCGACCCAAATCGTGCCGCAGCGGCTGTATTCGTGGCGTTCCGGCTGGCCTTCCACCAGCTCCTTCCACAGTTCGAGCGAATGCGCGCTCAGCGCCAGTTCCGCTGCGTTGTCGTCCATGGCCACCAGGTGGCCCATGCCGGCTGCCGTGGCGCCGCTGCCGACCGCATCGCGCTCGACCACGGTCACGCGCAGGCCGCGCGCCGACAGGGCATCGGCGCAAGCGGCGCCGATAATCCCCGCGCCGACGATCAGGACGTCCGGATTCATGCTCAACGAATGCCCCAGACAAACGGGTCGCTTGGGTCCAGCACCAGGGTCGAAGTCGCATTCACCCAGGCCTTGCCGCGGATGCTTGGCAGCACACGCTCGCCATCGCGGCGATAAGAAGCTTCGAACACGCTGCCGACAATGCTCTCCTGGCGCCATACTTCGCCTTCGGCCAGTTTGCCGTCGGCCGCCAGGCAGGCCAGCTTGGCGCTGGTACCGGTGCCGCAAGGCGAGCGGTCATAGGCATTGCCCGGGCACAGGACGAAGTTCTGGCTGTCGCCCAGCCCGCTGCCGGAATCGGCAAACAGCTCGATGTGGTCGATCAGCGCGCCGCCGTCGCCGGTGATGCCCTGCGCTTCGAGGGCATCCTTGATCGCAGTGGTGTATGCCGACAACTCGCGCACATTGCCCAATTCCAGTTTCCGCCCGTGGCCGGACACCAGGAAGAACCAGTTGCCGCCCCAGGCGATATCGCCGCGCACCACGCCATATCCCGGCACGTCGACCGGCACGCCGCTCGCCTTGCGCCACGACGGCACGTTGTTGACGGTCACGCTGCCGTCTTCATGCAGTTGAGCTTCCACTACGCCCACCGGCGTATCGATGCGATGCACGCCCGCGCTCAGGCGGCCCATGAAAGCCAGCGATGCCACCAGGCCGATCGTGCCATGGCCGCACATGCCCAGGTAGCCGACGTTGTTGAAAAAGATGACGCCTGCTGCACAATCCGCGGCATGCGGCTCGCACAGCAGCGCGCCTACCAGCACGTCCGAACCGCGTGGCTCGCACACCACGCCGGAACGGAAGCCGTCATGCTCGTTGCGGAAGCGCGCCAGGCGCTCATTGAGGGGGCCGGTGCCCAGGTCAGGGCCGCCGTCTATCACCAGGCGGGTCGGTTCGCCGCCGGTGTGGGAATCGATAATGGCTATGGTTTTCATGCTTGCCATCTTATGCCTTCCCAGCGCCGCCGTCTTGCATCGCCCGGCCGCCGAAGATGACGAAATCCGCACAATCGTGTAAAAATGAACAAATTCACCGGGAGGGCAGCATGTCAGTACATCTTCTTCATAGCACGGCGCGCAGCGACCTGGGCGCCAGGATCGGCGACGTGTTCTTCTCGGAACCCCTGTTCGACGCCCTGCCGGACGTGGTGTTTTTCATCAAGGACCGCGCCGGGCGCTACGTCGTGGTGAACCAGACCCTGGCCCGTCGCTGCGGCATGAAGGACAAGGCCGGCCTGCTGGGCAAGACCGCCAACGAAGTGTTTGCCGCGCCCCTCGGCCAGCGCTTCCAGGCCCAGGACCAGTCGGTGCTGGACGAGGGCGTGCAGATCGAAGACCAGCTCGAACTGCACCTCTACCCCAACCGCGATCCGGGCTGGTGCCTGACGCAAAAGCGCCCCTTGCGCGATTCCCACGGCGCGATCGTCGGCCTGGCCGGCGTGTCGCGCGACCTGGCGATGGCCGACAACAAGAACCCGGCCTATCACAAGGTTGCCGATGCGGTCCGGCTCATCCACGACAAGTACGGCGAGCCCCTGACCTTGCCGCAACTGGCGCGCACCGCCCACATGTCGGTGGCGCAGATCGAGCGCTACTTCGAGCGCATCTTCCACCTGACGCCGCGCCAGATGATCATCAAGACCCGCCTGGAAGCCGCATCGCGCATGCTGGCCAGCGACTCCAGCGTGTCCGACATCGCCCAGGCCTGCGGCTACGCCGACCACAGCGCCTTCACCCGCCAGTTCCGCGCCACGGTGGGCGTGACACCCAGCGAATATCGCTTATTGCTGCGTAACGACGGGTAAGCGCTCCTGCCAGGACGCATCAATTCAATTTGTGAATTGATGCATACACTCTTTGGTTTGATACGGTATTGATCGCCACCTATGATCAACACCATAACGACATCAAAACCACGGAGACAGTAATGAAGAAAACCGCAGCCATTATCCTGGCGGTTAGCAGTACGGCAGCCTGCGCCCAGTCCTCGGTCAATATGTATGGCATCGTCGATGCCGCCATCGTTGGCGAAAACGGCGGCAGCAACGGCAGGCTGAATAAGATCACCAGCGGCGCCGCCTCGGCCTCGCGCATCGGATTCCGCGGCACGGAAGACCTGGGCAGCGGTCTCTCGGCATTTTTCACGCTCGAAGCCGGCGCCAGGATTGATACCGGCGAAATCGACGCCAGCGGCACCATCTTCAACCGCCAGGCCTTGCTCGGCTTGAAGAGCAAGGATTTCGGCGCAGTCGCACTCGGGCGCCAGTACACCCCCTACCACACTACCCTGGTAAATATCGTCGATCCGTTCAACACGGGCACTGCCGCCACATCGAAAAACCTCTTTCCCGACTTCGGCAGCAATATCCGAACCAGCAATACGATCACCTATGCCTCGCCGCGCGTGCATGGGGTGGATGCCGAACTGGCATACAGCTTCGGCGAACAGGCCGTGTCCTCGGCGGGACGGCAGTTTGGCGGCGCCATCGGCTATAGCGACGGCCCGCTGGCCGTGCGCCTGGCGTACAACAGCAAGAACTCCGACGTCGCCGCCACCACCGGTACGACTGCAGGCGTCAGCCGCAGCCTGGGGCGTAATTTCCTGCTGGGAGCAAACTACAACTTCGGCTGGATCAAACTCCATGCCGGCTACGGTGTCGACAAGGGCTACAACAGCGCACCACTGGGCAATGCCAACAATCCTTACGGCGGCATAAAACCTGTCGCTTCCACCGACGGCCGCGAACTGCTGCTCGGCTTCAGCGCGCCCGCCGGGCCGGGAACCATCCTTTTCTCGGCCATGCACAAGGACGACCGCACCGGCAACAACCAGGACGCCAACGCCTGGGGCATCGGCTACCTGTACGGCCTGTCGAAGCGCACCAACCTGTATGCCGCCTACGGCCATATCGATAACAAGAACGGGGCGGGCTACACAGTGGCCAACAATACCGAGGCCGGCACCGGCAACACCGGCTACAACCTCGGTATCCGCCACACGTTCTGAACCCTATGCGACTATATCAACGACACCAGGAGACACCCGTGGCACAAGTACAAACCGTCAAAGCGGCCAGCGCCGCCAACGTCCAGACGCGCACGCGCTGGATGATCCTCGCCATGCTGTTCGCGATCACGACCATCAACTACGCCGACCGCGCAACGATCTCGATTGCCGGGCCGGAAATCAAGAAGGAGCTCGGGCTGTCGGCAGTCCAGATGGGCTTTATCTTCTCGGCCTTCGCCTGGTCGTACGTGGTCGCGCAATTGCCCGGCGGCTGGCTGCTGGACCGCTTCGGGTCGAAAATCACCTATTTCTTCAGCATTTTCCTGTGGTCGACCTTCACGCTGTTCACCGGCGCTGCCGGCTTCTTTGCAGGCGGTGCAGCGGTCGCCGTCCTGTTCACGCTGCGCATGCTGGTCGGCGCTGCGGAAGCGCCCTCCTTCCCCGGCAACAGCCGCATCGCGTCCGCCTGGTTCCCGACGCATGAACGGGGCCTGGCGGCAGCCGTCTTCAACTCGGCGCAGTATTTCGCAACCGTGCTGTTCGCGCCGATCATGGGCTGGCTGGTGCACACCTACGGCTGGCACAGCGTGTTTTACGTGATGGGTGCACTGGGCATCGTGATGGCATTCGTCTGGCTGAAAACTATCCACGGGCCGAAAGAACATCCCGGCATCAACGCCGAAGAACTGCACTATATCCAGGAAGGCGGCGCGCTGGTCGACCTGGAAAGCGGAAGCCGCATCAAGCAGGCGGCCCAGGTGAATACCCTGGCCTGCATCAAGGAACTGCTGTCGAACCGCATGCTGCTGGGCGTCTACATCGGCCAGTACTGCATCACCACCCTCACCTATTTCTTCCTCACCTGGTTCCCTGTCTACCTGGTGCAGGAGCGCCATATGACCATCCTGAAGGCCGGCTTTGTCGCGTCGCTGCCCGCCATCGCCGGTTTCCTGGGCGGGATCTTCGGCGGCTGGCTGTCGGACCGCCTGGCCAAAGCCGGCTATTCGCTGTCGGTGTCCCGCAAGGTGCCGATCGTGTTCGGCATGCTGATGTCGATGAGCATGATCGCCTGTAACTACATCGAGGCCGACACCCTGGTGGTCGCCGTCATGTCGCTGGCCTTCTTCGGCAAAGGCGTCGGCGCCTTGGGCTGGGCCGTCGTATCGGACACTTCGCCCAAGGAAGCCGGCGGCCTGAGCGGCGCACTGTTCAACACTTTCGGCAACACCGCCGGCATTACCACGCCCATCGTGATCGGCTACATCGTCGAAGCCACCGGTTCGTTTGCCGGCGCCCTGGTCTTCGTCGGCGCCAATGCGGCGCTGGCCATCGCCTGCTACCTGTTCGTTGTCGGCGATATCAAGCGCGTCAAGCTGGTGTCGTCGCTGAATCAATAAACCATCCGTTCCACCCAAACCGTTTCGAAAAAATCATGAACAATACCGTTACCAATGCTCCTACCGTCACCGGCCTGCGCGTCGTGCCCGTCGCCGGCCAGGACAGCATGCTGCTGAACCTTAGCGGCGCCCACGGCCCCTGGTTTACCCGCAACATCGTGATCCTGACCGACAGCGCCGGCAACACCGGCTTGGGCGAAGTGCCGGGCGGCGAAAAGATCCGGCAGACGATCGAGGATGCGCGCCCGTTCATCGTCGGCAAGACACTGGGCGAATACAACAACGTCCTCAACTCGATGCGCGTTGCCTTTGCCGACCGCGATAGCGGCGGCCGCGGCAACCAGACCTTCGACCTGCGCACCACCATCCATGCCGTGACCGCCGTAGAATCGGCCCTGCTCGACTTGCTCGGCCAGTTCCTCAACGTGCCGGTCGCGGCCCTGCTGGGCGAAGGCATCCAGCGCCAGGCGGTCGACATGCTGGGCTACCTGTTCTACGTCGGCGACCGCAACAAGACAAACCTGCACTACCGCAGCGAGCCGGATGCCGGCGACGCCTGGTTCCGCCTGCGTAATGAGGAAGCCCTGACGCCGCAAGCCGTGGTCCGCCTGTGCGAAGGCGCGCGCGAGCGTTACGGCTTCAACGACTTCAAGCTGAAAGGCGGCGTGCTGTCCGCCGACGAAGAGATGGAAGCCATTATCGCCATGCACGAACGCTTCCCCGACGCGCGCATCACGCTCGACCCTAACGGCGCCTGGTCGCTCAAGGAGGCCGTGCGCGTTTGCCGCGACAAGCACGGCATCCTGGCTTACGCCGAAGACCCTTGCGGCGCCGAGAATGGCTTCTCGGGCCGTGAAGTTATGGCGGAATTCCGCCGCGCCACCGGCCTGCCGACGGCCACCAACATGATCGCCACCGACTTCCGCCAGATGGCCCATTCCCTGCAGCTGCAGTCGGTCGACATCCCCCTGGCCGACCCGCATTTCTGGACCATGCAGGGCTCGGTGCGCGTGGCCCAGTTGTGCCAGATGTTCGACCTGACCTGGGGTTCGCATTCGAACAACCATTTCGACATTTCGCTGGCGATGTTCACCCACGTCGGTGCTGCGGCGCCGGGCAAGGTGACCGCCATCGACACCCACTGGATCTGGCAGGACGGCCAGCGCATCACGAAGGAACCGCTGAAAATCCAGGGCGGCATGGTGCACCTGCCGTCGAAACCGGGCCTGGGCATTGAACTGGACGAAGTAGAACTGGAAAAGGCGCACCAGGCTTACAAGAACATGGGCCTTGGCGCACGCGACGATGCAGCGGCCATGCAGTTCCTGGTGCCGGGCTGGAAGTTCGACAACAAGCGCCCCTGCCTGGTGCGCTAACCCCGCGGCACATCAACGGGCGCCAGGGAAACCGGGCAGTATCTCGTTGATGAACAGCTGCAGGATCGGATTGTCGTTATCGCGCCGGTAGGTACAAACCGTACTTACCGGCTCGGTTGCCATCCTGCGCAACACCACGCCGTCGAACTGCAGGCGCGCGCAGGCTTCGGACACCAGGGCCGCGCCGATGCCGGCACTGACCAGCGCCAGCATGGTGTGCACCTGGCCGATATGCTCAACCACGTCCGGCACTACGCCTTCCCGCTCGAAGCGGCTGGTCAGCATCTGGTAGAACGGACGCGCCTCATGCGGCGAGTACATGATGAATGGGCGGCGGTGCAGGCAAGCCAGGGTTGGCTGCTCCGGCCACATATCGGCTTCACTGGAGGGTATCGCCAGCAGCAGCGCTTCCGTCGCAATCGGCAGGCTGACCAGCTCCCCGTGCAAAGCCAAAGGCCGCATCAGGCCCAGGTCCAGCTGGCCGGCATCGAGGGCTTCGACCTGCGAGGTGCTCACCAGCTCTTTCAGAGTCAGCGCCAGCTCGGGCGTCCTTTCGCGCAAGCGGCGCACTACCTCCGGCAGCAGCGTGTAGCCCGATGCCGAAGTAAAGCCGATCGCAAGGCTGCCTTGCTCCCCCTTCGCCACGCGGCGCGCCATCAACCCGGCTTCATCCGCCAGGCGAATGATGCGCAGCGCCTCCGGCAGGAACGCTTTGCCTGCCGCCGTCAGCCGCACAACCCGGCTGCTGCGATCAAGCAGTTGCACGCCGACGTTATGCTCCAGGAGCTGGATCTGCCGGCTCAAAGGCGGCTGCGTCATGTTCAGCCGTTCCGCCGCACGGCTGAAATGCAGCTCTTCGGCGACGGCGATAAAGCAGCGCAGCTGGCTGATTTCAAACATGGCTCTTCGCTTAGGCGACGCCGTTGCGACCAAACTCGCGGTACGCCGGGCGCTGGAGCAGGCGTTCAACGTAGGCATTGATTGCCTGGTAATCCGGGCGCTCGATGGGAGTCATCAGCCAGCGGTTCAATGACAGGCCGAGGACGATATCGGCCAGCGTGAACTGTTCGCCTGCCGCGAACGGACCGGCCGCCGCCAAATGGCTGTCCAGGATGCCGATGTTGCGGTTCCACGCGGCAGCGCTGGCGGCAACCTGCGCCGGGTCGCCGAAGGCCGGGCTCTGGCGCACCAGCGCCATGAAGGCGTAGCGCCAGGACGAATTCAGGTCGGTAGCCTGCCAGTCCATCCATTGCTCGACGCGGGCGCGGGCTTGCGGGTCGGCGGGCAGCAGGTCGTGGCGTCCAGCCTTGCCGCACAGGTAACGGCAAATGCTGTTCGATTCCCACAGCACGAAGTCGCCATCCACCAGGACCGGCACCAGGCCGTTCGGGTTCAGCGCCGCATGTTCCGGCTGCCAGTCGATCCGATCATATGCAAGGCCGGTTTCCGCCAGCGTCCACAGCACCTTGCGCACATTGATCGACGTCGGTTTTCCAATCAGTTTCAGCATTTCACAGCCCCAGTTGGGAAAGGATATCTTCCTTCAGTTGTTGCAGCTCCGGCGTCGACAGCTTGCGCGGGTGCGGCTGTTCGACCTTGAAACTGGCCTGGATCCGGGTCGGGCGCGGCGACAGGACGAGGATGCGGTCGGCGAGGTAGATCGCCTCCTCCACGTCGTGCGTAATCAGCAGCACGGTATGGCGCTCTTCGGACAGCACGCGCAGCAGCTCGTTGCGCATCTTGAGGTTCATCAGCGCGTCCAGCGCGGAGAACGGCTCGTCCATGTAGAGGATTTCCGGCTTGACCACCAGCGCGCGGGCGATCTCGGCGCGCTTCAGCATGCCGCCGGAGAGTTCATGCGGATAGGCGTTCTCGAAGCCCTTCAGGCCGACCATCTCGGCGTAATGGTCGGCCAGCGCGGCTTTTTCGCCGTGCTGCTGGTCGCCGTTCAGGCCGAACATCAGGTTTTGCTGCACCGTCAACCATGGGAACACGGAGCCGTGCTGCGAAATGACGATGCCTTTTGGACTCGGCCGCGTCATCGGCTTGCCATCGATGTTCACCGAGCCTTCGTCGGGATGCTCGAAGCCGGCGACGATCTTCATCAGCGTCGACTTGCCGCAACCGGAAGGCCCGACAATCGCCACGAACTCACCGTCTGCAACGGAAAAATCGACGCCATCCACGACCGGCAGCGCGTTGAACTTCTTCTTGATCTGGTTGACGGAAATCTTAGCGTCCATAGCGCCACCTTACGACTTTGAGTTTCTCCAGCAGGCGCATGATGCCGTCCAGCGCCAGTCCAATCAGGCCGATGATGATCATGCCGGCGATAACGAGGTCATAACGGTTGCCCGCGTTGCGCGAATCGATGATCAGGTATCCGAGCCCGGAACGCAAAGCGATCATTTCCGCCGCCACCACCACCAGCCACGCCACGCCGAGCGAAATGCGCATGCCGACGATGATCTCCGGCAGCACCGCAGGCACGATTACCTGGCGGAACAGCCTGGCGCGCGATACGCCGAAGTTTTCCGCCGCACGCAGGTAGCGTTTCTCGATCGTGTGCACGCCCGCCGCCGTCTGCACGATCATCGGGAACACAGCCGCGATGAAGATCAGGAACACCGGCGATGCATTGCCAACCCCGAACCACAGGATCGCCACCGGTATCCAGGCAATCGGCGAGATCGGCCGCAGGATCTGGAACACGGGGTTCAGCGTGCGGAAGGCGCCCTCGACGCGCCCCATCCACAAACCCATCGGTACCGCGACCAGGATCGCCAGCGAGAAGCCCACGCCTACCCGCATCAGCGAAGCGCCGATGTGCTCCCACAGGCTGCCGTCTTCCACCAGTTCCATCGTGCCCGTGACCACCTGCGCAGGCGTCGGGAAAATCAGGCTTTCGGTCGCTATGACCGCATACCACCAGATGGCGACAATCGCCAACAACACCGCCAACGGCGGCCAAATCTTGTTCAGTCTCTCCATGGGGCTCTGGATAACAGGGATTGAAGGCGCCATTGCAGCCGCTGCAAGCCGGCCAGCGGCGTGGGCTTGACCACGACCGTCATCTGGCCGCTGGCGTGCGCGGTGCAGGCGAAGGGATGCTCGCCAGCCTGCTCGAACGGCAGGCGGAAGTCCTGGCCCGGCATGATCAGCACGGGACCAAAAATCTGGGGCACGGTATCACTGTTGCGCAGCAGGAGCACGTCGTTCACGCCGAGCACCAGGGTGATGGTATCGGGCAGGATCTCGGCCTTCTCTCCTGCCATGCGGCGCGCCCATGTGCCTTTGGGGATTTCGAACAGCGCATCGTGTGAAGCGCTGCGGATCGGGGCAAACGCGGCCCAGGCCAGCGCGCCGGCAACGACGGCCGCCAGCAGCAATGCAATGACAGCCAGCCGGCGCTTCATTGTCCCTTGGCCAGCAAGGCCACATCGTGCACGATGTCGTCGGCCGGGCGGCCGAAGGGCATCAGCGCGCGCAGCCTGCCTTGCGGGTCGATGAAATAGAGGTAGGACGAATGGCCCATCGTGTATTCGGTCTTGCTGCCGTCGACCATTTTCTTCGTGGCGGAGATGCCGTATGCCTTACGGATGGCGGCCATCTGCTCCTCGCTGCCGGTCAGGCCAACGAAGCTCTTGTCGAACTGCTCAAGATAAGCTTTCAGTTTTGGCGCCGTGTCGCGCTGCGGGTCGACGGTGACAAATACCACTTGCAGCTTGTCGCCCATGGCCCCCAGCTTTTCGCGCGCCTGTTTCAGCAGCGCCAGCGAAACGGGGCAGACGTCGGCGCAGCTGGTATAGCCGAATTCCAGCACCACCACTTTGCCGCGAAATTTATCGAGCGAGAAGTCCTTGCCGTCGGCAGCCTTCTGCGCGATCTGCGGCGCCATGCGCGGCGGGTCGAAAGTGCCTGATTTCAGCTTGTCAGCCGCATGCGCCAGGCTGGCGGCCGACAAAAGCAGCGCTAACAGGTACCGCCGGATCATAGGGCAATGCCCACCGGCTTGATGGACTTGACGAAGCTCTCGTCCACATAGGTTTCGAAGGCCACCGGACGCTTGAGGGTTCCGGCCTCGATGGAGAGCTTCATCAGCTCATCGAACTCGGCCCGGATCATGCGCAGGTCGCCGTACGTCACCCGGTCGGCCGGGTTGTCCATCACGAACTGGATTACCTTGGGGTCCTGGTTGAAGAATTTGCGGCTCGATGCGATCTTGGCGGCTTTGGCGCGATTGACGGGGGTGGCGTCGAGCCAGTTGCCGGCTGCCTGCACGTGGTTCACCAGGTCCTGCACCAGCGGCCGGTTGGACTTGATCAGTTCCTCGCGCACCGTGAGCACGCAGCAAATATAGTTGCGCCACTCATCGCGCGTCATCGACAGCGGACGGGCGTAGCCGGCCTTTTGCGCAGCCGCGCCAAAAGGCTCGCCGGTGCAGTAGGCATCCACCGCGTTGGCGTACAGCGCCGCCGGCATGTCGGGCGGCGCCATTTCGATAATCTGCACGTCCTTCGGCGTCATGTTCTCGCGCGCCAGCATCTTGCGCAGGAAAAGGTAGTCCACCGCGAAACGGCTCGGGATTGCAACCCGCTTGCCGCGCAGGTCGGCAAAACGCTTGTGCGCCGAATCGGTGCGCACCATGATGACGGCGCCGGAACGATGGCCGAGCGAAACCACCTTGAGCGGAATCTTCTTGTCGGCCAGGTCCATCACCAGCGGCGCCAGCATGTAGGCCGCCTGGATCCGGCCTGTCATCAGCGATTCCTTGATCTCCGGCCAGCCGCTGTATTTGCTGAACTCGAACGCTCCTCCACGCGCGCTGCAGGCGATCGGCAAAGTCAGGTTGCAGGTGACCGGCAGGCCGCCCACCACCAGCGGATCGGCCGCCCGCGCCAGCGAAGGCAGCAAAGCGCCGCCCAGTCCCACCGCAGGAAGCGCTAGCGCGCCACCCAGCAAGCGGCGCCGGCGTAGCAGGTGTTCATGTTCAATTAAGGTTGGCATTCAAACATTCTAGCACTGGCTTGCCAACAAATATGTAGTAATCCTACAAAAATGAAACTTGACCCAGGTCATGGCCGCAAGGGGCGCCGATGCGCAGACTTGAACCAACAATCCACCCTGGAGCAAGCCATGTTCAAGCATATCCTCTTCCCGACCGACGGTTCGCCGGCGTCCAGCGCCGCCCTGCATTCGGCCATCAAGTTTGCGCAGGAAGCCGGCGCGCGCGTCACTGCATTGCATGTGATCCCGGAATTCCACATCTTCACCTATCACCCGGACATGCTCGAGGACACGCGCGGAGTCTACCTGAAAGACAGCGAAGTCCACTCCGCTTCGGTGCTGGATGAAGTGGCCAAGGTCGCACGCGATTACAACGTCCCTTGCGACGTGGTGCAGCGCCGCTCCGACCAGCCCTACGAAACCATCGTCGCCACCGCCATCGATTACGGCTGCGACCTGATCGCGATGGCGACCCATGGCTACAAAGGAGTCAAAGGCATGCTGCTCGGAAGCGAAACGCACCGGGTGCTGCTTAACACACCGGTGCCGGTACTGGTGTTCCGGCCCCAGTAAACTGCGGCAAAAACGCCACAAGTTGCCAAGAGATTTATGACGCCCCCGTCACATAACTCTTTCAAATCTGGACAAATCGCCCGCCCTGTTCAAAGTGAGACAATTCAAACCGGTATATAAAGCCTGCGTCTTAATCGCCAAGCTTTTCCGTATTTGTCGCCGCTCCCGTGCTGCCGCATATTCTCGCGCATTATCACAGCACGGGGAAAACCATGACTTTCGCATTTCGCAAACTAGCGATGGCCGCCGCACTGGCAGCCATCGGCACCGCCCAGGCATCCACCGCCGACCACCACGAGTTCGAAGCCACGCTGCATGCGCCCTACCGCGCAGTTGCCGGCGCCAATGAAGCGCGCAGCTTCAAGCTCGAATTCAGCTACCCCTACGTCCAGAACGCCCAGTCCGTAAGCTGGGTGCTGGAAGTGGTGGCGCCGAACGGCAGCGTAGTGGAACGCTGGACCGGCGTCGAACGCCTGCAGGACAAGCCGGTGACCGTCAACGTCGAATGGGCCGGCCGAAACCGCCGCAACGCCCTCCCGAACGGCATCTACAAGGCCCGCCTGCGCGCCATCTCCGAAGACATGCAGCGCGGCCTTGCCTCGGGCGCCGACGCCGTCATGCGCCGCATTGCCACCCATGATGGCGAGATCCACGACCAGGAATGGGAGATCGCCATCGGCCAGCAGCCGCAGGCCAAGGCGTCGGCTACGCCAAGCCTGATGTCCATCGCAGCAGCGCCATCCTCGCTGCCTTACACGGTCTACTTCGGCAATATGCACAGCCAGACCAACCATAGCGACGGTGGCGGCGACCTGTCGGCATGTACCGGCGCACAGAATCCGCAATCGGCAGCCTACGGTCCGACCGACGCCTTCAACTACGCCAAGAACAAGGGCCTGGATTTCCTGATGGCGTCCGAACATAACCACATGTACGACGGTTCGGATTCCACCAACACTTCCGCCAATCCGGCCACCGCCAAGGCCCTGTACCAGTCCGGCCTGTCGGAAGCGGCCAGCTTCAACAGCGCCAACCCGAACTTCCTGGCGATCTACGGCATGGAATGGGGCGTCATCAACAACGGCGGCCACATGAACATCCTGAACTCGAACGAGTTGCTTGGCTGGGAGAGCAACAGCTCCGGCCAGCTGATTGCCGACACCTACACCGCAAAGAACGATTACGCCGGCCTCTACACCCTGATGCGCCAGCGTGGCTGGCTGGGACAGTTCAACCACCCGTCGAGCAGCGGCCAGTTCCTGGTCAACGGCGTAGCCCTGGGCTACACGGCCGATGGCGACGAAGCGATGGCGCTGTGCGAAGTGATGAACACCTCCGCCTTCTCCGTCAACACCACCGAAACCGAAACGGGCCGCAGCAATTACGAAGGCGCCTGCAAGAAGGCGCTGGAGGCCGGCTTCCACGTTGCCTTCACCACCGACCAGGACAACCACTGCGCCAACTGGGGTGCGTCCTATACCAACCGCACCGGCGTGCTGATCCCGAACGGTACTGCGCTGAGCACCGCCAGCTTCATGGACGCGATCCGCGCCCGCCGCGTCTTCGCGACCATGGACAAGACTTCGCAACTGGTGCTGACCGCCAACGGCCACATCATGGGCGAACGCTTCACCAACAGCGGCCCCCTGAACCTGGTGGCCAACTTCACCAGCAGTTCCGGCAAGACTGTGTCGACTTCGGAGTTCTATGAAGGCGTCCCTGGCCGCAACGGCACTGTCACCCTGCTCGCTTCCAGCGCCAACACCACCATCACCCCGACCGACGGCGCCCACTTCTACTACGCCAAGGTCACCCAGGACGACGGCAACATCCTGTGGTCGGCGCCAGTCTGGGTCACCCAGCAGGCCGGTACCGGCGGTGACACCGTGGCGCCGACCGTCAGCGCTTCGAGCAGCGGCAGCAGCGGCACCATTACCTTCAGCGCCAACGCCACCGACAACGTCGGCGTAACCAAGGTCGAGTTCTATGTGGACGGCGCGCTGAAGGGCACCGACTCCGCCTCGCCATGGTCGTATGCCTTCAATTCCACCGGCGTTTCCAACGGCACCCACGTGCTGACGGCCAAGGCCTTCGACGCCGCAGGCAACAGCGCGCTGTCGTCCGGCGTCAACTTCAGCGTGAACAACACCACGACCACGCAACAGCTGATCCTGAACAGCGGCTTTGAATCGGGCAGCACAAGCTGGAGCGCAAGCAGCGGCGTCATCACCAACGATGCATCCGTGTCGGCGCACGCCGGCAGCTGGAAGGCCTGGATGAACGGCTATGGCAGCGCGCATACCGACACGCTGTACCAGCAAGTGAGCATTCCGTCGACCGCCACTAGCGCCACCCTGGGCTTCTGGCTGAAGATCACTTCCGACGAAACCACCACGACCCAGGCATACGACACGCTGAAGGTCCAGGTGCGCAACAGCAGCGGTACCGTACTGGCAACGCTGGCCACGTACTCGAACCTGAACAAGGGTTCCAGCTACGTGCAGCGCACCTTCGACCTGAGCGCGTACAAGGGCCAGACCGTACGCGTCTACTTCGAAGGCATCGAAGGCTCCACCGTCGCCACCTCCTTCATCGTGGATGACGTTACGCTGAACGTGCAGTAATTCTGCTCAGTTGCGAATCTCGCGCAAGCCCTTGCCAAGCTTGCGCCGCAACAGCGTGCGCAAGGTCACGCCGTCGCGATAACCCACCTGCTCGGCGATGCGATCGACGTTCTGGTCGCTGGTCTTGAGCAGGTGGACTGCGCGTTCGATGCGCAGGTCCTGCACATAATTCACGGGCGTCTTGCCCAGCACCTCCTGCAGGCGCCGCGCCAGCGTGCGCTTGCTGGTGGCCAGTGCCATCGCCGCCGCCTCCAGGTTGAATCCCTCCGCCAGGTGCTGCCTGACCCAGCGGTCAAAGCCCGTCACCAGCGGATCGGCATGGGCCAGGTGGTCGGAAATCACATAAGCCGACTGCGCCGGCCGCGCGTCCACCACCAGGTAACGCGCCACCATTGCCGCCAGTTCCGGGCTCGCCTGCCGGACCAGGGCCAGCGACATGTCCAGGTGGCTGAGCGCCGCTCCCGCCGTAATGAACTGGCCCGAAGCCACCACCATGCGCTGCGCATCCAGCCGCACCGACGGGTAGCGCTGGCGGAACATGGGCGTCAGCCACCAGGTCGTCGTCGCCTCCTCGCCATCCAGCAGGCCGCTTTCCGCCAGTACGAAGGTCCCGATGCAGGCGGCGGCAATGCGCACGCCCTGCCCGGCCAGCTCGCGCAACGCATCCCCGGCATCCGCCACTTCAGGGGACGACAGCGCCGCCTCCAGCGGTTCCGGCATCTTGTGGCCGATGGCGGGCAGGATCAGCAAGTCCGGTACAGGCGCCGATGCCAAAGGCACGACCGGCAATTGCATGCCCTGCGCACTGCGCACCGCGGGACGCAGGCCGGCCAGCGTCACATTGAATGCCGGCTGCGGCGCTTCCAGCATGGGCGCCAGTTCATTGGCCGTTGTGAAGGCGTCCAGTACTGCGGCAAGCCCGGTGTCGAACACGCTGTCCAGCGCGAGCACGGTGATATTCATGGCGCGATTGATACCAAAGATGTCAATCTCGCCAATTTAACCCGCGGCGAGGCGCCGGTAAAGTACCTCCATCGCAGTTTCGCGATGATTCCAACAAGGAGATAGCCATGATCAAATACGCACTGTTCGCCCGTTTCGAAGCCAAGCCTGGCAAGGAAACCGCCGTTGCCGACTTCCTGCACACCGGCCTGGCGCTGGCCAAACAGGAACCGGGCACCAAATACTGGTTCGCCCTGCGCCTGTCGGAACGTGTGTTCGGCGTGTTCGACGCCTTCGAAACGGAGGATGCACGCCAGGGCCACCTGAACGGTCCGATCGCACAAGCCCTGATGGCACAAGCGCCGGAACTGTTCGCAACACCGCCAAGCATCGAGCCTATCGAGGTGCTCGGCCTGAAAGCGGCGTAATCACTGGTCGTCGGAGGAGACGAAGTTGTACTTCTTCTTCAACTCCTCCACTTCCGCCTTGTTGGACTGCATGAAGCGGCGGAATTCCTCGACCACTTTCGGGTATTTGTGCGAGGACAGGTACCACTGGCCGGAAGCGTGCGGCAAGTCCGGGTCGTACAACACCGGAACCTGCGGCAGTTTGCGGATCTTGGTCCAGTAATGGCGGGCGATGCGCGTGTTCATGTAAGCGCCATCAACGCGCCGCATGATCAGCTTTTCGTACAGGGCATCGTAATCGGCAGTCTCCTCGATGCGCAGCGAGCCTGCCGACATCAGTTGCTGGTAAGGATATGGAGTGAAGCCAAGCGGGATGCCGAGGGTTTTCAGGCGGCCAACACCCTTGCCGATATTTTCGGGACGAACCAGCACGCCATCGGTAAATTCCAGTACCGCGGCATAACTGATCTTCAGTTCCTTTTTCATCTCCACCACCCAGTTCGGATTGTCCGGAAATGAAAGATCGACCTGGCCGTCGACGAACAGCCGGTCGCGCCGTTTCAGTGGATAGGGCTCGTAAGTAAATGTGTAGCCCATCTGCCTTGCGAAGGCATCCAGGATGTCCTTGCCCAAGCCACCATACACCCCATTCTTCATTTCGGAGTACGGTAGCCAGTTCTTGTAATCTTCAACGCCTACGGAGAAAGTCTTCTTGTCGGCCGCCTGCACGGCGCCCATGACCAGCAACCCGGCCAACAAAGCTCTCCACATGACGTACCCCCGTCATTCAGGCTGGTAAGCGTAGATGTTGACGACGTTAAAAGTGGTGTCGGGCACGTACACGCGCCGGTCGCGCGCGTAAATGAAGAACGGCATCCAGACGCCGCCTACTTCAGGATACTTCTTGAATACTAGCTCTCCTGTTACGTATTCTAGCGTGTCCTCGCCGATGCGGAAGATCTTCAATGCACGGTTTACCAAATCGTTGACAATCAGGTGTCCCTCCTGGTCCACGCACAGGCTGGCCGGCAGGTAGAACTTGTCGGCATCCTTTTCCAGGTCATCGCAATAGCCCGCGCGGCCGTAACTCCACAGGCTGTTGCCCTGCCGGTCGAAGACGCGAATGCAGTTGTTGAACTGGTCGCAGACAAAGACGCGGTCCTGGGCATCGATCGCCACGTCGCACGGGGCAAAGCTGGCCAGCGGCTTGCCGTCTTCCTCCCACTGGAAGTTCTTCACGAAGGACACAAGTCCGGAAGGCTGCAGCTGCCACATCGAAATGCGATTGTTCAGCGAGTCGGCGATGTAGATCTCGCCGTGGCTGTTCACTTCCAGGCCCTGCGGCGCCTTCAGCGTACCGTCGCCGCCCAGGCCTTCGCGCGCAAACGGCAGGCCGTAATTCAGCAAATGCCCGCTGGGACCGAACTGAAACATCGACACCGTGCAGGCATTGAAATTCGTGACGAACACCAGGGGCGTGCCCGGACAGATCTGCCCGAGCAGCGGCTGCGAGGGGTAATACACCGCCATCGCCAGCCCGCCCGGCATGAAGAAGCCGCGCATCATGTCCTGCAACTGGGCGATCGGGTCGGCAGCCGTGTCAAAGGTCTTCATGCACCAGTTGCCGGAATCGATGTTGTAGGACGAAGTGGCCGCTCCCGCCAGCGGATCGAGGCGCGCGTGGTGCTTCAACTGGTCGTACCAGTATTTGTAGATATTGGCCGTGGCACTGGCCCAGCTGTCGATCCAGTTCGACTGCGGCAAGGTACCGCTGCCTTCGCGCTTGGGGTCGACGCCGATCACCGCCGTCATGCAATTGAATTGCGAGGTAACGGCTTTCGCTGCCTGGTTGTCGCGCCGGTGGCCGACGGCATCGAGCAGGATCGCATCCTGGTCGCCGCCGTCGCGGTCGGGCGCAATGCGCATCTTCAGCACCGTGGAGGCGAACGGCTCGGTGACGTAATAGACGTTGGCATCGGCCGCCGCGCAGATCTGGTATGGACCGACGAAAACGGCGTCTTCCAGCGAGCCGTACACCAGGTCGGAAATCGAGTGCATGGCCTGCGGCTTGTGGTTCCACAGCGGCAGCATGCCCTCCACGACCGTCAGCAGCTTGCCGTCGGTATCGTAGACCGTAATCGAGTCCTCCACCTGGCCCGGCACGAAGATGCGGTCGTTGATCACGCACACCGAGCGCATGACGTTGAACTTGCCGATGCCTGCGGGATTGCCGAAGCTGTGCAACAGCGATGTCTCGCCGGGGCATTGCACGCGTTCGTCCTTGATCGGCCAGGCCGTATCGATCTTCAACACCTCGTAGTGGCCGGTATTGGCCAGGTACAGGTTGCCGCGCGAGTCGGAAGCCAGGCCCTGTGGCCAGAGCAGGTCATGCACGCTGTTGGCGTCGTCAATGGTGCGGAACTGCAGCACGAATTTTCCTTCGGGCGTGAACTTGACGCAGCGGCTGCGGTCATCGCCCTTGGTATGGAAAAACTCATCGCATACGTAAACAAAATGCTCGCCGCTGGCTTCCTTCACGATGGTGATGCCGTTCGGGTCGCTCAGGGGCGCGAACCCCTTGCCGTTGATGCCGTCCGCCGCATCGCCAAAGGCAAACTGGAAATCGATTGAATGCTCGTCGTATTCAAACACCACGACACGCCCATTGCCCATGTCGGTGCAATACATCAGGTCCTGCTCGGGGTGCGGGCAGAGGTGGAAAGGCATCAGCAAGCGGCGCGCCTGCTCGCTGCCCTCGCCCGGCGTATCGATCACGTGCAGCAGCGTGTTCAGGTCGGCGGTGAACACCAGCAGGCGGCTGTTGCCGGTATCGCACACCCAGACATGGTCGTAATGGTCGCGCGCAATGCCGACCGGGGAATTCATCGTGAAGTCGTCCGGCAGCTCGCCGCTGGCCGTGGTGCCCGGCATGACGAGCTCGCCGTAGTGCGTGATATGTTGAAATTTGCTCATGGCCATCCCTGCCTGTTGGTGGAGCATTCCAGTATCCCGGCTCCTGCGGGAATCGGCAACATTGGCAGAAAACCCCACATTCGCTGGCGCGGCGGGCTATCAAATGGCTAGGTGTTG
This sequence comes from uncultured Duganella sp., assembly GCA_966077345.1. Classification (GTDB taxonomy): domain Bacteria; phylum Pseudomonadota; class Gammaproteobacteria; order Burkholderiales; family Burkholderiaceae_D; genus Rugamonas. Next base: position 145,495 of record CBHREK010000057.1, read on the forward strand.
GCAGGATTATTCGATTTCAGGACCGGCAGAGCATATACTTTCAAAGCGGCACCCGGCCGCCAGGGTTGCGTAAACCATCACTTGGCACACATGAACCAGTCGATCGCCGCGCGCCTGCTGCGCATTATTTTCGGCTGCTATTTCCTGGTGACGCTGGTTGTCACCATCGTCCAGCTATCGGCCGAGTACAGGCACACCCGTACCCGGGTCGAGAGCGAGATCGAGGCCATGCAGCAGACTTTCGGCCCCGGCATCGCCGACGCCATGTGGCGCTTCAACGACGACATCATGCGCGGCATCCTGGCCGGCATGAAAGAACTGCCCATCGTGGTCGGCATCAAGGTGGTCGACGACCAGGGCAAGCTGGTGCGCGCAGTGGGCACCGTGCTCGACGAACAAGGCCGCCATATGCAAGCGCAACCCGACGGCCGCCTGGCCCCGCCCATGCGCGACGACGGCCTGTTCGGCCAGGTCTTCAGCCGCGAGTTCCCGATCTCGTACCAGCTTGAAAACGGCACGCCGCAAGACATCGGCAAATGGACGGTCTACTCCAACCGGCGCATCATCCTCAGCCAGGTCGAATACGGCTTCATCCTGATCCTGGTGAACTCGGTGATCAAGACGCTGGCGCTGTGGTTCATTTTCGTGCTGGTCGTGCGGCACTGGCTGGGCAAGCCGCTGCAGCAATTGAGCGACTATGTCGGGCATCTCAATATCGACAACCTGGGCAGCAAGCCGCTGACACTGGAACACGGCGGCAATACGGAACTGGACCTGCTGGCCAACAAGATCAACGAAATGCGCGAGAACATCCTCACCGGCCTGTCGGAGAGAGCCGTGCTGTACGAAGAACTGGCGGTACTCAATGAGTCACTCGAACGGCGCGTGGCCGAACGCACCGAGGCCGTGCGCCATGCGCAGGACGAACTGGCGCGCAGCGAACGGCTGGCAGCACTCGGTTCAATGGTGGCGGGCATTGCGCATGAACTCAACACGCCGATCGGCAACAGCCTGGTGGCCGCCAGTACCCTGAACGACAAGATCCACGCCCTTGGCCAGCGCTTCGAAGAAGGCCTGCGGCGCTCGGACATGCAGCAATTCCTCGACGAAGCCGACAGCATCGGCATGCTCCTGACGCGCAATATCGAACGCTCGGCGAGCCTGGTCTCCAGTTTCAAACAGGTGGCGGTGGACCGCGCCAGTTCGCAGCGCCGCCGCTTCGACCTGGGCGCCGTCATCCAGGAAAACATGAACACCCTGTCGCCCGTGCTGCGCAAGACGCCATATGAGGTGACGGTGGAGGTGGCGACGCTGGTGGCAATGGACAGCTACCCCGGCCCCCTGGGCCAGGTAGTGGCGGCGCTGGTGAACAACGCCATCATGCACGGCTTCCACAACCGCGACCATGGCCGGCTGTCGATCACGGTGCCCGTTCCTGCCGGCGACCACGCCGAGATCGTCATCAGCGACGATGGCGCCGGCATCGCGTCCGGCCACCTCAACCGCATCTTCGATCCCTTCTTCACCACCCGTATGAGCGAAGGCAGCTCAGGCCTTGGCCTGAACATCGTGCACAACATCGTCACCACCATCCTGGGCGGCAAGATCCACGTCGACAGCATGCCCGGCGTCGGCACCACCTTCCGCATCGCCATCCCGCTGGATGCGCCGATGCACCACGAAGAGCCGATTATTCCGCGGGCTTGAGCAGTACCGGCACTTCCTTGAAGGCCGGCGTCGCCGAGCCGCGCGCCACCAGCGCGGGGGAAATCAGCGGCGTCAGTTCGGGGAAATAGCCGAATACGTCGCCATCCGGCACGTCGTATTTCACCAGCTGGTAGCCGCTGCACTTGCGCGCAATGTCGTCCGGCGCGGCGGCATGCACATCGACCAGTTGGCCGTCACGCAAGCCAAGTCGCGCCATGGTCCCGGCGGAGATGAACAGCACCTTGCGCGTGTGGTGCACGCCGCGGTAGCGGTCAACTTCGCCCGTCGTGTCGCGGTAGACGGTGGTGTTGTACTGGCGGTGCGCGCGCACGGTGGCCAGGCACAGCACATCGTCGCCGAAAGCAGCACGGGCGCGGCCCATGATGCTGTCCTGCGGCAGCGCGATGGCGGTGAATTGCGCCTTGCCGCTGGCCGTCTTCCAGTCGCGGTTGCGCGCGCTGTTCGGCAAGTGGAAGCCGCGCGGCTGCGCGATGCGGTCATTGTATTTTTCAAAGCCCGCCACGGCAGTGCTGGCAACCTGCTCGATCAGCGAGCGCGTGACGCTGTAGTCGCTGCCCATCGCTTGCCAGTCAATGCCGGGAACGGCGGCGCCTGCCGACAGCGTATGCCGCGCCAGTTCTGTCACGATATGCGGCTCCGAGCGCAGCCCGGCGCTGGCCGGATCGCTGCGCCCTGCCGACGCATGCACCATGCTGGCCGTGTCTTCCACGCTGACGAACTGGCGGCCGCCTTGCTGCTCATCGCGCTCGGTGCGGCTCAGGCACGGCAGCAGCAAGCCGACCTGGCCCGGGTGCAGGTGGGTGCGATTCAGCTTGGTGGCGATATGCACCGTCAGCTGCAGCCTTTCCATCGCCTGCAGCACGCGCGGCGAATCCGGACCAGCCACGGCGAAGTTGCCGCCCAGGCCGAGGAAGGCATGCACCGAGCCATCCATGATGCCCTTGATCGCCGCAACTGCATCAAGCCCATGCTCCGCTGGCGGCGTAAAGCCGAACACGCGCTGCAGGCCCTCCAGCCACTCTTTTTTGGGGCGATTGGTCACGCCCACGGTACGGTCGCCCTGCACGTTCGAATGGCCGCGCACCGGCATCAGGCCGGCACCCGGCTTGCCCACATTACCGCGCAAGAGCATCAGGTTGACCAGCATCTGGATCGTCTCGATCGCATATTCGTGCTGGGTCAGGCCCATGCACCAGGTAGCGATGGTGGCCTTGGAAGCGATATAGATCGCCGCCGCCTGTTCGATCCGCTCGCGCGACAGGCCGCTATCATGCTCGATCTGTTGCCAGGACTGCCCACGCACGACGACGGCGAATTCCTCGAAGCCGCTGGTATGGCGCGCGATGAAGTCGCGGTCCAGCACCTTGCCGCCGGCTTCCCCCGCTTCCAGCACGGCCTTGCACATGCCGGTAATGGCCGCCAGGTCGCCGCCGACGCGTACCTGGAAATACTCGCTGGCGATGCGCGTGCCGCGGCCGGTCAGGGTTTCGACCGGCGACTGCGGATCGGCGAAACCGCGCAAGCCGGGCTCCAGCATCGGATTGAAGGCCGCGATGCGGCAGCCGCGCAGGGAAGCCTCACGCAGGTCGCCCAGCATGCGGGGGTGGTTGGTGGCCGGGTTCTGGCCGAATACGAAAATCGCCTCCGCGTGCTCGAAGTCCTCGCGTGTAACTGTCGACTTGCCCACGCCCAGCGTCGTGCCCAAGGCCATGCCGGACGACTCGTGGCAATAGTTCGACGAATCCGGCATATTGTTGGTGCCGAAGGCGCGCGCAAACAACTGGTAAGGGAAAGCCGCCTCGTTGCTGCTACGACCGGAGGCGTAGAACACGGCCCGGCCTGGGGCATCGAGCGCCTGCAGCGCGCCGGCAGCCAGCTTGAACGCCTGGTCCCACTCGATCTCACGGTAGGTATCGCTGGCGCGGTCGTACAGCATGGGAGCGGTCAGGCGGCCGAAGCCCTCCAGTTCCCATTCCGCGCGGGTACGCAGTACAGCCAGCGGATTGGAGGCAAAGAATTCCGGCGTAGCGCGGCGCGACGTCGATTCATGCGCAATGGCCCATGCACCCTGCTCGCAGAAATCGACCGCTTTATCCTTGGGCGAGTCCGGATAGGCGCAGCCCGGGCAATCCACCCCGCCCGGCTGGTTCAGCTGCGGCAGGACTTTCAAAGCCGGCAACGGGCTATTGCTGCGCAGGGCCTTGGCCGTGCCATGCAGCGAACCCAGGCCGCCAGCAGGTTTGTCATAGAAGCGAATCGGATGCTGCACAGGTATCTCCGGCCATTCTGTCAAGGCCGCGATGTTAACATATGAAAGTCGGGGGGGGGGGGGGGGGTGGGCGGGCG
>CBHREK010000058.1:0-210192 GCA_966077345.1 uncultured Duganella sp.
CCCGCTCCCCAAAACCCTATAACCGGTTTTGGCCCCCGCTGGGACACACACCCGGCCTGCGACCGCCGCTAGTCAAGTGTCTGACCCTGCGGGTCAGACACTGGCTTACCGGTTTCAGCCTGCTCAGCCAACTTCCGCAACAAGTGCCCCGCCGCCACCATCCCAAACGTCGCAGTCACCACCATCGCCGAACCAAACCCCGCGCAGTTAATACCTGTCACCCCCGGCTTGGCCGCCTTCTCATCACCATCGACAGTGCAGGCTTCCCCCGTCTCAGGGAATTTCAGCGGCTCCATCGAAAACACCGCATCGACGCCGAGTTTGTTCTTTGAATTAGGCGGATAGTTGTACTGGCTGCGCAAGCGCCGCCGCACCTTCTTCAACAGCGGTTCCTGCTCCGTCTTGGACAAATCACGCACCTCAATGCGCGTCGGATCCGTCTGCCCACCCGCACTGCCGATCACAATCAGCGGAATCTGCTTGCTGCGGCAATAGTGAATCAATGCCGTCTTCGACTGTGCCGAATCGATCGCATCCACCACATAATCAAAGTGATGCGCCCCCACCATCTCATCCAGGTTATCCGGCGAGATGAAGTCCTCCACTTGCACCACTTCGCAGAACGGATTGATCTGTGCAATACGCTCCGCCAGGGCAGAAATCTTCGCCATGCCGATGGTGCCGGACAGTGCCTGGATCTGGCGGTTGATATTCGACTCGGCCACATTGTCGAGGTCAATCAGGGTCAGCTTGCCAATGGCAGAGCGCGCCAGCGCCTCCACAATCCACGACCCGACACCGCCCACACCAATCACGCAGACATGTGCCCCACGGAAACGTGCGAGCGCTTTTTCACCGTAAAGGCGGGCAATGCCGCCAAAACGGCGGTCAAAATCAACTTCTTCCAGAACTGGATCAACTATTTGCGGGGAATTCATCCCGTCATTTTACCGGAGCCGGGCTACAATGTTTTCTCTTGCCAAGTTCATCAGATCCGCACCATGAGCAATTCCTTGATCGATACCGCCCCCGGCTATGACCAGCCGATCGCCGTCCTGAAACACTGCCACGACAAGATCCGCAAGCAATTGCAAACCTTGCAAAACCTGCTGAGCCATTTGCCTCAGCATGGCGCCGACGCCGCAGCCCAGCAAGCTGCGCAGGCCGTGCAAAAGTACTTCAACAAGGCCGCCCACCTGCACCACGCAGACGAAGAGATCGACCTTTTCCCCCTGCTGACCGCAGCAGCCCAGAACGAGGACGCCGCCCTGCTGGCCCGGTTGGGCCCGCAAATCCTCGCACAGCACAAGCAGATGGATCTGGACTGGGCTATACTCGATTCGCAACTTGATAAGATTGCCAACGGTTCCAGCGCAGCCCTGGACGCTGCCGACGTAGAACGCTTCGTGCAAGCCTATACCTCGCATATGGAAACCGAAGAGGCGCACATCGCGCCCATGGCCAAACGGATACTCAGTCCCGCCCAGATGACCATCCTGGGCGAGGCCATGCAGCAGCGCCGCGGCATCCTGCCGGTGGCCATCGCCGGCGGAATCGCCCTGGCGGACCTGCGCATGGATTATGGCCGCGCCAGCCTGTCGGAAGCCGACACCCTGGCCGACCCGATTGCGCAGTTTGCCAAGTGGTTCAATGAGGCCATGAAGGCGCAGGTGAACGAGCCCAACGCGATGAGCGTGGCCACGGTCGGCAAGAATGGCCGTCCCAGTTCGCGCATCGTGCTGATCAAGCAGTACGACGAGCGCGGCTTCACCTGGTACACCAATTACCAGAGCCAGAAAGGCCAGCAACTCGCGGAGAACCCGCACGCCGCCATCCTGTTCTTCTGGCCCGAGCTGGAGCGCCAGGTCAGGATCGAAGGCCGCGTCGAGAAAACTTCCGCCGAAGAGAGCGACAAGTATTTCTATAGCCGCCCGGTGAAGAGCCAGCTGGGGGCAATTGCTTCACAGCAGAGCCGGCCGATCGCCAGCCGCGAAGCAATGGAAGAGAGTTATGCCGCCGTGGAAGCGGCCAGCGGCGGACAGCCGCAACGACCTGAGCACTGGGGCGGTTACCGCCTGGTGCCGGACCGCGTAGAGTTCTGGCAAGGGCGCGCCTCGCGTTTCCACGACAGGATAGTCTATGACTTGCAGGACGGTAGCTGGCATAAGGAACGCATCCAGCCCTGATCCGTCCTCTCACAGGGAAGGGGCAGGCGCATGTTTGTACAAAACCGCATCAATAGCTGGATCAGCAGCATTGCCCCGCAAGTCGCCCTGCCCCTGAGGATAGAGCTGTGGAATGGCCGCAGCTTCGACTTCTCGCAAGAAGCGCCGCGCGTGACGATCCGCGTTCCCAGCCCGGCTGCGGCGCGCTACCTGCTCAAACCTTCGCTCTTCAGCCTGGGCACCGCCTACGTTGAAGGCGCCATCGAAGTGACCGGGCGCGCCGTCGACATGATCAAAGTGGTCAACGCACTCGCGCGCAGCTCGCTGAAAGACAGCAGCAGCCTGGCCCGCATCGCGCGCAGCTTCCATCACAACCGCAAGGGCGATGCGGAAGCGATCCGCTACCACTACGATGTTTCCAACGAGTTCTACCAGCAGTTCCTCGACCCGAACATGGTGTATTCCTGCGCCTACTTCGAGAATGGCGACGAGGACCTGGCTACCGCGCAAATCAAGAAGATCGACCATATCCTGGCGAAGATCCGGCTGCAGCCGGGACAGACCCTGCTCGATATCGGCTGCGGCTGGGGCGCATTGGTGATCCGCGCCGCGCAGAAGTACGGCGCGCGCTGCGTTGGCATCACATTGAGCGAAAACCAGTTCGCGCTGGCGCAGGAACGCGTGCAAGCCGCCGGGCTGGCCGACCTTGTCGAGATTCGCCTACAAGACTACCGCGACGTGCGCGGCAGCTTCGACCGCATCACCAGCGTCGGCATGTTTGAGCACGTGGGTGTCAAACACCTTGTGGAATACTTCGGGATTATCAACAAGCTGCTGGCCGACGACGGCTTCGCGATGAATCACGGGATCACGTCGACCGATCCGGATAACGGCGAAACGCCGTATGGTGGCGGCGAGTTCATCGAGAAGTACGTCTTTCCCCATGGCGAACTGGCACATATCGGGCAAGTGCTGCATGCGATGCAGGAAGGCGAGCTGGAGGCATATGACGTGGAAAACTTGCGCCGCCATTACGCCCGCACTTGCACCATCTGGACCGAAAACTTTGAGGATCACGCAGACAAGGTGCGCGACCTGGCTGGCGACAAGCGCTTCCGCATCTGGCACGTCTACCTCGCCGGCTGCGCCTATGCCTTCGACCAGGACTGGATCAGTCTTTACCAGATCGTGTGCGGCAAAGCGGGCCGGCATCCATCATCGCTGCCCTGGTCGCGGCGTTACATCTACGATGGCCAATGAATCAGTCGGCTGGCCGCGTATCTGAAGCCAGCCAAACTGCTTAGGGACTGGGGTCTAATCCCCCCCTCGGCCATTACGCGATTATCCACCGGCGTTTAGGCGACCTATTCCCAGCATCCGCCAGAGTATGGACTCAAGAAGTTGCGCCTGACGCTATTAGGCGTCATGATTGTAATTTTGAACACGTCAATATGACGTCCAATGTACATTAGAGGTTAATTTGAGCTCCGAATCGACAAAAGACTCGATCAGGCGCAGGTTATTCTTGGAGGCAGTACGTCAAGGGCAGAACTTAAGTTCGGATTTCAGGTTTGCGCAGAGTGTTCTACGCGTTCCCCCCGTAACATTCCGCTCAGCCAGACGACTACATACAGATGAAGATTAAAGTCTTTCGAGATGCCTGCTGTGGTGCCGACGATCAGTTGGGGCCACTGACCATGGACGTGGAACTTGATGGTCTGATGCCACTCCGAAGCCTCATTGACTTGGTTCTTGAGTCTGACTTCTTGCAGTATTCTTCTTCGCACACTTCCTTGGTTGGATACGTCGACCAGCTTGCGGTAGTTCGGGTTCATAGTCCTTATTACACCAAAGAGGAAACGCAATTTCTGGTAAGCCCGAATTTGCCTATCCAAGTGGCTGTGGCGAGTGGGTCAATTGATTTCCGCTTCTAACCTTTTATATATGGACTCCCCAGAGAGTAAAAGGGATTGATCAATAGGTACGACATGCGGGATAAGCCTGCAGCGGTTTCCTTGAACGTTGGAGTGCACCAGAACTATGACCCGTATATTTGACAGATATGAACTGGACAATTGGACGACTGACGGAAAGAAGATCGTGTCAGCGGAAAGTGTTGCGAAGATTCAGGCGGTCCTTTCACGCGGCCCTATTATCGTGCAGCACTGGTTCTATCGAGGGGCGAGCTGTCCTAGAATTTTTGCGTTTGAGGACTTTGAGGAGTTTGAGTTGCACTTGAAAACCCAAGCTGTGCCTGGAGATGCTTTCGATGTCTGGAGCTTTAACGATGTTTGCAAACCAGCAGGTGTGATCACTGAAGGAAAGCTGCATGACAGCGATGGTTGCACCCCTCAAGGTGGAGCGTATTAAAGGCCCAACCTTGCAGTCAACTGGACTGGCCCCACGCTGCGCGTTCCAGCAGCCGCTTAAGCGTAGAGCACCAATTTTTCCCATCGTCTAAATGGATAATGACCTCGAAGCCTATGTGGCTGGCCCTGACCCGGACAATGTAGTTGAAGCGATTGCTGTCGTTCTTGGCATGCTCACTCGCGTTGAGTCGGGCGCCGACGATATGCATATATATAAGTCACGGGATGGAGTACTTATCGTTACACCAAGCGAAGATGGCTATTACAGTTTTTACCTGCGCGGCTGTTCTTTGTGGAAGTCCCATGTGGAGTTTGGACGATTCTTATCTCAAACGATTAACCGAAAGGTCCGCTGCGATCCAACCTACACATTCCCTGACATTAACCCCTACTCGGATACCTTCTTAGAAATTGATAACGGTAATGAGTCCTTTGTGGATTGGGTATCATCGGAAGACTGTACACCTGGTGCGCCGCTGCCCAACACATCAATCAACTGGACGCGCTGATACGCGCCAGTTGTCGGAACAATAGCCCAACCCGGAGATCGAACCTCATGCTACTCACTCAAGCCGAAATCCAAGCCATCGGCGATCAATTGCTACTCGTTCAACGGGCCACCGCTGAGCAAATCTCGAATGCCGAGCGCGAACTTGGACTCGTCATTCCAAGCGAGATGAAAGCACTTCTGACAATATCAAACGGGATAAAGCTACCCCATCCGATGATTGAAGATCCGGCCGAAGCCGCAGAGCAGGGCTGGGAGATCTTGTTCGGACTGGAGAGGCAAATTCAAGAAACCGGTCATTTCCGCATGCATTGGTTGTCGGAAAGTGAACCTGAAACGCCGCCATATGCTGACCAGATCAATCAATTCCTTATTGTTGCTGAAGATGGGGGTGGCAACTACATCGCCTACTCCCCTGTCGGTAGCGAAAGTGGCGACTGGCGTCTTGGACTTCTAGGACACGAAACGCGAGATTTCGAGCCCTGGGAGAATTGTGGCCTGCTTGATCTCTTATCTGACCTCTATCACCTCCACCACTAGGGCCGGGATAACGCTTCCATCGAAAGGGCATGGCCCAGCAGGCCGGGCCATGCCCACATATCAAAATTTAGCTGGATGATGAGCACATACGACAAAGCCAAATGGCACTACGGTGCAGACAACTTTCCCCAGGAGCTTCCGCCCGAGCACGGCTACATCCATACGGGAATGTTCGTCGGATGGTGCATAGAAAGACATTTACTAAGCCCGGAGTTCCTGGAGGACTTCCCAGACTTTACCGTGCCCTTTGAGTCGCGAACAAAAACCGGGCCTGAAATGTTCCAACTCATGGATGGAACACTGACGAATGAAGATCTTTCCGATGAAGGAAATGCCTTCGCCCAAGCATACTTCGACTTTGAACGGGGCATTTATTTGCGGGACTATGAGGAACTGCTCTGCGGCGGTCTGCCGACGATGTACCATGTTTCCGATTCATGGGAGAACTATGGCGTCCTTCGCGCACGTATCGATGTGCGCTTCGCTGAATGGAAAAACGGGGCGCTTCAGAGCGCAGGCTAACTTTGGGTTCTGAACTGATTATTCCAACCTTCTGCTCCAGCGAACGTGCTACACAGTTAGGCCTTCTATGACACGGCGAGCGATAGTATCAATTGATCTTGGCACAGTCAGCGATGCACGCGAGCTTCATCACTTGCTGATGGATCGCCTGGGTTTCCCTGGCTGGTATGGCTGCAATTGGAATGCCTTTTGGGACGCGATCACTGGACTGGTTGAAATGCCCGAATTGCTCGAATTCGAGAACTGGAAGGTTTTTTCTACGCGCCTGCCGAACGAGGCAAAACAACTGCAGACGTGCCTTCAAGAGATGGCAGAGGAGTTTCCTCAATCGGCTTCAACGGTGACCTATGCTAACCTTTTGTCTATGGACTCCCCCCGAAGGAAGAAACGGCAAGGCTGAATGAACTCAGAAATGACTCAAGCCCAATGCTGCGCATGTGGGACGGGGAAGTCCCTTCTATTCATTAGGGATCTATGGAAAATCTACCGGCATCCGATAAGGGCACTTCTGAACAGTTCCGCGAATTGGCCTTAAGAATCCTTACTAAAGTAGCGCTGAAATCTTCCCTGTGGTTCGGTCTTGCTTGGATACTTACGCGCTTTCTTGTCAATTCGCTTTGGCCCTGGTACGCAGCCTTCGCCCTAGTGGGAATTGGAGTGATTTTTTCTTTCGTCATGCTTGGTTGCGCATTCTTCGCTGACGTAAACGAACGAAAAGGGAGTTAACGCGTTTTCCTAACCTGAAGCTCCAACAAACGCACTACAGCGGGCGTTGCCGCTTTCGCGCTCCCCGAGCAAACAGGTAATGAATTTGAATGCGGTAAGGGATGACGAACTTCGGCGCCTTTGGTTTGGGAGTATTGCCAAGGGCAATCGGTTCGCGCGCCCAGTGAACAGTTGGTCGCGCCGAATCTGCGGCAGTAGAACCGGCTTACCATGGCAACTCACTGCATGAAGCGCGAAGACGTTCTTAGCCAGCTCAATACCGATCACGGTCGGAATGTTTTCGCCATTCTCATTTGCTGCTAAAGTGCAAACCTTGTTCATGACTTCCCCCCTTAGTAGGCCAATGATGAGGACCACTTTCACATCTTTACACCGTAGGTGCCTGCAGCAAGTCCAATGCTGCGCATGTAGGACGGGGGAAGTCCCTTACATTCGTTGGGCATGAGAGGACAGATGCAGATCATCGATCACCTAGACCGAGACAGTGTCCTTCCCGGTGATGATTCGCTACGTTAGGCAGTCCATGAAGATTTTCACCGTTCCAGACACAGAAACCCAGGCCGCATTGCGTAGCCAGTTTCCTGAGTTTCAAGCAGTGCTCGAACATGAGCCCCATTCCATGGGACGATTTGCTATTTCGGTCTTTGATCACTGGCTTCGCGACGAAGCTGAATGGAATTTGATGGACTGCTATGAGGGGGCGGAGCGGATCGAACGTGATAGGAAGTTCCTCTTACATTGGGAAGCCGTATTCGATGCTACCGACATTTATACGATTAGGTATCGTGGGCGCTGGCCGCATAAATCAAAGCTGGTGCTGAAGAAGTACCTCGATAAGGGCGGATTTCTTGAGCGCTGTCGTTTTGATCCCCAAAGGGCGCCTAACCAATTCATTTTGTTGCCCGAGTATGATTGCATTTTCGCCGCCTCTTGGGACGACACAAATGTTGCTTACTTCAACTCCAGAGAGCGGGCCGAACCACTCATTTCTTTGGCCAAAGATTGCGGATTGCATTGCCTTGAATTCGACGCTTAAGCCTAACCCAGTAACCAACCGGACGGCTTCCGCGTACTTGGTGATCAAAGTCGACACTCCGATTGTGGTGAGCCCCACTCAAGTCCAAGGTGAAGACAAGCCGAGGTGGGCTATCGATCAACTTGCAAACCCCGATAGCACGGTTCTTTGGCATGGTGGTTTGTGGCGTCCAGATGTTCTATTGAGTGGACGCGTAGCCAGCAATTCAAAGACTGCTTCCTCACAAAGCTTACAGCGCGCTTTTGATACCCAAATCAAGCGACATTTCTCTCGCATTAAGGCGTTCTATGTCGGTGAGGAAGCCGCTCAATTATTGGATAGCGGCGCTCGTCTTACTACGTCAGTGCAGTCCCCTTTGGAATACGATTTAACTCGGTAACACCTATGCTCAATAATGCACTCGACCTCGCTCACTCCGTTCGATGGGCACACCAATCGCTACGCGCTAGTCGTGCTGGTAAGCTTTTCACGTTGGCCCAATGAGTAATCTGATGACAGTTGAACTTTCGCAGGACGAGGCGCTGGTCTTGTTCGAGTTCTTTGCGCGCTTCTCGGAAACGAACGAGTTTCGACTCAAGAACAATGCCGAATTCGTGGCCTTCTCCAAACTCGCTGGTCAGCTCGACGCGGAGCTGGTCGCCCCCTTTCAAGCAAACTACGACGTCCTGCTTGAACAAGCCTACGTTCGATTGGCCGCCGGCTTTGAAGGCAAAGCTCCAGGTGTCGAATGAATTATTGCCCAGAGGACTAGCAATGATTGAAAGCCCAACCTTTCCGGACATCGAAAGAGAACTCAAGGCACTTGGCAAAGAAAAGGCTCTGAGGATTATTGCAAACACCTTGCGCCATTTCAGTGACGAGACAAAGACGCTTGCTGTCGCTGCGACTTGGACGAAGGGATTGCGAACTGATTCGCAGGAGCTATTTATTCTGGCGCCATCGGAGCCCGGAATGTACCCAGGAGAAGACGACGTCCTGGATCATTGCTGCAATGAAGGGCAATGCGGAGAATGTCGGGCGCTCCTATGGTCCAATTTCAAGAACGTATGTTGCCCGCTTTGCGGATCCGATGCCTACTTGTCTTAGGCGGAGGGCGATGGAATGCTTCATGGAGCGTTTCAAATATTATTTGCAATTCTTAATGTCGAGGAACGAGAAGTAGGCGTAACTGATGGAAGTGCCTCCCCCGCTGCGCCGTTGCTCTCCACCGCTGGGCAAAATGAGAATGGGACAATCAATCACGCTAAATATGCCTTACGACCTTTTTGATGCCGAGTGGACATCGTTCGCTGATGTCTATCGTGAAATGGATGGCTGGATTGGCGGTCAAGCTTTGCCTTGCTGGTTCGGTCCGCTTGATAGTTCGGAATTCATTGCGGCATCGATGGAATCAGGTCCAGCCATGCGGTCACTCTTATGCTTCTTTGAGTGCGGTAGCTGGTGGGCGGACGAGGTTACCGTTTGCCGAGAAGTCCCCTCTTTACTGGAAATGATATGCACTCTGGACAGGTCTATCCTGCACTATCTCGAGCTCTCGATCATTGGTCCGCACTGCCGACGTCCGAACTTCGAACCCTTGTCGGAGCTAAGCCAATGATCGAAGAATTGGAAGTGGACGGCGAGCTTATCCAAATTGAAGTTTCAGTCGCATGGGCGAATATGGACCGTGACACGTTATTGTTGGAGGCGGTCGCATATGGGCCAGCTAATTGGCTTACTGAACGAATGGCTGAAAAAGTGCGAATAAAACTTCCCCCCACAGACGAAGACGTCGAAGGCAAAGTCGCCACATGATTGCCCTATCTCCCATGCCCGACCTGTCTCGCAGGGATAATTTATGATATCGCGGCACAACCACTCAACTTTAAGCAATCATGAAACGACTTCTGTTTGCATTCCCACTCGCCTTGACGTGCTTGTTGGCCTCGGCTGCACCAATAGATGAAGCGCGCTCGCTATTCCAGCGATATTCGTCGCTCGAAGCCGACTTCAATCCCGCTGTCGCTGACCTCTACGCCGACGACGCTTTGATCAAGAACAAGCGCATCTATCCCACTGGGCAAGTGCGGGAGCTCACAATCCCTGCCGTGCAGTACAAGGCGTTGGTGCGCAACTCAATGCCGCTGGCTAAGTCGAGAGGTGACTTCAGCACCTACTCGCAAGTGAGTTACTCCGATGAGCGGGACGGCATCCGTGTCAAGGCGGTTCGTTACTCTGTACTCAAGAAGTACGAGAGTCCATTGGCCTTACTAGTCGCGCCGGATGCACACGGCAAATGGCTGATCCGCGAAGAGATCTCCGAATCGCAGCCATGATGAGTGCTCCCCTCTTGATCAAGAAAAATTCGTTGGCCGACATTCTCGGCGGTCTCACACACCTGCCGAACCGGACGCCAGAGATGGCATTTGACGGCGTTGCCGACCAGGCTTTCGCAGAAGTTTCTGCTTACCGCGAAGGCGGCATCTCTGTTGGCTACTACTCCGGCAGCAGCGAGTGGGAGCGCCATCCGGTGGGTGACGAGATCGTGATGGCGCTTGAAGGCAGCACCACCGTGATCGTCCTGGTCGACGGCGAACAACAACGCATCCAATTGAATGCCGGCGAATTGCTGGTGGTGCCGCAGAACCATTGGCACCGATTCGAAAACTCTGACCACCTGAAGATCCTCGGCGTCACGCCGCAGCCCTCCGACCACAGCCTCACCATTCCAGCGCCATGACAGCGTGCTAGAATTTTTCGCGCAACGGATGGTCTTTATTTCGGGAGTGTGATTGTGCTGTTGGAAATTGCCATTGGTGACGCTTATGGCGCGGGTTTCGAATTCTGTGGCCGCGAGAAGATTGAACGCCACAACAACCTGGCCTCGTATGTCCCGCATGAATGCGGGATGGAAGCCGGACTCTATACCGACGATACGCAAATGAGCGTAGCGGTCGCGGAAGTCCTGCTGGACTCTACGGACTGGACCAGCGATGCTTTCGCCGACGCGTTTGTTCGCTGTTATAAGCGCAATCCGAGAATGGGCTACGCCAAGGGCTTGCAAGGCTTGCTGGACAACTGTGCCAGCGGCGGCGAGTTGCGGGCAAAAATCCATCCGGCCAGCCTGCGCAATGGCGCCGCTATGCGCTCAGTCCCATTGGGGCTGATTCCTGACGAACGCCGTCTATTGGAGACAGCACGCGCGCAAGCTATGGTCACGCACGATACTCCAGCAGGCATTCTCTCTTCGCAGGTGATCGCATTGATGGCGCACCAGCTTGTGCATAAAGAAGCCGCCATCGCGGACCTGCCGCGCGTGGTCCAACACGAGACAAGCTTCGAGATGAGGGCAGATTGGACAAGCAATGTCGAATGCGACGCCATCCAGACAGTGCATGCAGTGAGTACCGCATTGCTCAGGAACCGGCGCATGTCCGACCTGCTGCGCGACTGCGTGAATTTTGGCGGCGACGTTGATAGCGTCGCGGCTATTGCCATGGGCCTGGCTTCGCTGACTGGGGAATATACGCATGATATTCCGCCGCAGTTGCAGCTTGGCCTGGAGTCCGGCAAGTATGGTTCAGGCTTCCTGGCGCAGCTGGATACGACCTTGGCCGCACATTTCCTGCAGTGAGCCATTCCCCACAGGTCCAGCCCATGGCGCGGCAAAGGGCTTGGCCTCCATAGCGTTTACACTATCGATTTCATGTAAACAATCAATTAGATCAATTACAACCCTTGCTTTAGCCTAAGGTTTCCCCGACAACAATGACAAGGAGAAACCGTGATGAGCAATCGCAAATTGGCCCTGCTGGCAATGCTGGCAGGCCTGCTTCCACTGTTCGAGCCGCAGCTCGCCTACGCTGCAGACAAGGTAGCCGGAGGGCAGAACTGGTGGCCCGAAAAACTGGACCTGGAAGCGCTACGCCAGCACTCCCCCGAGTCCAATCCCTACGGCGCCAACTTCAACTACGCCAAAGAATTCCAGAGCCTCGACCTGAAGGCAGTCAAGAAAGACATCAACGCCATCCTCACCAGTTCCCAGCCGTGGTGGCCGGCAGACTACGGCAACTACGGTCCCTTCTTCATCCGCATGGCCTGGCACAGTGCCGGTACTTATCGAGTGGGCGATGGCCGCGGTGGTGCGGCCAGCGGCCAGCAGCGCTTTGAACCGCTGAACAGCTGGCCCGATAACGTCAGCCTCGACAAAGCCCGGCGCTTGCTGTGGCCCGTCAAGCAGAAGTACGGCCGCAAGATTTCCTGGGCCGACCTGATGGTCCTGGCTGGCAACGTGGCAATGGAAAACATGGGCTTCAAGACCATCGGCTTTGCCGGCGGTCGTACCGATGCATGGGAGGCCGACAAAGTGTTCTGGGGCGCCGAAAACAAGTGGCTGGGTGCTGATCGCTTCTCCGGCAAGCGTGAACTGAAAGGCGCGCTGGCCGCTACGCAGATGGGCCTGATCTATGTGAATCCAGAAGGCCCTGAAGGCAAGCCTGATCCGATCGCTGCCGCGGCCGACATCCGCCAGGCCTTCGGCCGCATGGCCATGGACGATGAGGAGATCGTTGCCCTGATCGCCGGCGGCCATACCTTCGGCAAAGCGCATGGCGCGCACAAGCCCGAAGAGTGCGTAGGCTCCGATCCGGCCGGCGCGGCGCTTGAACAGCAAGGCCTGGGCTGGCAGAACAAATGCGGCAAGGGCAACGCAGAAGACTCGGTGACCAGTGGACTGGAAGGTTCCTGGACGTCGAACCCGATCGCCTTCACCACGCAATACCTGGACAACCTGTTCGCTTTCGACTGGGTGCAAAGCAAGAGCCCGGCCGGCGCAACGCAATGGATGCCAAGCACGCCTGACGCGGCGAACCTGGTACCGGACGCGCACATCGCCGGCAAGCGCCACGCGCCGATCATGTTCACCACCGACCTGTCGTTGAAGGAAGACCCTGAGTTCAACAAGATCGCCAGGCGCTTCCAGCAAGATCCGAAGCTGTTTGCCGATGCTTTCGCCCGCGCGTGGTTCAAGCTGACCCACCGCGACATGGGACCAAGCGCCCGTTACATCGGCACTGACGTGCCGAAGCAGTCCTTCCTATGGCAAGACCCGATCCCCGCGCCGAACTATGCCGCCATCAGCAGCCAGGATGCGGCGCAGTTGAAGGAAAAAATCCTGGCGTCGGGCCTCAGCACGCAGGAACTGGTCAAGACGGCGTGGGCTGCGGCAGCGAGCTACCGCGGCAGCGACAAGCGCGGCGGCATCAACGGCGCCCGCATCCGCCTCGCTCCGCAAAAAGACTGGGCGGTGAACGAGCCCGAGCAACTGGGCAAGACGCTCGCGAAACTTGAAGCGATCCAGGCCGATTTCAACCGAAGCCAGAAAGGCGGCAAGAAGGTCTCGCTGGCCGACCTGATCGTCCTGGGCGGCAATGCGGCGATCGAGAAGGCTGCCAAGGCAGGCGGACATGCCGTGCAAGTTCCCTTCAAGCCGGGCCGCGCCGATGTAACGCAGGCACAGACCGACGTGAAGTCCTTCGCAGTGCTGGAATCGAAAGCCGATGGCTTCCGCAATTACTACGACAGCGACAGCAAGCTCTCGCCTGCTGACGCCCTGGTCGAAAAAGCCAGCCTGCTCAACCTCACCGTGCCGGAAATGACTGTACTCGTTGGCGGCCTGCGCGCCCTGGATGCCAATCATGGCCACTCGGCCAATGGCGTGTTCACAAGCCGGCCAGGCACCCTGAGCAACGACTTCTTCGTCAACCTGCTGACCATGGATACCAAGTGGAACAAGGCGCCAGGCGCGGAGGGGTTGTACGAAGGACGCGACCGCACTAGCGGAGAGCTGAAGTGGAAGGCAACGCCGGTGGACCTGGTGTTCGGTTCAAACTCCGAACTGCGTGCGGTGGCAGAAGTCTATGCCGCCAACGATAGCCGCGACAAATTCGTCAAGGACTTCGTCGCAGCCTGGAACAAGGTCATGAACCTGGACCGCTTCAACTAGCTATGGGGAGGCCCTGCGGGGCCTCTTCAGCTTCGCCGTTGGTACATGACGTCCGACCGCAGGACGTATTTGGTCCCCGCGCTGATTTCGGCCCCCTGGTGCGATTGCTTGTGAGGGAAGACAAGCAGCATTCCCTCCTGCGGACGCACGGTCTCCCACCTGAACTGGGTATCCCCTCCCTCGAAGTCGGCATTCAGGTAGATCAGGAAGGTGAGCAAACTTACTTCGTCCGGTGACTTCTCGAAATAGCCGTCCTTGTGCCATTTGAAGTATTCGCCCGGACCGTAACGGTAAAAACGAAAACGCTCATTCAGGCCATGCAGGCGCCAATCGTCGATCGCTGCCGGCAGCAAGGGCGCCGCGCGCGTGAACAGCAATTCGGCAAGGCACGGATCGTCGAAGATCACGCGGTCGTTATTTCGAATGTCCGTGCGCCGTACCGACCCGGAAGCAAGGTTGACTTCAGAGGGCTGGTAGCCCATCGCCTCGCCCATTTCGATGTAATGCCGGCATTCGGCCCTGTTGAGGAACTGGTTCACCGTAAAGACGCCAAGTCCCAATTGTTCTGATTTCATGATGTCGCCTGTATTCTTGTTAGTGGAAATATTACACTAACTTAGTTTAAAATGTCACTAAGTTAAAATGACCGCCTACAAGTGAGGACATCAATGAGCAGGGACGAGACCGAGCAGGAATTCCTGCGGAAATACAATATTCACGATTTCGATGTGCCGCTGACCAGCGTCGACCTCGTCATTTTTACGATCCGCGAAGATGCACTGCATGTTTTGCTGGTGCATCGTGGCGAGCACCCACACAAGGGCCGCTGGGCGCTGCCGGGCGGCTTCATCGACATCCATCGCGACGCCGACCTCGATGCGACGGCGCTGCGCAAGCTGCGCGAAAAAACCGGCGTCGAGGCGCCCTACCTGGAGCAACTGCAAGGCTTCGGCAGCGCCACGCGCGACCCGCGCGGATGGTCTGCCACCTTTGCCTACTTTGCCTTGATCGGTTCGGACGGCGTGGAGCTGCGCCATGGTTCCGGCAGCGATGCGGCCAGCTGGCATCCGGTGGAAGGCCTGACGGCGAAAGATGCACTGGCTTTCGACCACTCGGCCATCCTCGACGTGGCCCTGCAGCGCTTGCGCAACAAGGTCGAGTACACGTCGATTCCCGTGCATCTGCTGCCAGCCGAATTCACCTTGTCGGACCTGCAGCGCGTATATGAAACCATCCTGGGACGCGCAGTGGAAAAGAGCGCATTCCGCAAGCGGATCAAGGAAGGCGACTTCCTCGAGGAGATTGCGGGCAAGCAGCGCCACGGCAGCAACCGGCCGGCCCAGTTGTACCGCCTGCGCGCCGGCCATCCAACTGTCTACTTCAACCGGGTGATGAGCGCCGGCCAGTGAACCCCATTCATTGGTGCGGCAGAGGCGTGTTACCATTTGCCAAATCGCTAACTTAAAGCCTGGATAGATCCGGGCGCAATGCCCATGAAAAGTTTGAAGATGGGCGCCGGAGATGACGCCTGTGTTGAAGCCCCGTATGCGCTTTCTGCGCCCACTCTCGTACGTCCCAATCCTCCTTATAATCGCCGCGCTTGCCTGGGACAATTTTCGCCCCAGGGGACAAGCATGTCCGAGCATGTCGTGCGTCGGGCAAGGCCTTGGCGAAGCGATGGCGTTGATGTGCGCACTTGTCGTGGCAATTATCCTCGGCGCGGCACTCAATATCGCGTCGTTCCGGCAACAGGAATCACCCAGGTCGACGCTGCGCAAGGTTGAACTCTGGCTGTTCGTGTCGCCGTTCATTTTGACGTTGGGACTCGTCATCCTGTTCATTCTTCGATAGTAGGAGGAATCGCAATGTCTACTCTTGAGCGAGCCATCGAAATTGCCGCTGCATCCCATGCCGGTCAAGTTGACAAGGCGGGGCAGCCCTACATCCTGCATCCACTGCGGGTGATGCTTCGCGTCGCGTCCGATTACGAGCGCATGGCAGCAGTGCTGCATGACGTGGTGGAAGACACGCCGGTTACATTGGCGCAGTTGACGGAAGCCGGCTTTCCAGCGGAAGTCGTCGACGCCATTGAGGCCCTCACCAAGCTCCCCGGCGAAACCAGGATGCAGGCCGCGGCACGCGCGGCATCGAATCCAATTGCGCGCGTCGTCAAGCTCGCTGACAATGCGGAAAATATGGACCTGAGCCGCATCGCCAACCCGACCGAGAAGGACTTTGCGCGGGTCGAGGAATACAAACAGGTTCGCGCCCTCTTACTCTTATCGGATTCACTTTGACACGAACGCTCGACATCGTACTTGCCATTGGCCTTGGAGCAGTACTGCTCGTAGCCGTTTTCATTTTTGGCGATCCAGCCTATCTGGGGCCGTGGTATTACCTGTTGGTGTGGTGCGGGTTGATTGGCCTGGTCCAGATTGGCAAAGCGCCACCTTTGTCTACTTTAGGCGCTGCAAGTGCCTTGACTGTGACCTTCCTCGGCTACTGGGCATGGCAAGCCTCGCTGCCGCGACCAGAGGGATTGCTTGGACTCGGCCATTTGTTCTCGCTGCCCGGCCTTGCGCTGGCGGCAGTCATTGTTGCAGTGCTCGCGCGGCGCCGTGGCCTGAAGCCTGCCAGCGCTTTTGCCGCGACCTTCGCCGCGTGTTCCGCAGGTTTCGGAATCGCGCAGTTCATTGTTTGCAGGACTGCCCTCTATTGCGGGGCGATCTCGGGAATGTGATTTTCCATGATGAGAATTCCCTTCATTTTGACCATTGCACTTGGCTCTCCTGTTTTTGCAAATGCCGACACGGTATTCTGCGGACGGGCGCTTGGCCACGACTACATTCAAGAAGTGGAGCTACCCTGCCCACCGAATTCCATCTGCATGAGTAACTGGTATCGCTGGAACTTGCAGGTAGATGCGGTGCTATCCGGCCCGCCGCTGGCACGGCAAGTAGTGGCGGTAACCATCCAGCACGGCAAATACTCGTCAACGGCTGAAGAACAGCTTCGGCTCTTTACGGTCAAGCCAATCGAAGACGAAGAAAAACGCAAGCTGCTCGGAGCGGACTTCAGCTTGGTGGAGAAACTGCCCGGTAAAAACGCTGCTGCAGCGTCTTGCATTCGAGGATCGTAGTTCGGCGAACCCTCGACCGCGGACGGCTCGCTACTTGAGCTTCTCGGCGTACATCTTGCGGAACTTGGCCACCTTGGGCGCCACCACGAAGGCGCAATAGCCTTGCAGCGGATGCTGGGCGAAGTAGTTCTGGTGGTAGTCCTCGGCCTTGTAGAACGGCGCGGCCGGCGCCAGCTCGGTGACGATCGGGGCGTCCCAGACATGGGCCATTTCGGCGATCACCTGCCGCGCAGTGGCTTCCTGCTCGGGAGTCTCGTAGAAGATCACGGAGCGGTACTGGGTACCAACGTCATTGCCCTGGCGATTCAGGGTAGTCGGGTCGTGAATGGTAAAGAAGATGACCAGCAGGTCGCGGTAGCTGACTTGGGCCGGGTCGAATTCCAGCCGCACCACTTCGGCGTGGCCGGTTTCACCGGTACACACCTGTTCATACGTGGGATTCGGCTGCGCGCCGCCCATGTACCCCGATTCGACCTTGGTGACACCTTTCGCCTCCAGGTACACCGCCTCGGTGCACCAGAAGCATCCACCGCCCAGGATTGCTACTTCAGCCATATCGCCCTCCTCACGTACCGGAAGTATTACTGTAGCGCAAATCGGCGCGCACTGCTCAAAAAGTGCCGCCTTAGCTAAAATCCCCGTCGCTTTCGCCAAAGGTTAGACTATCGTTCTTTGGCATAATCTCTTTGAAACAAACAGGTCCCGCATGAATACCAGCTCCCCACGCGCCACCTCGCGCGAGTTCGACAGTGTGCATTTTCGCCAGGCACTGTCGCAATTTGCCACGGGTGTGACCGTGATTACCACGCGGCTCGCTGATGGCAGTTTCCGTGGCTTGACGGCCAGTTCCTTCAATTCCGTCTCGCTCGACCCGCCATTGGTGCTGTGGAGCCTGGGCACCGGCGCTAACAGCCTGCCCATATTCAGCGGTAATTCGCACTATGTGATCAATGTGCTGAGCGCCGACCAGGCCCATTTGGCCAAGCTGTTTTCGACCCGTACGGAAGACCCGTTCGGCACCGTCGAATTCGAGCTGTCGCGCACCGGCCAGCCGGTCCTGAAGGGCGCTACGGCGTGGTTTGAATGCCACAACCGTAGCCGCTACCCGGAGGGCGACCACGTGATTTTCGTGGGCGAGGTCGAGCATTGCGAGTTTGCCGGGAACGCACCGCTGGTTTTCCACGGCGGGAAGTTCCGCGACCTGTTGAAATGATTGACTTTTCATAAACAAAGAGAGACAGGAAGCATAATGAGCAAAGCCGCATTCCACTGGGACGATCCCCTGCTGCTGAACGACCAGCTGACCGACGACGAGCGCATGGTGCGCGACGCCGCCGCGGCTTACTGCCAGGACAAGCTGGCACCGCGCATCCTGGAAGCCTTCCGCCACGAGCAGATGGACACTTCCATCTTCCGCGAAATGGGCGAACTGGGCCTGCTGGGCCCGACCATCCCGGAACAATACGGCGGCCCAGGCCTGAACTACGTGGCTTACGGCCTGATCGCACGCGAAGTGGAACGTGTCGACTCCGGCTACCGCTCGATGATGTCGGTGCAGTCCTCGCTGGTGATGGTGCCGATCTATGAATTCGGCACCGAAGCCCAGAAACAGAAATACCTGCCAAAGCTGGCCACCGGCGAGTGGATCGGCTGCTTCGGCCTGACCGAGCCAAACCACGGTTCCGATCCAGGCTCGATGATCACCCGCGCCAAGAAGGTGCCAGGCGGCTACTCGCTGACCGGCTCCAA
The DNA here is from genome assembly GCA_966077345.1 of uncultured Duganella sp. GTDB lineage: Bacteria > Pseudomonadota > Gammaproteobacteria > Burkholderiales > Burkholderiaceae_D > Rugamonas. Next base: position 18,738 of record CBHREK010000058.1, read on the forward strand.
GATGTGGATCACCAACTCGCCGGTAGCCGACGTATTCGTGGTGTGGGCGAAGGACGATGAAGGCGCGATCCGCGGCTTCGTGCTGGAAAAAGGCATGAAAGGCCTGTCGGCTCCTGCGATCCACGGCAAGTTCGGCCTGCGCGCTTCGATCACCGGCGAAATCGTGATGGACGAAGTGTTCTGCCCTGAAGAAAACGCCTTCCCGGACGTACGCGGCCTGAAAGGCCCGTTCACCTGCCTGAACTCGGCCCGCTACGGCATCGCCTGGGGCGCGCTGGGCGCGGCGGAAGCCTGCTGGCACACTGCCCGCCAGTACACCCTGGACCGCAAGCAGTTCGGCCGTCCACTGGCAGCAAACCAGCTGGTGCAGAAGAAGCTGGCCGACATGCAGACCGAAATCACCCTCGGCCTGCAAGGCTGCCTGCGCCTGGGCCGCATGAAGGACGAAGGCACTGCCGCCGTCGAAATCACCTCCATCATGAAGCGCAACTCCTGCGGCAAGTCGCTGGACATCGCCCGCGTGGCGCGCGATATGCTGGGCGGTAACGGCATTTCCGACGAGTTCGGCATCATCCGCCACATGGTGAACCTGGAAGTGGTCAACACCTACGAAGGCACGCACGACATCCACGCCCTGATCCTGGGCCGCGCGATGACCGGCATCCAGGCCTTCCAATAAATAAATGGGGACGTACCCCATTTATTAAGAAAGCCCCGCTACTGAGCGGGGCTTATCGTTTGTGCTCAGGTTGGCTGCGTCAGGAAGTTCAGATTGGCCGCCGCTGCAGTTTTTGCTTTCGCCGTGCCCTTCTTGCTGTCCGTCGACAGCTTCTGCCAGCGGTCCACGAAATCGGACAGCGCATGCAGCAGCGCTACCTGCCCCTGCGCCTTTGCGATGACTTCGCCGAGCTCCTTGTGCAGGCGGCTCGATTCATCCACGATCTTCTGCGTCGGCGATTCGGTCGACACCGGGCCGAAGCGATGCATGAACGCTTCATGCGCCTCGCGGAAGCGCGCAATCATGTTGGCCATATCGAGGTAGGCGGCTGCGGCTGCGGCACGGGCGCCATCGGTGCTGCCAGGGTCGGAGGCAGCGTCTTCGAATTCATTCTGCTTTGCCTTCAGCCGCCGCAGGGAATCGAAGTAGTCCAGCATGTATTGCTCGGTGAGTGACGCCATCTTCGCCTCCATTAGTCATTGGCTTTCTTTTCAGCTTCTTCAATTTTCTTCCTGCCGTCTTCAACGCTGTCTTTCACAGCCTTGATGAAGGCCTGCAGCTCGCTGCGCCGGATATCCCAGCCAAGTTCCTCGCCCATTTCCGCCAGCCTTGCCTGGGCATTGGCCGTGGCGCTGCGGGTGTTCGGAATCGGCGCCAGCAGGGCCGCAACTTCTGCTTCGTTCCTGGCGTTGGTATCGGTGTACTCGGCCTGGCTCAAGGCCAGGCCTTCGGTATTTGCGACCAGGTTGTCGATCAGGGTTGCCGACAGCTTGTCGCCCGCGGCAACGCGTGCCTGCAAATCGCGCTGCTTTTCACGGTCGATGAAGGCGATGGCCTTGCGCTGGGCGAGCAGGGACTCGGCCCGGGCATCCAGCGAATTCTTCTCCACCCGCCGGAATTCGGTCAGCGACGATTCCAGTTGGGCGATCAGGCCGACGCCATGGTTCGCCTGTTCCATTGCAGGCTTGGGCGTCGAGCATCCGCACAGGGCCAACGCGGCAAATATGAGGACGGTCCGCATCATTGAACTCCCTTCGCGATAAACAGCAGTGCAATGGAGTTCACCAGGCTTGTGATGTCTTCCTTGCGCACGCCTGCATCCCCATATTCCGCGAGCTGGTTGATGGTCGAAGAGATCAGCACGTTCCACTGCGCGATATTGCCTTCCGCATAGGCGATGGCACGTTCATGGTCGAGCGCATTGCGCTGGATGTCGGTCTTGTTCACCTCCGCTGCCAGGCGGCCATTGGCATCGAGGTAGGACGCAGCGCTCTTCCAGACCTTGGTCTTGTCTTCAAACGCCTTTCCGGATGTGGCTTTCGCCGTTTCGACCGGCGCCAGCGCAGCCCGCACCTGCATCGCAGCCATGTCTGCGCTGACCGATTGCAAGGCTTGCTGGGCGTAGCTCAGCGAACGAAGCTGCTCGAGCTGCCAGTTCATTTTTGACTCGAGCAATTGCAGCTCCATTGCCTGCAACTGCGCGTCCTTGGCAGCTGCATCCGCTTTCGCCTGCTCCAGGTTGCGCAGCAAGAGCGCCGCGGCCAGGCGCGGCTTCTTCGCATCCGCAAGCGCTACACGGTTCTGGTCAAACCATTCTGCAAGGCTGGCCAGGGCGGCGCTGGTGGCGGTGCTTTCACCCTTGCTGTCGACATTCCCGGCCAGCGAGGCCAGGGTCGCGTCAAGCGCCTTTACCCTTTGCTCGGACACAAACTGGCGCGAGACCGGGTCCGGCAGCTTCTCGATTTTTGCCAGCGCTTCGCCAAGCTCCTTGGCGATGGATTTCAGCTTGTCTTGCGCGCGCGACGGATCGGCGGAGAGCTTTTCCAGTTCCCCGCTGTATTCCTTCGACAGTTTCGTCACCTGGTTGCGGGCCGCGAGGCTGGCCGATTTTGCGCTGCCGATTGCTGCGCGGGCATCGGCCACCGCTTGCTGGGTAATCGCCAATGCGCCGGCCTTGAACGCGAAACTGGAGCCGGCAGTCAGGGCGTCGCCGGTGCATTCATCCGCGGCGCCCATCCAGGCGGCGCGCAGGTAAGCCGGTGCACCTGCATGGCTTTGCGCCCAATCGTCAAACGACTGCTTCGTCAACACTCCGCAGGCCGGCATTTCAACACCGGCACGCGTGAATTCAATTTCCGCATCATGCAAGTTGCTCTTCGCCCTCGCCTCTTTCTTCAGCGCGGCAGCCCAGGCGACAGCGACTTGAGGTGAACCGGCCAGCGCCAGCAACTGCTTCTCAACCGGCTCCTTCAGTTGCGCCGCCACGGTGCCTTCAAAAACCATCGCGCGAATCAGGGCGTCGCGCCTGGCTTTCTGCAGGGCCTCTTCGGTCTTGAGCTGCTCTGCCAACAGCGCAGCTTCACCCTTGCGCGCAACGCCAAGCTGGCCGGCGATATCGACCGACTTCCAGGCTTCCCTTGCTGCCTCGCCCTGCTTGTGCCGTGTTTCGCTATACACTGCACATCCGGTGAGGCTGAAAAATGCCGGCAGCAAAGCGGCAAAACATATCGTTCTAAATTGCAAGCTACTCTCCTCCTTCAAAGGACCGACACCATGCCCCAGGATCACGTTCCAACTTTGTACGAATGGGTTGGCGGCACCGAAGCTTTGAACCGCTTGACCACCCGTTTCTACCAGCACGTCAAGGCCGATGCACTACTCGGCCAGGTCTTCGCCCACATGGGCGACCATCATCCCGCGCACGTCGCGGCCTTCCTCGGCGAAGTGCTGGGTGGCCCTACAGCATATTCCGAAGCGCACGGCGGTCACGCACACATGATCCGCCAGCACCTCGATCGCCACCTGTCCCAGGAACAGCGCCGCCGTTGGGTGGCGCTGCTGCTGGAGACCGCCGATGAACTGGCGATGCCCGACGATCCTGAATTCCGTTCAGCCCTGGTAGGCTACCTGGAATGGGGCTCGCGGCTGGCCGTCATCAACTCCCAGCCCGGTGCGACGGTCGATGCCGAGCAGCCGATGCCGAAATGGGGCTGGGGCGAGGTCAAGGGGCCGTATAACCCTTAGTACTGCGCTTGCCGGACTTCACAGCCAGCGGACGGACAAAGGTAATCAAGCTCGCCAGCGTCTTGCCCGGTTCTTCCCACGGCATCATGTGCGCCGAATGCTCGAACCAAACGCTTTGCTTGTATGGCGCCTTCAGTTGCGCCATCCATTTCACGACCGGCTCGGTCGGCGTGGTGTAGTCGTGGCGGCCGAGGAACATCACGACCGGGATCGGGAACTGCCTGACGGTGGAAAAATCCACCTCCGTCCACTCTTTCAGCACGGTGCCGAGCGTCATCTGGCTGCCTTCGCCGATCGCTTCCCAGTCGGCCTGGTCGTATTCCGGCGACAGCATCGGGGCACGGAAGTAGTAGACCGAGTCGCTCTTGTACGCACTCAGGCCGCCGTAGTACTGCGGCCACTTGCGGGCGATGATGATGCGCTCGCGCGTGATCGGCTCGTTGCCGGGATAGGGCGCGATGGATTCCATCTCCTTCAGCGCTTCGGCGTTGTTGTGCTTTCTGGCCTGCTCAATGCCGAAGTCATAGCTGATGCGTTCGTTCTCGCGCATATTGGCGATCTGGCCGATGCCGACGTAGGCATGGAACAGGTCCGGCCGTTTCAGCACGGCGCGCGTGGATACCACGGTGCCCCAGCTATGGCCGACGATGATCAGCTTGTCCTTCTTGTATTTGGCGCGCAGGTGCTCGGCCACCTCGATCGCATCGTCGACAAAACGGTCGATGCGCAGCGTGCCTGCAACGGCTTCCTTGTCGTTCGCGCGCAGGGTCTTGCCGACGGCGCGCTGGTCGTAATGCGCGACGGTGAAGTATTCCTCGATGGGACGCTGCCACTGCCAGGTGGTCGGCATGGCCGGCGATGCCGGGCCGCCGTGCACGAACAGGATCATCGGGTTGGACTTGTCTTGTCCGCGCACATTGATCCACTGGTCGATCCCGCCGATCTGCGTCTTGTAGGTTTCCTGCACGCCCTCCGGCGCAACGATGCGGGTCAGGTCTTCCACCGCGGCGCGGGCGCGCATGCAGGGCGGGGATTCGGCGCAATTTTGCGCCATGACGGAAGTGCTGATACACAGGGCGGCGAAGCCCAGCCAGGCTGGTTTCATGCAGGGTCCTTTCGACTGTGATTTGCGAAATGAGCAACGATAATAGTGCAAATTTTGCATCTGCGCGCATCGCCTGGACGAAAAAAAAGCCGCCTTGCGGCGGCTTTCCTGGCTTGTGGCGGACTTAGAAGCGATAGCCGACCGACAGGCTGACTGCCAGCGGGTCCAGCTTGATGTCCAGCGTCTGGCCGGTGGAGAAGTGGGCAGTGGTCTTGAGCTTGGTCTTGACCACGTTCACGTCGGCGTAATAACGCTCGCCGAGCTTGGCGGTGGCGCCGATCACCAGGCTGCCTGCGTGCTTCGGATCCAGCGAATAGGTTGCCGGCTGGCCGCCGGTGTTCAGCACCGCGGTCAGTTGGGCGGAACCGGTCTCCTTCTGGAAGTAGGCGTAGGTGTAGCCAACGCCAACGTAAGGACGTACAGTCGCATTCGGTTCAAACATGCGGTACTGCAGGAAGATGGTCGGCGGCAGCGCTTCCGCAGTACCGAGCTTGCCGGTGCCTTCGATGGAGCCGGCGCCGTACAAGGTGTGCTTGTACGGCACGCCCAGCATCAGTTCGGTGCTCACGTTATCGGTGATCATGTAGCCGACGCTGAAGATCGGCTTGGTGTCGGAACCCACTTCGGCCTTGATGCCTGGCTTGGAAGGCGCGGTCACGTCGCCGGAAGTGACGTCCGGCGAAATGCGGTTGACGCCGATCTTGCCCAGCCACTCACCCTTGGATTGCGCCGATGCGCCCGATGTTGCACCCAGTGCGGCCACCACGGCCAGCAGTTTTACAGCGGTGTTGATACGTTGTGTCATTGTGTCTCCAGTGTCCTTTGATTACAGCCAGCCCTTGGCTACCATTTTTTCCGAAACATAGCGTGCCAGCAGCAGGTGCAGGAACGGAGTCGGGTGCACGGTATCGGCGTAGGAGTAGTGGCTCACGTCGCCGGCCTTCAGGTTGCTGGCATTGCAGCCCAGCGAGTTGCCCAGCGGGTTCTTGGCCGGAGTCAGGTCGCAGGCGGTGTCGGTCACGTTGGTCAGGCCGTACGGTGCCGGATTGGTCGCCTGGTCATGGCTGACGCTGAAAGTATCCACCAGCAGGATCTTGGCATCGCCATTCAGGCCGGCCGCCAGGGTATCGTTGAAGGCTTTGACCATGCTGTCGATCAGGGCGCGGGTGCTGGCCGATTGCGCCAGGCCGGACGGGGTATTGGCGATGTCCGGCATATTGTTCACCACGACGAAGTTGGCGCCGTTGGCCACGATCTGGGTCTTCACCAGTGCCACCAGTTCGGAAGCAGCCTTGGCGATGTTCTGCACCAGGACCGGAGCCTGTGCCGCGGCGTAATCGGCGCCAGCCTTGGCGCCGGCAGCGCTGGCATCAGCCTGCGCTTTGACGACCATCGGGCCATACACGGTTGGCGAAGCAGCGGCGGTATTGCCTGCTGCGACAGCTGCGGTCACTGCAGCCTGCACGATGGTGGTGCTGGTGCTGCCTGCACGTGCGGCTTCGGTGGCGATGGCCAGCGCAATCGACTGCACGGCCGTGGTTGGATTGGTGGCGCCCGCTGCCAGCTGGGTCGCCAGGCTGGTCGCGAAGGCGGTGCTGCCGGCTGCAGTGCCGGCTGCGGTAGCGCCGGCGGACAGTTGTTCAAGGCCGATCAGCACATCGTTGTTGCCGCCCATGACGTAGACGATTTCATCGCCTTTGAACTTGCCGCCCACGGCAGCCAGGTGGTTCTTGACCTGGGTGACGATCGGCACGGTCAGCGCACCCAGTGGGCTGCCGGTCAGCTTGTTGCCTGGGCCAACAGGGTTGGTCACGCGGGCGCCGCCCTGCGCATAGCCGAAGCAGCCTGCCTTGGCTTGTACTGGCACGCTGAAGCCCTTGGTGGCATCGCCATCCAGGCCGGTCACGGCCGGGCACGGTGCTGGCAAGCCAACCTGGGCGGCCATCAGCTCGGTCCAGTTCTTGCCGGTCAGTGCAGGATTGACTGCAGTGTTGTTGCCGTTGATGGTGAAGGTGCCGCCGCCGATGGCAGCCACGGCGCCGACCTTGTAGGTGCCGACGTCAGACAGGCTGTCGCCGAAGGAAACCTGGGAAGAATATTTGAGTTTTGGGCTCTGATCGCCTGGGCGTGGATCGTTGCCGCCGCAACCGGCAATAACTGCCGCTGCCATGACCGTCATGGCAAGTTTGAAATGACGCATTGTGTCTCCAGAGGGGATGGTTTTTATGTGTGCTTTGCGAACGTGCGTGCTATTCGCTGCCGAACTAATATGCCAGCATAGACTTGCTCGTTACAAGTAGAAATTTGTAAAAACAACAGCCTTGTACTGGCGCGGGCCGCGACTGTAGCAGCGACGCATCAGCATTGCAAGGTTAGTTGCTTTCAAGCCAAGGTGGGTTGGCCAATTCCTGCTTCAGGAAATCCACGAAACGCCGCGTGCGCAAGGGGCGCTGTTGCGCGTGTGCCGGCAGCAGCGCGACGATATCGGCCTCCGGCAATGCGTGGTCGGGCAGCACCCGTTGCAAGGCGCCGCTGCGCAACTCGCCTGCCACATCCCATTCGGAGCGCAGCATGATGCCCTGGCCATCGAGCGCCCATTGCTTGATCACGCGGCCGTCGTTGGAAGCCAGCGGCGGCTCGATGCGCACGGTGCGGTACTGGCTGGCGCCGGGCGGCAGCAGCCTCCAGCGCGTGGCATCTTCCTCGTTTTCGCGCAAAGCCAGGCAGGCGTGCCCTGCCAATTCTTCCAGCGTGCGCGGGCGGCCATGCCGCGCCAGGTAGGCCGGCGCCGCGCACAGGTAGCGCCGGTTACGCGCCAGCACCAGCTGCCGCAAGCTGGAATCGCGCAAGGCGCCGATGTGGACCACGACGTCCCAGCCCTCATGCAGGCGCTGGTTGGGACGATCCGACAACTCGAGTTCGAAAGCCAGCGCCGGGTGCAGCGCCCGGAAGCGCGCAGCCAGCGGCGCGATATGCGCGCTGCCGAATCCCATCGGCGCCAGCACGCGCAAGCGCCCCGCGAGTTCGTCGCGCTGTTCATGCAACGCTCCCTGCAAGGCTTCCAGGTCGGCCAGGATGGCTTGCGCGCGCTCGGCCAGGAGCTGCCCTTGTTCGGTCAACGCGATGCCGCGCCCCTGCCGGTCGGCCAGCTTGAGGCGCAGCTTGTCTTCGATGGCTTGCAGGCGCTGGGTGACGGAGGAAGGCGTCACGTCCAGCAGGCGCGCCGTGGCTGACAGCGAAGGCTGGCTGGCCAGGGTGCAGAAAAAGCGCAGGTCGTCAGTGGAAAGCATTAAGGCCGGACTGAAGCAAGTAATTAGGGAATCTTAAGCACAGACTTTAGTCCATTAATTACAATTCCAGCAATGAAAATTCCTGCCCTCCTCCTAGCCATTGGCGCGCTGGCCTGCACGCCACTGCACGCCGACCCGGTGCGCTTTACGCCTGCGCAATTGCAGCAGGACCTGCAATTCGTGCGCGATGCCATCGAAAGCACCCATCCCGTCCCGACGCTGCGCTCGGGACAGCAGGCCTATGAACAAGCCTTCCTGGCGGCGCGCGGCAAACTGGACCATCCCATGTCGCGCGACGAAGCATGGCGCGTGCTGGCGGCCATGAATCCGGTCTTCAACGATGCCCACCTTGGCGTCGTCCTTCCCGACTGGCGGGCGGAAACCCGGGAATATTTGCAGGCAGGCGGCAAGCTGTTTCCGTTCGAGGTCATGATCGATGGCCAGCAACGCTTGCGCATTGTCGAGGCGCTGGGCGGCGGCACGACGGCACTGGCCGGCCGCGTGGTCGACAGCATCAATGGCATGCCGGCAGCGCACATCCTGAGCGAACTGGGCGCCCTGGTACATGGCGACACCCCGGCCTTCCGCAACAAGCTGCTGGAGCGGCGTTTCTGGCTGTACTACTGGAAGAATTACGGCGCAACGGCGCGCTTCACGCTGAACGCCGGCGGGCAGGTACTGGAGGCCAGCGCCTCGGCCGCACTGCCGGCCGCGGTGGCAGGCGAGAAATCGTTCGAACAGACTTTCCAGTTCCGCATGCTGCCAGGTGGTACCGGGCTGCTGACCGTGAACCAGTTTGCCTGGCCCGACAAGCAGCGCTTCTACGATTTCGCCGAACGCGCCTTTACCAGCTTGCGCGATGCCGGCGCGCAGACGCTGTTGATCGACGTGCGTGAAAATGGCGGCGGCGACGACGATATGTGGAAGACCGGCATCCTGCGCTACATCGCCGACAAGCCCTACCGCAATGGTTCCAGCTATGTGAAAAAGGTGCTCGAAGGGCGAGCTGGTCCCGGCGAGAAAGTCGGCGATATCGTCAACGGCACCGTCGACAGCTGGGTACAGCCGGAGCCCGCCAATCCGCTGCACTTTGGCGGCAAAGTGTTCGTGCTGGTGGGCGACCTGACTTACTCGTCCGCCGTCCTGTTCAGTAATACGGTGCAGGACCACGGCTTCGCCAGACTGGTCGGCGCTGGCGGCTATGCCTACGTGCGCCAGACCGGCGGCACGCAGAAGAAGCATGTGCTGCCAAACACCAGGCTGGAAGTGGTGGTGCCACGCTTCGTGCTTGACCGGCCTTCAGGCAAGCGCGAGCCGGCCCTGGTGCAGCCGGACATCGTGCTGGCGGACGACCCATTCGATCGCGATGCGCTGGTCAAGGCGCTCCTGAAGCATCCTGCCGCATCAGCGAATTGAAGTAGCTGCGCGCGGCCAGCAGGCAAGGCGCGCCAGCCAGGCGGGCGTGATAGGCGTCCATCATCAATTCGTTGACGCTGCGGCCGCTTTTCGGAGCCTCTTCCTGCGCCCTCTTCAACGCTTCTTCGCCGATCAGGACGAAACTGCGGCGGGCCGTGCTGAATTCATCCTGCGTCCCCTGCTCTTCCAGGTCGACCACCGTCGGCGGCGCGCCGTGCTCGCTGAAATATTCGGCCGCCGCCGTCGCGTTGTAGAAGGGCACCGAAGGGTCTTTGCTGCCGCCGCACAGCAGCAAAGGGCTGTGCGGCGTGTAGTTGCGCAAGTCGTTCTTCAGCATCCATTTGCGCAGGTTGTTGGCGGGCGTGCAGTCGCCGTCGTCGCAGGGATGCTGGGCCAGGTCCTGCAAATAGGCGTCGCGGTAGCTCGTTCGCACCAGGTGCGGATTGCTGAAGTAGACGGAAGCGCCCCTGCCCTGGGGCTGCGAGTCGAGTGCAAAGAGGGCGGACTTGGGCAGCTTGCCCTGCTTGACCAGTTCCTTGCGCGTCATCCTGGTTGGGAACAGGGTTTCGATGCCGCTGGCGTACTGCAGTTCATACAGCTCTTCCGGCTTGCTGTAGATGGCGGCACCGGCGCGCTGGGCGGAAGTGGCAATCAGCGGCAGGTAAATGGTGATGCCGGCATTGGGCTGGCCGCTGAACACCATGTCGGAAAAGCGTGCCATCGCATACGGGCCGGACAGGCCTGCGGCTGCCGTAACCTTGAATTCGCTGCCTTGCTGCATGGCGCGCTGCGTGGCCAGCGTGACGTGGCCGCCCTGCGAGTAGCCGGCCAGGAACAGCTGTGGCGCGGCCTGAACTTTGAGTTGCGCCATCGCCGTGCGCGCCGCGCGCATGGCGTCGATCATGTCGGCCGACTGCTGCTCGGCGTTCAGGTAAGGGTGGTAAGGCAGCGAGGAGCCATCATAGCCTGCGTAATTGGGCGCCACCACGATGTAGCCTTGCGCGGTGAACAAGGCCGCCACCAGTTTGGCCTCGCCGCGCAGGCGCGCCATATTGTGGTCCTTGGCGGTCGAAGTGCCGTGCGCGTACAGCAGCACCGGCCGCGGCCCCTGGCAGACGGGATCTTTTCCGGATGGGACGATCAGGGCAGTACTGGCATCCGTGGGTTCGCCGCTGCCGCCGATGGTGCTATAGCGCAGGCTGTAGGTGGTAATGGTACAGCGCGGCTTGCCCGCCACTTCAGCCAGCGCACTGCCGGCCTTCTCCAGCACTTCGGCCAGCATGGTGGGCTCGATGCGCTTGGAGGTGCTGAACACGCCGGTTTCAATGCGGGACAGGGTTGGGCCGGACAGCAGGATGCCGCGTTCGGGTGCAGCCAGCATGGCGCGTGCAACGGCGCCGGATTCGGCGCCGCCGCGCGCCAGCGCGCCTGGCAACAACGCCAGGGAAAACGCGGCGGAGCATGCCGCCATTCGTGCGATGCGTACCGGGTTGCGGGACATGGCTGCCTCCTCGCTTGCGCAGGAGGCGGGCTGCCCCGCTGCGGTTACGGCTTCAGGAAACGCTCAACAATGCCGGTCGAACCGAATGCGGCGCGGCGCAGGCGGTCGTTGACGCCCAGCCAGGCATCGTCGCTCGGCGGTGCTTCCACGAGGATCAGCTCGACCTGCTGCTGGTCCATCGCGCGCAACGCGGCATACACGCCATAAGCATACCCCTTTGGCTCGGCCGGTAGCGTCACATTTGGTTGAGACAACACAAACGGCGAGTAGTGGATCACCGCGGCACTACGCCCACGCAGCTTGAGTTCCGCAAGGGTTTTTTCGATGTCGCCAGTGGGCAACAGTGCCACCGGTGCTTTCGGCGCGTAATGCGATTCCAGCGTGCCGGAAGCACGCGGCGCGGCCTGGTCGGGCTGGCGCGGCATCACGCCGATCACGTCGGCAATCTGCTGCGCAGTGATGTGGCCGGGGCGCAGCAGCACCGGGCCGTGGGTGACCAGGCGCGACATGTCGAGGATAGTTGACTCGATGCCAACCTGGCTCGATCCGCCATCGAGGATGGCTGCCAGGCGCGGGTCGTCGCCGAATTCGTCATGCACGTGCTGCGCGGTCGTCGGGCTGACGTTGCCGAACTTGTTGGCCGAAGGCGCTGCGACGCCGCCCTTGCCTTCCTTGAATGCTTGCAGCAGCTGCATCGCCACAGGGTGCGATGGGCAGCGGATGCCGACCGTATCCTGGCCGCCGGAAACCGCGTCGGGAATATGCGCGTTGCGCTTCAGGATCAGGGTCAGCGGGCCGGGCCAGAAGGCGCGCACCAGGGCGCGTGCTTCGTCGGGTACTTCGGTGGTCCAGTAATCGATGTCGGCGCCGGGGGCGACGTGCACGATCACTGGATGGTCCTGCGGGCGGCCTTTGGCGGCGTAAATCTTTGCGACGGCGGCCGGGTTCTCCGCATCCGCACCGAGGCCGTACACGGTCTCGGTAGGGAATGCGACCAGGTCGCCATTCGCCAGCGCAGCTGCTGCGCCGGCGATGTCGCGGGATGCGGCGTCGGTCATGCTTCGATCCCGAGGATGGCGCAGGCGGCGTCGAGGTGCTGCTGCGCTTCGGCCAGGGTCGGCGCGACGAAGGTCAGGTGGCCCATCTTGCGGGCACGGCGCGGTTCCTCCTTGCCGTACAGGTGCAGGTTGGCGCCTGGCAACGCCAGCACCTTGTCCCACGCCGGTTCGCGCACGTCGTCACCTTCTCCCTCGTACCAGATGTCGCCCAGGATGTTCAGCATCACGGCCGGTGAATGCTGGCGCACATCGCCCAGCGGCAGGCCGGCCATGGCGCGCACCTGCTGTGCAAACTGGCTGGTGACGCAGGCGTCGATGGTGTAGTGGCCGCTGTTGTGCGGGCGCGGAGCCATCTCGTTGACGACCAGCGAACCGTCGGCCAGCACGAAGAACTCGATGCACAGCACGCCCACGTAGCCCAGTTCCGCCACGATAGCCTTCGCTGCCGCTTGCGCTTTGACGGCGCAGTCGGCGGTAATGTTCGGCCCCGGCACGGTGGTGGTGAACAGGATGCCGTCGCGGTGCACGTTTTCGGCGATCGGATACACGACCGAAGCGCCATCGGCGCCGCGTGCGGTCAGCACCGACACCTCATACGCCAGCGGCAGCATCTTCTCCAGCAGGCAGGTCACCTTGCCCATGCCTTCGAAGGCGGCACGCACATCGTCGCGCGACTTCACACGGACCTGGCCCTTGCCGTCATAGCCCATGCGCACCGTTTTCAGGATGCCCGGCAGCAGCTCGTCGCTGATGGCGTCGATGTCTTCCTGCGAAGCGATGACCTTGTGCGGCGCCGGCATCACGCCCGACTTGGCGGCGCTGGCGACGAAGAAGCTCTTCTCCGCGATGCGGTCCTGTGCCACGGACACGCCGTGCGCATTCGGCGCCACGAAGACCGATTGCGCCAGGCGCGACAGGCTGTCGGCCGGCACGTTCTCGAACTCGGTGGTGACGGCCACGCATTGCGCAGCCAGTGCATCGAGGCCGGCGGCATCGCTGTAGCCGGCGTTGATCAGGCGATTCGCCGCCTGTCCCGCAGGACAGTCGGCGGCCGGCTCCAGCACGGCCACGTTGTAGCCCATGCTCTGCGCGGCGTGCGCGAACATGCGGCCAAGCTGGCCGCCGCCCATCACGCCCAGCCACGCTGGAGGGTTCTTCACATTACTCATACTGGCAATACCATTGCTTTCGCGGCTGCGGTCTGGGAAGCGCGGAATTCTTCCAGCTTGGCAGCCAGTGCGTCGTCGGTGGTGGCGATGATGGCCACGGCAGTCAGGCCCGCGTTGGCGGCGCCGGCTTCGCCGATGGCGAAGGTCGACACCGGCACGCCCTTCGGCATTTGCACGATGGACAGCAGCGAGTCTTCGCCGCGCAGGTACTTGGACGGCACAGGCACGCCCAGCACCGGCACGATGGTCATGGCAGCGACCATGCCCGGCAGGTGCGCCGCGCCGCCGGCGCCGGCGATGATGGCGCGCAGGCCGCGTGCACGGGCGCTCTTGGCGTAGGCGTACATCTCGTCCGGCATGCGGTGGGCGGAGATCACCTGCGCTTCATACGGCACGCCGAACTGCTTCAGCATGTCGACGGCATTCTTCATCACGTCCCAGTCCGAGGACGAGCCCATGATGATGCCGACCAATGGCTTGTTTTGATCGGACATGGCTTATACCTTCAGCTTTTCGCCGGTCAGGCGTTCGATGGCTTCGAAGTACTTGGCCTGGGTCTTTTCGATCACGTCGGCCGGCAGTGCTGGCGCCGGCGGGGTCTTGTGCCAGTCGGTCAGGGTTTCCAGGTAGTCGCGCACGAACTGCTTGTCGTAGGACGGTGGCGAAATGCCTGGACGGTAGGAGTCGGCTGGCCAGAAACGCGAGGAGTCGGCGGTCAGCACTTCGTCCATCAGGTGCAGCACGCCGTTGTCGTCCAGGCCGAATTCGAACTTGGTGTCGGCGATGATGATGCCCTTGGTCGCTGCGTAGTCGGCGGCGGTGGTGTAAAGCTTGATCGCCACGTCGCGGATCTTGGCTGCCAGTTCGGCGCCGATTTTCTTTTCCATCTCTTCGAAAGAGATGTTTTCGTCGTGTTCGCCCAGGTCTGCCTTGGCAGCCGGGGTGAAGATTGGCTGCGGCAGCTTGTCCGCTTGCTGCAGGCCTTCCGGCAGCTTGATGCCGCAGATGCTGCCGGTCGCCTGGTAGTCTTTCCAGCCCGAGCCGATGATGTAGCCGCGCACCACCGCTTCCACCAGGATAGGCTGCAGGCGCTTTGCTACGACTGCGCGGCCTTTTACCTGCTCTACTTCGTCCTGTGCCACAACCGATTCCGGGGTGACGCCGGTCAGGTGGTTAGGGACGATGTGGCCCAGTTTCTCGAACCAGAAATCGGACATCTGGTTCAGGACCATGCCTTTGCCGGGAATCGGTTCGTTCATCACGACGTCGAACGCGGACAGGCGGTCGGTGGTGACGATCAGGATCTTGTCGGTGCCGACGGCGTAGTTGTCGCGCACTTTACCGTGGCCCAGCAGGGGGAGGGATTTGATGGAGGATTTGTACAGGCTGTTCATGGCGGGGGTACTTTGAGATTTTTAAACCGGTAAATCTGGGTCTGACCCAAGGGTCAGACCCGACCGGCGGCTGTCGCTGACTTGGGTCAGACCCTTGGGTCTGACCCGGACCTACCGGTTTGATTACTTGACGATCTGGGCCAGCTCACCGGCCTTGTAACGCTCAGCCATCTTCTCCAGCGAGATCGGCTTGATCATCGACGCACGGCCTTCGCAGCCGAATGCCAGGAAGCGTGCCTTCACCACTTCTTCAGCAGCAGCGCGGGCTGGCTTCAGGAAGTCGCGCGGGTCGAACTTGGATGGGTTCTCGAACATGTACTTGCGCACGGCAGCGGTCATGGCCAGGCGGATATCGGTGTCGATATTGATCTTGCGCACGCCGTGACGGATGCCTTCCTGGATCTCTTCCACAGGCACGCCGTAGGTTTCCTTCATGTCGCCGCCGAATTCACGGATGATGGCCAGCAGTTCCTGCGGCACCGAGGACGAACCGTGCATCACCAGGTGGGTGTTAGGAATGCGGGCGTGGATTTCCTTGATGCGATCGATCGCCAGGATATCGCCGGTTGGCTTGCGGGTGAACTTGTAGGCGCCGTGCGAGGTGCCGATCGCGATGGCCAGCGCGTCGCACTGGGTCTTCTGCACGAAGTCGGCAGCTTGCGCCACGTCGGTCAGCAGCTGTTCGCGGGTCATGGTGCCTTCCGCGCCGTGGCCGTCTTCCTTGTCGCCCTTCATGGTTTCCAGGGAACCCAGCACGCCCAGTTCCGCTTCCACGGTCACGCCGATGGAGTGGGAGAACTTCACCACTTCCTTCGACACTTCGACGTTGTATTCGTAGGAAGCCACGGACTTGCCGTCAGCCATCAGGGAACCGTCCATCATCACGGACGAGAAACCGGATTTGATGGCAGCCATGCAGACTGCCGGCGACTGGCCGTGGTCCTGGTGCATGACGACAGGGATGTGCGGGTAAGCTTCGATTGCCGCGTCGATCAGGTGGCGCAGGAAGGCTTCGCCGGCGTATTTGCGGGCGCCAGCCGAAGCTTGCATGATCACCGGCGCGTTGACGGCGTCGGCAGCGGCCATGATGGCCTGCACTTGTTCCAGGTTGTTGACGTTGAAAGCCGGGATGCCGTAGCCGTTTTCAGCAGCGTGGTCCAGCAGTTGACGCATGGATACGAGGGACATGGTAGAACTCCAATAACAATAAAGAAATCGTTAGCGTTTATCGTGCCGAGTCGGCGCGGTGAGTAAACTCACCTACTTTCACGATACGCAGCGCGTTCGTGCCGCCCACCTTGCCCATCGGCGCACCCCAGGTAACCACAATCATATCGCCCTTCTGGGCAATACCCTGTTTTACCAGGAGGTCTTCCGCAGCACGCAGCACGACATCGGTCGGCGCATCCTGCATCAGTTGGTGGGTGCAAACGTTACGGTACAAGGCCAGCTTGCGCTGGGTGGTGGTGCTCGGCGTGAGCGCAATAATCGGGGTGTCGATGTTGTGGCGGCTCATCCACAGTGCAGTGGAGCCGGATTCGGTCAGGGCCACAATCGCCTTCACGCGCAGGTGATGCGCGGTGAACAGGGCGCCATAGGCGATCGACTGGTCGATGCGGGTGAAGCGGGCGTTCAGGAAGTCCGCATCGAGTTTGTTGTATTCGGATTGCTCGGCTTCGGTACAGATGGCCGCCATCATCTCCACAGTTTCCACCGGGTATTTACCGGAGGCGGTCTCGGCCGAGGTCATCACGGCATCGGTACCGTCCAGCACGGCATTGGCCACGTCGGACACTTCGGCGCGGGTCGGCACGGCGTTGAAGATCATCGACTCCATCATCTGGGTCGCAGTGATGGCGATCTTGTTCGATTCGCGCGCCATGCGGATCATGCGCTTCTGCAGCGCAGGCACGGCCGCATTGCCCACCTCGACAGCCAGGTCGCCACGGGCCACCATGATGCCGTCGGAAGCGTTCAGGATTTCCTGCAGCGCCGGGATAGCTTCAGCACGCTCGATCTTGGCGATCATCATCGGCTTGAAGCCGAAAGGCTCGCCGGCGATATTGGCCAGCTGGCGCGCCATTTCCATATCGGTGGCGTTTTTCGGGAACGAGATCGCCAGGTAATCGGCCTGGAACGACATCGCAGTCTTGATGTCTTCCATGTCCTTGGCGGTCAGCGCCGGCGCGGTCAGGCCGCCGCCCTGGCGGTTGATGCCCTTGTTGTTGGACAGCTCGCCGCCGATCTTCACGGTGGTGTAGATTTCGCTGCCGACAATCTTGTCCACGGTCAGCACGATCAAGCCATCGTTCAGCAGCAGCACGTCGGCAGGCTTCACGTCGGTTGGCAGGCTCTTGTAGTCCAGGCCCACGCGCTCCTGGTTGCCCAGTTCACCGTTCTCGCCCCACTTGGCATCCAGGATGAACTTGTCGCCCTTGGCCAGCTCGATCTTGTTGTTCTCGAACTTGCCGATACGGATCTTCGGACCCTGCATGTCGGCCATGATCGCCACTTCCTTGCCGCATTCCGCAGCCGCCTGACGCACCAGGTTGGCGCGGTCGATATGATCCTGCGCCTTGCCGTGGGAGAAATTCAGGCGGACCACGTCGACCCCTGCCTTGATCATCTGGATCAGGATGTTCAGGTCGGTCGAAGCTGGGCCGATAGTTGCGACGATCTTGGTACCACGTGCCATGAAGGTTTCCTTCGTGTGAGCTTGAAAAAGTTCAAAAGGCGCCTTGCGGGCGCCTTTTACCGTGTTACTGGGCGCGTTGCGCCAGGATTTCCACTGCCGGCAGGGTCTTCCCTTCCAGGAATTCCAGGAAGGCGCCGCCGCCGGTGGAGATATAGCCGATCTTGTCGGTGATCTGGTACTTGGCGATGGCCGCCAGGGTATCGCCACCGCCGGCGATCGAGAAGCCCTTGGAGTTGGCGATCGCCATGGCCAGGGTCTTGGTGCCTTCGCCGAACTGGTCGAACTCGAACACGCCGACCGGGCCGTTCCATACGATGGTGCCGGCTTCGGCGATCTGGGCAGCCAGCTTGGCGGCGGTCTTCGGACCGATGTCCAGGATCATGTCGTCGTCGGCCACGTCAGCCACGGCCTTCACGGTCGCCGCAGCGCTTGGCGAGAACTCCTTCGCGCACACCACGTCTTCAGGGATAGGCACCTGGGCGCCGCGGGCAGCCATGATGTCGATGATGGCCTTGGCTTCAGCAACCAGGTCGGCTTCCGCCAGCGACTTGCCGATCTTCAGGCCGGCAGCCAGCATGAAGGTGTTGGCGATGCCGCCACCAACGATCAGGTTGTCCACCTTGTCGGCCAGCGATTTCAGGATCGACAGCTTGGTCGACACTTTGGAACCAGCCACGATGGCCAGCAGCGGACGGGCCGGCGCGCCCAGGGCTTTGCCCAGCGCATCCAGCTCGGCAGCCAGCAGCGGACCGGCGCAAGCGATCGGAGCGAACTTGGCGATGCCGTGGGTGGTCGCTTCGGCGCGGTGCGCGGTACCGAAAGCATCGTTCACGTACACGTCGCACAGCTTGGCCATTTTCTGGGCCAGCTCATCGGAATTCTTCTTTTCGCCCTTGTTGACGCGGCAGTTTTCCAGCAGTACGACCTGGCCGGCAGCCACTTCCACGCCATCGACCCAATTCTGTTTCAGTTCAACTGGCTGGCCCAGCAGCTCGGACATACGCTTGGCGATCGGTGCCAGGCTGTCTTCCGGCTTGAATTCGCCTTCGGTTGGACGGCCCAGGTGGGAGGTAACCATGACCTTGGCGCCAGCGCCCAGGGCTGCCTTAATCGCCGGAATCGAAGCACGAATGCGCGTATCTTCGGTGATATTGCCCGCATCGTCCTGCGGCACGTTCAGATCTGCACGGATAAAGACGCGCTTGCCCTGCAGCGCGTTCTGCGCTACGAGGTCTTCCAGGCGGTTGAATTTCAGCATGGTTACTCAGGGGTCACAGTTGGAAAGAGCGCTATTTTACCTTAAGCCGGGGCCCCTTAGCCGCTTGTTAAGCTCGGGCAAGGCCGATATTTAGTTGTCAACAAGAAAACAAAATTCGGGGTCAGGTCTGTCATTTGGACACCAAAGCTGCACTTTTGATCTTTCTCAAGCCATCGGCGCGCAATTGTGCAGGGGTCAGGCCCAGGACGTGGCGAACGCTGCGGGCCATATGGCTGGGGTGAGCGAAACCCGCTTCCAGCGCGATCTCGGTGTTGGTCTTTTTGCCTTCCTGCAGAAGCTGGCGGGCACGCTCGCTACGGCGGACCAGGACGAAGCGATGCACGGGCATCCCCGCCGCCTGGCGGAACAGTTCCTTGAAGTGGGAAATGCCGAAGCCTGCCAGGGCAGCCAGTTCGGCCAGCCTCAGGTCCTGGTCGAGATTGGCTTCGATAAAGTCCTGGACAACCCGCAACTGCCAGGCGGGCAAGGCGCGGACGGGTGCTGCGGATGGGCGCCGGGAGGCCAGCGTTTGCAGCGCCAGCAGGCGTGCCGCCAGCGCGCTGGCCAGGCTGTCGGCGAAGATGCGGCCGCCGGGATGGCCGTCTTGTTCCTCTGCTTGCATCATCCAGCCGATGCGCTCGATTTGCGGGTCGCGGATGTGGATGGCGGGCGCCAGCTCAGGCACCAAACGCATGTGCTCGGCCGTGTCCTGCATCAGCGAAGGGTTCAGGCGCAACAGCAATGACGTGGCGGGCGCGGTCAGCGTCCAGCGCGTGCTGGAACCAGCGGGCACCACGCAGAACTGGCCGTGCAGCCGCGTTCCTTGCCGTTCGTACCGGCCAGCGCGGTAACTGACCGGCACCGGTGCCCCAAGGTGCAGGCACAGTACATGCCGGCCATCGACCGGCGAGTCGAAGCGGCCGTTCGGGACGGGCGAGGTCAAAACATCCAGCAGCGGTACCTCGTCCCGCACTGGGTAACACAAAGGTCTGGTTGTCATCGCGTCCTCTTACGCAGGAAATGGGAGAGTGCGCCATTTCCGGCCAAGTCGCAATAAATAATCAGCCGATTGTGCTCGCCAGCGGCTGATTATGCGCGCAGCCGTGCGGCCCTGCCGATAGCATCGATTCCACCACTCAGCTACCGCATGGAGACCGAAAGTGAAACGCCGTGACTTTTTATCCGTGGCTGCCGCCGCCATCGCCGCCAGCGCCGTACCGCAACTGTCCAGTGCCGCCGGGCCCACCGACGCCGCCAAATTCCGTGCTGCGCGCCGCTTCGCAGAACTGCCCTTCGGCCGTATCGCCTACGCGGAGCGCGGAACCGGCCCAGCATCAGCCCTGTTCCTGCATGGCGCCCCACTGAACAGCTTCCAATGGCGCGGCGCGCTTGATCGACTGTCGGCCTACCGCCGCTGCGTTGCACCCGACTTCATGGGCCTCGGCTATTCGGAAATACCCGCCGGCCAGTCGCTGGCAGCATCCGCCCAGGCCGAGATGCTGGCCGCCTTGCTCGACAAGCTCGGCGCCGGCGCCGTTGATATTGTCGCCAGCGACAGTGGCGGAGCCGTCGCACAACTCTTCCTGCTGCGCTACCCGCAACGCGTGCGCAGCCTGATGCTGACCAATTGCGACATCGAGCCGCATAGCCCTCCCGCCGAGATCGCACCCGTGCTGGAAATGGCCCGCCAGGGCACGCTGGCCGACGAAACCGCCAAGTGGCTGACCGACCAGTCCATGGCCCGCGCCACGTTTGGCGCTGCCGTCTTCCACAACCCTGCGCAACTGACGGATGAAATCATCGAGTACTACGCGGCGCCGCTGGTGAGTTCCCCACTGAGGCGCGCGCAATACCACGCGTTCCACAACGCCCTGGCGCCCAATCCGCTGGCCGGCATCGAAGCCCAACTGCGGCGCAGCACTGTGCCAGTGCGCATGGTGTGGGGCGCCAGCGATACGATTTTCACGATGGCCGATGCGCGCTACCTCGACCAGCTCTTCCCACATTCGCAAGGCATACGCGCAATCCCTGAAGGCAAGCTGTTCTTCCAGGAAGAGTTCCCCGACATCATTGCGGAAGAGGCCCGCAAGCTGTGGCAGGCCTAGTAGCGGATTTCCAGGTTGTGCCCGTCCGGATCTTCGAAATAACAAGCCAGCGCCAGCCCGCGCGCGCCGTACTGGGGCTGGGGCTGGCTGCCGCTACGGTCCATGTGGTTGCCGCCGAATGGAATGCGGCGCTCGCGCAGTTGCGCCATCACGCGATCGAAATGTTCTGGGTCGACGCGGAAGGCCAGGTGCAGGTGCAGTTGCATGGTGGGCGGCTCCGCCAGCAAGTCCAGCGTGAGGCCTTCGCTGACACGCAGCACCTCGAACGGGCCCGCCCTACCCTCGTGCCGGAAACCAAGCACATCTTCGTAAAAGCGAATCGACTTCGCCGGGTCGCTGACCCGCAGGATCATGTGGTCGAGTTCCGCCATCGTATGCTCCACTCAATTGAATGCCAGCGACTTGTAAAAACGCTCCCAGTTCTTTAAGGAACCATTTCCTCCACCATTCGGCATTACGGCGCTGAGCATATAAGTACCTCCTGGCACTCGGACAAACAGACTGCGCGTCGCAATCGAAGAATCGTTTGGCAGCGTTCCGGCCAGCAGCAACGCCGGGTAACCTTTGTAGTTCAAAACTTGATTGGGCTGCGCCTTTTCCATTTCCTGGTCATAGGTCCCGTGCATGCCAGCATCGGCGCCGGATCGTTCAAATACCGCCATCAAGGTCGAACCATGGTTGTCCTGGGAGCGAAGTACGAATGCTGGCGCATCGCCATTCACTTTCGTTGCATCGAAAATCTCACCCGGCACTTCAACGGAAAAGCCCCCATCGGTCGACCGGGCAAGTTGCCACCCATCCGCCAGCTTCTTTTCCCCCTGGTTCCGATATTGGCGAGTCGCCAGTTTGGCGGTCTCATCCCGAATGACTGGCATGGTCTTTTCAACGGGCTCCATGAAAAAGATGCGTCGAAGCGGCGACACTGTATGGCGCACGCCGTAAAAGCGGTAGCGCTTTCCTTCCAGTTGATCTTTGCCGCGCGCCATGAAGACCGACCGCCCACCCGCAATGCAGGGGCCGATTTCAAGCGTTATTGACTTGCCAATCTTCTTTGGATCGCGTTCGTGAACCATCTTTGCATTACCCACGGTAATGTCAGTCGGATACTTGCTCCCGCTTCGCAGGAAGATCAGGTCAATCGTGCCTTCCATGATCCAATCGGCCTTGTTTGCCGCTTCCTGAGCCGATGCAACAGCGGAAGGGCAACTGCCGTCGCCATAATAGTCAGCAGCATGGGTAACTCCTGCCATCGCGAACAATGCAGGGATCAGCAAGTATCGGGTCATTCGTTCACGAAAGAAGGAGGCGCAACAAAGTAAAGCATGCCATCCCGAACACAATGGTTTCCAGCATATTGCGGCGGGCAAGGTAGTAGGCAATTGCAGCGGCGCCTGCGATCAGTTTGTAGTTATGGAAACTGAATTCTACTGTGCCTTGCGAATCGAGCAATAAATCCGGCCCGATGATGGCGGCAAGTGCGCAGGAAGGCGCGTAGCGCAGCATCTCCTGCACGCGGGTCGGGATCGAGACGTGCTCTCCAATCACCCAGAACGAGGATCGCGTGATCGCGGTGGCGCAGACCAGCGCGCCAATCGTCAGCCAGATTTCAAGATCAGACATTGGCGGCCTTTCGTCGTTCGATCATACCTTCCACCACCATGGCCGTGACCATGCCGGCCAGCACGGCAGCCAACAGGCCCAGCTTGTACGGGAAGCCGTGCGCCAGCACCGCGGTCACTCCAGCGACCAGCGCGCCGCACAGTGCGGGACGGGTCGCCACCATCGGCACGGTAATGCAGACAATCGCCAGCGTGCCGGCAAAGCCAAGCCCCCATTCTGCCGGCACGGCGCTGCCAAGGAAAATGCCGGCGATGGAGCCGGACTGCCACGCGACAAAGTTCGGGTACAGCAGGCCGCGCAGGTAGGACACCTTGCCCGTTGCGGGTTTTTCGGTCGGGTAGCGCTGCAGGAACATGGCGGTGGTCATGTCGCCGGCGCCATAGCCAAGCAGGAAACGGCGCCACAGCGGCAGCTTGGCAAAATGCGGCGCCAGCAAGGCGGCAAAAATCACGAAGCGAAGATTGACCACCAGCGCGGTCAGGAAGATCACCCAGATCGGCGCGGCAGCCGCGATCAGGGGCAGCGAAGCTAGTTGCGCGGAACCGGCAAACACCAGCAGGGTCATGCCCAGCGCCTGCATGACGGTCAGGCCGGACTTGACCATGGCCACGCCCACCACCACGCCCCAGGCGGCGATGCCAAACAGGGTCGGGGTGCCGTCCTTCAGCCCGGCGCGCCAGGATGGCTCGTGGTGGGCTGCGACGTCGGGCAGGCTATCTGGAGAACTCATTTGCACGCGCAGGGGAAAGCCGACATTTTACCGACGAACGCCGATCGCTGCTGATCACTGCCCGGATGCATTAAAATCTTGGTTTTTGATCTCGCGGAGTGTTATAAAATGAGCAACGCCACCCAGCCAGTAGAACTCGATGGTAACGACCTGCCGGCCTACTGCCCGAATCCAGCCATGCCGCTGTGGTCTTCGCACCCGCGCGTGTTCCTGGACTTCAAGCATGGCGAAGCGAAATGCCCGTACTGCGGCACCCAGTACAAGCTGAAGCCTGGCGCCGACGTCGGCCACCATTAATCACCCTTCCCTGGAGCCCGGATGGCAGCGCGTAAACACCAGAATGGCAGTGCGGCGGAAGTCGAAGCCGCCTTTTACGATGCCTTGAACCGGGCCGACCTGGAGGCCCTGATGGCGCTGTGGGCGGACGATGAGGAAATCGTCTGCGTCCATCCCGGCGGCCCGCGCCTGATTGGGCATAGCGCCATCCGCGCTTCCTGGAGTGCACTTTTGGAACACGGCGGGTTGCAAATCCGCCCATCCCAGCTGCATGAGACACACAACCTGATGAGTTCGGTGCATACTGTGGTTGAGGGCGTCACAGCGGCAAGCGGCGAGCCGGCGCACCTGATTGCGACCAATGTGTACGTTAAGACACCGAAGGGTTGGCGCATTGTGTTGCATCATGTGTCTGTAGCGCCGGGACCTGTTCCCGTCGATCCGCGCGCTCAAATACTGCACTAAAAAAGGGGGATCTGGCCAGTTGGGCCGGTCCCAGCCGCGCCATGAACTACATCGCTCCATTCTGGCTGCCGAGCGGCCATCTGCAGACCATTTATCCGGCTACCTGCATAGCCAGGCCCGACGTCCGTTTCCGCCGCGAACGGTGGCACACCCCGGACGCTGACTTCATCGATGTCGATTTCGTCGACGGCCAGCCTGGCAAGCCGTTCGTGGTGCTGTTCCACGGGCTGGAAGGCTCGTCCGACAGCCATTACGCGCGCGCCCTGATGGCGGAAATCACGCGCCGTGGCTGGTCCGGCGCCGTGCCGCATTTCCGCGGCTGCTCCGGCGAACCCAACCTGGCGCCGCGCTTCTACCATTCCGGCGACTCGGGTGAACTGGACTGGATCATCCGCCGCCTGCACCCGCATGCGAGCGGCAAGTTCTACGCTTGCGGCGTGTCGCTGGGCGGCAATGTGCTGCTGCGCTGGCTGGGCGAATCGCAGCACCAGGCCGAGTTTGTCGAAGCGGCTTGCGCGGTATCGGCGCCGCTCGACCTGGCGCAGGGCGGCAATGCCCTGTCGCGCGGCCTGAGCCGCTTGTACACGCGCATGTTCCTGCAAACGCTGAAACCGAAATGCGTGGCCAAGCTGCAGCAGTTCCCAGGCCTGTTCGACCTCGACGCGCTGATGGCGGCGCAGGATCTGCACGCCTTCGACAATGTGGTCACCGCGCCGCTGCACGGCTACCGCGATGCCGACGATTACTGGGACCGCGCCAGCGCCAAGCATGTGCTGACCGATATCACGGTGCCGACCCTGGTGCTGAATGCGAAGAACGATCCCTTCATGCCGGGCGAATACCTGCCGCGCAAGGCTTCGCGCCACGTCGTGCTGGATTACCCGGAACAAGGCGGCCACGTGGGCTTTGCCACCGGCCGCATGCCGGGCAGCCTGGACTGGCTGCCGCTGCGCATGCTGAACTTCCTGACCGCCATCGAGACCACTGAAATGGCCGAGGCTTGAACCATGGATGAAATAGTCAAACAGGCGATGGCCAAGTGGCCCAATGTGCCGCACTGCTACGGCTGGCTGGCGCTCGATGCGCGCGGCAACTGGCGCATGCGCGACGAGCGCGCGCAGCATTTCAACGAGGCCGGCGACAAGCTGACCAACCCGGCGCTGGTCGGCTTCATCACGCGCAATTACCAGAGCGACGAGCAGGGCCGCTGGTATTTCCAGAACGGGCCGCAGCGCGTCTACCTCAACCTCGAAACTACGCCCTTCATCGCGCGCACCGATCCGCTCCACGGCTTCGTGCTGCATACCGGCGCGCCATTGGGCGAGGTCGATGCGGCCTGGCTGACCGAGGCGGGGGAACTGCTGCTGCGCAGCGGCGACGTGCTGGCCCAGCTCGACGACCGCGACTTTGCGCAAGTGCTGCCGCAACTGGAGTTGAACGGGCGGCCGGTGGGCGACAACGCCCTGCTGGCCTGGCTGGATGCAGCGGCGGGCGACCCCGCCAGCCTGTCGCCGCTCACCTTGCGCATTGGCGAGCGCGCCGTGCCGCTGGCCGCCATCGCGCGCGACAGCGTGCCGCAGGCATTCCGTTTCGAGCGCCTGCCGCAACCTTGACCGCCTGCCCTCTCCGGGGCATGATGTTACGAGAAAAACAACCCCGGAGATCTCCTGATGAAACGTGCTGCAAAGTGGCTGGGCGGTGTTGCGCTCGGCCTGGTCGTGCTGGTACTGGCCCTGGCTGCCCACACCTGGTATTTCAAGCCCCTCAAGCTGGACTGGTTCTACGCCCGCGTATTTGCATCCTATGCGGTCGACAGCCCTGAGATGCTGTCCAGCATGCGCATCCTGCCCGGCTGGATGGACTTTTATAGCAAGAAGCTGGACGACGCCTCCCCTGCCCACACCGCAAAGCAGCTGGCGCAGCTCAAAGAAGACCTGGCTGTCCTGGAGAGCTACAGCACCGACGGCCTCGATGCCGAAGGCAAGCTGTCCTACGAAACCTTGCGCTTCTTCCTGAAAAGCCAGGTGGAGGGCGAACCGTTCATCGACCATGGCTTCCCGGTCAACCAGATGATGGGCGTGCAGAGCATGCTGCCGCAATTCATGACCGATGTGCACCAGGTGACCAACAAAGGCGAGGCCGAAGCCTATATCGCGCGCCTGAACCTGTTCCCGCTCAAGTTCGGCCAGGTAGTGGAGTCGATTCGCCTCAGCGAAAGCAAAGGCATCGTGCCGCCGAAATTCACCGTCGACAAAGTGCTGGCCGAGATGAAGGCCGTTGTCGCCGCGCCGGCCAAAGAGAATGTGCTGGTGACCAATATGCGCGACAAGCTGGCCAAGGTGAAAGAGCTGTCCGAGGCCGAACGCGGCGCGCTGCTGGCGCAAACCGAAAAAGCAGTCCAGGACGCGGTCTACCCTGCCTACGGCAAGCTGATTGACGCGTTCACTGC
Source organism: uncultured Duganella sp. (assembly GCA_966077345.1). Classification (GTDB taxonomy): domain Bacteria; phylum Pseudomonadota; class Gammaproteobacteria; order Burkholderiales; family Burkholderiaceae_D; genus Rugamonas. The sequence goes on from CBHREK010000058.1 coordinate 45,011, forward strand.
ATTGCAATCCAAAGCCACGGCCAACAACGGCGCCTGGAGCCTGCCGAACGGCGAGGCTTACTACGCCTGGGCTGTGCGCAACCACACCACCTCGAACATGACGCCGCAACAGGTGCATGAACTGGGCCTGGCGGAAGTCGAGCGCGTGGGCGCCGAGATGGACGCCATCCTCAAAGGCGAAGGCCTGAGCGAGGGCTCGATCGGCAAGCGCGTGCAGATCCTGGCCTCGCGCCCAGAACAGCAATACCCGAATACCGACGAAGGCAAGAAGGCCATGCTGGCGCAGTACCAGGCCATCCTGGATGAAGTCAACAAGGGCCTCGACCCGGTGTTCGACGTGCGCCCGAAACTGGGCGTCGAAGTGCAGGCCGTGCCGGTAGCGTCGCAAGCCACTGCGCCGGGCGCCTACTACATGCAGGGTTCTTTTGACGGCAGCCGCCCAGGCGTTTTCTACGCGAACATGCGCGCACCTGGCGAAACGCCAAAGTTTGCCATGCGCACGCTGGCTTACCACGAGGGCATTCCAGGCCACCATTTCCAGATCGCGATCCAGCAAGAGATGACAGGCGTGCCATTCTTCCGCAAGATCATTCCTTTCACCGCCTACCATGAAGGCTGGGCGCTGTACGCAGAACGGCTGGCGGCGGAACAGGGCTTCCAGAAAACCCCGCTGGATAACCTGGGGCGCCTGCGCGATGAAATGATGCGCGCCACCCGCCTGGTCGTCGATACCGGCATCCACTACAAGCGCTGGACGCGCGAGCAGGCCATCGATTACATGATGAATACAACCGGCATGTCTGAAGGCGATGTAACGGCGGAGATCGAGCGCTACTTCGTCAATCCCGGCCAGGCGCTGGCTTACAAAGTAGGCATGTTGAAGATCCTTGCCCTGCGCGAGCAGGCGAAGAAAGAGTTGGGCGACAAGTTCGACCTGAAGCAGTTCCACAACGAAGTACTGGTGCACGGTGCCCTGCCAATGACCTTGCTGGAAGGCGTGGTCAACGACTGGGTCGCCAAACGGAAGGCTGCATGAACAATTTTGAACGAGCAGAAGAGCTGAACAGGCAAGGCAATGCCCACCGCGAAGCGGGCGATGACGACCTGGCACTGCGGGCCTATGAGGAAGCCTTTCGGCTCGACCCGACCGCTGCAAATGCGCTTTACAACATAGGCCTGGTCTACAAGTACCGCAATGACTGGATCAAGTCTTTCGATTACAACCAACGGGCCTATGCGCTGCGGCCTGATGACGAGGCAAGCCGCTGGAACCTGGCCATCGCCGCGACTGCGCTGCGGGATTGGGCGACAGCGCGCAAGGCCTGGGCCGATAACGGCATCAGGCTTGAGGGCGTTGATGGGCCGATTGACATGGACTTCGGCCCAACGCCGGTCCGGCTGAATCCGGACGGGGATGGCGAAGTGGTCTGGGCGACGCGTATCGACCCGGTGCGCGCCGTGCTGCGCAACATTCCCTACCCGGATTCCGGCTTCCGTTGCGGGGACATCGTCCTGCACGACGGCGCTGGCGTCGGCAAGCGCGAATCAGGCGGCAGGCAATATTCGGTATTCAATGTACTGGAGCTGTTCGAAGCATCGAGGCTCAGCACCTTCTGCCTGGAAGTGAAGGGAGCCACCGAGCAGCAAATGGCTGCGCTGGAAGCGGCATTCGAAGCCGCCAGCATGCCGTTTGAAGACTGGTCGGCCAACGTGCGCACCCTATGCAAAGCTTGCAGCGAAGGCACCCCGCACGAGCATGCCGACGGCGACGACACGGCGCCGGAGTGGAATCCGTCACGCCTGGTCGGAATTGCCGCGGCCTCGTTCGAGGAAATTGAAGCGATCCTCGACCGGGTTCCCGGCATCGACCAGATGGAAATCGGGATTTCGCTCGAGCTGGAGCCGCCTGCCTGATCAGTCCTTATCTTTCTTTTTATCGCCCAGCATTTCCTTGCGCTTGGCCTGCAGCTCACGCTCGCGGGCATCGATCACCGACTGGTCGTAATAGGTCGCATCGGGGGCCTTGCGGGCCAGCGCAAGCTGGTCCAGCGCCGCCAGCACGCCGCCCAGCAGCACGTAGGATTCCGCCAGCGAGATGTGCTGCAGCGCAATCTTGCCCTGCTTGGCATAAGCTTGCGCCAGGTAGTCGTGCAGTTCCGGCTCACGGCGATACATCTGCAACTGGTCGCGCAGGAAGCGCGTCGCTTCGTCGGACTTTCCGCCCTTGATCAGGGCATCGGCGTACTGCCACACCAGGCCGCGCGATAGCGGATAACGGCCCTGCGCCTGCTTCGCTTCCTCGATGGCGGCGGCAATCACTTCCGGCTTGTTTTCCTGCGCCAGCTTGATCTCGAGCGACATATAGGCCAGCGCCGAATCCGTCGTGCCGCGCGGGATCGGGGTGCTGAACGCCCCCGCGACCGGCGGCTTGTCGATGGTGGCGCGTGCCTTGTCCAGCCATTCCTGCGCGGCGGCGAACTCGGAGCGCTTGAGCGACACCATGGCCATGCCGTATTGGCCCGCCGCTACGTTCTGGCGCCCCGGCTGCTGGATCTGGTTCTTGAACACGGCTTCCGTTTCGGACAGCCCCTTGCTGCTTTCGTCCTGCAGCACGCGGGCACGGGCGCGGATCAGGTGGAAGTCCATGCCATCCACGCGCTGGGTGAATTTCTGCTCGCGGATACGGGCCTGGATGTCGGCGATACGCTCGGTGGTCAGCGGGTGGGTCAGCAGCCAGGGCGGCATCAAGTCGCTGTACATGCGCGTGCTGTTCTGCATGCGCTGGAAGAAGGACACCATGCCGCTGGCATCATAGCCGGCCGCATTCATGATCTGGAAGCCGACCCGGTCGGCCTCACGCTCCGCATCGCGGCCAAAGTTGAGCTGGCGCTGGATGGCAAGGCCCTGCCCGCCCATGAAGACGCCGATTGCAGCATCGGAACTGGACTTGGCGGCCAGCGCAGCCAGCAGCATCGCTGCCAGTGGAATCAGGGCATCGTTCTTTTGCGCCCCCAGCTGGCGCGCGATATGGCGCTGCGCCACGTGTCCGATTTCGTGCGACAGCACCGAGGCCAGTTCGGACTCGTTCTGCGCCGCCAGCAGCAATTGCGAGTGCACGCCGATGTAACCGCCCGGCATGGCGAAGGCGTTTAGGTTCTTGTCGCGGATCGCGAAGAAGTAATAATCAAGGTTGGCGTCGCCGCGCGCGCCCGGGCGTGCATCCACCAGCCTGGTGCCGAAATTATTCAGGTATTCGATGATGGGCGGGTCATCCAGGTAGTCGCGCTCGAAGCGCAGGCTCTGCATGATCTCTTCGCCCAGGCGCTTTTCCATCACCGGCGACATGTCTTCGCGCGACGCATCGCCCAGCGTGGGCAATTCAGCCTGCTGCGCCCGCCCTGCCGGAGCGGCGATCAGCAGGCCGGAAACCAGTGCCGCCAGCAAGGGGCGGCGAAAATGTAGTGCATTCACAGTGCTATCATACCCGTTCAACAAGAGAGCTACGCGATGACCGAACACCTTACTCATTTTGACGCTGCCGGCCAGGCCCATATGGTCGATGTCGGCGCCAAAGCCGAAACCCACCGTATTGCCGTTGCCACCGGCAGTATCCGCATGAAGCCGGAAACGCTGGCGCTCATTCTATCGGGAACTGCCAAGAAAGGGGACGTACTCGGCATTGCCCGCATTGCGGCCATCATGGCCTCCAAGCGCACGGCCGACCTGGTGCCCCTGTGCCATCCCCTGGCCCTGACCCGCGTTGCCGTGGACTTTACCACCGATGAACCCGGCAGCACCGTCCATTGCCGCGCCCAGGTGGAAACCTACGGCAAGACCGGGGTCGAAATGGAAGCGCTGACTGCGGTGCAGGTCGGCCTGCTCACCGTGTACGACATGTGCAAGGCGGTCGACCGCGGCATGGTGATGACCGACATCCGCGTCACCGAAAAAGCGGGCGGCAAGTCCGGCGACTGGAAAGCCTGATGCTGCGCCGCGCGCTCGCCGCATCCTGCCTTGCCCTGCTCGCAGCCTGCGACAGCAATAACGGTGGACGCGGCGACCGCGCTGCGGTGGCCGAGGTGGCGAACGCCGAATGGCACCGCAAAGACCTGGACACGCACCTGGCGCGCTGGCTGGCCGTCGCACCTACCCCTTCCGGCCTGCTACGGGCGCAATTCGATCGCAACTGGCAGCCGGCAAACCAGGCAAGCGGCGACCTCACCCTGCATAGCCGCCTGGTCTACACCATGCTGGTCGGCTACGAAGCGACTGGAGATGCGCGCTACCTGGAGGTGGCGAAGCGCGGCGCCGATTTCCTGCTCACGTCTTTCCGCGACCCGATACATGGAGGTTTCTTCCAGGCGGTCGATGCCGGCGGCAAGCCGGTCAGCATGGCCAAGAATTCTTACGGCCATGCGTTTGCACTGCTGGCGCTCTCGCACGCTGCGCGCGTGACGGGCGAGCCGAAATACAAGGAAGCGGCATTGGCGGCGTGGCAGGACATCCGCCGCAACCTGCGCGAACCAGGCGGCGGCTTGCGCGGCGCCGTTCCGCGCGACTTTGCGTCGAAGCAGGAAGGCAAACACTCCCAGAATCCCCTGATGCACATGTTCGAGGCCTTGCTGGCCCTGATCGATGCGACCGGCGACCAGCAAGTGGTGGCCGATGCGCGCGAGCTGGGCGACTTTGTGCTGAACCGGCTGATGGTTGGCCTGCCCGACGGCGGCGCCTATATCCCTGAGTGGTATGACGAGCAGTGGAAGCCGCTCGCCGGCGACGACGGTTTCATTGACCTTGGCCACCAGTTCGAATGGAGTCATGTGCTGCGCAGCGCGGAGTCGCGCGGCCTGCCGCCGGTCTATGCCGGCGTGGCCGACCGCCTGCTGAAATTCGCAGTGGCGAAGGGTTATGACGAGCAGGATGGCGGCATCTTCAATCGCATGTCGGCCAGTGGCCACGTGGACCGCAGCAAATTCTGGTGGCAGCAGGCGGAAGGCATGAAAGCGTTCCTGGCGGTGGCGCAGCGGCCGGACATGGCGCGGCGCTACCATGAAACCCTGGAACTGGTGGACAAGGAAATCATCGACCGCGACAACGGCGGCTGGCGCTTCGGCGCGAAGGAAACCTGTGCCGGCGGCTGCAACAAGATGCAGCCCGATCCGTACCACCTGGTCGGCCTGGACTGGATGGTTCTATCGACAAAGCAATAGTTGACGCGCGGCCTTATTGTACAATGGGCAATTGCTCATAAATAGACAATAACGACGATGGCGAGCGAAAGCAAATTGCAGGAATACGCGTTCGAACAGATGAACCTGCAGGTGGGCGGGCGCATCCAGTTGATCACCCATCGCACCTTGCGCCCCATGCAGCATTTCTCCACCGTGATCGGCTGGGTGCGCGATGAGTACATGATCGTCAAGATTCCGCTGGAGAACAACGGGCCGATCGCCATCGCCGAAGGCGACAAGCTGACGGTGCGCGTCTTCTCCGGCGTGAACGTGTGCTCGTTCTCGACGGTGGTGCAGCGCGTCTTCCTGCGGCCGCTGATGTACGCCCATGTGAGCTTCCCCAACGACATCCAGGGCACCAGCCTGCGCGCGGCAATGCGCGTCAAAGTCGAGATTCCGGCCAAGATGTCGCGCCATGATGGCCACCATGCCTCGGTCTTCCTGGTGAACCTCAGCGTGTCCGGCGCCTTGATCGAATCGACCGAACCCTTGAGCCGTGAAGGCGATGTGGTGCAGCTGGACTTCACCCTGCTGGCGCCGCCGGACAACCGCCAGGTGCGCATCAACACGACCGCGCTGGTGCGCAATGCCAGCATGGTGCAGTCGCAAAAGGAAGGGAAAGATGTGTTCAGCTATGGCGTGCAGTTCACCGGACTGGATCCGGCACACTTCACCTTGCTGCAAAACCTGACTTACGAGGCCATGCTGGCCGACCGGCAGAAAATCGTTTGACCAATAAAAAAACCGGGCCAAGGCCCGGTTTCTTCGTCATCGCTAAGCTTAGGACTTAGGATTGTTCTTGGTCAGTGCAGCTTTAGCAGCATCGTTGGTGAAGGAAGCGTCATATGCAACTTTCCAAACAACGTTTGCGTATTTTACAGGTGGGGTGCCGCCGTCATCCCAGGAAGGGGTGAAGGTCACGGAGCTACCGACGCCCTTACCCAGGCCAGCTTCCAGGGTGGCGGTCAGCATGCCGGTGGTGTTGTCGTATGCAACGGTGGTAATTTCGCGGGTCTTCTGGAAGACTGGCACGTTGTTTGGATTGCCGTCAGCGTCCTGGCCGCCTGGTGCGCAGTTGGTCACGGTGCCGCCAGCTTCCTGCACGCAGGTGCCGATTGCGGTCTTCAGGGATTCCATGGTGCCCAGAACGGCGCCCATTTTAGCTTTCACGGTGTAGTCCGAGTAGGCTGGGATTGCTACTGCAGCCAGGATACCGATAATGGCCACAACGATCATCAGTTCGATCAGGGTGAAGCCAGCTTGTGCCTGGCGCTTGATCATCTTCAAAGATTTCATTTGCTGCTCCTTCAGGTAAGAAACTAAAAAATTGGGTAGGACACTTGGGTATGAGCAATCACCGTGCCAGCTCAATTTTTCAGCAAACCCCCATGATTTCTGTCAAAAACTGTCAGTTCCGTCCTGCTGGGATGACGATTTTGGTCAGCAGGACCGCAAACTTTGTCAGTTTGCGGCGTTGCCGCATGACAATTTTCGTCAGCTGGCACGGAAGGCCATCAGGATGCCGCTGAGGTCGAGGATGTCGCCGGCCTTCAGCGGATGCTGCTGGCGCGGCATCGGATCGCCGTTCAGCAGGGGCGATTTGTCGCCTTCGACGTGGGCCACGGAGTAACCCTCGGGCGCGCGTGCGATCACCACCACTTGCACGCCAGGACGGCCCAGGCTGGTGACCGCCTTGGTCAGGCTCAGGGTTTTGCCGGCGTTGGTGCCGTTCAGGACTTCGATATGGGCCAGCGGCAGTTCGGCGAACTGGGTGTTCGGCGCGGCGGCCGCAGCCGGGGGCGGAACCGGCATGGCGGGGATGGTGGCAGCGGCGGCGGCCAGGGGACGGATGCCGTCGCTGACGAATTCGAGGTGGTACTTGGCCATCTTGATCACATCCTTGTTCTGCAGGAAGTGCTTGCCGATGCGGTGGCCGTTCACAAATGTACCATTTGTGCTTTGCAGGTCTTCCAGGAAGGAGTCGTCCAGGATGGTGGTGACGAGGGCATGCTCACCACTGACTGCGGGGTGATTCAGCACAATGTCGTTATGCTTATGGCGGCCGACGGTCATGCGCTCCTTGGTGAGCTGCACCGTCTGCTCAATTACACCTTCTCGCATCACGAGTAGTTTTGCCAAATCGATATCCTCCGGGTAAACAAAAACGGGGAGCCGAAGCTCCCCGTTATCATACAGCTACTATTACAGCATTGCCTTCAACAGGCGACCCATTTCGGATGGGTTTTTGGTGACTTTGATGCCGCAGGCTTCCATGATTTCCAGTTTGGCTTGCGCGGTGTCGGCGCCGCCGGAGATCAGCGCGCCGGCGTGGCCCATGCGCTTGCCTGGAGGAGCGGTGACACCGGCGATGAAGCCAACGACTGGCTTCTTCATGTTGTCCTTGATCCAACGGGCTGCGTTGGCTTCATCCGGACCGCCGATTTCGCCGATCATGATCACAGCGTCGGTGTCAGGATCGTCGTTGAACATGCGCATCACGTCGATGTGCTTCAGGCCGTTGATCGGGTCGCCGCCGATACCAACTGCCGAAGACTGGCCCAGGCCCAGGGCGGTCAGCTGGCCGACCGCTTCATAGGTCAGGGTGCCGGAGCGGGAAACCACGCCGATACGACCTTTCTTGTGGATGTGGCCAGGCATGATGCCGATCTTGATTTCGTCCGGGGTGATCAGGCCTGGGCAGTTAGGGCCCAGCAGCAGGGTCTTGGAGCCTGCCTTGGCCATGCGGTCTTTCACTTCCATCATGTCGCGGACTGGGATGCCTTCGGTGATGCAGATGGCCAGGTCCAGTTCAGCTTCCACGGCTTCCCAGATTGCGGCGGCTGCGCCTGCTGGTGGAACGTAGATCACGGAAACGGTCGCGCCGGTTTCCGAAGCTGCTTCCTTGACGGAGGCGTAGATCGGGATGCCTTCGAAATCTTCGCCGGCTTTCTTCGGGTTCACGCCAGCCACGAAGGCTTCACGGCCGTTCGCGTAGTCGCGGCACATGCGGGTGTGGAACTGGCCGGTTTTGCCGGTGATGCCCTGGGTGATGACTTTGGTGTCTTTATTGATCAGGATAGACATAGTGATTCCTTAATTATTTACCGGCAGCGGCAGCGACAACGCTCTTGGCTGCATCTTCCATGGTGTCAGCGGCGATGATTGGCAGGCCGGAGTCGGCCAGCATCTTCTTGCCCAGGTCTTCGTTGGTGCCCTTCATGCGCACGACCAGCGGCACTTGCAGGGACACGGCCTTGGATGCGGTGATCACGCCTTCGGCGATCACGTCGCAGCGCATGATGCCGCCGAAGATGTTCACCAGGATGGCTTTCAGGCCTGGGTTCTTCAGCATGATCTTGAACGCTTCGGTCACTTTCTCGGCCGTTGCGCCGCCGCCTACGTCCAGGAAGTTGGCTGGCTCGCCGCCGAACAGCTTGATGGTATCCATGGTAGCCATGGCCAGGCCGGCGCCGTTCACCAGGCAGCCGATGTTGCCGTCCAGGGAAATGTAGGCCAGGTCGAATTTCGAAGCTTCAACTTCGGCTGGATCTTCTTCGTCCAGGTCGCGGTAGGCGACGATTTCTGGATGACGGAACAGCGCGTTGGCGTCGAAGTTGAACTTGGCGTCCAGTGCGATGACCTTGCCGGAGCCGGTCAGGATCAGCGGGTTGATTTCGGCCAGGGATGCGTCGGTTTCCCAGTAAGCTTTGTACAGGCCTTGCAGGTTGGCGACCGCATCGGCGATCGAGCCTTCCGGCACGCCGATCTTGCGCGCCACGTCGGCGGCGTCAGCGTCGGACAGGCCGGTCGCTGGATCGATCACGACGTTGTGGATCAGTTCCGGGTGCTTTTCAGCGACTTCTTCGATGTCCATGCCGCCTTCGGAGGAGGCCATCAGGACGACGCGCTGGGTAACGCGGTCGGTCACCAGGGAAACGTACAGTTCCTTCTTGATGTCGGCGCCTTCTTCGATCATCAGGCGGCGGACTTTCTGGCCTTCAGGGCCGGTCTGGTGGGTCACCAGCTGCATGCCCATGATCTGGTCGGCGTATTCCTTGACCTGTTCCAGCGACTTGGCTACTTTCACGCCGCCGCCTTTACCACGGCCACCGGCGTGGATCTGTGCTTTAACAACCCATACTGGGCCGCCCAGGGTTTCAGCAGCTTTCACTGCTTCTTCCACGGACATGCACGGGATACCGCGCGGTACGGTCACTCCGAATTTTCGGAGGATTTCCTTGCCTTGATACTCATGGATTTTCATGCTGGCTTTCCCTTCTTTCGAATACCTGTTTGTTGGTTAGATGTATTTTGTACAGCACCTAGGCTGCTTCCGTCTTGTTGACGTACCAGCGTGGGTAGAACTCGGCAACTGCCCCGCCATCGGTCTTGAGGGCGTGGCACTTGTCAAGTTGGAACGGTTTCTCTGTCGCAGTGCTGGAGCGCTCGTTCACTGGCCAGACATCGTTGGCAAAGGCTTGCACGGCTGCCGTCGGCAGCACCTGGGCCAATTCTGTCAGGTGGGTACAGCCTTGTACACCAGCCAGCCTTTCCTTGACCGCTTGGCGAAAACCCTTCATCAGGTTCAGGCCGATCAGGGCTTTGTAGGCCGGGCCGATCGTGTCGCAATGGCCAGGATAGGGAACGGCGTCCGAACTTGCTTCGGCATCGACGATGGTCAGCTGCTTATCGACGGTCACGCGCAGCCACAGGTCGTGCAGGGCTTCGTTGCCCTTGCGCGGGCCCGATGCCAGCATGGTGTCGAAGGATTTGATGTCCGTGATATGGGCGTCAAGATCCCACAGGCCATCGTCGCGTGCGAACGCTTGGATGTCTATGGCGCGCGTATGCCGCAGCGCACGTCGGGAGACTGGATTTGACAAGGACATAAGACCGATGCCACTCAAAAGTGGCCAAAATTATAAGCAGCTAATCAGTACGCCGCAGCTTCTACGGACAACCACCGCACCCGCGGTGCTGCATAAAACTACAAAAGTGTAGCACAACCGGCGAGTACTCCACTACCTGCGGCTGGCGCGATCAGCGCGCGGCGTCGAAATCGAATGGCGTGGTGCCGAGGCGCTTCACGATGCGCACCGGCTCCTGGTAGCCGGGCGCGGCGAAACTGGCATGGGGATCGGCGCCCTGCCAGCCAACGCGACCCAGCTCAAGCATGGTCGGGAACAGGCGGGTGTGGCCGATGCGGCGCCCCTGGTTGGCGCGCAGCCCCGCCTCCAGCTGCGGATAACGGCTGCGGTATTGCTGGTTCATCCAGACCAGCAGCGGCACTCGCAAATCATAGGTGCTGGGTTCGCGCTGGGCGTGCATGAATAAGGCGCGCTCATCGTCGAACAGGTTTTCGCCATGGTCGGAGGCGAACAGGAATACTGCCGGACGGTTTTCCTTGCTCAGCACGGCAATGACCTTGCTCAGGAAACGGTCGGTGGCGGCCACCGTATTGTCATAGGAATTGATGGCGGCCTGCTTGTCGGCAGGTCCGAGCATTCCCCCTTTGCCCAGTTCGGTCAGGGTGGGCGTGAACACGCGCGCCTCGGCATCGTAACGGTCATCATAGGGATAGTGGCTGCCGTGAATGTGCAATACCACAAACTGGCGCGGGCCTGCCTGGCGCACAAAAGACCCGAACAGCGGCAATAGCGCGTTGTCGCCGCGCAGGCGGTCGCCGAGGGCGTTGTCGGCGTGCTCGGCCACGTGCGCCCCGCCGCTGTACATATAGTTGGGCTCCTGGTTGGAAATCCAGGCAGTCTGGAAGCCCGCCTCGCGGAAGGTCTGCACCAGCGGGACCAGGCCGCGATCCGTCTGGCTCAGCACCATGTCAGCCACGGCCAGGCTGGTGGAGTTGGCGGTGGCGACGGCGTCGCGGAACGACAGCAGGTCCGGCCCCAGCGCCGCCAGGCCCGGGGTGGTGTTGCGCGCGTAGCCGTTGATACCGAGGTGGTCTACCCGCAGGCTTTCACCGATCACCATGACCACCAGCAGCGGCTGCTGGCCATCTTCGAACTTTCCATGCACGCTGCCAAAATGCGCATACTGGCGCGTGTGGTTCAAGACGCGGGCGCCGGCCAGGAACAGGCTGCTGGGGAAGGCCAGGTTGGCCGTTGATGCTTCCATCAATGGCGGCACCGGGACGGCGTGGGACAACCAGGCCTTGCTGCATACACCCACAGCCGCATACAGCAACAGCGCGGCCAGCAAGCGCTGGCGCCCTTCCCGGCCCAGGCGCCATTGCCGCGGCAGCGACCAGGCCAGGACCGCATAGGCCACGGCGCTGAGCGGGACCAGCAGCACGATCCAGCCAAAGGACATCACCACCTCGCGCTTTTGCGCCCAGCTGGTATCCAGCGCAGCCAGCAACAGGGCATCGCCTGGCACGCTATGGAAGAAATAGGTGAGGAAACTGTAGGGGCCGGCCAGCAGGGCGAGTGGCCACATCAGCAGGAAATAATGGCGCAGGCGCGGCAGCAACAGCAGGGGTGCCGCCAGGATGAAGAGGGAAAACCCCAGCAATGCCAGCACATCGCCGGCGCTTGCCACCTGGTCGGTGCCAAGGACGAACAGGGTTGGCAACCAGAGCCAGAGGGCCAGCACGAGCGCCTTCAATTTCTCGCTGTGTATCTTCATTTCACCTTCTCAAAATCGTCCATCTCGTGCGTGTTGACATACACCCTGCGCTGGCCGCCGGCGAACCGGGGGCCGGCAAAACTGTTGCGCGGATCTGCCCCCTGCCAGGCCACCGAGCCCAGCTCGAGCAAGGTCGGGAACATATGCGTGTGGCTGATCGGGCTGCCGCGGTTATCCCGCAAAGCGGCGGCGCGCTCGGGGAAGCGCTGGCGGTAAGCCTGGTTCATCCAGGCCAGCGCCGGTACCCGCAGATCGTAAGTGGTTGGCGGGCTTTGGGTATGCATGAACAAGCCGCGCTGGTCGTCGAACAGGTTTTCACCGTGGTCGGAGGCGAACAGCATCACGGCCGGCCGCGCTTCCTTGCGCAGGATGCCGATGATCCGTGCCAGCAGGCGGTCGGTTTCGAGCACAGTATTGTCGTAGGAATTGACCGCTGCGGCCTTGTCTTTCGGGCGCGGGAAGTCGATGCCCAGGTCGGACAGGGTGGGCCGGAATACGCGCGCATCCGGGCCATAACGTTCGTCGTAGTCGATATGGCTGCCCATCATGTGCAACACGATGAACTGGCGCGGCCCGGCCTGCTGGCTGAACGAGGTCGCCAGCGGCAACAACTGCTCGTCCCGGCGCATATGGTAATCCTGCGAGTTGTCGGCGTACTCGACCACATCGGCCATGCCGCTGAGCGCCCGGTCTTCATGGTTGGAGATCCAGGCGGTACGGAAGCCCGCTTCTTTGAAGGTCTGTACCAGCGAAGCCTGCTTGCCGCCGACCGCAGTTGTCACCATGCTCGGCACCGCCAGGCTGGTGCAGTTGGATGTCGACACCACGTCCCTGAAGGAAAGCAGCTCAGCCCCCAGGGCCGACAGGGACGGCGTCGTGTTGCGCGGGTAGCCGTTGAGCCCCAGGTGGTCGGTGCGCAAGCTCTCGCCAATCACCAGCACCACCAGCATCGGCTGCGCGCCGTCCTGATAGCTTCCGCCAACGCTGACGTATTCGGTCCGGTTGCCCAGATGGTGCGTGATGCGCCATATCGACCAGCCCAGGTTAGCTGGAAAGGCAAGATTGGAAGTCGAATATTCGAAGAACGGCGGCAGCTTGAGGGAATGCGGAAAGAAGGTGCGCCCGCCCATCGCCAGCATGGCAGTCATCAGCAATGCTGCAGTCGCGCGCTTGCGGTTTTCCCAGCCCAGCTGCCAGTCGTGCGGCAGCGACCAGGCCAGTGCCGCATAGGCCAGCGTGGAAGCCGGCACCAGCCACGGCAGCCAGCCGAAGGAGGCCAGCACTTCGCGGGTTTCGGCCCAGTTGGTCTGCCAGACCGATAGCAGCAAGGCATCGCTGGGGACGCTGTGATAAAAGAATGTCAAGAAACAATACGGGCCAGCCAGCAGGGCGAGCGGCGTCAGCAGCAGGAAGGCGTAGCGTGGACGCGGAATCAGGACGAAGGGCCAGGCCAGGATAAAGGCCGAAAAGCCGAGCAAGGCTAGCGCATCGGCGGCAGAATGCAGTTGGTCGGTTGCCAGCACGGCCAGGGACGGCAGCCACAACCACAAAGCGAGCGTCAGTACCTTGAGCAAGTTTTTGAACATGCGCGGATTATACTGGCTCGCGCAGCGCTATTCCTCGTCGGGCATGCTGCCTTGCATGGCAGTGCGGATGGCTTTCTGCGAAAAGCCGCGCGACATCAGGAAGCGCAGCTGCTTCTGGCGGCCCTCGGGGTCCTCGGCCACGGCGCCGAATTTGCGGCGCCAGACTTCGCAGCAGCGTTCGACCTCGTCTTCTTTCAGGCTTTCCTTGACCTCGGCCAGCATCTCGCCGCCAATGCCGTGGTGCTGCAGTTCGGCCACGATGCGGCTATTGCCGTAGCGGGCGGCGCGGCGGTGCACCAGGTTTTCGGAGAAGCGCTCTTCGGAGAGCCACTTGTTCTGTTCAAGGAAATTCAGGAGCGCTTCGACGTCGTCGCCCTCTTCCGCGTGGCGCTGCAGCTTGCGGGCGAGTTCGAGGCGGCTGTGCTCGCGCTGGCTGAGCAGGCGGAGGGCACGGGCTTTTAATGTGGGTTTGGGGAGGGGCATCTTCTAAACCGGTAAACCAGCCGGATGGCCGTCCCGTCTGACCCGCTGGGTCTGACACTTGAAATGCGGCAGCCGCAGGCTGGTGTCTGACCCAGTGGGTCAGACGCCGGTTTACCGGTTTTAGTCGACCGCGCGCAGCTTCGGCGCTTCTTCGCCATCATCAGTCACGGCCGGCAGCTCGCGCACGCCCAGCGCCGCTCGCACCTTGTTCTCGATTTCACGCGCCAGTGCCGGGCGCTCCTTGAGGAAGGAACGGGCATTGTCCTTGCCCTGGCCGATACGCTCGCCGCCGTAGCTGTACCAGGAACCCGACTTCTCAACGATCTTGGCTTCCACGCCCAGGTCGATGATTTCGCCTTCACGGGAAGTGCCTTCGCCATACAGGATATCGAAGTGGGCTTCCTTGAACGGCGGCGCAATCTTGTTCTTGACCACCTTGACCTTGGTCTCGTTGCCGATCACCTCGTCGCCCGACTTGATCGAGCCGGTACGGCGGATGTCGAGGCGCACGGAGGCGTAAAACTTCAGGGCGTTGCCGCCGGTGGTGGTTTCCGGCGAGCCGAACATCACGCCGATCTTCATGCGGATCTGGTTAATGAAGATCACCAGGGTGTTGGTGCGGTTGATGGTGCCGGTCAGCTTGCGCAGCGCCTGGGACATCAGTCGCGCCTGCAGGCCCGGCAGGGAGTCGCCCATATCGCCTTCGATTTCGGCCTTCGGGGTCAGCGCGGCAACCGAGTCGACCACGATCAGGTCCACGGAACCGGAGCGCACCAGCGCATCGCAGATTTCCAGGGCCTGTTCGCCGGTGTCCGGCTGGGAGATCAGCAGCTCGTGCAGGTTGACGCCCAGTTTTTGGGCATACACCACGTCCAGCGCGTGTTCCGCGTCGATGAAGGCGCAGGTGCCGCCCATTTTCTGCATTTCAGCGATCGCTTGCAGGGTCAGGGTGGTTTTACCGGACGATTCAGGACCGTAGATTTCCACCACACGGCCGCGTGGCAGGCCGCCTACGCCCAGCGCGATATCCAGGCCCAGGGAGCCGGTGGAGACAGTCTGCACTTCCTCGATCGGGGCGGATGCGTCCATGCGCATCACGGAGCCTTTGCCAAACTGCTTTTCAATCTGGGCCAGTGCGGCCGCCAGGGCCTTGGCTTTTTCCGATGCAGGTACTGCGCCTTTTTTGTCGTCCATGATGATCTTTCGCGGGCTAAATGAATTGGGTCACTACGTTGTACAGGTGGTACTGTATAAAATTACAGTGCTTTTGACAAGCCCCTTTTTGCAAACTTTGCGAAAAGTCAAACGGCTGGAGTACAGTTACCTTATGCGTATCCTATTAGCCGAAGATGACAGCGTCCTCGCGGACGGCCTGACGCGCTCGCTGCGCCAGTCCGGCTATGCGATCGACTGCGTAAAAAACGGGCAGGAGGCCGACACCGCCCTGTCCACCCAGGAATTCGACCTGCTGATCCTGGACCTGGGCCTGCCCAAGATGTCCGGCCTGGAAGTGCTGCGCCGCCTGCGCTCGCGCGGCTCGCTGCTGCCGGTGCTGATCCTGACCGCGGCCGATTCGGTCGAGCAGCGGGTCAACGGCCTCGACCTGGGCGCCGACGATTACATGGCCAAGCCCTTCGCCCTGTCCGAGCTGGAAGCGCGGGTGCGCGCCCTGACCCGGCGCGGCCAGGGCGGCGGCTCCACCGTCGTCAAGCACGGCCCGCTGACCTACGACCAGGTCGGGCGCAGCGCCTATATCAATGAGCAGATGCTGGACCTGTCGGCGCGCGAACTGGGCCTGCTGGAAATCCTGCTGGCGCGCACCGGCCGCCTGGTGTCGAAAGAGCAGCTGGTGGACCACCTGTGCGAATGGGGCGAAGAGGTCAGCAACAACGCCATCGAGGTGTACGTGCACCGCCTGCGCAAGAAGATTGAAGTGGGCGGCATCCGCATCGCCACCGTGCGCGGGCTCGGCTACTGCCTGGAGAAATTCAACCCGCCGCAACCGCCGGCTGCGCCGTGAACGGCGAGCAGCAGGCCGGCGACTGGGACCACGCCCCGGCCGCCGAAGAGAACGAGATCCAGCACTCGCTGTTCGGCGAGATCCTCGACTGGATGCTCGCACCCCTGCTGCTGCTGTGGCCGATGAGCATCGCCATCACTTACCTGGTGGCGAAATCGATTGCCAACCAGCCCTTCGACCACGCGCTGGAAGACACCGTCACCGTGCTGACGCAACAGGTGCGCGAAGTGGCCGGCGTGATTCCACGCCTGCCCGGCCCGGCGCGCGACATCCTGCGCGCCGACGACGTCGACAATATCTATTACCAGATCAGCGCCCCCGGCGGCAGCTACGTGGACGGCGACCGCGACCTGCCGCCGCCGCCGAAACAGGACCCGGAACTGCAGGAATTCCGCTCGGGCGAAGTCATTTTCCGCAACGCCAACCTGCACGGCACGCCGATCCGCATCGCCCATACCTGGGTCAACCTGGAAGAGGACAAGGCGCAGCCGCCGCGCTGGGCCCTGGTGCAGGTGGGCGAAACGCTGGACAAGCGCGCCAAGCTGGCCAACGAGATCATCAAGGGCGTGATCCTGCCGCAGTTCATCATCCTGCCCATCGTGCTGGCCCTGGTGTGGTTTGCCCTGTCGCGCGGCCTGCTGCCGCTGCGCGAACTGCAGGAACGCATCCGCGCCCGCCCCTCCGACGACCTGAGCCCGATCCCGCCGCGCCAGGTGCCGGAAGAAATCACCCCGCTGGTCAGGTCGCTCAATGAAATGCTGGAGCGCCTGAAGCTCTCGATCGATTCGCAGAAGCGTTTCATCGCCGATGCCGCGCACCAGATGAAGACCCCGCTGGCCGGCATGCGCACCCAATCGGAACTGGCGCTGCGCCAGACCGACGAAGCGGAAGTACACCGGTCGCTGGAACAGCTGGCCAAGTCATCGCAGGCGGCCACCCGCCTGGTCAACCAGTTGCTGGCACTGGCGCGCGCCGAGAACCAGCCGCAGGCCGGCACCAGCATGGAGCCGCTGGAGCTGGGCGAAGTCGCGCGCAACACCGTGCACGACTGGGTGCAGGCATCGTTCAACTACGGCATCGACCTTGGCTACGAGCCGCCGCCCGAGGACGTGCCGATTTCCGGCAACGCGATGATGCTGCGCGAAATGCTGTCCAACCTGATCGACAACGCTTTGCGCTACACGCCGCGCGGCAGTGCGGTAACGGTACGCGTGCGCCGCACCGGCAGGCACGCGCTGCTCGAAGTGGAAGACAATGGCCCCGGCATCCCTGCGGCCGAACGCGGGCATGTGTTCGAGCGTTTCTACCGCATCCTGGGCAGCAATACCGAAGGCTCCGGCCTGGGCCTGCCGATCGTGCGCGAAGTGGCGCAGCAGCACGGCGCGGAAGTCGACCTGTTTGCCAACCCGCGCACCACCGACCCGAAACATCCGGGCTGCCTGTTCCGCGTCACGTTCCCGCTGCGCGTGCCGGACACGCCAGCCGAAGAAGAAGAGGTACCGCATTTTGGATAAGCTCGAGCGCCACTGGCGCCGCGTACGCCGCATGACGGGATGGCTGCTGGCCACCTGGCTGCTCGCCACCTTCTGCATCATTTTCTTTGCGCGCGAATTGAGCGGGCTGTCGATCTTCGGCTGGCCGCTGTCGTTCTACCTGGCGGCGCAAGGCGCTTCGCTGATCTATCTCGCCATCATCGGCTTTTACGCCTGGCGCATGCGCGCGCTGGAGCGGCGCTACCGCGGCGAGAGCGGGGGCCAGGCATGAGGACGCCCTTCTTCCGCAAGCTGCAGCGCTACTACACGATCTTCACTGCATGTTTCGCCATGTTCCTGCTCGCGCTGGCGATGCTGGAGAAGGAAGGCATGCCGCGCCTGTGGATCGGCTACCTGTTCATGTTCGCCACCATCATCCTGTATGCGGCGATCGGGGTCATCAGCCGCACGTCCAACGTGGCGGAGTATTACGTGGCGGGACGGCGCGTGCCTTCGCTGTTCAACGGCATGGCCACGGCCGCCGACTGGATTTCCGCCGCATCCTTCATCTCGCTGGCGGGCGGCCTGTACCTGCACGGCTTCGACGGGCTGGCCTACATCATGGGCTGGACCGGCGGCTATTGCCTGGTGGCGCTGCTGATCGGGCCTTACCTGCGCAAATTCGGCCAATATACGATTCCCGACTTCCTGGCGGCACGCTACGGCGGCGGCCATGGCGGGCGTGCGGTGCGGCTGATGGCGGTCGGCGCCACCATCGTCGTTTCCTTCACCTACGTGGTGGCGCAGATTTACGCGGTCGGGCTGATCGCTTCGCGCTTCACCGGCGTCGACTTCTCGGTCGGCATCTTCCTCGGCCTGGCGTCGATCCTGGTGTGCTCCTTCCTGGGCGGCATGCGGGCGATCACCTGGACCCAGGTGGCGCAGTACATCATCATCCTGGTGGCCTTCCTGATGCCGGCCATGTGGCTGGCGGTCAAGCACGGCGGCAACCCGGTGCCGCAGGTCGCCTACGGCAAGCTGCTGCCCAAGCTCAGTGCGCGCGAGGTGCAGCTGGCACACGATGAAAAAGAGGCCGAGGTGCGGGAAGTATTCCTGCAGCGCGCCGAAGATTTCGGCGTGCGGCTGCATGGCCTGCCTGCCTCCTGGGATTCGGGCCGGCTGGAAGCGCAGCACAACCTGGACATGGTCAAGCAGCGCAATGGCTCGCTGCTGGAAATCCGCGCCGCCGAACGGGAACTGGCCAACTATCCGAAAACCGTGGAAGACGCAGCCGCCGTATGGACGGCGCAGCGCAACTACAACCTGGCGCGCGGACGCGAACTGGTGAAGCACGCCGAGCCCTTCCCCGGCGCAGACCGCGAGCAGTCGGACCAGAAGCGCAACAACTTCCTGGCGCTGGTGTTCTGCCTGATGGTGGGCACGGCAGCCCTGCCGCACATCCTGATGCGCTCCTACACCACGCCTTCAGTGCAGGCGACGCGGGTGTCGGTGTTCTGGACCCTGTTCTTCATCCTGCTGGTGTACCTGACCATCCCGGCGCTGGCGGTGCTGGTGAAATACGATATTTACAGCTCCCTGGTGGGCAGCGATTTCGCGCATTTGCCGACCTGGGTGTCGTACTGGGCCAATGTGGACAAGGCCAATCCGCTGCTGTCGATCAGCGACATCAACCTGGACGGCATCGTGCAACTGGCCGAAATCCAGATCGACAGCGACGTGCTGGTGCTGGCCACGCCGGAGATTGCGGGCTTGCCGTATGTGGTGTCGGGACTGGTGGCGGCAGGCGGCCTGGCCGCCGCGCTGTCCACCGCCGATGGCCTGCTGCTGGCGATTTCCAACGCGCTGTCGCATGACGTGTATTACAAGCTGGTCGATCCACAGGCGTCGACCCAGAAGCGGGTGACGATTTCCAAGCTGCTGCTGCTGGCGGTGGCCTTCATTGCAGCCTATGCCGCCTCGACCAAGCCGGGCGACATCCTGTCGCTGGTGGGCGCCGCCTTCTCGCTGGCGGCATCGACGCTGTTCCCGGCCCTGGTGGCCGGCGTGTTCTGGCAGCGCGCCAACCAGTATGGCGCGATGGCCGCGATGGTGGCCGGCTTCTTTACCTGCCTGTATTACATGCTGCACGCTAACCCCGTGCTGGGCGGCAGCGTCAGCGGCCAGTGGTTCGGCATCGCAGCCAATTCGGCCGGCGTGTTCGGCGTGCCGGCGGGACTGGCGGCACTGGTCGCAGCCAGCCTGCTGACGCCGGCGCCGGATGAGCGCACGCTGTCGCTGGTGCGCCACATCCGCACGCCGGAAGCGCGAACCGAGCATCAGTAACAGCGGCCTGCCGGCGCCGGACGCGCGCCCAATGTCGCTTGTACGCCACATCCGCGGGCCACAGCATAGCAGCTTGGACTAGTCACTTTGATTGCTATTCTAGTAACATCTGTTTTCCATGAAAACTCTCTCCCTGTACTTTCTGGCCGGTCTGGCTACCTTGTCCAGCCTGGCCCACGCCGCACCGCCTGCCCAGCAGTTCTTCGAAGCCCCGTATTTCAAGGATGCCAAGCTGTCGCCAAGCGGCCGCTACCTGGCCATGCGGGTCGGCGGCCGTGACACCCGCGATTCCGTGATGGTGTTCGACAACGAAACGCTCAAGGTGGTCGGCGGCGGCCGCCTGCCCGACTATGACGTCGGCAAAATTCGCTGGATCAACGATAACCGCCTGCTGTATACGGTCACCGATAATACGATAGCCACCGGCGACAAGCATGCCGCGCCGGGCATGTACGCGATGAGCCGCGATGGCAAGCAGATCCGCCAGTTGGCCGAACACCGGGAAGGCAGTACTAGTACCGGTACCCATATCAAGACCCGCGTCGAACCCTGGAATACCTTCATGACCGATGAAGAGGGAGCGCAGGACTCGGACACGATTTATGTCGAACGGCCCATCTGGACCCAGCTGGCAGGCTATGAAATCGAGCGAACCGAACTGGTCAAGCTGGACACCATGACCGGCCAATCCAGCCTGCTGCCCCATCCCGGCATCGCGAAAGCATGGATGCTGGACCACAAAGGCCAGCCTGCCATCATGGTCTCGTCCAGGAATGGCTTTGACACCATCCATTACCAGGCGGGCGGAGAATGGCGCGAAATTGCCACCCAGGCCGCCTATGGCAGCAATCCGGGGAGCATCGCTCCCATCGGCTTTTATGACGACAAGTACCTGCTGGTCAAGGCGCGCAGGAACGGCGACAAGGCTGCGCTTTACCGAATGGCGCTGGCCAACGGCAAGCTCGATGCGGAGCCACTGGTGGTGCTGGCCGACTTCGATTTCAGCGGCAACATGGTGTACTCGAACAAGCGCCTGGTGGGCATTCACTACCTGGCCGATGCGCGCTCGAGCGCGTGGTTCGATCCGGCGCTGCAGGCAGCGCAAAAGGAGGTAGACCAGCAGTTGCAAGGCTTCAACAACATCATCACCCCGCCCGCCCTGCCGGAAACCGGATGGCTGCTGGTGGCCAGCTATTCGGACCGCCAGCCACTCTTCTATTCCCTGTACAACAGCAAGACCCGCGAACTGAAAGGCATTGGCGCTACGCATCCCGACATCAAGCCAGGCGAGATGGGGCGCCAGGACTTTGTCAAATACCGGGCCCGCGACGGCCTGGAAATCCCGGCCTGGCTGACCTTGCCAGCCAAAGGCGGCAACAAGCTGCCGATGGTCGTAATGGTGCATGGCGGGCCTTACTTGCGCGGTAACGAATGGGGCTGGGATGCCGAAGGCCAGTTCCTGGCGTCGCGCGGCTACGCGGTGCTGGAGCCGGAATTCCGCGGCTCGAGCGGCTACGGCTTCAAGCTGTTTTCCGCAGGCCTGAAACAATGGGGCCTGAAGATGCAGGACGATATCGCCGACAGCGTCAAGTGGGCGATTGAGAAAGGCATCGCCGACCCTGAGCGTGTCTGCATCATGGGCGCAAGCTATGGCGGCTACGCTACCCTGATGGGCCTGGTCAACGATCCCGGCCTGTACCGCTGCGGCATTTCCTACATGGCCGTCACCGACATCCCCCTGCTGTATTCGAGCGGGATGGCCGTACTGTCCGACCTGCCGGACGACTACAAGGCTTACGGCGTGCCGGTGCTGGTGGGCGACCTGGAAAAGGACGCCGCACAGTTCGTCGCCACCTCGCCATTGAAACAGGCCGCCCGCATCAAGCGCCCGCTGCTGCTGGCGCACGGCAGCGATGACCGCCGCGTGCCCGTGCCGCACTTCAACAAGATGCGCAGCGCATTGCGGGACGCGAAGGCCGATGCCGAATTCGTTGAATATGCCGGCGAAGGCCACGGCTGGAGCACGCTGAAGACCCGCCTGGACTTCTGGGGCCGTGTCGAGAAGTTCCTCGATAAGCAGATTGGTCAAAATGCCAATCCATAAAGCAACAAGAACCCTGCTGACGTCCCTGCTCATGCTAACCGCAGCCGGAGCAGAGGCGCAGCAAGATATGCCTGGAACGCCGCCATCTGCGCCGGTATCCGCGTTCTTTGCGAATCCTGACTTCGTTCAGGCAGCGCTTTCGCCTAGTGGCAAGTACCTTGCCGCGATTGTCAGCCACGAGACCGAGCATGACCGCCTGGTTGTCATCGATCTCGAAACGCTGAAGTCCAATGTGGCAGCGCACTTCGCGTTGGATGATGTCAGCGAATTCCAGTGGGTGAATGACGAGCGCCTAGTTTTGACCGCCGGGAACAAAAATATTCCTGTTGGCTCCATCGAAGCTGCAGCAGGACTGTTCGCCGTCAATCGAGATGGAAGCAAGCCCGTTCAGCTTGCCGCCCGCGGCTGGAAGCAGGCGGGGAAACTGCCTTGGAATACCTTCTTGCTTAGGCAAACTGGGGCGCAAAACTCAGACTTTATTTATGTCGAAAACCGAAACGTCGACAAAAAAGCTGGGAACTTTACAGGAGTGGTCGACCTCAAAAAACTGAACGCGGTCACCGGCCAGGCCGATTGGGCAAGTATTCCGGATGCAGAACCGATCGACTGGTTGCTTGACCAGCATGGCGAGCCACGAATCGCGCTTACCCGCTTTCAGGCGGCCATCATCCCTTATTTGCAAAGGGAAGCAGGTAAATGGGAAGTACTGGCTGCGAAAGGGCCGGATAACGAGCCGCAGATCGTTCGTCCAATTGCATTCGTCAACGACAACCTGCTCTACGTCACCAGCCCGATAGACGATAAGGCAATGGTCAGGCCGCTGGACCTTGCCACCATGAAGCTGGGTGAACCCTTGATTGAGCTTGAGGGCTATGACTTTGACGGCGAATTGTTTATCCACGATGGCAAGCTTCTCGGAATGCGTTATACCACCGAAGGCGAAGGCAATATGTGGTTCGATGCCGACCTTAAAGCCACACAAGCTGACATCGACAAACTGTTGCCAAATACAGTCAACCTGATGACGCCGGCTAAGCAGGCCCGCGGCAATAACGTTCTCATATATTCTTATTCGGACCGCCAACCACCGGCGTACTATGTGTATCGCAAGGATGCGCGCCAGTTGGTAAAAGTAGGGCAACAGTTTCCCGAAATTGATCCGGCTACGCAAGCAAGGCAGAAAATGGTTGCCTATAAAGCTCGCGACGGCATGCAGATCCCTGCGCTGCTCACCTTGCCACAGAAGCCCGCAGCGAATAAGTCGCCGCTGGTCGTTCTGGTTCATGGCGGACCTTACGTCCGCGGTAGCAAGTGGGGTTGGGATAGCGAATCCCAATTCCTGGCTTCAAGAGGCTACGTCGTGCTGGAGCCATTCTTCCGTGGTTCCAAGGGATTCGGGACCAAGCATTTCAAGGCTGGCTGGAAGCAATGGGGCCTGAAGATGCAGGATGACCTCGCAGACGGTGCCCGTTGGGCCGTAGAAAATGGCTATGCCGACAGCCGAAGGATCTGCATTGCAGGGGCAAGTTACGGCGGTTATGCTGCATTGATGGGCGTCCTGAACGATCCTGATATTTTCCAATGCGCCGTCAATTGGGCAGGCGTGACCGACCTCGAACTGCTGTACACCGGCCACTGGTTATACACCTCGGATTTGTCTGCGGAGGCGAAACAATATGGCTTGCCGCTGCTGGTCGGAGACCTGGAAAAGGATGCTGCACAACTCAAGGCAACTTCCCCCGTCGAGCAAGCGGAACGAATCAAGCGGCCGATCCTTATGGGTTACGGCGACGCCGATCACCGCGTGCCGATCGTGCACGGCAAGCGCTTTTTGCGGGAAGTTCGTCCGCATAACAAGAAAGTTGAATTCACGGAATACGACGATGAGGGCCACAGCCTTAAACTGGCCAAGAACCGCATCGACTTCTGGACCCGGGTCGAGAAATTCCTCGACAAGCATATCGGCGCGGGGGCAAAAACGGAGTAAGCTGGCGGCTCGTCCGTCACTCACTTCGAAGGAGGCAGCGCGATGTCGTCTGGCAAAATCCTGGTCGCACAAGGGGGCGGTCCGACCGCCGTGATCAACCAGTCGCTGGCCGGCGTCGTGCTCGAGGCGCGCCGCTTCCGCAATGTGACGCGCATCTATGGCGCGCTGCACGGCGTGCGCGGCATCGTCAACGAGGATTTCGTCGACCTGACGCAGGAGACCAGCCATAACCTGGAACTGGTCGCGGCCACGCCCTCCTCCGCCCTTGGTTCGACGCGCGACAAGCCGGACCTGAAGTACTGCGAAGACATCTTCAAGGTGCTGAAGGCGCACGAGATCGAGCACTTCTTCTACATCGGCGGCAACGATTCCTCGGACACGGTGCGCATCGTGGCCGAACAGGCGCAGGCGGCCGGCTATCCGCTGCGCGCCATCCACATTCCCAAGACCATCGACAACGACCTGGTAGGCAATGATCATACGCCGGGCTTCCCTTCCGCTGCGCGCTTTGTGGCGCAAGCCTTTGCCGGCGCCAACCTGGATAACGCCTCGCTGCCGGGGGTGTACGTGGGCGTGGTCATGGGCCGCCATGCAGGCTTCCTGACCGCTGCTTCGGCGCTGGGCAAGAAATTCCCCGACGATGGGCCGCACCTGATCTACCTGCCGGAGCGCGTGTTCTCGATCGAGCAATTCCTGGCCGACGTGAAAGACACTTATGCGCGCTACGGGCGTTGCGTGGTCGCGGTGTCGGAAGGCATTCACGATGCATCCGGCGCGCCGATTGCCACCTTGCTGGCGAAGGAAGTGGAGCGCGATGCGCACGGCAATGTGCAGCTATCGGGCACCGGCGCGCTGGCCGACCTGCTGTGCGACGAGATCAAGGACAAGCTGGGCATCAAGCGCGTGCGCGGCGACACCTTCGGCTACCTGCAACGCTCCTTTATCGGCTGCGTGTCGGACGTGGACCAGCGCGAGGCGCGCGAAGTGGGCGAGAAGGCTGTGCAGTTCGCCATGTGGGGCGACCGCAATGGCTCGGTGGCGATCAAGCGCACCGGCTTCTATTCTGTCGACTATGAGCTGATGCCGCTGGAGGCGGTGGCTGGCAAGACGCGCACCATGGAAGATGAATTCATCGACGAGAAAGGCACCGGCGTGACCGATGCCTTCCGCATGTACCTGCGCCCCTTGCTCGGTTCCGGCATGCCGGACGCCTATCGCCTGCGCCCGGCGCCGGTGCCGAAGATTCTGAAGCGCTAAGCTATTCGATTTGGAAAGAACCCTGGCGCAGAAATTCGATGAAGTCGCGCATCGTATCGTCGGGGATGATATAGGGTTCCGGATCCTCGACGTAGGGGCGTGCCTTGGCACCAAGTATCCGGACAATTTGCTTGTGAACGAGCCGGTCGAGGTCTCGCTTGAGCGCTGCCTGTTTGGCGCCCTGGCCGGGATCGGCCAGCACGGACTCCAGCGCCTTTGCCAGGTTCGCAGCATCTTGCCGGGTCACCGTTTGTCCATCGCTTGTGTCGTAAGTCGAAGATGCCCACTCGGCGGCCGCCATACCCGGGGGCGCGCTTGTTCCGGCAGGTTTCCAGCCATACGTCCTTCCCAGGTTCAGGAGCATTGCCCAGGCCGCGCCGCTGTAACGGGCCTCCGCGCCGGATTCACTTCTTAAATCAAACCCCATTGAATACCTTTCATGTGGCGGGAATAGGAACCGCCTCGTCACGCTGGATTATCTCAAAAATCCTTTGGCGCTAGAACAGTGGCGGCAATTCAGCCGCAAGGAAATCGGACAGGGTGCGCACCTTGGTCTGCAGGTGCCGGTTGCCGGGGTAGACGATGTAGGCGACGCGCGGCTGCAACTGCCAGGCGGGCAGCACCCGCTCCAGCGTGCCGTGGTCCAGCATGGGCCGGGCAATGAAGGACGGGAGCGAGCCGATGCCCTGCCCGGCCGCCAGCATCTGTCCGAGCATCAGGCTGTTGTCCAGCCACATGCGCACTGGCGGCTCGATTTCGACCGTACCGCCCTCGCCCTCCAGGCGCCACAGGCCTGGCGCTTCCGCGAGACGAAAGGCCAGGGCGCGGTGGGCCAGCAGCTCGTGCGGCACCTGCGGCGTACCGTGTTCCCGCAAGTAGGACGGGGCTGCGCACAGCCATTGCCCTACCTTGCCGGCGGAGCGTACCACCAGCGAGGAATCGGGCAGCGTGGTGCGCACGCGCAGCGACAGGTCGAAGCCTTCCGCCACTACATCGAGCAAGCGGTCCGCCATGGTGAGCTCGACGTCGATCTCGGGGTATTGGTCCATGAAACGTGCCAGCAGCGGCGGCAGCACCACCAGGCTGAGCGACATCGGGGCATTGATGCGCACGCGCCCCTTCATTGCCGCCTGCGCGCCGCTGGTGCTGCGCTCGAGCTCTTCCAGCTCGTCGAGCAGGCGGCAGCATTCCTGGAAGTAGGCACGGCCGGTGTCGGTCAGGCGCATGGTGCGGGTGGTGCGCAGTAAGAGCGCGGCGTTCAGGCCCTGCTCCAGCCAGCGCACCTGCTTGCCGATGCCGGCCGGCGACAGGCCCAGCTCCTCTGCCGCCTTGCTGAAGCTGCCGCGCTCAACCACGCGGCGAAAGGCATGCATGGCGGCCAGCTTGTCCATTCAATCCTCCGGGTAAAAAGTCTTTATCAAAACTGCCCGATTATCTTAGCAGCAGAATCAAATATGCTGGCTTCACTGACATTTCTTACAAAGGAACCAAGATGAAACTCGCAAACGCCCTTGCCGCCCTGCTGCTGTCCGCCAATGCCATGGCTGCCGAACCAGGTACCAGCCCTTGGGGCCCGCAAGATGAAATCGGGCGACTGAACCTGGTCACCCAAGCCTCCAGCGCGGCCATCCTGGCCCGCGTCAGCGGCGGCCGCGCCTATGACCTGTCGGTGGATTATTTCGTCGGCATGCCGAGCTGGCAGGCTGCCGGCGACCCGCCTTACCTGATGTGGATGACGCATACGCCGCACGGCAATGTGCTGTCGGACCCAATGGAGACCGGCAAAGCCATGAACCAGCACGTCAGCTACACAGGCAGCGCCATCTCGATGTATGCGCACATGGGCACACATATCGATGCACTCAACCACTTCGGCCTGAATGGCAAGATCTGGAATGGCTTCAAGGCCTCCGAACACCTGGGCGACCGGGGCTGGAAAGTGGCCGGTGCGGAAAAGCTGCCGCCGATCGTGGCGCGCGGCGTGCTGATCGACGTGGCGACGGCCAAGGGCGTCTCCATGCTGCCGGATAATTACCGCGTGACCGGCAAGGACCTGGCAGAAGCGCTGGCGCGACAGAAGGTAGCGCTGCAAAAAGGCGATGTGGTGCTGATCCGCACCGGGCGCATGCAGCAGTTCGAAAAGGCGCAGGCCTTCATGCAGAATCCGCCGGGCATGGGGCTGGATGCGGCACGCTTCCTGGTGGAGCAGCATGGTGCGATGGTGGTGGGCGCGGACAACCTGAGTTTCGAAGCCTTCCCTTCCGAGGCCAAGGACAACTACATTCCGGTGCACACCTACCTGCTGGCCGAGCACGGGGTGCCGATCATGGAGCTGGTCAACCTGGAAGAACTGGCGCGCGACAAGGTCTATGAGTTCGCCTTTATCGGCGCCTCGCTCAAGCTGCGCGGTGCGGATGCGGCGCCGATGCGGCCGATCGCGCTGCCGCTGCGCTGATCACTCCTGGTGGACGTCGCGGTAGGCCAGCATGTCCACCAGGCGTTCTTCCTTGTCGGGATCGAAGCCGCATGTGGCTTCGAACTTCTCCGGGTTCTCGTAGGTCCCGAAAAGCATGTCCCACCACACGATGTCTCCGTAGTTGTTCTTGTGGCGGCCGTACTGGTGGTGGATACGGTGCATCTCGGGACGCTGGAAGAACCAGCCGACCCAGCGCGGCGTGGTAACGCTGGTGTGGTAGAAGAATTCGCCGAGCGCGGTGCACAGCGTATAGACCGCGCCCGCTTCCGGCGACAGGCCAAGGAAGGCATATACCAGCAGGCTGCCGATGATCGAGTTGACGATCATTTCACCGGGGTGCTTATAGAAGGAGGTGATGACTTCGATGCGCTGAGGGCTGTGGTGAATCTGGTGGAACAGGCGCCACAACAAGTCCGATTCGTGGCGCACGCGATGCCACCAGTAGAACACGAACGTGGCGATAAAGTAGGCCAGCAGGCCGCCAGTCACCGGTCCGACGTGGGCCGACAAGTGCAGCAGCGAGGCTTGCGAAGCCCAGCGTTCCCAACTCACGCCGGCCAGCAGCACGACGCCAAGCTGCACGGCATTGATGGCAAGAACGCGCACGGGCCAGGTGCGGATACGGGGCAGTTTCCAGCCTGGGCGCAAGCGCTCCAGTACAAAGCAGGCGGCGAAAACAATGAAGATTGTGGTGAGCATGGCGTGTCCTTTCGTTTGACAAGGACGAAATGATCGCGCCGGCGCTTTGCGCGAGCCCCGAAATACCGCCGAGGTATCGGATTCAGATACTGCCGGCATATAGGGCAAGTTCTCGCCTGTTGGCGGCCTAGCATGGTGGCTCTTTCAAACAGGAGACAACCATGAAAAAACTGATTGGGGTGCTGGCGCTGGCGGCAAGCGGCACGGCTGGCGCGGTCGGCGGCACGGCGACGGCAAGTGCGCCTGCGGCCGCCGAAATCGAACGGGCGCGGCATGCTTTCGACTTCCTGCATGGCGACTGGACGGTGCAGAACCGGCGCCAGTCAGATTACGCCAATCCGGACAGCCCGTGGGAAACCTTCAGCGCCAGCAACCTGGTGCACGCGCTGCCGGCCGGCATCGGCAATTACGACGAATACCGGCCGCTGGGCGACTGGCGGCCCGGATTTGTGGCGATGACGCTGCGCGTGTTCGATCCAACGACCGGACGCTGGAGCATCTACTGGCTGACCAACCGCGACGGCGGACTCGATCCCGCCACCGGCACTTTGCTGCCGCCGGTGGTGGGCCGCTTCGATGCCGATGGCGTGGGACGCTTCGAAGGCGAGGAAGTCTACAAAGGCCGCACGGCCCGCGTGCGCTTCACCTGGAGCCGCAGCAGCGAGCGCCAGGCCCGCTGGGAGCAGGCCTACTCGTGGGATGATGGCACCAGCTGGCAGACCAACTGGATCATGGAGTTCACCCGGCGATAGCTCAGATCTTCACGCGCACGTACGCCACGACGCTGCGCGGTGCACCTGGCTGGATCTGGAAGTTGTTGTTGGCCGATTCGTAATACACCTTGTCGGCAAGGTTGTTCAGGTTCAGCCCAGCTTCCCAGTTCTTGCCTTTGTAGCCAAGCATCGCGTCGAGTCGCACATAAGATGGCAAGCGCACCGCATTGTCTTCAACGGCGAAGCGGTCTCCCACGTAGAAGGCGCCGGCGCCGATGGTAAAGCCGTGGCCCAGTTCATAGTTGGACCACAAGCCCGCCGCATGCTTGGGAATGTTGGCGGGGCGATTGCCCACCTTGTAGTTGTTGGACTGGGTAATGCGGGCATGGTTGACGGTGGCATTGGCAAACACTTTCCAGCCCTGCGCCAAATTGCCCGTCAGGTCAACTTCGAGTCCGCGGCTTTGCTGTTCGCCGGTCTGCACCTGGCGCACGCCTGCCGGATCGGAAGGGTCTTTGGTCGCCACATTGCGCTGCGTGATCTCGTACAGGGCGACGGTCGACTGCAGGCGCCCACCGAACCATTCGCTCTTGTCGCCAATCTCCTTCTGCAAGGATTCAACTGGCTTGATCTGTGCAAAATCCTTGCCGCCGTAGAAGAAGTCGTTCCCTACCGGCAGGAAGGAGCGGCTCAGGTTTGCGTACAGCGCGTGCGCCTGGCCCGGCTGGTAAACCACGCCGATGCGCGGGCTCCACACCGAGTCGGTGCGGCTCTGGACCAAGCCGGTGCGGCGGTCATCCTGTTCCTGCTTGAAGCGGTCGAAGCGTACGCCGGCGAGCATCTTCCACTGCTCATTCAACGAAACCTGGTCCTGTGCATACCATGCGACCGTGTCGGACTTGAAGTCGTTGTCGATCGTGACCGGCAACGCGGCCAGGTCCGGCATGGCCATGAGCTGCTGCGGCGCCTGCAAGCTGACCGACGTGGTCGCAGCAGCACGCACCAGGCGCCCGGACTTCTGGTGTCCCAGTTCAACGCCGGTCAACAGTGAATGACGAACGCCGCCGGCATCGAGCTGATACGCCGCTTCGGTCTGGTTCAGGAAATTGCTCTGGTCCTGGGGGAAGTAGGTGATCTGGCGGCGCACTTGCGTGTTGGCGGCGGCCAGGCCCAGGGTGCGGGTATTGATCGCATCCAGCTTCACCTTCGAATACTGGAAGTTATTGCGCAGAACCAGCTTGTCGTTGACCGCATGTTCGACATTGAAGCGGGCATTTTGCGCATCCGTCCTGGCGTAGTCATAGCGCTCGCCGTAGAAGTTGCCGACCGGGACATCGGCCGGCACGCCGTTCAGCGAAGGGATGCCGCGATCGGGGGTACGGTTCTGGTGAAGGAATTCGGTTTGCAGCAGGAAGCTGGTGTCGCGCCCCGCCGTCCAGGCGATGGATGGCGCCAGCACTGCACGCTCGGAGTGGACCACGTCGCGGTAGTTGTCGCCCGCCTCGTATGCTCCGGTCAGGCGGAACGCTGCCTGTTCGCCAGCAGCACCGCCCAGGTCCAGGTCGATGCGGCGGAAGTTCTCCGAGCCGCCGCTCAACGTCACCTCGCGCACCGGCGTTTTCACCGGTTTCTTGGTGACGCGGTTGATCACGCCGCCCGCCGAGCCACGGCCGTACAGCACCGCGGCCGGGCCTTTCAGCACCTCGATCCGTTCCACATTGCCCAGGTCGCGGAAATACAGGCTGTCGTCGCGCATGCCGTCCAGCAGGGTGTCGCGGGTGGCGTCGAAACCGCGGATGTAGAACTGGTCGCGCCGCCCTTCTCCCTGGGACGGGGCGACGCCGCTGACGTTGCGCAGCACATCCTTCATATCCACCGCCCCTTGCGCCCGGATCAGCTCTTTGTCGACGAACTGCACCGACTGCGGCACGTCGCGCAGCGGCACATCGAGCTTGGTGGCGCTGCTGGTGCCGTGCAGCGGATCGGAAGCCGCTGCCGTTTGCACGGTGACCATCGGCAGTTCGGTGTCCGCCGCATACGCAAATTGCGAGCACAATGCGGCGGCGGCCAGCGCCAGGACGTGGGGTTGAATACGACGATGTTGCATGACTTTCCTTCGGATGTGACGTTAAAAAATCGTTAAGGCCTATGCATCTTCCTGCAGGTAGATATGCTGTGGATGCGGATGGCGCAGGAAATCGTGGTGCGAGATATGCCAGGCATAAGCGCCCGCATACTGGAACAGCAGCAGGTCGCCGACCCGCAGGCGATCGAGCATGGCGTCGCTGGCCAGCACGTCTTTCGGCGTGCAAAGCTGGCCGGCGACCGTCACCGGCCGCTGCACGGATTCGGGGCGCGAATAGGGATGCTTCCAGCCATCCACCGGCACTACCCGGAACGGATGGCTGTGGCCCTGTGCATAAGGGGTACGGAAGTGATGCGTGCCGCCGCGCACGATGGCGAATATGCGCTCTCCCGACTCCTTGATGTCCAGCACCTCGGTGGCGTAGTAGCCGCAAAACGCGCTGACGAAACGCCCGAGCTCAAAGCGCAGGCGCGGCACGTCATCGCCATGCTGGCGTGCTTCTTCGGCCAGCATGCCTGCCAGGCCGGCGCTGAAGCCCGGCCAGTCGAACTGGCGCTGCGGTTCGCGGTAATTGACCCCGATACCGCCACCGACGTTGATATGCTCGATGCGCAAGCTGTATTGCTCACACCATTCGCGTGCCTGGCGCAGGTAGGCCGAGAGCAGTTGCAGGTGCTTGTCCGCATCGAGCTGGTGCGACAGCAGGTGGAAGTGGAAGCCGCGCAACTCCAGGAGTGGCTCTTGCCGCAGCCGTTCCAGGCAAGCCGGCAAGTGCTCGATGGCGATGCCGAACTGGGTCGGCTTGCCGCCCATTACCAGCGTGGTGGTCGCCAGCTCGGCCAGCGGCGGATTGACGCGCAGCAGGATCGATGCCGGTTTGCCGCCGGCGCGGGCCAGCACGGCCAGGCGTTCCAGTTCATGCAGGCTTTCCACGTGCACCGTGGCGCCATGCTGCAAGGCCAGCGCCAGTTCGCTATCCAATTTTCCCGGCCCGCTGAAGATCACCGGCACCTGCGGAAAATGCTGGCGCAGCCAGGCGATTTCGCCGCCGGACGAGGCTTCAAATCCATCGACGGTTGGCGCCAGCGTTTGCAGCAGGGGCACGTCCGAATTGGCCTTGATCGCGTAGAAAAAGTCGCATTGGCCGGGCAAGCCTTCGCGCAAGTGCGCCGCATGGCGCTTCAACGCCGGCAAGTCGTAGATGAAGGCGCACAGCGGTTGATCCGACCCGGCGTGCGCCTGCCGCGCCGCCGCGATTGCGCGGTCCCAGTCGAGCCTCATGCCAGTTGCTCCTTGAAGGCGGCCAGCGGATTGGCAAAGGGCGCGTAGTCGGCCGCGCGGTCGGCCTGCTTGAGGAATCGGTTGCACAGGTTGCCTTTGGCCGGCAACGGTTCGCCGTCGAGCACCGATGCGATGCGCGCGGCGGATTCCGCCGTGCCGTGCAGGTGCTGGTATTGCTGCAGGTGATGGCGTACCTGCGCCCACAGCCTTTGCTGCAAGGCCGGATTGCCGGCTGCCAGCTGGTGGATCGCTTCGCAAAAATTGTTGACGAACAGGCAGTAGGCGATACGCTTCCAGCCGCGCTCGCGGTCGTACTGCAGCGCTGCCTGCGCGCGCTGGCTGACGCCGGACAGGCGGGCTGCGCCCCACTCTTCCTGAACCAGCTTGACGCCTTCGAAATCGCGCAGGAAGGCTTGCGCCGGCCAATCCCCGACCAGCCCGATCACCACGTTCTGCAGGTGCGGCTCGAACACGACGCCGTGCGCGAAGTAGCAATGCAGCACCGGATACATCATCTGTTGCACATAACGCGAGAACCACTCGACGGCCGCCGCCTCCGGCGCCATGCGCTCACGCTCGGCGATCTGGCGCAGCAGTGCCGACAGGCGCGCCTCGCCCAGCACATGGTTGCCGAACAAGGCTCCGGCCAGCAAGGGGACGGCGCCCGGCAGCAGGTTGTGCTGGTCGAAATTGCCGCGCAAGATCAGGCCAAAGCCTTCGGTGATTTCGCGGTTGGCATCGGCGTCGCCGTCGCGCAGGTCGACCGACAGGAAGGCCGGTTCCGGCATGATGGCGGCGCCGGGGAAGCGCTCACTCAGGTCCGGAATCAGGCCGCTCATGATGCGGTTCACTTGCAGTGCGCCTTCCAGTTCGTACACCGCGTTCTTGCGCACGCAATTTGTCAGGCGCACATGCAGCGAGAACTTGTAGAAATACGGGTTGCCGGGCTGGTACAGGGTGCGGACCGAAGAGGTCGGGTAATACAGCTCGCCCTGCGCCCCCAGGTGGCGGATGCGGCCGTCGCGCATGGCGGCGGCGATCAGCGGCTTTTCCAGCAGCCAGCGCGCCTGCCACGGGTGGGCGGGAACCAGCAGGTAGTCATCGCCTGCCACCAATCCTTGCGGCGCCTGGGCAGCCAGGATGTCGCCGCAGGATTGCTCCAGGGTCGACTGCTGCAGCACTGCGTCGCGCTGCACGGCGAAATAGTGCAGCGGGAAGCCGCCGCGCAGTTCCGGCGAATAGCGGCGCAGGTCTTCCGCGCTGAAACCTTGCCTGCTCTTGGGCGCCGGATGGAAGGGATGGCCGTAGGTCAGCGACTGTTCGGAGTCCAGGTAGGCCGCCAGCGGATCGGACGGCATCGCGTTTGGCCATGGCGCTTCCAGGATGGCCGTGGTGACCTGCACGCTGTCTTCGATCTGCGCCAGCAATTCGTGGTTGTAGGGCTGGCCGGTCTTGGCAGCGAGGTCGCGGATGACCAGGTCGGCCAGCATGCGCCAATCCAGCAAAGCCCACGGCTGGCCGGCGCTCTTGCAATATAGCGCAGACAAGTAGCGATAGTTGGCGGTTGGCGAGTCGTCCTGCACGGCGACCACCACGCGGCTATCGAGCCGCGGCAGCACGATGTGCAGGGCCTGGCCGGTGGCCAGTGCGCAACGCAGCGCGAGCGGCCAGTCGTTCTGGCCGAACAGCGGGCCGACGCTGGCGTGCCCTTCCGGGATGGCCACTTCGCGGCAATAGCAGTTCAACAGGGTTTCCAGGCTGCGCTGGCTGGCGGCGCAGTACGCCGCCGACATATTCGGACTACGGTGCAAAGCTGATGTCGACATGAAATTCTCCAAGCATTTGATGGCTGGCTACACGATCAGTCGGTGCTGTGCGCTGGCTGTTTGAAATCGCCCCGGTATAGACGGAACATGAGTACAACGAGATAGATGCAGCTGGCCGCGAGCGCCGCCGCGCCAAGCAGGAAATGGGACTGCAACCCCCAGCGCTCGGCGGCAATGCCGGCCGCCAGGCCGGCTGCCACCGCGCCCCACTTGGTGCTGCCCTCAAGGGAGCCGAAGCGGCGGCCGGCGTTGCCGGCGTCGGTGATCGCAGCCACCATGCCGTGCAGGGCGATATAGCTGGCCGTCATCGCCACGCCCATGACGAGGCGCCACGCGGCCAGTGCGGCAAGCGAATGGCTGCCGGCCTGCCCCAGCAACGCCACGATGAGCACTGCCTGGCTGGCGGCCAGGGTCGCAAGCAGGTGCCGGCGTCCGCAAAAGCGCGACAAGGGCAGCGCGCACAGCAAGTACACCAGGTGCGGCAATCCGAACAGCAAACCCGGCGCCGCCTCATGCAAGTTCACCAGCGTTTGCTCGGCATATGGCACGAAGTAGGGAAAGGTGATGACCGTCGCGAAAATGAAAGCGAATTGCAGCCCATACAGGTGGCCGGGCGGAATCGCTTCGCCGGCGAGCGTCTTGCCATCGCTGCCTTTGACCAGGGCGTCGCCCGCCGCCGGCTGCTCCGCGACGGCCGGCAGGCGCCAGACCAGCAGCGCAGAAACGAGCGGCAGCAGCGCCAGGTAGCGGTACATCAGCAAAGGTTCGGAGCCATGGGACAACATGCCCATCAGGGCCGGTCCGGCAAACAGGGCGGCGCGGGCCGAGCCTTGCATCAAGGTCAGCAAGCGGGTCAGGCGATGGCCGCTCACCACCGTGGCCAGGTAGGCGTTCGATGCGGCGAAAGTGCCGCCCAGCAGGCCTTGCAGCATCAGCGCCGCAGCGAATTGCCAGACGTTGCCGGCCAGGCTGGTCAGCCAGAAACTGGCCGCCAGCCCGAGATGGGCACGCAGCAGCAAGCGCTTCTTGCCATAGCGGTCAGCCAGGCGCCCCCACCACGGATTGGACAGCGCCGCCACCAGCGTCGGAATGACGAACAGCCAGCCGGCCAGCCAGGCGGCATTGCTGCCCAAGGCCTCGTGCAGGATGCGGTCATAGAACGGCGGCATGCCCAGCGCGGCAAAGGCGGCGGCGAAATGGCCCGCCAGCGTTGCGGCGACAATCCGGCGCGTGCTCATGCGCTCGCCTTCGGACGCCATCGATGCAATGGATTGGGCACGGTTTGCAGGCGCGCTTCGGTTTCCGCGAACAGGCGGCGCTTGGCCAGTTGCTCGATGCGGATGGACGGCGCAAACAGGTCGAATGCCGCAAAGCGTTCGGCAAGTTCGGGATGGCGCGCCTGGTAGCGGCTGATACTGGCCGCGATGCGGCTCCAGAAGTCGGCTTCCACCAGGCCGTAGTGCCGCTGCAGGAACATCGCCAGTTCGCCGAAGTTGATGAAGAAGACGGCGTCGTGGAAGTAATCGCGCACCTCCTCCGGCGACGTGCTTTCCATTCCCGCCGTGGCGTTGACCTGCTTGCGGAACGATGGCGTCGGCAGCAACTGCGGGCAGATGCCAGGATCAGCCAGGTATTGGCGCACGAAGCGCAAGCCGCCCGGCAAATCCTTGAGCGCGATGCGGCCGGGCAGGCCGGCGCGATGGATCAGCACGATGTTCTGTGCATGGGCCTCCATGCCGATGCCTTGCGCATAGAGCAGGTGAATCAGCGGCGGCAGCGAGGCTTCCAGCAGCGCATCCAGCCACGGCAACAGGCCATGCTGCTCGACCCACGGCGCGATGAAGGGGCGGCCATCCGCTTCACACTGCGAGAGGCCGGAAAACGGTGCGGCGGCTTCGCCAGCCTGCAAGGCCCGGTCGGCACTTTCGCGCCAGACCGCGCCCAGCATGCCGTATTGCGCTGCCTGCAGCGCCAGCGGCAGACCGGCATCGCGGTAAGTGATGCCGGCCACTTCGCGCAGGAACACCAGGCCGGTAGCACGCAGCGCTGCGTCGCGCTGCAGGATATCGTTCAGCCAGTCCGATACCGGCGGTGCGTTTTCCACGTTATGGCAGGACAGGATGCGGTCGGCCGAGGTGTTGACGATGCCGATCGGCAGTTTGACATGGGCGGCCAGCGGGCGCGTGGCGTTGGCCAGCGAACGGATCGATTGCAAGGGCCGGTACACGTCGCTGCCTTCGCCAAGCCAGACCAGGTCGCGGCTGTGCAGCAAGGGGAACAGCTGGCTGGCGATCTTCTCGCGCCAATGCCACGGGTGCGCCGGCAACAGCCAGTAATCGTCCGGCTCCAGTCCCATGGCGGTCAGCCTGGCGCTGAAATGCGCATACTGCTCCTCGCCTGCTTCGCTGCGCAGGAAGGATGGCAAGTCGATGTCGCGGCAGGCGGCGGCGTTGGCCTTGGCGCGCCGCAGCGCCAGCCAGGACAAGCGTACCGCCGGGGCAAACTCGGGCCCGTAAGCGGCATTGTCGAGCGGATCGAAGCCGACGCGCGATTTGTAGCAGGGGTGGTAGGGGTGCGCGTCCTGCAACTGGCCTTCCAAGGCGGTCAGGTCGCGCCCCTCGCCATCTTGCCGGCGTGTATAGCGTGCCAGCGTATCTTTTTGCAGCGTCTGTTGCAGCTCATGCAAGAAGCGGTGCAGCAGGCCCTCGTCGGTATCGATCAAGGCCCCAGCTTCGAGCACGAATTCCTGCAGCGATGCGACGGGACGCGTGCCATCGGGCGCGCCGCGCAAGATCGAAGCGCCATCCAACCGGATACGGCCGAAGCTCTCGCTGATGCGGCCCTTGCAGCGATAGGCTACCGGCTGGCCGGCCGCCGTCCGGCCGGGAATATGGAAGCACACGCCGTCATCTTCTTGCGT
Source organism: uncultured Duganella sp. (assembly GCA_966077345.1). Lineage (GTDB taxonomy): Bacteria > Pseudomonadota > Gammaproteobacteria > Burkholderiales > Burkholderiaceae_D > Rugamonas. The sequence goes on from CBHREK010000058.1 coordinate 82,137, forward strand.
GATTTCCGCAGCCAGCACCTGCTCGAACAGCAGTGCCTCGATCAGTTGGCGCAGCACACGCTGTTGCGCAGCCAGGTAGTGTTGCGAAGACAGGGCTTCCGCAAACAAGTCCCAGGTGACGGGCGAATTCATACCGCCGCTCCGGCGGCAGCGAAGTTGGTCCACATAGGGGGTTCCTTAGAAAGCGTGCCAAGCCAAGGGAATGCCGGATCGCGTTCCCTGGCAAAACCTCAATGACTGGCAGCTTTCCGCAACTTAGGGAAGCCCGCTGGCTGTGTGGTGAGCAGTGAATAAAAATGCAACTCACCGATCATAATACAAATGAGAATCATTTGCAATAAGATCGCTAAATCGAAACGGGAGGGGCAAATGAAAACGGAGCCGCCAGGGCTCCGCTTCTCAAAAAAGGGGTACGTCCCCTTTTTTCAAAAAAGGGGACGTACCCCTTTTTCTTATACGACGATGGTCTGGTGCTCGCCTTCCGCGCGGGCGCGGATCTTGCCGATGCGGGAGACGGACTCGCCGGCTGCGGTCAGCTGGGCGATTGCTGCGTCGGCGTTTTCAGCGGATACGATCACGGTCATGCCAATGCCGCAGTTGAACACGCGGTGCATTTCTGCGTCGGCTACGCCGCCGTGCTGCTGCAGCCACTGGAACAGCGGAGGCATGGTCCAGGACTTGCCATCCAGTTCGGCGGTCAGGTTCTCTGCCAGCACGCGTGGAATGTTTTCCACCAGGCCGCCGCCAGTGATGTGCACCAGGCCTTTGACTTCCATCGATTCCATCAGCGCCAGCAGCGGCTTGACGTAGATGCGGGTTGGCGCCATCAGGACGTCGGCCAGCTTGCGGCCGTGGAAATCGGCCTCCAGGTCCGGCTTGGCCACTTCGATGATCTTGCGAACCAGCGAGTAACCGTTGGAGTGGGCGCCGGAGGAGGCCAGGCCCAGCACCACGTCGCCCGGCTGGATCTTGGAGCCGTCGATCAGCTTCGATTTTTCAACCGCCCCAACGGCGAAGCCGGCCAGGTCGTATTCGCCGTCCGGGTACATGGATGGCATTTCAGCGGTTTCGCCGCCGATCAGTGCGCAGCCTGCCTGTTCGCAGCCTGCTGCGATGCCCTTGATGACGTCGGTGGCGGTAGCCACGTCCAGCTTGCCGCAGGCGAAGTAGTCGAGGAAGAACAGCGGCTCGGCGCCCTGCACCAGGATGTCGTTCACGCTCATGGCCACCAGGTCGATGCCCACGGTGTCGTGGCGGTTCAGCTCAAACGCCAGTTTCAGCTTGGTGCCGACGCCGTCGGTACCGGAAACCAGCACCGGCTCCTTGTATTTCTTGCTGATCTCGAACAGCGCGCCGAAGCCGCCGATGCCGCCCATCACGCCTTCGCGCATGGTGCGCTTGGCGAATGGCTTGATCGCTTCAACTAGGGCGTCGCCGGCGTCAATATCGACACCTGCGTCACGGTAGGACAGGGAAACATTCGAAGGTTGGCTCATGGTGTTGTCGCAACTGAGGCGGAAGAATGGAAAAGCGGTGGCCGAATACGGCAAGTCCGCTATTTTAGCATTTTTGCCCCCGCATTTTCTCTTGTTATCCGCCGTTTTCAGCCACCAGAGCGGCAAATTTCCCCAAATCCGGGGCGCGCCCCCAGCTTCAGCAGGCGTTGCGCCAGTTCTTCGTTCTTCTTTTCCAGCGCGACGTCATAGGGCGTCAGGCACTCGTTGTCCGGGCTGGCCTTGCCGTTCGGGTCGGCGCCCTGTTCGATGGCAAAGCTGACGCGGGTGGTTACCGCCGCCACGCATTTCTGCCATTCCGCCTCGAAGCGGTCGGCCGGCACCAGCTTGCGCGTCATGTCCTGATCGCATTCGCCCACCAGGCGCACCAGCATGCTGCGTTTGCCCCAGGTGCTGCCGTTGGGATCGGCGCCCAGGGCGACCAGGCGTTTGGCGGCGTCAAACTGGTCCTTGCGGATAAAGCGATTGAGCAGGGCCGAATAAGTAGTGGACTGGACGTTCGGGTTGGCGCCAGCCTGGATCAGCAGCGCCAGGAATTCATTATCAGTCTCGCAATAGTCGCAAGTGGACAGGTTGATGCCCTTGGCGCTGGCGCCGTGTTCGACCAGCAGGTGGGCCAGCGCCAGGCGGCGCGGCCAGCTTTCCTGCGGGGCGTTGCGGGCGAAATAGGCCTGGCCCACGGTCTCCTGCAGCAGCACGGTACCCAGTTCGCCGGAGATGTCGGCCTTGCCGGCCAGGTATTCAAGGACGGCGAAGCGCTTGGCGTCCCTGGCCGGGTCGGGCTTGGTCAGGTAGGTATTGACGGCCACGCCCAGCATGTTTTCCGGCGCGAAGCTGGAGTCCTTCCTGGGGTCGAAGCGCTTGATGCGGTCCAGGTCGCCCTCGTCCGTTGCGTCGATGACTTTGGTGGACGGCTTCTTGAAGTTCACCGCCTCGGCGACGTTGGCGGCGGCGTTTGCCACGCTGGCCGCCGCGGCCATGGGCATGCACAGCAGGCGGTTGAAGCCTTCGCACTTTTCGCCGTCGTCCGCTGCCATGGCAGGGGCATGCGCGGCAAACGCCAGGGACAGGGCCGCTACGGCGGGTTGGGTACGGACAGACAGCATGACTTCCACTTCAAAGTTTATTTATAGAAATATTAAACTACTGGTAGGCCCGGCGCATGGTGTTTTTAACAGCAGAGGCGTTAGAATAGCCCTTCCTTCGTCCCGACCACGCCCCAGCAGATGCCTCTTCCCCTCTCGGCAGAACAAAAACAAACGCTATTCTGGGTATCGGTCTGGGCCGCCTTCTTTTTCCTGCTCTGGATCCTGGGGCCGGTATTGACGCCCTTCCTGGCCGCCGCCATTTTCGCCTATGCGCTGAATCCCGCGGTCGACAAACTGTGCCGCCTGCGCCTGTTCAAGCGCTGGAAGATGCCGCGCGCGCTGGCGGTGTCCATCGTCATCACGCTGTTCGGCGCCGCCGTGCTGGCGCTGCTGCTGATCGTGGTGCCGGTGCTGCAAAAGGAGATCCCGCTGCTGCAGGCGGCCATTCCCGCTTCGCTGGCCAAGCTGAATGACACGCTGGGCCCGCGCCTGCAGCAACTGGGCGTGGAGTTCACGCTCGACGGCGCCAGCATCAAAGCCCTGGTGGCGGAGAAGATGGCGGAAAGCGGCAACCAGATCTGGGCTGCCGTGCTGAATTCCGTGCGCACCGGCGGCAGCGCCGTATTGGGCTGGCTGGCGACGCTGGTGCTGATCCCGGTCGTGCTGTTCTACCTGCTGCTGGACTGGCACCAGCTGCTGGCGCGCATTGCCGCTGCCGTGCCGCGCCGCTATATCGGCGCCACCATGGAGATGGCACGCGAGTCGGACGCCTTGCTGGCCCAGTACCTGCGCGGCCAGTTGCTGGTCATGCTGGTGTTGTCGGTTTATTACTCCACCGCGCTGGCGGTGGCGGGCTTCGACGTGGCGCTGCCGGTCGGCATCCTGTCCGGCGTGCTGGTGTTCATTCCCTATCTCGGCTTCGGCCTCGGCCTGCTGCTGGCGCTGATGGCGGCGGTACTGCAGTTTTCCGACTGGAGCGGGCTGGTGGCGGTGGCCATCATCTACGGCCTGGGCCAGGTGATCGAAGGATTTTTCCTGACGCCGCGCCTGGTGGGCGAGCGCATCGGCCTCGATCCGCTGGCCGTGATCTTCGCTTTGTTGGCCTTCGGCCAGCTGTTCGGCTTCGTCGGCGTACTGCTCGCTTTGCCGGCTTCCGCCCTCTTGATGGTCGGTTTCCGGCACTTGCGCCGCCACTACCTGCGCAGCAGCTTTTATAATGCGTAGTGTGAAGATCGATTACGTTAGCAAAAAGTCCACAAAGCCGGGACAAGTCCAATGAAACAGCTGGTGCTTGACCTGGGTGCGGAGCCGGTGTGCACCCTCGAATCCTTCGAGGTGGGCCGCAATGCCGAGGTGGCGGCGCTGATGCGCCAGTTCGCCGAACGCAGCTCCCGCGAGCATTTCGCCTACCTGTGGGGGGAAATTGGCGCAGGCAAGTCGCACCTGCTGAAGGCGCTCGCCTCGAGCGAACGCGCGCGCTATATTTCGCCGTTTTCGATTGAAACCGAGTTCCTGTATTCGCCGGACGTGGACCTGTACCTGCTGGACGACTGCGAAAAGCTGTCGCCGGTGGCCCAGATCGATGCCTTTGCCCTGTTCAACGAGATCCGCGCCAACAACGCCTTCATGGTAAGCGCGGGCTCGGTCGCCCCGGCCGTGCTGCCGGTGCGCGAGGACTTGCGCACGCGCATGGGCTGGGGCCTGGTGTACCAGATCCATGGCCTGACCGACGAGGAAAAACTTGCAACGCTGACGCAGATGGCGGAAGCGCGCGGTTTGACCCTGTCCCCCGGTGTGCTACCTTACCTGCTGTCGCACTTCCAGCGCGACATGGTATCGCTGTCCTCGATGCTCGACTCGCTCGACCAGTATTCCCTGGAAACCAAACGCCCGATCACCCTGCCCCTGCTGCGCGAATGGCTGCAGGAGGAAGCGAAAGAATGATGAAACTCGCCCTGTTCGACCTTGACCATACCCTGCTGCCGATCGATTCCGATTTCGAGTGGGGCCAGTTCCTGTGCCGCGTGGGCGCCGTCGATGCTACTGAATTCAAGCGCCGCAACGAAGAGTTCTTCGCCCAGTACCAGGCGGGCACCCTGGATCCGGTGGAATACCTGGAATTTTCGCTCGGAACCCTGGCTGCGTTCGAACCTGAACGCCTGGCCGAACTGCAGCAGCAGTACATGACCGAAGTGGTGATGCCTAACATCCTCCCTGCCGCCCGCGCGCTGCTGCAAAAGCACCTCGACGCAGGCGACCTGGTGGCGATCGTGACGGCGACCAACCACTTCGTGGTGGCGCCGATCGCCGAGGCCTTCGGCGTGGAGCACCTGATTGCCGCGATGCCGGAGCGCGATGCCGCCGGCCGCATCACCGGCAAGCTGCTCGGCACGCCAACCCAGGGCGAAGGCAAGATCGTGCACACCAAGGCATGGCTGGAGAAATTGGGACACTCGCTGGACAGCTTCGAAAGCGTCCACTTCTACAGCGATTCCCACAACGACCTGCCGCTGCTCTCGATCGTCAGCCATCCGATCGCGACCAACCCGAACGCCAAGCTGTCCGAGCACGCGACCGCGCAAGGCTGGCCACTAATTCACCTGTTCAATGATTAAGAAATTCATCCGCAAGATCCTGGGCGTCAAGAACGCGAGACCCCGCAACGAACCGCTCGTGCTGGGCCCAAAGGACCATGGCATCGACCCGCGCATGGTGTCCAACAACGCGATCCGCGTCACCAGCACGCTGCAGGAAGCCGGCTTTGAAGCCTTCGTCGTCGGCGGCGCCGTGCGCGACCTGCTGCTGGGCGTAAAACCCAAGGACTTCGACGTTGCGACCAATGCCACCCCGGAACAGGTCAAGCGCCTGTTCCGCCGCGCCTTCATCATCGGCCGCCGCTTCCAGATCGTGCACGTGATGTTCGGCCAGGACCTGCTGGAAGTGACCACTTTCCGCGGCACCGCCACCGACAACGCGCCGAAAGACGAGCATGGCCGCGTGCTGCGCGATAACACCTTCGGCTCGCAGGCGGAAGACGCGGAACGCCGCGACTTCACCATCAACGCGATGTACTACAACCCTGCCACGCAGGAAGTGCTGGACTACCACGGCGGCATTGAAGATATCCGCGCCAAGACGCTGCGCATCATCGGCCAGCCGGAGGCGCGCTACCGCGAAGACCCGGTGCGCATGCTGCGCGTGGTGCGCTTTGCGGCCAAGCTGAAATTTTCCATTGAGCGTTCGACAGCCGAGCCGATCGGCGTCATGGCGCCTTTGATCGACAACGTGCCCGCGGCGCGCGTGTTCGACGAGATGCTCAAGCTCCTGACTTCCGGCCAGGCCCTGGCCTGCCTGCAGCAACTGCGCAAGGAAGGCCTGCACCATGGCCTGCTGCCGATGCTGGACGTGGTGCTGGAGCAGCCGATGGGCACCAAGTTCGTGACGCTGGCGCTGGACTCCACCGACAAGCGCGTGATGGCCGGCAAGACCGTATCGCCGGGCTTCCTGTTCGCTTCCCTCCTGTGGCACCAGGTGCTGGAGAAGTGGCAGGCCTACCAGGCGGCAGGCGAATTCCCGATTCCTGCCCTGCACCTGGCGGCCGACGAAGTGCTGGAATCGCAGACCGAGAAGCTGGCGATCCAGCGCAAGATCGGTTCCGACATGCGCGACATCTGGGCCATGCAGCCGCGCTTCGAGCGCCGCAATGGCAAGAATCCTTACAAGCTGCTGGAACACCTGCGCTTCCGCGCCGGCTATGACTTCCTGCTGCTGCGCTGCGCTTCCGGCGAGATCGACCGCGAGCTGGGCGACTGGTGGACGGCCTTCTACGAGGGTGACGAGTCCATGCGCGCCGAGCTGGTGTCGGCGGCTTCGTCCGGCGGTGGCAAGAAGAAGAAACCTGCCGCGCGCCGCAGCCGCGCTGCCGCGCCCGACGACGCACCGATGGATGCGAATCCGGATGGCGAAGAAGGCGACGAGTCGGATGACGACGAATTCCTGAATCCACCTGCTGAAGGCGAGGCACCGGCACGCAAGCGCCGCCGCCGTCCTCGCCGTGGCCGCCGCAGCGGCGGTGGCGGCAACGCCCCGGCCGGCGAAGCTTGATGCCTGTTGCCGCCTATATCGGCATTGGCGCCAATCTCGGTGATGCGCGCGCCAATGTGCTGGATGCATTCGAACGCCTGCGCAAAGTGCCGGGTTCCACGGTGGAGGCGGTATCTTCGCTGTACCGTACGGCGCCCATCGATTCTTCGGGCGACGATTACATCAACGCGGTCGCCCGCCTGGAGACCTCCTTGCCCGCGCAGGCGCTGCTGGAAGCCCTGTTCGACATCGAGCAGGCCCACGGCCGCGAGCGTCCCTACTACAACGCCCCGCGTACCCTGGACCTGGACCTGCTGCTGTACGGGGATGAACAGATTGCGACGCCGACGCTTACCGTGCCCCATCCGCGCATGCACCAGCGGGCGTTTGTGCTGATGCCGCTGCTGGAGCTGGCGCCCGAGGTGGTGCTGCCAGGGCTGGGGCGCGCGGACGACTTTGCGCCCTCTGTTTCAGACCAAGGTATTATCCGCCTTTGAACCGGTAAACCGGGGTCTGACCCGCAGGGTCAGACCCAGTCTGCTCGACTGCCGCAGGTTTCGGTTGTGCGCCGTTGATCGTCGTCAAAAGTCAAAGGCCTCGAACCAAACCCGTGACTTCAAAACCGTCGGGGGTCAGACCCTTCGGGTCTGACCCAGGTTTACCGGTTTTGCCCGCTGTGTACAATAGCGCTTTTCGAATTTAAGGACATCCCATGTCTGGCAACTTGCAAAACCCTTACCCGGCGCCTGCGCGTGCCGTCCCTACCAAGGCGGTCACGATCCCTTCGATTAACTCCTTGAAGGCAGCCGGCGAAAAGATCACCATGCTGACCTGCTACGACGCCAGTTTCGCCTCCCTGATGGACGGCTGCGGCGTGGAAGTGCTGCTGATCGGTGATTCGCTGGGCATGGTGTGCAACGGCCACCAGTCCACCCTGCCGGTTACCGTGCAGGAAATCGCCTACCACACTGCCGCCGTAGCCCGTGGTGCGAAAAACGCGCTGATCCTGGCCGACATGCCGTTCGGCTCCTACGCCACCCCTGAGCAGGCGTTCGGCAATGCCGTGCAACTGATCCAGGCCGGCGCGCACATGGTGAAGATCGAAGGCGGCGCCTGGGTTGCCGAAACCGTGCGCTTCCTGGTGGAACGTTCGATCCCGGTTTGCGCCCACCTGGGCCTGACCCCGCAGTCCGTGCACACGCTGGGCGGCTACAAGGTGCAGGGCAAGACCATCGAGAGCGCAGAGCTGCTGAAGCAGGACGCGCTCAAGCTGCAGGCTGCCGGCGCAGCCATGGTGGTGCTGGAAGCGATTCCTACCGCGCTGGGCAAGGAAGTGACCGATATGCTGTCGATGCCGACCATCGGCATTGGCGCAGGTCCGGACTGCTCGGGCCAGGTGCTGGTGATGCATGACATGCTGGGCGTGTTCCCAGGCCGCAAGGCGCGCTTCGTGAAAAACTTCATGGAAGGCCAGGTGTCGATCCAGGCTGCCGTGTCGGCCTACATCGATGCCGTCAAGGGCGGCACCTTCCCGGCACTGGAGCATTGCTTCTGAACCCGCTGAACGACGACGAGTACGACCGGCTCGATGAGCTGCTGGCCGAAATCGGCCCGCAGAGCATGGACGTCGCCAAGCTGGAAGGCTTCCTGACCGCGCTGGTGGTCGGCCCGGCCGAAGTGGCGCAGGAGGCGTGGTTGCCGGAAGTCTGGGGCGGCGCGGCCGGCAACGACGAAGCTGCCGCCCTGGCTGTGCGCCACCACGACTACATGCGCGTGTGGATGCAGAAGGATCCGGGCAGCTTTGAGCCGATCTACGAATGCGGCGGCAACTGGACGGCGGAAGCATGGTGCGAAGGCTTCATGGCCGGCATGAACATGGCGGCTGATGCCTGGGCGCCGCTGCGCGCCCAGCAGCCTGCCCTGCTGGTGCCGTTCCAGGCGCCGCTGAACGCCGCCAAGGTGCCGCAGGCCGTCATCAGGATCAACGAATTCTTCCACTCGCCGCAGCCGAAGGTGGCGAAGGCTGGCCGCAACGATCCTTGCCCTTGCGGCAGCGGGAAGAAATTCAAGAAGTGCTGCGGCGCTTAAACCTGAATCCAGGTCGTCTTCAACTCGGTGTACTTGTCGAAGGCATGCAGCGACTTGTCACGGCCATTGCCTGACTGCTTAAAGCCGCCAAACGGCACCGTGATATCGTCGCCATCGTACTGGTTGACGTGCACGGTGCCCGCCTTCAGCGCCCGCGAGGTACGGATCGCTTTCGAAATATCCGATGTCCACACGGCAGCATGCAGTCCATACGGCGTATCGTTGGCCTGTTTCACTGCCTCATCGAGGTCCTTGAACGACAGCACCGACAGCACGGGGCCAAAAATCTCTTCCCGCGCGATCTTCATCGTGTTCTGCACGCCGTCAAACAGCGTCGGTTCAACATAGAAGCCGCCGGTTTCCTTGCGCACTGCATTACCGCCCGCCAGGAGCTTCGCCCCTTCGTCGCGGCCGGCTTCGATATATCCCATTACCGTCTTCATCTGGATCGCATCGACAATCGCGCCCATCACGGTCTTTTCGTCGAGCGGGTCTCCAGGCGCGTACGACGGCACCATGGCCAGCGCCTTCTCCAGGAACTTGTCCTTGACCGACTCTTCCACGAACAGGCGCGAAGGCGCGTTGCAGCTCTCGCCCTGGTTGAAGTAGATCGAACCAACGGCTGCGGCGACGGCGGCGTCGAGGTCAGGGCAGTCGGCGCACACGATATTGGCCGATTTGCCGCCCAGCTCCGTCCACGCACGTTTCAGGTTCGACTGGCCGGCCATCTGGATGATCTGCTTGCCCGTGCGCGTGGAACCGGTGAAGCCAATGCAGTCCACGTCCATGTGCATGGCCAGCGCGGCGCCGGCCTCGTTGCCGTACCCCGGCAGCACGTTGAATACGCCGGGAGGAATGCCCGCTTCCGCAGCCAGTTCCGCCAGCCGCAAGGCCGACAGCGGTGATTTCTCGGACGGCTTGAGCACTACGCTATTACCGGCCGCCAGCGCCGGCGCAATCTTCCACGCCGCCATCAGGAGCGGATAATTCCAGGGCACGATAGCGGCCACCACGCCGACCGGCTCGCGCGTGATCAGGGCCAGCGCATTGCCGGGCGTCGGCGCAATCTCGCCGTACACTTTGTCGATCGCTTCTCCGTACCAGCGGATGCAATTGGCCGCGAGCGAAACGTCGACCACCTGGCTGTACTTGATCGGCTTGCCCATATCGAGTGTTTCGAGCAGCGCCAGTTCGTCCTTGTTCTGCATCATCAGGTCCGCGAACTTGATGAGAACACGCTTGCGCTGCGCCGGCGCCTGGTTCGCCCAGCGTCCGCTGTCGAAGGCGCGGCGTGCCACAGCAACTGCCTGGTCGACGTCCGCCGCATCGCAGCGCGCCGTCTGCGACAGGTAGCGGCCGTCGATAGGAGAAAGGTTGTCGAACTTGCGCTCGCCGCGCGCCCAGGTGCGTTCGCCGTTGATGAAGGCGCGACCGTCGAGGGTCAGCATCTTGGCCCGGTCGTGCCAGTTGATCGTTTCTTTTGCCATGGCTACATCCATCCTCTCTGCTGCAGGTCCGCATAGGTATCGTCAAGGCAGCGCCGGATCAGCGCCACCATTTCGTCGATCTGCTCGCGCGTCATTACCAGCGGCGGTGCAATGATCATCCGGTCGCCCACCGCGCGCATGATCATGCCGTTGTTGAACATATAGCCGCGGCATACCATGCCCACTTCCAGCTTCGGATCGAAGTATTCGTGGCCATGTATTGTGGGGCCCTTGCGCCGCACAAGGTTCAGGCCTGCGACGAAGCCGCAGCTGTTGGCATAGCCAACCAGGGGATGGTCGCCGAGCGTTGCGAAACGCTGCGCAAGATATGGGCCGGTATCTTCGGCTACGCGCTGCACCAGCTTTTCTTCTTCGATGATACGAATCGTCTCAAGCGCCGCAGCACACGCGACAGGGTGGCCGGAGTAAGTAAAGCCGTGCGCGAACTCGCCGCCCTTCCCGATCAGCACCTCCGCCACGCGCTCGCCGACCAGCACACCGCCAAGCGGGATATAGCCCGAGGTGACGCCCTTGGCGAAGGTAATCAGGTCCGGCTTGAAGTCGAAATACTCGCAAGCGAACATGCCGCCGGTGCGGCCAAACCCGGTGATGACTTCGTCGGCGATCAGGAGAATGCCGTACTTGTCGCAGATGCGCTGGATCTCCGGCCAGTAAGTGCGCGGTGGGATCACCACGCCGCCCGCGCCCTGGATCGGCTCGCCGATAAAGGCCGCCACCTTTTCCGGGCCGACGTCCAGTATCTTCTGCTCCAGCCACGATGCGGCCTCGATGCCGAATTCGTCTTCCGACATGCCGCGCCCCGACTCGAGGTAGTTCGGCTGGCGGATGTGCACAATGCCGGGAATCGGCAAGCCGCCCTGCGCATGCATGCCTTCCATGCCGCCCAGCGAGGCGCCAGCCATGGTGCTGCCGTGGTAGGCGTTGAAGCGGCTGATGATGGTGTGGCGGTGTGGCTGGCCCTTCAAGTCCCAATAGCGACGCACCATGCGCACATTGGTGTCGTTTGCCTCCGAGCCCGAGCCCGTGAAGAACACATGCTTGAAGCCCGGCGGCGCAATCTCCGCCAGTTTCGCCGCCAGCGTCACCGCCGGCACGTTTGTCGTGTTAAAGAAGCTGTTGTAGAACGGCAGCGTCTCCATCTGGTCGAACACGGCCTTTGAGATGCTGTGACGGCCGTAGCCGACGTTCACGCACCATAGGCCGGACATGCCGTCCAGGATTTTCTTGCCTTCCGAGTCCCAGAGGTAGATTCCTTCGCCGCGCACCATCACGCGTACGCCGCGTTCTCCTAACGCCTTGTGGTCGGTGAACGGATGCAGGTAATGCGCGTGGTCGCGCGCCTGGAGTGTTTTGGTATCGTCCATGATCGCCCCCTCATACGTGCAGCAGCAGGTGCTCGCGCTCCCACGGGCTGATGACGGTCATGAACTCCTGGTGCTCCAGGTCCTTGATGGCGGCATAGACGTCGATAAAGCGCTCGCCCAGAACGAAGCGCAGCTTGTCTTCGCCACGCAGTATCTTCAGCGCTTCCGGCAAGCCTTGCGGCAGTTCGTATTTCATTTCATACGCGCTGCCGGTGGTTGGTGCGGTAGGTTCGAGCGACTCAGTCATCCCGAGATAGCCGCAGGCCAGCGTCACTGCCAGCGCCAGGTAAGGATTGGCGTCGGCGCCAATGATGCGGTTCTCAACGCGACGGTCCTGCACTCCCGACTCCGGAACGCGGAAGCCGACGGTGCGATTATCCATGCCCCACTGGATGTTGATCGGCGCCGCCGTGTGACGCACCAGCCGGCGATAGGAATTCACATACGGCGCAACGATCGCCAATGCGCTCGGCATATAACGCTGCAGGCCGCCGATATAAGCTTTGAACAGCTGCGATGGCGAGCCATCCTGGTTGCTGAAGATGTTCCAGCCGCTGCGCGCATCGACCACGCTCTGGTGGATATGCATTGCCGATCCCGGCTCGCCAGCCATCGGCTTGGCCATGAAGGTGGCGTACATGTGGTGCTTCAATGCCGCCTCTCGCAAGGTGCGCTTGAAGAAGAACACCTTGTCGGCCAGGCCAAGCGGCTCGCCGTGCAGGAAGTTGATCTCCATCTGGCCGGCACCGATTTCGTGAATCAGGGTGTCGACGTCGAGGCCCATCAGGTCGCAGTAATCGTAGATGTCCTCGAACAGTGGGTCGAACTCGTTCACCGCGTCGATGCTGTACACCTGGCGGCTGGTTTCGGCGCGGCCGCTGCGGCCAATCGGCGCCTTCAGCGGCAGGTCGGGGTCGGAATTCTTGTCGGTCAGGTAGAACTCAAGTTCCGGCGCAACGACCGGCTTCCAACCCTTGTCTTCGAACAGCTTCAACACGCGGCGCAATACCGATCGCGGAGCGAAATCGACGAGGCGGCCGTCGCTGAAATAGCAGTCGTGGATCACTTGCGCGGTGGGGTCGACCGCCCACGGCACCATGGTGATGGTGGTAGGGTCGGCCTTCAGGATCATGTCGCGGTCGGTGCTGGAGATGGCGCGGTCATAGGCATCATCCTCGGTAGGATAGTTGCCGGTGACGGTCATGCCAAGCACCGCCTCAGGAATGCGCATGCCACGCTCCTGGGTGAATTTGCCGCGCGGGAGAATCTTCCCGCGTGCGACGCCGGTCAGGTCAGGGACCAGGCATTCGATCTCCGTGACTCTCTTTTCATTGAGCCACTCGTCCATGTCGGTGTAACTGAAATTTTCGCGGATTGCCATAGCTTCCTCTCAGGTAGTTTAGAAAACAGCACTACTGAAGGAAAGCCACCTAAGGAATGCGATCCCTATGCACGCGGCATGCAAGGCCGAATGCGCTGAACATGCGCATGGAATCGCGGTTCTCTTCGACGCGCCATTCGGGGTGCCATTGCACCGCCAGCGCGAACGAAGGAGAAGCCGTGATGGAATAAGCTTCGATCAGGCCATCGTCGGAACATGCCTCGACTTGCAAGCCGGGCGCCAGGCGGTCAATGCCCTGCCCGTGCAGCGAATTCACTTGTATTTCGCTAGCACCATCGAGAATATGCGCCAGCAAGCCACCCTTTTCGAGCTTGACGCGATGGGCCGCTGCGTATTGCTGCTCAAGCGATTGTGTCTTGTCTTCGCGATGGTCAAAGTAGCCGGGAACCGTGTGCACGGATTGATGCAGCGTTCCGCCCAGCGCCACATTCACTTCCTGGAACCCGCGGCAAATCGCCAGGATCGGAATGCCGTGCATCAGCGCAGCGCGGATCAGCGGCAAAGTGGTCGCATCGCGCGCGTGATCTTCCGGCAGCGAGGGGTCAAGGGTTGCCTGCCCATACAGGCTTGCCTGCAAATTGGAGGCAGCGCCGGTCAGCATAATGCCATTGGCGATGCCAAGCAGGCTTTCAATATCCGTGTTGTCGCCCAGGGGAGGGACTAACAACGGCTGGCAGCGCGCTCCCACAGCCACCGCATCAACGTATTTGTTTTGAGCGGCGTAGCTGGGATGGGAGCCTTTATTCTGGCTGCAGGCGGGGACCAGTACGATGGGGCGGCGCATGTTTAGTTTTTTTCGGTAACTATCAGTGTGCAGCTTGATCTTATTCCCAATTTTGGAATGTGGCAACCGTGCAGCGTGATACCCGGTATACTGGTTTCTTACTTTGGAGGTGAATCATGCTGACCCTGAAAGATCCCAGCCTTCTGCGCCAACAGTGCTTTATCGCTGGCCAATGGTGCGATGCCGACGGGGGCGCAACCATCAGCGTCACCAATCCCGCCACCGGCGAAACCCTTGGCAGCGTGCCGAAAATGGGCGCCGCCGAAACTCGCCGCGCCATCGAAGCCGCCAATGCCGCATGGCCCGAATGGCGCAAGAAACCGGCCAAGGCACGCGCCGCCATCCTGCGCAAATGGAATGACCTGATTCTCGCCAATGCCGACGACCTGGCCGCGCTGATGACGGCGGAACAAGGCAAGCCGCTGGCTGAATCCAAAGGCGAAATCACCTATGCCGCATCCTTCATCGAATGGTTTGGCGAGGAGGCCAAACGCATTGCGGGCGAAACCCTGGCATCGCCATGGCCCGACAAGCGCGTGGTAGTCACGCGCGAGCCGATTGGCGTCAGTGCGGCGATCACGCCGTGGAACTTCCCGGCCGCGATGATCACGCGCAAGGCCGGACCGGCGCTTGCCGCGGGTTGCCCAATGGTGGTGAAGCCGGCGGAACTCACGCCCTTCTCCGCATTGGCATTGGCCGTGCTGGCGGAACGCGCCGGCGTACCGGCAGGCGTATTCAGCGTGATCACCGGCGCATCGCGCGAGATCGGCGGCGAGATGACCTCCAACCCAATCGTGCGCAAATTGAGTTTCACCGGTTCGACGGCAGTCGGCCGCCTGCTGATGGAACAGTGCGCACCGACGATCAAGAAACTGTCGCTGGAACTTGGCGGCAATGCGCCTTTCATCGTATTCGATGATGCCGACCTGGACGCGGCGGTGGAAGGTGCAATCGCATCCAAATACCGCAACGCCGGCCAAACCTGCGTATGCGCGAACCGCATCTACGTGCAGGATGGCGTGTACGACTCCTTCGCGTCGAAGCTGGTGGAAGCGGTACGCAAACTCAAAGTCGGCAACGGCGCCGATGACGGCGTAACGCAAGGCCCGCTGATCGAGGAGAAGGCCGTCGTCAAGGTGGAAGAGCATATCGCCGATGCCGTTGGCAAAGGCGCACGCTTGCTGTTAGGCGGCAAGCGGCATGACCTGGGCCACAGCTTCTTCCAGCCAACCGTGCTGGCCGACGTGAATGCCGACATGCTGGTTGCGCGCGAAGAGACCTTTGGTCCGTTGGCGCCGCTGTTCCGCTTCAAAACCGACGAGGAAGCCGTGGCGCTGGCTAACGACACCGAGTTCGGGCTCGCAGCATACTTCTACTCGCGCGATATCGGCCGTATCTGGCGCGTGGCCGAAGGCTTGGAGAGTGGCATGGTGGGCGTGAACACCGGCCTGATCTCGACCGAAATCGCACCGTTCGGCGGCGTCAAGCAATCGGGCCTTGGCCGCGAAGGCTCGACGCACGGCATCGACGACTACCTCGTCATCAAATACATCTGCATGGGCGGCATCTAGCGTGCCTATCCTGCCCGGCGAACGCTGCGTTGTTTCACCACGCCCAACAGGGCCAGGCCTGCAGCCAGCATGGCATAGCTGAACGGCTCGGGAATCGGGATGGTGCCAACCGCGGTCTGTGCCGCGAACTCGAACGACAGGTCTACATAGATTTCGTCGTCCGTGGTATTGGCAAAGCCCAGCCAGAAATTCTCCACATTGGTGCTGCCTGCGCCTGTCGCCAGCTCGACGGTCCGCGCCAGGTAAGTCCACAACTCCGGCTGTCCAGCGGAGCGCATTTCGATCAGCGTGCCGGCCTTGCCCCAGGAAACCGAAAAGTCGGGGTCCTGGCGGATGACCGAGTATTCGGCCGTGCCGGCGACGGTCAAGGCAGCGTTAGGTGCGAGGAAGAACCCAAAGCGCTGATCCAGCCATGCGTTCGCCTTGCCGCCCGGGCCAAGATCGCTGTGGGCATCCGAAACGGCTCCGATGGATCCAGTCATGCCATACATTGCTTGCGCGGACGAATGCGCTGTCGCCAGGCCAAGAATATCGTTCGCAGTCCCGGTGACATGACGGCTGTCGGTTTGGGTGTTCAGCGCGACCGTGAGATCCCCGGAAAGGCCATCCGGACGGAAGCTTGCGGCGACACCGTCGTCCGGCTGAAGATCGAGGACGCCGAACTGCAGGTTCGTAACGCGCGCGGTAGCGGTGACGCCCGCGTCGGCGGCGGCGCTGGCCGCGACAAGAGCCAGCATTGCACCGGCCAGGAAGCTACTGAAAGATGGAATGAGGTTCATCGCAGTCCCCCTTGTTAGCACGATTGTCGGCGCAGTGCGCCCAACAGCATCAAGCCTGCGGCAAACATCGCATAAGCCGAAGGTTCCGGAATCGATGAAACGATCATGCCGCTGGCGGCAACATATGTGTCGACAAGCACCTTGATGTCGTCGTCCGTGGAGTTCGCATACATTAGGTAAAAGTCCTCGGACCAACTGTCCCCGCCGCTGTCAGGGGTGGTATCCACGAAGTGGCGGAACACGGTGAAAGTTCCCTCCCACGTCTTGATCAGGGCAGCGGCAGAGACGTAACCGAGGGAATCGTAAGTCCCCACGTCCGTTCTGGCGATGGAAGTGGAGGCTTCACCGCGTACTGTGAGCACGCTGTGCGGCGCGATGATAACGGTATAGTTACGGAAAACGGACGCACCGGTATCTCCCCCGACGGCCAGGTTGTCATACGCGGCGATGCCAGCTTTCATGCTGCCCACCTGATCATAAGAGAATCCCGCGAACGACGGGCCAGAGGTGTAAAAGACCGTTTCGCTCATCCCCTTAGCGATGGAGCGAGTGTCATGGCGTTCCAGCCCACCGGGACTGCGGTCGACAAGGTAGCGGCTGACCATGCCTTCCTCTCCATTGATGGTAATGCCGGCCGCCTGGCCGTCGCTCGGCGTCAAGTCGATCACGCCAAACTGCAGATTGCTGATTTGAGACTCCGCAACGACACTGGGATCGGCCGCCGCCATGCCGCAGGCAGCGGCAAGCGCGGTACCGAGCAGTTCCTTCCGCACGATATGCAAGACGTTCATTGGTGGACCTCGACAGGTTTGGGTTGGGGGCTGTCAGCGCGCCCCAGCGCAATAACCGCAAAGTTGTCCTCGCTTGCATCAAATCAGTAACACTTTCGCAATTATTTCGCAGTCTACCTGCCGGATTTCACCGATGTGCTTTCGTTACCCGTGGTCATTACGTGGTTGAAGGTGCAGGCCAACGTCAATGTGCCGCCATCGGGATCGATCGGTTTTTTGCTTCAGCCCAGCTATATTGCAGCAGGCTATCCAGTTCAACGTCTTGGCTTGCCAGTACCAGGCTCGCCATTGAGGCCACGAAGCCGTCAGGGCAATCGCCATTCAAAAGCTGCGACAGGCAGGCCGTTACTCGATGCTGAATTTCATTCACCCTTCGAAGCTCAGTAGGATGAGTAAGCTCATTTGTACCTACCTCATAGCTGTTTCGTCCAGCTACTGTGAGGTTAAAGCTTAGCCTGGCCAGGAATCGAAGCTGACATTCAAGGGGAAGTTCATTAATCCAGGTAGCTTCGTCGGAAATTGTTTGCATAGGTCTTGTAAAAAAATGGGTGAATCGTATTCATGGTTTGCCAAACCATCTGGCTGCAATGGCAGCAGCGTTGCTTCTTTTGCTGGCGGAGTCACTGGCCCAGGCAACGATACCGTCAGGACGTATCAACAGCGCGCTTAAATCCAATCGCTCCTTTGCGGAACTCGCGACATAGCAAATGCTATCGCCCCAGCGAGCGGCAATCTCCTTGAGCGAGTCGTCCCCATCGAAGTCGAGCAAAAACCCCTGCCCTTTTCGAAGGTGCATGTTCAGCCTCGTTCCGTCGGCAAGCTCGAAATCAGGCGCGCTACGGCCAGCCAGCGGGTGAGCGTCGCCGAGATCGTAGCGGGTTTCGACGCCCCAAACGCGCCCGGCGAAATAGGTCGCGCCATCATCCGTCTGAATCAGGTCGCGGATGATCGCTTCCAGCGCACGCGAACTCGGGCCGGGACGCATCAATGCTACCTGCGCACGGGACCAGTCGAGGATTCGTGCGCCTTCCGGTTGCCGTTCGCGTTCGTAACTGTCAAGCAGATCGGCTGGAGCGGTTCCATGCAATGTCGCTGCAAGCTTCCAGCCAAGGTTCATTGCGTCGCCAAGCCCGAGGTTCAGCCCTTGCCCGCCAAGCGGCGAATGTATGTGCGCAGCGTCGCCGGCCAATAGCACGCGGCCCTTCCTGTATTCCGTTGCCTGGTAAGCGCGGTCGGTCCAGGTTGTGGCAAGTTCGAGCTCCGTTACCCTGACGTCGGCGCCGGAAACCTTGCGTAGCACAGTCTCGACATGCTCTCGCGTTACTGGAACGGTGCGATGGAATGCGCCCCCGTCAAAGTCGACCATGCCGAGCGTGCCGGGCGCTGCGTAGACATACATTCCTGTCGCCGTGTAATGACGGCCGGGTTTGAGAATGCCCGGTTCAGCAAGCGTGACCTTGGCCGAGTAGCCTGTGAACTCAGGATCAGTGCCGCTAAATCCGATTCGCGCCAACTTGCGCACCGCGCTGCGGCCGCCGTCGCAGCCGACAAGCCACTGTCCTCGAAACTCGCGACCGCCTGCGAAGACAGTTACGCCGGCTTCGGACTGCTTGAAATCTTCAACGCCGTAACCTCGCAATATCTCGACGCCCAGCTCGTTCGCGCGCGCCGCGAGAACAGCCGCGATACTTGCCATGTCGGTGGCGACAGTGCTGACCGGCCCCGGCAGACGGTACTGCCACTGCATGCTGTCAACCTGGTCGTGGAAAAATTGGATGCCGGCGAAGTGACCTGCGGGACGGCGCGGCTGCTGCAACCAGTGCGCGGCGGCCGGCGCGTCGCGGCTGACTGCACGCTCCTCGATTGGACGCAGCAGGTCGCGGCGGTCCAGGCTTTCGATGGTCGGTACGGTAAGGCCACGCAGCCCGAATGGGAGTTCCTTCAGCGGGCTGTATGGGTCTTGCGCCTGCTCCAGGATGAGCACTGAGCAGCCGGCCATGCGCAACTCGCATGCGAGAAACAGGCCAACAGGACCAGCGCCTGCAATCAGGACGTCGTGGGAATTGAGTTTGGGGGTATGCATGTCGAGGCTCCTTTGTCGATGTTCGACCGGAGCGTTTCCTAGCCTGGACTCCGCACGGACGAACAATTGGACGCCAGGTGGCGTCAAATATTCGTCGCGGGGATCTCATGCAAGGGCCAAAGACCAGAGCTTTCGTTACCGAAAGGACTTGGGCTTACCAAACCAAGTCTGCCTTTTCCGACAAGGCGGAATATAGCATTGGTTTAAAAAGGTGGTCAAGGCGCTTCGTGCTACTACCAAAACCGATAAAGCAGGGTCTGACCCAACGGTCCGACCCGCCAAGGCTACTGTCTGCGATTCTTTTGGCGTTGCGATTTGCTGCTAAACGTGCAGTAGGAGGTGTTCTCGTTCCCAAGGGCTGATCACGCGCATGAATTCCTGGTGCTCGAGATCCTTAACTGCTGCGTAGACGTCGATGAAGCGTTCACCCAGCACCTGGTGCAGTTTTTCTTCTGCCCGCAATGCGCGCAGCGCTTCGGGCAGGCCTTGGGGCAGCTCGTATTCCAGATCATAGGCGCTGCCGGACGTTGGCGCAGTGGGTTCGATCTGTTCGGTCATGCCCAAGTAGCCGCAGGCCAGCGTGACCGCCAGCGCGAGGTAGGGATTGGCGTCGGCGCCGATGATGCGGTTTTCAATGCGCCGGTCCTGTACGCCGGATTCCGGCACGCGGAAGCCTACCGTGCGGTTATCGGTGCCCCATTGGATATTGATCGGCGCGGCGGTATGCCGCACCAGGCGGCGATAGGAGTTCACATACGGCGCGGCGATCGCCAGCGCGGCGGGCATGTAGCGCTGCAGGCCGCCGATGTAGAACTTGAACAGTTGTGACGGGGCGCCGTCGGCGTCGCTGAAGATGTTCTTGCGGGTGCGCGCATCAAGCACGCTCTGGTGAACGTGCATCGCTGATCCGGGTTCGCCAGCCATGGGCTTGGCCATGAAGGTCGCGTACATGTGGTGCTTGATGGCGGCTTCGCGCAGCGTGCGCTTGAAATAAAACACATTGTCGGCAAGGCCCAGCGGTTCCCCATGCAGGAAGTTGATTTCCATCTGGCCGGCGCCGATTTCATGGATCAGCGTGTCGACGTCGAGTCCCATCATGTCACAGTAGTCGTAGATGTCTTCGAACAGCGGGTCGAATTCATTCACTGCGTCGATGCTGTAGACCTGCCGGCTGGTTTCGGCGCGACCGCTACGGCCAATGGGCGCCTTCAGCGGCAGGTCGGGGTCGGAGTTCTTGTCGGTCAGGTAGAACTCAAGTTCGGGGGCGACGATGGGGCACCAGCCCTTGTCCTCATACAGCTTGAGCACGCGCCGCAGCACGGAGCGCGGCGCGAAGTCGACCAGGCGGCCGTCGGCGAAGTAGCAGTCGTGGATCACTTGTGCGGTAGGGTCGGCGGCCCAGGGCACCATGGTGATGGTGCTGGGGTCAGCCTTGAGGACCATGTCGCGGTCGGTGGGGGAGATGGCCCGGTCGTAGGCAGGATCGTCGGATGGCGAATTGCCGGTGACGGTCATGCCGAGCACGGCCTCCGGGATACGCATGCCCCGTACTTCGGTGAATTTAGCCCTCGGCAGTATCTTGCCGCGTGCGACGCCGGTCAGGTCCGGCACCAGACATTCAATTTCAGTGACCCGTTTATCGTTGAGCCACTCATCCATGTCCGTGTAGGTAAAGTTGTCACGGATTGCCATGATGCGCTCCCCTAACAACTCTACCACAGGCAGGTTTTACGCGGTTTCCTCCACGCGTACTTCACTCAGCAGTTTCTTCAACTCCGGCACGCAAGAGCCGCAATTGCCGCCGGCCTTAACGCAGGCGGTGATCTGCGCCGGGGTGGTCAGGTTCTGTTCGCGGATCGCTTTGCAGATCGTATTGCGGCCCACGCCGAAGCAGGAGCATACCGTTGGCCCGGTGTCGGCGCCTGCCGCAATCGGGCGCCCGGCCAGCAGCGCTGCGCGGTCGGCCAGTTCCAGTTGCGGCTTGTCGAACAGGCTGGCCAGCCATTGGCGGGCGGGCAGGTCCGGACGGGCCGAGATGAAGATACACTGCGCGATGCGGTCGTCGACCAGGTGCACGGCGCGGAAAACGCCGGAAGTACGGTCGGCGTATTCCAGCCAGTCGGCGTCGTCGTCCTGGATGCCGAGCAGCTGGCGCGCCCAGGTGCCGAAATCTTCAATGGCATTGCGGCCGGCCAGTTCGTAGCGCTGGAAGTCCTTGCCTTGCACCTTGGTCCAGTAGGCCAGTGCATCAAGCTCCAGCCCGTCGCGGCTCAGGATAAAGCCGTGCCATTTGACCGGGAAGCGGTCGACCATCACGGGCGTGTGCTTGAATTCCGGCTCACCGGAGACCGGGTCGACCACAGGATTCACCACGGCCCCGACGCGGGCGTCGGAAGCGGTCTGGTTGTTCCAGTGGATCGGCACGAAGACACTGCCGCGCGCAATGCCGCCGCCGTGCTGGACGCGGGCGATCATGCTGCCCCATTGGCTGGTGACGCGCGCCAGCTCGCCTTCCTTCACACCGCACAGCAGTGCATCCTGCGGGTGCATGTCGATGAAGGATTCCGGGATATGGTCGGCCAGCTTCGGTGCGCGGCCGGTGCGGGTCATTGTGTGCCATTGGTCACGCACGCGGCCGGTGTTGAGGGTGATCGGGAATTCGCCGTCCGGCAGGTTGGCCGGTGCGCGCGGCACTGTGGCGACGAAACGCGCGCGGCCGTCGGCGTGCGAGAAGCGGCCATCCGCGAATGGGCGGCTGGCTGGCTGCGCGTCGGTGGATGCGATCGCCGGCCATTGCGTCGGCTGCAGGGCGTCGTAGGCGGATTCGCCCAGCGTTGCAAGGCCGCCGATGTTGAAGGCGCGCGGCAGTTCGCTGTCGCTATTGCGCCAGGCGCTCAGGCGGGCATGTTCGGTGAAGATCTCGGCGGCGCTGGAGTAGCCAAAGCCGTCGTAGCCCATGCGCAGTGCGAACTGGGACAGGATCAGCCAGTCCGCCCTCGCCTCGCCCGGCGCAGGCAGGAAGGCGCGCTGGCGCGAGATGCGGCGCTCGGAGTTTGTGACGGTGCCATCCTTCTCGCCCCAGGCCAGGGCCGGCAGCAGGACGTCCGCGTAGGCATTGGTGTCGGTATCTCGCACCACGTCGGACACCACGAC
The DNA here is from genome assembly GCA_966077345.1 of uncultured Duganella sp. GTDB lineage: Bacteria > Pseudomonadota > Gammaproteobacteria > Burkholderiales > Burkholderiaceae_D > Rugamonas. The sequence continues at coordinate 104,345 of CBHREK010000058.1, forward strand.
CAGCTCGCAGCGCTCCAGTGCGCGGCGAACCTGATCGGCGTTCGGCAGGCTCACCACCGGATTCGTGGCGATCACCCATACCGCCTTCACGCGGCCGGCTTCAATGGCTTCGAAAAGGTCGACCGCCTTCAGGCCGGGCTTCGACGCGATGCGCGGCGATTCCCAGAATGCCCGCACGGCGTCGCGATGCGCGGCGTTGTCCAGGTCCATGTGCGCCGCCAGCATATTGGCCAGGCCGCCCACCTCGCGGCCGCCCATGGCGTTCGGCTGGCCGGTGATCGAGAACGGGCCCATGCCCTGCTTGCCAATGCGTCCGCCGATCAGGTGGCAGTTGATGATGCTGTTCACCTTGTCGGTGCCGGCGCTGGACTGGTTGACGCCCATCGAGAAGCCGGTGATCACTTTTGCCGTGGCGGCGAAGGATTCGTAAAACTCCATCAGGTCTTGCAGGTTCAGGCGGCAGGCGCGCGCGACTTCTTCCGGTGTCAGCGTGGCCACTGCCAAAGCGTCTTCCAGGCCGTTGGTATGCGCCGCCACGAACTCGGGATCAACGGCACCGATGCGCGACAGGTAGCCCAGCAAGCCGTTGAAGAGCCAGACGTCGGTGCCCGGCTTGATTGGCAAGTGCAAATCGGCCAGTTCGCAGGTGGCGGTGCGGCGCGGGTCGACCACGACGATCTTCAGATTGGGGCGCGCTTCCTTGGCGCGCGTCAGGCGCTGGAACAGGATCGGGTGGCACCAGGCCAGGTTGGAACCTACCAGCACCACCATGTCGGCGTGGTCGATATCCTCGTAGTTGACCGGCACCACGTCTTCGCCGAACGCGCGTTTGTGGCCCGCCACGGCGGACGACATGCAAAGGCGCGAGTTGGTATCGATATTGGCGCTGCCGATATAGCCTTTAATCAGCTTGTTGGCGACGTAGTAGTCTTCGGTCAGCAACTGGCCGGAGACGTAGAAGGCCACGGCATCCGGGCCGTGTTCGTCGATGATGGCGGTCCATTTGTCGGCCACGTGGTCGAGCGCCTCGCCCCATGCCACGCGCTGCAGCGAGCCATCGCCGCGCCGCTCGCGCATCATCGGATAAAGCAGCCGTCCTTCGAGGCCGATCGTCTCGCCCAGCGCCGAGCCCTTCACGCACAAGCGCCCCTGGTTGGCGGGATGCGCGGCATCGCCGGCAATATCGAACCCGCCTTCCGCACGCGGCGTCGCCGTGACACCGCAACCCACACCACAATAGGCGCACGTCGTCTTAATCATGAATTCACGCAGCCTGCGCGCAAAGCGCCTGCCCAAACAAAAGATGGTTGCGCATCGACGAAATGTCGGTGCGGTTCTGGATCAGGTCGAAGTACCATGGGCCGTCCTGCACGTCGCCATACAACACGGCGCCGGTGATGCGGCCGCCGTCGAGCACCAGGCGCTTGTAGACGCCGCGCCGCGGGTCGCGCAGCACCAGGTCCTCGCTGCCTTCGCCGCCGATGAAGTCGCCGACCGAGTACAGGTCGACGCCGGTCACCTTCAGGCGGGTCGGCGTTACCTGCTGCACGTAACGGCGGTGGCCATTGCCTGCCAGGTGGGCGGCGCAGACGCGCGCCTGTTCCCAGATCGGCGCCACTAGGCCGAAGGTGGCGCGGCGGTGCTGCACGCATTCGCCCACGGCGTAGATGCGCGGGTCGAAGCTTTGCAGCGTATCGTCCACCACAATGGCGCGTTCGCAATGCAGGCCGCTACGCTTCGCCAGTTCGATATTCGGGCGTACGCCGGCGGTCATCACCACCAGGTCGGCCGGGATGTCGCTGCCGTCGGCAAAGCGCACGGCGGTCACACGGTCGGGGCCGACGATTTCGCTGGTCTGCGCTTCCATGCGGAAGGCCAGGCCCTTCGCTTCCAGCGCCTTTTGAAGCAGTTGTGCAGCAGGCTTGTCCAGTTGCTGGTTCATCAGCGAGTCGGTCACGTGCACCACGGTGACCTGCATGCCCTGGCGCTGCAGGCCATTGGCGGCTTCCAGGCCGAGCAGGCCGCCGCCGATAACGACTGCGTGACGGTGGTTGCGCGCCGCCTCCAGCATCTGTTCGACGTCGTTGATGTCGCGGAAGGCCAGCACGCCAGGCAGCTCATGGCCCGGCACGGGGATGATGAACGGGCGCGAGCCGGTCGCGATCAGCAGGCGGTCGTAGCGCACCTCGAGGCCGGAACGGGCGCGCACCAGGCGGCGCTTGCGGTCGATGAATTCGACCGGGTCGCCTGCGTGCAGGGTAATGCGGTTCTGCTCATACCACTCGCGGGTGTTCAGCATGATGTCGTCGACCGTCTTTTCGCCCGCCAGCACCGGCGACAACAGGATGCGGTTGTAGTTGCCGTGCGGTTCGGCGCCAAAGACGGTGATGTCGTACATGTCCGGCGCGAGCTTGAGCAGCTCCTCGACCGTGCGCATGCCGGCCATGCCGTTGCCGATGACGACCAGCGCGGGTTTCATGCCCCGACCCAGACCTTTCCGCCTTCGATGCGTGCGGGCCAGGTCGGCACCGAGTGCTCCGGCGCTTCCAGGCATTCGCCTGTCTGCAGGTCGAAGTGGTGCTTGTAAATCGGCGAGGCAACCACCAGGCGCTCGCCCAGGTTGCCGACCAGGCCGCGCGACAGCACGGAGGCGTCCGAATTCGGGTCGTAGTTGCCGATGGCGAAAACGCGCGGTTCGCTGCCGTCGTTCAGGTGAAACACGGCGACCTGCTGGCCCTGCAGCAAGGCGCAGACGCCGGTGTTCGGGACGATCTGGTCAACGTCGCAGATGGCGGTCCAGGCGGAGGCGGATTGGTCACGATGCATGGCTAGTCTCCTTATGCGATGGCTTTGATTGGGATGCGCTTGCGTTCTTCCACGGTGGCGGGGCGAATCTGGCCGCGCTCTTCCATAAAGACCACGTTGCTGTCTGCTTCCGGGCTGTTGACGAAGTGGCGGAAGCGGGCGCGCGTTTCTGGATTGTTGACGGCTTCTTTCCACTCGCAGGCGTAGGTATCGACCACGCGCTGCATGTCTTCTTCCATTTCGGCGTTGATGCCCAGCTTGTCGTTGATGATCACGTCCTTCAGGTAATCCAGGCCGCCCTCCAGGTTCTCGCGCCAGGTGCTGGTGCGCTGCAGGCGGTCGGCGGTACGGCTGTACAACATCAGGAAGCGGTCGACGTAGGCCACCAGGGTTGCCTTGTCCAGGTCGGAAGCCAGCAGCTCGGCATGGCGCGGCTTCATGCCGCCGTTGCCGCAAACGTACAGGTTCCAGCCTTTTTCGGTGGCGATGATGCCGACGTCCTTGCCCTGCGCTTCGGCGCACTCGCGTGTGCAGCCGGACACGCCGAACTTGATCTTGTGCGGGGTGCGCAGGCCTTTGTAGCGGTTCTCCAGCTCAATCGCCAGGCCGACCGAATCACCGACACCGTAACGGCACCAGGTCGAGCCGACGCAGGACTTTACGGTACGCAGCGACTTGCCGTAGGCGTGGCCGGTTTCGAAGCCGGCTTCGATCAGTTCTTCCCAGATCGCAGGCAACTGGTCGACGCGGGCGCCGAACAGGTCAACACGCTGGCCGCCGGTGATCTTGGTGTACAGGCCGTACTTCTTGGCCACCTGGCCAACGGCGATCAGGCCTTCCGGCGTCACTTCGCCGCCCGGCATGCGCGGCACCACCGAGTAGGTGCCATCTTTCTGGATATTGCCCAGGAAGTAGTCGTTCGAATCCTGCAGGCTTGCATGCTCCTTTTTCAGCACGAAGTCGTTCCAGCAGGTGGCGAAGATGCTCGCTGCCAGCGGCTTGCAGACGTCGCAGCCCAGGCCCTTGCCGTGGCGTGCCAGCAGGTCTTCGAAGGACTTGATCTGGCCGACGCGGATCAGGTGGAACAGCTCCTGGCGCGAGTGCGGGAAGTGTTCGCAGACGTGGTTGTTCACGTCCATGCCCAGCTTCTTCATCTCCGCCTTCATGATCTGCGTCACCAGGGGAACGCAGCCGCCGCAGGAGGTACCGGCGTTGCAGCATTGCTTGATGGCGCCGATGCTGGTGGCGCCGCCGGCGACGGCTTCGCAAATCGCGCCTTTCGATACGTCGTTGCAGGAGCAGATCTGGGCGCCGGCCGGCAGGGCATCCACGCCCAGGCCCGGCTTGGCCGCACCGTCGGATTGCGGCAGGATCAGGAATTCCGGCGCTTCCGGCAGTTCGATCCTGTTCAGCATCATCTGCAGCAGGGTGCCGTATTCGCCGGCATCGCCCACCATGACGCCGCCCAGCAGGTACTTGCCGCAGTCGGAGACCACGATCTTCTTGTAGACCTGCTTGCGTTCATCGGTGAACTGGTAGCTGCGCGCGCCTTCCGCCTTGGCGTGCGGGTCGCCGATGCTGGCCACGTCCACGCCCATCAGCTTCAGCTTGGTGCTCATGTCGGCGCCGGTGAATTCGGCGGCGCTGTCGCCGCTGATGTGGCGCGCGGTGACGCGGGCCATGTCGTAGCCCGGCGCCACCAGGCCGTACACCATGCCGTTCCACAGTGCGCACTCGCCGATCGCATACACGTCCGGATCGCTGGTCTGGCAGTGGTTGTTGATGGCGATGCCGCCGCGCGGACCGACTTCCAGGCCGCATTCGCGCGCCAGGTAGTCGCGCGGGCGGATGCCGGCGGAGAACACGATCATGTCCGCGTCCAGCGAAGTGCCGTCGGCGAACTGCATGCGGTGGGTGCCGGCCTCGCCGTCCACGATGGCGGTGGTGTTCTTGCCGGTGTGGACGGTCACGCCCAGGTCTTCGATCTTCTTGCGCAGCACGCGGCCGCCGCCGTCGTCGACCTGCACCGCCATCAGGCGCGGGGCAAATTCAACGACGTGGGTTTCCAGTCCCATGTCTTTCAGCGCCTTGGCGCATTCCAGGCCAAGCAGGCCGCCGCCGATCACCACGCCGGTTTTCGAACGGGCGCCGCATTCCTGCATCGCTTCCAGGTCTTCGATGGTACGGTAGACGAAGCAGTCCTTGCGGTCCTTGCCTTCCAGCGGAGGCACGAAGGGGAAGGAACCGGTGGCGATCACCAGCTTGTCGTAGGCCAGCACTTCGCCGCTATTGCTGGTGACGGTGCGCGCGGCGCGGTCGATCGCGACGGCGCGGCCGTTCAGCTTCAGGACCATGTCGTCGCGGTCGAAGAAGCCCGGCTCCACCAGGGACAGCTCGTCGGCGCTCTTGCCGCTGAAGAATTCCGACAGGTGCACGCGGTCATATGCCGGGCGCGGTTCTTCGCACAGGATAGTGACCTGCGCGCTGCCTGCCGGCAGGGATTTCAGGAACTGGTGGCCAACCATGCCGTGGCCGATGACGACGATCTTCTTCATGCTGCTGCTCCTGCAATGGCGTTTTCTTTTACGGTGGATTCGCTGAAACGTGCGGCCAGTGCGCACAGGGCGGAGACGGCGACGAACACGCCCAGGATCCACAGGGTTTGCTGGGTATTGCCGATGCCTTTCAGCAGGAAGCCTGCTGCCACTGCGCCTACGTTGCCGCCGGCGCCGATGATGCCGGCCACGCCGCCCAGGGCGCGCTTGTCGACGAAAGGCACCAGCGCATACGTCGCGCCGCAGGCCATGTGGGTGAACAGGCCGAAGACCAGCATGGCGATCACGGCGAAGGTCACGCTGTCCGCCTTGGCGAAGAACATCAGGCCGATGCCTTCGCCGATCATCATGGCGAACAGCAGGGTGACGCGGCTATTCAGGCTGCCGCGGGCGGCTGCCTTGTCCGAGACATAGCCGCCCAGGGCGCGGGCGAACAGCGCCAGCAGGCCGAAGCTGCCAGCCGCCAGGCCGGCTTGCGGCAGCGTGAGCTTGAAGGTGTCGACGTAATAAGTGGCGGCAATGTTGTGGATGAAGATCTCCACGCCGAAGCAGGCGCCGTAGGTAATGAACAACAGCCACACACGGTAGTTGGCTGCAGCCAGCTTGAAGCTCGACCAGCCGCCCTTCTTGCCGCCTTCCAGTTCGACGCCGGCAGCGCGCAGGTCGGCGTAGTTGCCTTCCGGGCAGTCCTGGGTGAAGCGGTAGTAGACGAAGGCCATGACCAGCATCAGCACGCCCGGCACCACCAGGGCGGCGCGCCAGCCCATGGTTTCGTTCACGCCCAGCATGACCATGGCAGCCATGATCATCGGCATGGTGGACTGCACCACGCCGCCGCCCGCATTGCCCCAGCCGGCGGCTGCCGCGTTGGCGGTGCCGACCACGTTCGGCGCGAACATGACGGAGGTGTGGTACTGGGTGATGACGAAGCTGGCGCCGACCGCACCGATCAGCAGGCGGAAGAACAGGAAGCTCTCATAGGTCTGCGCCGCAGCCACGCCCAGCACAGGGATGGCGCCCAGCAGCAGCAGGCCGGTGTAAGCCTTGCGCGGGCCGTAGCGGTCGCACAGCGGGCCGATGATCAGGCGCACGATGATGGTGATCGCCACGGCGGCGATATTGATGTTGGCGATCTGCCCCGGAGTCAGGCCGAATTCGCCTTTAATCACCGGCATCAATGGAGCGCAGGCGAACCACGCGAAGAAGCAGACGAAGAAGGCCATCCAGGTGAGGTGGAAGGCACGCATCTGCGGCGTTGAGAACGAAAACAGTTTGATGCTGGTCGCTTTGGCCATGTCGTTATCCCTGAAAACAAAAAGGCGTCCGCACAGCCGCTGCCGATCGAATCGTGTCGAAGGTAGCGCTGCGCGGACGCCGTTGTCCGGTTTTGCCGATCCTCCGTTAGACCGACCCTTTACCTATTGCTTTGCAAGACCTGTGCCAGCTCCTTGCAAGGGGAAAAACGCATCTTTGGGCCCTGCCGAAGGCCGATTTCGCCATCTCGCGGTGCACCGCGCCCAACTATGGTGCACCGCAATAGCGCACGCGGCTCAAGCGCTGGCCGCTTGCAGGGCGGCCTTCACCATGTCGTCGATTTCGGTGGTGATATTCGAGAGCACGCCGGCCACCACGGCAAATTCGCGCCCGGCATGGCCGGCCCGCGCCGCCACCACGCGCGCATTGAAGGTGACCATTTTTGCCTGGCGGGCAATTGTTTCGATATCGGTAATCACGCCGCGCAGTTGCTTCTTCATCAGCACCGCGTGCTGCTTCGACTGCTCTTCATATATAGCAGTAAGCTGGTTCAGGACCGCCAGCACGGGCGTGGCCGTTTCCACCAGTTGCTCCAGCGCGGGACCGGCGCGGCCCCGGTCGAGCGCGCGCTGGGCCAGGTCGATGAAATCCTTGATCTGGCGTGCGCCATCGGGCTTGCCGTAGTAGGCTTCCTGCAGCTCGGGGCAGAAAATGCCGGGCAGCGTGTCGCTGCCGTTCAGGAGAATGTGGTGCGCTTCGCGGAACAGGTTCAGCGCATCCCGCGCCGTTGCGGCGGCGCCGGGCTGGCCCTGTGCCGCCAGCACCGCATACAGCACCAGCCTTTGGGAGGTAAAGCGGCGGCGGCCGGACAGGTTGATCAAAGCGCCGAATACTTCGCCCGACAGGGGCTTGGCCGGTTCCTGCATGGATTCTCCTTCGCTACATGTGGATGTCGAAGGAGCCGGCGTAGCGCTCGGGGTCCTTGCCATCCCAGGTGGTCCCGTCGATGAACACCGAGCTGCGCAAGGTGCTGGCGGGGATCGGAGTCTCCGTTATTTCCGCCGCCTCTTTATACAGGGCGGTCTGGTGGACCTTGAGGGCCACGCCGAGGTAGTCGGGCGAGGCCTTGAGCAAGCCCCAGCGCTTTTGCTGGGTCATGAACCACATGCCGTCCGACAGGTAAGGGAAATTGGCCGCACCCTCCTGGTGGAAGCGCATGCTGTGCGCATCTTCCCAGCTGCGTCCCATGCCGTCTTCATAATGGCCAAGGATGCGCTGCCAGATCACGTCCTTGCCGGTGTTGACGTACTGGATGGCGGAGATGATCTCGGCCATCGCCATGCGGTTGGCGGAACTGGCGTCGATCCAGCGGCTCGCCTCCAGCACTGCGGCGACCAGGGCGCGCATGGTGTTGGGATGGCGCCGCACGAAATCGGCGGTGGCGGCCAGCACCTTTTCCGGATGGTCGGGCCAGATCTGCTGGCTGGTGGCGATGGTGACGCCTACGCCATCCATCACGGCGCGGTGGTTCCATGGCTCGCCGGCGCAGAAGCCGTCCATATGGCCCGCAGCCAGGTTGGTCGCCATCTGCGAAGGCGGCACCGTGATCACGCGCGCCTCCCGCAGCGGGTGCACGCCGTGCGCCGCCAGCCAGTAATACAGCCACATGGCATGGGTGCCGGTCGGGAAGGTCTGGGCCCAGCGCAGCTCGCGCTCATGCGACAGGGCGGCGACGGCGGCGCCATCGCGCACGCCCTCATCCACCAGGCGGCGCGACAGGGTGATGGCCTGGCCGTTGCGATTCAAATTCATCAAGATTGCCATGTCGCGCCGCACCGAACCTACGCCGAGGTGGGTTGCATAGACAAGCCCGTACAGCGCATGGGCGGCATCGAGCTCGCCGGTCAGCAGCTTGTCGCGCACGCCGGCCCAGGATGTCTCCTTGCTCAAGACGATGCGGATGCCGTGCTTGCGGTCCAGCCCAAGCACGGACGCCATCACCAGCGACGCGCAATCGGTCAGCGGGTTAAAGCCAATCCTGACGATGTCTTTTTCAATCTGCATGCTTCACTCCGGCCCGGAATGCACCACGACGGTGCATCATCCGAGCAAATCCTCTGCGTCCAGGATGCGCTGGGCCAGGTCGGCCAGCTTCAGGTTCTTGTTCATGGCCATGCTGCGCATCTTCTGGAAAGCCTGGTCTTCAGTCAGGCCCTGGCGCGCCATCAGGATGCCCTTGGCGCGGTCGATCAGTTTGCGCTCGGCCAGCTTGAGCCGGGTGCCTTCGAGCTCGTCCAGCAGCTTCTGTTCGCGCTTGAAGCGCACCAGCGCCACGTCCAGTACCGGCTTGATCCGCTCGGGCTGCAAGCCCGCCACCACATAGGCGGAAACCCCCGCCGCCATTGCCGCTTCCATGGAATCGGCCTTGTCATCCTCGGTGAACATGACGATCGGACGACGCTCGTCGCGGGTGGCGATGACGATGTGCTCAAGCACGTCGCGCGCATCCGATTCGGCGTCGACGATGATCATGTCGGGCTGCAGGCGGGCGATGTGTTCGGGCAGGTGGAAATCGGCCGGCAGCGAGGCGATAAGGTCGTACCCGGCCTCCGCCAGCCCGGCCTGCAGGGCATGCGCGCGTGCCTCACTTTCGTGCGGCGGGTGAATCAAAACGATGCGTAACTGGCGGTTCATGCCACTAATCGAGCAAGAACCGGGCCAGCTTTCGAGTTACTATTCGCATATGAACAAAACAATCTCCCCCTTGCACCTGGCGCTGGGCGCCATTGTTCTTTTGGTATTGGCCTGGTCGGGCATCGGTCCTTATGACCGTGCGACCTGGTGGATGGAAGTGGCGCCGGCGCTGGTGGCCCTGCCGCTGATGGCGGCGACTTACCGCAGCTACCGCCTGACGGACCTGCTGTATGTGCTGATTGCGGTGCATTGCGTGATCCTGATGGTGGGTGGCGCCTACACCTATGCGCGGGTGCCGTTCGGCTTCGACCTGCAGCACTGGTTCGGGCTGTCGCGCAACCCTTACGACAAGATCGGGCATTTTGCGCAGGGCTTCGTACCGGTCATGGTGGCACGCGAAATCCTGCTGCGCGGCCGCTACCTCGCGGCCGGCAAAATGCTGGCCTTTATCGTGCTCTCCATCGTGCTGGCGATCAGCGCGACCTATGAGCTGATCGAATGGGGGGCTGCCGTGGCGCTGGGCCAGGGCGCGGACGAATTCCTCGGCACCCAGGGCGACCCGTGGGATACGCAGTCGGACATGTTCATGGCCCTGATCGGGGGCGTCGCCGCCCTGCTGACGCTGACCCGCCTGCACGACCGCCAACTGGCTGGCCGCTAGGATGCTTGGCTCGATCATCCCGGTCTTCCTGCTGATCATGCTGGGAGTGGCGATCCGCCAGTCCCGCTGGATGCCGGACGATTTCTTTCCCTCGGTCGAGAAGTTCTCGTATTTCATCGCCTTCCCCGCCCTGCTGTTCACCGGCATCGCGCGGCTCGACTTCCACGGCCGCATGGTGGAGGAACTGGCGCTGGCGACGCTGCTGCCGACCTTTATCGTGGTCGGCCTCGCCCTGCTGGTGCTGCTGTTCTGGCGCGGGTTGCCCGACCCAAGCCGCTCCTCCGTGGTACAAGGCGCGATGCGGCCGAACAGCTACTTCGGGATTGCGGTCTCCGCCCTGTTCTTCCAGCCGCAGACAGCTGCGCTGGTGATGCTGGCTCTGGCCTTATGCCTGCCGGTGGTGAACGTGGTCTCGATCCTGGCCCTGTCGTGGTGGAGCGGTAGCAAGGCGGACCTGGGCAAAGTGGCGAAGACGCTGGCGACCAATCCCATCATCCTGGCGACACTGGCAGGGATGGTTTTCAGCCTTGGCGGGCTGGCCCTGCCGGCGCCGTTGATGAACACACTGGATATCCTCGGCAAGTCAGCGCTCGCGCTTGGCCTGATCAGCGTGGGGAGCGGCCTGGTGTTTTCCATGGAAGGCCTGCGGCCGGCTGCGCTGGCCTTTACCTCGGTACTCAAGCTGCTGGTGCTGCCCTTTGTGGCATCGCGTGTATGCCTGGCGTTCGGCGTGTCCGAACCTGTAACGCTGGCGGCCTGCTTCTACTGCGCGCTGCCAACCGCCCCTAACGCGTACATCATGGCGCGGCAACTTGGCGGCGATGCGCGGCTGATGGCGTCCCTGATTACGCTGCAAACGCTGCTGGCGGCAGCCACGATTCCGCTGAGCCGGATGCTCTCCGCTTAGGTTATAGCAGACGCTTTGCTTCGAGCAGTGCATCGATGATGGCCTGGCGCGCGGCGGCACGGGCTTCACTGCTGGGGACGCGCAGCGCGTAGGCGGGATGGTAGGTGGCGATGATCCAGCGGCCGCCCCGCTCTACCGGCTGGCCCATATAGTCTTTCAGCGCCACGACGCCGCTTTGCAGGACAGACTTCAGCGCAGTAGCGCCAAGGGCGACGATGACGTCTGGCGCCACGCTTTCCAGTTCGGCTTCAAGCCAGTAGTGGCAAGCAGCGACTTCCTTCTGTGCCGGCGTCTTGTGCATACGGCGCTTGCCGCGTGGTTCCCATTTGAAGTGTTTGACCGCGTTGGTGATGTAGACCTGGCGGCGGTCGATGCCGGCTGCCTCCAGCGCCTCATCCAGCAGGTCGCCTGCCGGGCCGACAAAGGGTTTGCCGGCCAGGTCTTCCTGGTCACCCGGCTGCTCGCCGACCAGCATCAGCTTTGCATGGCGCGCGCCCTGCCCGCCGACAGGCTGCGTGGCATTGCGCCATAAATCGCAGCGGCGGCACTCATCCAGCGTGGAGGGGTGTTGCTCATCCGGCTTGGCTTTCATCCGGCCATTGTACGGCGCGCCCGGCAAAGCGGCGCAAGCTTGGAAATTCGGGGTCCGGTCTGTCATTTGGACACACCGGCATAACCTTTGATTTGCATCAATACGCAAAACTGGTCGATTTTACGTCTTGATCTCGATCAAATGATCGCGCTAACTGTCCAAATGACAGACCTGACCCCGACTTTGGCAGGTTAGAGAGACACAGTAAAGTCGTCGATGTCGACGTAGCCACCCTGCGCGCTGGATGCTGCACTGAACAGGCCCATGCGGGCGCCGACCCAACGGCCCACGGTGGCGTTGAATGGATGGCCAAATTCCTGGAAGTGTTTGCGGTCCAGGCTATAGCTGAAGGTGGTGCGGCCACCTTCCGTCACCTGCAGGCGCAGGTAGACGCGGCGTGCAGGAAGTTCGATGCCCGTCTGCTCTTCGTCGCGGCAGCCGGCCATCGCCTTCAGGCAGGTTTTCAATACGAGGCGGTTGGCGCCGCCGCTGCGCTGCACGCCGATCCAGGCGTAATCGAGGCCGTACATCAGCAGGCCGCTGCTGTCGCCGTCGGCCATGCCGGACAGGTCAAGGCTGGCGGTGGCGGTGAACCGCTCGGCCGGAAGCTTCTGCATCAGCAGGGAGGTGCGGTTCCACAGGCTTCCCTGTTGCTGGGCCTGCGCGTCGAATTGGGAGAACAGGCGCAAGTGGCCGGGTCGAGCCTGGAGCGAATACCACTCGCTGCGCCAGTTGGCGTTCCACTGCCATTGCAGGCCGAGTTGCGGGCCGTCGAAATTGTCGCTGGTGGCCGGCGCCACGGCATTGAATGCGCCGGCGAACGGCTGGCGATAGTTGCTGACTGGCTGGCCGATGCCTTTGCGATCCTGCTGTTCGCCCATCACCGGCCAGCCATCCTGCCATCGCATCGGCTGCAAGTGGACTATGCGGCCATAGGCGCCTTTGTCCTGGAAGTGATAGAACCAGTCGCTGCCATCTGCCGCCTGCACCCACGCGCCCTGGTGCGGGCCGTTGACGGCTGTGCGGCCCTGGGCCAGCACGATCTTCGCTTCATACGGTCCTTCGATGCTGCGCGAGCGGAACACCGATTGCCAGCCCTGCTCAACGCCGCCAGCCGGGGCGAAGACATAGTAGTAGCCCTGGTGCTTGTAAAGCTTGGGCCCTTCGAGCGTGTGGTAGCCGGTGAACTTGCTGCCATCGATGGCGATGCTGCCTTTGTCGTCCAGCAGGCGGCTGGCGTCGGGTGCCATGCGGCGCAGCGTCAGCAGGTTGTTGATGCCGGCGCGGCTGCGTGCCCAGGCGTGCATCAGCCATGCGCTGCCATCGTCGTCCCAGAATGGCGCTGGATCAATGATGCCTTTGCCGGGCAACAGCAGCGTGGGCGCACTCCATGGGCCGCGGAAATCGGGTGCTGTCATCACGTACACGCCCTGGTCCGGGTCGGGATAGAAAATCCAGAACTTGCCATCGTGATGCCGCAACGCCGGCGCCCACACGCCCTTGCCGTGCGCGGGCCGCTCGAACTGCGCGGCCGGCACAAGTTGCGGTAGCGCGTGGCCGACCAGCTGCCAATGCACCATGTCGCGCGACTCCAGCAGCGGCAAACCGGGGGCGTTGTTGAAACTGGACGCGGTCATGTAGTAAGTGTCGCCGACGCGGATCACGTCCGGGTCGGAGTAGTCGGCGTGCAGGATCGGGTTGCTGTAGTCCGGCGCCAGGGCTTTGGCAACCGGCTTGGCCGCAGTGGGGGAAATGGTGAAACTGTAGCGCGCCGGCTGCAGTTTGATGCGATAGCGCGCCAGCGGCCATCCATCCGGGCTCCAGCCGGTATCGCCGCCCACGCCTGCCTGCGCGAGGTCCACCAACAAGCTGCCATCGCCATGCGGCGCGATGTCGGTGTTATGCCGCTCGCCGCGTGGGCGCAGGTATAGGTCTTCGTAGGGGAACGCCAACGCGTTCATCGACAACGGTACCGGGCCCGCTACGCGGATGCCTGCGCCGTCGGCATCGGTCAGCGAAAGCCAGCGCACGCCGGTCTTGTTGCCGCTTTCCTGCGGACGCATATAGCCTGCATAGTATTGGTCGGCGACCTTGCCGCTGTAACGGCCAAGGGCGGAACCGGTCAGGCGGTCGGCGTAGGATTCGCGCGGGCCGCGGCCATACCAGGTTATGGTGTCCAGCGCGGCGCTATGGTTGAAACGCATGCCGATGCGCATCGGCTCCGGCAGGTCGTCGCGCAGCGGGGTAAAGGCAGCTTCTACCTGCAGCTTGCCGTCCGGCGCCATGCGGTAGGTGCTTTCCCATTCTGCTGCGCCTGCGCCGAAAGCGTATTGCACCTTGACGAAGTCATTTCCCGTTTCGATGGCGCGGACCTGGCGCTGCTCGGTGAAATGCTGCCATATCTTCTGGCGCTGTTCGGCGCCGGTGCCTTCATCGTTGTCGGTCGCGCCGCGCCAGAAGTTCGGCATGCCGCCCTTCAGCAGCAGTTGTCCGTTGGCGCTGTAGTTCACAAGGCCGCTGCTGGTGTCGATCTCCAGCTTTGCATTGGCGGCAGCCAGGGTGATCGAACCGGCGCTGCGCTGCGGAGCGACAAACTTGCCGGAGGGCGCCTTGGCGGCCGGCGCGGAGGCAACGATGAACTGGCTCCAGCCGAGGATTGTTCCTGCCTCGACACCCGGGACCGCACCGCCCCTCACCTTGGCGCGCAGGGTCAGGACCAGCTCTCCGCCTTGCGGCGCGGCCGATGGCAGCTTGAAGGCGAAGCTGCGGGTGGCGCCAGCGGGCGCATTCACGCCTTCCAGCCTGCCTGCGGCGATCTGTTCGCCGTCGCGCGCCAACATCCAGTCGAAGTCGAAGCCGGACAGGTCGCGAAAGTCGTAGCGGTTCACTACCGACAGCTTGCCGCTGCGCGGGTCGCCTTCGAAGACGACGGGCGAATACACTTTCTGCAGTTCGTAATATTCGGGCTGCGGCGCGCGGTCGGCCGTGACCACGCCGTCTCCTACCACGCTGTTGTCGCCGCGTTCAGGATTGAGGTCGAAACCGGAGGCCCAATATTCGCGGCCTTGCGCATCCTTGGCGCGCACGCCCTGGTCAACCCAGTCCCACACGAAGCCGCCCTGCAGCTTGCGATACGAGCGGATCACCTTCCAGTAGTCTTCCAGGTTGCCGAGCGAGTTGCCCATGGCGTGGGCATATTCGCATTGGATCATCGGCTGCAGGTAGCCTGGGTCGCGCGCATAGCCGGCCATCTTGTCGATGTCGTCGTACATCGGGGCATAGATGTCGACGTAGGCGTTCGGAAGGTGCTCCTCGCCGAGGGTGCCGTGGCCCAGGTAGCTTATCAAGCGGCTGGGGTCGCGCTGGCGGATCCATGCGGCGGCCTGCTCGAAATTCATGCCGGTGCCGGCCTCGTTGCCGAGCGACCAGAAGATGATCGATGGGTGGTTTTTGTCGCGTTCGACCATGCGTGAGACGCGGTCGATGTGGGCGTCCTTCCAGCTTTCCAGGTAGCCGAGCTGGGTTGCGGCGCGCGTTGCGGGATCGGTTGCGGCATCACCCTTCTGCATATATTCGTGCGACTCGATATTGGCTTCGTCCATCACGTACATGCCGTATTCGTCGGCCAGTTCGTACCAGCGCGGGTCGTTCGGGTAATGCGAGGTGCGCACGGCGTTGATGTTGGCGCGCTTCATCAGCTCCATGTCGCGCCGCATCGATTCCAGCGACATTACGCGGTAGGTATCAGGGTCGTGCTCGTGGCGGTTCATGCCCTTGATCATCACGCGCTTGCCGTTCACGCGGACCTCGCCCTGCGCCACTTCCACCGTGCGGAAGCCGATCTTGCGCGAGGTGGCGGACAGCAGCTTGCCGCCCGCATCGCGGTATTCCAGCTGCAGGCGGTACAGGTTCGGCGTTTCGGCCGACCAGGCTTTCACATTGGGCAGCGTGGTGCGCAGCGCCGGTGCCTGGCCGGCAGTGATGTTGGCGGCCGCGCTCCAGACGCTCCTGGCGCCGTCATAAATGGAGGCGACGATGCTGCCGCCGGCAGGCTGGCCCGCCATGGCGGCTTCCAGCGCAAAGATGCCGTCGCGGTAGTGGGCCTTGTCCAGTGCGGCAGTGACGGTGAAATCGCGCAGGCGTGCCTTCGGCTCGGCATAGATGTAGACGCTGCGTTCGATGCCGGACACCCGCCAGAAATCCTGGTCCTCGAGGTAGGAGCCGTCTGCCCAGCGATACAGTTCGATCGCGATAGTGTTGCGGCCGGCGCGCACGAATTTGCCGATGTTGAATTCGGACGGCAGCTTGGAGTCTTCCGAGTAGCCGACTTTTTCGCCGTTGATCCAGATGTAATAAGCCGCACCTGCGGCGCCGATGTGCAGGAATACGTCGCGTTCCTGCCAGCCTGCCGGTACCTCGAAATCGCGCCGGTAGGATCCTACTTCGTTCAGGTCATGCGGGATGAAGGGCTGGTTGGCCGGGAAAGGGTATTTGATATTGGTGAAAATCGGCTTGCCGTAGCCTTGCGCCTGCATCATGCCCGGAACCTGGATGGTCTTCCAGCCGCTGGTGTCGTAACCGGGCTTGTAAAAGTCCACTGGGCGCCTGTCGGTTCCCTGCGTGTAGGCGAACGACCATGTGCCGTCCAGCGAACGGTAATACTGCGATGCCGCCATATCCCCCGCCACGGCCTTTTCGACGCTCTCGAAATTGAAGAACGTCGCCTTCATCGGCTCGCGATTGAGCGCGACTACGCCGGGCTGTTCCCATTCCGGGGTGGCCGCTGCGCATCCGAATGCTGCTGCCAATACAAGGGAGGCGAGGATATAACGAATACTCACTGCATGCTTCCTTTAAAAAATGCCGGACAACGCCATTCAGGGCGAAGTCCGGCATCAAGGTGCTGGGATGGCACCGGAGAGAACAACTGGTCAGCCGCCGAACTTGTAGCTCAGGCCGACGCTGAAGGTGCGGCCGTTGTAGAAGTGCTGGTACTCGATCGGAACCTGGGTCGAACCCGGCTCGCCAAGGGCGCGGTTAGCTGCCTTGTTGAGGATGTTCGAGGCGTTGAAACGCAGCGTCAGGCTTGGCGCGACCTGGTAGCTGATCGAACCATCCAGCAGGCCGTAGGACTTGATGTAGCGGGCCCAGATCGGGAACGGGTCGACGTTGAACAGCACCGACGGCGAGCGCCAGGTATAGACCAGGCGGGCCGACAACTTGTCGTCCTCATACATGCCGGACACGCTGACGTTGTTCTTGGAGACGAACGGCTGCATGGTTTCGACGATCTTTGGCGCGGCGGCGCTGCCGAAGTTGACCGGGTTGGAGGTCTTGACGTAGCTGTAGGAACCGGACACGCCGAAGTTGTTCAGGAAGCCGTAGCTGGAATCGAAGAAGTACTGGCCCGCCACTTCGAAGCCACGTGCATAGCCTTTCTCGGAGTTGACCTTCTTGGTCACCAGGTACTGGCCGTCCGAGCAGCCATTTGCGATGGCGCCGGAATAAGCCGGGGCGTTGCTCAGGGTTTCGCAGGAGTTGATCCCGTTCGGGAAGTCTTTGATCTCCTTGTCGAACAGGGCCAGCGAGGCGTAGTTGGTCTTGTTGAAGTAGTGCTCGAGCGAGATGTCGAAGCTGTCGGCCACCAGTGGCTTCAGTTGCGTATTGCCGATGCTGCCGGTACCGGTGGTGGTGTTGACGCTGATCACAGGATTCAGGTCGCCCAGCCCAGGACGGGTCATGCCGCGGCCTGCGCCGAGGCGCAGCAGGGTGTCCTGCGCCAGGTCATAGGTCATGTTAAAGGTCGGCAGCACATTGTTGTAGGTGGAATTCTTCACGACGTCCACCAGTTGGCCGGTGCGGGTATCGGTGGCGCGGGCCGTTGCCGTGGTGTTTGTGCGCACCAGGCGCACGCCGACGTTACCCTTGATGCGGTCGTTGAACGCGGTGAAGTCACCAACCAGGTAGGCCGCCGAGTCGTGCTCGCCGAAGATACTGCGCGCACCCTGGTTTTCAACATAGGAATCCTGCGGCAGGATGCCGGCGTTCGGGAATGCCGTGCGGACTTGGTCGCCCAGCAGGGCGTCTGGGGTGTAGACCAGGTAACCGCCGCTGTAGCCGGCCTGGCCGTTCATGAAGTTGGTCGGCGCCTGCTCCAGGTTGCCGGCCCGGGTGCTGGCCGACAGCGCGTTGGAACGGGTGGCGTTGACGTCCTTGCCGTCGGTGGTCAGGAACTTGCTGAAGCCGTAGTTTTGGAAGAAGTCGTGCTGGTAGGCGTGGCGCGCACCGAAGCGCAGCTTGTTGAACATGCCGTCCATGGCATAGGAGCCGGACAGTGCCAAAGCAAAGCCGTTATCCTTGTTGTGGTAGTTCTGGCCATTGCCGTAATCCTTGAACACGAAGTTCTGCGGATCGCTCAGGCTTGGGCCAGTGAACGTCAACTGGTGCGGCTCGCCGTCCGCCACGCGGTTGGTGGTCCATTGCAGGCCGGCCGCCGAGTCCAGGCGAATCGAGCGGTTGTCGCTCTTCTTGTCGGACTTGATGTAGTTGGCGTCAGCTTTCAGCGACAGGCGCGAAGTCGGGCTCCATTCGACGCCGATGGCGCCGATCATGGTTTCCCACGGCGTGTGCTCGTCGCCGCCGATGGTGGTCATGGTGGAATTAAGGAAGCTTCCGCTCAGCAGGCGCTTGTTGACGATGGTGTCGTTGCTGCCGCCGTTGCTGTTGCGGTTGGCCAGGTTCTCGTCGTAGTTGAACGGCGTGGTCTGCAGGTTCTGCACGTTGCTGCCGTCGTTCGAGTTCAGCCCGCGATAGTTCTGGTGGTACAGGAAGGAGTAGTAATTCGCTTCGGTGTAGAAACGCAGGGTGTTGCTGACGCGGTAGTCTGCCGCCAGGTTGAGGCCTTTGCGCTCGCGCATGATGGTTTCCTGGAACACGTTGGTGTTCACCCATGGAGCGATCATCACGCTGTCTTGCTGGGCGGCCGTCAGGCCCGCCAGGTTCGGCGTCTGTGCGCCGGTGGTCGGCACATTGGCCAGGAAGCTGATGTCGTTGCGGCCGACGTAGGCCGACATCGGCTGGTTGGTCGCATTCGCCGTATTGGCAGCGGCCATGGTGGCGTATTCGGCGCTGTCGGCGCGGATGGCGCGCTTCAGGTTCGGGCCGCGGCCGCCGGCCGGGTTGTTGTCGTTGCGCGTGGTGCTTTTCTGGTAGGTCGCTGCGGCCAGCACGCCAATGCGGCTGCCGCCGCCCAAGTCAAAGCGGTTGGCGATCAGGCCGAAGAGTTCCGGATCGGCTTTCTTGGCCAGCGAATTTTCGCGGTAGTTCACGCCCAGCGACACGGTCAGGTTCTTGAAGTCGCTCGGGTTGCGGGTACGCACGTTCACCAGGCCGCCAATGCCGCCTTCGATGTGTTCCGCCGACGGGTTCTTGTAGACGTCGATGCCGGCCACCATCGCCGGTACCGCGGCTTCGACGTTGTATTCGCGGCTGCCGGCGCTGAAGTAGGAGCGGCCGTTGGTCTGGAACGCGGTGTAGCCCAGGCCGCGGATGGTCACGCCGGAGCCGAAGCCGCCGAATGGCGCCGAGGCTTCGCCGCCAAAGCGGTAAGCCTGCACGCCGGGAATGCGGGTCAGCGTTTCGCCCACGTTCGGGTCGGGCAGCTTGCCGATATCGTCGGCGGTGATCGAGTCGACCACTTCCATTGTATCGCGCTTGATTGCCACGGAACTGCGGGCGCTGGCACGGATGCCGGTCACCACCACAGTGTTCTCATCGGACGCCTTTTCCTGCGCCATGGCTTGTGGCGCGAAGGCTTGCATCACTGCCAGCGCAACGCCGGACAGCTTGAGGGACATCTTGATCTGCTGCTGATTCATTCTCCATCTCCTCCAGGTATATATTTTTGTAATACTGATTTCGAAGACTGTCAGCGGAAGGTCACTCCGCTGGCGTGTGGGCCAATATCCAGCAAGTTGGGAGCGGCGCCGGTAAGACGCTTGCCGGCTACCGTCACGTTGTCGATGACGATGTTGCGCACCTGGCGGCCGGGATCGTAGCCGTAGATGACGGACGCGCTGGGCGAGCCCTTGCCGGTGTAACTGATATTGCGAAGCGTGACGTTTTCGATGCCACGCCCGGGACTGGTGTTGTACTTGGGTGTATAGGCAATGTGCAGGTTGAACAGCTTGCCTTCTTCGATGCGGTCGACGCGGATGTCCTCGAACACCACGTCGCGCACCAGGTTGTCGTCGCCGGCCATGATGCCGATGGCGCCTTCGTACTCGGGTTCATCCTCGTCGTGCTCGAGGATATCGATATTGCTGAAGCGGATGCGCTCCAGGACTTCGGGTTCAGGATGGGCAGGCGTCGGCGTGTTGCCGTGGATGCCGATCATCACGGCGTGCGCCACGTCGGCCCACAGCGTGGAATCGGTCACCGTCACGTCGCGTGTATTGCCCCAGATGTCCCAGCGGTGGTTATACAGCGTGATGCAGTCGTCCGAAGTGCGGATGAAGCTGTCGGAGATGCGCACCCGTTCGCAGGCGAAGTGTCCCAGGCCATCGGACCATTGGCCGGCGCCGATGCTGCGGATGCTTTTTTCCTCGATGTCCTGGGAGGTGATGCAGCGCATGGTGCCATGCGGCTGGTTGATGAAGATCGGGCCGTCGATACTGACGTTTTTCGAATTGCGGATGGCGACCATGTCGACGCCGTCGAACACGCCATCGCTGATCACCTTCACGTTTTCCACGCCATCGATGAGCAGGGGGCTTTTCAGGAAAGCGGAGCCGTCGATATAGACCGTGCTATTGGAACGCAGGCGAAACTCGCCGCTGTGGATACCTGGTCCGAAAACCACCACCGGCTGGGTGAAGTCGGGCGTCTTGCCCTGCGTGATGCTGTAGCTGTCAAGGACCGCCTGCTGCGCCGGCATGTCCTTGCGGATGGCGTGGGTGAAGACGTGCAGGTTGTGCAGGCGGTCGTCGTCGAATTCCACGCTGAGGTTTTCCGGCCGCTGCATGGTGAAGTAGGCAATGCCGTCGCGCACCACAGGCTTGATGCCTCGCCCTGCGGGCCGCACGGCCACTTTGGCAAAGTTGCCGTTGTTCTTCTGCACCGCCACTTCCACCGCGCCGTCGAAATTGAAGTAGACCATGGAGGCGTCCTGCTGCTTGTCCAGGTCCACTTTGGCGCGGTATTCATACAGGTCCTGCCACACGCCGCCCGGGGTGCGCACGCGCACCGTGAAATCGTCGTTATGGTGCGAGTAGCGCAGCGGCTGCGGGAAAGGGAACACCTGCAGGCGGTCGGCAGCCAGGGCGGCGGCCGGCAACAACAGGGCAAGGCTGGCGCAGGCAAGGCGCCGGGTCAGGTACGTCAACACTTGGTCTCCTCCGATGACTTAGTCATTCTAAGTTTAGTGTTATCGATAACGCGCTTTGACGAATGCAACGGCGGGGTTTTTGGCGCGTTTTTTACATGCTACTGAAAGAAGTAGGCCTGGAACAATAAAAAAACGCATCAAAGCTATATGAATCTGGCATAAATCCGCCGCGCCGGAGCGCATATACTTGTTATCGATAACAGAAATGGAGGCGGTTAATGTTCGAAAAGTGCTACCACGCGACCCACCCTGACATGATGGCCGGCGCCAGCAACGAGCAGTTGCGCGAGCGCTACCTGGTCGACGGCTTGTTCCAGCCAGGCCAGCTCCGGCTCAATTACTGCCATCACGAGCGCTTCGTGATCGGCGGGGCGGCGCCGGTGCACAGCGAACTGGCACTGCCGCGCCAGACCGAACCTGCCGCCGCCGCCGGCCAGCCTTTCCTGGTGCGGCGCGAACTGGGCATCATCAACGTGGCGGACGGCGCCGGCCGCGTCACGGTCGACGGCCAGGTCATTTCGCTGGCGCCGCGCGACGGCCTGTATGTGCCGATGGGCGCGGGCGACGTCAGCTTCGCTTCCGACGATCCGGCCAACCCGGCCCGCTTCTACCTGGTGTCGACGCCGGCCCACCAGCGCTTCGAACTCACCAAGATCACCCACGCCCAGGCGGTGCCGCTGGAACGCGGCAGCCCGGAAACGTCGAATGCGCGCACCATTTACCAGTATGTGGTGCCCGGCGTCTGCCAGTCGGCCCAGCTGCTGCTTGGCCTGACGGTGCTGCGGACCGGCAGCGTGTGGAACACCATGCCGCCCCACCTGCACGAGCGCCGCTCCGAGGTGTACTTCTATTTCGGCCTGCCGCCGTCCGAACGCGTGTTTCACTTCATGGGCGAACCGGACAGCGCGCGCCACATCGTGGTGGCCAACGAGGAAGCGGTAGTGTCGCCGCCATGGTCGATCCATATGGGTTCCGGTACCTCGAACTATGCCTTCATCTGGGCCATGGGCGGCGAGAACCTCGACTACACCGACATGCAGGCAGTCGATATCTGCCAATTGAAATAAAGGACGCGCCATGCCTTACCTGTTCAACCTGAGCGGCCAGGTGGCGCTGGTAACCGGCGCCAACACGGGCCTGGGCCAGGCGATTGCCGTGGCGCTGGCGACCGCCGGCGCCGACATCGTGGCTGCCGGCCGCAGCACCGCCGACGATACCGCGGCGCGCGTGGCGGCAACCGGCCGCCGCTTCCTGTTCCTGCAGGCCGACTTTGCCGCCGATGGCGCCGCGATGCGGCAGGTGGCCGACGCGGCCCATGCCTGGCAGGGCCGGCTCGACATCCTGGTCAATAATGCCGGCACCATCCACCGTGCCGACAGCCTGGACGTGAGCGAAGAGGACTGGGACCGCGTGGTCGACACCAACCTCAAGGCTCCCTTCTTCCTGTCGCAGGCAGCGGCGCGCCATATGGCGGGCCAGGGTTCCGGCAAGATCATCAACATCGCCTCCATGCTGTCCTTCCAGGGCGGCTTGCGGGTGCCGGCCTACGCCGCCAGCAAGAGCGCCATCGCCGGCCTGACGCGCGCCCTGGCCAACGAATGGGCGGCGTGCGGCATCAATGTCAATGCGCTGGCGCCGGGCTACTTCGAGACCAATAACACCGCGCCGCTGCGCGACGACCCGCAGCGCGCGCCGGCGATCCTGGCGCGCATCCCGGCCGGCCGCTGGGGCCAGCCGGGCGACCTGGCCGGCGCCGCCGTTTTCCTGGCCAGCCGCGCCAGCGACTACGTGCACGGCATCGTATTGCCGGTCGACGGCGGATGGCTGGCGCGATGAAGGGCAGCATCGTCTGCTTTGGCGAAATGCTGCTGCGCCTGTCCTCGCCCGCGGGACAGCTGTTGCTGCAAACGCCGCAACTCGGCACCTGCATCGGCGGAGCGGAAGCCAATGTCGCCGTCTCGCTGGCGCGCTTCGGCCAGCCGGCTGCCATGGCCGGCACCCTGCCGGACAATGCATTGGGCTGGGCCGCGCGGGACCAGTTGCGCATGCACGGCGTGGCGGTGGATGGGCTGCGTTTCGAGCCGGGCCGCATGGGCCTGTATTTCCTCACTCCGGGCGCTGTCATGCGTCCATCCGAAATCGTGTACGACCGTGCCGGCTCCGCTTTTGCGCTGGCCGACCCGGAGGCTTATGACTGGGCGGCACTGCTTGATGGCGCGGCCTGGCTGCATGTGTCGGGCGTTTCGCCGGCCGTCGGCGAAAAGGCGGCACAAGCCGTGCTGGATGCGATGACGGCGGCGCGCGCACGCGGCGTGCAGGTGTCCTACGACGGCAATTACCGCGCCTCGCTGTGGGCCGCGCGCGGCAGCGACGGCGCCGGCGTGCTGCGCACCCTGCTGGCGCAAGCCGACCTGGCGTTTGCCGGACCGCGCGACATTGCCCTGCTACTCGGCGAACCTGGGCTGGCGCAGCAAGGACGCGCCGAGGAAGCCATTGCCGCCTGCTTCGCCGCCTTCCCGCAGTTGCAGCGGCTGGCGGCCACGCAAAGGGCGCAGGACAGCGTCGACCAGCATACGCTGTCGGCCACGCTGCACACGCGCCAGGGCGCGCTGCAGGCCGGGAGCTACGCCATGCATGGCATCGTCGACCGCATCGGCGGCGGCGACGCTTTTGCGGCAGGCATGCTGCATGGTTTGCACAGCGGCTGGAGCGACAGCGAAGCGCTGGAATTCGCGCTGGCAGCGGCCGTCGCCAAGCACAGCATCGCGGGCGACTTCAACCTGGCCAGCGTGGCGCAGGTAGAGGCCGTGCGCGGCGGGAGGCTGGATGTCCAGCGCTGACCACTTCGTGCGCACCACGCGCGGCCCGTGGCGCCTGTGCTGGGCCCACGGCAGCGCCGAAATCCAGGCCCTGGGCGGCATGCTCGGGCCGCTGCAGTTCCGCCTCGACGATGAACGCGAGCTGGACGTCATGCACGTGGCGCCCTGGTCCGGGCTGACGCGCGCCAGCGCCCTGCCCGGCGTGCTGCGCCGCCTGCGCGGCGAATGGCCCTGCATTCCCTTCGGCCGCGCCGACCAGCCGCCCGCGTTGCCGCCCGGCTGGCGGGTGCAGCCGGCCGACGACGGCTGGCATCATGGTTATGCCGCCAACCACCGCTGGCAATGCCTGCATGCCGATGCCGGCCGGGTGCGGCTGGCGCTGGACTTTCCGCCCGACGCCCCTGTGGCGCGCGTGGAACGCGAGATCAGCGCCGACCCGCACGCGGCGGCCATCGATATCGGGCTGACGGTGTGGGCGCGGCGCCCGGCCCGGCTGCCGCTCGGACTGCACCCCACTTTCCGCCTGCCGCCGGCGGCGCGGCGCGTGCGCGTCATGCTGGGCCGCCACGACGGCATCCACAGCTACCCGGCGCTGGCCAGCGATTCGGTAACGCGGCTGCAGCCCGATACCTGTTCGGCCGACTTGGCGGCGCTGGCCGGCATCGACGGCCCGCTCGACCTGGCGCAATTGCCGGCACACGGCGTGTTTGAAGAATTGCTGCAGGCGCGCGCCGTGCAAAGCGCCAAGGAAGGCACGCCGCCGTTCGCCCTGCATTACCTCGATTACGACGCCTGCGTCGGCCTGTGGTGGGACACCTCGCAATTGCCCGACCTGATGCTGTGGGTCAGCAACGGCGGGCGCCAGCGCTTTCCCTGGCAGGGCCGCCACCTGGCGCTCGGCGCGGAACCGGTCAACAGCCTGTTTGACCTGGGCCGCGTAGCCAAGGCGCCGCACAATCATCCGCTGGCCGACCGCACCGGCATCGCGCTCGATCCGGCCACGCCGTGGCACACCCGTTACCGTATCGCCGCCTGGCAGCAGGCGGCCCATCCAGACGCCGACCACCATGCCTTATAAACCCGTGCCGTTCCGCTCGCGCCCGTTGCTGCTGGCCCATATCCGCCACACCATGGGCTTCTATCATCCGCGCTGCATCGATCCGAGCGGCGGCTTCTATCATTTCTTCCTCGACGACGGCACGGTGTACGACCGCAGCACGCGCCACCTGGTCAGCAGCACCCGCTTCATCTTCAACTACGCCATGGCCTACCGCCAGTTCGGCGAGCCCGAATACCTGCAGGCGCTGCGCCACGGCCTGGCTTTCCTGCGCGACGTGCAGCGCGATCCGCAGACCGGCGGCTATGCCTGGCAGCTCGAATGGCAGGATGGCCGCAAGCGCGTCATCGACGGCGATAACCATTGCTACGGCCTGGCCTTCGTGCTGCTGGCCTATGCCCATGCCAGCATGGCCGGCGTGGCGGAAGCGCGGCCCCATATCGAAGAGACTTTCGCGCTGATGGAGCGCCGCTTCTGGCAGCCGCA
The DNA here is from genome assembly GCA_966077345.1 of uncultured Duganella sp. Lineage (GTDB taxonomy): Bacteria > Pseudomonadota > Gammaproteobacteria > Burkholderiales > Burkholderiaceae_D > Rugamonas. The sequence goes on from CBHREK010000058.1 coordinate 129,560, forward strand.
GCACGGCCTGTACGCCGACCAGGCCAGCGCCGACTGGTCGGTCCTCGATCCGTATCGCGGCCAGAACGCCAATATGCACGCGTGCGAGGCGCTGCTGGCGGCTTATTCGGCCACCGGCGAACTGCGCTACCTGCACCGCGCCGAAACCGTGGCGCGCAATATCACAATGCGCCAGGCCGGCCTTGCCGATGGTTTCATCTGGGAGCACTACCGCGAAGACTGGTCGGTGGACTGGGACTACAACCGCCACGACAAGAGCAATATCTTCCGCCCCTGGGGCTACCAGCCCGGCCACTTCACCGAGTGGGCCAAGCTGTTGTTGCTGCTGGAGCGCGAAGCGCCGCAACTGGCCGGCCCAGGCGACTGGCTGCTGCCGCGCGCAAGGGAATTGTTCCAGGCCGCGCTGGAGCGGGCCTGGGACACGCAGCATGGCGGCATCGTCTACGGTTTCGGCCCGGATGACGAAATCTGCGACGGCGACAAGTACTTCTGGGTGCAGGCGGAAAGCCTGGCCACAGCAGCAGTGCTGGGCGCCCGGACCGGCGACACAGCCTATTGGGACTGGTACGACAGGATCTGGGACTACAGCTGGCGCCACATGGTCGACCACAAGCACGGCGCGTGGTACCGCTTGCTCAGCCGCGACAACGTCAAGCAAAGCACGGAAAAGAGCCCGGCCGGCAAGACCGATTACCACACCATGGGCGCCTGCTATGAAGTGCTGGGCGCACTGGAGGCGGCGCCATGAGCGCCCTGCCCCACTTCGTCGCAGCAGGCGAAGCGCTGACCGACCTGCTGCGCAGCGGCCCTCAAGGCTGGACCAGCCAGGTGGGCGGTTCGACCTGGAACGTGGCGCGCGTGGTGGCCCGCCTCGGCATGCCCAGCGCCTTCGCCGGCGCCGTCAGCCGCGACGTATTCGGCGCTGCGCTGGCCGCAGCCAATGAGGCGGCTGGCCTGGACCGCCGCTTCCTGCAGCAGCTGGACCGCTCGCCGCTGCTGGCCGTAGTGCACGAACTGGACCCGCCGCGCTATTTCTTCGTAGGCGACGACAGCGCCGACCTGCACTTCGACGCGGCGCAACTGCCGGCCGGCTGGCAGGCTGCTGCACGCTGGGTGCATTTCGGCGGCATCAGCCTGGCGCGCGAACCGCTGGCAGGCAAGCTGGTGGCGCTGGCGGCCGAACTGAAGGCGCAGGGTGTGTCGATCAGCTACGACCCCAATTTCCGCAGCCTGATGGACCAGCGCTACGACGCCACGCTGCGCCGCATGACCACCCTGGCCGACGTGATCAAGGTATCCGACGAAGACCTGCACGGACTGTTCCGCCATAACGACAGCGCGGCCTCGCTGGCTGCCATGCGCACGCTCAATCCCGGCGCCACCATCCTGTACACCCAGGGTGCTCAAGGCGCCGCCCTGCTCAAGAAAGACAGCAGCTGGCATGCCAGGCCGCCCGCCGTGACGGTGGCCGACAGCGTCGGCGCCGGCGACGCCAGCATCGGCGCCCTGGCCTACAGCCTGCTGCGCCATCCCGAGCGCGATGGCGGCGAACACCTGCGCTTCGCCGTCGCTGCCGGCGCCGCCGCCTGCACCGCGCCCGGCGCCACGCCGCCCGCGCTGGAACAAGTGGCAGGCCTGCTGGCGGCGACGCCGGTGCAGGAAACCGGCGCCCCGAACCGCCCAACCCAACCTTTCAGCCCGGCAGGATGACACCATGAACAGCCAGCAGTCGCATTTCCGCTTCCTGTGCAGCTTTGTCTTCATCTTCTTCTTTGCGCAGGCGATGGCCATCTCGCTGCTGGCCCTGTGGCTGCGCAGCAGCCTGCAATTGAGCGGCACCGAAGCGGGCATCGTCTTTTCCGCCAACTTCATCGCGGCGATGTGCTCGCAGCCGGTGTACGGCTTCGTCTCCGACCGGGTCGGCATGCGCAAGCACGTCCTGTGGCTGGTGGCCGGCCTGGTCACCCTGTGCGGCCTGTTCTTCAGCTTCGTGTACGCCCCGCTGCTGAAGGCAAATATCGTGGCCGGCGCGGTGCTGGGCGGCGCCTACCTGGGCGTCACCTTCATCGCCGGCAGCTATGCGCTGGAATCGTATGTTGACCGCATCGGCCGCCGCCACGGCTTCGAATACAGCCGCGTAAGGCTGTTCGGATCGCTGGGGTTTGCCAGTGCTGCACTGGTAAGCGGCCGCCTGTTCAATGTCGAACCGGCCATCAACTTCTTCCTGGCCTCGGCTGCCGGCCTGCTGCTGCTTGGCCTGCTGCTGTTCTGGCGCACCGACGCCGGCGCCGGTGCAACGGACACGCAGGCGCCGGCGCACAAGGTGCACCTGGCGGAAGCGCTGGCCCTGCTGCGCAACGGCCAGTTCTGGCGCTTCATGGTGTTCATCCTCGGCGTCACCAACCTGTACCTGGTGTTCGACCAGCAGTTCCCCAGCTATTTCACCAGCCTGTTCGCCGACAAGGAAACCGGCGCCGCCATGTTCGGCTACCTCAATTCGCTGCAGATCTTCATCGAAGCCGGCGGCCTGTTCCTGTCGCCGCTGCTGGTCAAGCGCATCGGCGCCAAGCGCGGCCTGCTGCTGGCCGGCGGCATCATGCTGGTGCGCATTGCCGGCTCCGGCCTGGCGGTCGGCCCGCTCAGCATCTCGGCGATGAAGCTGCTGCATTCGGTGGAGCTGCCGATCCTGGTGGTGTCGGTGTTCCGCTATATCGCCTGCCACTTCGACAACCGCCTGGCCTCCACCATCTACATGGTCGGCGTCAGCTTCGGCCATTCGCTCGGCCTGGCGATCCTGTCGCCTATCGCCGGCAAGGGCTACGACCTGCTCGGCTTCCCTGCCACCTACCTGCTGATGGCAGCTTTGGGCCTGGTGTTCCTGCTGCTGTCGGCATGGCTGCTGTCGCCCACTGCGCCGGAAATCGCCACACGCAACAAGCCCCAAGGAGTTACCGCATGACCCAAGCCCTGAACAGCGCGCGCCTGGAAGCGCTGGACGTCGAACGCCTGCCGCCGCACTGGGACGGCAGCATCGACAGCGTGCTGCTGCAGCGCGCCACCGCCCAGGCCCTGCTGTCCATCGACCGCAACCTGCGCCACTTCGGCGACGACTTTCCCGCGCCATCGAGCAGCGGCCTGCAATACCCGGCAATCGGCAATATCGAATGGACCAACGGCTTCTGGACAGGCATGCTGTGGCTGGCCTATGAGCTGACCGGCGCGCCGCATTACCGCGCCGGCGCCGAACGCCAGGTGCGCAGTTTCCATGCGCGCCAGGCCGGGCGCCAGCACACCAACCACCACGACCTGGGCTTCCTGTACAGCCTGTCCTGCGTGGCCTCGCATCGCCTGACCGGCGACCCGCTGGCGGCGGAAGCGGCGCTGGGCGCAGCACGCCTGCTGCTGGAACGCTACCTGCCGCACGCCGGCATCATCCAGGCCTGGGGCGAGCTGAGCGACCCGGCGCAGCAGGGCCGCATGATCATCGACTGCAACCTGAACCTGCCATTGCTGTACTGGGCCAGCGAGCATAGCGGCGAAGCTGCGTTCCGCAGCGCCGCCGACAGCCATATCGAGGCAGCGGCGCGCCATATCGTGCGGCCGGACGGTTCCACCTTCCACACCTTCTTCTTCGATCCCGCCAGCGGCCGCCCGCTGCAGGGCAATACGCACCAGGGCTTCGCCGACGATTCGTGCTGGTCGCGCGGACAGGCCTGGGGCATTTCGGGCTTCCCCCTGGTGTACCGCTACAACGACAATGCGCGCCTGCTGGAGCTGGCCAAGGTGCTGGCCAACTACTTCCTGAACCGCCTGCCCGCGGACGGCATCTGCTACTGGGACCTGGTGTTCACCTCCGGCAGCGAAGAGCGCGACAGCTCGGCTGCCGCCATCGCCGCCTGCGGCCTGCTGGAGCTGGAAGCGAGCCTGGCTGACGACGACCCGCTGCGCCCGGCCTACCGGCGCGCCGCCATCGGCATCGTGCAGGAACTGTCGGCCAGCTACCTGGTCCGGGATGCTGCACCGGGCAGCGGCCTGCTGCAGCACGCGGTGTACCACAAGCCGCAGGGCATCGGCGTGGACGAATGCTGCATCTGGGGCGATTACTTCTACCTGGAAGCGCTCACCAGGCTGCAACGCAACTGGCGGCCTTACTGGTAAGGAGCCGGGCTGCCGGCCGAGGATTCGCGCGTAACGAGGGTGTAGGGCAGCAGGCGGTGCGGCAGGTGGCGTGATTCGCCCGCGCGGCGGCTGCGCACCTGGTCGACCAGCAGGTCGACCGCCAGGCGGGCCATGTCGCCGATCGGCTGGTGGATGGTGGTCAGCTCCGGCCAGACGGTGGTGGCTACCGGCGTATCGTCAAAGCCGCACACGGTCAGGTCTTCCGGCACCTGCAGGTGCATGCCGTGCGCCACGGCGATCACGGCGGCTGCCATGTCGTCGTTGCTGGCGAATATGGCTGTCGGCCGCGGTTCCTGCGCCAGCAGGCTGCGCGCCGCGGCCAGGCCGGAGCGGTAGGTGAACAAGCCCTGCGCCACGCGCTGCGGCGGTACCGCCAGGCCGGCTTCCTCCATCGTATCCATGAAGGCCTGGTAGCGCAGCTGGGCCGGGGTGTGTTCCGGATCGCCTTTGATGAAGGCGATGTTCCTGTGGCCCAGCGACAGCAGGTAGCGCGTCATGGTGCGCGCGCCTTCGTAGTCGTCGATGCGCACCGCTGCCACGCCGGTCAGCGGGCGCGCAGTGGCTACTGCCACCGTCGGGATTCCGATTTCATCGAGCTGGCGCAGCGCCTCTTCGGCGTCGCACAGGGGCGGCGGCACCAGGATGCCGTCGGCGCCTTCGGCGATCAGCCTTTCGATGGCCTTGCGCTGGCTGGACAGGCCGTCGCAGCGTTCCAGCAGCAACTGGGCCCCATTCTGGCCGCATTGGTCCATCGCGCCGACCAGCAGGGCGCTCAGGAAAGCGGCGCTGGGATTGCTGTACAGCAGGCCAACGCGCAGCGTGCCGATGCGGGCTGCGCGTGCCGCATGGTTCACCTGGTATTTGAGCGAGGCGATGGCGACCAGCACTTTGTCGCGAGTGGCCTCGCTGACATGGGAATTGCCGTTGATGACGCGCGAGACCGTCATGGCCGACACTCCGGCCGCGCGTGCCACGTCATATACGGTGGCGCCGCCAGTGGCGCGCGCCTGTTTGCCTACATCGTCCATTTTGTCCATGCCTGCCTCAACCCGGCTGATTATCGCATCGAACGGCGCACGATGTAGCTGCCGATATCGAAGCGCCTGGTGATATGACGGTAATGGAAGGTGAAGCCGGGCCAGATCACCAGGTTGCGACCGCGCGAATCGAGGTACCAGCTCTTGCAGCCGGTGTGCCATACGGTGCCCTTGAGCTTTTGCTGCAGCCTGCGGTTGTAGGCGCCCTGCACCTCCGGCTTCACCTCGACCGAGTGCAGGCCGTCGCGCAGCACGCGCCGCACGCCATCCACGGCGTAGCGCACGCCGGATTCGATCATGTAGAGCATTGAATTGTGGCCCAACAGGGTATTCGGCCCGGTGATCATGAAGAAGTTGGGGAACCCTGCGACGGTCGCGCCTTTGTACGCGCCTGCGCCATCCTCCAGCGCCTTCCCGAAACTGCAGCCGCCGCGCCCACGCAGTTCGATCGGGCCGTAGGCATGTTCGACGTCGAAACCGGTGGCGTAGATGATCACATCAACCGGGCGCTCCTCGCCGCTGCCGGTGACGATGCTGTGCTCACGCACTTCGCGGATGCCGTCTTTCAGCACGGCGACGTTGGGCTGCGCCAGCGCGGGATAGTAATCGTTGGTCAGCAGCACGCGCTTGCAGCCCAGCGTGTACTCCGGCGCCAGTTTGGCGCGCAGCTGCGGATCAGCCACCTGCTGCTTCAGGTGACGCATGGCCTGCCATTGCATGAGCTTCGCCAGCGCGGGCAGGAAAATGAATAGCACGACACGCGATTCGAACTGCACATAATGCTTGGCGCGAAACAGCAGCTGCAGCGGGCGCACGCGATCGAGCAGCCATCGCTCGACGCGGGTAACGGCACGGTCGGGGCGCGGCAGCACCCAGTGTGCCGTACGCTGGAAGTGATCCAGCTGCCGAACCAGCGGCTGTATCTCCGGCACGAACTGCACCGCGCTGGCGCCGCTGCCGATTACGGCCACGCGCTTGCCGCGCAAGTCGATGCTGTGGTCCCATTGCGCGGAGTGGAAGGCCTGGCCGCGGAAACGCTCGATGCCTGGAAAGTGCGGCACGCTTGGGCGTCCCAGCAGGCCGATGGCGAAGATCACCGTGCGGGCGGTCATGTCGCCTTTGCTGGTGGCGATGCGCCAGGTGCCCGTGGCCTCATCGAACTGCGACGAACGCAGCGCCGTGCCGAGTCGCAGGTGCCGCTCCAGGCCGAATTCGCGCACGACGCGCAAGGTGTATTCGAGCAGTTCGTCCTGGCGCGGGAACAGGCGGCTCCAGTGCGCGTTCTGCGCAAAGGAAAACGAGTACAGGTGGCTGGGAATATCGCACGCCGCGCCGGGATAGGTGTTGACGCGCCAGGTGCCGCCGAACACCTCGTCCTTTTCCAGCATGACGAAGTTGTCGATGCCTGCTTCCTTCAGCTTGATTGCGCTGCATATGCCGCCAAAGCCGCTGCCCACGATCACAACGTCATAGTCCATTGCCGCCCCCTGGATGGTTTGGCAGACTATAATTTTGCATTAATAACAAGTCAATACGGAGGCGGGGATGTTGTTCCTTTACGCGTTGGGCGGCGCGGTGCTGGCGCTGGCGGCGGCGGACCGGCTGCTGCCAGGCCCGGTGGCGCGGGCTTCGCTGGCACTGGAACGCAAGCGTTCCGGGCTCACCCTGCGGCACGCCTCCCTGCCCTACCTCGATAGCGGCGCGGGCACGGAGGTACTACTGCTGGTGCACGGTTTTGCCGGCGACAAGGACAACTTCACCCGCATCGCGCGCTTTCTCGCTCCGCACTACCGCGTCATCATTCCCGACCTGCCGGGCTTTGGCGATGCGCGCCGCGATCCCGGCGCGAAGCACGACATGGCAACGCAAGTCGAGAACCTTCGCGCCTTCATGGCTGAACTGGGCGTGCAGCGCTTCCACATGGGCGGCAATTCGATGGGCGGCTTTATCGCAGCCGAATACGCGGCGCGCTACCAGGAGCAAGTCCAAAGCCTGTGGCTACTCGCCCCTGCCGGCACCGACGAGGCGTTTGAAACCCCTGCTTTCCAAGACTACCTTGCCGGCGGCAGCATGCCTTTGCTCGTGCGCGAGGTGCGCGATTTCGACACGATGATGGCGACCTGTATGGCGAAGGCGCCATACTTTCCTTACTCGTTGAAACGCGTGCTGGCGCGGCGCGCTATGGCTGATTACCCACTGCACTGCGAGCTTTTGAAGCAACTGGTGGGTTCGCCACGCCTGCGCGTGCCCATCGATGTGCCTGCGTTAATTGTATGGGGTACCGAAGACCGCATCCTCAGTGCGAAAGGCGCCTCCGCAACAAAGGCAGTGATGCCGAATGCACGGCTGGTCATGATGGAGGGAGTCGGTCATCTGCCGATGCTGGAAACCACGCGCCGCACGGCGTACGAATTCCTGGACTTCCAGCAAAATATTGGCAATCCCGTTTGATCTATTCGAGGGCAGCTTATTCGCGGTTTGGCTATCGTAAGCTCTCCGCGCATCTTTTCGCGCCTTTATCCGCCCCTAAAAATGGCTGACATCAAACCCTTGGCGTTCCGCGGCAAAATTCACTAATGCGATTTATGTTCTACACTGTTTTCAGAAGAAGTCAGAGAAAACAAGCAAACTGGACATCGACATCGGATCACAGCGTTTCAAAGAACTACTGAAGGAATTGCGGCCGTGAGCACCCAATTGTTTACCAATGTCTGGAACGCAATCGAAGATTCCCCGGAAAGTGCCGATGAGATGACCCAACGCTCGGACTTGCTGATCATGCTTAAGGCATATATCCAACGGAACGAGCTCAACAAATCTCAGGCGGCCGCCTTATTCAATGTCACCGAACAGCGCGTCGCGGACCTGCTACACGACGAAATTGATTCGTTTGATCTGGATGCGTTAATAGCCATGGCTGCTGCAGCGAAACTGCCAATCAAAACCACTGCAAAATAAGGCTATGCCGGACGGCCAGTCAGGGCGAAGGCGCGGGTGCGCTTGAGGAACTCGTTGAACTGGGAGGCGTGCTCGGGGAAGAGTTCCTGGCCTTCGGTGAAGATGGCCTCGGCCTCGTCAAGGTGGCCCAGTTTGAGCAGGCATTCCCCCTTGGCGAAGAAGGCTGCCATGCCTTCGGGATTGAGGTAGATCGATTCGTCCAGGTCGCGCAAGGCTTGCTGGTGCAGGCCCAGTTCCATGAAGGCGAAGGCGCGCTTGTCCAGCGCGTCGGTGTAGGCGGGATACAGTTCGATTGCCTTGCCATATTCGTTGATGGCGTCGATGCGGCGGCCTTCGGCGGCGTGCATTCCGGCGCGTTCGAAATGCTCGGTGGCGGTGCGCATGATGGTGTCGACATCCTGCCCGGTCAGGCGGACATAGAGTTCGAAGTCCATATACTTCAGGCCTTGCAGTTCGCGCGCTGTGGCAGGCTGGTTGCCGGCCAGCTCCCATCCTTCCGCCAGTGAAGCCGCGGGGCGCGGGGAGTGCGCCATGCGCACGGCGGCTTGTGCCAGCGATGTTAGCGCAGGCTTGCCGGTACTCGTTTCGTAAGTCAGGCAATGGGCGGTGGCGCCGTCGACAGCGAACACCTTGAGCGAGCTCCAGCCCTGGCCATCCGGCAGCGGCTGGACGAGCACATCTCCCGCCTTCACGGCGAGCTGGGAGTGGGGATGGAAATTTCCCGCCGCCCTGGCGCGCGAGGCGCCAAGGGAAGCGAAGAAGGCAGTGATGTTTTTAAGCATGCACAGGAGTGTACATGCTTTTTTAACAGGTTTACTGCTTGGCGTAGGATGCCAGGCGGGCGTCGATGGAAGGCTGCAGGTCTGCCGGAGAGCTGATGTTCATGCCCAGGTCGTTCAGCAGGCCGTCCTTCAAACCATACACAAAGCCGTGCACGGTCAGTTCCTGGCCGCGGTCCCAGGCGTCCTGCACGATGGTTGTGGAGCAGACGTTCGCCACCTGTTCCACCACGTTCAGTTCGCACAGGCGCTCGCTCTGCTTGTTGACGTCGTTCAGCGCGGTGCCCAGGTAGCGTTCGTGCTTGGTGGCGACGTCCTGCACATGGCGCAGCCAGTTGTCGACCAGGCCCACGCGGCCGCCGGTCAGGGCGGTGTGCACGCCCTTGCAGCCGTAGTGGCCCACGATGATCACGTGCTTGACCTTCAGCACTTCGATCGAGAACTGCAGCACCGACAGGGAATTCAGGTCCGAGTGCACCACCACGTTGGCGATATTACGGTGTACGAACACTTTGCCCGGCGGCAGGCCAAGCAGTTCGTTCGCCGGTACGCGGGAATCGGAGCAGCCGATCCACAAGTATTCCGGTCCCACCATCGACAGGTCGCGGAAGTAATCCGGGTCCTTGGCCAATTTGGCCTCGGCCCATTTGCGGTTGTTTTCCAGCAGGTGCTTCAGTACGTCGTCGCTCATGTCTCTCACTCGAAGAAGTCTTTGACCTTGTCCATGAAGGACTTGGTCTGTGGGCTATGCTTCGCACCACCCTCGGTGGTGGAACGCTCGAATTCGCGCAGCAGTTCCTTCTGCTTGTCGGTCAGCTTGACCGGGGTCTCAACGGCGACATGGCAGAACAGGTCGCCCGGATAACCGGAGCGCACGCCCTTGATGCCCTTGCCCTTGAGGCGGAAGGTCTTGCCGGACTGGGTGCCGTCCGGAATGGTGAACGATACTTTACCATCCAGCGTCGGCACTTCGATTTCCCCGCCCAGCGCCGCCTTGGCGAAGCTGATCGGCATTTCGCAGTGCAGGTCGTCGCCTTCACGCTGGAACACGGCGTGCGGCTTGATGTGGATTTCCACATACAGGTCGCCCGGCGGCCCGCCGTTGGTTCCCGGCTCGCCGTTGCCGGTGGAGCGGATGCGCATGCCGTTGTCGATACCGACCGGGATCTTCACTTCCAGCGTCTTGTTGCGCTTGATGCGGCCCGCGCCGGAGCACGATGGGCATGGTTCAGGAATGATCTTGCCTGTGCCGTGGCACTTCGGGCAGGTCTGCTGGATGCTGAAGAAGCCCTGCTGCATGCGCACCTGGCCGTGGCCGCCGCAAGTATTGCAGGTGACCGGCTGGGTGCCCGGCTTGGCGCCGGAACCGTGGCAGGTGTCGCACTTGTCCCAGCTCGGCACGCGGATGGTGGTGTCGAAGCCGTGGGCGGCCTGCTCCAGGGTGATTTCCAGGTTGTAGCGCAGGTCGGCGCCGCGGTAAACCTGCGGGCCGGACTGGCGGCTGCGGCCGCCGCCGAAAATGTCGCCGAAGATGTCGCCGAAGGCGTCGCCAAAGCCGCCGAAGCCGCCGCCGCCGCCCGCACCCATATTCGGATCAACGCCGGCGTGACCGTAACGGTCGTACGCTTCGCGCTTTTCCGGGTTGGTCAGCATCTCGTAGGCCTCTTTGACCTCCTTGAACTTCTCTTCGGCCTCTTTGTTATCCGGATTGCGGTCCGGATGGTATTTCATCGCGAGTTTGCGATAGGCCTTCTTGATTTCGTCTTCGGACGAGTTCTTAGCGACCCCGAGGATCTCGTAAAAATCACGCTTTGCCATGGTGTACCAATTTATGCGAAAAAGCCGAGCGAGCCCCTGTTGGATGCTCGGCTCGGCAGGTCATAGAGTTGACCGGATTTGAAGCTTACTTGCTGTCTTTGACTTCCTTGAAGTCAGCGTCGACCACGTCGTCCTGGGCTGGCTTGGATTCAGCCTGTGCACCGGCACCAGCGCCTTCGGCACCGGCTGCGCCTTGCTGCGCCTGCATGTCAGCGTACATCTTCTCGCCCAGCTTCTGCGAAGCTTCGGACAGCGCTGCCACCTTGGCGTCGATCGCTGCCTTGTCGCCGTCCTTGATGGTGGCTTCCAAGGCGGTGATCGCAGCTTCGATCTTCTCTTTCTCGCCGGCTTCCAGCTTGTCGCCGTACTCGGTCAGGGATTTCTTGGTCGAGTGCACCAGCGCGTCGGCCTGGTTGCGGGACTCGGCCAGTTCCTTCAGCTTCTTGTCTTCTTCCGCGTTCAGTTCTGCGTCCTTCACCATCTTCTGGATTTCCTCTTCGGACAGACCGGAGTTTGCCTTGATGGTGATCTTGTTTTCCTTGCCGGTGGCCTTGTCTTTCGCGCCCACGTGCAGGATGCCGTTGGCGTCGATGTCGAAGGTCACTTCAATCTGCGGCGTGCCGCGTGCTGCGGGCGGGATGCCTTCCAGGTTGAATTCGCCCAGGCCCTTGTTGCCCGCTGCGATTTCACGCTCGCCCTGGTACACCTTGATGGTCACGGCCGGCTGGTTGTCGTCGGCGGTGGAGAACACTTGCGAGAACTTGGTAGGAATCGTGGTGTTCTTGTGGATCATCTTGGTCATCACGCCGCCCAGGGTTTCGATACCCAGGGACAGCGGGGTCACGTCCAGCAGCAGCAGGTCCTTGCGGTCGCCCGACAGGACTGCACCCTGGATCGCGGCGCCAACAGCCACGGCTTCGTCAGGGTTCACGTCCTTGCGCGGATCCTTGCCGAAGAACTCTTTGACTTTTTCCTGCACCTTAGGCATACGGGTCATGCCGCCGACCAGGATGATGTCGTCGATGTCGGACACTTTCACGCCGGCGTCCTTGATCGCGGTGCGGCAAGGCTCGATGGTGGCGGTGATCAGCTCCTCAACCAGGGACTCCAGCTTGGCGCGGGTCATCTTCAGATTCAGGTGGACTGGAGCGCCGTTCGCCATGGCGATGTAAGGCTCGTTGATTTCGGTCTGCTGCGAGGAAGACAGTTCGATCTTCGCGCGCTCGGCCGATGCCTTGATACGCTGCAGGGCGATTGGATCCTTCTTCAGGTCCAGGCCGTTGATCTTCTTGAACTCTTCGATGATGTAGTCGATCACGCGCTGGTCGAAGTCTTCGCCGCCCAGGAAGGTGTCGCCGTTGGTCGACAGCACTTCGAACTGCTTTTCGCCGTCCACGTCCGCGATTTCGATGATCGAGATGTCGAAGGTACCGCCGCCCAGGTCATACACGGCGATCTTGCGGTCGCCCTTGTCGGTCTTGTCCAGGCCGAAGGCCAGTGCAGCTGCGGTAGGTTCGTTGATGATGCGCTTGACGTCCAGGCCCGCGATACGGCCGGCGTCCTTGGTTGCCTGGCGCTGCGTGTCGTTGAAGTATGCCGGCACGGTGATGACCGCTTCGGTCACGTCTTCGCCCAGGTAGTCTTCAGCGGTCTTCTTCATCTTGCGCAGCACTTCTGCGGAGATCTGAGGAGGAGCCAGCTTCTTGTCACGCACGCCGATCCAGGCGTCGCCGTTGTCGGCCTTGGTGATTTCGTAAGGCATCAGGGAGATGTCCTTCTGGACTTCCTTCTCCTGGAACTTACGGCCGATCAGGCGCTTCACCGCGAACAGGGTGTTTTTTGGGTTGGTGACGGCCTGGCGCTTGGCAGGTGCGCCAACCAGGATTTCGCCGTCGTCTTGGTAGGCGATGATCGAAGGGGTGGTACGCGCGCCTTCTGCATTCTCGATGACCTTCGGCGTGCCATTTTCCATGATGGCGACGCAGGAGTTGGTGGTGCCCAGGTCAATACCGATGATTTTGCCCATGATTTGTTCTTCCTTGTGTACTAAGTTTAATTACTTCTTATATGTGGAATTCGTGTTTCTTTTCAAGTGCTTACTTTGGCTGGGCAGCCGTCACGATGGCGGGACGCAGCAGGCGGTCCGCAATCATGTAACCCTTTTGCAGCACGGCGACAACGGTGTTCGCTTCCTGCTCGGCAGGCACCATGGCCACGGCCTGGTGCTTGTTCGGATCGAGTTTTTCGCCGGCCGCCGGCATCACTTCCACCAGGCGGTTGCGCTCGAAGGCGGAATTCAGCTGCTTCAGGGTCATTTCGACGCCTTCTTTCAGCGATTCCAAGGTCGGGTTTTCGACTTTCAGGGCCATTTCCAGACTGTCTTTCACCGGCACCATGGCTTCGGCGAAGCTTTCAACGGCAAATTTGTGGGCCTTGGCAACGTCTTCCTGGGCGCGACGGCGGATGTTCTCGCCTTCGGCCTTGGCGCGCATGAAGGCATCATGCATTTCGGCCAGTTTCGCCTCGGTCGCGGACAGCTGCGCTTCCAGGTCGGTCATCGCTGGAGCTGCGTCTGCTGGAGTCGTTTGCTCTTCTGCCTGTTCCACTTCCGGGTTCTGGCTTGGCTGGTTTTCCTGGTCTTGCATCTAAAAGACTCCTACAAAATCGTGTTTATCTGACATCTGTTGCTGAATGCACGAGCAAGAAATGGGGCTTGCCCCTATCTTTTCAAGGGGTATTCTGCCCCTCGGTGCAAAGGCCCGGCGCACGCCGGAGGGAGTGTTGTTGTAACTGTAGAGTTACAAATTTTACAAAGCCCAGAGATACGTAAACCGGGGGTTTTGACTAAGATGAATCTATGCGGTGCCTGGACACCGCGTCCCCTCGGAGCGCATCATGAAGTTGCCATTTATTACAGCGTCGATCATCGCGTGGAGCTTCCTTGCTACAGCGGTGATCGTCTTCAGCGAACTCTTCCCCTAACCAGTTATTTTAGCAGGTTAGCACTCCTCACCCGCAAGTGCTAACAACGGGGCTACCTGGGTTACCTGCGCAGCTTGCGCATGGACGACATGGTCGGCCAGCCGATCATGTGTTGCTCGGCAACCTCAGTCAGCGCTGCGATCCAGGCTGGATGGCTGTTCAGGCAGGGAATGTAATTGAACTCCTTGCCGCCATTGGACAGGAAGTCGTGGCGCACTTCCATTGCAATTTCTTCCAGGGTTTCCAGGCAATCGCTGGTAAAGCCCGGGCAGATCACATCCAGCTTACGCACCCCGTCTTTTGCCAATTGCGCCACAGTGGGCGCGGTGTACGGCTGCAGCCATTCAGCCTTGCCGAAGCGGGACTGGAAGGTGACCAGGTACTGGCTTTCGTTCAAGCGCAGCTTGTCGGCCAGCAGGCGTGCGGTTTCCATGCATTCGCGCTGGTAGGTGTCGCCCAGGTCGATGGTGCGCTTGGGCACGCCGTGGAAGCTCATCACCAGCTTTTCGCCGCGGCCGTGGGTTTCCCAATAGGCCAGCACGGTCTTCTTCAGCGCATCGATATAGCCGTCGTGGTCGTGGTAGCCGCGCACGAACCGCAGCTCGGGAATATTGCGCACCTTCTTATAGTGGTCGAAGACGGCGTCGCTGACCGAAGCGGTGGTGGTGCCGGAGTATTGCGGGTAGGCCGGCAGGATCAGGATGCGGTCGTGGCCGTCGGCTTTCAGCTTGCCCAGTACCTCAGGCAGGGATGGCGAGCCGTAGCGCATGGCCATCGCCACTGTCACGTCGTTGTGGCCGCGCTCGCCGAGCAGGCCGCGCAGCAGCTTGGCTTGTGCTTGCGTGTGGTATTTCAATGGTGAACCGTCGCTGGTCCAGATCGAGGCGTACTTCTCCGCCGACTGCCTGGAGCGGAAAGGCAGGATGATGCCGTTCAGGATGAACCACCAGACCGCTTTCGGAATCTCGACCACGCGCGGGTCGGACAGGAATTCCTTCAGGTAGCGGCGCACGGCGCCGGGCGTCGGCTCATCGGGCGTGCCGAGATTGACCAGCACCACAGCGGTCCTGGAGACGGTCCCTGGTGCGAGTTGGGGTTCTTTGGCGAACGGCATCTTGGTTACTTTTTGTTATTCGTAGGCGCGCCATTATAAACCGGGCAAAGCCTGAGCCTTGGTAGCGGCGGCGCTAAGGCCGAACCCGGACATAGATAAGGCACCGGCCTGATTGCAGTGCTTCGTCCAGCGCAGCAATTTGAGATTTAAGAAACGAAAAGAAACTTGACTCGTGAGAACCCTCTTCTGCATCGACAAATTGCGATTCAGTCGCTTCTGCAATTTTTCGAACAACGTCTTCACCAGACAGGCGCAATGAATCAGCGTAAGCTGCGGGATTCTGTTTGATTGCATCAACCAAGCCCTCGATTGCCTTACGTGCTTGCACAAGGTCTTCGCCACGTAGGACACATAGCTCTTCAGTCAAGTACGAAGCCCGGTCGAAGCCGGGATAATCGTGCAACAAGCGGACGACATAGGCTAAATACTCCCCACCACGAGAGCTGCTTCCCCACAAATTCTCACCAAGCAGGCTTAATGCGCCGTCGTATGTGACTCCATTCAACGGAATGGCGGAAACTTCTACCGGGGAAGAAAAGACGAAAATCGTATCAGCCATCGCGACTACCGCAGTTCGAACAATTCTCGCTCGACTTCAGCGAGCAATTTCCCAAGTGCGTGGGGCGCTGGCTCCGCGACGTAAGCGGCAGCCACTTCAAATGGATCGAGCATCAAAGCCCGCTGGCTCGGGATATCGAATTTTCCGACGACGAATCGAGCAAAGTAGCGTGACTTTGGTATGTCATTCACATACCAGCAACCCGAGTACTTTTGTGCGAAGTACTCGCCAATAAAATATCCCATGCGTGCAACCAGCCAAGTCCGGTCATCTTCACCTTCAATGACAAAATCCGCTGTCGCCTGAGACACGTATGGCTCGAATTGGGCTGCATGCTTCAACACTTCGTGTGCGGGTTGAATCCCCAGCCTGCCCACAAAATCGACAAGTGCCGGAATCAACTCCTCATAGAAATCCGAAAAATCCCTTTGTCGTTTCTGAAGCAGCAGAAGTTCTTCGGACGTCATAATTGCCTTACTTTTTAGGAATCCATCGGTGCACTGTGCCGGGCATTGGCTCCTCAGGGGTGTGCGTCATTATAAAGCCGGCAAGTCCGGGCCCCGGAAGAAGCAAACGGTCTGCCGGCTCACATGCCCCAAATTCATTTCTGAGGTGCCATCCAGACCAGGTTCCACAGGTGCCCATCCAGATCCTCAAAACCTTGGTCATACATGAAACCGTGGTCCTCAGGAGGATGAGGTATGCGGCCGCCTGCGGAAGCTGCCTTGGCGATCAGGCTGTCGACCTCTTCCCGGCTTTCGCAGTTCAGGCAGATAACCACCTCGTTGGCTTCCTTCGCCTGCACGACAGGCTTATTGATGAGCGACCTGAAGAAGGCTTCGGTCGTCAGCATGACATTAATAGCGCCGTCGACGATGGTGATGAATGCGGCGTTCTCGTTGCTGAATTGTGGCTTGGGACTGAAACCAAGGGCGGAAAAGAAAGCCTGGGATTTGTTCAGGTCTTTTACAGGCAAGTTAAATATGACCGACTTGTTCATAGCGCCTCCATGAAGATTTGGATGAGGTAAAGGGTGATACCTCTTTACGACGGATGACGGCATGTGAATTCGACATTGCTGATGCACTGCCCCAATCGGCATTTCCTGCGAGCGCCGGCCCTGTGCGGGTTTTGCAGCATGCCAGGCCAATTGTCAACAGCAGGTCATTCTCGCATTGACTGCGCTAGCTGCCATTTGGTTTCGTTGGGCAGCAGAAGCCATATGTGTTTCCATGCATTGCGCTTTGTCCCAGCAAGCTGGTTGAGCAGGCATGCTGGCGATATTGCTTGGCCGTTGAAAATAATCTGGTCGCCGACCACAGCTGCATGGAATGTCTTGCGCTTGACTACGATTCGCAGTTTGGTTCCCTCTGGCAGGAACACACGCTTCCATTGATACCCGCCCAGCAGAGATGAGGATTCTTCCGGTGGTGGTGCACTTTGCTGCTCGATCCATGCTGTGATTGCTTTGCTTGCCACTGCTGCGACTTCTTCACTCACGGTCGATCCATCGAGAAATTTACAAAGGTTCTCGAACACGGTGAATGTGATGGGGATGCTGATGGTCGGTTCCATTTTTCCCTCCTTCTTCGGGTTGTTGCGCAATGCTGCGCAATCGTGCGCAAAATGCCTCTTTGCTGCTCTTTCGCTGCTCCTTTGTGCTCTTTTGTTGCTCCTTTTTGCTCTTTTGGTGCGCTTTTTTGCTCCTTTTCTGCTCTTTTTTTCTCCCGAGTCCAAGAGCAAAAAGGAGCAGTGAAAGAGCACAAAGGAGCAACAAAAGAGCACAAAGGAGCAATGAAAGAGCAAAAAAGAGCAGCGAAGGAGCAAGAAAGAGCAACAAAGAGCAGCTCTGCGCGGGTTATTCGAGTAAAAGTAAAAGATTCGGAATTGGGAAGGACATCCCGGAATCCTCCGATTAACCGCAACTGCTTAGATGGGCGTGCATGGCAATTGTTCCGGCGACGATGAGTTCAGGCTTCGGGCTTCCCGATCCAGGCGCGAACGTCAGGTTTGCCGCAGTGGATCACAGGCCTGCGTGTACTGTTAGCAGGCCGTACCCTGAATCCGCAGCTCGCTTGACGCGATCGGCGAATAAGGGATACGCGTCGCATTCGACCAATGCACGGCTCTCCCAACGATCCAGCTCGTCGCAAAGACGCATTACTTCGCCAGGTGACAGGTACCCGGCGAAAGAGAGATCGTCATACCCTGGCCATACCGGTGACTCGGATGGAGACCAAACGCCCGGAATTATTTGCTGATAGAGGAACAGCGATTCAAATAGCTGCTGGAGCTGATTGGACGTGACTTCCTCGCGACGCGAGTACCTGTAGTGTGACGTTTCAGGGCACCAGTTCACGTGGAATGCAGTCTCCAGGAACGAGTATTTGTTCTTCGTCCCCGCGACCTGTTTTTTTACGAAGTGAACGTCGGTGCTGGCGTAATAATTCCCAGCGAAAGGGTCGCTCCCCTTTAAATTGACTGCCGCAGACTGCTTGATCGCTTCCGCAAGCAAATACGAAATGGAGTCAGGGGCATGGCAATGCTCGGGATACCCGGAGTATTCGTGAAACTTGGCGCGAGAGTACGGCGGATGCAACGGTGCGGGGAACAACGATAAGTACTTGGCTGGCGCAACGAAATGATCTTCAAGCAAATCCCCGTACATATCGCCAGCAGGAACGTACCGCGCGTAGAACTCAGCCGGCGTGATTGCCCCTGCAAGAAGCGACAGCCAGGCAGGGAGAACGTCCTCCCAAAGCAATTGCCAATCCACAGGTAGCACGCAGCTGTAGGAAGACATGCCGCGGTCAAGAGGCCAGCAGCTCGCGGGCGTGCTTGCGGGTGGTGGCGGTAATTTCCAAGCCACCCAGCATGCGCGCCACTTCTTCGATGCGCGCCTTTTGGTCGAGCACTTCGATGCGCGAGGCTGTGCGGCCATTGTCCGACGTTCCCTTGGCGACCTGGAAGTGCTGATTGCCCTGGCTTGCGACTTGCGGCAAGTGCGTCACGCACAGGACTTGGCGCTCCTGGCCGAGACGCTTGAGCAAGCGGCCCACGACTTCGGCCACGCCGCCGCCGATGCCGCTATCGACTTCATCGAAGATCAAGGTCTGCACCGTTGTCGCGTGCGAGGTGATGACTGAGATCGCCAGCGAGATACGCGCCAACTCGCCGCCCGAAGCCACTTTGGCCAGCGGACGTGGCGCTACGCCGGCATGGCCGGCGACCAGGAACTCTACTTGCTCCACGCCGTAGGCAGTCGGCTCGCACGGTCGCAGCGCAATCTCGAAGCGGCCGCCGGACATGCTCAATTCCTGCATGCCCTGGGTGACGGCGGCGCCCAGTGCTTGCGCGGCCGCCGCACGCGTCGCAGACAAATCCGCAGCCAACGCGAGATAGGAGGCTTTCAGCTTTTCTTCCTGCTTGCGCAAGCCTTCCAGGTCGGCAGCATCTGCCAACTGCGCCAGCTTTTCGGATAGGCGCTCGTGTTCGTCCGGCAGGTCATCGGCCTGCACGCGGAATTTGCGCGAGGCCGAATGCAGCGCTTCCATGCGCGCATCGACTTGGCGCAGGCGCTCTGGATCGAGCTCCACACGGTCCATGTAGTTACTCAGCGCGTACGCCGATTCCTGCAACTGGATGCGCGCCGACTCCAGCATTTCAACCACGGGCTGCAGCTCCGCGTCGACCGAAACCAGTTTGCCAAGCCGCGTTCCGATGGCCGTGACTTGCGACAGCACCGGGTTCTCGTCCGATTCGGACAGCACGCCCAGCGCCTCCTGCGCGCCTTCCAGCAAGCTGGCTGCGTGCGACAGGCGCGAATGCTCGTTGCCGATCTCCGCCCATTCGCCTTTTTTCGGCGCCAGCTTGTCCAACTCCGTCACCTGCCACTCCAGGCGCTCACGCTCGAACTGCAGGTTTGCCGCATTGGCCTCGTATTCCTCCAGCTGTTTCGACAAAGCGCGCCAGGCGCGATAAGCAGCCGTCACTTCGCGCACGTTGGCGCCGCTTTGGTTATCCAGCAGTTCGCGCTGCGAATCGGTTTTCAGCAACGACTGGTGGGCGTGCTGGCCGTGAATGTCCACCAGCATGTCGCCGAGCTCGCGCAACTGGCCCGCCGTCGCGGCCACGCCATTGATGAAAGCTTTGGAGCGGCCGGCGTTGTCGATCACGCGGCGCAGCAGCGCCCCGCCCTCTTCGACCGCGAACTCGTTCGCGACCAGCCAGGCCTGGGCCTGCTCGGTCAACGCGAAATCGGCAGTGATGTCGGCCTTGGCCGCGCCTTCGCGCACCATGCTGCCATCGCCCCGGCCACCCAGCGCCAGCGTCAGTGCATCAATCAGGATGGATTTACCGGCACCGGTTTCGCCGGTGAAGACTGTGAAGCCAGGGGAAAATTCCAGTTCAATCGAATCGACAATAACGAAATCGCGGATGGACAGGGTTCGAAGCATCAGATTTTGCCGTCAGTAGATGGGTATTCGTTCCAGTGCAGCTTTTCGCGCAGGGTATTGTAGTAGCTCCAGCCTTCCGGATGCAGGAAGGTGATGGTGTGCGGCGACAGGCGGATGTGGATCTGGTCGCCGTTGGCCAGGCTGGCGAAGGTCTGCATGTCAAAGTTCACGGTGATGTCCTTGCCGCGCTTGATCTCGATCACGATCTCGCTGGAATCGGGCAGCACGATCGGGCGGTTGGACAGCGCGTGCGGTGCGATCGGCACCATGACGATGCCGCCCAGCGTCGGGTGCAGCAGCGGGCCGCCGGCCGACAGCGCATAGGCGGTGGAGCCGGTCGGGGTCGAGATGATCAGGCCGTCCGAGCGCTGGTTGTACATGAACTGGTTGTCGACGTCGACGCTCAGTTCCACCATGCCGGCGCCGGCGCCGCGCGAGACCACCACGTCGTTGACGGCGGTGCCGAAGAAGATCGCCTTCCCTTCGCGCATGACGCGGCCTTCGAGCAAGGTGCGGCGCTCGGCCTTGTGGGTGCCGCCGAGGATGCGGCCCAGCACCGGCAGCATGTCTTCCTGGCGGATGTCGGTCATGAAGCCGAGGCGGCCCTGGTTGATGCCGATCAGCGGGGTGTCGTAGGAAGCGAGCTGGCGAGCAATGCCCAGCATGGTGCCGTCGCCGCCCATCACCACCACGGCATCGGCGCGTTCGCCAATGCCCTGCACGCTCATTGAGGGGATATCCGAGATGGCGAGGTGCTCGGCCGTATCCGACTCCAGCACCACGCTGTAACCGCCCTGCTTCAGGAAGTCCAGCACATCGCGCACCGGCTCTTCGATGCCGGTGGTGTTGGGGCGGACAACCAGGGCAATCGTGTTGTACATCGGATGCGTAACGGACATATCAATCTCGGTCAAAATATGGGGGTGGCAACACGCAGCAGAGTAACCCATAATGCTTGCTCATGCCATGCATTGCGACGCTGGCCGATACGCTAATAAATACTGTATGTTTGCACAGTATATAACAAGGGAGACTGGAATGGCAAAAGCATTGGGCATCGGCGGGATTTTCTTCAAATCCAAAGACCCGCAAGCGCTTATGGCCTGGTACCAGGCCTGCCTTGGCTTGCCGGATGAGGCCAAGGAGTATGCCTCCTTCGCGCCGGCCACCATGCCAGCAAATGGCGCTACCGTATTCAGCCCGTTCAAGAGCACCACTTCCTACTTCGCCCCGTCCAAGCGCGAGTTCATGATCAATTTCATCGTGGATGACCTGGATGGCGCGCTGAAACAGGTGGCCGATGGCGGCGGCACGCTGGTGGGCGATGTCCAGTCCTTCGACTACGGCCGCTTTGGCTGGTTCATCGATCCGGACGGGAATAAGGTCGAGCTGTGGCAGCCGACTGCTGCTGAGTGAGGTACTGACCGGGCGCGGTTGGCTTTCCCCACCTTAGCAGGACCGTGAGCAAGCTCAAACCTTCGGTAGAGTTTCATTTCCATCTGGCAAGATTGATGTAAAATTTAAATCATCGACGATTGCCGCCACCTGCCGCCATGGATTCCGTATCAGAAGCACAATTCGAGCTTGACCAGTTGCGCCTCCAGGCCAAGCGTCAGCTGCTGGGGACTGTGCTGCTGGGCGTCATGGCGGGGCTGTTGGCGTTTGTCGGCCAGAGTGCGCTGGGGCAGGCGCGCCCCCTGCTGGAGGGCTCGTTCGGGTCTTGGCAATCGTTCTACACTTTCGTGCTGTGGGCTTTGGCGATTGCCTGGGTGGTTGCGCTGGCCCAGCAAGCGATGCACTTCCAGAACATCAGCGAGCGCTTCGAGTCGCAGCGCCGCCTGGATACCGTCTACGCCGAGCGCGCCGCCAAAGCGCAAGCCGCCGAAGAAGACCGCCAGCGCCAGCGCGCCGAGACCGAAGCCCGCCAGGCAGCCGAGCGCATCAAACGCCAGAACAAGAATGCCCGCAGCACCAAGTTCGACTACTGATCTCAAATGGACAAGATCGTCAACAAACTGATTGTGCCTGCAGCAGCGCTTCTGCTGCTTCTCATTCTTTTTTCGCTCAACTATGCGCTGATTCTGGCGGCCGTGACTTTCGCGGTGGGGCTGGCGATTGCCGGTCCTGCACACTGGTTCAAGTGGACGATCACTTTCCTGGCAGCCAGCACACTGCTCGGCGCAATCGCAGGATATTTTTTTCGGCAGGTTCCGGACGGAGTCGTGGGCGGCTTGATCATGTGTGCCCTCATGCCGCTCGTGCCCGCTTTCCTGCTCTGGCTGGCTCACCTGATTAACGCCCATTCCAACAAAGCTCGCTAACGCCGGGAAGCTGCGCGCATGCAGGACTCAACCCTTTCGAGACCTACCCTCATCCTTCTTCCCGGAATGGATGGCACCGGCGAGTTGTGCCAGGCCAGTTGCGGGGGCTGGTGTTGTGCTGCACATTTGCGCGCAATCCAAGGCCAGCACTGGTGGCGCTGAAGCCCTTCATCGGCGCGCTGCCGTTCAAAGCCTTGCCCGCGAGCTGGCTGGTGGATGCGTCAATGCGCAAAGCCTTCAAACAAGCGCTGGATCACGTAACGACCCCAGCACTGCGTGCACGGATGCGCGCAGTGCTCGCCGTCGATGTCAGCGACCGGCTGGCGGCCTGTGATGCACCTATCCTTTATTTGCGCGCGACGCGCGACCGGCTGGTGCCGCGAACTGCGGCGGAACTGGTCGCAAAAATAAGGCCGTCAACCAAGGTGGCCGAGCTCGACGCGCCGCACTTTCTGCCGCAAACGGAGCCCGCGCAGGCTGCGCGCGAAATCGCGGCCTTTGTCCGGCTTAATGTGCGGACATAATGCCCAGCCCCATCACGCCCATGATCGCGATCGCCAGCGATATCCCGTGCAGCACGCCAAGCAGTGCCCAGCGCCAGAACGTGCCCCACTTGCCCTTTTGATAGACGCGCTGCATGGCCCACGGCAGGTAGCCGGCTACCCAGCAGAACGCTACAAACTTCAGGAAGCCATCGGGCAGGAAGATGAACACGCCAAGCATGACGAACGCAAACGCATTGGTATGCAGCGCGAACAGCATATGCTCGCCATACTTCTTGCCGGTGCCGAGATACAGCACCTTCATCCATAGCGCAAAGACTGGCATCAGCAGGAAGATCGCGTACGGCGCGTACTTGAAAAAGCCGGCCTGCATCACAGCGCTCTTCTGGCGGTCGTCCATTTTCTCGAAGCGGTCGACGGCGTGGTAAATGCCCGGGTATTTCTGCTGCAGCGCCAGTTCCAGCTTGTCGTTCACGATCGGCGGATGATCTTCCTGGTTCGCCTTCACTTCGGCGATGGCGCGTTCGGCCTGCTGCCTGACGGCCGGCGGCGTCGGACGCGGATCGACGGTCGCCACATCGGCATCGCTGAACTTCAGCACGGCGAAAAAGATGATGCTCAGCGAGAGGTAGAGCCGCAGCGGCTCGACGTAGCGCTTGCGGCGTCCCGCCAGGTACTCGGTGGTCAGCAAACCGGGACGGAACAGCAGGCGCGAGATCGTGCCCCACAGGCGCCCTTCCAATGCAACGTAGTGGCCAATGAACTCGTGCATGAATTCACTGAAGCTGGGTGCGTGCAGGTGGGTCTCCTGTCCGCACATATGGCAGAAGTTCCCGGAAGTGGTGGCGCCGCAATTGCGGCAAGTATTGTCGGTAGCGATATCCATATTGCAATGCTACCGGTGGAATTGCTTCTATTCAAGCTGGCGACCACCGCCCCTCGCCTTCGCTACCATGAATTGAGGAGGACCACACCATGGAACCGAACAGCAAGGACCGCAAGGTCAATACGCAGGCGCCCGTGGACCGCAGCGGCGGCAAACGCCTGCCGCACGAGCGCGACGAGTCGCCGCAGGGCGAAACGCAGCAAAAGACGCGCAGCGTGATCCGCCAGGCTGCCGAGGACATCGAGCACGGCCTGGTCGACACCGACCTGCACGGCAAGCCGGGCCTGCAAAAGCCGCAAGGCAACGAATCGAAAGCCAATCCCCTGCCCGGCACCAAACGCGATTGAGGCCCACTATGCGAACCGCCATCCTTTCCCTTGCCGCTTGCATTGCCGCCGGCGCCGCACTGGCGCAATATGCACTGGCGCAGAGCTACCCGCCGGGCTGGGGCCCGAACCCAAGCCTGCCGGAGCCGAACAAGAAGCTGATCCCAACCGTCAACGTGGCGCCGGTCGAGCGCTGGAAGGGCGACGACAAGCCCGTGCCGGCCGCCGGCTTCAACGTCAGCGCCTATGCGCGCGACCTCGACCACCCGCGCGGGCTGTACGTGCTGCCGAACGGCGACGTGCTGGTCGCCGAGACGGCCGCACCACCCAAGCCGGAAGACGGCAAGGGCATCAAGGGCGCGATCATGAAGCACGAGATGAAGAAGGCCGGTTCGGTCACGCCATCGGCCAACCGCATTACGCTGCTGCGCGATCTCGATGAGCGCGGCCTGGCCAAGACGCGCAACACCTTCATCAAGGACCTCAACTCGCCGTTCGGCATGGTGCTGGTCGATAAGGACCTGTACGTCGCCAATACCGATGCGGTGGTGCGCTACCCCTACACCGAGGGTGCGACCTCGATCAGCGCCGCCGGCATCAAGGTGCTCGACCTGCCGGCCGGCCCGCTCAACCACCACTGGACCAAGAACATCACGGCCAGCCCGGACGGCCGCTTCCTCTACGTCACCGTCGGTTCGAACAGCAACGTCGCCGAGAACGGCATGGACAAGGAAGAAGGCCGCGCCGCGATCTGGGAATACGAGCGGGCCAGCGGCAAATCGCGCCTGTTCGCAACCGGCCTGCGCAACGCCAACGGCATGGCGTGGGAGCCCAGGAGCAAGGCGCTGTGGACCGTGGTGAACGAGCGCGATGAACTGGGCGAGGACCTGGTGCCGGACTACCTGACGTCGGTGAAGGACGGCGCGTTCTACGGCTGGCCCTACAGCTATTACGGCCAGCGCGTCGACACGCGCATCAAGGAACCGCGCCCGGACCTGGTGGCGAAAGCGATCATGCCGGACTACGCACTGGGTGGCCACACGGCATCGCTCGGCCTCGCCTTCTATGACGCCAAGCTATTCCCGGCCAGCTGGCA
Organism: uncultured Duganella sp.; assembly: GCA_966077345.1. Lineage (GTDB taxonomy): Bacteria > Pseudomonadota > Gammaproteobacteria > Burkholderiales > Burkholderiaceae_D > Rugamonas. Next base: position 154,575 of record CBHREK010000058.1, read on the forward strand.
GGGCGGCGCCTTTATCGGCCAGCACGGCTCGTGGAACCGCAAGCAATTCAGCGGCTACAAGGTGGCTTTCGTGCCGTTTGCCGAGGGGCGTCCTTCCGGGCCGCCGGTGGACTTCCTGTCCGGCTTCCTGACGCGTGACGGCAAGGCCAAGGGCCGCCCGGTCGGCGTGGCGGTGGACAAGGCGGGCGCCCTGCTCGTGGCCGATGACGTGGGCAATGTGGTGTGGCGTGTGACGCCGGCGGCGCGCTGATACAATAAACCCATGCGTATCCTACACACGATGCTGCGGGTTGGTGACCTGCAGCGATCCATCGACTTCTACACCAAGGTGCTGGGCATGAAACTCTTGCGCACCAGCGACAATCCCGAATACAAGTACACGCTGGCCTTCCTCGGCTACGGGCATAACCCGGAGCACGCCGAGCTGGAACTGACCTACAACTACGGCGTTGAAAAATACGATATGGGCAATGCCTACGGCCATATCGCGATTTCCGCGACCGACATCGTGGCAGCGTGCGAGGCGGTGCGCACCAATGGCGGCAACGTCACGCGCGAGCCGGGCCCGGTCAAGGGCGGCACGACGGTGATCGCTTTCGTCACCGACCCGGATGGCTACAAGATTGAACTGATCGAGCGCAGCTTCGACGGCCAGGGCGGCGGCCTGCGCTGAGGAGATCCGCCGCGGCGCCCTCAGCGGCGCCGCGGCAGCATTGATGCTTAGTGCTGCAGCAGGGCGTTGATCGGCTCCAGGTCTTCTTCCTTGAGCGAACCAGCGGCCGACTTCAGGCGCAGGCCATTCATGATGGTGTCGTAGCGCGCCTTCGACAGGTCCTTCTGCGTGGTGTACAGCTGGCGCTGCGCATTCAGCACGTCGATGTTGATGCGCACGCCGACCTGGTAACCCAGCTTGTTCGATTCCAGCGCGGACTTGGACGACACTTCCGCCGCTTCCAGCGCCTTGACCTGGGCCAGGCCGCTGTTCACGCCGAGGAAAGCCTGGCGCGCGGTCTGCGCAGCCTGGCGGCGCGAGGCTTCCAGGTCGTTGCGGGCCTTGTCTTCCAAAGCAATCGATTCGCGCACCTTGCTGGTCACGGCGAAGCCGTTGAAGATCGGGATATTCCAGGTTACCCCGATGGCGTTGTTGTTGCCCAGGGAAGCGCCGCTCACCGAATTGCGGGTCTTTTGCGCAACCAGGTCCAGCGTCGGCATGTGGCCGGCGCGCTGCTTGCTGATTTCGCGCTTGGCGATTTCCACATTCAGCTTGGCGCCGGTCACGCCGTAGTTCTGTTCTTCCGCCGCCGACACCCAAGGCTCCAGCGTTGCCGGCTGCGGGCTGGCGATGGTGACGCCGGTGCGCAGCGGCGCCAGCGCGCCCGGCGCCTGGCCGATCACCTGCTGCAGCGCGGTGCGCTTCACTTCCAGGTCGTTCTGCGCGGCGAACTCCTGCGCCACCACCAGGTCGTACGCCGCTTGCGCTTCATGCGTGTCGGTGATGGTCTGGGTGCCCACTTCGAAATTGCGCTTGGCCGATGCCAGCTGCTCGGTGGTGGCTGCCTTCTGCGCCTGGGTCGCGGTCAGGTTGTCCTGCGCGGTCAGCACGTCGAAGTAGGCCTGCGACACGCGCAGGATCACGTCTTGCTGCGCTTGTGCAAACACGGCTTCCGCGGCGGCGGCGGACAGCTTGCTCTGCTGGTAGTTTTCCCAGTTGGCCCAGCGGAACAGGGGCTGGGTCAATTGCAGCTGCATCGTGTGGCTGTAGTTTTCGGTGTCGCCCGAGATGCCTTTGATGCGGTCGGTCTGGTCACCGTCGTTTTTCAGGGCAGTGCCGCTGAGGCCTACGGTTGGAAGCAATTGCGAACGTCCCTGCACCGTGCGCTCCTGGCCGGCCGCCAGTGCGGCGCGGGCGCTGGCATACGTGGCGTCGTTGGCGAGCGCCTGTTTATACACCTGGACCAGGTCGGCCGCCTGGGCATTCAGCGAGAACAGGGCGCTGGATACCAGCACGGCGAGGAGGGGTTTCTGCATTTGCATCTCCGTTGGAGTCGTCAAAAAGGATTAGTTTTCGTGCCTAGTACTGCGGCATTGAGCTGTCTACCTGCACAGCCCAGGCGTGAATCCCGCCTGTCAGATTGCTTACCTTGCTGAAACCGTGATGCTCGAGGAAGGCTGCCACATTGAGGCTGCGCGCCCCGTGGTGGCAGATGCAGACAATCTCTGCATCCTCGTCGAGATCGTCGATGCGGGCCGGGATGGTCTGCATCGGCATCAGGGTCGAGCCTGCGATATGGCAGGTCTCGAATTCCCAGTTCTCGCGCACGTCCAGCAGGAAAGGCTTGGCGCGGCTCTCGTCATTGAGCCAGCCTGCCAGTTCCGGTGCGGTCAAGTGCTGCATTGGCGTTCCCTCAGAAAGTGAACGCCGAAGGTTTCACCGCCAGGTCGAGCGGCTTGACATCGGTCTCAAACAGTTTGACGGTGTCGTAGCCGTGGTCGCCGGTGCGGGTGATGCGGTGCGCGGACATCACTGGCGAATCGCCGATGATAGCCACGATGCGGCCGCCTACCTTCACTTGCTGCAGCACTGCTTCCGGCAGTACCGGCAGCGAGCCGGAGAACACGATCACGTCGAACGGCGCGCCGTTGGACCAGCCCTGGGCGCCATTGCCCAGTTCCACGGTCACGTTGGCGATGCCGTTCGCCGCCAGGTTCTTTTCCGCCAGCGCCTTCATTTCAGGGGCGATCTCGACGGCGGTCACGTGGCGTGCACGGTGCGCCAGCAGCGCGGCCAGGTAGCCGGTGCCCGCGCCGACCAGCAGCACGTTTTCATGTTTCTTGATTTGCGCGTCTTGCACGATGCGCGCTTCCAGCTTCGGGGTCAGCATTTGCTCGCCGCCCGCCAGTGGAATGAAAGTGTCGACAAAAGCCAGGTTCTTGTAGGCTTCTGGCACGAAATTCTCGCGTTTTACGACCAGCAAGAGATCGAGGATGTCCGTATCCAGCACATCCCAAGGGCGGATTTGCTGTTCGATCATATTGAAACGGGCTTGTTCGATATTCATCTTTGTTGACTCGGTGAGGGATAAATAATCCGTCATTTTATCGTTTGTCTGGTCAGGTGGGCATATTAACGATTAAGACAACGGATCGCGGGAAATTGCGACAGTCTGCAGTTTTGGGGGGGTGAACGACCGAAATCGGCAATTTAAGCCGTTTTTTGTGGGGCCAGTCCCTGCTGCACCAGGCCGAGGAAGGTGTCCATGAATGCGTCGGCGTCGATGCCTTCGTGCGTTTCGCAGGGGAAGAAGCTGTGCTTCCACATCATCAGCGTCATCACCGGGGCGACCAGGACGTTGGTCATCATGACCGGGTCGAGCGGCCGGAACTCGCCGCGCGCCACGCCGCGCTCCAGGATGCGGGTCAGCAGCGCGCTGCCGCGTTCGATGACTTCTTCGTTATAGAACAGGGCCAGTTCGGGGAAATTGCCCGATTCGGCCATCATCAGCTTGGCCAGGCCGGCGGCCTTGGTGGCGCCGACCTTGGTCCACCAGGTGCGCAACATCTGGCGCAGCAGCTCGTCGCTCGGCATGTCGCGGGCGGCGGCGGCATCGGTTTCGGCCTGGCCGATGGTTTGCACGATGGTGTCGCGCACCACCGCCTTGAACAGTTCCTGCTTGTTTTCGAAATAAAGGTAGAGCGTGCCCTTGGAGACGCCTGCGGCGCGCGCCACGTCTTCCAGGCGGGTGGCGGCAAAGCCGCGATCGACGAACAGCTCCAGCGCGGCGGCCAGCAATTCCTGCGGACGCGCATCCTTGCGCCGTTCCCAGCGGGGCTTGGTATCAGTCGGGTCTTGCATACTTAAAGTTGCGCTTCAGTAACTTACTCATGAGTCAGTTATCTTAGTTCCCGCGCCCGCCGGCGTCAAGTTTCAGGTCTTGACTTGGATTTGTAGCGGCGTAATAGTGAATGCGAACCCAACTCCGCACGACCCAGGATCACGGCACGCCTCTTCTACGCGCTATGCCTTGTGTTCGCCGCCTGGTGTGCGGGCGTGCACGCCGGCACGCTCAGGGTCGGCTTCTACAATTACCCGCCGATGATGATCGAAAGCGGGGGGCCATCGCCAGAATCTACGCCAAGTACGGCGTAACTCTTTAGTCCCGGCCAAGCACCGCGTAGACCGACTGCACGACCATCGCCATGCGCTTGTAATCGAGCTTGTCGAGCGTATCGCCGGCGCGGTGGTAGTTCCGATTGCGCATGAATGCCGTGTCGGTCACCATCAGCGCGGGATAGCCCTGCGCCCAGTAACTGCGGTGATCGGAAAAATCGACACCTTGCACAAAGGCTGGCGCGTTGAGCGAGTAGACCGGCAAGTCCGTCGCTCCCGACATTGCAGCCTTCACCGAACGGCTAAGGCCAAAGTCGCCAAACTGCCCCACCAGGGCGATGAAATTGCCGCGATCCGGGTAGGCAAGCTTCATCGCGGCCAGCGGGTAGGCCTGGCTTCCCGGACTGTCGCTAAAGTAGCCGATCATCTCCAGCGACAGCATCAACTTCACATCACGCCCCTCTGCTTTCAGCGCGCGGGCATGCCACACGCTACCCATGTGGGGTGAGCGGAAGTGCGGCGGCTCTTCGAGGGTGTATGCCACCAGTTCGACCGGGCGGCCTGGTGTGGACTGGCCCAGCAAGTGCGCCAGTTCCAGCAAGCCAGCGATGCCACTGGCATTGTCGTCCGCGCCCGGTGTGCCGCCGTGGCTGTCGTAGTGCGCGCCAATCACCAGCAGGCGCCCGCGCTCGGGACCAAAGCGGGCGACGACGTTCTTGTACCGCGTTTCATCGACGACCACGTCCTGGATAGAGACTTGCGCACCAGCTTCCTTGAATTGCTCTTCGATGTATGCCGCCGTGCGCGCCAGTTTCGCGACGTGGTCAAAAGAGCGCGGGTAGAAATCGACGCTCAGTTTTTTCACGTGCGCTTCGAGTTTGGCAGGATCGACAGATGGCGGCGTTGAAGGCACCGGGGTCACCATGGGCTGGGCGACCAAAGCGGCCAACATCAATATCCCCGCGCAGATGACAGCCGACGTAACGATGAGGCGGCGGGAGCTACTTGTGGAGGACTGCAACAAATCCATTCCTGTGCCTTGTTATCAAATCGCACATACTACCCGGGCGGCCGCCAGATCCCAAGCGGCCTGGCCGACCGTTTTGAAGACCGGTGCCAGCGGCCCGCGCGGCGCGGTGCCGGCGAGGATATCGGCAATAGCCTGTACCCGATCCCAGGCGATGGCTGCTTGCAGCAGGTCGCCCGCTTCGTGCCGCGCACCGGCCAGGTCATCCACCACAACCTGGCGGGCATGCAGCAATGCAGGCGGCAGTTCGGCCATGCCGGGGCGGAATGCGCCTACACCGATAGCCAGCGTATGCGGCGGCAAAGTCGCGGGAACGACCGGCTGGCGCGAGGTGGTCAGCGCAATGACCACGTCGGCCGCCGCGGCATGCTGCGCCACCTCGCCCTCGCCGACCGGGACGATGGTCACGCCGCGATGGCGGGCTCGAAGCGTGGCGGCAAACTGCACTGCTTTCGCCATGCTGCTGCCCGCAACATGCAGTTCTGCCACGCCGAAGTAATCGACCAGCGCCTCGGCATGCGCCGCCGCCTGCGCGCCGGTGCCGATCAGCAGCACCGTTGCGGGTTTGCCCGGCGCCAGCGTGCGGATGCCAAGCAGGGACATGGCCGCTGTGCGGCGCTGCGTGACGGTGGGCCCATCCAGCAGTGCCAGGCGCTTTCCAGTCGCGGAATCGAACACCACCACTTCGCCCTGGATCGCCGGCAATCCGTGCCGCGCATTATCGGTATGGACGGTAACCAGTTTGGTGACGCCAAGATCGGGGGCGACGGCAGGCATGCAGAGCAGCGTGCTGCCCGCATCGATCCCGACCGCCAGTCGTTCCGGCGCCTTGATGATGCCTGCGGCCAGTTCAGTGGCGGCTTGGGCCAGTGCGTCGACCAGGCGGTCATAGGGCAAGGCCTGGGCGGTTTGCGTGGGATCGAAAATCTGCATGGCGTCAGCGGAAGAAGAAGCCGGTCGGGAACGGGTCGGAGTCTTCCAGCACCCATTGGTTGAAGCCACTGATATGGGCGCTGCCTGTGACTTCGGTAATAGCGCCGTCGAACTCGCCCACTTTCACCTTTTCGGTTACGCGCACGGTGAAGGCGCTGCCGACGATGCTGCCGTTCACATAGGACTGTCCCAGCGGCAGTTGGCCGCGAAGGAACAACTGGGCCGCGCGGCCCGAAGTGCCGGTGCCGGTGGGCGAGCGGTCCACCTCGCGGTCGGCAAAGATGCAGACGTTCGACTGGTCCACGCCGGGACGGTTCGGTGCGCCGTCGATGATGGTGCCGTACAGCTGGTCCAAGCCCGGCTCGAGGGGATGGCGAATGCGCGCCCTGGCGATGACGGCGGCCTTGGTTTCGGCGCCGAGCTGGATCAGGGCGCGCACCTGCTCCGGCCGCACTTCCAGTCCCGCTTGCGCGCCGTTGATGTAGTAATAGAAAGCGCCGCCGAACACGATGTCGCCGGTGATGTGGCCAAAGCCCGGCGTTTCCACTTCGAGGTCGCGCGCCAGGATGAACGCCGGCACGTTCCTGAAGGTCACCTCGCCTGCCCGCTGGCCGTCCCACGCCACGCGCGCTTCGATGAAGCCGGCCGGCGTATCGAAACCAATGCGGGTGACCGGGCTTTGGCGCTCGACGTGCCCCATTTCCACCAGCACCTTGCCAAGGGCGATGATGCCGTGGCCGCACATATCGCTATAGCCTTCGTTGTGGATGAAGATGACGCCGAAATCCGCGTCCGCCGTGACAGGCGGCAGCAGGTAGGCGCCGTACATGTCGGCATGGCCGCGCGGTTCATTCATCAGGAAGCGCCGCAGGTCGTCGCGGTGCTCCTTCAACCACGCCCTTTTCTCGAGGATGGTCGCACCGGGAATGGCGGGCAAGCCATTCATCAGGATGCGCAGCGGTTCGCCGCCGGTGTGGGCGTCGATAGTGTGGATAGTACGGGAAAAGGTCAGCATGGTTGGCAGCAGGCTTGGTAAAATTGGTTCAGATTATAACCACATTGGATTATTAAAAAGACCAAAATGAGCAAACTCGCTTCCGCCCTGCAGGCGCCGCAACTGTACGAGATCGTCGCCGACCGCCTCCAGGGCATGGTGCTGGCCGGGGAATATGCAACGGGCACGCGCCTGCCGGCGGAACGCAGCCTTTCGCTGGCGCTGGGCGTTGGCCGCGCCACGGTGCGCGAGGCGATTGCGGCGCTGGTCAACCGCGGCATCCTGGAAACCCGGCCCAATTCCGGCACCTATGTGCTGCCGGGTGCGCTGGACGCGATCCGCGCGGCAGGCGCGCCGCTGGCGGCCGATACCAGCCCAAGCGCAACCTTGGCCGCGCGCCTGGCTATCGAGCCGCTGATCGCCGAGTTCGCGGCGGCCGTTGGCAAGCGCGATCGGGAAATGGAAGCTTTGCTGGACCAGATGGAGGCCATCAGCGACTGGGCCGATGCGGGCGCGCGCCAGCAATGGAATGAACTCGACCGCCAGTTCCACCAGCGCATTGCCGCGATGAGCGGCAACCCGGTCATGATTGCCATTGCCGGCGTCGTCGCGGGCGCGGTCGACGAGCCGCTATGGCGCCAGCTGCGCGATACCGGCATCCACGATCCGGCCCGCGCCCGCCTGTACGTCTACGAACACCGCCTGATCTACGAAGCCATCGCCAGCGGCAACCAGGAGGCGGCGCGCTTTTACGTGCGCCAGCACCTGGAGCGCGTGCAGAAGGACATCCTCACCTACGCTTAAGGGCGCGGGGCCGCTTCGGTCTTTGCGGGTTCGATCAGCACCAGCTGGCCGGTCTTGGGGTCGCGGAATACTTCGCCGACGCGGTCGTAACCGCTGCCGGCTTGCGTCACGCCGTCGGCGGGGCGCTCGATCTGGCGGCCCTTCTCCACCGGCTTGTGCTGGAGCGCGCCCTGGCTGCCCGCGATGGCTGCGATCAGGCCGCAGGCAAACACCAGCATCACGTCGACCAGGTTGACCAGGCTGGCGCGCGGGTCCTCATCGCTGTCGTCGAAGCGGGAGTCGAGGTGCCGGTACAGGCGCAGGCGCTTGCGCGCCGGGACGGCGGCATTGCCGGTGGCATTGGGCTGGTCCCTCATGCCGCGTGCTCCATGGCGTCGAGCGTTTCTTCGTACCAGCGGCGGCGCAGCTTGCCGATCACCAGGCCGGCAATGCCGGCAACCAGTCCGAGAACCGTGGCGTCGAATGCGACGGTGACGGCGCTGGCCAGTTGCGCAGGGTTGCCTTGTCCAAGGGCTGCCAGGCCCGGGCCAAGGGGGATGATGGTGGCCATCAGGCCCAGCATCGGAGGGATCCGGGCCAGCAGGTCGGCGCGCTCGAGGCGATGGCGGGCAAGGGCCTGGATGTGGGCGGCGTTGCCGGCTGCGCGCAGCTTTTTCAGGCCGCTGAAACGTTCGCCGGCGGCGATGCCTGCTTCCACCGCCGCAATGGCGCACGCGACGAGGAGTGCCAGCAGCGCCGGCGCGAGGAGGTAGCTGACGCCGTCGTGCAGCCAGGCGTAGGTTTGGTTGTCGATCATTGGTGTGCTCCTTTGAGGATGGGTGTCTGGGTGCCGCGATGCACGCCCAGCGCAAACAGGGCCAGGCCGGCGGCCAGGGCGGCCAACAGGGCAAGCAGGCGCATGGCGCGCTCGGCGGGGGATTGCGTGGCTTCGGCAAGGTCGCGCAGCTCGTAGGCGCGCGGCTGCGCCGACTGGGCGTTTGCGCGCGCAACGGCGCCCATCTCGGCCACCTCCTGCGTGGTGCGCCGTTGCTGCGCCGGGCGGGCTGCGTCCGGATCCGCGCTGTTGCGCGCAGCAGGGCCTGACGCGGCTTCGGCTTGCGCGGTAGCGGCGCTGGCTGGTGCAGAGCCGGGTTGCGCGTTGGCGGCAGCAGTAGCGCCGGCAGGAACGGCCGTGGCGTACGCCTCGGCGGCCAGCGCATCGCCGCGCGCCTTGGCAAGGGTGCTGGCCAAGGCCTGCGCGTCGGCCGGATCAAGCTGCGGCGACAGCCATTGCCACATCGGATGGTCAGGCGCAGTGTGGCCGCTGCCCGGCAAACCGTTGCTGGCAACCAGGCGGGCCAGTTCGCCGCCCATTTTCCTGATGGTGGCCTCGTCGGTTTTCCAATAGCCCTTCTCGGCTGCCACCATGAAGATCGCCAGCATGTGCGCCTTGGCGTGCGCGTTGTGGCGTTGGCCAAGGAATTGCGGCAGGCCGAGCTTATGCGCATCGTCGAAGTAGACCGACTTCACTTCATCCCAGGCCCAGTTCTTCACCAGGTCCGGCCGCGTGACCTGCCAGCCCCACAGGTTCTCCAGGAACTCCTGCCCCATGGTGCGCGCGCCCGCATAGCCGTGCCCCATCAGGGGCTTGATCCATGCCGGGTTGAGGAAACGGCCGCGCAGTTCGCCCAGCATGGCGGAGGCCAGCGGCTCTACGTCGGCGCGTCCCGGTTGCGCATGCTGCAGGATCAGCGCTTCCGGCACGCGGCCGGTGCGGCTCTCGACTGCCAGCGACAGGCCGCCAAGGTAATCGAAGGCGTCATTGTTATCGAGCAGGCCGTACAGGTTGCTGGCGCGGCCGTGGTAAGTGCGCGTGATGCCGTCCAGCGCCACGTCAAAGGCAGCATGGTTTGCCTCGCCGCTCGCATCGAGGCCATAGGCGTGGCCCATGCGGTTGCGATAGGCCTTGCCGATCTCGTCGCGCTCGCGCCAGGCGCCGGAACGTTCGGTCAGGCGGTTGACGCCGGCGCCGTAAGCGCCAGGAGCGTCGCCGAAGATGCGCTGGGCGGCGGCGCGGCCGGCGTCGGCCAGCGGCATGCCGCCCGCTTGCAGCGCGCGCACGCGCACCAGCCATTCGCGCGCCACGCGATTGTTCGCAGTCGGCTCGTGGCCCCAGGCGGCGCTGGCGCCAGTGCTGCCGCCACCGGCGCCGGCGCTGCTGCCCAGCGGCGCCAGCGCGGATTCCAACGCCTCGCGCAATCCAGGTTCCTGCTCGGCGATACCGGCGGCGGAAGCAGCCAGCGACATGCGCCCCGCACGGTCAATCAGGCGGATCAGGTTCGGATACAGGTCACGAAACAGGCCGGACGTGGTCACCAGCGCATCGCGCCGCACGGCGCCCGGCACCAGCCGCACATCGTTGACGATGCCGCGCGCATTCCATACCGGCTCCGCGCCCATCATCGCCAGCGCAAACGCCACCATCACGCCTTCATCGCGCACCGCATCTGATGCCCACAGCAGGATGCCTTCGCTGCCGGCATCGGAGCGTTCGCGGGCCGCAGCTTTGGCTGCCAGGCTGGAGCCCATCTGGTAGCCGATTCTGGTCGGCAGGATATCGCCATCGACCGCATGGAAATTGCGGCCGGTCGGCAGCGCTTCCGGCGAGCGCAAGGGGTCATTGCCCTTGCCCGGTTCAATGAAGCGGCCGTCCAGGCCCGCCAGCAGCGCGCGCATTTCATTGAGCGGCGAAGCGGCCAGCTTGCGCGCCACCTCGGGATCGTCGATGCCGCCCTTCTTCATCGACTCCAGCATCAGGTCGATGGATTCCTGCTTCCATGGACGGCCAAAGATGTGCAGGCCGTGCGGCATGAATTTTTCCTGCAGCTTGGTCAGGTAGTGGCCCACTTCGTGCGCCAGCAGGTCGTCGTCGGCCGCGTCGAAGCCGATGCCGCGCACCGCCAGCACGTCCGCCATCGACGCTTCCAGTTCCGCCTTCAGGTTCAGGGCCACCACTCGCTCGCGCATCAGCTGCGCGGCTTTTGCCTTCAGCGTGTCGGAACTGGCGGCCTCGTAGCTCTCCACAATCTGGCGCAACGACAGCAGTTCGTCGTACAGCGGCGTAGACGCCAGCGGCGGCGTCAGGTGGTCAACCATCACCGCCAGGCCGCGCCGCTTGGCCTGCGTGCCTTCGCCCACGCCGTCCACGATGTAGGGATAGATGCCGGGCAGGTCGCCCGCGATCAGGCTGGGAAAGTCGTCGCCCGACAGCCCGACCGCCTTCCCCGGCAAGAACTCGTAGGTTGAGTGGCGGCCAATATGCACCAGCGCGTCGGCCTTGAAGCGGTCGCGCAGCCAGTGGTAGAAGGCCAGGTACTGGTGCGGCGGCGGCACGCTGGTATTCGCATGCAGCAGCTCTTCGTCCACTTCCCAGCCGCGCGGCGGCTGCGGTCCGATGAAGACGTTGCCGAACTGGATGCCCGGCACCAGCAGCTTGCCGCTGTCGACCATGATCTTGCCCGGTGCGGGGCCCCAACCCTTCAGGCCCTCGATGCCGTAGGACGCCACACGGCGGCGCAACGGTTCCAGCGCGGAGCAGCGGCGCGGCGCCTTCGCCTGCAGGCAGCCCGCATAGCCATCGGCCAGCGCAGCCAGGTCGCGTATCGCTGCCTCGCGCTGCGGATGATCGGCGCCTTCCACCAGGTGCTGCAGTTCCTTGATCACGACTTCCGCCTGCTTGCGGCCGAGCGCCCATTCGCCCGCAGTTTCCGCTTCCAGCACGTCGGCGTGCAAGCGGCCCAGCAGGCCGCTGGTCATTTCGCCCTGCACGCGCGGCGACAGCGTCGCGAACCACTTCGCATAATCGGCGGCGCTGACGCTGTTCACGGAGCCGGCCAGCTCGCGCAAGGCGCCGCGGTCCTCCGGCAGGTTGACGCCATGCGCCATGATGCGGTCAAGCAGCGCTTCCGGCGTGGCTGGCAATTCACCGACCGTGTAGCCGGCGTCCCTCAAGGCATGCAGCATGTCGAACAGCGAAGCCGGCACGTCCAGGTTGTCGGCGCCGATGTTCTGGCGGCCCGGCGGGTGGTTGTAGTAGACCAGCGCCACGCGTTTGTCGCGGTTGGACTTGGCGCGCAATGCCAGCCAGCGCTCGACGCGCGCCGCCAGGCGCTCCGCTTCCGCCGCCAGCACCACAGGCGGACGGTTCTCGATGCCGGTCAGCTTGTCGCGCTGCGGCTCGCCCAGTGCCGCCACCACGATCGGCTGGCCGATGCCCTGCAGCTCCGGCAACGCCACGCGGTATTGCACCGAATCCGGCGGCAAGCCGTCCGGCGACAGGCGCCATTGCATGGCGGTGCGGTCGGACAAGCGGATCGCCTTGAACAGCGGGATATCGAGCTTCTTGAACGCTTCGCTGACGGCTTCGCGCCCTTCGGCGGCGCCCACCACAAAGTCCTGCAGCACCACCATGGCGGCCGGCACGGCAGGCGCAATCAGTTCCGGCAAGCGCTCCAGCGCCTCGCGCGAGGCGCCGCCCCAGCGCGGCAGCACCTGCACGCATTGCTGGCCAATGCGTTCGACCTGCTTGCAGACCGCATCGGGCACCGTGCCATCCATGTTCGACAGGTCCAGCACCACCACGGTGGGACGCGCCTGCAGGCCTAGCTGCGCCGCCCTGCCCCATGCCGCCGCATCGTGCAGTTCGCGCTGGCCGGCGCGCAGGCGCAGCGTCGGTTCCGGTTGCGGCTCGGCCAGGGCGCCCGAAGGGTCGAGCAGGTGCGCAAACAGGGCTGCCGTGTTGTCGCGCCCACCGGCCTGCCAGACCTGGCGCGCAGCCAGCCACTGGCCCGCCGCCGGCCGCGCCCTGGCTGCCTGCAGCGCCGCTTCCGGCGGCTGCTCGCTCGAGAGCTGGCGCAGCGTTTCGGGCGAAAAGCCCTGCAGGCTGCCTTGCCGCCCGCGCGACATCAAGCTGAGCGTAGCCTCGCCGTTCATGGCCAGCACGCTGGCCTGCGGGCGGGCGTGGCGCGGCAAGAATTCCTTCAGGCGCCGCGCCGGGTCGCCGAACAGCGATACGGCCAGGATGCTGTCCGCCTGCGCCAGCCACTGGGCCGCTTGCTTGTCGTCGGCCGCCATCCATTGCGCGGGCGTGCGCAGCACGATGCGGTCCTGGGGATGACCGGCCAGGTGGCGATGGGCCGCCTCGATGGCGACGGGCGCGGCGCGTTCGGTCACGATGGCAAACAGCACGGCGGCGTTGGCACGCGCGCAAGCGAACGCACATAGCAGGACCGCAATGGTCCGGGCAAAGGTAGTGGTAGGCACAGCAGGATTCCGAGCACGCAAAACCACACCCCGGGCTTCGCACAATCAAAAGTGACTGGCCGGTCTTCTGGCTCGCCTTCATCCTCCGCTGGCCTGGCCTTCCCGTGCGATGCACAGTGGCGTTGGTCAGCTTCGTCCGGCTTACAGCAGCGGGGGCTGCGCCGGACTGGCGCAAGATGGCTATCCCGCGCGGCACCGGCTTCCCGTTTCACCTCCCGGCAGGCTTGCAGGAAGGCACCAATCACATAACGTGCGCCATTCTAACAGACTGCACTTGGCCAACAATCTAGCCAGAAGAACAACGACTGTTGTTATAAAGATCCACTTCTTAGAAATGATTGGTAATTCGTGAGAATTAGGTATTTACTGCTAAGTACGCGTCAAAGAACGTGTCTGGGAGAGTAAAAATGCATAACAAGACAACATTACAAGTCCTGGCAGCCGCCTCTGGACTTGCGGTTGAGCGCATCCAGGAACTCTGGGAAGGGGCGGATATGTATGCCCGTGCCCAAGCCGGGAATCCGGATTCGCCGCGCTACCAGCAAGTGCTGCACGAGCGCATGGCGGCCATGGTCGAACGTGAAGTGGCCAAGCGCCATGCCACGGACGGCGAACCCTGGGTGCTGGCTGACGCCCACCTGGGACAGATCGAAGTGTCGCTGTCCGACGCCCTCAAAGCCTTCGGCGGCCGCACGCACCACGTTATCCATTAGCAAGGCAAAGCCGCCCGCACGGCTGTGAACCGCACCCCGATCCCGTGCCGTCCACAATGCGGCGCCTGTTGTACGGCGCCCGCAATCTCCAGCCCGATTCCCGGCATGCCTGAAGGCAAGCCAGCGGGCGTGCCCTGCATCCAGCTCGATTCACACATGCGCTGCAAGCTGTACGGCTTGCCCGAACGCCCCCTCGTGTGCGTCGAATTCAGGGCCGACGAGGCAGTGTGCGGCGAGTCGCGCGAGCAGGCCATGCGCTGGCTGGGGTGGCCGAAGCTGTAAAATACTGCCCCACCATGAGTTTCCAATGCCGCCCAGCCTGTGGCGCCTGCTGCACGGCGCCCTCGATTACGTCCCCGATTCCCGGTATGCCTAACGGCAAACCGGCCGGGGTGCGTTGCGTCCAGTTGGGCGACGATCAGCTGTGCAAGATCTTCGGCAAGCCGGAACGCCCGGCATTTTGCGGCGGCCTGCAGCCTTCGGCCGAGATGTGCGGGGAAACGCGCGAACAGGCCGTGCACTGGCTGACGACGCTGGAACGCGCCACCGCTCCCTGATGGCAGAGATGGAAACGGTTCCATGCTAGAATCTTCAGCCATGAACCAAACCATCGACCACCGCCACCGCCTGTCCACCCGCCTTGCTTTCCTGACTGCGGGCCTTGCCATGTCTGCCTGGGCGCCGCTGGTGCCCTATGCGAAAGAGCGCCTGCAGCTGGCGGAGGGGCCGCTTGGCCTGCTGCTGCTTTGCCTCGGCCTCGGCTCGCTGCTGGCAATGCCGCTGACCGGCGCACTGGCGGCACGCTTTGGCTGCCGCAAGGTGGTGCTGTGGTCGGCGACGGTGGTCTGCCTGTCGCTGCCGGCCCTGGCGCTGGCGCCAACCCCGCTGCTGCTTGGCCTGGCGCTGTTCGTCTTCGGCGCCTCGCTCGGCACCATGGACGTGGCGATGAACGTGCAGGCGGTGATTGTCGAAAAGGCCAGCGGCGGCGCGCTGATGTCCGGCTTCCACGGCATGTTCAGCCTGGGCGGCTTTGCCGGCGCCGGCGGCATGGCCCTGCTGCTATGGCTTGGCAGCGGCCCGCTGGGCGCCTGCCTGGCCATCGTGGCCATGAGCGCCATCCTGCTGTGGCGCGCCAGCCCGGACATGCTGCACGAGCCGGAAGCGCGCGACGGCAATACGCCTACCTTCGTCATGCCGCACGGCGCCGTGATCTTTATCGGCGTGCTGTGCTTCATCGTCTTCCTGGCCGAAGGCGCCATGCTGGACTGGAGTGCCGTGTTCCTGACCGCCGAGCGCGGGCTGCAGGAAGGCCGCGCCGGCCTCGGTTACGCCGCCTTCGCCGTTGCCATGACCGTCGGCCGCCTGACCGGCGACCGCGTGGTGCGCCGCTTCGGCGGGCGCCGCGTGCTGCTGGCGGGCGGCCTGTGCGCCGCCGCCGGCTTCTTCACGGCGGTGGCCTCGCCGTCGCCGGCCGCGGCCCTGGCCGGTTTTGTCCTGGTCGGCCTGGGCGCCTCGAACATCGTGCCCATCCTGTTTACCGCCGCCGGCAACCAGCATGCGATGCCGGCCAGCCTGGCAATCGCCGCCATCACCACCATCGGCTACGCCGGCGTCCTGGCCGGCCCGGCCCTGATCGGCTTCATGGCCCACCTGACCAGCCTGGAGCTGGCGTTTGCCGTCCTCGGCGGCGCGCTGTTGCTGGTTGCCGCCAGCAGCCGCCTGGTACGCGTTCACTCCTGACGCAGCGCAAACCGGCGCCCCGGCAGGGGCGCTACTCTTGACTCAAGTGCATCGGTGGGCCCCGCTCATGGTAAGCTTCGTGCCCGCGCAGCATCCCGCCCGCGTCCGCCCACCGACACACTTAGCAAAATCACAATGGATATCGTTCTCGCGCTGAAGGCTCTGATCATGGGTCTGGTCGAAGGATTTACCGAATTCCTGCCGATTTCTTCCACCGGCCACCTGGTGCTGGCGGGCAGCCTGCTGAATTTCACCGGCGAGAAAGCCAAAGTGTTCGAGATCGCCATCCAGGGCGGCGCGATGGTTGCCGTCATCTGGGAGTTCCACAAGAAGATAGGCGAGGTACTGTTCGGCATGTTCCGCGAAGCGCGCGCGCGCCGCTTTGCGCTCAACGTGGCGGTGGGCTTCCTTCCCGCCGCGGGGCTGGGTTTCCTGTTCGAACATAAGATCAAGGCCGTGCTGTTCGCGCCACTGCCGGTGGCGCTGGCCTTCATCATCGGCGGCCTGGTGATCCTGTGGGTCGAGCGCCGCGCCAGGGACAACCCGGTCGCCGTGCGCGTGCAGTCGGTGGACGACATGACGACACTGGATGCGCTGAAGGTCGGCTTCGCCCAGGTCTTCGCCCTGATTCCCGGCACCAGCCGCTCCGGCGCCACCATCATTGGCGGCATGATGTTCGGCCTGTCGCGCAAGGTGGCCACCGAGTTCTCCTTCTTCCTCGCGATCCCGACCCTGCTGGCCGCAACTTTCTACTCGCTGTGGAAGGAACGCGCACTGCTGTCCGCGGCCGACCTGCCTTTGTTCAGCATTGGCGCCGTGGTGGCCTTCGTGTCGGCTTTCGCCTGTATCCGCTGGCTGCTGCGCTACATCAGCACCCATACCTTCACCCCTTTCGCCTGGTACCGCATCGTGTTCGGCATCGTGGTGATTGTTTCCGCCTATACCGGCGTGATCACCTGGGCCGAATAAGAGAATGACCGACCAGGACATCAGCCAGCGCGCCCTGCACCTGCTCCAGACCGTCTTCGGCTACCCAGCCTTCCGCGGCCAGCAGGGGCAGATTGTCGAGCATGTCGGCAATGGCGGCGATGCCCTGGTGCTGATGCCGACCGGCGGCGGCAAGTCGCTGTGCTACCAGATCCCGGCCATGCTGCGCGAAGGCGTGGGCGTGGTGGTGTCGCCGCTGATTGCGCTGATGCAGGACCAGGTCGACGCGCTGGCCGAAGTGGGCGTGCGCGCGGCCTTCCTGAACTCCACGCAGACGTATGAGGAAGCGGCGCGCATCGAACGGCTGGTGCGCACCAGCCAGATCGACCTGCTGTACGTGGCGCCGGAACGGCTGCTGACGCAGCGCTGCTTCGACCTGCTGCAGGATTCGCAGATCGCGCTGTTCGCCATCGACGAGGCGCACTGCGTATCGCAATGGGGCCACGACTTCCGTCCCGAGTACATCAAGCTGTCGGTGCTGCACGAGCAATTCCCGAACGTGCCGCGCATCGCGCTGACTGCCACCGCCGACCAGCAGACGCGCGCCGAGATCATCCACCGCCTGGCACTGAACGATGCCGCGCAGTTCGTCTCCTCGTTCGACCGCCCGAACATCCGCTACCAGATCGTTGAGAAGACCAACGGCCGCAAGCAGCTGCTGGACTTCATCACCGCCGAGCATGCCGGCGACTGCGGCATCGTCTACTGCCTGTCGCGCAAGAAGGTGGAAGAGACGGCCGAATTCCTGAACGAGCACGGCGTACGCGCCCTGGCCTACCACGCCGGCATGGAGCACACGGTGCGCGCCGACAACCAGGCGCGCTTCCTGCGCGAGGAAAACATCGTGATGGTGGCGACCATCGCCTTCGGCATGGGCATCGACAAGCCGGACGTGCGTTTTGTCTGCCACCTCGACTTGCCGAAGTCGATCGAAGGCTACTACCAGGAGACCGGCCGCGCCGGCCGCGACGGCATGCCCGCCAGCGCCTGGATGTCCTACGGCCTGCAGGACGTGGTGCTGCAGCGGCGCATGATCGACGAATCGGAAGCCGACGAGAATTTCAAGCGCGTGCTGTCGACCAAGCTCGATTCCATGCTGGGCCTGTGCGAGACCCTGAGCTGCCGCCGCGTGCGCCTGCTGGAATACTTCGGCGAGCCGGCTACGCCTTGCGGCAATTGCGACACCTGCCTGATTCCGCCGGTGTCCTTCGATGGCACGGTGCCGGTGCAGAAGCTGCTGTCGGCCATCTACCGCTGCGACCAGCGCTTCGCCGCCGGCCACGTGATCGACGTGCTGCGCGGAGCCGAGTCGGAACGCATCCAGACCTGGCACCACGACAAGCTGTCCGTGTTCGGCATCGGCGCCGACCGCAGCGAGCAGGAATGGCGCGCCATCCTGCGCCAGGTCATCGCGCTGGGCCTGGTGACCGTCGACCACGAACAATTCAGCTCACTCAAATTGACCGACGCCGCGCGCCCAGTGCTGAAAGGCGGCCAGAAAGTGCAGCTGCGCCAGTACCAGAAGCCGGTCAAGCAGAAGCGCAGCTCGGCGCCGAAGGGCTACGAAGAAACCAGCCTCGATGGCGACGAGCAGCGCATCTTCGACCGCCTGCGCTCGTGGCGCATGGGCGCGGCACGCGAGCATGGCGTGCCGGCCTATGTGATCTTCAACGACGCCACCCTGCGCGAGATCGCCAAGGTCCGTCCCGCCTCGCTGGACGAGATGCGCGGCATCTCCGGCGTGGGCGAGAAGAAGCTGGTTTCCTACGGCGACGAGATCGTCAGGCTGATCGCCGACCTGGCCTGATACGCGCAAATCCCAGCAAGCCCAGGCCGGCCAGCAGCATCGCGCCCTGCGCCGGTTCCGGCACTGGCGATAGCAGGAAGGTGGACCGCGCTTCCCATTCGCTGCCGGCCCTGGCAAGCACCTGGCCGCTGGCATTGATGTCCCACGCGCTTTGCAAGAACCAGCCGGCGTATTGTTCCTCATTCCATACATGGTCCATCACATAGGAGTGGCCCTGGTACCACAGCATGGCGCGCCGGTAATCGGCCATTTCGCCTACCGCGCTGCCCGCATCGTTGATGCCGTAAGCATAGCCTGACCACAGGTCCTGGTGCTGCCATGGGCCGTCGCCCATGAGCAGCGTGAATGCATTGCCATTATCCTGGAAGCCGGCCAGCCGCCCTTCGCTGTTCAGGGCGCGCACCTCAAAGTCATACGCCAGTTGATATTCGCCGAAAACGCCATCCTGCCAGCTCCTGGCGCCAAATTCGTCGCTACGGCCACCGATGACAAGGCCCAGGTCGTTGATCAGCCGCGGCCGGTAATCGTCGAACAGTTGCTGCGCGCTGCCGTCGCCCCACTGGATGAAGCCGATCGGACCGGAGCCGGCCTCCCCGGTGCTGTAGCCGACAATGTCGCCGCGGTTGTTAAGGCCTGCCGCATAGGCGTTCGATCCCGCGAAATGGAGCAGCTCCATGGCGCCGCCATTGCGCCATATGACCGGCTGCGACTGCGAAGAACCCGGCACCGAGATATTGCCGATGATCGTCCCCTGGTTATTGAAACCGGTGAGGGTGAGCTCCCCGGCAACGCCTGCCAGGTGAACGAGCGAGCCGTCGGGATTCCAGATCATCGGCTTGCCGTCCTGGCCAATGCCCGCCACCTGCCCGGCGTCATTCAGGAACTTCGGCGCAAACTGGTCGTCGAACTTGAGTGCACGGTAGACAGGCGCTTGCTGTGCATACGCGGTACAGGCGAACAGCGCCAGCAATGATGACGACAGCAGGCGCGCCAGCAGCCTTTTCTGCGCCAGCCAGCGCGCTCCCAGCAGCAGCAGGCCGGCCAGCAATAGCGTGACGACCTGCGGCTCGGGCACCGGCGACAGCAGGAAGGTTCCGGACCCGCCCAGTGAACCGATGCCACTGGCGAGAATCGCACCGCTGTCGTTGATGTCCCATGCATTGAGCAGGGTCCAGCCCGAGTACTGGGCGTCATGCCACAAGTGGTCCAGGTCATAGGTCCGGTCCTGGTACCACAACATGGCATGTACGCTGAGCTCGGTCTCCCCGACAATACTGCCGGCATCGTTCATGGCGTGGGCGAAGCCGGACCACATGTCCTGGATGTCGCGCTGACCGTCCCTGTCAATCAGCGAGAACGCCTGGTAATTGTCGTGCCAGCCCGCCAGCCGTCCTTCGTTGTTGAGCGCACGGATGAATAAATCGCTATATGGGGATGCGCCGAATGCACCGTCCTGCCAGCTCCTGAGGCCATATTCACCGCCCACCTGCCCAAGGACGAGGCCATGGTCGTTGACCATCAGCGGTGCGTAGTTGTCGAACAGTTGCGGTGCGCTGCCGTCCCCCCACTGGATGAAGCCGACTTGCCCGGAGCCCGTGTCGGACGCGCCGACCATATGGCCGACAATGTCGCCGCGGTTGTTGATGCCTGCCGTAGAGCCGCCCAGTCCTTGCAGCGGCAAGCGCTCCACCGCGCCACCATTGCGCCACATGACCGGCTGCTGCAAGTTGTAGCCCGGCAGCAAGGCATTGCCGACGATCGTGCCCTGGTTGTTAAATCCTGTGATGGTGAGCTGGCTCACTGCGCCAGCCAGCTGTATGACCGAACCATCCGGATTCCAGATGACCGGCCTGCCATCCTGCCCGATGCCGGCGACCTGGCCCAGGTCATTCAGCATTTGCGGCGCGAACTGGCCGTCGAACTTCAACGCCTGATACGTGGGCGCACCCTGCACGTAGGCGCTCCATGCCAGCAGCGCCAGCAAGGACAAGAGCAAACGAACGAACCTGGGCATGGCAATCTCCCGTTAATTAAACAGGAGCCAATGCTGCGCCAACGCGGCAGGCCACGCGCGCGCCGGCTCAAATCGTGCGCAAGGGCGCGATAGCATTGCGCGCTATAGCGCGTTGCAAGCTGCTGCGCTGGTGAGCTGGCGATAGCGGCCGGGCGGTGCGCCGACTGCTGCAGTGAAACGGTGGGTGAAGTGGCTGAGGTCGGCATAGCCGCAGGCTTGCGCAACCTGCTGCAACGGCAGGCGTCCCGCTCGCAGCAGGCCGCGCGCACGCTCGATACGGCGCGCGGCAATCCATGCCGAGGGCGGCAGGCCGAAGCTGACGCGGAACATGCGGGCCAGATGGAATTCGGACATGCAGGCAAGCTGCGCCAGCATGCCAAGCGTGATGTTCTGGTCGAGGTGGGCCTCGATGTATTCGTGCAGGCGGCGGCGCACCAGCGGCGCCAGCCCGCCGCGCAGCCGCAGGCCGGGCCTGGTCATCGATTGCGAGTGCAGCAGTTCGCTCAAGGCTTCGTGCGTGATTTCATTGGCGCGCAGCAGCTGGTCAGCATCGTCCCACGGCTGCTGCAGCAAGTCGCCGCATAGCTGCACCAGGCGCTGGTTCTCAAAATAAGTCTTGTCCTGCAAGGTCAGCTCGCGCGGCTCGCGGTCCAGCTCCGCCACGGCGCGCTGCGTGAAGTGCTCCGGCATGAAATACACGTGCAGCATACGCAACTGGCCGCGCACCACCCACTCCGACTCATGCCAGTCCGGCAGGGAGCACAGGCGCTGCGGCGCGCCATACTGCCCCGGCAAGCCTTCGCGTTCGACTTCATAGCCGCCGCCCAGGTAGCAGGACAAGGTGTGGTGGCCCGGCTGGCGATACTCTGTGAACGCCTCCGGCGTGCTGCGATGCCAGACGGCAGCGGCCAGCCCGTCCCCCAGCCACGCAAAGCGCTCCAGCGTCGCATCGGTGCCGGACATGGTGCGGAACACGGCGTGCGACATCGCATCGCCCGGCTGGCCTGCCAGCGCCGCGCGCGCCGCTGCTCCCACGCGTTTGCGCGGAACGTCGTCCTCAAGTTGTCCAGTCAGTGGCTTCACGCCGAAAAGTCTAGCACGGCCATTTTCGCCCTGCCGGCACCCGCCACGGATTTGCGCAAGATCAGACAAGTGTTGGTGAAATTTACAGTGCAGTCAGGGCCAGATACCAGGTATCCATAAGAATCAGTAACTTGCGGGTGAGGGGCATACAATTTTGCTTATTGCCGTGGACGCAATATTGTCAATAATGCTCCTAATTTGAAAGGAAGTGTCGATGAAAAAGCTCGCTTGCCTTGCAGCCATGGCGCTCTCGTTCTCCGCAGCACAGGCAGCCCCGATCCAGCTTGACCTGACCAGCGGCACCGACGCGAATAATAATGGCTCGGTGGTGTTCGACACCTACACGGAAGACGGTTTCCGTATCCGCATGATGCCCCTCAGCGCCCACTACGATCGCAATTTTGTCGGTGATATCGGCATCCACAATGGCTTCTCGAATCCTGCCGACGTTAGCTGGGTACTTGATTTCTTTGGTGCCAGCTTCAGCCTGCTCAATATCAATATCGCTGCCTACACCGATGGCGCGACTTCCCTCACGCTGACCGGTTCCAACGGCGCTACGCAAACCTTGTCGGGAACCGGCTTGCTCGCCATCGCCGGCATGGGCGACGTGACTTCCGTGGTTTTCAATATCGACCAGGACGCCGGCACGCAAGGCGTTGGCCTGACCGAGATCAACGTCGACACCACGCCTGCGCAGCAAGTGCCGGTGCCGGGCACGCTGGCGTTGCTCGGCCTTGGCTTGTCGGCATTGGGCATTTCGCGCCGCAAGCGCGCGGCGAAATAAGAAATACAGCAAGTTCAGACAACTGCCAGTGTGCTGCAGGCGGCACACTGGCAGGACCATGAATACTGCCCTCTACCTCACCACGGTGCTCATCTGGGGCACCACCTGGATCGCGATCAAATTCCAACTCGGCGTCGTCGCAGCGCCGGTGTCGATCGCGTATCGCTTCTGGATTGCGGCGCTGGTGCTGATGCTGATCCTGCTGCTGCGCAGGCAGCAAATCCTGCCTCCGCGTTCCGCCTGGCGCTACCTGCTCGCGCAGGGGCTTGCGCTGTTCTGCTGTAATTTTCTGTGCTTCTACTACGCCACGATGTGGGTACCGAGCGGACTGGTGGCCGTGGTGTTTTCGACCGCGCCGATCTGGAATGCGATCAATGGCCGTCTCTTCATGAACCGGCCGATCCGGCCGCAAGTACTGGGCGGTGCGGTACTGGGACTTGCGGGCATCGTGATGTTGTTCCTGCCTTCGATGCAGGGGCACTGGAACGACAGCGGCATGCTGGCCGGCCTGGGACTGGCCCTGCTTGGCACGCTATGCTTCTCGACCGGCAACCTGCTCTCCAGCCGCATGCAGGCACTGGGCATGCAGCCGTGGCTGACCAATACCTGGGCCATGCTGTGCGGAGCCACCATCCTGACGCTTGGCGCGCTGGCCCTCGGCATGCCGTTCAACTTCGACCCAAGCCCGCGCTACGTCGGTGCGCTGCTCTACCTGGCCGTGCCGGGATCGGTGGTGGCTTTCACGGCTTACCTGCTGCTGGTGGGGCGGATCGGGCCGGACCGCGCGGCTTATTGCACCGTGCTGTTCCCGGTGGTGGCGTTGACCGTGTCCACCTTCTTTGAAGGGTACCAGTGGAGCAGCATGGCGCTGGCCGGGCTGCTGCTGGTGGTCGGGGGGAATTTGCTGGCCTTCATGCCGGCGCGTGCCAAAGCACAGGCGCCGGCGGCAGCCTGATTTACTTCTTGGTGAACACCAGGTCCCAAACGCCGTGGCCCAGTTTCAGGCCACGGTTTTCGAACTTGGTCAGCGGGCGGTACGCCGGCTGCGGCGCGTAGCCTTCGGCGGTGTTCTGCAGCGCCGGTTCGGCGCTCAGTACTTCAAGCATCTGCACCGCGTAATCTTCCCAGTCGGTGGCCAGGTGGATATACCCGCCCGGCACCAGGTGCTCGCACAGGGTTTTCACGAATGGGGCCTGGATCAGGCGGCGCTTGTTGTGGCGCGCCTTGTGCCATGGGTCCGGGAAGTAGATGTGCACGCCCGCCAGCGAGCTGGCCGGGATCATGTCGCGCAGCACTTCCACCGCATCGTGCTGGATCACGCGCAGGTTGGCCAGGCCTTCTTCGCCGATCAGCTTGAGCAGGCTGCCCACGCCAGGGGTATGCACTTCCACGCCGATGAAGTCCTTCTCAGGCATCAGCTTGGCGATGTGGGCGGTGGTGCCGCCCATGCCGAAACCGATTTCCAGGATCACTGGCGCCTTGCGGCCAAAGGTCTTGTCGAAGTCCAGCGCTTCCTTCTTGTGCTCGACCATGAATTGCGGGCCGAGATCACTCAGCGCACGCTCCTGTGCCGTGGACAGGCGTCCCGCGCGCGTGACGAAGCTGCGGATGCGGTGTTCGGTCGGGTCATAGAGCATTTTGCCCTTTGGCGTGGATTCGGAAGACATGGCTAAACGTGCAAGGAAAAGGGGCGATTATACCATTCCGGTTTTCCGCGCCGGCCTGCGATAATAGCGGGTCTTGTCCCTTAGGAAGCCCACTGTAATGGCCCTCGCACTGAATATCCTGATCATCGTCCTGGCACTGGTAACGCTGTATTTCCTGCTGAAAGGCGGCCCGAAAGCCGCGCCTGCGCCAGTCGGCAAGCCGGCGGGTGGCTCCTACACCCCGCTGCCGCAGGGCGAGCCGGTGCACCATTGGAGCGACGAAGGCCGCTACCAGCTCGAAGTGCTGGGCGAGTCGCGCTATTCCGACACCATCCGCGCCCTGGCCGGCGAGCATGGCGAGGCCGCGGCTGACACCCATCACAAGGCGCTGCTGCTGGCGGACGATAACAATCCCTATGAGGACAAAGCGGTCGCCGTTTTCCTCAACAACGAGATGGTCGGCTACCTGGCGCCGAAGGATGCCGTGGCCTTCCGCACCATGCTTGCGCGCCAGGAAATCACCGGCCAGCTCACTTCCACCGACGCCGTTATCCGCGGCGGCCAGATGTACGAAGGCAAACGCCTGGCCTACACCGTGCTGCTTGACGTGAATGTTGCGTAAATATCACTTAGTAACTTACCAAACCCCGCGCACGATTGAACGCAGGGCGGGTTTGTGACATCATCGACGGCTTGTTGTTTTGATAATCAATAAGGAAGCCGTCATGAAGTCCAAATACGCCTTGCTGTTACCCGCCCTGCTGCTCGCAGCCTGCGCCAAAAAGGCGCCTGCCCCGGCACCCACCTCTGAAGCGACTCCAGCGCCAGCCGCTGCACCAGCCGCACCAGCTCCAGCCCCTGCGGCGGCACCGGCGGCCCCTGCCGCCAGCACCGCGGCCACCGGCAATGCCCCTCTGGCAACTCCGCAGATGGACATGGAGAACATGAGCACCGAGCAGAAGGAAATGGCCAAGCGCCAGGCCAAGCTCGATTACTCCAATATGGAAGACGGCTACATCAATGACGCCAGCGCGCAGTGGGCCAGCACCGCCAGCGCCACCTCCGAATACGGCGGCAGCAGCTACGAGCCGGCCAACGCGACCGGCAAAGTCGACGGCAAGAATTTTGCAACCAAAGGCAGCGACGTCGGTTTCGATTCGCTCGAAGTCGGCTTCCAGAATCCCGTCAACGCAACCCAGCTGCGCGTCGCAATCAGCGATGGCTATGGCCTGGAAGGCATCACCAAGGTTGAGCTGCAAGACACCGATGGCAAATGGAATACGGTCTGGAGCGGCATCAACACCGTCAAGGTCGACCGCCGCGGCGCCCGCACCTGGTTCGTGCAGCCAATCGAAAAGACTACTTACAAAGCCAAGGCGGCCCGCATCACCAAATCCAACAACCTGAGTACCGACCGTCTCTATGTGGACGCCGTACAACTGGTAGGTTCCTGACCGGGCGCCCTGCCTTTCCCGACAGGCGTATCATGGTTGCTGCTGCTTGCAGGAGGCAATCATGGAACGCGAACGGGCAAAGGCAGGGGATGCGGTGCGGCCGATCGGCTGGCGTCATAAGATGCTGGTGATTCGTACCACGCCGGGCCGCTCGGGCCGGAACGATGACGAGGATGTGCTGTGCCGCTGGCACGATGCCGACGGCGAGCACCAGCAAACATTCAAATCAGGACAGCTTGAAATCCTGAACTCAGCCGCGCAAGCCCGCAACCCGCGCGGCCGGACGCTTATTTGAGCAGGCCGAAGACTTTGGAAATCGCCTTGCTGCCGTAGGAAATCGGATTCTCGCGGATCTTCTTCTCTTCTTCCCCGATCATCAGGAACAGGCCATCCAGCGCGCGCTGGGTGACGTAGCTTTCCACCGTCGCCTGTTCTTCGGTGGCCAGGCCGAACTTGGTCGCTTGCGCCATGGCGCTGTTGAACTGGCCGGAGAGCTTGGAGCGATCCGTCACGCCTTTCACGATCGGCTTGAATTTCACCGCCAGCGGCGCTGCGGTCTTCTCCTTGAAGAAATCGGTGACCGAGGTTTCGCCGCCGGTCAGGATGGCCTTCGCGTCGCTCAGCGTCATCGACTTCACGGCATTGATCAGCAACGGCTTCGCCAGCGGGACTGCTTGCTCGGCAGCGCGGTTCATCGCAGTTTCCAGTTCGTCCAGCTGTTCACCGCGGCCGGTCATTTCCAGGATCGGGCGGGCTTTCTCCAGCACGCGGGGCAGCTTGATGCGCACCGCATCGTTGTTCATGAAACCGCCTTCAACGCCCAGCTTGCCCACGGCGGCCACCGAACCGGCTTCCAGCGCAGCTTTCAGGCCGCCGCCGGCTTCCTTCTCGGTCAACGCGTCCAATGGATTTGCAAAAGCGCTGGCGGCGAGCGCCAGGCCGGCCAGCAGGGTGGATAGTTGTTTTGTGATGCTCATGGCGCACCTCCTTGGTTACAAAGTCTCAACCCTACCATAAGGAGTACGCTTCCAGGCAACACTCGCCACCGCCGCCAACACGCAGGCCATGCCCGCCAGTTGCGGCGGCGTGATGGCTTCGTGCAAGAAGGTATTGGCGAGCAGCGTGGCGGAGATTGGCGACAAGGCCGTGAACAAGGCGGCCTCCGTCCCGCTCACGCGCGCCGCGCCGGCGTACCACAGCACGAAGCCAAGCACCGTCGGCACCAGCGCGTAATACAGCACCGCCTGCAGCGCACTGGCGTCCACGGCGATCTGCCACGGCCGCTCCATGGCCAGCGATGCAGCGCCTGCCAGCAGCAGGCCGAGGGCGCACATCAGCGTCGACAGCGGCAGCGCTTCAATCGGCGTGCGCAGCCGCTTGTTCAGCAGGATGAAGAAAGCCTCGCAAGCCACTGCCGCCAGGACCAGCGCCATGCCAAACAACCGCCCGGTTCCCATAGCGCCATCCGCCCCGGCGACTGGCCAACTCACTCCGCTCGCGATCAAGACTCCGAGTGCAGCCAGGGCGACCGCCCCCAATAGCCTCAGCGTCGGCCGCTCGCCAAGCCCCACCACCGCGAATGCCGCACACACGATCGGCAGCGTGCCGACCAATACGCCAGCGGTAGCCGCGCTGGTGAACGACATACCCGAGATCAGCAGCACCGTATAGCCAACGCTTCCCGCGCCTGCCTGCAGCACTAGCAGCGCTGCATCGTGGCGCCCGATTCGCGGCCAGCGCGCCCGCAACAGCCAGCACATGACCAGGAACACCGGCAACGCCACCATGAAGCGCAATGCCGTCGCAGTGAACGGTGGCAGTCCTGCTGCAATCACCTTGCTGGCCACCACCGTGCTGCCGACCGTCACCATCGCCAGTGCGCAATACAGATAACCCACCATTTGCAGCCTCCAGGAACAAAAGCTGCATGTTAATTGCGCAGTGCCGGTCAGGTCTTGAATGAAATTGCAAAGGCGCCGGGCGAGACGCCGTATTTGCGGGTGAATACGCGCGTCATATGGCTCTGGTCCGCGAACCCGCTGGCAGCGGCGGCATCGGCCAGCGCCATGCCGCCGGCAATCAGCCGGCGCGCCAGCAGGATGCGGCGATGCAGGAGGAAGGCATGGGGCGTAAAGCCCGTATTGCGCGAAAAAGACCGCACCAGCTGGAAGCGGCTCAAGCTGCAAGCATCGGCCAAATCGGCGAGCGACCAGTCAGCCAATGGGTCGTCCTCCATCATCGACTGGGCGACCGCGGTGGGTGCGGCAGCACGCGTGGCGGCCACGCGGCGACGGAGCAAGGTCTGCGCCATCAGGTCGAGCAGGTGGTGTTCGGCCGCCAGGCGGGCGCCCGGCAATGCCGAGGTGGCAGCGGTATAGGCCCGCACAAATATCGCCGCCAGGCCCGCGTCCTGCAGCACCGGCGCCTTGAACTCAAGCGATGCTCCGTCAACGCCGGTATCCGCATCGCGCAGCAGTTCCGAGGCAAAGCCAGGCTCCAGGTACAGCATTTTCCAGCTACGCCCACCGTCGCCAAGCGGCGCACCGTCGTGGACTTCGTTCGGATTCACGGTGATCACATCGCCCGCGCAAGCCTCCACCATGCCGCAGCCGCTGAAAGACTTCGATGCGCCGTGCGTGAGCAGGCCGATGCCGAATTGTTCGTGGGTATGCCGGGAAAAGGATTGGCTGCTATGCGCTTCCACCGCCTGGATGCGTGTGTCACCGCACGGTAGCACCTGGAAGTTCGCTTTGGCCATGGACAAAGGAGAGTTGGAGCGGGTGAAGGGAATCGAACCCTCGTATGAAGCTTGGGAAGCTGCCGTTCTACCATTGAACTACACCCGCGTGCATCGCATTCTAAGCGGCTTCCCAATAGTTGACAAGATCGCAAACCGAAAGGACGGCATCGAAAATCATCGGCCCCAACGAGCGCATAGAAAAGCTCAATCCCGCTGGCGGGCCCCGCATGTTATGGTATTCCCCTCTCGAAATTCCTGACAGGTTACCAATCACTCGACAGAGGAGGAGGTAAGAATGCTATCGGAATTAGATATTGAGGACCGCCGTGCGCTGGACGCTTTGGCCGGCGTAGTGGATGAGGGCCTCGACCTCGCCGAGGAATGCGGATGGCGCTATGCCCTCGCCTATCTCATCAGCGAACGCGTTCCGCCAAATGTCATCCAGCGATTGCTTTCGGGCGGGGGGCGCGTCCGGCACAAGCGAAGCCAGAACGAGCCAGGGACAGTTTTCCACGACCACAGTTTTGGCTGGACGGGGCGAAACCGCGATGAAATGCTGCGATTGTTCGACGCACTCCGGCAACGCAGGGCTGCTGAGTCGAGCGGGGCGAACGATATACCGCTGGCATCGCGCGCCAGCGTGTCTTCCGACGAGAAAGATTGATGGGGTAAGGGGCCCGAGTTCAAAAAAGGGCTAGGGATGGCAGTGCATCCGGCCTACACTGAACTAGCATATCCTCAAGTCGAAGCATTGTCGGCCCCTTCCTGTCGCGCTCTACCCGAGCCATTTCAGATTGAATCCTTCAGTAAGCGCCTCTTGATAAGGGATGCTGCGCGGACAGCATCGTCCGCCCCCACCGAAGGAGATCATCATGGCCGTACTGACTGGCACAGTAAAATGGTTCAACGACGCAAAGGGCTTCGGCTTCATTACGCCGGATGGCGGAGGAGCCGACGTGTTTGCGCACTTCCAGGACATCCAGAGCGACGGATTCAAGAGCCTGAAGGAAAATCAGCGCGTTTCGTTCGAAAAAGGATCAGGTCCGAAGGGCGAGAAGGCTATCAACATCAAGGCCATCTGAGTTCGTTGCCATTAGCGGCGGCGTTGTGGCGCCGGTCCGGAAGGACCGCGCTTCTCAATGTGACGGAACACGATCCGGCCTTTGTTCAAGTCGTACGGTGAAAGCTCGAGGGTTACTTTATCGCCGGCCAGGATGCGGATGAAGTTCGTCTTCATGCGGCCAGCGGTGTAGGCGATCAGCTTGTGTCCATTGTCCAGGTCGACGCGGAAGCGCTGGTCAGGCAGGATTTCGACAACGACGCCGTTCATTTCAATCAATTCTTCTTTAGCCAATTTGCTTGCTCCTCGGGTAATGCATGGGGGATGCAACTTGTCAGGCTGCGGCGTGGCGGCGGCCCGCAGTGTGGGGCGCCATCGAGAGAATAAAAAAAAGCCCGCGTCATGCGGGCTTCGTTTCAATGTAATGCCAATGCTTAAATCAGCGCTCCAGCCCGTGCTATCTGCACGGTGCGGAGCTTGGGAGCCCATGCTATCTGCATGGTGCCTCCAGTTGTGACCTACGAATTTGGTGCTACAAGGGCGAAGTACTCGAGAACTTCACCACGGGACGCAGTATAGCACAGCATTTTGTGCGGTGCACAAAATATTTTTCTGCTTCCTGATTCGGCGCTAAGGGCGTCCCAGGAGTCCGCCCAGGGCAGCGCCCAGGCCGCCGCCGGCATCCGGGAGCGAGCCGCCCGGCGTGAGCTTGTCGACCACTTGCGGCAGCAGCTGCGCAAGGTGGCCGGCGACATCTTGCGTATTGAGGCCAAGGCGACTGGCGATCGCCTGCACCTGCTCGCTGCCCAGCACCGCCTGGATCTGCTCGGCGCTGATTGACTGGTTCGCGCCAGTACCGACCCAGGACGCGATCACGCCCCCCATGCCGCCCTGCTCGAACATCGTCACCAGGCCTTGCAGGCCGCCGGTTTTTGGATCGTTCAGCATCGTGGTTACCGCATCCAGCATCCCTTCCGGGTGATTACTGCCTGAGAACTGGCTCAGCACTTCGCCTGCCAGCGAATCGAGAATACCCATGGCACACCTCCTCAAATAATCGGCGACTACCAACAGTATCACAACGAGCTCAGCATTATCCGGACGGGATGCGGGGCGATTCCTTACTTGATGAACGGCCAGCCGTCAGCAGTGAAGCCGAGCTGGTTGATGCCCAGCTTGGCGCGGCCGCCGTCATTGCCGTCGTAGTAGTGATAGACGTAGGTCGGCGTATTGTTGTTGCCGGCATCCGTGAACACACTGCCGCCGCCCGGGCCGATGATATTGCCGTGGGTGCTGAGCAGGATGGTGCCGCCACCGGCCGTCAAGGCCACGCCGCCGCGATCCACGTAAGGGCCGGTTACGCTGGTGGAGCGGCCGACGATGGTGCGGTAGGTGCTGGTCGAGCCTTTGCAGCATTCGTTGATCGGGGCGAAGTAATAGTAGTAGCCGTTGTAGTAGTAGATGAACGGGCCTTCCTCGCCTGCCGATGGGTTGCCGCGCTTGGCCACCGTGTACACCGGTGCGTTGGTCTTGATCAGGCCATTGGCAGGGTCAAGCTGCACCAGGTGCGTGCCGTCGGTCCAGGAGCCCCAGGCCATCCACCAGTTGCCGCTGGCATCGCGGAACGGCGCCGGGTCGATCGCGTTGTCGGTGGTCGCCCAGAAACCGGGCGGCGGCGCGGTGGTGGTGCTGTTCCAGGATTTGGTGACGAAGCCCTTGTCGGTCCACGGCCCCTGCGGCGACGAGCTGGTGGCGACGCCGATTACCGCTTCCGCGCCGGTGCTAGGCAGGTAGGGAATTGAGTAGTACTGGTAATAGGTGCCGTTCACCACCATCAGGCTTGGCGCCCAGACGTCGGTATTGGCGCCATTGTTCCATCCCTTCGGCGTCTGCAATCCGCTCCAGGAACTGAAGTCCGGCCCGATCGACGGGCAATTCGGTGCATAGCCGCCCATCTGGGCGGTGGTGCAGCTGGTGTAATTGGTGAAGTTGACGCCATCGGTCGATGTGGCCAAGGTCTGGTGCGAACCGTACAGCCAGTACTTGCCGCTGCCGTCGCGCAGCATGTAAGGGTCGTGCACGAAGATGCCGTTGCCGGTGACGGCGCGCGGCGCCGGGTACGGGCTTGCGCCGGTGTTCACCAACTGCCATTCCTGGCAGGTGCAGCCGGTCAGGCCCCACTGGTCGATGGTGGCGGTATTCGCGGTGCTCGCCATATACACTTCCAGGTATTTGCCGCTATTGGCGTTCTGGATCAGGAAATTGCCGCTGGCTGCCTGGGTGACGATCCACAGGTGATCCGACGTACCGTTATCGGACCATTGCACTACCTGTGCGCCGTCGGCAGTGGAGGCATTGGTCACGCCCAATACCTGGTGCGTCAGCATGTTCTCGATGTTGTAGCGCCCATTCCCCATTGGCATGAAGTGCCACAGGTGGTCGCTGGTGCCGTTATCGGCCCACTGGATCGCTTTGGCGCCAGCTGCCTGGCTGGCGCCATCGATGCCGAGAACCAGGCCGCTGTTGACGTTCTTTATCTTGTATTGAACGCTGGTGTTGATGGTGATGGGTGTTGCGGCTTGCGCGCCCGGCGCCATGCCGGCCAGGCTGGCCAGCATGGCGATGCATGAAAGCAGTCTTTTCATTCGTTGGTCTCCTTATGGTTTTACTGCCTTTGCAGACTAACCATGACAAGCGAAAGACACCAATCGAAAGATTAACGTGCTCAATATGGATTTCAGTATCAGGAAATCCTTATATCAGTACGCGACTGTAAAGCGTTTGCGCGAGTGGGCAGGCTGCTCCAGCTCATCGATCATCGCGACTGCGTAGTCCTGCACCGAGATGCGGCTGTTGCCCTCGGCGTCCGTCAGCATCTGGTCGCCGCCAAGGCGGAATTTGCCGGTGCGCTCACCCGGCTGGATCATCGCGGCGGGGCTCAGGAAGGTCCATTCCAGCGCCTGCTCCTTGCGCAATTTTTCCAGAGTGTCGCGTGCACCCAACGCAGAGGCCTTCCATTGCTCGGGGAATTGCGGCGTGTCGACTGCCTGCACACCCGGCGCAACTTCCAGGCTGCCGGCGCCGCCTACTACCAGCAGGCGCGGCACGCGGGCCTGTTTGGTGGCGCCGATGATCGCATCGGCTCCGCGGCCGTAGTAGCCGCGCACGTCTTCCTGGGCATGGCCGCTGAAGGCACTAATCACCGCATCGTGGCCTTCCAGCTTCGCCGCCAATTGCTGTTGATCGAGTACGTCAACGCCTTCAACCTTCAGGCCGGCTTGCGGCGCCAGCCGCTCCGGACGGCTGACCAGGGCGGTCACGCTGTGGCCGCGGGACAGAGCTTCGGCCAGCAGGCCGGAACCGATAAAGCCAGTAGCGCCGATCAATGCGATTTTCATGGAAATTCTCCGGGTTGGTTTAAGATGGACTCAGTATGCAGCCTTTACAGTGCCGTGATAAGACGGTCAAATTCGCAATCACTATGAAGCCAGACTTAACAATCGACCGTTTAAAGCGCATGGCCGTCTTCGCCCGCGTGGTGGAAGCCAATTCGATGAGCGCTGCCGCGCGCGAACTGGGCATGACCACATCGGCCGTCAGCCAGCAGATCCGCCAGCTCGAAGCGGAAACCGGCCTGGCACTGCTGCACCGTTCGACCCGGCGCCTGAATACCACTGAAGCCGGGCAGGCTTACTACGAAGACTGCGCGGCCATGCTGCATGCGGCGCAGGCCGCCGAGCAGCGCCTCTCCGATTTGCGCGACGAACCACGCGGCGAATTGCGCGTCGCCTTTCCGGTCGGCTTCAGTGCGCACCTGGCGGCGGCACTGGCGCCGTTGCTGCGCGCGCATCCACGACTCACCTTGCGCCTGTTTGCGGAAGACCGCCGCGTCGACCTGATCGGCGAACGCATCGACCTTGCCATCCGCGCCGGCGCGCTGGCCGATTCGACGCTGGTCGCGCGCCGGCTGGCGGAATGGGGCCACATCATGGTTGCATCAACTTCGTTCGCCGAGGAGCACGGCTTGCCCCAGGTGCCGGAAGAGCTGACGCGGTATCCGGTGCTGAACCTGAGCGTCATGAACCAGGCCGAATTCATTGAACTGCACCGGGCCGGCGAACCGGCGCGGCGCGTGCGCGTGAACGGCCACGTCGCCGGCAACAGTTTCATCGCGCTCCAGCACATGATGCTGCAAGGCGCCGGCATCATGCGCATGCCGGGTCCCGATGCTGCACCGTTGATCGAAGCCGGCCTGGCCGTGCAAGTGCTGCCGGATTGGTCGATGCCGCCAATGGTGGTATATGCCATGACGGTGCAGCGGGATTCGCAGCCGGCGAAAGTGCGGCTCGCCATTGCCGCGCTGCGCGATTACATGGAAAAGACGGAGTGGCGCGGCTGAATGTGGCCGAATGTAACGCTCTTTATCGTAATGAAAAAAGCTCCCCTGCCGCAGGCGGCTGCGGCAGAATGTCCGAGCCATTCAACTTCATGGACGTCCCGATGAAACCTACCCTAGCGCTCTGCATCGCACTGGCCTTCGCGGCAAACGCCGCGCATGCGCAAACGGCGCCCGCAGCCGATCCGATTTCCACCCTGGTCAGCCAGCTCGAACTGGAAAAGTACAAGGCCACCATCAAGAGCCTGACCAAATTCGGCGACCGCCGCCAGGGCACGGAGCGCAACCGCCAGGCGCTGGACTGGATCGAGGCGCAGCTGAAGGCCTACGGCTGCTCCAACGTGGAACGCCTGCAGTACCAGTTCACCGAGCCTGCGGTGCGCGGCAAGCCGGCCGTGGCGGCAGGCGGCGGCGCCGGCGGTCCTCCGGGCCAGGGCGGCAGCACGCTGTTCGGCAACCGCGCGCCGACCGGCGTGAACACCGATCCGATGAAGCAGCCGGACGAGCGCCTGCGCGCGCTCAACGCGGAACAGACGCCGCAAGGTACCTCGCTGCGCGAGAACGTCTACTGCACCAAGGTCGGCAAGACCCGTCCCGATGAAATGTACATCGTCAGCGCACACATGGACGGCATCGGCTTCGGCGAAGCAGCCAATGACGATGGTTCCGGCACCGCGCTGGTAATGGAGCTGGCGCGCATCTTCAGCGCGCCGGGTGTGGAAACCGATCGCTCGATCCGCTTCGCCTTGTGGAACAACGAGGAGACCGGCTTGAACGGCGCCGCCGCCTATGTCGAGCAGCGCAAGGACCTGCAGGGCATCGAGTCGCCGAAAGGCTCCGGCAAATATCCCGAACCGCGCTGGCTGGGCATGATCCAGCACGACATGATGCTGTTCGACCATGGCATGCCGGTTCCAAAACTCGACGAGGCCGGCAAGCCTGTGCTGGACGCCAAGGGCCATCCGGTCTACGTGCTGCCGAAAGAACAGCGCGCCGAGGCGGACGTGAACATCGAATTCCAGTCCAACTCGAAACAGGCGGAAGCTTCGGCCAGGCTGGCGTGGAACTTCCGCGCAGCGAACGACAAGTACGCAACCAACTATCCCGCTGCCGTTGGCTTCCACATGACCAACACCGACTCCACGCCGTTCATGGACCTGGTGCCATCGATTTCACTGCGCGAAAACGAGCGCGGGCAGCAGATCGGCTCCGGCTGGAATCCGCACTGGCACCAGCCGACCGACCTGTATTCGAACTATTCGGACAAGGACTTCCTGCTTGGCCTGAACGCGGCGCAAACCACGCTGGCAGGCGTGGCGAAGCTGGCCGGCGCCAGGGTCGTCAAGCCTTAACGCCACAATGGGTCGCTGGCCATCAAGGCAGTGGCCCAGTCGGTAAAGGCGCGCACGCGCGACGACAGCCGGCGCGCGTACGGGTAGACAAGGCTGATCGGCATGCTGCCCAGGTGCCAGTCGGGCAGCACTTCCACCAGCGCGCCGCTGCGCAAGTGCGGTGCCGCTTCCGCACGCGGAATATTGAGTATGCCCAGGCCCGCCACGCCTGACGCAACGTAGGCAGCAGCGCTGTTGAAGCGCATGGCAGGCTGTTGCTCGATCACGTAGCGCTGGTCGCCACGCTGCAGCGACTGGACGTGCTGGCGTCCGGTCGCGGCAAACACGAAGCCCAGGTAACGGTGCGCGGGCAAGTCTTCCACTGACGCCAGCCGCGGGGCCGACGCCAGGTAGGATGGCGCCGCGCACAGGCAGAAACGCATATTCCCCACCGGCCTTGCCACCAGGTCCTGGTCCGCCACGGGGCCGCCGCGCAAGGCGCAATCGATTCCCTCCTGCACCAGGTCCACCACGCGCTCGCCGCAGCCGATGTCGAGCTGCACATCCGGGTAGCGCGCCGCGAAGTCCGGCAAGGCGGGAATGATCAGGCCCGTGCCGACCGGCGACGGCATTTCAACCCGCACCCGGCCGCGCGCATCGTGGCGCGAGGACTCCAGTTCATCCAGGTCGTCGAGCAGCGCGCGGGCGCCTTCGTAATAAGCCGCGCCGTCGGTGGTGGGCGAAACGCGGCGCGTGGTCCGGTGCAGCAGCTTCATGCCGAGGTGCGCCTCCAGCCCCTGGATCTGGCCGGAGATGGTGGTCTTCGGCACGCCCAGCGCTTCCGCCGCGCCGACAAAACTCCCCACTTCCACGATGCGGCAGAACGCGCGCATTGCCTCAAGACGGTCAAAGGCCATGATTGTTCGACTTTCCGTACATTTAAAACGATGAAGACCAGTTTATCCGTAATCTCGTCCGGACTAAAGTGGATTCATCGAAACCCACTGGAGAAATTCATTATGAAACGCATCAACTACTACGCCGCCGCCCCGACCGCCATGAAGGCCATGATGGGCCTCGAACGCGCCATCGCCGAATCGCTGCTGCCGCTTTCGCTGCGCGAGCTGGTCAAGATCCGCGCCTCGCAGATCAATGGCTGCGCTTACTGCATCGACATGCACAGCAAGGACGCGCTCAAGAACGGCGAAGACGTGCGCCGCCTGATGGCGCTGCCGGCCTGGCGCGAAACGCCTTTCTTCGACGAGCGCGAACGCGCCGCACTGCTGTGGACCGAAACGCTGACCGAGCTCTCCAAAAACGGCGCACCGGACGAGGTGTACAGCGCGGTCGCCGCCCAGTTCAGCGAACAGGAGCTGTCGGAGCTGACGTTCGTCATCGGCGCCATCAACGCCTGGAACCGCTTTGGCGTCGGCTTTGCGATGAAGTTGCCAGCTTAACTGCGCGACAACAGTTTTGGCGGAAAAACCACGAAATGGCCACGCTTTCGGCGCGGCCATTCGTCGATCTGCTAGTATGCTCTGCGATCTTTCCCAACTGAAACTAAGTGTCAAAATGCGCAGCACACTCACCGCAGTCGAACCTGAAACCCTGCTTGAAGACGGCAAACCCATTGTCATCACCACCGACCTGCAGGGCCGCCTGACCTACACCAATTCGACGTTCATCGCAGTTGGCAACTACGCCGGCGAGGAATTGATCGGACGTCCGCAAAAAGCGTTCTATCACCCGGACATGCCGGCGCAAATCGACGAAGACATGCTGCACACCACCATGTCGGGCGAACCATGGCGCGGCCTGGTCAAGTATCGCCGCAAGGACGGCGGCTATTTCTGGTGCATTGCGAACGTCACGCCGGTGATCGAGAAGAACCGCACGACCGGCTTCATGTCGGTCTGCACCAAGCCAAAGCCGCAACAGGTCAAGGATGCTGAAGCTTTGTACCGCACCGTCAAGGGCCCGAACCCGGACGGCGTGCGCATCGCGCGCGGTGGCGCCGCACCGAGCGGCCGCAAGAAGATCGCCAACGCGCTGCGCGACATCTCCCTGTCGCAGCGCATGGCGCTTTGCTTTGGCAGCATGGCGCTGCTGGCGCTGTCGATGGCGCTGCATGCCGTGCTGCCCTATTCCGACGCTGCGCTGCACGTGCAGGCTTTGCTGCTGGCCGTGCTGGCGCTGTATGGCTGGTACAACCTGCACCGCGCCATCGTGGCGCCGGTCCAGGCTTGCATCAACGCGACGCGCATCCTGGCCGGCGGCGACCTGACCACGCGCATGGCAGTCGACCGCCACGATGAACTGGGCCAGTTGCAGGCCTTCGTGCGCCAGTTGAACCTGAACCTGGCTTCGATCCTCGGCGACATCCGCGGCAATTTCGCGCTGACCCGCAGCACCACCACGCAGGTGCGCACCGCCAATGTCGACCTGGCAGCGCGCACCGAAGCGCAGGCCGCCAACCTGGAACAAACGACGGCGCATATGGGACTGATTACCGGCACGGTGAGCCAGACTGCCGACAACGTGAACACCGCCAATGGCGTAGCGACCGAAGCGACTGCCCTGGCCGAACGCACCGGCGTCGCCGTGGCGCAGGTGGTGACGGCGATGGACGAGATCCGCCAGTCCTCGCACAAGATCGTCGACATCATCGGCCTGATCGACGGCATTGCGTTCCAGACCAATATCCTGGCCCTCAATGCCGCTGTGGAAGCGGCGCGCGCCGGCGAAAGCGGCCGCGGTTTCGCGGTCGTTGCAAGCGAAGTGCGCAGCCTGGCGCAGCGCAGTGCATCGGCGGCGAAGGACATCAAAGCCCTGATCGACGCCTCGGCCGACAAGATCGAAGGCGGCGCCAGCGTGGCGACCACGGCCGGCAAGGACATGGATGCCGTGATTTCCGCGATCGGCCGCGTGGCCTCCATCATGGGCGACATCCGCGGCGCAACGCGCGAGCAGAGCGATGGCGTCAACCAGGTGAAAGACGCCATCGTGCAGCTTGACGAAGTGACGCGCCAGAACAGCCAGATGGTGGAGGAAGCTTCCGCCGCCACCGGCGTGCTGGACCTGCAGGCGCAGGCCGTCGCCAAGGCGCTGGAAGTGTTCAAGCTGCCGCCGCAAGCCGGCGCCGATGCAAAGCGCGCCAGGCTTGCCTGAAGCGGCGCCGCTTACTCAGGTGCCTCCACCTTGTAGCCCTTGGCCTGCAGTTCGGCCAGGGGGCCTTTCGGATCAAGCAGGCGCACCAGCGGCAACACAGCGAAGGTCGACGTATTAGCCTCCAGTGCGCGCTCGGCGTTGGCCAGCCAATTCTTCTGCATCGTATCCTTCACCTGCTTCAGCTTCTCGTTGGACTTGAACGCGTCGTTGTTCAGCACTGCGTCGGTGCACGCGGCTTCGCGGTCGGCAAAGCTCAGGGAAGAGATCTTCGACATGTCGCCGACCGCCCACGCGTTGGCGCGCACGCGCATCGCATCGAGATCGGACTCGAGACGCTCCACTGTCCTGGCAAAGCAAAGCACGTCCGTTCCCGGTGAATTCTTGAATGCGCGTAGGGCCTCGGTCGGGCTTTCCAGCTCAGTAGTGGCGTTGCTGGACGTGATCTTCACCTTGTACTGCTTGACCAGCTTGTCGAGCTTCGAATAGACGTCGGTGCGCATGGTCAAGCCATTCTTTTCCAGCCCTTGCTGGTACAGCGTGTCAGCAACAAACATCGGACGCTCACGTTCGATGCCGTCGTTCTTGCCGATGTACTTGGTCTTGAGCGCTTGCCAGCGGTCATACGTTTCGGCAGGCAAGACGTCGATCAATTTGCCGCCATCCGGGTTGTTCTTGAAGCCGATGGCAAATGGCAGCATCTTGATGCCGCCCCACCAGCCGACGGAAATACCGAAGGAAGGCCTGGGCAGGTATTCCTGCGACTTGGCGATGATGGCCTCCACTTCATTGGAGCGCCAGTCCATCTTGATCGGCAGCGGTGCATAATCGCCGAAGACGTACATCACATGTTCGCCTTTACTGACCTTCCACAGGCCCGGACCGGGGCGTTGGCCCGTGATCACAACCGTATCGCCTTCAGGCGCCTGGGCTTCTTCCTGCGCCACGGCGCTTGCCGCCAGCAGGCTGAATGCCAGGGCGGATAGTACTTTCTTTGTCATCCTCTTACTCTTTCTAATTGGTTAAGAGAATGGCAATAGTACCTCAGCGACGTGAAGGAATGGTGAAGGTGTGGAGCGCCACGCCTTTGTCGCTGGTCACCTTGACTGTCAGCATTCGCCCAGTGGCATCGACGCGCGCCAGTTGGTCCTGCCCCAGAATCAGGCGATGGTAAGCGTGCCCCTTGTCGGGCGGCTGGTAGGAAAAGGCGTGGTCATGCCCGGCGATCACCAGGTCAATGCCGGCCTCGTTGGCCAGCGCAGTCCAGGCGGCGCCGTTATCGGGCAACCAGCCCCAATCGCCCTGGTGCATCGCCACCACGCGGAACGGCGCACTGGCGAAGTGCTTGTCGCCGCCGGCCTGCCCGCGCAGCCAGGCCAGTTCGTCTTCGCGGTAAGGCGCGGTGCGGTTCAACTGGGCATAAACATTGGTGTCGTCCGGCTTGTCCTCGGCGGTGTCGAGTACCAGCAAGTGCACAGGGCCCATGGCGCGCGCGTAATAGTATTTGCCTTCCGGCGTGGGCACGTAGCCGGCCAGTTGGCGCGCGAAGGACCCGCGCAGCTCGTGGTTGCCGCGTGCGAAAAGCAGGGGCTTGCCAGGCCCCAGCGCTGCAACCGTTGGCCGCAGCCATTTGGCCCACAACTGTTCTTCCGAATCGAGCCAATGGAAAGCATCGCCCAGGTGCAGCAGCGCGTCGGTATTGGTCCAGTCGACCATTTTCATCAGGCGGCCGATGCGTGCAGTGTCCTCGTGGGTATCGGTGACCACGCTGAATGAAATTTTGTCCTGCCGCGGGTCGAAGGTGGTGAATGCAGCCGCCGGGCTGCTGGTGCTCAAGCCCTTGTCCGGCCAGTAGGGTTTCAGTTTCACGACGCGGGTGGCAATGGCCTCGTAAGAATAGCGCTTGCCGGGGGCCAGGCCGGTGATCGTCACCACATGCCGCTGGCCGACCGGCACCAGGCCGTCAACCTGGGGCTCGATTTCGCGCACCCCATCGCCGTCGCTCAGGCGCACCTTGGCGTGGCTCGGCGCATCGGTCATCCACACCACCGACACCGAGGTGTCGGACAGTGCGGACAGGTACGGGCCCTCGGTAATGACCGGCCTGGTGTCGAACACCTTGTAAGGCTCGGACTGGGCACTGGCTGTCGCGTGGACAGCCAGCGCCGCAGCGCCGAGGCAAATTGCACCGAATGCCTTAATAGCGGTCATCAAAGGCGAAGATCGGCTTGCGCTTGCTCCACTGGCCGCGCGTGAAGTCAGGGAAGTCCAGCGTCTGGAAGTTCTGCGCGATCGATTGCTCGGACAGCGGCGTGATGGCGCTCCAAGTCACCGCGTCGTAGATATCGATCGGCATCGGCGCACGCGCCTTCAGCGCTTCCACGAAAGCGTGGACTACGAAGTAATCCATGCCGCCGTGGCCCGCACCCGCCGCTTCGCTGGCGTACTTGCGCCACAGCGGATGGTCGTACTGGTCCTGGTAAGACTGGAAGTCGTCCCACTGGTGCGGCTTGCTCTTGCCTTCGATATGGATGGAATGATTTACGTCCATCCACAAGCCATTGGTGCCCTGCACGCGGAAGCCCAGCGAGTAAGGGCGCGGCAGCGAGGTGTCGTGCTGCAGGATGATGGTCTCGCCGTTTTCGCAGGATAGCGTGGTAGTCACCACGTCACCCAGGCTGAACTTCACCTTGCCGCTTGGATGCTCTGCGCCACCCTGCTTGACGATGTAGTCGTGCAGGCCGCGCGCCTTGGTGGCGAAGGTATTGATTCGCGTGAAGCGGTTGCCGCGGTTGATGTTGGTGTACATCGCGCACGGGCCGATGCCATGGCTCGGATACAGTTCGCCATTGCGCTGCACCGAGTGCTCGGTGCGCCACTTCGCTTCCGACCAGCCCTTGGCGCCGAACTCGATGCCGCTGCCGTATGGCTTGGCCGGATCGCCGTTGTTGAACTTCACGGCGCGAAGGTCGTGCTGGTAGCCGCCCTGCAGGTGCACCAGTTCGCCGAACAGGCCGGAGCGCACCATCTGCAGCACCGCCATCACGTCGCGGCGATAGCACACGTTCTCCAGCAGCATGTACGGCGTGCCGGTCTTGAGCTGGGTGTCCAGCACGTCCCAGTGATCCTTCAGCGTGATGCCGGCCACCACTTCGCAGCCGACAGGCACTTTGGCCTGCATGGCGTCGATCGCCATTTGCGCATGCCATTCCCAGGGCGTGGCGATGATCACGCCATCGAGCTGTTTCGCGTCCAGCATGCGGCGGTAGGCGTGCTTGTCGCCATCTTCGCCGAAGGTACGCGGCTTCGGCTTGCCTGCCTTGTCGAATTGCGCCAGGGCTTTGCCCAGCATGATCGGTTCGATATCGCACAGCGCTGCCACTTCCACGTCGTCGCGGCGCACCAGCTCGCGCAGCAGCACCTGGCCGCGCATGCCGGTGCCGATCATGCCGAGCCGGAGTTTCTCGCGGCCGCCTGCCGCAAAGGCGGAAGGCAGCAGCAGGCTGCCCGCCAGCGCGGCGCCGGCGGTGAGGAAGTGTCGTCGATTGAATTGCTTGTCCATCTAGTCTTTGCCTCTTTGGCTGGATCGCAGGTTACCAGAATTTGTAGTTGGCCGAGAGCGAGAAGACGCGCCCGAACAGGTTTTGCTGGTGGTTGTAGCCCTCCCAGCCGTTCGGGTCGTAGTACGGCTTCTTGTTGGTCACGTTCTTGATGTTCAGGCCCAGGTCCAGGTTCTTGACCGGCTTCCAGTTGAAGCCCAGGTTGACCGTGTAGTACGAAGGCTGGCCGCCGCACAGGTTGTCCGGCAGCGCCACGCCGCCGGCGGTGCAGTTTTCAGGTGCGTTGTCGGTGTCGTACGCACCGTATGCCCACTTGGCCTTGCCGGTATAGTTCACGAACAGGCTGGTGACCAGGTTCTGGTAGGTCCAGTCGGCGTTGAAGGTGGCGCGCAGGCGCGGCGAATCGTAGTAGCCGACGTAGTTGCCCGAGAAGCCGCCGCCGTCTTCGTAGTTGTAGGTCTCGCGCTTGCGGATGGTGAACGCGGCGCCGGTACCCAGCTTGCCGTACTCGCCCAGCGAGAAGCGGGCACGCGCATCGATGTCGAAGCCGTCCAGCAAGGTACGGCCGCGGTTCGAGTACGAGTTGATCAGGCCACCCAGGTTGCCCACCGAGTACT
This sequence comes from uncultured Duganella sp., assembly GCA_966077345.1. GTDB lineage: Bacteria > Pseudomonadota > Gammaproteobacteria > Burkholderiales > Burkholderiaceae_D > Rugamonas. The sequence goes on from CBHREK010000058.1 coordinate 196,842, forward strand.
TCGGCAGCGGGCCGCTGCAGGCTGTGGCATTGGCGGGATTGGCGCACATGGTGGCCACGGCTGCCATATTGGCGCGGTCGGCATCGGACAGGTCATTGCGAATTGCCTTGTCGGTGCCGGCCAGGCTTGGGCCGTACTGGTCGACCAGCGCGGTGAACAGCTGGTTGAAGTCCTGGCGCACGATCTCGTTGCGGCGATAGACGAACCAATAGTCCAGCGAGATGCTGACGTCCTTGGCTGGCTGCAGCACCAGCCCAAGGGTCGAGATCTTGGCTTTTTCCGGCGTCAGGTTCGGGTTCGGCGGGGTCAGGCCGCCCACCGTGGTCGAGCAGTTGGAATTGAACAGGGTCTTGCCCAGGTCGCGGTCGGTCGCGGTGACAGACATCAGCAGCAGGCTGGCGATGGCATTGGTCTCGTCGCAGCGCACGGTGTCGCGAATTCCGCCTACCTGCGCAAACACGCCGCCGCTGCCCGATTCGGCCAGGTTCGGTGCCCGGAAGCCTTCCGAGTAGGTACCGCGCAGCATGATCTCAGGACGCGCGCGCCATTGCACGCCGACCTTCGGCGCCAGGTTGGCGGAGAAGTGCGGGTATTTGTCCAGGCGGGCCGCGGCGTTGACTTCCAGCGTATCGGTGATCGGCACCACCACTTCGCCGAACAGCGCGCTGACGGTACGCTTGCCGTCGAACCAGGACCCACCCTGCTGCGTGATCAGGCCATTGGCGGCATCCGGATTGCCCGGGGTGTCGAAGCTTTCGCGCATCAGGTTGGTGCCGAAGGCAGCACGCACCTCACGCTCGCCCAGCTTGAACAGCGTGCCCTCCACCTTGGCGTCGAAGGTGATCAGCTTGGTCCAGGACTGGATGTCGAAAGTCGGGAAAGCTTCGCGGATCAAGGCCGCATTCGATTCGCTGATTTCGCCGAACTTGAAAGCAGGATTGTCGGCAATGTAGACGCGGCCGGTGACCGGGTCTTTGGAGGTCGGGCCGAAGGCCTTCTCGAAGCCCTTGGTGTTGATGTTCGTGGTCTGGTACAAGGTCGAGTGGCTGCCTGCCACCGCAAGCGCGGTCTCGAAGTCCCAGCTACCGGTCAGGTGTCCGCGCAGGCCGGTCAGCACCCGGTAGTTGTCATCCAGGTTCTTCTGGCCGAAGTGGCCGACCGCGTCCTGCAGGATGTAGTTCAGGCCTGCCGCGCCGCCCATCTTGGCTGCCATGTCGGCGTCCAGCTTGCCCTGCAGGTAGACGTTGTTCGGGCCCAGGTAAGGGTTGACGAAGGTATTCAGCCTGGTGCCGGTGTTGCGCGAGAACCAGTTGCTGGTGGTGCCGCTATTGAAGCTGCGCGGGCCGTTCTCGCCGCGCAGCTTGATGTGGGTGAACGCTGCTTCGGCAAAGACTTCCAGGTCCTCGCCGAGCTTCTTGCGGCCGGACAGGAAACCGGTCGCGCGGTCGGAAGTCGGGCCGGTGTCCAGCGCATACGGCAGGTTGTTCCACACGCAGCGGGTGCCGGATGCTTCGGTGATCATGGTGGAGCAGCCGCTCACTGCACGCTGGGTGCGCGCATTGTTCTTGGCCGGATCGAATACGAAGAACGTGCCCGGGTTGGGCTGGCCCGGCTCGCTGCCGGTGCCGATGCGGAAGTTGGAGATGAAGTTCGGATTGTTGACGTAGAAGTAGTCGGGCCGCTTGTCGTAGGTGTCGGCCAGCGCAATACGGTCGCGCTGGTACACGTTCAGGGAAGCCATCACGTTGTAGCCGTCGTTGGCAAAGTCGCCCTTGCCGTACACCAGGCTGGCCTGGTGCTCGCCGTAGGCCGACACTTCCTGCGAATGGTCGGTGCTGACTTTCGCTTCCAGGCCCTGGTAGTTCTTCTTGGTGATGACGTTGATCACGCCGGCCACCGCATCGGAGCCGTACACCGCGGAAGCGCCGTCGGTCAGGATCTCCATGCGCTCGATCGCCGCTGCCGGGATCGAGTCGATGTTGACGAACATGGTCTGGAAGCCGGCCGGTGCGCCGTAGAAGGACAGGCGGCGGCCGTTCAGCAGCACCAGCGTGCCTTGCGCGCCCAGGCCGCGCAGGTTGGCCTGCGAGGCGCCGTCGGAGCCGGTGAACATGGAACGGAAGTCTTGCTGCGCAGGGCGCGCGGCCGGCAGGTTGTCCAGCACCTGCATCAGGGTGCGGGCGCCCATGTTTTCGATCTGCTTGGCGTCGATCACCTGCACCGGCGATGCGGTTTCGGCGTTGATGCGCTTCAGGCTGGAGCCGGTCACTTCGACGCGGTGGATCTTCTCGCCTTTCTCGTCCTTCTTGTCCTCCGCCCCATCGGCCGCCAGGGCGCCGCCGGCAAATCCAATAGCTGCCAGCGCAGCGATCAATTTCTTCAGTTCCACTTGCATCTCCTTTTTTTAGTTTGCAAAACGCCCTCCCCGGTCCGAAGAGGGGTTCGTTCTTAGTGACGAAAAATGTGCGGTCAGCGCGTCCGGATTGTGGCGCCCTCTGTGCCTAGCAGTACGGCATTGGCCCAGTTGCCGCAAACCTGGGCTGGTTGGGCGCCGCGCGCACCCAGGGTCCGCAGGCTGAGTTGCCTCAACCCGCGTACATCGATTTCCGGCTTGACGACAGCCGGCGCAGTCACCAGGCCGCTGTCGTACAGCAGGCGCTCGCCGCTCCACACCTGGAACTGCAGGCCGCCGGCGCTACGGCAGCTATCGTCCACGCCCAGGTCGGCGCGCAGCAGGCTCCAGTTGCCTTCCAGTTGCAGGTCGATGCGGCTGGTCGGGCCGACGCCCAGGCCCTTGCGGAACAACAGGCCGTTCATGCGCATTTCCTTGGCCTTGCCGGCAGGACGATCGCGTCCGACGCCCTTCGGCAACGGCAGGTCCGACAGGAAGCTTTGCAGCTCGGCGCCCTCTTTCGCGCGATGTTCGAGGATGCGGAAGGTGGACAGGGCAATCGGCCCCACTTCGGCCGGCTGCATGGCGTTGATTGCCTTGGCTGGCACTTGTGCGGCAGCCGTGACCATCGGGTCGGTCGATGCCGCGCCTTCGCCTTCCGGGTTTTGCGTGCTGAGCACGCGGAAGCGCAGCAGGCGGCCAGCGGTGGCCGGGAAGTTGATGGTCTGCGTTTCCTTCTCCAGCTTCAGGCGGCCGGTGAAGCTTGGCTTGCCCCATTCGCCATTGGTGTCGGCGATGTAGATTTCGTAGTCGCGCACCTGGCCGTGCTTCCAGTGTTCATCGTTGCGCGGTGCGATCTCGATGCCGTCGACCAGGCGGCGTTCGGTGAAGCCGATGGTCCATTCGTGGGCGCCGGTGCGGATCGACTGGTTGCGGGTGGTACGGAACCAGGTGGCCGGTTTGTCGTCGAAGGCGTTTTCCAGCGGATGGCCGGGTTCTTCGGCGGGACGGTTGACCACCAGCAGCGCGTCGGGCGGCAGTGCGCGGCCCAGCTCCGGCGCTTGCGGGAAATTGTCGTCTTGCGCGGCCAGTGTTTGTGCGCCCTGCACCTTGATTAGCAGCGGCTGGCGGATATCCTGCTTGGCTGTCTTCACATACAGCGTGCCGGTACGGTCTTGCGGGTCGTAGAACCAGCCCTCCGATGCTGCATCGTATGCCGCGCGGTCGGCATGGGCGGGCAGGCTGCGGCTTGCCGCTGCAACGGTGGCCGGGCGCCGGCGCGTCAGCATGCGCAAGGCATAGCCGCGGCGCGGCTCCTGGCCTGCGTAGCTGCCTTCGACCGCAGCGATGTCGACACTCACGGCGCCGCCCGATTCGCGCATGCGCAACATTTGCTGGCTAAAGGCGCCTTTCTGGTACTGGCGCGTGTTGCCGTCGTCCTCGTACAGGGTGAACGAGGACTCGCCGTGCGGGTACAGGTCCAGCGTCAGCACGTCCTTCGGCTTTTCGCCGTCATACAGCACTTCGGGGTACATCGGCAGGATCGCGCCGGCACGCACGAAGACTGGCAGCTTGTCGAGCGTGACCTGCAAGTCGAGATCACGGCCCGCGGCGCCGGCAGTCGCCTGGCGGCCATCCCAGTATTCGAACCACGTGCCTTGCGGCAGGTGGATGGCCTTGCGCCAGCCCTGCGACACCGCCTGGCTGCGGTACACCGGCGCCACCAGCATGTCGCGGCCCAGCAGGAACTGGTATTTGTGCGCTTCGCTGAAGGCGGCAGGATCGGTGGCGTAATCCCACATCAGGCCGCGCACCAAAGGCGCGCCGGTCTGCTCCGCCTCGCGCGCCAGCGTGTACATATATGGCGTCAGGCGCAGCTTGAGTTTCAGGTAGCGGCGATTGATGCTGCGGTAAGGCTCGTCGAACCACCATGGATGCTTGCGCGCATTGGCCGACCAGCCCGACATACCCATCAGCACCGGCGTGAATGCCTTCCACTGCAGGTCGCGCGTGTAAGTCTCAGGGCTGCCGCCAAAGATTGCATCGACGTCGCCAGTGGCATACGCCTGGCCGGACAGGCCGGAACCCACCAGCGTCGGCACATGCCAGCGGATATAGTCCCAGCTTGCGCTCTGGTCGCCGGTCCATGCCACCGCATAGCGTTGCGTGCCGGCCCAGCCCATCACGGTCCAGATGAACGGACGGCTGTCGGAGTTGTCCAGGATGCCGTCGTACGCCGACTTGTTGGCGTCCAGCGAGAACTGGTAGCCCTTGCCGGTCCAGGCCACGTCCAGCTTCTGCACGCGGCTGCCGGCGGTGCCGACTTCCCACTTGATCTTGTCGACGCCGTTCTCGGTCCACAAGCCAGTGCGGAAGCCGTACTTGGCCAGGCCCTGCACCGTTTCCGGCAAGTTGGTATAGCCGCAGCCGTAACCGTCGTTGGGCAAGATCCAGCCGCCCGGCATATCGTTCTCGCGGTACTTGCGCGCCACCGAATCGACAACGTCCGGCGTCTTGCCGTTTGGGCCATCGCTCCAGCCTTTTGGCACGGTGCCCGGCTTCTTCACGTTGTCGCCGTCGTTGTAGCAATCGGCATCGCCGTATTCCAGCGCCCAGCGCGGCAGCATGCGCGCGCGGCCGGTCCACTCGGTGTAGCGCGCCAGGACGTCGCGTACATCCTTGCCGACGAAGTAGTAGGCATCGAAGCGCGGCTCGGCGTGCTGCAGGGCCACCACGTCTTGCTGGCGCAAATCGTAGCTGCCGTCGGACCAGGTATTGCGCAGCATGCCCCAGCCGCGCGAGCTCATAAGGAAAGGCGCCGGACTTGGGCGGTCGCCCTCCTCCCATCCACCCGAATACGACACGTCAAGCTGGCGGCCCTTGAATTCGAAGCGGCCATTCTGCTGCCCGCCGCCGAAGAAGCGTTCCGCCTTGTCGCTGGACAGGGTCTGCACGCTGGCTTTGTCGCCCAGTTCCAGCGGCTGCACTTCGCGCCACAGCGGCTGCGTTTCGCCGGCGCGGAACAGGCTGAAACGCAAGGGGTTGCGGTCGATGCGCAAGGCCAGCTTCGCGGTGCGCAGCACAATATGGTCGGGCTGTTCGCTTACGCTATGCTCAATATGCGCAGCAGGCTTGCCGATCACGATGGCCGCCGCCTTGTCGCCGGCGCCGGTCAGCTTGCCCTTGGGGCCAGCCCAGATGCGCAGCACGTCGTCCTGCAGCAGGCTGACACGCACGACGGCGCCGGATTCGGTCGCCAGGTCCCAGGACAAGCCTTCCGCAGCGGCAGCCGGCGCGGCAGCGATGCTGCGCAGTTTTCCGAGCGGGGCTGCGAGGGCGGCGCCAGTGGCCAGGGCCAGCGCGGCAGCGGCGATTGCAGTGCGGGTGAGTCTCTTCATAAGCCTGCCTAAGGTGCAATATTTTTCGTTTTGATGGTCATACTTTAGGAATAAAAGCAAAAAAGGTCAACAAAAAGAAAGGAAACAGCGCTTTTGCAGCGTTTTTTCTCGAATTTTGCTTTCGTTTAGCCAATATTTCAGCGCTACACCTTTCGATTAGTAGCGAGCACGCAACGTAACATGCCGAATTACGGACACTTCCGGTTCGTTTTCGCATATCGCATGGGCGGTCATATCTTTCGTTTATCTTTCGTATTTGACTTTTCGAAATATACTATTTATGCTTTCAGCCAACGAACAACTTTTCTTTTTTCGATGACTACCCTCCTCCAGCGTGACCCGCAATCCTGGCGCGATATCAACGGCCTCGATACCGCCGAAGAGATTGCGCAGCAGCCGGCCCTGTGGCGCGAACTGGGCGCCAGCCTGCAAAGCCGCGCCGCCGACGTTGCCGCCTTCCTCGGCGGCTGCCTGCACAATCCGCAGCAGCGCGTGATCCTGACCGGCGCCGGCAGCTCCTGCTATGTGGGCGAAATCGTCGCCGATGAACTGAACGCCGCCTGGCCCGCGCAGGTACGCGCCGTGGCGACCACCAGCCTGCTGACGCACCCGGAGCTGTACCTTGAACCGGGCGCGCCAACCCTGCTGGTGTCCTTCGCCCGCAGCGGCAGCAGCCCGGAAAGCCTGGCCGCAGTGGACCTGGTGCGCGAACTGGTAGCCGACGCACGCTTCCTGAACATCACCTGCAATGCGCAAGGCCAACTGGCACGCAAAGGCGATACCGACGCACGCACCTTCAACCTGCTGATGCCGGCCGCCAGTTGCGACCGCGGCTTCGCCATGACCAGCAGCTTCACCTGCATGCTGCTGGCCGCCTTATGCGTGCTGGGCAAAGGCGAATGGCAGGAGCGCCTGGTGGCGCTGGCGCAAGCCGGCGACGCCGCATTGCGCGACTGGGCGGCACCGGTGGCTGCGCTGGCGGCGCAGCCGGTGGAACGCGTGGTCTACCTGGGCAGCGGCCCGCTGGAAGCGCTGGCAAAAGAATCCGCCTTGAAGATCCTGGAACTGACCGGCGGCCGCGTGCTGGCCATGTCGAACACAGCGCTCGGATTCCGCCACGGCCCGAAATCGGCGCTGAACCAGCAATCGCTGGTGGTGCTGTTCCGCAGCAGCAAAGCGCTGGCGCGCCGTTATGAAGAAGACCTGTTGCAGGAGCTGCGCCGCGATGGCGTGGCCGGCTCGGTGGTCACCGTTGGCAGCGAAGCCGACATTTCGGTCGCCGCGCCGGCCCAGTTGTCCGATTCGTGGCTGGCGCCACTGTGGCTGCTGATGGCGCAGCAATACGCCCTGCACCAGTCGGCCGCGTTCGGCCTGACGCCCGACAATCCCTTCGCCGACGGCACCGTCAACCGCGTGGTGCAAGGCGTCACCATCTACCGCCATGACCAGTTCTGAACAAACCGGCTATCACGGCATCGACATCGGCGGCACCAAGATTGAACTGGTGTCGTGGATCGATGCCGGCGGCGAGCTGCAGGAAGTGTTCCGCGAGCGCGTCGCGACGCCTGGCACGGATTTCAATGAGTTCGTCGCCGCCGTTGCCGGCCTGGTTGCGCGCGGCGACGCCGCACTCGGCCCGCTGGCATCGCCCGCAGCAGTCGGCATCGGCCTGCCCGGCGTGATCGACAGCGCCACCGGCCGCCAGCTCAGCTCCAACGTGCCGGCCCTGAACGGCCGCCTGGTCGCTGCCGCGCTGCAGGAAACGCTGGCGCGGCCAGTCGTCATCGGCAACGACTGCCAGTGCTTCGCCCTGTCGGAAGCACAAGGAGGCGCAGCTGCCGGCCTGCCCACCATGTTCGGCGCCATCATCGGCACCGGCGCCGGCGGCGGCTATTGTGTCGAAGGCCGCCTGCAGCGCGGCTTCAACGCCATCGCCGGCGAGTGGGGGCATTGGACCATTCCCGCAACGCTGCTGGCCCTCTACAAGCTGCCGGTGCTGGACTGCCCTTGCGGCAAGAAGGGCTGCCTGGAGCGCTATGTCTCCGGTCCCGGCCTGTCGAAACTGCACGCCCACATCGGTGGCGACGGCGCCGAACCGCTGGCCATCGTGGCCCGCGCCAACAACGGCGATGCGCTGGCGGCACAGGCACTGGCGATCCACCTCGACCTGCTGGGCCACGCGCTGGCCGGCCTGGTGCTGGCCTACGACCCGCACGCCATTGTGCTGGGTGGCGGCCTGTCCAAGCTGTCGCACCTGTACCAGCAACTGCCGGCAGCCATGCGCCGCCACCTGTTCCGCGGCGTGCAAGCGCCACCGGTGCTGCCGCCACGCTTCGGCGATGCCGGCGGCGCGCGCGGCGCCGCCCTCCTGGCGCGCCAACAAACGAAGTAACACGACCATGAATCAACTTGCCCAGGTTTCACCAGTCCAGCAAATCGTCAATGCGCATCGCGCCGGCGCAGCGGTTGGCCTGTACAGCGTTTGCTGCAGCCACCCTACCGTGCTGCGCGCCGCGATGCAGGTGGCTGCGCAATACGGCACGCCGCTGCTGGTGGAAGCCACCTCCAACCAGGTGGACCAGTTTGGCGGCTACACCGGCATGAAGCCCGCCGAATTCCGCGATTACGTGCACCGGCTGGCGCAGGAGCAAGGCTTCCCTGCCGAACGCCTGGTGCTGGGCGGCGATCACCTCGGCCCCAACGCCTGGCAGTCGCAGGACGCCGCAAGTGCGATGGCGCATGCCGAAGTCCTGATCGACGCCTACGTGTCGGCCGGCTTCCACAAGATCCACCTCGATTGCAGCATGCGCTGCGCCGACGACGAGCCGGTGCTGAGCGACGAAGTCGTCGCCGCACGGGCCGTGCGCCTGGCCGCCATAGCCGAACAGGCAGCCGCCCGCGCCGGCCTGCCGCCGCCGGTCTACGTGATCGGCACCGAAGTGCCGGTGCCCGGCGGCGAAGCGTCGCTGGAGCAGGCACTGGCCGTCACCGCGCCTGCAGCCGCAGCGCGCACGCTGGAAGTTCACCGCCGCGCCTTCGCCGTAGCAGGCCTGCACGGCGCATGGCAGCGCGTGATCGCTATGGTGGTGCAGCCGGGTGTCGACTTCGACCAGGCCAATGTGCAGCATTACAATGCAGCGGCGGCCGCGGAGCTGTCAGGCTTTGTGGCCGGCCAGCCCGGCCTGGTGTTCGAAGCCCACTCCACCGACTACCAGCGCGAATCGGGCCTGCATGAAATGGTGCGCGACCACTATGCGATCCTCAAGGTCGGCCCGGCCGCCACCTTCGCGCTGCGCGAAGGCTTCCTGGCGCTGTGCCAGGTCGAAGAGGCCTTGCTGGGCAAGGACAAGGCGTCGCGCCTGATGGAAGTGCTGGACGAAGCCATGCTGGCCAAGCCGAAGCACTGGCAAAAGCATTACCTGGGCAGCGCCGCGGAACAGCGCCTGATGCGCCGCTACGGCCTGTCCGACCGCTGCCGCTATTACTGGGGCGAACCGGAAGTCGCGACCGCCGTCAGCCAGCTGTTCGCCAACCTGGCCGGGCGCAGCATCCCGCTGCCTTTGCTGAGCCAATACCTGCCGCAGCAATTCCTCGCCGTGCTGCAGGGCGAACTGGCCGCCGAGCCGCAAGCCCTGCTCGAACACAAGGTCGGCCGCCTGCTGGCGCAGTATGCGCGCGCCTGCAGCGCCAACGCCGCCGGCCAGCACATGGCTGCCGCCATCTGTTAAGCTCGACGTTTTCACATCCAGCGACAGAAGACATGCGAAATACCAGCCAACGCCGCGAAACCATCCTGCAGGCGATCGTACAACATGGCTCGGTCCAGGTGGCCGACCTGGTCGACAAGCTTGGCGTCTCCGCCGTCACCATCCGCAGCGACCTCAGTGTGCTCGAATCGCAAGGCCTGGTGCAGCGCAGCCACGGCGGCGCCCTGCTGGCGCGCACGCCGCCGACGGAACACACCATCCGCCAGAAGGATTCCCTGAACCAGGCGCAGAAAGAACAGATCGGCCTGCTGGCTGCGCGCATGGTGCAGCCGGGCGACAACGTCATCATCGACTCCGGCACCACCACCATCTCGCTGGCGCGCCAGCTGCGCGACGCCAGCGACGTTACGGTGCTGACCAATGGCCTGAACATCGCGTGGGAACTGGCCGACGCACCGGGCGTGGACCTGATCCTGACGGGCGGCCGCCTGCGCAAGCAATCGCTGTCGCTGCAGGGCGCCCAGGCCGAAGCCTGCCTGTCGGCCTACAACTTCGACAAGCTGTTCCTCGGCGTCGACGGTTTCGACCTGCAGTTCGGCATCACCACCCACCACGAGGCGGAAGCAAACCTGAACCACAAGATGGTGGAGCGCGCCAAGAAAGTCATCGTGCTGACCGACGCCTCCAAGTTCGGCCGCGTGTCGCTGCACCGCATCGTGCAGCTCGACCGCGTGCACACCGTCATCACCGACGCCAGCATCAGCACCGAGTACCGCGAGGGGCTGGAGAAGCGCGGCATCGAAGTGATCATCGCGGAGTAACAATGCTGCAAGGCCGCATCCTCACTCCCGATGGCTGGATCAATGGCAGCATCGCCTTCGACCAGCGCATCGCCGGCATTACCGAAGGACCGGTTGGCGAAGGCCTGACCATCATCCCAGGCTTCGTCGACCTGCACGTGCACGGCGCTTCCGGCGTCGACATCATGGAAGGCGGCGATGCCGGCGCCGTGGTGGCGCGCAGCCATGCGCGGCACGGCACCACCGCCCTGCTCGGCACCACGCTGACCGCCAAGGAAGACTCGATCCGCCACGCCCTGCAAGGCCTGGCCGGCGTTATCGCGCAGCGCCCGCAACACGGCGCGCGCATGCTGGGCGTGCACCTGGAAGGACCGTTCCTGAACCGCCGCCGCCTGGGCGCCCAGCCGCCCGACGTGGTGACCGGCAGCCGCGCCCTGGTGGAGAGCTACCACGCCATCGCGCCGATCCGCGTGCTGACCATGGCGCCCGAAGTGACGGGCCACCTGGAACTGATCCCGCACCTGAAGAACCTGGGCATCCGCGTCCAGATCGGCCACAGTGCCGGCAGCTACGACGACGGCGTGGCTGCCATGCGCGCCGGCGCCGCCGGCTTTACCCACCTGTTCAACGGCATGAGCGGCATGAGCCACAAGGAGCCGGGCATGGTGGACGTGGCCATGGCGCATGCCGAATATGCCGAAATCATTCCCGACCTGCTGCACGTGCATCCGGGCGCCATGCGCGCCGCGCTGCGCGCCATCCCGCGCCTGTACGGCGTGACCGACGCCACCTCCGCCACCGGCATGCCGGACGGCGAGTACGCGCTCGGCACCCAGCGCGTGTTCAAGTGCATGGGCTGCGTGCGCCTTGCCACCGGTTCGCTGGCCGGCTCCGTGCTGACCATGGACCAGGCGCTGCGCAACTTCGTCAGCCTGGGCATGGACGTGGCGGAGGCTTCGCAGCGCCTGTCGCTCTTCCCCGCCGATTACCTGGGCGAGTCGCAGCGCGGCCGCCTGGCGCCGGGAGCCTGGGCCGACATCGTGGTGCTGGACCAGTCTTTACACCCCGTGGCCGTCTTCGTCGAAGGCGAGGCCATTCCACTCTCATAAAAATATCAGGAGATCCAATGCAGGCCTTATCCATGCGCTATTTACTGTTTATCGCCGGGATGGGCGGCCTGCTTTACGGGATCGATGTCGGCATCATTGCCGGCGCCCTGCCATACCTTGAATCCACCGCTTCCGTCGCCTGGAAGCTGAGCGCCCAGCAACTGAGCTTCATCGTTGCCGCGGTGCTGCTTGGCTCCGTGCTGTCTTCGCTGTTTGCCGGCGCCATTGCCGACGCCATCGGCCGCCGCTGGGCCATGGTGCTGGCCGGCGCCCTGTTCACGATCAGCATTCCCTTGATCGCCCTGTCCGACGGGTACACGCCGCTGCTGCTGGGGCGCCTGCTGCAAGGCATCAGCGGCGGCTTGATCGGCGTGGTGGTGCCTTTGTACCTGGCCGAATGCCTGCGCGCCGAGCAGCGCGGCCGCGGCGCCGCCCTGTTCCAGCTGCTGCTCACCATCGGCCTGGTGGCGGCCGCCGTCATCGGCCTGCTGCAAGCGCAAAATGTCGAAGGCGCGACGCAAGCCGCGCAAGCCTTGCCGGAAACCGCGCGTGCCGCCGCGGTCTTCGAGGCCAAGGACCACGCCTGGCGCAGCATCTTCTGGATGTGCCTTGCCCCGGGCCTGGTATTCACTTTCGGCAGCGCCCTGCTGGCCGAATCGCCGCGCTGGCTGGTGCAGCGCGGCCGCATCGAACAGGCCCGCGCGGCCCTGCTGCGCACCCGTGCCGCCGCCGAAGCGGCGTCCGAACTGCGCGCTATGCAGGCCGCAGCCGGCTTGCCCGTGCACGGCGCCGCTGCCGGCGCAGGCGAGCCCACCGAAGGCGACATCGCCGCGGCGCGCGGCGTGGTTGCCGGCCGCGGCGGCGCGTCCGCCATCCGCCCTGCAGGCGCCGGCGCCGCGGCCATGGCCGCCGACGACCGCCTGCTGAGCCGCCGCTACGTGCTGCCCTTCCTGCTGGCCTGCCTGGTGCTGGCCTGCACCCAGGCGACCGGCATCAACTCGGTGCTGGCCTACGTCGTCAACATCCTGAACCAGGCCGGCCTGCCCGGCGCCACCGCCAACATGGCCGACGTCGGCCTCAAGCTGCTGAACGCCATCATGACCGTGCTGGCAGTGCTGCTGGTCGACCGCAAGGGCCGCAAGTTCCTGCTGATGCTGGGCAGCGGCGGCATCGTAATCGCCCTGCTGGCCGCCGGCCTGCTGTTCCGCAGCGCCGAAAGCGAGCAGCGCGACGTCAGCGCCATCGTGGCCGCACAAGCCAGGGGCGATACCCTGTCGCTGCGCCTCGACGCAAAAACCCTGAAAGCGCTGGGCGCGCACGGCGGCAGCGCAGCAGCGCCGCAGCTGCTGACCGTATCCTACTCCTACGGCCCGTTCACCAACGTGCAAACACGCCGCAGCGACGACCCGGGACTGGCGCCCATGGTGCTGTCGCGCGAGGACACCGTGCAGCCCGACAGCGTGATCGGCGCCTTCTTCCGCCGCCTGCACCTGAATCCCTTCGCCGACCCGGCGGAAGGCCGCGACGCACCGCTGAAAATCGAGCAGGCGCAGATCGGCGCCCTGCCTTCCGTGACGCACGGCTGGCAAGTAACGCTGGCGATCTGCCTGTTCGTGGCCAGCTTCGCCGTTGGCCCCGGCGTCTGCGTCTGGCTCGCGCTATCGGAGCTGATGCCAACGCGCATCCGCTCCAACGGCATGAGCATCGCGCTGCTGGTCAACCAGTTCGTCTCCACCACCATTGCGGCCGTGTTCCTGCCGACCGTCGGCCGGCACGGCTACGCGGCGATGTTCTTCTTCTGGGCGGGATGCACGGTAGTGTACTTCCTGGCTGCCGCCTTCCTGCTGCCGGAAACCAAAGGAAAGACGCTGGAGGAAATTGAAGCGCACTTCGCGCGCTAGCGCGGTGGCGTAATGAAAGTCGGGGTCAGGTCTGGCAATCGGAC
>CBHREK010000059.1:0-98890 GCA_966077345.1 uncultured Duganella sp.
GTCGGGCGCGTGCCGGCCTCTGGCGGGGTGCCGGAAATAATCGGGGCCCGCACCCTTGGCCGGGGTCCCCCCCATTTAAATGCCGCCCCCCCGACTTCTATCCTGCACGGCGGGCGGCGGCCTGGGCCAGCAGCTCGGCCAGGGCGGCGGCGGTGGCGGGCTTGGCCAGCGTGCCCAGGAGGGCCAGGCCGTGCGCGCGCGCCAGCGTTTCGGCGGCCTGGCGGATGCCGGCGTCCATGCCGGACAACAGGGCGACCGCGCCGCCAAAATGGCTGTCGGCCGCCTTGCGCAGGAATTCGATGCCGTCCATGTCGGGCATCGACAGGTCGCACACCAGCAGGTCGGGCCGGTATTGCGGCAGCGCCAGCAAGGCCTGGCGGGCGTCGCTTTCGCTGCGTACATTGAGCTGGCCGAGGTCTTCCAGCATGTCGGCCAGCATGCTCAGCATGAAGGGGTCGTCGTCGACCAGCAGGATGCGCAGGGGCGTGGTGGGGGTCTCAGTCATCGTCGGCAAAGGTGGTGTTGGTCATGATGTGCTCGCTCACCGCGTGCAGCAGCGGCCACAAGCGGTCGAGCACGCTGCGCGCGGCGGCCGCTTCGGCCTCGGGCGCCAGCTGTTCCAGCTGCAGGCACAGCTCGGCCATGCCGAGGGCGCCGACGGCGCGCGCGCTGCTCTTGATGCGGTGGCCCAGCTCGCGCACTTTCTGCAGCTCGCCGGCGGCCAGCGCGGCTTCCATTTCAGTAAAGCCCGCTTCGGTGGTCTGTAGGAACTTGAAGGCGAACTTGCGGATCTTTTGCGGGTGGTAGCCCAGGAGCTGGGCCAGCACCGACAGGTCGATCACGGCCGGGTCGCCGGCCAGCGTGGGGCGGAAGGCGGCGCGCCGCGGCAGCGGCGCCGCGCTGCCGTGGGTGTCGCCGGCGCCGGCCTCGCGCTCGGGCAGCCAGCTGGCGATCTTCTGGTACATCAGGGCCGGCTGGATCGGCTTGGCGATGAAGTCGTCCATGCCGGCCTGCAGGCAGCGCTCGCGGTCGTCCTTGGTGGCGGTGGCGGTCATGGCCAGCACGCGGGTAGCGGCCAGGGCCGGGTCGGCGCGGATGCGGCGCGTCGCTTCCAGGCCGTCCATCAAGGGCATCTGCACGTCCATCAGCACGCAGTCGAATTCGGCCTGGTGCAACAGGTCGAGCGCTTCGGCGCCGTTGTTGGCCAGGCATACCGAGGAGCCGGCTTCTTCCAGCATTTCGAGCGCGATCTGCTGGTTGAAGGTGTTGTCCTCGACTAGCAGGATGCGCGCGTCCTTCAGCGCCTGCATGGCCGCCGTGCTGCGCGCGCTGTCCAGCAGGGCGGCGGCTGCGGCGTTGACTTCATTGATCACGTCGGGCAGGCCGCGCGGCGAGACGCCGAGGCGGGCCGTGAACCAGAAGGTGCTGCCGGCGCCGGGCGCGCTGCGCACGCCCACTTCGCCGCCCATCAGCTGCGCCAGCTGTTTGCAGATGGCCAGGCCGAGGCCGGTGCCGCCGTATTCGCGCGTGATGGCCGTGTCGGCCTGCTGGAAGGCCTGGAACAGCTTGCCCTGCTCGGCTTCCGACAGGCCGATGCCGTGGTCGCGCACTTCAAAGCGCAGCAGGCAGGCCTGCTCGTCGGCCAGCAGCTGGCGCACGCTGACGTCGATGCTGCCCTGCTCGGAAAACTTGATCGCGTTGTTGACGTAGTTGATCAGGACCTGGCCCAGGCGCAGCGGGTCGCCGCGCAGCACCGGCGGCAGCGCCGGGTCGATGTCGAAGGCCAGGCGCAGGCCGCGGCTGGCGGCCTTGGGCGCCACCACCGTGGTCAGGGTCTGGATCACGTGGTCGAGCGAGAAGTCGACGTCCTCGATTTCCAGCTTGCCCGCTTCGATCTTCGAGATGTCGAGGATGTCGTCGATGATGCGCAGCAGGTGCTCGCCGGCGAAGCGGATCTTTTCCAGGTAGTCGCGCTGGCGCGGCTCGAGCTCGGTCTTCAGCGCCAGGTAGGCCATGCCGATCACGCCGTTCATCGGGGTGCGGATTTCGTGGCTCATCTTGGCCAGGAACTGGCCTTTCGCGGCGCTCGCCTCTTCGGCCTGCTGGCGCGCTTCTTCCAGCTGGGCGGTGCGCTGCGCCACCCGCTCTTCCAGGTGTTCGTTCAGTTCGCGCAGGGCGCGCTCGTTGGCCTTGCTGTCCGAGATGTCGATTGCCATGCAGATCAGGTAGGCCGGCGCGCCGTGCGCGTCGTACACCGGCTTCTTGAAGGTGCGCAGCTGGCGCGCCTGGCCCAGGGCCGGGTTCCAGATGGTTTCCTCGAAGTCGATCAGGGCGCGCCCGGCAAACGCTTCCAGGTCGCGCGCGCGGAAGGCGGCCGCTTCTTCCGGCGCGTGGAACACGCTGTAGTCGCCGTTGTTCAGTTCGTCGAAGGTGTAGCCGAACTGCTGCTCGCAGGCGCGGTTCATCAAGAGCATGCGGCTGTCCTTGTCCTTGATGAACAGGCCGATCGGCATCATCTGGATGATTTCCTGCAGCCGCTGCTCGCCCTGGCGCAACGCGTCTTCGCTGCGCTTCCTGTAGGTGATGTCGGTCAGGCTGGCCACCAGCATGCTGCCCGGGCCGTGCTCGTCGCGCAGCGGCTCGACGTTGACCGACAGCCAGCAGGTGTCGGCGCCGGTGCCGGCGCCGGCGGCCGGCACCCCCATCACCACGTCGCGCACCGCCTGGCCGGAGGCGAGGGCCTGCGCCACCGGGTGCTCGGGCGCGGAAAAACGGCGCCCGTCTTCGTGCACGCCGTCCCACTGGCCGGCGCCGCGCGCGGCGGCGCGCCCCAGCATGCGGCTGGCGGCGGCATTGCATTCGACGATATTGCCGGCCGCGTCGAACACCAGCAGGCCGTTGGTGACGGCATTGAACACGGAAGCGAGGCGCTGGTTGGAGTGGCGCAGCGCCAGTTCGGCCAGGCGGCGGTCGGTGATGTCGGTCACCATGGTCAGGGTGCCGGCATAGCTGCCGTTGTCGGCGTTGACGGTGGTGGTCGAGAGCAGGGCCCACAGCGAGGAGCCGTCCTGGCGGTAGAAGCGCCCTTCGGCCGGCTCGGGCGGGGTGGCCGGCGCGCCGCCGTGCTGGCGCGCCGCCAGCACGGCCGGGCACTCGGGATCCATGAAGTCGGCCATCGGGCGCCCCAGCATGTGCTCGACTTCGTAGCCCAGCATGCGCGCCATGGTCGGGTTGACGAAGCTGGTCTGGTCGGCGGCGTCGCACATCCAGATCCCTTCGGCCGCAGTCTGCACGATCAGGCGGTAGCGTTCGGAGGAGGCCTGCAGCGCTTCCTCGGCCCGCTGGCGCTGGGTCATGTCGCGCAGCGAGACCACCACCAGGCCCTGGCCGGCCAGCTGGATCGGCGCCAGGTGCACCATGGCCGGGAAGTAGCTGCCGTCCAGGCGGCGCGCGGTCAGCACCCGGCCCGGCATGCGCGCGCGGGCAAACAGTTCGCGCGGGCGGCCCGGGGTGTCGCGCATCACGTCCGGGATCAGCACTTCCATCGAAGCGCCGGCCAGGGTGCCCGCTTCGGCGGCAAACACCGCTTCGGCCGCTTCGTTGGCCTGGCGCACCCGGCCGGCGCGCTCGGCCACCAGCAGGGCGCCGGGCAGGGCGCCCAGCATGGCGGCCATGCGCGCCAGTTCGTCGGCGCTGCGGTCGGAAATGTCGCCCAGGGTGCCGGACATGCGCAAGGGACGGCCGGCGGCGTCGCGCGCCAGCACCATGCCGCGCGCCAGCACCCAGGTCCAGCTGCCGTCGCGGCAGGCCATGCGGAATTCCATGGTGAACGGGGTGCGCCCCACTGCCGGCTGGTCGAGCGCGCCAATCTCGGCGGCGATGCGGGCGCGGTCGTCCGGGTGCACCAGCTGCAGCCACTGCTCGACGTTGGCCGGGCGCAGCGCGCCCGGCGCGTAACCGAGGATCTCGCAGTAGCGCGGCGACAGGTGCAGGGCCGGGCGCTGCGGCTGCCAGTCCCACGAGCCTTCGCCGGCGCCTTCCAGCGCGAAGCTGGCAATGCGCTCGGCGTCGCCCACCCGCACTTCGGCGCCGCGCAGGGCGCGCGAGACGCGCAGCAGGCGCCACAGGGCGGCCCCGGCCAGCAGGGCCAGCGCCACGCCCAGCGCATAGTGCCAGGTCGGGGTGGCGGGGGCGTCGTGGTAGAGGAAGCCGTCCAGCTTGAAGTCGGCCGGCAGCAGGCCGGCGCCGGCATAGCGCCCGGCAATGCCCTGCCAGCGCAGCGGGTTGCTGTAGCCCAGTTCGATCAGGTGCTGTTCCAGCAGCGGCGTGACCTGGGCCGCCTCCCACAGCAGCTCTTCGCGCGGCTTGCGCTCGGGATAGCGGGCCCGGATCAGGTCGACCAGTTCATTGGGATGCTCGAGCGCGTAGCGCCAGCCCTTCAGGGTGGCGTCGCGCAAGGCGCGGGCGCGCGCCGGGTGTTCGCGCAGTTCGCTCTCGGTGGTGTACAGGTTGTCGCCGTAAAAGTCGATGCCGGCGCTGCGCGGCTGCAGGATTTCGTAGCGCAGGCCGGCGCGTTCCAGCGCGTACGGCGTCGCGCCCAGGTCGCTGGACATGGCGTCGACGCGGCCGGCCAGCAAGTCGTCCGTGCCGCGCCGACCCGGCACGATGGTCAGTTGCGCCAGTGGCACCTGCGCCTGCTGCAGGTAGACCCGCAATTCCTCGCTGTCGGGGCCGAGCGCCACGCGCGCGCCCGGCCAGGGCCGGCGCCGGCCCGCCTCGTCCAGGCGCAGCGCCAGCACGGTCGGCGAATGCTGGAACACGGAGGCCAGCAGCACCACCGGGGCGCCGGCCGCGCGCCGCAGCAGCAGCGCAGCATTGCCGACCCCGTACTGGGCGCCGCCGTCCAGCACGAACTGCAGCGGGTCCTGCCCCGGCTGGGCTTCGCGCAGCGTCACTTCCAGCCCGGCGTCGCGGTAATAGCCCTTGGCCTGGGCCGCGTAATAGCCGGCATAGGAGAACTGGTGCTGCCACCTGAGCTGGACGGTGACGGCTTCGGCGGCGTTCGCGGCAGGCAGGAGCGGCAGGGCAAGGATGGCCAGCAGGCAGGCGCCGCCGCGCAGCATGGCGCGCGCGCACAGGCGGCGGGCGCGTTGGCGCACGCGGGCAGGAACAGGCGGGGCGGCTTTCTGGCTCAGTGGCGACAAGGCTTCCCTTTCTGGCCAGCGCGGGGGCGCTGGCGTGCG
Source organism: uncultured Duganella sp. (assembly GCA_966077345.1). GTDB lineage: Bacteria > Pseudomonadota > Gammaproteobacteria > Burkholderiales > Burkholderiaceae_D > Rugamonas. The sequence goes on from CBHREK010000059.1 coordinate 5,244, forward strand.
GTCAACTATAGCATTGCTCAGGCGGGGACGCTGCCGCCAAATTGGTAGCGATGGCCCGGATGCCACATGGTGGCCAGCGAGGCGACGCGGCCGGCCGACTGGGTCTGGCGCTTCAGCACCAGGCAGGGCTGGCGCGCATCCATGGCCAGCATCTCGGCAATCTCGCGCGGCGGCGCCAAGGCTTCTATGCTGTAAGTGGCAGCTTGCAGCGGCGCCGCCCGCACCAGGTATTCGTTGGGCGTGGTGTGGGTGAAGTCCTGCGCCATGTAGTCGGGCGCGCAGAGCGGGTTGACCCAGCGGTCTTCCACCTGGATCGGCACCCCGTTTTCAAAGTGCACGATGACCGAATGGTACAGCTCGTGGCCGGGCGGCAAGTCGAATGCCTTGCCCAGCAGGTCGCTGGCCTTGCCGCGCTCGAGCAGCTGCAGCGCGCTGCGGTGGGCGTGGCCGCGCGCCCGCACTTCGTCGGCAATGCTCTTGATCTCCAGCAGGGTGGCCTGGACTTTTTGCGGCGCGACATAGGTGCCGGCGCCCTGGCGGCGCGTCAGCACCCCTTGCGCCGTCAGTTCGCGCACGGCGCGGTTGACGGTCATGCGCGAGACGCCGAACTGCTTGACCAGGGCTTGCTCGGAAGGAATCACGGCGCCTTCCTTCCAGGCCCCGGCGGCAATTTGCGCCAGCAGGAAATCCTTGATGCGTTGAAAGATGGGGGTGTCGTGTTGTTGGTGTTCTTCCAAGCCGTCCTCCGGATGAGTGCGGCGATTGTAGCATTCGGGAATTCAATAGCAAGCGGCGGAGTGCCGGCGGCCGGCGCCCTGCCTACCATGGTGGCATACTATCGACTGGAGCTTGCAATGACCCCGATGAAGCCGAATTCCCGTTTCCTGACCGACAATGAACGCTGGGCCGCCGTGCAGGCGCGCGACAGCGCCGCCGACGGCCAGTTCTATTATTCCGTGCGCACCACCGGCGTGTTCTGCCGCCCCTCCTGCGGCGCGCGGCCGGCTTTGCGCGAGAACGTGGCCTTCCATGCCTCCATCGCGGCGGCCGAGGCGGCCGGCTTCCGCCCCTGCAAGCGCTGCAAGCCGGACCAGCCGCCGCTGGCCGAGCGCCACGCGGCCATGGTGGCCGAGGTGTGCCGCCTGATCGATGCTTCGGAAGTGGCGCCCGACCTTGACGCGCTGGCCACTGCCGGCGGCATGAGCCGCTTCCACTTCCACCGCGTGTTCAAGGCCCAGACCGGGCTGACGCCGAAAGCCTATGCGGCGGCGGCGCGCGCGCGGCGCATGCAGCAGGGGCTGGCCGACCAGGCTTCCGTGACCGATGCCATTTACGCGGCCGGCTTCAATTCCAGCGGGCGCTTTTATGCGGCCACCCCGGGTGCGCTGGGCATGACGCCGTCGGCCTGGCGCGCGGGCGGGCGCGGGGCGGTGATCCGCTTTGCCATCGCCCAGTGCTCGCTGGGGGCGATCCTGGTGGCCAGCACCGAACGGGGCATCTGCTGCATCCTGCTGGGCGACGATCCGCAGGCGCTGGCGCACGACTTGCAGGACCGCTTCCCGCAGGCCGAGTTGCGCGGGGCCGAGACCGATTACGAACAGGTGGTGGCGCGCGTGATTGCCTTTGTCGAGGCGCCGCAGATCGGGCTCGACCTGCCGCTCGACGTGCGCGGCACGGCCTTCCAGCAGCGCGTGTGGCAAGCCTTGCGCGAGATTCCGGCCGGCGCGACGGTCAGTTATGCCGAACTGGCGGAGCGGGTCGGGGCGCCGAACGGGGCGCGGGCGGTGGCGGGCGCTTGCGCGGCCAATGCGATTGCGGTGGCGATTCCCTGCCATCGGGTAGTGCGCAACGATGGCTCGATCTCGGGCTATCGCTGGGGCGTGGAACGCAAGGCGGCCTTGCTGGAACGCGAGGCGGAGGCGGCGACCGAGGCTGCGGCATGATGGGCGACCTGTTCGCGCCGCCGCTGGCTGCAGCGGCCGGGGCGCGCGCGGCTTTCGATTGGCCGCGCATTGCTGGCGACCTTGATGAATTTGGCTGTGCGCTGGTGCGGGGTGTCTTGTCGCCTGCCGAGTGTGCGGGGCTGGCGGCGGGCTACAGCCGGCCGGAACTCTATCGCAGCCGGGTCGTCATGCAGCGGCATGGGTTTGGCAAGGGGGAATACCAGTATTTCCGTTATCCCTTGCCTGATCTGGTCGCCGAGTTGCGCTCGTCCATGTATCCGCTGCTGGCGTCCATCGCCAATCGCTGGTACGCGGCCATGGGGCTGGAGCCGCGCTTCCCTTCGGAGCATGCGGACTTTGTCGCGCGCTGCCATGCGGCGGGGCAGCTGCGGCCGACGCCCTTATTGCTGCAGTATGGGGCGGGCGATTACAACTGCCTGCACCAGGACCTGTATGGCGAGCATGTGTTTCCGCTGCAGGCGGCCTTCCTGCTGTCGCAGCCGGGCCGCGATTTCGAGGGCGGCGAATTCGTGCTCACCGAGCAGCGCCCGCGCATGCAGTCGCGCGTGGAAGTCGTGCCTTTGCAGCTGGGCGATTGCGTGATCTTTCCGGTCTTTCATCGGCCGGTGGCGGGCGCGCGCGGTACTTACCGCGTCAATATGCGGCATGGCGTCAGCCGCCTGCATGCAGGCCACCGCCATACGCTGGGCATCATTTTCCACGATGCCGAGTGAGGACATCCGGAACGGGTTCGCGATTCGGGTGCTAAAACAAATTGTCTGAAACTGTGTCTGAAACTGTCTGAAACCGTTCTGAAATTGTCTGAACTTGGGTTTCTCTCGCTTGTCAAAGACGTACTTGAACAAGCGGGGGGAAATCATGGGACGCAAACTTGTTTCTGTTCAAATCTCGAGTGAACTGTTCCTCGAACTGGCGAATTATCTTCAGGAGTTCGGTGACGAGCGCGATCCGGCCGAAGTAGTCGAGGGCGCGCTGGCGTCCTGGTTTGCGGTCGCTCGGGGCGAGACCCGCAACGCATGGCGCGACCTATGGTTGCGTTTGCCGGGCCAGCGCTACTGGAAAAATGCGGCCTTTATTCGTAGTGAGCAACTGCGGGGTCCGCGCCCGGAACCGGTCGCGGCATTCCGGCCTCACGACGCGGTTGCCGCCCCCGCCGTCATGGCGCAAAGCCTGCGCAATGCCCTCGCCTTGATAGAGAAGGCAGCCAGCCGCCGCCACGGCAAGTTGGAACGGCGGACTGACATCCTGCCTGACTATTAGGCATTTCAGACAATTTCAGAGCGGTTTCAGACAGTTTCAGACACGGTTTCAGACAATTTGTTTGGACCCCTGAATCGAAAACCCTTTCCGAGTGCGCTCAAGGCAGTTCGCCAGAGGAATGCGGATCGATGGCATACGGGTAATGCTCGTCGAGGAAACCCGGCTGCGCCCGCACGCGCTCTATCCAGGCACAAACATGGGGGAACTCACGCAAAGGCAGGCCCGCTTCATCGGCCCGGTGGGTATAGGCAAACAGCGAGATATCCGCAATGGTATAGGTATCGCTAATGATGAAAGGCCGCAGCGCCAGTTCGCGCTCAAGGATTTGCAGTGCACGCAAGCCACCCGCGCGGCGCATCTCGACCAGCGCGGCAGGCCGGCGCGCCAGTTTGCCTGTCATGGTCCAATGGCGCAGCGAAGCGATACTCAGCACATAATCCTGTTCAAACGACATCCACTGCTGCACCTTGGCCGCCGCAAAAGCATCGGCAGGGAGGTACTGCGTGCCGGAAGCGAGATAGGTAAGGATGGCATTCGACTCCGCCAGCACCCGACCATCATCGAGTCGCAAGGCCGGCACCGCACCGGTCGGATTAACCGCGAGGTAGGCAGGATCCTGTCCTGCGCCCTCAAAGATGCTGACCATTTCGGTACGGTAAGGCAAGCCAAGATGCGACAGCAGCAAGCGGACTTTGTAAGCGTTTTGTGAAGGCAGGTAATCGTAAAGCGTCAGCATGGCAGGACTCCAACAGGGAAAGCCACATTGGACCAGTAGCCGGTTCCCGCCACACCCCGAATCTTGCTCTTTAATGCAAGCGAGTCTACGGGTACACTCTGCTACGTCAAAAAATCTTGCTATCGAATTCGAAAGGACTCGCCCATGCACTTCCGCTGCACCCTGCTGGCCGCCGCCGCGCTGCTGGCCGCCACTGCCGCCAGCGCCGGCACCATGATCGACAACGCCAACGGCTACACGCTCAACGCGAAGGGCAAGCTGGTGCAGTTCCAGGCGCTGGCCTTTGACGACAGCGGCAAGCTGGTGGCCGTCGGCAGCAAGCGCGAAGTTGCGGCCAGGGCCAAGGGTTTCCAGCGCATCGACGTGCAGGGCAAGACCGTGCTGCCAGGCCTGATCGACGCCCACGGCCACGTGTTCGGCCTGGGCGAAGTGGCCACCAGCGCAGACTTGTACAGCCCGACTTCGCTGCAGGCGGCGCAAGCCGCGGTCGCCAGATTCGCGCAAGCCAATCCCCAGCGCAAATGGGTGATCGGCAAGGGCTGGAACCAGGAAATCTGGAAGCTGGGCCGCTTCCCGACGGTGGCGGAACTCGACGCCGTGGTGGGCGACCGTCCGGCCGCCATGGAGCGCATCGACGGCCACGCCATGTGGGTCAACAGCAAGGCGCTGGAAGCAGCCGGCATTACGCGCGACACCAAGGACCCGGAGGGCGGCAAGATCGAGCGCGACGCCAATGGCAACGCCACCGGCATCCTGGTCGACACGGCCATGGAGTTCGTCTACAAGGTACTGCCGAAGCCGACCGAGGCCGAAGCGCGCGCCATGCTCGACGGCGCGCTGGGCATGCTGTCCAGCGTCGGCCTGACCAGCGTGCACGACGCCGGCATCGACGTGGGCGCCGACCGCCTGTTCCGCGAATATGCCGACCAGGGCAAGCTGACCACCCGCGTGTACGCCATGATCGGCGACGTCGGCCCCGACTTCGAGCAGTTGTCGAAGAACGGCCCGCTGCCATCGTACGCCGACGGACATTACGCGCTGGCCGCCGTCAAGCTGTATTCCGACGGCGCGCTGGGCAGTCGCGGCGCCGCCCTGGTCCATCCCTACAGCGATGCGCCGCACACGCGCGGCCTGCTGTTCAACAGCGACGCCGCCATCCGCGCCAAGATGGAAAAAGCCATGAAGGCCGGCTACCAGGTCAATGTGCACGCCATCGGCGACGCCGGCAACAAGCAGATCCTGGACAGTTTCGAACAACTGGGCAAGCAGTACCCGCTGGCGGCGCGCCGCCACCGCATCGAACACGCGCAGGTGGTGCAGCTGGCCGACATCCCGCGCTTCAGGCAACTGGCCATCGTGCCGTCGATGCAGCCGACCCACGCCACCTCCGACCAGAACATGGCCGAGCAGCGCGTCGGCCCTGAGCGCATCAAGGGCGCCTACGCCTGGCGCACCTTCCTGCAGCAGGGCAGCCGCATCGCCTGCGGCTCCGACTTCCCGATCGAGTCGCCCAACCCGCTGCAGGGCATCCACGCCGCCGTCACGCGCCAGGACATGCAGGACGTGCCCAGCGGCGGCTGGCACAAGGAGCAGGCCATGACGCTGGCCCAAGCCTTCCGCTGCTTCACGCTGGACGCCGCCTGGGCCGCGCACCAGGAGCAGTCGCTCGGTTCCCTGGAGAAGGGCAAGTGGGCCGACTTCATCATTACCGACCGCGACCTGTTCAAGGTGCCGGCTGAAGAAATCGGCAAGATTGGCATTCTGCAAACCTGGGTCGGCGGCAAGCAGGTGTTCCGCAAGCAGTGATCAGAAGCGGCGGTGCCCTTCGTCGGCGTCGCAGCGCCCGCTGAACTTGACCATGCCGTCGATGGTCAGCACGCCGCTGCGGCGGTCGATCGACAGCGTGGGCTGGTTCAGCGCATTGAGACGAAACTTGCCGCGGATTTCATTGTGGCCGACGATCAGGTCGTCGATATTCCACCACTCGCCGTTGCCGCTGTTGATCGGCGGAACCAGGCTTTTCGGCAGCCGCAGCGTGCCGCGTTCGCCGTGGATGGAAACGTTGATGGCGGTGTCGAAGTCTTCCTTGCCGGTCTCCAGGCGCATCTTGGGCGTGTACTTATGCTCTTTCATGTCCCACTCGACGCCGCTGTGGAATTGCGAGGTGGTCTTCTGGGCCGAGCCATAGCACACCAGTTGCAGGTCTTCGCCGGCGCCCTCGTCGCCGGCCTGGGCGGCGCTGGCGGCGCACACTGCCAGCAATGCTGCTGCAATTTTTTTCATGGTCTGAGCTCCGTGGAAAGTTGCGGTGGCGCGGCATGTCCACGCATCAGGTACAAGCCGTACAGGAACAGGGGCAGGGCCGCCAGCACCGGGCCCAGCAGTACAGCGCCGGTCGCGGCGTTGCCGCCGGCTGACGGCGCCAGCGCGCCCGTCAACAGGGAAAAGTCCCACAGGGCGTGCAGCGCCGCCATCGGCCAGACCGAGCCCGTGCGCAAGCGGATGGCCAGGTAGCCGAAACCCTGCAGGAAGGCGCAGGCCGACTGCAGCAGGGCTGCGTCGAGCTCGCCGGTGGTCAACACGTTGAGCGTATGCATGGCGCCAAACAGTGCCGAGGACAGCAGCATGGCCGGCCACGGCGCCAGGCGCCGGGCCAAGCCGGCGAACAGCACGCCGCGAAACATCAATTCTTCCGACAGCCCGACCAGGATGGCGTTGGCCGCTACGAACAGCAGCGTGCGCGGCGGCGGCAAGCCGTTGGCCAGGTCCAGCGCAAGCATGACGGCAACATAGGCCAGCGGTAGCCAGGCCAGGCGCAGGGTGTGCGGCGCCGGCGCCTGCAGGCCCAGCGCGCGGCGCTCGCCGCTGGCCCAGGCCACGGCGGCCAGCAACAGCAGGGCCAGCACCCAGGGCAGGCCGATGGCGCCGGTGACCGTGCTGGCCAGCGCCTGCGCGGCGTCGCCAGTGCCCAGGCGGCCGACGCCGACCGTCAGCAGCAGCCAGGCTGCCAGCACCAGCAGCGCGGAGGACGGAGTGAGCGGCAGGCGCTTCATGGCGCGTGACGGTTGAACGTATGCAACTGGTCCTTGCGCAGGTAGTGCAGGCCGTACAGCAAACCGCCGGTCGGGCCCGAATGCGAAGGATCGCCTGTCACGCGCAGCACGATATGGTCGGCGCCTTCCTCCACCACGGCGGCATTGCGCGCCAGCATCAGCTTGGGCGACAGCACGCCGGAAATGGTGGAACAGGCCAGGTGGTAGCTGCCGACATCGGCGTGGTACAGGACCTGGTTCAATTCGCCGCGCGCGTCGCGTTCGAGCATGGCGCGCAGCAGCCGCGCCGCTTGCGCCATGTCCTGCTGCAGCGTAGCGGCCAGGGCGCCCTGGCCGCTTTGCAAGGCGGCGCGCGGCAGCTTGACCGGCAAGTGCGTCATGTAGCGCCCCATCCAGCCCGGCGTGTCGATACGGGCCACCAGCGCCATGCGGTATTGCGCGTCGCTGCAATCGACCAGGTAGGCCAGCGGCCGCAGGGCCACGCCCTTGCCGTCGGCGCTCAGGAGCGGGCTGCCGTCCATGGCCTGCTGCATGCTGCGATAGGGGTCCAGGCCGTGCAGCACGGCGCCCAGCGCGCGCGCATTCTGCTTGTGCACGGCCGCCAGCACGGCATCGGCCACGAAGGGCACCGGTACCAGCAAGCCGGCCGCGCTGTCGGTCGAGATCAACACCACCTGGCTGCCGGGGAAGGGCGCGCTTTCGGCCGGCAGTTCGGCCGGCAGCGAGTGCTCCAGGACCACGCCGTGCTCCAGGACGTGCGGCGGCGGAGCGGTGTCGGGGCGCATGCTGCTGCACGCGCTCAGCAGCGCCAATGCGGCCAGGGCGCCCAGGTGCGCGCGGCGGCTCATTGCACGTCCACTTGCAGCTGGTAGTCGGCCACGGCGTTGCGGCGTGCCGCATGACGCATCAGGTAGACGGTGATCGTGTAGCTGCCGTCGGCGGCCGCGGTGCCGCGGTAATGGGCACCCTTGATCGAACCAATGAATTCCGCTGCGCTGGCATGCTCGGCCTGGACGTTGAAGTAGGCCGACCGGTTGCCGGACTTGAGCACGACGTCCAGCCGTTGCCCGGCCCTGGCTGGCACCACATACCGCGCCACCTGCTCGCCTTGCAGCCGCCCTTTGTGCAGTTCGGCCGCAGCCGCGCTCACGCACAGCAGCAAGCCGCCCAGCGCCACAACCAATTTTGCCGGCATAGCTGAACCCATCTGAATGAATTGTCACATTTCAATATTACCAACAATTACCGGAAAACAAGCTGAAAATTTTGATTGACTGAGTTGTCTATACAACTTATTCTGTGTGCATGCCGAACCAACCTTGAGGAGATGACATGAGCACCCAGCACCTGGACAACGATCCCCGCTACGACGCCAGCCGCGACATCCGCGCCCCGCGCGGCCCGGAAATGAGCTGCAAGACCTGGGGCGCCGAGGCGGCTTACCGCATGATCCAGAACAACCTGGACAAGGAAGTGGCGGAGAACCCGAAACACCTGGTGGTGTACGGCGGCATCGGCCGCGCGGCCCGCAACTGGGAGTGCTTCGACCAGATCCTCGCTTCCCTGAAACAGCTGGAAGCCAATGAAACCCTCCTGATCCAGTCCGGCAAGCCGGTCGGCGTGTTCCAGACCCACGAAGATGCGCCGCGCGTGCTGCTGGCCAACTCCAACCTGGTGCCGAAATGGGCCAACTGGGAGCACTTCAATGAGCTGGACCGCCAGGGCCTGTTCATGTACGGCCAGATGACGGCCGGTTCCTGGATCTATATCGGCACCCAGGGCATCGTGCAGGGCACCTACGAGACCTTCGCCGAAGCGGGCCGCCAGCATTTCGGCGGCGACCTGAAAGGCCGCTGGGTGCTGACCGCGGGCCTGGGCGGCATGGGCGGCGCGCAGCCGCTGGCCGCCACCTTCGCCGGCGCCGTCTCGCTCAACATCGAATGCCAGCAATCGTCCATCGACTTCCGCCTGCGCACCCGCTACCTGGACAAGCAGGCCGCCAGCATCGATGAAGCGCTCGAGATGATCAAGCAGCACAAGGCCAATGGCGACGCCATTTCCATCGGCCTCTTGGGCAACGCGGCCGACGTGCTGCCGGAACTGGTGCGCCGCGCCAAGGCCGGCGGCCTGGTGCCGGACCTGGTGACCGACCAGACTTCGGCCCACGACCTGGTCAACGGCTACCTGCCGCAAGGCTGGAGCGTCGAACAGTGGAAGGCGGCCCAGGCCGACGCCGCGCAGCATGCGCGCCTGGTCGACGCCGCCGCCGCTTCCTGCGCCGTGCACGTGCAGGCCATGCTGGAGTTCCAGGCGCTGGGCGCCAAGGTGGTCGACTACGGCAACAACATCCGCCAGGTCGCGCTGGACAAGGGCGTCAAGAACGCCTTCGATTTCCCGGGCTTCGTGCCGGCCTACATCCGCCCGCAGTTCTGCGAAGGCCGCGGCCCGTTCCGCTGGGTGGCCCTGTCCGGCGATCCGGAAGACATCTACAAGACCGACGCCAAGATCAAGGAACTGTTCCCGCACCACGCCAACGTGCACCGCTGGCTGGACATGGCGCGCGAGCGCATCGCCTTCCAAGGGCTGCCGGCGCGCATCTGCTGGCTGGGCCTGGGCGAGCGCCACATCGCCGGCCTGGCCTTCAATGAAATGGTGAAGAACGGCGAACTGAAGGCGCCGATCGTGATCGGCCGCGACCACCTCGACACCGGCTCGGTCGCTTCGCCCAACCGCGAAACCGAAGGCATGCGCGACGGCACCGACGCGGTGTCCGACTGGCCGCTCCTGAACGCCATGCTCAACACCGCCGGCGGCGCGACCTGGGTCTCGCTGCACCACGGCGGCGGCGTCGGCATGGGCTACTCGCAGCACTCCGGCGTGGTGATCGTGGCCGACGGCACGGAAGCCGCCGCCAAGCGCCTGGGCCGCGTGCTGGTCAACGACTGCGGCTCGGGCGTGATGCGCCACGCCGACGCCGGCTACGAGTCCGCCATCGAATGCGCCAAGCGTAATAAACTGAACCTGCCGATGATCAAGTAAGACCGGTAAGGCACCTTGCCACGCGACCGCCGCGTGGCGGGTCTGACCCTTGGGTCAGACCCAGACTTACCGGTTTGAAAGCAAACGAACACGAGACACAAAACATGACCCAACAACTGACCCTGACCCCCGGCAAACTGACCCTGTCCGACCTGCGCACCGTATGGAGCGCCCCCACCCCGATCGCCCTGGCGAAGGAAGCCTACAGCGCCATCGAGGCCTCCTGCAAAGCCGTGCAGGACATCGTCGCCAAGGGCGACGCCGCCTACGGCATCAACACCGGTTTCGGCCTGCTGGCCAAGACTCGCATCCCGGACGACAAGCTGGAACAGCTGCAGCGCAACCTGATCCTGTCGCATTCGGTCGGCACCGGCGAGCTGATGTCCGACGAAGTGGTGCGCCTCTTGATGTTGACCAAGATCAGCAGCCTGTCGCGCGGCTTCTCCGGCATCCGCCCGATCGTGATCGACACGCTGATCGCCCTGTACAACAAGGGCATCATGCCGGCCATCCCGGCCAAGGGTTCGGTCGGCGCCTCCGGCGACCTGGCCCCGCTGTCGCACATGACGCTGGCCATCCTCGGCGTGGGCGAAGTGCGCGTGAAGGGCGAGCTGGTGCAGGCGGCCGACGCCCTGAAGGCCGCCGGCATCGCGCCCGTGGTCTTGGCCGCGAAAGAAGGCCTGGCCCTGATCAACGGCACCCAGGCTTCCACCGCGCTGGCGCTGCACGGCCTGTTCATGGCCGAACGCCTGCTGGAAGCGGGCATGGTGACCGGCTCCATGTCGCTGGACGCCGCCAAGGGTTCGGACTCCCCGTTCGACGCCCGCATCCACGAAGTGCGCGGCCAGCCGGGCCAGATCGCCGCCGCCGGCATCTACCGCGAACTGGTGAGCGGCAGCGCGATCCGCGCTTCGCACCTGGTGGGCGACGAGCGTGTGCAGGACCCGTACTGCCTGCGCTGCCAGCCGCAAGTGATGGGCGCCTGCTGGGACCTGATCGCCAACGCCGGCCGCACCCTCTTGATCGAATCGAACGCCGTGACCGACAACCCGCTGATTTTCCAGAACGACGACGGCCCGGTGGTGGTCTCGGGCGGCAACTTCCACGCCGAGCCGGTGGCCTTCGCCGCCGACACGCTGGCGCTGGCCATCGCCGAAATCGGCTCCATCTCCGAGCGCCGCGTTTCGCTGCTGATCGACGCCACCCTGTCCGGCCTGCCGCCGTTCCTGGTGCGCGACCCGGGCGTGAACTCGGGCTTCATGATCGCCCACGTGACCGCCGCCGCGCTGGCCTCGGAAAACAAGTCGATCGCGCATCCGGCCTCGGTCGACACCATCCCGACCTCCGCCAACCAGGAAGACCACGTGTCGATGGCCACCTACGGCGCGCGCCGCCTGCACGATATGGCGCACAATACCGCGACCATCCTCGGCATCGAGCTGCTGGCGGCGGCGCAGGGCATCGACTTCCACCGTCCGCTGAAAACCTCGGCGCAACTGGAACATGTACACGCCCAGCTGCGTTCCAAGGTACCATTCTTCGACGCCGACCGCTTCTTCGCGCCGGACATCGAGGCAGCCAAGCAGATGGTGGTGAACGGCGACCTGAGCGCAACTTGCAAGAGCCTGTTCAGCGCCCTGCATCCGTAAGGAGGTTTCATGGATTACCGCTTCCAAGCAGGCAGTATTCCCTTGCTGGTGTCGATGCCCCACGTGGGCACCGACATCCCTGACGATATCGCCGCGGCGATGACGCCGGCGGCGAGCGGCAAGGCCGACACCGACTGGCACCTGGTGCAGCTGTACGACTTCCTGGGCGCGCTCGGCGCGTCCACCCTGTCGGCACGCTGGTCGCGCTATGTGATCGACTTGAATCGCCCGCCGGAAAACACCAACCTGTATCCCGGCCAGGACACCACCGGCCTGTGCCCGGTCGACACCTTCCACCGCGAGCCGCTCTACCTGCCGGGACGCCAGCCCTCGCAGGCCGAGGTCGAGCGCCGCCTGGCCGCCTACTGGCAGCCTTACCACACCCAGTTGCGCGAAGAACTCGAGCGCCTGCTGGCGATCCACGGCAAGGTGGTGCTGTGGGACGCCCACTCGATCGCTTCCGTGGTGCCGCGCTTCTTCGACGGCAAGCTGCCGGACCTGAATTTCGGCACCGCCGACGGCGCCAGCTGCGATGCCGCCATGACCGAAGCCATCGCCGGCGTGGCGCGCCGCGACGAGCGCTTTACCGTGGCCGTCAACGGCCGCTTCAAGGGCGGCCACATCACGCGCTTCTACGGCAAGCCGGAGCAGGGCGTGCACGCGATCCAGCTCGAGATGTGCCAGTCCACCTATATGGACGAAACGGCGCCGTTCGGCTACCGCGCCGACCGTGCGGCCGAGATCCAGCCGCTGCTGCGCCAGCTGGTGCAAACCGCCGCAGACTGGGTGCGCGGGGGGCGCCAATGAAGGCCCTGTTCGCGCACCACGCGCTGCTGGCCGACGGCTGGCGCAAGAACGTCCTGCTGCAGTGGGACGATCGCGGCAACTTCACCGCCGTGCAGGCCGACGCCGTGGCGGCGCCGGGCATCCCGAGCGCGCGCCTGGTCATGCCGGGCATGGTCAACCTGCACTCGCACGCCTTCCAGCGCGCGCTGGGCGGGCTGACCGAAGTCGCGGGCGACGCGCAGGACAGCTTCTGGACCTGGCGCGACCTGATGTACCGCTTCGCGCGCAACATCACGCCGGAGCAGATGGAGGCCATTGCCGCCCAGCTGTACTCCGAGTGCCTGCGCCACGGCTACACCTCGATGTGCGAATTCCACTACGTGCAGCGCGCGCCGGACGGCAGCATGTACCCGCAGGCGTCGGAAACGGCGCAGCGCGTGATTGCCGCCGCGCGCCAGGCCGGCATCGGCATCACCATGCTGCCGGTGCTGTATTCCTGGGCCGGTTTCGGCGAGCAGCCCCTGAAGCCGGAGCAGGCGCGCTTCCGCACCGATGCGCGCGACGTGTTGAAGATCATCGGCGAGCTGGAACCGCTGCGCGACGCGCAGGTGGAAGTGGGCGTGGCGCCGCATTCGCTGCGCGCCGCCTCGGTGGCGCAGATCCGCGAAGTGCTGGACCACTTGCCGAAGGCGCGCCCGGTGCACATCCACATCGCCGAGCAGCAGGGCGAGGTGCAGCAGTCGCTGGACTATTCGGGCAAGCGCCCGGTGCAATACCTGGTCGACAACCTGGCGGTCGACGCGCGCTGGTGCCTGGTGCACGCCACCCACCTGACCGATGACGAAGTCGCCGCCATCGCGCAAAGCGGCGCCGTGGCGGGCCTGTGCCCGACCACCGAAGCCAACCTGGGCGACGGCCTGTTCCCGCTAGAGAGTTTCCTGGCGCAGGGCGGCCGCTTCGGCGTCGGCAGCGACAGCCACGTGTCGCAAAGCGCGGTGGAGGAACTGCGCTGGCTCGAATACGGCCAGCGCCTGGCGCAGCAGCGCCGCAATATCGCGGTGTCCGGAAGCGAGCGCCGCGTCGGCGACTTCCTGTGGCAAGCTGCCTTGCGCGGCGGGGCCCAGGCGGCGGGACGCCCGGTGGGCGCGCTGGCGGTGGGCAAGCGTGCCGACCTGATAGTGTTGGACGACGACCACCCGAATCTTGACGGAATCGAGGCTGCCGACATTCTGGGATGCTTCGTTTTCAGCGGAAATGATAATCTAGTCAGGGATGTGATGGTCGGCGGCCACTGGGTGGTGCGCAACCAGGAGCACGTGGCGCAACCGGCCATCACCACGCGCTTCAAAAAGACGCTGGCCGAACTGCGCGAGCTACGAGCATGACTCAAATCATCCAGTATGCAAGCCTGCACGCCACGCCCTGGAAAAACGGCGGCGGCAGCACCACGGAACTGTGCGTGATGCCGCCGGGCGCCAGCTTCGACGAGTTCGAATGGCGCCTGTCGCTGGCCACCATCGCGCAGAGCGGTCCGTTCTCGGTGTTTCCCGGCATCGACCGCACCCTGACCCTGGTCGAGGGCGGCGGCGTGGTGCTGGACGTGGGCAACGAGCGGCGCGTGGCGCTGTCCGAGCGCGAGCCGGTGATCGCCTTCCCGGGCGAGAACGCGGTGACCGCCACGGTGGAAGGCGCGCCGACCACCGACTTCAACGTCATGACGCGGCGCTCGGTCTGCAACCACCAGCTGGAACGGCGCACCATCCGCGACTTCTCCACGCTGGAGCGTCGCAGCCCGACCACCGTGGTGTTCCTGGCCGAAGGGGAGAGCCTGAACCTGGCCAGCGCCAGCGAGCGCATCTCGCTGGTGCGCTATGATGCGGTGGTGCTGGATAAGGATGACGTGTGGACGCTTGAAGCGGGCCACGCCACCGTGTTCATTGTCGATATTTTCCCGAACGAAGAGTAAAAACACATGGCAGTAGAGTGGGACCTGTTGATCACCAACGTGCACCTGGCCACCATGGCGGGCGAGGGCTATGGCGAAATTCGCGATGCCGCCATTGCGGTCGATAACGGCCGCATCGCCTGGATCGGCCGCCGCCAGGACGCCGCCGCGGCGGGCAGCGCGGAGCTGGAGCACGATGCCGGCGGCTGCTGGCTGACGCCGGGCCTGATCGACTGCCACACCCACATCGTCCACGCCGGCAACCGCAGCGACGAATTCGAGGCGCGCCTGAACGGCGCCACCTACGAGGACATCGCCCGTGCCGGCGGCGGCATCATGTCCACCGTGCGCGCCACCCGCGCCGCCTCCGACGATGAGCTGCTGCGCCAGTCGCTGCCGCGCATCGCCGCGCTGCTGGCCGAAGGCGTGACCACGCTGGAGATCAAGTCCGGCTACGGCCTGGACCTCGCGTCGGAGTCCAAGATGCTGCGCGTGGCGCGCCGCGTCGAGCAGGCGATGCCGGTGTCCGTGCGCACCACCTTCCTCGGCGCCCACGCGCTGCCGCCTGAATTCAAGGACCGGCCGGACGATTACGTCGACGCGGTGATCGGCATGATCCCGACGCTGGCGGCCGACGGCCTGGCAGACGCGGTGGACGCCTTCTGCGAGCGCATCGGCTTCACTGCCGCGCAAACGGAACGCATCTTCGCCGCCGCGCGCGCGCATGGCCTGCCGGTCAAGCTGCATGCCGAGCAGTTGTCCGACCAGGGCGGCGCGGCGCTGGTGGCGCGCTACGGCGGCCTGTCAGCCGACCACCTGGAGCACCTGTCCGCCGAGGGCATCGCCGCCATGGATGCCGCCGGCACCGTGGCCGTGCTGCTGCCGGGCGCCTACTACTTCCTGCGCGACACCACGCCGCCGCCGGTGGCCGCCTTGCGCGCTGCCGGCGTGCCGATGGCGGTCGCCACCGACAATAATCCCGGCACTTCGCCGATGACGTCCCTGCTGCTAGCGATGAACATGGTGTGCACGCTGTGGCGCCTGACGCCGCTGGAAGCGCTGGCCGGCTGCACCATCCACGCCGCGCGCGCCCTTGGCCTGGACGGCGAGGTCGGCACGCTGGAAGTGGGCAAGCGCGCCGACTTCGCGCTGTGGCAGATTGCCCGCCCGGCCGACCTGTCCTATGCCTTCGGCTTCAACCCCTGCGTCGCAGTGGTGAACCGCGGCGTCTGGCGCGACCCGATTGTCGGCATTCCTGCCGTGCTCCCCGCCGCGGGCGCCTGACTTGCTGCGCCGGGCCGCCATTGTCCTCCTGGCCCTGGCGGCCGGCGCGGCGTCCGCCGCATCCAGCGCGCCGGCTCCTGCGCCGAATGCCGCCGGCACCGACGCTACGCTGCGCATTGGCTCCAAGCGCTTCACCGAGTCCTACATCCTCGGCGAACTGCTGGCGCAGACCGCCGCGCCGCATGTTCGGGTCGAGCACAAGCAGGGTCTTGGCAATACGGCCATCGTGCTTGCAGCGCTGAAGTCCGGCAGCATTGACGTCTACCCTGAATACACAGGCACCATCGGCCTGGAAATCCTCAAGCACGCGCAACCGGCCACGCTGGAGCAGATGCAGCGCGAACTGGCCGCGCAAGGCCTGGGCGTCGCGGTCCCGCTGGGCTTCAACAACACCTATGCGCTGGCGGTGCGCGGCGACGCCGGCGGCCCGCGTACCTTGAGCGAACTGGCCGCACGCGGCGAGTTGCGCTACGGCCTGTCGCACGAATTCATCGGCCGCGCCGACGGCTGGCCGGGGCTGGCAAAACAATACGGCATCGGCGCCATGCCGCGCGGCCTCGACCACGGCATCGCCTACGAAGCCCTGGCGCAGAAGCAGGTCGACGTCATCGACATCTACGCCACCGACGCCAAGATCAGCCAATACGGCCTGCGCGTGCTGCAGGACGACCGGGCGTATTTCCCCCGCTACGACGCGGTCCTGCTGTACCGCCTCGACGCCGCACGACGCTTCCCGGCCGCCTGGCAGGCGCTGCGCGCGCTGGAAGGCCGCATCAGCGCCGCCGACATGATCGCCATGAATGCCGCCGCCGAATTGCACGGCCAGCCTTTCAGCGCTATCGCCCGCGACTGGCTTGCGCGCCACTCCGGCAGCCGCGCCGCTGCCGCCGCCACGACGGCTGTACCAGCGCGCCCGGCCACGCTCTGGCAGCGCCTGTTTGCCGACGACTTCTGGCCGCTGACCCGCCAGCACATCCTGCTGGTGGCCCTGTCGGTCGCCATGGCCAGCGCCGTTGGCATCCCGCTCGGCATTTTCGCCGCCTACCGCCCGAAGCTGCGCGAACCGGTGATGGCCGCCGCAGGCATCCTGCAAACGATTCCTTCACTCGCCCTGCTGGCCATGCTGATCCCCTTGCTCGGCATAATCGGCACCGTGCCCGCCCTCGTAGCATTGTTCGTCTACGCGCTGTTGCCGATCATCCGCAACACCTGCACCGGCATCAGCGGCGTGCCGCAAGGCCTGAAGCAGGCCGCCGAAGCCCTTGGCCTGCGCACCACGCAGCGCCTGAAAGAGATTGAATTGCCGCTGGCCGCGCCGGTGATCCTGGCCGGCGTCAAGACGGCCGCCGTGATGAGCGTCGGCACCGCCACCATCGCCGCCTTCATCGGCGCCGGCGGCTACGGCGAACGCATCACCACCGGACTGGCCCTGAACGACAATGCCCTGATGCTGGCCGGCGCGCTGCCGGCCGCCGTCCTGGCCCTGCTCACGCAAGGGCTGTTCGAATGGATGGAAAGGGGATTTAAAGCATCAGCAGCCGCGCGCGCACCTGCTCGGCTTCGTGCGTAAGAACTTGCTCAGCTAACGCATCATTGGCACGCTGCGCCGCCAGTACCTGCAATTCCCGCGTGTAGCGGTCCAACAGGAAGCGCAAGTAAGCCCGATAAACAGCCTTGAACATCGTCAGTCTCCACCGAGGGCGGGACTATCCATTCTGCGAGTTTCCCCAAAGAATGTATTGAGCTAGATCAAATGTAAGCCAGGTAAGAATTTGTAAGTGACAAAGCGCGGCCGGGTCAGGGCGACTATATTGAAACCGTCGATTCATCTCCCCTCCCAACTGACACCTGGGTTTAGTATCCCTCGCCCGACCACACACGAGCCGCGAGGGATTTTTTTTGGGGCAAGCGGGAACTCCCGCGCCTGCGCTACATCAAAGTGTCTACAGCCGAACGGCGAACAATGGCATGACCACATCGGGAGAATGCCATGGACGCGACCAAAGCCGAATCGCAGGAAGAACGCACCCGCAAACTGGAGTTAAGGATGGAAGCCATGGCTAAAGAACCGGATCTGCTGAGAGCAGAGTTCCGTGCCGCGATCCTTGAATCGGAGATGCGGATGAAAGAATACGTCGATCACCGCTTCGCCAGGCTCGAGGCACGTGTCGATTTTCATTTCAAGATCATGATGAGCCTGCATGCCGTCCAGATCGCAGGCATCATTGCTGTCGCGGTGCGCCTGTTCTAGCAGCTCAAGCGTTAGCCAACGATTGCAGAGCGGGGCCGGTCACACGGCATACGCGCCAGTCCGGCAGCACATCGGCACCCATCTGTTCATAGAATTTGATCGCGTTCACATTCCAGTCCAGCACCGACCACTCGAAGCGGCCGCATTGGCGCTCGACGGCAATCCTGGCCAATGCCGCCAGCATCTGCTTGCCATAGCCGGCGCCGCGGCGGTTCTGCTTCACGTACAGGTCTTCCAGGTACAGCCCCTTCTTGCACAGGAAGGTAGAGAAATTGTGGAAGAACAGCGCATAAGCCACCACTTCGCCCGCTTCCACGCCCACGATGCCTTCCACGCCCGGCTTGGCGCCGAACAGCTCCTCATGCAGCATGGCCTCGTCGGCCACCACCAGGTGTTCCAGTTTCTCGAAAACGGCCAGTTCACGGATCATGGCCATGATGGATGCCACGTCTTCCGGACGGGCAGGGCGGATGTTCAAATTGCTCATGAAGCTTTCTTCAAAGGGTTAAGGTCAACAGGAGTACGGCTGGCCGGCATTGATGGCGCCTTGAGCGCCCAGGCCACGCTGGCGATGCACACCACCATGCCGAGGATTTCCATCCAGCCCGGCCGGTAATTTTCAAGGCGAATGCTGAGCAGCACGGAGATCACCGGCGTCACCACGCCGATGTACACG
Organism: uncultured Duganella sp.; assembly: GCA_966077345.1. Lineage (GTDB taxonomy): Bacteria > Pseudomonadota > Gammaproteobacteria > Burkholderiales > Burkholderiaceae_D > Rugamonas. The sequence goes on from CBHREK010000059.1 coordinate 23,887, forward strand.
GCTTTTTGCGTGCCGATGCGGTCGATCAGCGTGAAGTAGCAGGCAAACGCGATCACGGAGCCCAGCAGCGAAAGGTACAGCAGGCCGCCCCAGTACGAAGCCGTGGCCGGCATCACGAAGGCATCGCCGCGCACCAGCGCCCACAGCGCCACCAGCAGCGTACCCCACAACATGCCCCAGGCCATGGTCAGCAGCACATTCGATTCATGCTGGCGCACCTTGACCACCAGCGTATTGCCGACCGAGCTGGCGATGGTCGCGCCCAGCGCCAGCGCCAGGCCGAGGATGAAATGCCCCTGGCCGCCCGCCATCACCTCGCGCAGCGAGTCGGAAATCGAATGGTAGAACAGCAGCACCACGCCACCCACCGCCGCACTGCCGGCGGCCCAGGTGCGCCAGGTCAGCGGCGTGCCGAAGGCGATGCGGTTGAGGATCGGGTTCCAGAACACCATCAGCGCAAACAGCACGGCCACCAGGGCCGAAACGACGTACTGCTCGGCGTTATAGGTGCCGATATAGCTCAGGCCAAAGCTGCAGCAGCCTTGCAGGATGGTCCAGCGCTGCGCCTTCCAAGACAGCATCAGCTTGTCGCCGCGCAGCAGGCACCAGGCGAACAGCACGCCGGAGGCCAGGGCAAAGCGGTAGACGATGGAAACGGCGGGAGCGATGTCGCCCAGTTGCAGGGTAATCGCAAAGAAGGTGGAACCCCAGATAAGGCAGGCGAGAATGAAGAGGATCGGAGAAGGCATCCCGCCAGTATAAGTGTTTCTGCAATATGCCGCAGTGCGACAATCGGTGATTATTCCAGGCGAAAAACTCGGTATGATTCAAGTACTTAACGACGGGAGCCTGGCATGAACATGGAAACGCGCATCTGGGTCGCCTCGGTGCTCGGCTATGTCGCTGCAGCGGTGATCATCCTGCTGGCCGGGGAGGCGCTGCCCCCCGACCATCTCAGCGTCGCCCTGTTCTAGTAGGCGACGTTCAGGCGGCGATACAGCACGCCCAGCACGAACAACGGCCCGATCAGCAGGAAGCGCAGGTCATCGAAAAACGATGGCTTCTTGCCCTCGATTTTGTGGCCGATGAACTGGCCGATCCAGGCCAGCACGAAAATCACAATACTCAGTGGCAGCACCGCTGCCGGCGGCAGTGCGCTCAGCACGGCCAGCATGAAGCCGGCCATCACCAGCATCCCCAGTGCGAAATTGCGCGACAGCTTGAAGTAGTAGACCATCGAGACCGCGACCAGCGCCACTGCCAGCAAAGGATGGATGGACCAGATCAGTCCCAGCAGGCTGAACACGATCAGCGGCACACACACGCAATGGATCGCCTCATTGGTTGGGTTCAGGTGGCTTTCGCTGTATTTCAACAGCAGGGTAACGATGGCACGCTGCTCGGACATGGTTGCGGTCTCCAGTGTGATGTTTTGTTTAGCACTACCGTTCGATTCTACACCCGAACTCTTCCCACCGACACGCAAGGATAGTCTTGTCGGAAAACTTTACACATGCGCCTGGTATCGCAACTGACCCACTGGCGTAGCACCAACGGCGGCAAGTCATGAGTGCTGGAAGCGGGCCAGTCCCGCTTGATAGAATGGCCGGCATGACGACAAGCACTTCATGCCGGGATGCGCTCAAGCGCTGCTTCGACCCGGTCGTAGACCATCGCACCCGCCTGCTGGTGTTGGGCAGCCTGCCGGGCGATAAATCGCTCGCTGTGCAGGAGTATTACGGCCACCGCCAGAACAAGTTCTGGGAGCTGGTCGGAGAGGTCATCAGCACTGACTTGCGCGCCATGACGTATGATGCGCGGCTCGCAGCGCTGCGCGATCACGGTATCGGCCTGTGGGACGTCGTCGCCGAAGCGCATCGTAAAGGAAGCCTGGACAGCGCAATTCGCAACCGCAATGAGAACGATCTTCTCGGATTGCTTGACCGCTTTCCCAACATCAAAGCGATTGCCTTCAACGGCGGCACGGCAGGGCGCTTAGGCGTTCAAGTGCTTGGTCCGCGAGCCGTTGAGTATCAAATTCTGACTTTGCCGTCGAGTAGTCCGGCGTACACCGTGCCATATGCTGATAAAGCCAAGCTGTGGCTGGCGTTACAGTCCGTAGTAAAAATGGCCATGTCGCAGTCGCAGTCCGCAGGCGGCCAAGAGCGAACGCGCAGGTAAGCCAATCTACCAGGTAAACGTGACAGGCATGCCCTCCTCACTGAGCAGTTTAGCGGTCGAGCCCGTCAGCGTATCGAAAATAAAATAATTCATCTCGTTTCGATATACCAAGTGGCGGTCATCGAGCCAGCCAGTGATAAACAAAGTGTCGCCTGCGCACTGTTCAAAATGACCTCTAGCGACTGTTCTAGTCGCTCCGTGCCTGTTCATGACGAGGAGCGGGTAGCTCGGATCGTTCGGACGTTCGTCGATATATGCGCGCCAGCTGCGCTCTGTGGACCATGCCGAGCGCTCAGCCAGCGCAGAGCGCGGCAAGACCTTCTTGAACTCTGGAATTTGTTGCGCACCGCGCCAAAATTCGTGGCGGTACATTTGAGTGTTGTAGCGGCCGGCTATTGTCTCGATTCGCTGAGTCGCAAGGTGATAGGAAAAATAGGCGAATCCATCTTTGGTCCACTCGGTACGCACCAGTATCAACAGCTCCTTTCCATCTTGCGACCAGGTGGTCGAAATCAGCACGGCCTTGTGAGTGTCTACTAGTGGCAACGGGACGCGCTGTAAGCGCAGCGCGGTAGTGTCGAACAGATAGATGCCTGCACGGTTGGCATCCGCCCAGCGGCTGTCGTACCACGCGCTAATGACGAAATACCGGCTGTCCGGTGAAAAACTGGGAATATCACTGCCGTAGGGCGGATGCTCGTAGATCAGCCGTTCTTTGTGGTCGTGACGGTCATACAGCCAATATTGAGTCGTGTTTGCTCCTTTCGACTTGCCCTTATAGCCAAGCCAGCGGCCGTCGCCGGACGGATGCAAGCTTGTCGCGAGGTTAAAACCGTGATCGGACAAGCTGGTCGTGGCCCCGCTACTTAGGTCCATCTTCATCAGGCGCCCGTTCGCTTCCATCACATATAGCGGTACCTGAATGCGCATTGATGCCAGTGGAACCAGGCGTTTACCGCTCGTGTTTGGTTGGCCGCATCCCATGCCAATGCCCGCCCGCGAAGCCGTTGCCGAGCAAGTTGAGGCGGTCGCGAGAATCACGAGGGCCAGACGACGAATCATAGTCCTTCGGTACATATTGCCACCATGGTTTAGTTGATTAATGTGCAACTCTACACGACGCGGTTCGCAGCGGGAAGGCGGACATTGAACATGGGAGTAACTCTGCAGGCACGGAAAGCGCTGTGCGGCATGTGCCGTTCCTGACGCCCAGGAGTTGCCGGTCAGGGAAGATGTTAAATATGCTGGAAGATGGGATGTCAAAGTGCTTGGTTTTGCCGGCCCATTCAATATTTCAGTGGATAGTATTAAATTAACACTATAAGCTGCGCTTCTCGATCGACAAAGCAGGGATGGGCTAAAGGGAGGAAAACATTTTGGGGCAGGACTGTTTAGAGTTTGTTTTTCATCGCAACCACAGATCGGAGCAATTGTGAGCACAAATCAGGCGAACGCCATGGACGATGACGATTCCGCTGGCTGGTCCGCCATCAACGCCAGCCTCGCGCCGCTGTATGGCGACCAGGAGCCCCAGCACATGGGCACCATTATGAGTTACCGGCTAGGTGGCCCGGACCCGCTCGATGGCATCAGCGCCTACTACCGCGCGCATCCGGTGCCGCATTGGCATTACGTCACGTTCGGCTTCTCGGAACTGTACGGCAAAGAGCAGGAATACGAAGAGGTCAGCGGTTATGGTTTCGAACTGACTTTCCGCTTGCGGGCTGCAGAGGGAGCAACCGAGGCGCCGAGGTGGGTGTTCTCGCTGCTACAAAATCTTGCGCGCTATGTCTTCAAGACAGGCAACGTCTTTAGGCCGGGCGAATGGATGACGGCCAACGGCCCGATCGCGCTGGACACTGACACCAGGATCTGCTCGATGGCCATGACGAACGACCCGGAACTACCTGCCATCGACACCCCGAATGGACACCTCGAGTTCATCCAGGTAGTCGGCCTTACTCTGGAAGAAGAATATGCGGCGAAGCAGTGGTCTCCGCAACATGTGCTGGATACCTTCCTGCCCCGCATGCCGTTGTGGATTACGGACTTGGAGCGCGGCACGCTGCTGGACGACCCTGACCTGGCCGCACAAGTAAAGGCCGGCATGGAGCGCGACGGCTCAGGCAGCGGTTTCCTGTACACGGACGTGTTGAACGTTGAGCAGAACAAGCGCCTGCTGCGTGCGCCGCTGACTGAAGTGACGCTAGGGGCGCGCCAGGTAGACGAACTGTGTGCATTGCTTCCGCTGCGGATTCCTTTCGGCCGGCCGTTCACGCTGGCCGGGCGCGACTGGCAATTGCAATTTGAGCCGGGCGATGCGTGCAGCGTCAGCATGCACGACGGCAGCGTCGTGGTCACCATGACGCCCGCGTGCGCGCAAGACTTCGCCCACACGGTGCGTCCGCAGGCAGGCCGCTACCAGCTGGCCCAGTTGCCCACCGTATGCTGGATCGTGCAAAAGACCCTGATCCGCGACCCCGATGGCAATGTCGTCACAACCATCGGCTGATCGCCGCGCCATGGGAAAAGCTCGCGCATTATTCGCTTGCCTCGCATTGGCATTTGCCATTGGCGGGTTCTTTCTGTGGGCGAAGGCTGAGTACGGACATCCGGAGGCTGTATCGGTAGCGAAGTCTTTTTTATCCCGGATGCAAAGTGGTGATGTTGAAGGTGCTTTTGAACTGACCACCAAGAACGGTTACGTTGGCAAGACTCCCGCAGATCTGCGTGCGTTCGCACAGCGCCACACCTGCATGAGTGGCCGACTTGCCTGGACCTCTCCGCCGCAGACCAATGGGAACCGGCTGCGCAGGTTAATCCGCGGCCAAAACGTCGACATGGACGAATTGAATGTGGAGTTTGAGGGGACTTGTTTGCTGAGTGTCAGGTTGCGCCGCACTTCGGACAAGGGGTGGCGCGTTTTCTATTTTGCGAGCCATGCGGGATAGGTTGGGGGCGCAAGTCAGGGCGCGGCCCGCGCCCCTCACGCGCAGGACAACCCGTGCTGCAAATTAGTGAAGTTGTAGTGGAGCGTTCGGAAGATTGACCGAGCCTGCTACCTTTGCGGCTTCGACAAAACCGTCGAAGACAGCATGCAGTTGAGGGCTGTTCATGACGCTGGCCGGCGTCACCGTCTCGCGCTTCCATGGAATTTGCCCGAAGTACCAATACTTCCAGAAGGCTTGGTCGGCGTCGGGATTGCGCGCGAGCAGTGCGGCAAACGATTCCGTCTCGCCCACCGCGACACCGCTGGCTTCGCGCAGCACTTCGTGCACGAAGCGCGAGCAGAACTGGCGCCGCGAGTGCAGGTCGAAGCCGGTGTCGTACAGGATTCCCATGCGCGTATCGGCTGCCCGGACCAGGCTGCGCTGCTGCTCGGCCGTCAGCGTCGTATTCAGGCGGCTCACTCCGACCCGCCCGCCTTCGGAACGCGCCAGGAACGGTGCAAGGCCGCCGCGCTTGGACACTGGAAAAGTGCTTTCCGCGATCACGGGTTCAGCGCCATCGGTCGCAACGACGATCCCGACATGGTTGGTCCAGCTGTTGGTGGTTTCGGCAACCTTGCGAAAGGGCAGGGCACTGACCCGGATGAAGACCAGGTCGCCGACTTGCAGTTGCTGGGCCAATGCCGGCGTGGACACTGTCGGTAGTTCCGTTGCGGCTGATGTGCCCTGCGCAAGCAAACCCATTGCCAGGATGGCGAAAGTACGGCAACAGTGTCGCAGGCGGTGATGTCCCCACATGATGTTCTCCTTGAAAGTTGGTTTGGTTCATTTCCTGGAGTTTCGTCAAAAGGTGTGGAAAGCAGAAGTTTTATTTCCAAGATATCATCAGCAGATTGGCTTGGTATCACCAAGCGATACTCAATAGGGAAGCCCATGCAAGATTACGTCCGCATTCAGTCCGAGCAGCTACTGTCCGACAACTGGTACGTGCTCAAGACCACCACCTTTGATTTGAAGCGCCGCGATGGCCGCTGGCAGACCATGAGCAGGGAAACCTATGACCGCGGCAACGGTGCGGTGGCACTGCTGTACAACCGCGCCCGCCGCACGGTGCTGCTGACGCGCCAGTTCCGCTTTCCCGCCTACGTCAACCAGCACGACGGCTACCTGATCGAAGCGCCGGCCGGACTGCTGGATGAGGCGCATCCGGAACAGCGCATGCACGCCGAGCTGGAAGAGGAAACCGGCTACAAAGTGGACAAGTTGCAGCCGGTTTTCGACGTGTTCATGAGCCCTGGCTCGGTCACCGAGCGCTTGCACTTCTTCGTTGGCGAATATGACGCAGGCTCGAAAATAGGCAGCGGCGGCGGGCTGGAAGAAGAGGGTGAAGATATCGAAGTCATTGAACTGGATGCCGACAAGGCACTGGCAATGACGGCCAGCGGCGAGATCAAGGACGCCAAAACCATCATGCTGCTGCAGTACCTGCACCTGCATCTTCTGCCGCCGCGCAGCATGATGATCCTGGTCGCGGGCCCCTACCGCTCTGGCACAGGCGACGATCCGGCGCGCACGGCTGCCAATGTGGCCGCCATGGAAGCCTTTGTGCTGCCGCTGTACCGCAAAGGCCACACGCCGGTACTGGGCGAGTGGCTGGCGCTGCCAGTGTTGCATGCTGCTGGCTCGACATCCGTCGGGGATGGCGTATATGAAGAGATCTTTCATCCGCATTGTGAGCGCTTGCTCGCGCACTGTAACGCCGTCTTGCGCATTGGCGGAGCCTCCACCGGGGCGGATGCCATGGTTGCCGAAGCGCGCAGGCGCGGCAAGCTGGTGTACCACGACCTGTCGGAAATCCCGGAAGCGCGATGAAGATCGGCATGCTCACATGGGGCAGCCACGGTGATATCCGTCCCTTTCTTGCCCTTGCCGACGGCCTGCAATTGGCCGGCCATGAAGTCCACCTGGTGATCACCAGCCTCGAAGCCGGAACGTACGACAAGGTGCGTTCCCCGGTCGGGGCGAAAATCACCGTCCTGACGCCGCTCACCTTCAACGCTGAGCAGGCCGAAGCCATCGGCCAGGCTGCCTATCGCATCCGCGATCCGATGAAACAGATGGCGGAGATCTTGCGCCTGGCGTTTGCACCGGCCGAGGACGCAATGTTCGAGGCGGCCCGGCGCCTGTGCGCGGAATCGGACCTGCTGGTTGGGCATTACTTCATGCACCCGCTGCAGGTTGCTGCAGAACATGCGGGGCTGCCCTACGTGAGCGTCCTGTTGTCGCATGGCGCCGTGCCAAGCGATTACGTCAATCCTCTCGGCCTGTCGATGCTTGGGAAGCGCGGCAACCGCCTGCTATGGTGGCTGACCCGCACCCTCCTGAACCGCACTCTGCGCCACTACCCGGACCGGCTGCGAAAGCAATTGGGCATGGCGCCGATGCGCGACATCGTGTCGGAGGTCTGGGTATCGCGCTACCTGGCGCTGGTGGCGGTCAGTCCGCAGCTCTGCCCACGCCAACCCGACTGGCCCGATTCGATCCAGGTCTGCGGTTTCCTTGACCGGCCGAACTGTGAACTGGAAGGAGTATTGCCGCCTTCGTTGTCTGGCTTTCTCGCGGCCGGGGAAGCGCCGGTATACATGACCTTTGGCAGTTGGATGCCCAAGGACCTCAGGGGGCAAACGATGGCCTTGCGCTTGCTGACCGATGCTGCACGCGCGGCAAAATGCCGTGCGATCATCCAATGCAGCGACTGGAGCGCATGCGGCTTCAGCTCTGACGACCGTATCCTGTACGTGGCGGCGGCGCCTCACCACCAGATTTTTCCCCATTGCATGGTGATTGTTCACCACGGCGGTGCCGGGACGACGCAGTCGGCTACGCTGGCGGGCAAGCCTTCGATCGTGGTCGCCAACATCAGTGAGCAGGAGCACTGGGGCCGTGAGCTGAAGCGTGTCGGCGTCGCAGGCAAGCCTGCCAAACGCCGCAATGCATCGGCAGCCGGCATCGCCGCGCAGATTCGCCATGTGCGTGAGAACCCAGGGATGAGCGAGCGGGCACGCCGTATTGGGGAGGCAATGCGGCAGGAGGATGGCGTAGCAGAAGCGGTGCGGCAAATCGAACTTCTGAGCCGCCGCGTTGAATCGAATCCGCTGGCCAGAAAAAAGGCCAGCGAAGGCTGGCCTGGGGAGGAATATCAGCGGTAGAAGGCGTCTACCTTGCCTTTCAGCTTGATCAGCATCGGCTGGCCGCGGCGGTCTTTGGCCGTCGCGTGCTGGACTTTGATCCAGCCTTCGCTGATGCAGTATTCCTCAACGTCAAAGCGCTCTTTGTCGTTGAATTTGATGCCAATGTCGTGCTCGAACACGGCAGCCACATGGTGCGGGCTGCGCGGGTCGATCGACAGGTGGTCCGGGAGTTCTGGGCGGGTAGTATCGTTCATGGGGCAGGATTATACCGGAAGCCAGCTTCCCGTTGATGCCGGACGGCCAGTACCAGTATCACGTCCTGCACCGGCTCATACGAATACAGAGCAACATATCCGGTCCGCCCTTTGGAGATAACTAACTCCCGCAGGTGCATTTCTGCTGGGCGTCCAACCAGCGGGTGTCGGGCAAGCATACCGATTGCGTCGTCGATCAGATCCAGCGCGGTGGCGGCAGCTTCTTCGGATTCGGCAGCCAGGAATTCAGAAATGCGCTCCAGGTTGGATAACGCCGTTTCCGAATAGATTACTTGCGCCATGGCTTGGCTGTTGGACGGCTTGCGTTCTTATCCTGCAAGCGCTGTCGAAGGTAAGCGCGTACTTCGTTGGCGTCGTAGCCTGCGCCCGATTCCAGCAGCTCTGCCCGAGCCGCGATCGCTTCTTCCACGAACTGAGCGCGAATTTCGGTTTGTTCAGTTGCTTGCCTGATGGCCTCTACCATGAAGGCATGGGTACTTACGCCGAGTTCCTGGGCAGCGGATGCCGCCCGTTCCTTCAAGTCCTCGGGCAATTTAAGCGATGTGGTCGACATGGTGCCCTCTCGATGTTCGGTGACACCATGGTAACACCTTTACATTGGCCAGGCGCGGTCGATGATGGCAGGGAGGGGGCTGGTATCGGGCAGGGTGCCGTAGATGCGGCCGTGCGCGTTGTCGAAGCGGCTGGCGATGAAGGCGTCGGCCACTGGGGCAGGGGCGTGCTGGCGCAGCAGGCGGGCCTGCAACAGAAGGACCAGTGACTGCGCGCTGCGGCGGGCCAGGGCCTCCTGCGGCGCCGGGCTGGCGAGCAGGCTGCCCAGCGCGGCGACGTGCGGCCGCAGGGCGGCATCGTCGTGGCAGCCCTCTTGCAGGTCGGCCAGCAGCGCGGCCATTGCCTCCGGCTCGCGCGCGACGGCGCGCAGCAGGTCGAGCGCCATCACATTGCCGGAACCTTCCCAGATCGACAGCACAGGCGTTTCGCGGTACAGGCGCCCCATCGGGCCTTCATCCATATAGCCGTTGCCGCCAAAGACTTCCATTGCTTCGGCCGACAGCTCGATCGAGCGCTTGGTGGTCCACAGCTTGCCGGCCGGGGTGACGATGCGCTGGTAGGCGCGCTCCAGCGGGCTGTCGTCGCGGTCGAAGGCCTCAGCCATGCGCATCATCAGTTGCGTGGCCGCTTCGCTTTCCAGCGCCATGTCGGCCAGCACGTTCTGCATCAGCGGCTGCTCGACCAGCCGTTTGCCGAACGCTTGCCGCTGGCGCGCGTGGTGGATTGCCTGCACTACGCACTGCCGCATCAGGCTGGCCGCACCCATCACGCAGTTCAGCCGCGTGATGTTGGCCATTTCAATGATGGTGGGGATGCCGCGGCCTTCCTTGCCCACCATGCGGCCCCAGGCCCCGTTGAATTCCACTTCGCTGCTGGCGTTGGAGCGGTTGCCGATTTTTTCCTTCAGGCGCTGGATCTGCACCGCATTCTTGCTGCCATCGGGCCGGTAGCGAGGTACGAAAAAGCAGGACAGGCCGCCTTCGGTGCGGGCCAGCACCAGGTGGGCGTCGCACATTGGCGCGGAAAAGAACCATTTGTGGCCGGTCAGCTCGTAGCCGCCGGCTACGGCTTCGGCGCGCGTGGTGTTGGTGCGCAGGTCAGATCCGCCCTGTTTTTCCGTCATGCCCATGCCGACCAGGATCGAGTCCTTTTGTTCCAGCGGAATGTCGCGCGGGTCGTAAGTTCGCGAGAACAGCTTGGGCGCCAGCTGCTCGAACAATTCCGGCTCTTGCCGCAGCACGGGCACGCAGGCCAGTGTCATCGAGTGCGGGCACTGGCTGCCGGATTCGATCTGGTGGTGCATCGAGAAGGCTGCCGCGTAGGCTGGCCAGGCGCCGGGCCGCGAATCGGAGTAGGGCTGGGTGATCATGCCCTGCTCGCGCGCCATGCGCATCATGCCGTGCCAGGACGGGTGGAATTCGACGCGGTCGATGCGGCGGCCCTGGCGGTCAAAGGTGTGCAGTTCGGGCTTGAAGTGATTGGCTTCTTCCGCCATGCGGATCGTGGCTGCGCTGCCAAGCGCTGCGCCGTAGGCTGCAAGTTCGGCCTCGTGGGCGCCGGCGTCGGCGCGGCGAACGCCTTCCTGCAGCGCGAGGTCGGTGGTGTACAGGTTATAGCCGTTCAACTCGTTGGTCAGATTGTCCATTGCGGCGCAGCTCCTTGATTAATCTGAAAGAAAGTGTAATGCTCGGCGCTTTCCCGGGTGTTCGGATTCCGACCATGCAAGCACCACTTTCTGCCGCGCCAAAGCGGCGAAAACCGACACAGTCGCGTGCCCGTGCCACGGCGCAGGCCATCGAGCAGGCTTTCGTGCAGCTGCTGGTGGAGAAGGGCTATGCGCAGGTGTCCATTCGCCAGGTGCTGGCGCTGGCGGGCGTTGGCGCGGGCAGCTTTTACGAATACTTCGCCAGCAAGGAAGCGCTGGCGGCAGTGAGCATTCGCCAGCGCGTGCGCGCCATTGCCGATGCCCTGGCAGTTGCGGCACAGGCTGCGCAGGACCAGCCCCTGCCTGAACGGGTCGACGCGCTGCTGGAAGCGCAGCTCCAGGGGCCGCTGGCAGAACCCGAACAGTGGGCTGCCCTGTTCCACCTGGAGCGCCAGGTGTCTAAACCGCAGGCGTTCCGCGAGCTTTACCGGGAGTTTGTCGCCCTGTGGGAGCGCGGCCTGGGTGCCGGTGCGGACTGGCCGGACGGCGCACCGCTGGCCGATGCCGCATTCGCAGCGCACGCAATCGCTTACAGCCTGGTGTCGCAGACCCTGATGGCGCGCAGCGAGCGGCCGGAGGCGGCTGCCCTACGCGCGCTGGTGCGGCAGGCGGTGCATGGGTATTTGTCCGTGGTGGCGCCGCGCGCTTACCGCGGTTGCCTGGTGTTCTGAAAGGAGAAGGCATGGCGAGCAGGAGGCAGGTGTTGGGCATGGCGGCAGGCGCGTTGGCGGCCGCAGTGGCGCGGGCTGGCGAGATGGCGCAGGCAGTTTCACCAGCCGCCCCGCTGGCGATTGGCGAAACCTTCACGATGGAGTCGAAGGTCCTCGGCGAGACCCGCCGCATCAATGTCTACTCGGCGCGCGCCTGGGACGTGAAGCCGGACGCCCCGCTGCCCGTGCTGTTCATGCTCGATGGCGGCGTGGCGGAAGACTTTGTCCATACCGCGGGACTGCTGCAAGTCTCGGTGGCCAGCCTGGTGACGCGTTCATTCATGCTGGTGGGGATCGAGAACACCCAGCGCCGCCGCGACATGACGGCCCCCACCGAAAACGCTGAGGACAGGAAGATCGCTCCGGTGGTCGGCGGCTCGGCCGCCTTCCGCCGCTTCATACGCGAAGAGTTGATGCCGCAGGTGAAAGCGCGCTACAACACGACCGGCGAAACTGCACTGGTCGGCGAATCGCTGGCCGGCATGTTCGTGCTGGAGACTTTCCTGCAGTCGCCGGAGATGTTCGACACCTTCATCGCCATCGATCCAACGCTATGGTGGAACAATCGCCAGATACTGAAGACGGCCGCCGACACGCTGCGCTCCCGCAAGCGCCTGGACAAGACCCTGTTCATCGCCACCAGCGGCGAGAAGGGACAGCCGGAACTGGCAAAGCAGCTGGAGCAGGCGCTGGGCAGCGTGAAGGTAGAAGGCTTGCAATGGCAAATTGCGCCGATGCTCGAGGAAACCCATATGACGATCGGCCATCCGGCCGCGATGCGCGCCTTCCGCTCGGTGTTCAAGCCGGCTGCGTGAACTGCGCCTGCAGGAAGCTGGCGATCTTCTGCTGAGTAGCGGGCAGGTAAGGGATATTCAGGTGGTCGGAGTCAGGAATGATTTCGTCGTGGTGCAGGCAGGTCAGCTTGCTGACCAGTTCATTGGTATGCGAGTGCGGCACGATATCGTCGCTGGCCGCGCGCAGCACATAGGTCGGCGCCGCCAGCTGGGTTGCATGCTTGACCGACTCAAAGCGATGCTGCAGCAGCATCGACACCGGCAGGGCCGGGAACTTGCGCTGCGCCAGCGCCAGGATCGAATCGTAAGGCGTGATCAGCACAGTAGCCTGCACCCGGCGCTGCATTGCTGCCTGCACCGCCACGCCGGAACCCAGGCTGCGTCCCACCACCGCAATGCGGGTCGGGTCGACCTTGTGATGCTTGCACAGCCAGTCCAACTGCATGCAGGCGTCGGCCACCAGCAATTCCTCGCCTGGTTCGCCGTGCGAATCGCCGTAGCCGCGGTAGTTCAGGGTCAGCACCGTCATGCCGGGGAACAGGTTGCCGGCGTCGCGCACCAGCCAGGACACTTCTTCCGAGCGCCCGCCGAAATACACCACGGCCGGCCGTACGCCCGGTTCGCGCGGCGTCATCAGCCAGCCGGCCAGGCGGGTCCCGTCCGCGCCGCGCAGCACGATGGCGCGCGTGCGGTGCCCGCTGCTGCGCGGGCTTTGCACCTCGCGCTTGACGGTAGGGTTGAACAGCAGCTTGCGCTGGCCTGCCATGAGCAGGGCCGTCAATCCGGCCCAAACGACGCCCATGGCGCCAGCTGCGGCGGCCACTTTGCGTGAATTGTTCATGTGTTCTAGTATGCTCCTAATGCTGAGCAAACTGCGTTAAGCAACGCACCGATGTCAGATTGCGGCAACACACTTGATAGGATGATCATGCCCACCATTGATCCACGCGTCGACGAATACATCGCCAACTCGGCCGAATTCGCCCAGCCCATCCTGGCCCACCTGCGGGAAGTGATCCACGCGGCTTGTCCCGAGGTTAAGGAAACCATCAAGTGGAGCATGCCGAACTTCGACTACCACGGGATCATCTGCAGCTTTGCAGCCTTCAAGCAGCATTGCGCCCTGAACTTCTGGAAGGCCGAGCTGCTGATCGCGGCCGAAGACGACAAGGGCAAGGAAGCCATGGGCCAGTTCGGCCGCATTACCTCCATCAAGGACTTGCCGCCGAAGAAGGAGCTTACGGCCTACGTCAAGAAGGCCATGAAGCTCAACGAACAGGGAACCAAGGTCGCGCGGCCGAAGGCGGCGCCGCGCGAACTGGCGGTGCCGGATTATTTCATCGCGGCGCTGGAAGCCAATCCGGCCGCGTATGAAGTGTTCAACAATTTCTCGACCAGCGCCAAGCGCGAATACTGCGAATGGCTGACCGAAGCCAAGACCGAGGTCACGCGCGACAAACGCATGGCCCAGGCGGTCGAATGGATTGCCGAAGGCAAGAAGCGGAACTGGAAGTACGAGAACTGCTAGCTGCTGCCTAAGGCATCACCATCAGCTGCAGGCCCGAGGCCGTGCCTGGCGCATGGTAGACGCGCTGGGTGGCCTTCACGAAGTCTTCCGGTTTTGCGGCAGGAATCCGGGTAAAGGTCTGTGGGTTCAGGTCGACCAGCGGGAACCAGCTGCTTTGCACATGCACCATGATGCGGTGGCCGCGGCGGAAAGTGTGCTGCACGTCGCCCAGCTGGTAGCTGAGCGGCTCCACCTTGCCGGGCAAGAAAGGCTCGGGCTTCTCGAAGCTGTTGCGGAACTTGCCGCGCAGCGGATTGCCACGCACCAGCTGCTGGTAGCCGCCCATCTTCACTGACGGCGGTGCCACGTCCTTGTGCTTGTCTTCTTCCTTGTCCTGCGGGTAGTCGTTCGGGTAGACGTCGATCAGCTTGACCACGAAATCGCTGTCGGTGCCGCTGGTGGAGACGAACAGTTTCGGCGTCACCGGGCCGGCGATGGTCACGTCTTCTTCCAGTACTTCGCTCTGGTACACCAGCACGTCCGGGCGCGAGGAGGCGAAGCGCTGGTCGGACACCATGTATTCGCGCGGCACGCCGGTTGCCGGGTAGCCGATGTACGGCACCGGCTTGCGCGGGTCGCTGACGTATTCATCGAAGCTGCTGCCGGCGCCGGGCTGGGTCCAGCTCAACGTGCCGTTCGGCCCCAGGTACAGCATCCTGGCCTTGGCCTGCACCGGCGGCCACGCGCTGTACTGGCGCCAGACGTTGGTGCCGGTTTCGAAGGTGTTGACTGCGGCAATCGGTTGCGCCGGCTTGATGCCTTTTAACTGCTCTTCGAAGAACGGGAACAGCAGCTTCTTGTTGAAATGCTCGCTGGTCTTGCTGTCGAATTTAACGTGACCCAGGCGCTTTCCTTCGCCCCCGGCCCAGCCGCCGTGCGCCCACGGGCCGATCACCAGGCCGTTGAAGATGCCGGGGTTGTTCTTGCCCACCGCGCGGTAGATCGAGAACGGACCGGCCGGATCTTCCGCATCGAACCAGCCGCCCACCGTCATCACGGCGGCCTTGACGTTCTTCATGTGCGGCGCAAGGTTGCGCGTCTTCCAGAACTCGTCGTAGGTATCGTGGTCGATGGTGGGCTTCAGGTAGGCGAGCTGCTTGGGCTGCATGCCGGCCAGGATGTTCGACATCGTCAGGCGCTGCAGGAAGTAGTCGTAGCCGCTGGTGGTGCCGTAGTCGAAGTCGCTCCAGCTCTTGGGCAGCGGCGACGGATTCTGTTCTTCGGTGAAGGCGGCGTAGAAGTCGAAGTTGGCGGCCAGCATGAAGGCGCCGCCATGATAAGAGTCGTCGCCCATGTACAGGTCGGTGACCGGCGCTTGCGGCGAGGCGGCCTTGATCGCCGGGTGCGAATCGATGATGCTGGCCGCGGTGTAGAAGCCGGGATAGCTGATGCCGTAAATGCCGACCTTGCCGTTGTTGTTGGCCACGTGCTTGAGCAGCCAGTCGACGGTATCGTGCATGTCGCGGCTTTCGTTGCCTTCGCCCGCTTCCAGCGCCGTCTTGGCATGCGGCGTCATTTCCTGCCACTTGCCTTCGGACATATAGCGCCCGCGCACATCCTGCTCGACGAAGATGTAGCCGGCGTCGCTGAAGTCTGCCGATGGACCGAGGCGGCGCGGGAAAAAGTCCGGGCCGTACTGGAGCTGGCCGTCGACGTTCGCGCCTGCACTGTAGGGCGTGCGTTCGATCAGGAAGGGATATGCCTTGCTGGCATCCTTCGGCACGTAGACGGCCGTAAACAGGCGCACGCCGTCGCGCATCGGGATGCGGAATTCGTACTTGGTGTAGGTGGAACGCAGGTCCGGTTTTTCATCAGGCGCCGCGTGGGCGGCGCCTGCGAAGGCCAGTGCAAGGGAAAGGGCGAGGGGGGCGATTTTGTTAAGCATGATTCCTTTAATGTGCCGGTGCCAGGGCCAAACACGCTGCGCGTGTCAGGCACTGGCACCGGAGACTTCATCTTGTTATTTAGATTTCTCCCGGTCGAAGACGGGCTCGCGATTCGTAAAGGCGCAGGTTCGCCAGTTTGCCGGCGTAGATGGCGCTGTCGCCGCGCGTGGTGCTGTTCATCAGGGCCAGCGTCATATGCTTGTCGGCCTCTTTCAGGTTACCCAGCAAGAAAGAGACCTTGGCCAGCCAGAAGTGGAACTCGTGGTAATACGGGGCTCGCTGCACTTCACGCACGAACATCGAGCGCGCCTTCTGGTAGTCGCCGTCGGCCATGGCTTTCTGGCCGATGTGGAAGAAGTAAAACGGCGGGTAGGGTTCCAGGCGCGCCAGTTCAGCCTTGAATTTGGCCGATTCTTCGGTCTTGCCGAGCGCATTGGTGACTTCGGCCAGGTTGAACAGGATGACCGTGTTGAGCGGATCGTGCTGGTGGGCGAATCGCAGCGTGCTTTCGGCCAGCTTGATGTCGCCGTGGCGCTGGTAGATGGTGGAAAGGGTGTTATACCCCATCAGGAAAGCGGGCTCGTACTCGATGGCGGAACGGGACCACCAGTACGCTTCATCGAGCTTGCCCTGCACCAGCGATTCCGCTGCGCGGTTGTTCATGTACATGGCCACTACGGTGCGCTCCGAAATGGCTTCGGTTGGCATCAACTCGGCGTCAGGCGGCGGCAGGAAGTCGATGGTCACGTACTGGGCCGTGTCGTAGAAGCGCATCGCTTCCGATTTCGGCCGGCTCAATACCAGGTTGACGTGACCGCTGCTGAAGTACAGCGAGCCGGAGCGGCTCCAGGTGTCTTCGCTTGTGATGCGCTGGAATTGCACATCGAGCCCCAGTTCCCTTGCAAAAGCGGCAGTCATGATCACCAGCGACATGCAGTTGCCGGCGCGTGCTGCAAAGGCTTGCGAGGCCGTGCGCGTGATTTCGGAGTCATATTCGAGGCGCAGCTGGTCGCGGTGGTACAGCGCCTCATACAGCGCCTGGTGCTTCGATTTGCCGTTAAGCGAAGCGCGGATCTTGGCTGCATAGGCCTTCATTTCCGGCGACAGCTCGAAAACCTGTTCCGGCGTGATCATGCCGGCCGGCTTGCTGAAAGCAGCGTCGGTAAACAGCGCTCGTTCAGGTGCGGTAACTGCCGGCGGACCGCTTGCGCAGCCGGCCAGCAATGCAGCGAAAATCAATGTTGACAGCAGTTTCATGGTGGCGTCTCCTCACCTCTATGAAACAAGTATGTGCGTGTCTCAGGGGGCTGTCAATTCGACCGCAATGTCCTCGATGCCGAGGGTGGCCAGGGCGTCGCGCAGGTCCTCGATTTCCGCTTCCACGTCGGCGCCGACATCGAGGCGGCGGTCGGCATGCGCCAGTTCTCCGGCCGCGCCGACCAGTTGTACGCCGAGCGCCGCATCTTCTTCGGTTTCCACCAGGGTGATGACCGCGCGCGCCGGGCCATGGCCGTCGAGGGCGGCGCCGAATTCGGCCATCATGGCCAGCATCCAGTGCTCGGACTTGCCTTGCAGAAGGGCGCCGTGGAACAGGTCCTGGTACAGGAAATTCAGGCGCAAGCTGCCGGCTCGGGCGGGGCCGGCCAGGCAGCGCTGCACCAGCGGCGCGGCGGAAACGGTCCAGTCCTGGTAGCGCTGCATGCGCGCTTCGAACCAGGCATCCTGCTTCTTGCCGGCGGCCGGGATGGCGTAGAACGGGTCGTCGGCGCGCTTCAGGGCGAAGCCGAGCAGGAAACGCAGCTCGACAGCTTCGTCATCGGCGCCGAAAGCGGATGGCTGCCAGCCGGCGATGCTGCGCAGCAGGGCAGGGGCTTCGGCCACTTTCTTGTCCATCATGGCCGCTGCCGCTTCGTGCACCATGGCGTTCAGCTGGCTGGCGCTGATGCGTTCCATCTCGGCCAGGTCGTAAGCGTGCTGCACCAGCACCACCCTGGCTTTCGGGCCTTCCAGGCCGGCGCCGGTAAAGCTGTCCAGCAGCGCGGCATACGCCGCCTCGTCCTGGAAACCCTCCGCTTCGCGCAGGCCGCCCTGGCTCTGCACGAAGACGGGAATGGCGAAGGCGTTGATTTCCATCTCGGGGCCGTCGCCCTTGCGCAGCAGGACGGTGCCGGCGTCTTCTTCGATGGCTTCCTTCAGCGTGCGGTAGGCGTCGGCATCCTCGCCGCGCGCCAGTTCGAGGGCGCCGTACAGGACGGCGTCCTTGCCCTGGCGCAGGTAGCGCCGCACGGCGTGGCGCAGGTCGTCTTCCTGTGCCAGCGCGAGGCTGAACAGCTCATGGCTCAGGGTTTCTTCTTTGTCGGCAGGTGGATTATTGGGCTTGCGTGGTGCTGGGCGCTTGTTCTTTGTCTTTTGCATGCGGCTCAGTGTTCAATGTGGAAGGTTTCGTGCAGTTCGTCCAGCAGGTCGGCGGTTTCGTCCTCGTTCATGCCGAGGTGGCGGCAGGCCGCCTCGCCGCCCTTGTCCCATTCCAGCGATTCGCCGTTGCCGTGGTAGCGCTGGATGGCGCGTTCGGCCAGCACCGCGCCGGCCACCAGCGAGCGGATCGCGTCGTCGGTGGCGTCGTCGCACAGCACTTCGTAATCGTGGTGATGCAGGATGGCCCAGGACACGTCCGGCGACAGGCCCCAGTTGCGCGCCAGCAGGCAGCCGATGGCGGCGTGGTTGGTGGTGTGGCGGGCGTCTTCGATGTCGGTGAACTTGCGGCTGGCGGCGCCGTTGCAGATGTCCAGCGTCTGGCCATAGTCTTCAAAGCGTCCCATCAGGATCGGAATGCCGATGTCGCAGAACAGTCCAAAGGTATGGGCGATATCCGGCGGCGCCAGGCGCAGCTTGCGCGAAATGAAGACCAGGGCCTGGGCGCGGCAGGAGGAGACTTCCCAGAACTGGTTCAGGGCCGGGTTGTTGGCGCCCACTGCTTCGCGCGCCAGGATGCCGGTCAGCATGGCCGCGCACTGGTTGATGCCGAGGAAATTAATGGCCTGTTCGACCGACTTGGCCTTGCGCGCCGCGCCGTAGAACGGCGAATTGGCCAGTTTCAGCAGGGCGCCCGACATGCCCACGTCGTTGCCGATGATGCGCGCGATGGCGCGCGGCGACGGATCGTCCTGCGCCAGTTCGCGCTGCAGGTCGACCAGCAGGCTGGGACGCGGCGGGATACGGATGGAGCGCAACAGCGCGTCTTCTGCGGTCGCTACGCTCGTGTGTTGGGCCGGTAGCCGGGCTGCTGCTGTTGTCATTTTGCTTCGAGATTGTTCTGCTGGGCGGGCCCCGCCATTATCGCCTGTTTTTTGCCTGCAACCCGGGGCACGAATGAGTTTTTTTTCATGCATAAATGGCAGGATTGCTACAATCGGTAGCATGTCTTCCCACATTTTGGCCGGTATCGATTTCAGCGCACCTGCTCAGCAAGTGGCGCGCCGCCTGATCGGCGTGACGGTGCTCGTCAATGGCGTGGGCGGCCGCATTGTCGAAGTGGAAGCTTATGACCGGGAAGATCCGGCTTCACATGCCTTTGTCGGCAAGACGGCGCGGAACTTTGCCATGTTCGGGCCGCCGGCCCATGCCTATGTCTACCTGTCGCATGGCATCCACTGGTGCATGAATTTCGTCTGCCGCGAGGAGGGGCATGGGGCTGGGGTGCTGATCCGGGCCATCGAGCCGCTGGCCGGCATCGAGCAGATGCAGGCGCGGCGCGGCATGAAGGATGTGCGGCTGCTGTGTTCCGGGCCGGGACGGCTGGCGCAGGCGATGGGTGTGAGCCGTGAGCAGAATGCCATGTCGCTGGCCGCGGCGCCGTTCGAACTGCTGCCGCGCAAGGGGCGCGTGCAAGTCGTGGTTGGGCCGCGTATCGGCATTTCAAAGGCGGTGGAGGTGCCCTGGCGTTTCGGCCTGGCCGGCTCGCCGTTTGTCAGCCGCCCATTCCGCTAGGCCCTGCCGCGCGCGCATTGGGCTGCCAACTGCGCGCCGTTCGCCATCGCTTGCCACGTCGCGCCAGTCGTTCTGGCCGCTGTCGTCCGCCACTGGCGCGTCGTCGCTGGCGCGCCCGCTGGCTGGCCCGGCGCCCGGCACACGCTGCCCGGGCGCAGGCCATGCCCCCGGGCCGCCGGGCGATGGCCCGGACTCGTCTCCCAGTTCGAACACGGCGACCGCCTGCGCCAGCCCGGCCGCCTGTTCCTGCAGGCTGGCCGCCGCCGCTGCGGCCTGCTCGACCAAAGCAGCGTTCTGCTGGGTGACATCATCAATCTGCCCAACCGCCTGGTTCACTTCCGTAATCCCGCGCGCCTGCTCCGCGCTGGCATCGCTGATACGCTGGATGATGCTGCCAACCTGCCGCACCGAGGCCACGATATCACCCATGCTGCCGCCCGCCACGCCCACCGATTCCGCGCCGCGGTCAATTGTCGCCACCGATGCGTTGATCAACGCCTTGATCTCATGTGCGGCCGTGCCGCTGCGCTGCGCCAGCGTGCGCACCTCGGCCGCGACAACGGCAAAACCGCGTCCCTGTTCGCCCGCCCGCGCCGCCTCCACCGCGGCATTCAGGGCCAGGATATTGGTCTGGAACGCGATGCCGTCGATCACCCCGATGATCTCCACGATCTTGCGCGAGGAAGACCGGATCGCCTCCATGGTCTGCACTGCATCGGACACCGCCGCGCCACCCCGGGCCGCGAGTTCGTTGGCATTGGCCGCCACCTGGCAGGCTTCGCGCGCATGCTCGGCATTGCTGCGTACCGCCGCCGCCAGGCTGTCGACCGCGCTGGCCGTTTCCTCCAGCGAGCTTGCCTGCAATTCGGTGCGCGCCGACAAATCCATATTCCCTGATGCGATCTCGCGCGAGGCCAGGTCGATCTGCTGCACCGCCCCGCGAATCGAGCGGATGGTGCCGTTGAGCTGCGCCATGCTGCCATCCAGCGCCCGTGCCGTATCGGCGATCTCGTCGCGCCCGGGCGCCGCCGGCCGTGGCGCCAGCTGGCCCGACGCCAGGCAGCGTACCCCGTCGCCAATGGCATGAATATCGCGCAGCAGGGCGCGCCGCACCAGCATCGATACCGCCAGCGACAGGGCCACCGATAGCAGCAGCAAGCCCGCCATCGTCATGCCCAGCAAGCGGAACTCCTGCCGCGCTTCCGCGTAGGCCGCCTCGCTCAGCGCCTTTTCCAGCGCCGCCAGTTGCGACAACTGCAGGTCCAACGCGGCAAACTGGCGCTCCGCCTTTGCCATGGCATTGGTGGCGATCGACTGGTCCACTTGCGCCAGTTCGATGGTTTCCTGCACTGCCTTGCGATAGCTTGCCAGGGCTTCCCGCGAACCCGACAGCAAGCCACGCTCGTCGGTGACGGCATCGCGGGAAAGCAATTCCAGCCGCGTGCCGACCGCGCCATGCCGGTTGCGGATCTGCGCGTTCAGGGCGTCGAGGCGGGCCTGCGCGAAGCTGCCGTTGATCCAGGCCAGCAACTGGTAAATGTTTGCATGTGCCATGCGCGCCTCGCCCGCCACATCGGCTACCGATTGCAGCCGCGCCGCGCGCAACTGCACCAGGTTTTCCATCGATGCGTTCTGCCGCACCATGCCGAACCAGGCGCATGCAGCTGTCGCCAGCAGCAGTGCCAGTACCACGCCCGGCGCCAGCAACAGCTTGGGTCCAATCCGCAGTCGGTTCAGCATGGCGGCCTCCTACTTTTTATAGATGCCTGCTTCCAGCACTGCATCGCCGACGCGCTGGATGTAGGTGGTTTTGGGTTCGATCTTGCCGGTGGTGGGGTTCTTGTACATGTAGTCGACCCAGCCCTTGCCCTTCTTCGCGGCCAGCTCGATGATCTCGCGCCGGTACTTCTTGCCGCTGGCATCCGGCACGTCGGTCAGGTCTTTGCCGACGATGGTGGGATTGACCGGGTGCGCCAGCACGATGCCCGACTGCAGGTCGCGGATGTCGACGTACAGCGCGCCCTGGATGAATTCAGGATCCTTGGCGGATACCTTCTCGATGAATTTGTCCTTGCCATGCTGCTTGATGAAGGCGGCGCCTTTTTCCACCATGGCGATGGCGTCCTTCTCGGTGGGTTCACTGGCCTGCGCTGCCGCCATGGCGAGGAAGAGCAGGGATGCGGTCAGGATGCGTTTCATGCCGGGCTCCTTGGGGTGGGATGGAAGCCCAACTGTACGTCTGCGCACCCGGCCGGGAATTGCGCAAACGCAAGCTCGTAGGATTTTTCCGGCTAGGTATTGAGCTACGGCAATAGGCCGTTTCTTAACCGGACCATCATGAAGTCCTAGCCCACCCATTCAGGAGTACGCCATGACCGCCGATGCGCTGACCAAGTTCAAGCCATACACCCGCCAGACCATCCGCCAGGCGCCGCAGTGGGAGCTGCTGACGCCTGAGCAGCAGGAGGCGGTGCAGGTCATCTCGCATGTGCTGCCTTTCCGCACCAACCAGTATGTGCTGGACCAGTTGATCGACTGGGACAATATCCCCGACGATCCCATTTACCGCCTGGTGTTCCCGCATCGCGACATGCTGCCTGCGCACGAATACTGGCAACTGCGCGACCTGGTATTGGTGAAGCAGGATGACGCGGCCGCGCAACAACTGGTGCGCCAGATCCGCCTGCGCATGAATCCCCATCCGGCTGGGCAGATGACGCACAACGTGCCGCGCGTGAATGATGCGCCCCTGCGCGGCCTGCAGCACAAGTACAAGGAGACGGTGTTGTTCTTTCCCAGCGCGGGACAGACCTGCCACGCCTACTGTACCTTCTGCTTCCGCTGGCCGCAGTTCGTCGGCATGGACGATATGAAGTTCGATGCGCGCGAAACCACGGAGCTGGTCGAGTACCTGAAGAACCACAAGGACGTGACGGACGTGCTGATCACCGGCGGCGATCCGATGATCATGAACACGCGCTCGATGGAAGAGATCATCGCACCCTTGCTGGGACCGGGCCTGGAGCACATCCAGAACATCCGCGTCGGCACCAAGTCCGTCTCGTACTGGCCGCAGCGCTACGTCAGCGACCGCGATGCCGACGATTTGCTGCGCCTGTTCGAACGCGTGGTTGCATCGGGCAAGAACATGGCGATCATGGGCCACTACAACCACGCCGTGGAATTGCGGCAGGAGGTGGCGCAGCAGGCAGTCAAAAGGATTGTCGGCACCGGCGCGACGCTGCGCATGCAGGGGCCGTTGATCAGGCATATCAATGAGGACCCGGCCAGTTGGGCGGAGCTGTGGCGCACCGGCGTGAGGCTGGGCGCGATCCCGTATTACATGTTCGTGGAGCGCGATACCGGGCCGCGCGAATACTTCCAGTTGCCGCTGGCGCGTGCGCACGAGGTGTTCCAGCAGGCGTACCAGATGGTGTCCGGCCTGGCGCGCACGGTGCGGGGGCCGTCCATGAGCGCCTTCCCCGGCAAGGTGGTGATCGACGGCGTGGCGCAGATCGGCGGCGAGAAGGTGTTCGCGCTGCAGTTCCTGCAGGCGCGCAATGCGGACTGGGTACGCAAGCCGTTCTATGCCAAATACGATCCGACTGCGACCTGGTTCGACCAGCTTCGTCCGGCCTTTGGTCGCGATAAGTTCTTCTTCGAGGAAGGGGAGCAGGGGGACGGGCATGTGCCGGGCGTGGCGACGGTGCCGGTGCTGCCGCGGCGCGTGATTCCGCTGGTCGCATAGGGCCATGGCATGCGCCCGCCCGCCGCCAGTTCCGTGCCGCCGCGGCTTCCCGGCGAATGGCGCAGGCATTGGTCCGCAGCACCGGCGCGCTGGTGGCGCGGGCGCGAGCGGGTGCCGGGAACGCTGTCCGGTTCCGCCACGCTGCTGCTGGTGTTCATTCCCTTCGCGCTGGGGCACTACGTTTCATGGCTGCTGCGCAGCGTGAATGCCATGCTGGCGCCGCAGCTGGTGGCGCAGGCGAACCTGACGCCGGCGCAGCTTGGCATGCTGACCAGCACCTATTTCCTCGCCTTTGCATTCGCCCAGCTGCCGATCGGCATAGCGCTGGACCGCTACGGCCCGCGCCGCGTGCAATTCGTGCTGCTGCTGGTCGCCGCCATCGGGACGCTGGCCTTTGCCGGTGGCAGGGACTTCACCGGACTGGCGATTGCCCGCGCGCTGATGGGGTTTGGCCTCGCCGCCTGCTTCATGTCCGCCATCAAGGCCTTGACCACCTGGCTGCCGGCGCACAAGGTGCCTTCAGTGCAAGGCTACCTGATCGCAGCCGGCGGCCTGGGCGCCGCAACCGCCACCTTGCCGGTGCGCCTGGCCTTGCACCATATGAGCTGGCAATGGCTGATGATCGGGCTGGCCGGCGCCTGTATTGTCGTCGCGCTGATGATCCTGCTGCTTGCCCCCACGCCGCCAGCCACGCCGCCGCGTCCATTCACGCGCAGCGCGCTGGTGGATACCTTCACCCACCCGGTGTTCCGCGAAACAGCAATGCTGGTCCTGTTGCCGCACACCGTTTTCTTCGGCGTGCAGGGGCTTTGGATCGCGCGCTGGCTGGCCGACGTGCCGCGCTACGGCGAACAGGCGATTGCCTGGCTGCTCTACCTCGGCATGGCGGCGGTGATTTTCGGTTCGATTGCAGTCGGCATGCTGACCGAATGGGCGGCAAAGCGCGGCTGGCGCACGCTCGACGTGGCGGCTGCGGGCGTGCTGCTGTTTGTGCTGATGCAATGCGCGTTGGCATCCGGCTGGCGCCCGGCGCAGCAAGTGCTGCCGGTGCTGTTCATGCTGGTGGGTTGCGTCACCGGCATGGAATACTCCATCGTCGCGCAAGCCATGCCGCCGGCATTGACGGGGCGCGCTTCGACTTGCCTGAACTTGCTGATCTTCGTCGGCGCCTTTGTGGTGCAGGCGGGCTTCGGCCAGGTGATCGGCTTGTGGCAGCCCTCGCCGCTAGGGCATTATCCGGGTGTCGCCTACCAATGCGCCTTCGCTTTGCTGGTCCTGATCCAGTTGCCGGGCCTGTGCCGCTACCTGCTCCGGCGCTTCCGGTAAAATGTCGCCTTCAACAAGAAGGAAGATGTTATGAAACTGGTTCGTTACGGCCGTATAGGCAAAGAAAAACCTGGCCTGATCGATGAATTCGGCAAGCTGCGCGACCTGTCCGGCGAGATCAGCGACTTCGCTGGCGTCAACCTGTCCGACAAGGTGCTGCGCAAGCTGGCCAAGATCGATCCCGAAACGCTGCCGGTAGTGCGCGGCAATCCGCGCTTCGGCGTGCCGGTTGCCAAGGTAGGCAAGTTTATCGGCGTGGGCCTGAACTACGCCGACCACGCGAAGGAAGCCGGCCTGCCGATTCCGACCGAACCCATTATTTTCATGAAGGCGATCACCTGCCTGTCTGGCCCGGACGATCCGATCATGCTGCCGAAAGGCTCGAAGAAAACCGACTGGGAAGTGGAACTGGGCGTGGTGATCGGCACCCGCGCGCGCAATGTCAGCGAGGAAGACGCGGAAAAGCATATCGCCGGCTACTGCGTGGTGAATGACGTGTCCGAACGGGAATTCCAGCTGGAGAGCGGCGGCACCTGGGACAAGGGCAAGGGTTGCGATACCTTCGGCCCGGTGGGCCCCTGGCTGGTGACGCGCGACGAGGTATGGGATTTGGACAAGCTGGATCTCTATCTTGAGGTGAACGACAAGCGCATGCAGACCGGCTGCACCGAGACCATGATTTTCAAGGTGCCGCAGCTGGTGGCTTACATCTCGCGTTTCATGACGCTGGAGCCGGGCGATATCATCGCCACCGGCACGCCGCCGGGTGTTGGCCTGGCGCGCAAGCGCTTCCTGAAGAAGGGCGATTTTGTGCGCTTGGGTATCGCCGGTCTCGGCGAGCAGCAGCAGGATGTGATCGGGTACCAGGAATTCTAAACCGGTAAATCAGTGTCTGACCCGCAGGGTCAGACACTTGGCCTGCGGGTCAGACACTGGGGTACAGGTTTTCAGGCGGGCCGCACACGCAACAAAGCCCGCTCCAGCCCATCCCCCAAGCGCGCCACAATCTGCTGCAAATCCGCTTCCGTCGCAATAAACGGCGGCGCCAGCAGCACATGATCCCCCCGCCTGCCATCGATGGTGCCCCCCATCGGATACACCATCAACCCGCACTCCATGCAGGCATCCTTCACCGCCGCATGCAGCCGCAAATCCGGATCGAACGGCCGCTTGCCTTCCCGGTCCTGCACTAGCTCCAACGCCAGCAGCATGCCGCGCCCCCGTATGTCCCCCACGTTCGGATGCATCCCGAACGCATCGCGCAGCATGCGCCTGAACGACGCGCCGCGCACGGTCACCGCGCCCAGCAAGGAATCGCGCCGGATCACCTTCTGCACCGCCAGCGCCGCTGCGGCCGCCACCGGATGCCCCACGTAGGTATGCCCATGCTGAAATACCCCGCTGCCTGAACGCAGCCTTTGCACGATGTGGTCACGCGCAACCACCGCACCGATCGGCTGGTAGCCCGCCCCCAGCCCCTTGCCCAACGCAACGATGTCCGGCACCACGCCTTCCTGCTCGATGGCATACAAGGTGCCGGTGCGCCCCATGCCGCACATCACCTCATCGGCAATCATCAGGATCCCGTACTTGTCGCACAGCGTCCGCACGCCCTTGAAGTAGCCCGGCGTTGGCGGCACCGCACCGCTGGTCGCGCCCACCACCGTCTCGGCACAGAAGCCGATCACATGCTGCGGCCCCAGGTCGAGGATCTTGGCCTCCAGCTCCTGCAGCAGGTTGGCCGTATACTCATGCACATCCTGCCCGGCGCGGCGCTCGCGGTATTCGAAGCAGGGCGACACGCGGGCCACATCCATCAGCATCGGTTCGAAATGGCGCCGGCGATACTCGTTGCCGCCCAGTGCCAGCGCCCCAAGCGTGTTGCCGTGGTAGCTCTGGCGCCGCGCGATGAAGACGCGGCGTTCCGTTTCGCCGTGCTCCACGAAATACTGGCGCGCCAGCTTCAGCGCCGCTTCGATGGCTTCCGATCCCCCTGATACCAGGTAGGCATGATTCAGGTCGCCCGGTGCATCCTGTGCCAGCCGTTCGCCCAGTTCTTCCGCCACCTCGGTGGTGAAGAACGATGTATGCGCATAGGCCGCCACCTTGAGCTGCGACTGCATTGCCGCCAGCACGTCCGGATGGCTGTGCCCCAGCGAGGACACGGCCGCGCCGCCACTGGCATCGAGATAGGTCTTGCCCTCGCTATCGCGCACTTGCATGCCGAAAGCGCAGACGGCAACGGGCGGCGTGCGGCGCAGGTCACGGTGGATCAGGTGGGTCATGGCGGCTCCTCGCAAGGGTGGTGGTCCAAGGACATTAGCGCGCACGCTGCCGTGGCGTTTTGATTTTTCTCCTGTCCTGTGCGACCATTTGTCGTTATGAATGAACGACTAGGACCAATTGCCGCCGCTGCGATGACCGGCGAACAGCGCGCCGCCGCCCAGGCGGTCATCGATGGCCCGCGCGGCGCCCTGTACGGGCCCTTCGTGCCTTTGCTGCACAGCCCCGAACTGATGGCCTGCACCCAGCGGCTGGGTGAATACCTGCGCTACCGCAGCGCGATCGGCACCCGGCTGACCGAACTCGCCATTCTCGTGACTGCGCGGCAATGGGACCAGCAGGTGGAATGGGCGATCCATGCTCCCATCGCGGCCCAGGAAGGCGTGCCGCAGCCTGTTATCGATGCCATCGCGGCAAGGCAGGCACCCCAAGGCATGCGGCCTGACGAGCAGGCGGTTTACGATTTCTGCCACGAGCTGCACACGACAAAGCAAGTCAGCGATGCCACCTGGGCCGCCGCCATGCTGCAATTCGGCGAAAAGGGCGTGACGGACCTGATGGGCATCAATGGCTATTACACCCTGCTGGCCATGGTGATGAACGGCGCTCGCTCGGCAGCACCACCCTCGACCGCAACGCCGCTGGCCGGATAGCCATTGTGTGCGCGGGCTAACGGAAGCCCGCCGCCTTACACGGCACCATCGATATCGCTGCTTTTTTCCGGGGAGCGAACGATGCCCGACCGCCGAAGTTTCCTGCAATCTGCGCTGGCCGCTGTCGGCGCCACCCAGGTGCCAGTTGCCGCCAGCGCATCTCAGCCGGCCGCTCCGGCCGTTCCGGCTGCACCGCCCCAGCCGCTCCGCCTGAATATCAATGGCCGCGACTACAACCTGTCGCTGGAACCGCGCGTGACGTTGCTCGATGCCCTGCGCGAGCATATCGGCCTGGCCGGCACCAAGAAGGGCTGCGACCGCGGCCAGTGCGGCGCCTGCACGGTGCTGGTGGACGGGCGCCGCATCAACGCCTGCCTGACGCTGGCCGTCATGCATGAAGGCCAGCGCATCATCACCATCGAGGGCCTGGCGCAGGGCGACAAGCTGGCGCCGATGCAGCAAGCTTTCCTCGAACATGACGCATTCCAGTGCGGCTATTGCACGCCGGGCCAGGTCTGTTCGGCCACGGCGCTGCTGGAAGAGGTGCGGGCCGACGGCGCTGGCTTCACCGATGACGAAATCCGCGAGCGCATGAGCGGCAATATCTGCCGCTGCGGCGCCTATCCCAATATCGTCGCCGCTATCCGCGAGGTGGCGCTGCGGCGCAGTTGAGGGAGCGCGCCATGCAATCCATTTACTACGAGCGTGCCCGCGATGCGGCAGAGGCATTGCGCCTGGCGCAGCAGGATGGTGCGCGCTTCATCGCTGGCGGGACCAACCTGCTGGATCTGATGAAAGGCGATGTCGAGCATCCGTTGCGGCTGGTCGACATCACCCACGCGGGGCTGGACCGCATCGACGAACTGCCTGGCGGCGGCCTGCGCATCGGCGCCGGCGTGCGCAATGCCGACGCGGCGCGCCATGCAGTCGTCCGCCAGCGCTATCCCTTGCTGGCGCAGGCCATGCTGTCCGGCGCCTCGGCGCAACTGCGCAATATGGCGACCATGGGCGGCAACCTGATGCAGCGCACGCGCTGTCCCTATTTCACCGATACGGCTTTCAGCCATTGCAACAAGCGCCAGCCTGGTTCCGGTTGCGATGCCCGCCAGGGCTACCAGCGCATGCATGCGATCCTCGGCGCCAGCCCGGCTTGCGTGGCAGTCAATCCTTCCGACATGAGCGTGGCGCTGGCGGCACTGGACGCGGTGGTGCTGCTGCGCGGCCGGCAGGGCGACCGCGAGGTGGCGCTACGCGACTTCCATCGCTTGCCGGGCGACACACCGCAGCAGGACACGGTGCTGCAGCCCGGCGAGCTGATCGTCGCCATTGACCTGCCGCCATCGCGCATGGCACGCCACAGCCACTACCTCAAGCTGCGCGACCGCGCCAGCTATGCGTTTGCCCTGGTATCCGTCGCGGCGGCGTTGGATATGGACGGCGGCGTCGTGCGCGAAGCCCGCATCGCATTGGGCGGCGTGGCGCACAAGCCCTGGCGGAGCCGGGAGGCGGAAGCCATCCTGCACGGCCGCCCGCTCGATGACGCGCAATGCCGTGCCGCCGCGCAGCGCCTGCTGGAAGGCGCCCAGCCGCTTGACGGCAATCGCTTCAAGGTCGAACTCGCGCAACGGGCCATCGTGCGTGCGCTGCGCATCGCAGGAGAGGGCGCATGAAACAGATCGGACAAGCCATCCCCCGTACCGACGGTCGCCTGAAAGTCTCCGGTGCCGCCACCTTCTCCGCCGAGCATGCCTTGCCGCGCGTGGCGCACGGCGTGCTGGTGCTCAGCACCATCGCCAAGGGCCGCATCAGCGTCATCGACACGGCACGCGCAAGCGGCATGCGCGGTGTGCTGGCAATCATGACGCACAAGAATGCCCCTCGGCTGCCGCGCGAAAAGCCGGGCGGCGAAGAGCAGAAGCCGCCACCGCCAAAACTGAACCTGCTGCAGGATGACGAGATCAAATACAACGGCCAGCCGATTGCGGTCGTGGTGGCGGAAACGCTGGAACAGGCGCAGGATGCGGCGCGCGCCATCAAGGTGCGCTACACGCCGCAGCCGGCCTTGCTGGATTTCCAGGCGGCCAAGCGCCAGCTGCGCAAGCCGAAAGAGCAGCCGGACCGGCCGATGCAGACGCAGCGCGGCAACGTGCAGGCCGGCCTGTCGCAAGCTGCACAGCGCGTCGACGTGCAATACACCACGCCTGTCGAAAACCACAACCCGATGGAGCCGCATGCCACCATCGCTGCCTGGGACGGCGACCGTCTCACGCTGTACGACGCCACGCAATACGTATCCGGAGTAAAGAAGAACTGCGCCCGCGCGCTCGGCATCCCGACGGAAAAGGTGAGGGTCGTGTCGCCGTACGTCGGCGGCGGCTTTGGCTGCAAAGGCAATATGTGGTCGCACGTAGTGCTGGCCGCCATGGCCGCGCGCATGGCAGGGCGCCCTGTCAAACTGGCACTGGAACGGCCGCAGATGTTCGCGCCGGTCGGCGCACGGCCGATGACCGAACAGCGCTTCCGCGTCGGCGCCGGAGCCGATGGCCGCCTGCTGGCCGTGGTGCACGACACGATTTCCCACACCTCGGTGCAGGACGATTTCACCGAGCCATGCAGTTCGCCAACCCGCATCCTGTATGCCAGTGACGCCTTGCAGACTACCCAGCAACTGGCAACGTTGAACGTCGGCGTGCCGACCTATATGCGGGCGCCGGGGGAGGCGACAGGCAGCTTTGCCCTTGAATGCGCCATCGACGAAATGGCCTATGCGCTGAACATGGACCCGGTGGCCCTGCGCTTGCAGAACTACGCCGAACAGGACCCCGAAAAGAACATCCCCTTCTCGGCCAAGCAACTGCGCGAATGCTACAAGGTGGCTGCGGAACGCTTCGGCTGGGCAAGGCGCACGTCGGCGCCGCGCTCGATGAATGCGGGCCGCCTGCTGGTCGGCTGGGGCATGGCCACAGCGACCTATCCGGCCAACCGCATGCCGGCCAAAGCCTGGGCCAGCATCGCGCCCGACGGAACCGCGCTGGTACGCTGCGGTTCGCAGGACATCGGCACCGGCACCTACACCATCATGACGCAGGTTGCTGCGGATGCCCTCGGTCTGCCACTCGAGAAGGTTCGCTTTGAACTGGGCGATACGGAAATGCCGGAAGCGCCCGTTTCGGGCGGCTCCATGACTGCGGCCAGCGTGGGGCCAGCTGTACACCGCGCCTGTACGGCCGCGCGCGACAAGCTGGTGGCCCTGGCGGTAGCCGACAAGGCGTCACCGCTGCATGGCTTCAATGCGGCGGAAGTAGAGGCAGCGGGAGGCTGGCTGCGCCTGCGCGCCACGCCGGAACGCGGCGAGCCAGTGGCGGCAGTCATCGCGCGCAATGGCGGGCAGGCGGTGACCGGCGAAGTGGAAGCAAAGCCGGGCGAAGAGAAGAAACAGTATTCCATGCATTCGTTCGGCGCCGTGTTCGTGGAAGTCACCGTGGACCCCGACCTGGGCACGCTGCATGTGCCGCGCATCGTGGCCTGCTACGACGTCGGCACTGTGCTCAACGCGAAGACTGCGCGCAGCCAGTTCATTGGCGGCATCGTCTGGGGCCTTGGCATGGCCTTGATGGAGAAGACGGAAATGGACTGGCGCTACGGCCGCGCCACCAACGCCAACCTGGCCGATTACCACGTGCCGGTGAATGCCGATGTGGGCGAGATCGACGTGGTGGCGCTGCCTGGCAACGACACCCATTTCAATGAACTGGGCGCGCGCGGCATCGGCGAAATCGGCATCGTCGGCGTGGCCGCCGCGGTGGCGAATGCGGTCTATCACGCCACCGGCAAGCGCGTGCGCGACCTGCCGATAACCCTGGACAAATTGGTTTGAGGCTTGGCAGACGGGTATCGCTGGGCTTTATTTCGGGTCGCGAACGATCGTGCTGTAAAAATAATTTGCACGCTAAGGATTAGTGCGCTATATTTCTGGTCATGCGCTTAACGCGCTAATCATTAATACACTAATCAAAAGGAGTTTTGCCATGAAATCGACCATCAAATCCGCCCTGTTCGCTGCTTCCCTGGTTGCCGGCGCCGCCCTGGTTCCCGCCCACGCTGCCGAAGACACCACCGTCGTGCTGGTGCACGGCGCCTTTGCCGACGGCTCCGGCTGGAACAAAGTGATTCCGATCCTGCAGAAGCAGGGCGTGAAAGTGGTTTCGGTGCAGAACCCGCTGACTTCCCTGGCGGATGACGTGGCCTTTGCCCAGCGCGTGATCGATGCGCAGAGCGGCAAGGTGGTGCTGGTTGGCCACTCCTGGGGCGGCGCCGTGATTACCCAGGCAGGCGCCAGCGACAAGGTGAAGTCGCTGGTCTATGTTGCGGCCTTCGCGCCGTCGGAAGGCGAGGTCGTTGGTGAGCTGGGCAAGGACTTCCCTGTGCCGCCGGGCATCGCCACCCTCAAGCCTGACAATAACGGCTTTATCTACCTGTCGGCCGAATCGATGGCAGTCAACTTCGCGCAAGACCTGACCCCGGCCGAACACCGCCTGATGACCGCAACCCAGGGCCCGATCAAGGCCAGCGCCTTCGGCGACAAGGTCGACGTGGCAGCCTGGAAGACCAAGCCAAGCTACTACATCGTGGCATCCAAGGACCGCATGATCGACCCGGGCCTGCAGAAGTCCTTCGCCGCCAAGATCAACGCGACCACCACCACGCTGCCGACCAGCCACGTGCCGATGGCGTCGCAACCGGAAGCTGTTGCCAAGGTGATTCTGGCTGCGGTCAAGCGTTAATCGCAATCGGGGGCTGTGCTACAGTACGCGCCATGGAAAAACGCACGCCCCCAACGCTGGACCAGCATCTCTGCTTCAAGCTGTATTCGACTTCGCTGAAGATGACGCAGCTGTACAAGCCGATCCTGGCTCCGCTAAACCTCACTTATCCCCAGTACCTTGTGATGGTGGTGCTGTGGGAGGAAGAGGGCCTGGGCATCAAAGGCCTGGCCGAGCGCCTGCAGCAGGATCCAGGTTCGATCACGCCGCTGGTCAAGCGGCTCGAGGCGGAAGGCTACCTGCTGCGTGACCGCGACCCGAACGATGAACGCAACCGTGTCCTGACGCTGACCGACAAAGGCCGCAAGTTGCGCGCCGCGGGCTTGAAGGTGAGCGAGCAGATCGCGGAAGCATGCGCGATCACCGCCGGAGATGTCGAACGGCTCGCTGCCGGCCTCGATAAATTAAGTCGCAACCTTGACTGAGTAGACCTGGTGGTCCGGCTGTCACGCGCCGGAAGCCGTCTTATGCGAACACTTTCTTCAGCCATGCCGAGATATGCTGCACTTCTTCGGCGCATGCCGAATGCTGCATCGGGTAGTCATGCCATTCGATCTGGTAGCCCAGCTTTGCCAGCAGGTCGCGCGAAGCGGTGGCGCGGGCAATCGGGATCACAGGGTCCATGCGGCCGTGCACCATGAACACGGGCGTGTCCTGGTTGGCGGCATGGCGTTCGGCAGCCACCTTGTCGGCCAGCGGCACATAGCCGGAAAGGCACATCAGGCCCGCCAGTTTCTTCGGATAGCGCAGGCCGGCCTGCAGCGTCATCGCGCAGCCTTGCGAGAAGCCGCCCAGCACGATGCGGTGGGCAGGAACGCCGCGGGCGATTTCGCGCTCGATCAGCGCGTCGACCAGGATCTGCGACTCGCGCAGGCCCTTTTCATCTTCCTGGCGGCCCAGGTCGGTGTGCACGATGTCGTACCACGAGCGCATGACATAGCCGCCATTGATCGTTACCGGCATGGTGTTCGCATGCGGGAAGATGAAGCGGATGCCCGGCAGGCCGCTCAAATCCAGTTCATTGACGATAGGCGCCCAGCCTTCGCCGCTGTCGCCCAGGCCGTGCATCCAGATCACGGAAACTTCGGGATTGGGCTTGGTGTCGATGACGATGGAATCCAGCAGGTGGGTCATGCGTTGTCCTTCTTGCGAATGGCGGATTTGGGGCGGAATGCCTTGCACACGGCGTCGTTGGTTTCGGCGTACGGGCCGCCGATCAGGTCGATGCAGTAGGGGACGGCTGCGAACACGCCGCCAACCAGCTGCTTGCCCTCGGCGTCCTTCAGGCCTTCCAGCGTTTCCTTGATGGCTTTCGGCTGGCCGGGCAGGTTGATGACCAGGGCCGCATGATCGGCAGTTTCGCGGATCACGGCCACCTGGCGCGACAGGATGGCGGTCGGCACGAAAGCCAGGCTGACCTGGCGCATCTGTTCGCCGAAACCCGGCATTTCCTTGGTGGCGATGGCCAGCGTCGCTTCCGGCGTCACGTCGCGGCGCGCCGGGCCGGTGCCGCCGGTGGTCAGCACCAGGTGGCAGCGCACCTGGTCGACCAGCTCCACCAGGGTCGACTCGATCTGGGCTCGCTCGTCTGGAATCAGGCGGGTTTCGAAGCGCAGCGGCGTGGTGATGGCGCTGCGCAGCCATTCTTCCAATGCCGGGATGCCCTGGTCCTGGTACACGCCGCCGCTGGCGCGGTCGGAGATCGATACCAGGCCGACGACCAGGGTTTCGTCACTCATCTTCATCGCCTTCAGGCGCGTCGACGTCGACGTCCGGGCCTGGCGACGGCTCGGCTGCGGACTTCTTGTCCAGGTCCTTCAGGATCTGGAAGATTTCGCGGTAAGCCTTCGGCGGTTTGTTCTCGGCCTGCTCCTTGCGGGCGTTGCGGATCAGGGTGCGCAGGTGCTGCACGTCCAGGTGCGGCGCTTCTTCCAGCAGGACGGTCAGGGCCTTGTCGTCGGCCAGCAGCTTGTCGCGGCGGCGTTCCAGCGCGTGCAGCGCGGCGGTATCGGCCTTGGAGGCGCCTTTCCAGCCTTCGATGGTGCGCTTGATGATCGCCACTTCCTCTTCGGACAGGGTGCGCATCTTCTTGCCGATGAATTGCATCTGGCGGCGGCGGCCTTCGTGATTCTTGATGTTTTGGCATTCCAGAATGACATCGCGCACGTCTTCCGGCATCGGCACCCGCTTGACGCGGTCGCGCGGTGCTTCCACCAGTTCCCGGCCCAGGTCTTGCAGGGCGTCGGACTGGCGTTTCATCTCGGTTTTGGAAGGGCGTTCGTATTCTTGTTCGAACTCGCTGGACTGGAAGCCGCAGGAGCCACGGTTTGGATTAGGCATGATAGGAGGGGCAGGGGCTGTCACACCCTACCTGTAAAAACGGTAAACGGCTGCTATGATAACTGTTTTAACGCCCAGACCCCCAAAAAGACCCCATGAGCGAATCCGCCTTCTCCTACTCCCAGGACCAGTTGAAACAGCTTGCCCGCGACGTTTTGAAGTACGCGCGCGAGCAGGGCGGTACCGATGCTGCCGTCGAAATCAGCGAAGGCAGCGGTCTTTCGGTCTCGGTCCGCAAGAGCAAGATCGAAACCATCGAGCAAAACCGCGACAAGGGCATCGGCGTCACGGTCTTCATCGGCCAGAAGCGCGGCAATGCCAGCACCTCCGATTTCTCGTCGGCTTCGCTGAAGGCGACCGTGGAAGCGGCCTACAACATCGCCCGTTTCACGGCGGAAGACGATTGCGCCGGCCTGGCGGAAGAAGAACTGCTGGAAAAGAACCCGCAAGACCTGAAACTGTTCTATCCATGGGCCATCTCCACCGAGGAGGCCGTGGCGCTGGCGCAGCGCGCCGAGGCGGCGGCTTTCGCGGTCGATCCGCGCGTGACCAATAGCGAAGGCGCCGGCGTGCATGTGCAGCAGTCGCACTTCGTGTCGGCCAACTCGCGCGGCTTCATCGGCGGCTATCCTTATTCGCGCCACACCCTGTCAGTGACCCCGATTGCCGGCAAGGGCGCCAAGATGCAGCGCGACGACTGGTATACGTCGGTGCGCGATCCAAAGAAAATGGCCAGCGCCGAAGCGGTTGGCCGCTACGCCGCCGAGCGTTCGCTGGCACGCCTGAATGCGCGCAAGCTGGCAACCCGCACCTGTCCGGTGCTGTTCGAAGCGCCGCTGGCCGCCGGCCTGCTGGGCGCTTTCGTGCAGGCTACCTCGGGCGGTGCGCTGTACCGCAAATCGTCCTTCCTGGTCGATTCGCTGGGCAAGGACATCTTCCCGTCCCATATCCAGGTCAAGGAAGATCCGCATGTGGTGGGCGCCATCGGCTCCGCGCCGTTCGATGAGGAGGGCGTGCGCACCCACAAGCGCGACGTGGTCAAGAACGGCGTGCTGCAAGGCTACTTCCTGTCGACCTACTCGGCGCGCAAGCTGGGCATGAAGACCACCGGCAATGCCGGCGGCTCGCACAACCTCTCCATCACGTCTTCGCTGACCAAAAAGGACGACGATTTCGAGGGCATGCTGCGCAAGATGGGCACCGGCCTGCTGGTCACCGAGCTGATGGGCCAGGGCACCAATTATGTGACCGGCGATTACAGCCGCGGCGCCTCCGGCTACTGGGTCGAGAATGGCGTGATCCAGTATCCGGTGGAAGAGATCACCATTGCCGGCAACATGAAGGACATGTTCAAGGACATCGTCGGCATCGGCACCGATGTCCTGGTGCGTGGCACCAAGCAAACAGGCTCGATCCTGATCGAGAAGATGGTGGTTGCTGGAAACTAAATATTTCCATACACTGTCCCGAGATAAAACCCCTTATAAGGAGACAGTGCGTATGGAACGTCGTTCCTTTATCAAGAAGGCCGCAGCAGGTGCCGGCGCAGGAGTTATCGCCGCACCGGCCATCGCAGCCGAACTGCCCGCCATTACCTGGCGCCTGGCATCCAGCTTCCCCAAATCCCTCGACACCATCTACGGCGCTGCCGACACGTTCACCAAACGCGTGTCGCAGCTCACCGGCGGCAAGTTCACCATTCGCGTCTTCGCCGCCGGCGAGATCGTCCCGGGCCTTCAGGTGCTGGATGCGGTGCAGGCGGGCACGGTGGAATGCGGCCATAGCGCTTCGTACTACTACTACGGCAAGGACGCGACGTTCTCGCTCGATTGCGCAGTGCCGTTCGGCCTGACCTCGCGCCAGCACACCGCCTGGTACGACCAGGGCGGCGGCAAGGAACTGCTGCGCGCGTTCTACAAGGACTATGGCGTGATGAATTTCATCGCCGGCAATTCGGGCACCCAGATGGGCGGCTGGTTCCGCAAGGAAGTCAAGTCCGTGGCTGACCTGAAGGGCACCAAGATGCGCATCGCCGGCCTGGCCGGCAAGGTGATGGAGCGCCTGGGCGCCGTGCCGCAGCAGTTGGCCGGCGGCGACATTTATCCGGCGTTGGAAAAAGGCACCATCGATGCGGCGGAATGGGTCGGTCCTTACGACGACGAGAAACTGGGCTTCTACAAGGTTGCGCCGTTCTACTACTACCCGGGCTGGTGGGAGCCGGGCGCATCGTTCACCCTGTACGTGAACATCAAGGAATGGGAAAAGCTGCCGAAGGAATACCAGGCCGCCATCGAAGCCGCCGCCTATGAGGCGCACGTGGTGATGCAGGCCGAGTACGACTTCAAGAACCCGACTGCCCTGGGCCGCCTGATGAAGAACGGCGTCAAGCTGCGCAACTACTCCAACGACATCATGGAAGCGGCCTACAAGGCTTCCAACGAACTGATGGCGGAGGAAGCTTCGAAGAACGCCAAGTTCGCCAAGATCTACGAACCGTGGAAGCGCTTCCGCAACGACCAGAACCAGTGGGCCTCGGTGGCGGAATCGACCATGCAGAACTTCCTGATCAAGGCTGGCCGAGGAGGCAAGTAATGAAGGCACGCGCCGCAGCCGTCATCCGGCGCTGCGGCGTGTAGATCAAGGAGAAGGGCCGGCTGCGGCCCTTCAATTCCGGCAGCACTTCCACCAGCACGCCGCGCTCAAGGCGGTCCTGTGCGATGAAGCGGAAGGTCTGGCAAATGCCCAGGCCCGCCTCCGCCAGCGACACAACTCCCAAGGCATCTTCCGTGACCTCCAGCGCCGATGTCGGCTGCCAGTCCAGTTCCTCGCCGTTGCGCATGAATTGCCAGGGGAAGCTGCGTCCGGTGCGCGGCAGCAGGAAAGCCAGGCAGTCATGTTGCGGCAAGTCTTCCACGCTGCGCGGCATGCCCTTGCGCCTGGCGTAAGCCGGCGAGCAGACCAGCACCAGTTGGGCATCTTCCAGCTTGCGGGCAATCATGCCGCTGTCCTTCAGCGCGCCCTGGCGGATGGCGAAGTCGAAATTCTCGGCCGCCAGGTCGACGTTGCGGTTGCTGATGTTCAGATCCACGCGCACTCCCGGATAACGTTCGGCGAACTGTTGCAGCAGGGTGGGCAGGCGGTAATGACCGAATGTGGTGGGGGCGCTGATGCGGATGCGTCCCGTGACTTCGCCGCCTTCGGCCTGCACTGCGCGTTCGGCATCGTCGATCAGCGATAGCGCTGCGCGCGTCTGCTCCATGTAAAGCCGGCCGGCATCGGTAAGGCCGAGGCTGCGCGTGGTCCGGCGCAGAAGCTGCGTGCCAAGGCGCGTTTCCAGCCTGGCCAGCGCGCGGCTGATGACCGAGGGCGTGGTGGACAAGGCAACGGCCGCTGCCGTCAGCGAGCCGCGTTCAACGACGGTAACGAAGGTTTCGACGTCGCCCAGGTGGTCGTATTTCCGGCTCATTATTGCCTTTAAGGGAAAAATGGTTTGGTGTTCAGGTAGTTTATCGCCGTTGGAGGATTGAATAAAGTAGCGCCATCGACAAATCGTTCTTAGGAGCAAATCATGATCAAGAAACTTACCGCCATCGCCCTCGCAGCCGCTGCCTTCACTGCCACCACCGCCAGTGCCGGCAACGTGCTGGTCGTGCTGTCCGATGAAGCCACGCTGGACCTGAAAGCCGGCAAAACCTTCCAGACCGGCTTTTACCTGAATGAGCTGATGCAGCCAGTGAAGATGCTGCTGGATGCCGGCCACACCGTCACCTTCGCCACGCCTAACGGCAAGGCGCCGACCCTGGACAAGGGCTCGGTCAATCCAATGTTCTTCGGTGGCGACCAGGCCGCGCTGGATACGCACCACAAGCTGCTGGAACAATTGCGCCTGACCGACAGCGCGAACTCGCCGGTGGTCAGCCTGGCCCGCGTGGAGCAACAGGGTTACGGCAAGTACGACGCGGTCTACGTGCCGGGCGGCCACGCCCCGATGCAGGATTTGCTGACCAGCCCAGCGCTGGGCAAGGTGCTGGCCGCCTTCCACAAGGACGGCAAGCCGACCGCCCTGGTCTGCCACGGCCCGATCGCGCTGCTGTCGGCCATGCCGGATGCCAAGGGCTTCACCATGAAGCTGGCGCAAGGCGCCACCCCAACGCAGCCGAAGTGGATCTATTCCGGCTACAAGGTCACCGTCTTCACCAACGATGAAGAGGAAGCATCCAAGGCCCAGTTGGGCGGCGGCGAAATGAAGTTCTATCCGCAAACCGCGCTGCAGAAGGCCGGCCTGCAATTCTCCAAGGCCGCCAACTGGCAGGGCAATATGGTGACCGACCGTGAACTGATCACTGGCCAGAATCCCGCTTCGGCTCCGCTGGTGGGCAAGGAATTGCTGGCACGCCTTCAAAAGTAATATGATGGGCACATGAGCTATGTGCCCAATCCCGAAGGACTGCGCTCCGCCTTTGCAGCGGAGCGCTTTACGTTTGAAGAGACTTCCATTCAATTTTCGCTGATCGAAGCCGGCCGGTTGACAGTCGGCTCCGGCAAGATCGCCGCGGGCGACCCGCAGGCCGATCCTGGCCCGCAGCCCTTCACGCAATGCGTGCCGAACGGCGAGTATCCTGTGACGCTCGCCATGGCCCGCCTGGATAACGGCGACGAACGCCTTGCCTATGCCCGCGTGCAAATAAGCGAGGCGCCGGTCGTCCACTGGTATCCCGCACTGGACGCTACGCAGGATGCCCGCACCCTTAAGCCGGGCGAGATCTTCGGCTATTGCGTGGAGTCGGGCAGTGGCTGTTTCATGGATCCGCAAGCCGGACCAGGAAACATCGTCTCGTTTTCCGCCGGCAGAGGCGGCCCGTACGCCTCCTACTTCGGCTACAGTGCGGACGGCCGCGCCGTCAGCCTGGTCACGGACTTCGCCCTGCTTCCCGCCACACATGACGCGCCGCCGGCAGGCCGAAGCTGGTGGAAGCGCTTACTGTTCTTCTGGAAGTGACAATCTGCCAGATTTAAAGGCACTCCTGCCGGGTAAGATGGCGGCATGGATAATTTGTCGATCAATGAACGCGTCTTATGGAGCGGCACCCCGCGACAGGGCCTGGTGCTGCGCGCTTCGGACTTGCTGATGATTCCATTCAGCCTTTTATGGGGCGGCTTCGCCCTGTTCTGGGAATACTCCGTCATAAGCTCCGGCGGGCCCTTGATGTTTCGACTGTGGGGCATTCCCTTTGTGCTGGTCGGGCTGTACATGATTGCCGGCCGCTTCGCGGTCGAAGCGTGGCAGCGCGCCTATATCGATTACACAGTGACCAGCCAGCGCATCATTATCCGCTCCGGCATTTTCCGGCGCAGCATGAGGAGCCTGGACTTGCGCGCCATGGGCGAGTTTTCACTGACCGAAAACGGCAAGGGCGAAGGCACGATCGCGTTCGGCGTTTCGCCGGCGGGGAATATGTTCAGCGGCCTGGCCTCCTGGCCGGGCGTCGAAGAGCTGCCGCGCTTCG
Source organism: uncultured Duganella sp. (assembly GCA_966077345.1). Taxonomy (GTDB): domain Bacteria; phylum Pseudomonadota; class Gammaproteobacteria; order Burkholderiales; family Burkholderiaceae_D; genus Rugamonas. Next base: position 64,363 of record CBHREK010000059.1, read on the forward strand.
ACACCATCGCCGAAGCGCGCAAGGTCTACGAGATCATTCGCAACGCGCACTCCGCGGCTCACCACACGCGACCATTCGGGCAACGTCTGGGTTGAGCAGGTAGTTGGTGTGCGCGTGGTCCGGGCGCTCCAGCAGGCCAAGCCAGGTGGGCGCGTTTGAAACCAGCACGTTCACCACGTTCACCCCCAGGCCTGCATAGCGCTCGCGTTCCAGCGTATAGGTCAGCAGGTCGTTCGGATCGCTGAACGCCACCAGGCTCAATTGACTGGCGTTCCTGCTGCGCGGCAGGATGCCTGCGCGGCGCTTGAGCAGGACTGCGTGCAGGCTGTCCGGAGGGCGCGCGGCGGTTGCCGACACGCCCGGCACCTGCTGGTCGGCCAGCGCGAGCAGAGGAATCTGGTTGGCGGCCATCACCAGGTAAGCCATGCGGTCAATGGTGCGCTGCGCTGAGGCATCCATGTGCAGCAGCGTATCGAACAGGATCTTGCTGCCAAGGCTGGATGACAGCACCAGCAAAGGCGCGTCCGGTGCGGCGTCCCCGGTTGCGCGCAGGATTGCCTGCGCCATGCGCTGCCGGATGGTGTCGCGCGCGGCACCCTGGTAGATCAGGGCATCCGGAAGGCAATCGTCCAGCAGCTTGTCCTTGGCCTGTGCATTCAGTTTCGCGCGCGTGGCTGGCAGGCGCGCACTGAGATCATAGTCAAGCTGGCGCTTGAGGGGCGTCGTCAGCGGCGACCATACCAGGGCCTTGACGCGCAATTCGCCTTGCCGCAGCGTGATGGTGCGCTCGACTATTTCTATGCCATCCGCTGCCGCGCCAGTGGGCGCCGCGCCTGCCGGGACGACCGCCTGGGCTTTGAGCGCACTGCCCAATTGCGCCACGGTTTCCTCGGCCCAGCGCACGTCGTGGGTGCACATGCCATGCACCAGCAGCACGTCGACGCTGTGCCCTGGCGCCGTTGCCGCAAAGTCCACCAGTCCCGGAAACGCGCCATCCGCCTGCGCCGGGCGATACGGCATCGAAGTGCAACCGACGAGCAAGGCGCAAGCCAGCAGTGGAAAAATTAGCTTCATGTTCGCCTCCATAAAGGCCCATGATCGGCGCAGATCGCGGCACGTCCTTTGCGCCTTCGCAAAACTGGCAACTTCCGAAGCCCGAGCCTAACATGAAGCATGACCAGCAAACGCCAGATCGAGCGCCTGCCTGTGCTGTATTTCGAGCCGGAGGCGCCGGCCCTTATCCCGCCGCACTTGCGCGCGCCCGGCCAGCCGGGCTACCCCCAGGCGCGAGAACTTGAACGCTTGCGCCGCAAGCACGTGACGCGCGTCCGGAAGCTCAGCCGCAAATAGTTACAGCTCAATCACCCGCGCGCCGCGGCTGCGCATGAACTGCTCAATGCCGTCCACCGTCACCGTCGTAATGTGGCCTTGCATGCGCTGGCCCATCGGATGATCGTCGAAGGCGACGTTGGCGCGGAACATGCGGCCGCCAAGGCGCGTCATGGCGCCGATTTCCACTGGCTGCGGGCGGAAGCCGGCCTGGTCCAGCCACTGCTGCGCTTCGGCGCGCGTTTCGACGCGGCCGGCATCGGCGCTGGCCGCTGTCAGCGTCTCCAGCGCCCACTGGTTGGAGTTCTGGTAGCGCGTCGACCAGGCATAGGACAGCATGTTGTAATGCGGCTGGTGCAGGCGCAGCGGCGTGCGCGAAGCCAGCACCTGTGCCAGCCGTTGCTGCACCTCCGGCGCCGGCAGCATCAGCTGCGCCTTGTACTGGTGCACCCCGGACAGGAAGAAATTGCCCAGGCCATCGTTGTACAGGGCTGAGTCCGCCGTGCCGCACTCGTTGAGCAACTGCACCACCACCCAGCGGCCGGCCGGATGATCGCGCCATGCCAGGCCGACGTGGGAATAGTGCAAGCCATATTTGGACAGGTCCTGCCCGGCGCGCGCGATCACGGCCACTTGGGCGCCGCTGGCGTCAAGCGCCTTCATGCTGCGCTGGGCCAGGTCCAGGCCGCGTTCCACGTCCTCCACCGACATCTGCTTGTGTTCACAATGCTGGCCAGCGTGGGCGGCGCCGGCCATTGCACCGGCCAGGGATATTGCAAGGATCAGGCGTCGCATGGCTTAGCTCACCTGGCTGTGATGCAGCAGCGCCTTGCCCAATTCGTTCGGGATGAAGGCGATCACCTTGCCCGATACCACGAGCGCATGGCCGGCCGACATGGCCACAACGCTGACTGCAGTGCCAGCGACCATGGAGACGCCTTCCAGGGCTTTGCCGCTGAACTGCAAAGTGGCCTTGCTGCCGTCGCCTACCGCTTTCACCACCACCACCACGCTTTCGCCGACCACCTCGACGGAATCGACCACTGGCGAACCGCCAGCCATCACCGACACCACGGATCCCGTCACGACAACCACGGCGGACAGCCCGCCAAGGCTCAAGGCTTGCGAACCATTCACCGCCTGGCTGCTGGCGCAAGCGACAGCAAGCAAAGCGGCGATCAGGGTGCGTTTCATTTTCTGCTCCACAGGTTAAAGGAGCGGCCATCTTGCTGCGCCGGCTGCGGCGAGGCAATCGCCGTGCGCACTGTAGCAACGGGCCATGCTGGTGGTATCATATTCCGATACTTTATTGTCAAGGAATAATGCATGTCCAACGTCATCCGCCTGGTCGACGCGCTCAAACGCCAGCTCAAGGCGCGCGGCATCACCTATGCCGCCCTCGGGCAGAAGATTGGCCTGTCGGAGCCCAGCATCAAGCGCATGTTCGCGTCCCGCAATTTCACGCTCGACCGGCTGGAGCAGATACTGGCCGTGCTGGAGATGGATTTCGCCGAGCTGGCGCTGGCCAGTGCCGACACGCCGCAACTGGTTTCCCAGCTCACCTACGCCCAGGAAAAGGAAATCATCAGCGATACCAAGCTGCTGGTGGTGGCTGTGCTGGCGCTGAACCAGGTGCCGATCGAGGAAGTGGTGAAGAACTACAAGATCAGTGCCGCTGAAGCGACGGCCTGCCTGCTACGGCTGGACAAGATCGGCTTCCTGATGCTCAAGCCGAACAACAAGGTCAAGCTGCTGGTATCGCGCACCTTCAGCTGGCTGCCGAATGGCCCGATCCAGGGCTTCTTCCGCGACGAGGCGTACAGCGATTATTTCGACAGCCGTTTCGACGGCCATCACGAGGTGCAGCGGCTGGTGAGCGTGATGCTGTCGCAGCAATCGACACGCGCCTTGCTCGATCGCCTGAAGCAGGTGGCAGACGAATTCTCCCTGCAGCACCAGGATGATGCGCGGCTGCCGTGGGAACAGCGCCGCGCGGTGACCATCATGCTGGCCGCGCGCCCGTGGATACCGAAGGCATTCCGCGCGCTGCTGCGCTGATCACCTGTCCCAATAAGGCGGAGTGCCGAAGGCTTCGCGCAAGGTGGCCACGAGCTCCTGCAGTTTTTTGGAAGCCTTGCGGCCTTCAGGATGCGCGACGTAGATAAGCTCTTCCGCGGCTTCCCGCCCGACGTCGACCCTGGCAAGGCGCCCACTCTTCACGTCGGGCCCGACGATGAAGCTTGGCAGCAGGGCCAGGCCCAGGCCCGCCAGCGCGGCATCGCGCATCACATCGCCGTTGTTGACCCGCAGCGCGGCGGGCGGCCGCACAAAGATCGCAGCCTGTGAATCGAGGAAGCGCCAGTCGGCGACATTCCGGTTGGTGTAGTAGATGGCCCGGTGGCCAGCGAGGTCGCCGAGCGAGGCTGGCGTGCCATGGCTTGCAAGGTAGGCAGGGGATGCCACCAGCATGCGCTTGCTGGGCGCCAGGGGCAAGGCGACCAGCCGCGAGTCCTCGACCACGCCGTGGCGGATGACCGCATCGTAGCCCTCGGCAGCAGCGTCCACCCGCCGGTCATCCAGTTCCAGCGTCAGCGAAATGCCAGGGTGGCGTGCCAGGAAAGCGTACAGCGCGGGCCCAAGATGCATACGGCCAAACGTGACCGGGGCAGACAGGCGCATCGGGCCACTGAGCGTGCCGCGCCGCTGGGAGACCTCGGCCACGGCGTCCTGCACTTCCCACACGATGCGATTTGCGCGCTCGAGGAAAGCGGTGCCGTCTTCTGTCAGGCTGAGCTTGCGCGTGGTCCGATGGAACAGGGGCGCGCCCAGGCTTTGTTCAAGATCCGCGAGGCGTTCGCTAACCACCGATTTGGAAAGATGCATCCGCCTCGCCGCCGCGCTGATAGAGCCGGCTTCCGCTATCGCTACAAAGCTCGAGATGCCATCCAGTTTCACCATGATTGTTCGATTATACCGAACATAAGTTCCGCTTTTTGACGACTTATCCAAACGGGTTTCCATCACTACACTGGGTTCATCGTCATTCAACCCAACGGAGCCCACCATGACCAACCCGATCAAACGCGCCCTTGGCGCAAGCCTGCTCGCTGCGAGCGCCCTGGCCGCCAGCTTGCCGGCCAACGCCGGCCCCCTGCCTTACCCTTCAAGCTTCAAGACCCAGACTGTCAACGCCGATGGCGTAGCGCTGCATGTTCGCGTTGGTGGCAGCGGCCCCGCTGTAGTCCTGATCCACGGCTTTGGCGATACCGGCGATATGTGGACGCCGCTGGCAGTGGCCCTGGCCAGGGACCATCGGGTGATTGTGCCGGACTTGCGTGGCCTGGGCCTGTCGTCCAAGCCCGAAGGCGGCTACGACAAGAAAACCCAGGCAGGCGACATCCGCGCCATCCTCGACAAGCTGGGCGTCGACAAGGCCGACATCGTGGGCCACGACATTGGCACCATGGTTGCGTATGCCTACGCGGCGCGCTATCCGGACAAGACCACCAAGCTGGTGGTGATGGACGCCCCGGTTCCCGGCGTGCCGCCGTGGGAGCAGATCGTGCGCGCGCCTGTGCTGTGGCATTTTGACTTCGGCGGCAAGGATGCGCTGCGCCTGGTACAAGGCCGCGAACGGATTTATCTCGACCGTTTCTGGAATGACTTCGCCGGCGACGCCAGCAAGATCGATGAAGCAACGCGCCAGCATTACGCCAAGCTGTACGCCCGGCCGGGCGCCATGAAGGCGTCGTTCGCCCAGTTCCAGTCGATCCGCAAGGATGCTGAAGACAACGCGGAATTCGTAAAGACCAAGCTCACCATGCCGGTGTTGGCCGTCGGTGGCGAGAAGTCTTTCGGTGCGAATGAGGCCGCGGTGATGCGCAATGCAGCGACCAATGTGACCGAAGTCGTGGTGCCAGGCGCAGGGCACTGGCTGATGGAGGAGGCGACCGCCGAAACGGTGAAGACGGTGCAGTCCTTCCTTGACGCGAAGTGACTGCCCGTCTCCAGGCCCGGTGAAGCTTAGAAGTTGCGCAGGGTGCGCAGGACCGGCTGCAGCACGTCCGCACCCAGCTTGGCGGAACGGGCGCCGTTCCAGCCAACCAGTTCGTCCGGGTCGTTGGCGTTGTCCTTGAACGGCAGTTCCAGGGTCAGCGACAGGCAGCCGAACAGGTGGGTGATGTGCGGCGAACCCATGGTCAGCACTTCCGGCGTGTATGGCGAGTCAGGATAGCCATGCTCGGACTGGAAGTCCGGCGACGCCAGCTTGAAGTCGGCAATGAACTTGTCCTGCGCGGCTTTCTGTTCTTTGGTGAAATTCGGCAGGGCATCGCTGCCGGCCACGAAGACGTAAGGCAGGCCTTCGTCGCCGTGCACGTCGAGGAACAGGTCGCAGCCGATTTCCTTCATCTTCTCTTTCACCAGGAAGACTTCCGGCGAACGCTCCATGGTCGGCTCGTTCCATTCGCGGTTCAGGTTCGCACCGGCGGCGTTGGTACGCAGGTTGCCGCGCACGGAGCCGTCCGGGTTCATGTTCGGCACGATGTAGAAGCAGGCATCCTGCAGGCACTGGCGGGCATATGGATTGGCCGCGTCGAGCAGGGCTTCGACCATGCCTTCCACGAACCATTCAGCCATGGTTTCGCCGGGGTGCTGGCGCGCGATGACCCACACCTTCTTTTCGGCTTCCTGGTCGCCGATCACCAGCATGTTCATGTCGCGGCCTTCCACGGTGCTGCCCAGGTCGACCAGTTCGGCCAGCGGGTGCAGCTGTGCGGAGTCCAGCAGGGACAGGTGGCGCTCCCACGAATACGGCTCGAAGTAAGCGTAGTAGACCGAATCGTGTTCCGGCGCGTGCTCGATGGTCATCACTTCGCCATCGAAGGAAGTCGGGACGCGGAACCAGTTGTCGCGGTCGTAGGACGCAACAGCGTTGTAGCCCTTCCAGCCCTCAGCATAGGCAGCCTTGCCAGCGTTCAGGAAACGGATGGTCAGCGGCACGGCTTGCGCGCCCTGCACACGGAAATAGAACCACTGGATGATGTCCGCATGGGAATCCTTGCGGATATTGACGTCGATATCGCCAGCGGAGGTAACGCTGACCACATCGATGGCGCCAGCATCGAACTGGCTGCTGATCTTGATAGACATTGTGTGTCCTGTCGGAAAAATGAAGCGCCGTCGCGCGAAGCCCGACATGATACACCACCCCTTACAGCCGCGCCCGTGTCAACCTTGGGGTCAGGCTCTTTGGTTGACACGGTCTCTAGTGCTGGCCGCCGAAACGCTGATGGAAACTGGATTCAGGCTGCGGCGCGCCCGGATCTTCGCGTTGCAGGGCGGCGAGGATGTGCTTCTCGGCAGGGGCGGACAACTGACGATATAGCTGGCTGGCCAGCTCATAAGCGCGGGCGCCGGGCCAGGGCTCGGGCAGCAGTTCGATCGGCAGTTGCGGATCGTGCAGCTGCACGCGGCGGTAGGCGTGGATCAGCAGGGTGCGCAGCACGAAAGCTTGCTCGGGATCGATCTCGCCTGCCTCGGCCAGCAAGCCGGGCACGGCGCTGAAGGTGGCCACGAACTTCTCGTAGCCGGCGGCCACTTCGCTCAAGTCCCACCCCTCCGCCACCATTTCGCCCAGCGGCCGCGCGCGCAGGCCCGGCACTTCGCTGGCCTGCACCACGTACACCTTCTGCAGCAGGCCAAGGCGCGACAGCAGCGCTTCCAGCGCCTCCATATCGCCGGCTGGATGGCCGGCGATGCCGGGCGCGATCACGCTGTAGCCCTCCCACAACAGTTCCTTGCGCAACTGGCTGCGCGCCGGGGCGTCAAGGCCGTCGGCGGCCAGCACCAGGGTCCACTGGCCGTTCCAGTGCACATTCAGCGGGGCGTAAATGCGGCGGAAGGCGCGGCTGAAGCGGCGCATGGCGTCGGGCGTGATGGCATAGCTGCTGCGGCGGCCGTCGCGCTGGGCGCCCAGCCAGCCTTCCTGCGCCAGGCGGAAAACGGAGGTACGCAGCAGGCGGTCGTTGACGCCGAAGGGCGCCAGCAGTTCGATCAGGCTGCCGGTCCACACCATGCCGCCGTGCGGGACGATGGCGTCGCCGAAGATGGTCATCACCAGCGATTTGGAGCGCGGCGGGTCGCTGGCCAGGAATTCTTCAATCCAGCCATTGATTTTCTGGTTTTTTTGCATAGACCGATTTTATACACTGTCATTGATCTAGATACAGAATTTTTAAATGACACACAAAATTCGTTTGCAAAGCAGTTTTTGTATCGTATTATGAAGCTATCCCGAACAAGGAGGCCCTCCTTATGTACGCACAAATGGTGGAAACCGGCCTGAAAAAGGTCCAGACCGCAGAAGATATGGACGCGCAGGAGCGCGAATTCCAGGCACGCATCGACGCCGGCATCAAGATCGAGCCAAAGGACTGGATGCCGGAGGCTTACCGCAAGACCCTGGTGCGCCAGATCTCGCAGCACGCCCACTCCGAAATCGTCGGGCAGTTGCCTGAAGGGAACTGGGTGACCCGTGCCCCGAGCCTGAAACGCAAGTCGATCCTGCTGGCCAAGATCCAGGACGAAGCGGGACATGGCCTCTACCTGTACAGCGCCGCCGAAACCCTGGGCGTGTCGCGCGACGAGCTGCTGGCGGCCCTGCACAGCGGCAAAGCCAAGTACTCGTCCATCTTCAATTACCCGACGCTGAGCTGGGCCGACATGGGCGCCATCGGCTGGCTGGTGGACGGCTCGGCCATCATCAACCAGATCCCGCTGTGCCGCTGCTCTTATGGCCCGTATTCGCGCGCCATGATCCGCGTCTGCAAGGAGGAGTCCTTCCACGCCCGCCAGGGCTACGACATCATGATGTCGCTGGCCAAAGGCACGCCGGAACAGAAGGCGATGGCGCAGGATGCGCTGAACCGCTGGTGGTGGCCTTCGCTGATGATGTTCGGCCCGTCCGACGCAGCTTCGGTCAACAGCGCGCAATCCGCGCAATGGCGCATCAAGCTGTTCTCCAACGACGAACTGCGCCAGCGCATGGTCGACCAGACCGTGCCGCAAGCCGAATTCCTGGGCCTGACCATCCCTGACCCGGACCTGAAATGGAACGAGGAGCGCGGCTCCTACGACTTCGGCGAAATCGATTGGGAAGAATTCCACCAGGTCCTGAAGGGCAACGGCCCTTGCAACCGCGAGCGCCTGCGCACCCGCGTCAAGGCTTATGAAGACGGCGCATGGTTCCGCGACGCGCTGGTGGCGTACGCCGACAAACACAATAAGGAGCAGGCTGCGGCCTGAGAGGAGACAAGATGAGCAAAGAATGGCCACTGTGGGAAGTCTTCATTCGCAGCCAGCACGGCCTGGCGCACAAGCATGTGGGCAGCCTGCATGCTCCGGATGCGGAGATGGCAATCAACAACGCGCGCGATGTCTACACCCGCCGTAATGAAGGGGTGAGCATCTGGGTGGTGCGCGCCTCCGATATCGTCGCCAGCGCACCGGCCGACAAGGGCCCGCTGTTCGAGCCTTCCAACAGCAAGGTGTACCGTCACCCGACCTTCTTCCCGATGCCGGAAGAAGTGAAGAACCTGTAAGGCTTCCTGCTATGGATAACAAGGTCAATTACCTGCTGCGCCTGGGCGACAACGCCATGGTGCTGAGCCAGCGCCTGTGCGAATTGTGCGGCAAGGGCCCTGCGCTGGAAGAAGACATGGCGCTGTCGAACGTGTCGCTGGACCTTCTGGGCCAGACCCGCATGTGGTACACCTACGCCGCAGAACTGGAAGGCGCGGGCCGCGACGAGGACAAGCTGGCTTACCTGCGCGACGCGCACGATTACAAGAACGTGCTGCTGGTCGAGCAGCCGAACGGCAACTACGCGCACACGCTGGTGCGGCAGTTCTTCTTCGATACCTGGCATTATTTCCTGATCGGCGCGCTGACTCGTTCCTCCGATCCACGCATCGCGGAAATCGCCGAGAAGTCGCTCAAGGAAGTGACCTATCACCTGCGACGCAGCGGCGACCTGATCGTGCGACTGGGCGACGGCACCGACGTGTCGCACCAGTTCACGCAGACTGCGGTCGATGAGCTGTGGATGTACACCGGCGAGGTGTTCAACTACGATGCGGTGGATGAAGCCATGGTTGCGGAAGGCGTTGCGCCGCCGGCTGCCATGCTGCGCGAGCAATGGCTGTCGCATGTTTCCGATATCCTCGGCGAGGCGACGTTGGCCATGCCGGCGGCCGATGCGTGGATGCAGAAGGGCGGCAAGCAAGGCCGCCACACCGAGCACCTGGGCTACCTGCTGGCCGAGATGCAGTTCCTGCAGCGCGCTTACCCGGGTTCGGAGTGGTGATGGACGCAGCGCGTGTCTGGTCCCTGCTGGAGCAGGTTTCCGATCCCGAGATCCCGGTGATTTCGGTGGTGGACCTGGGCATCGTGCGCGATGTGCAGGTGACCGGCCCTTCCTCGTGCGCGGTTACGATCACGCCGACGTATTCCGGCTGCCCGGCCATGCAGGTGATTGCCGACGCGGTGCAAGGCGCCCTGAAGGATGCCGGCATCCGGCAGGTCGACATCATCACCCGCCTGTCGCCCGCCTGGACCACCGACTGGATGAGCGATTCGGGCAAGGCCAAGCTGAAAGGCTACGGCATCGCGCCGCCGGCGCAGCGCGTGGTCGACATCAGCGGCTTGCGCGCCCCGCGTCCATCTGCCGCGCCGTTGGATCCGCTGAAGGCGGGCGTCGCCCGCGGCGCTGTTCCGGCGCCTAAAGTCGTCTGCCCGCATTGCGGCTCCAGCCACACCGAAATCACCAGCCAGTTCGGCTCCACGCCCTGCAAGGCGCTGTACAAGTGCCTCGACTGCCGCGAGCCCTTTGACTACTTCAAGTGCCACTGACACCATGAGCAAATTCTATCCACTGTCCGTCGCCAAGGTGCAACAGGAGACCCGCGATTGCATCGCCGTCACCTTCTCCGTGCCTGCCGAACTGCAGGAAAGCTTCAAATACCAGCAAGGCCAGCACCTGACCCTGCGCACGAACATCAATAACGAAGACGTGCGCCGCTCGTATTCGATCTGCTCCGCGGTGCAGGACGGCGCCTTGCGCGTGGCAATCAAGCGCACGCCGGGAGGCATGTTCTCGACCTGGGCCAACGACGCGCTGAAGCCAGGCGCCACCATCGAAGTGATGCCGCCAATGGGTCACTTCAACGTGCCGCTGGATGCGGGGCAGAGCAGGAACTACCTGGCCTTTGCTGCCGGCAGCGGCATCACGCCTATCCTGTCGATCATCAAGACTACGTTGATGACCGAGCCGACCAGTCGCTTCACCCTGTTCTACGGCAACCGCGCTTCCTCGTCCGTCATCTTCAAGACGGAACTGATGGAGCTGAAGGATGCCTATCTTGAACGCCTGAACATTGTCTATGTGATGTCGCGCGAGCAGCAGGATATTGAGCTATTCAATGGCCGCATCACCAAGGAAAAGACCGAACAGTTCCTGCAGCACTGGATCGACATCAAGGATTACGACACTGCCTTCATCTGCGGTCCGGAAGACATGATGCTCGGGGTCTCCGCTGCGCTGCAGGAGGCGGGCATGCCGAAGTCGAACATCAAGATTGAGCTGTTCGCTGCCAGCATTCCAAAGCACCAGCACAAGCCGCGCGTGCAGGCCGATGCCGCGCCGCACCTGACGGAAGTCACCGTGATCATGGACGGCAACGCGGCTTCGTTCACCATGGAGAAAGACAAGGAGTCGATCCTGGATGCCGGTTTGCGCGCGGGGCTGGACATGCGCTATTCCTGCAAAGGCGGCGTATGCTCTACCTGCCGCTGCAAGATGGTCGAAGGCAAAGTCGACATGGACGTCAACTATGCGCTGGAAGACTACGAGATTGCACGTGGCTTTGTATTGAGCTGCCAGGCGTTTCCGGTCACTGATAAAGTGATTATCGATTTCGATCAGGCTGAATAACCCAAACCCGGTAAATCTGGGTACGACCCAAGGGTCGGACCCAGGTACGCGGCGGCCGCATGCCAGGGTCTGACCCTTGGGTCTGACCCAGGTTTACCGTGTTTAAAGAAGAGGAGACAAAGTGAGCTACGAGAACATCCAATTTGAAATCGAAGCAGGCGTCGCAAAACTGACCCTGAACCGCCCCGATAAGCTGAACAGCTTCACCCAGGCCATGCACCTGGAAGTACGCGAAGCCCTGTCCCAGCTGCGCGCCGACAAATCCGTGCGCGTGCTGGTGCTGACCGGCGCCGGCCGCGGCTTCTGCGCCGGGCAGGACCTGGGCGACCGCGCAGTCGCCCCAGGCGGCGCCGCAGTGGACCTCGGCGAATCCGTCGAAAAATTCTATGCCCCGCTGGTGCTGGCGCTGCGCGAGCTGCCGATGCCCGTCATCTGCGCCGTGAACGGCGTTGCTGCCGGTGCCGGCGCCAACCTGGCCCTGGCCTGCGACATCGTGCTGGCAGCCAAATCCGCCAGCTTCATCGAAGCCTTCTGCAAACTGGGCCTGATCCCGGACACCGGCGGCACCTGGCACCTGCCACGCCTGATCGGCCATGCACGCGCCACCGGCCTTGCCATGCTGGGCGAAAAGCTGTCCGCCGAACGCGCCGAACAATGGGGCCTGATCTGGAAAGCGGTTCCCGACGAAGAACTGATGAACGAAGCCATGGCTATGGCCAAGCACTTTGCTACCGCCCCGACCAAGGGCTTGGCCTTCACCAAGCACGCACTGCAGGCCAGCTACGGCAACACCCTGTCCGACCAGCTCAAGCTGGAAGGCGAAATGATGCGCGAGCTTGGCTACAGCCACGACTACCGCGAAGGCGTGGACGCCTTCATCAACAAGCGCACTCCAAACTTCAAGGGGGAATAAGCATGGTGGCTCTGGCGAAAGGCAGTGTCGTTGCCGTGATCGGCAGCGGGGCAATGGGTTCCGGCATCGCGCAGGTCGCAGCGGCTTCCGGCTACACGGTCAAGCTGTTCGACACTCGCGCGGAAGCGGTGGATAAGGCGATTGCCGATATCGGCAAGGTGTACGGCAAGCTGGTTGAAAAGGGCAAGATGTCCGGCGCCGATGCCGACGCCGCGCGCAGCCGCCTGCACGGCGTAGCCGGCCTGGCGGACGTCGCCGATGCAAAGCTGGTGGTTGAAGCCATTGTCGAAAACCTGGACGTCAAGCGCAGCCTGTTCGCCGACCTGGAAGGCATCGTCGGCGACGACGCCATCCTCGCCACCAATACTTCCTCGATTTCCGTTACCGCCATTGCCGCCAAGCTGCGCAAGCCGCAGCGCCTGGTCGGCATGCACTTCTTCAACCCGGTGCCGCTGATGGCGCTGGTGGAAGTGATCAGCGGCCTGGCGACTGACGCCGCCGTGGCCGAAACCGTGTACGACACCTCGATCGCCTGGGGCAAGAATCCAGTGCACGCCAAATCCACGCCCGGCTTCATCGTCAATCGCGTGGCGCGCCCCTACTACGCCGAAGGCTGGCGCCTGCTGAACGAGCAGGCCGCCGATGCCGCCACCATCGATGCGGTGATGCGCGAAGGCGGCGGCTTCCGCATGGGCCCTTTCGAGCTGATGGACCTGATCGGCCACGACGTGAACTACTCCGTCACCGAGTCCGTATTCCGCGCTTACTACAACGACCCGCGCTTTACGCCGTCGGTGCTGCAGCAGGAGATGGTGAACGCGGGCTTCCTGGGTCGCAAGTCCGGCCGCGGCTTCTATGACTACAGCGAGGGTGCGGCAGCACCACAGCCGCGTTCCGAGGCGCCGCAGCCGCTGCCGGAGTACATCGGCTACAGCTTCGAGCCGGGCGACCACACTGCGATCGCGACCACGATCATCGAGCGCCTGAAGGCGCGCGGCGTTGCCGTCACCAAGCGCAACTCCGCCGAGGGTCACCGCTCGTCCGAAGCGCCTGCTTTCCATACCAACGGCGCCGCGATCTACCTGACCGATGGCCGTACCGCCACCCAGCGCGCGCGCGACGACAAGCATGACGACATGGTGCTGTATGACCTGGTATTCGACTTCAACGCTTCACCGCGCATTGCCATCGCCTGCAGCGACCAATGCAGCCCGCGCGCCATGGCATCGGCCATCGGCATGTTCCAGGCAGCCGGCTTCACCGTGACGCGAATGGACGACGTGCCGGGCCTGGCCGTGATGCGCACGGTCGCCATGCTGGCCAACGAAGCGGCCGACGCCGTCAACCAGGGCGTATGCAGCGCGCAGGCGGCCGACCTGGCGATGCAAAAGGGCGTCAACTATCCGCGCGGCCCGCTGGCCTGGGCGGACATGGTGGGCGTCAGGCATATCGTGACAGTGCTGGAGAACCTGGCAGGCAGCTACGGAGAAGACCGCTACCGCGTGTCGCCGCTGCTGCGCCGCCGCGAACAGAGCGGAGCCAGGATCCATGCATAACCCCAGGATGCACCCGCAGGCCCTGGCCGAAGCGGCAGGCGCAGCGATGTTCGCGCGCGACGCCGCCAGCCAGGCCCTCGGCATGAAGTTGGTAGAAATCCGTCCCGGCTATGCGCGCATGACCATGCCGGTGCGGAGCGATATGCTGAACGGGCACCAGACTTGCCACGGCGGCTTTATCTTTGCGTTGGCGGATAGTGCTTTCGCATTCGCGTGCAACAGCCATAACCACACGACGGTTGGCGCGGGCTGCACGATCGACTACCTCGCCCCCGGGCGGATGGATGACTTGCTGACGGCGGAGGCGGTCGAACGCACGCTGGTCGGCAAGACCGGCATCTACGATGTCACCGTCTGCAACCAGGAGGGCAAGATGATCGCCACTTTCCGCGGCAAATCGCACCGCGTCGCCGGAGAGGTGGTTCCAACCCATAGCTAGTTGATGGAGGTAGCACCGTGGTCCAACGCATTCCCGCCCCTTCCGACCTGGAGCCGATCGAGCGCGCCAGCCGTGACGAATTGCAGGCGCTCCAGCTGGAGCGCCTGAAATGGTCGCTGATGCACGCTTATGAGAACGTGCCGCATTACCGCAAGGCCTTTGACGAGAAGGGCGTACATCCGAGCGAACTGAAGTCGCTGGCTGACCTGGCCAGGTTCCCGTTCACGGACAAGAAGACCCTGCGCGACAACTATCCCTTCGGACTTTTCGCCGTGCCGCGCGAAAAAGTCGTGCGCGTGCATGCCTCCAGCGGCACTACCGGCAAGCCGACCGTGGTCGGCTACACCCAGCGCGATATCGACATGTGGGCCGACGTGGTGGCCCGTTCCATCCGCGCAGCTGGCGGCCGCGCCGGCGACATGGTCCATATCTCCTACGGCTACGGCCTGTTCACCGGCGGCCTGGGTGCGCACTATGGCGCCGAACGCCTGGGCTGCACCGTGATCCCGATGTCCGGCGGACAGACCGAAAAGCAGGTGCAACTGATCCAGGACTTCAAACCATCAATCATCATGGTCACGCCGTCCTACATGCTGAACATCGTCGAGGAATTCCAGCGCCAGGGCCTGGATTGCGCCAAGTCCTCGCTGCAGGTCGGTATTTTCGGCGCCGAGCCGTGGACCAACGCCATGCGCGGCGAGATTGAACGGCGCGCCGGCATCGACGCCGTGGACATCTACGGCCTGTCGGAAGTGATCGGCCCCGGAGTGGCCAGCGAGTGCATCGAATCGAAAGACGGCCCGGTGATCTGGGAGGACCATTTCTACCCTGAGATCATCGATCCGGAAACCGGCGAAGTACTGCCCGATGGCGAGGAAGGGGAGCTGGTGTTCACCTCCCTCAGCAAGGAAGCCATGCCGGTAATCCGCTACCGCACGCGCGACCTTACGCGCCTGTTGCCGCCGACTTCGCGCGCCATGCGCCGCATCGGCAAGATCACCGGCCGCTCGGACGACATGCTGATCATCCGCGGGGTGAACGTGTTCCCGACCCAGATCGAAGAACAGATCTGCAAGCTGCCCAAGCTCGAACCGCAATACCAGCTGGTGGTGACCCGGGACGGCCACCTCGACAAGCTGGAGGTGCTGGTGGAGCTGAGCGCGGGCCTGGCGCGCGCCGATGCGGGCGACGTGGCGCGCGAACTGGAACAACGCATCAAGACCAATGTCGGCGTGAGCACCACTGTCACGCTGGTCGGCGTGGGTGGCATCGAACGCACCGCGACCGGCAAGGCCAAACGAGTAATCGATAAACGACCCAAGGAATAACAATGACCGAAGCATTCATCTGCGACGCCGTTCGCACACCGTTCGGCCGCTATGGCGGCGCACTGGCAGGCGTGCGCGCCGACGACCTGGCTGCGATCCCGATCGCAGCCCTGATGGCGCGCAATCCTTCCGTCGACTGGAAGCAGGTGGACGACGTCTACTACGGCTGCGCCAACGGCGCCGGCGAAGACAACCGCAACGTGGGCCGCATGGCCGGCCTGCTGGCCGGCCTGCCGGTGGAAGTGCCGGGCAATACCATCAACCGCCTGTGCGGTTCGTCGCTGGATGCAGTCGGCATCGCCGCGCGCGCCATCAAGTCGGGCGAAGCGCAACTGGTGATCGCGGGCGGCGTGGAAAGCATGACGCGCGCGCCTTTCGTCATGGGCAAGGCCGACAGCGCCTTCTCCCGCAGCGCGAAGATCGAAGACACCACCATCGGCTGGCGCTTCGTGAACCCGCTGATGAAGGCGCAGTACGGCATTGACTCGATGCCGGAGACCGCGGAAAACGTGGCAGAACAATGGGCCGTGGCACGCGCCGACCAGGATGCCTTCGCCATCCGCAGCCAGCAGCGCTGGGCAGCCGCCCATGCGGCCGGCTTCTTCAAGGGCGAGATCGTACCGGTCACCATCCCGCAGAAAAAAGGCGACCCGAAGGTAGTGGACACCGACGAACATCCGCGTCCGGACACCACGATTGAGGCGCTGGCCAAGCTGAAAGGCGTGGTCAAGCCCGATGGCACGGTCACCGCCGGCAATGCCTCCGGCGTGAACGACGGCGCCTGCGCGCTGCTGCTGGCATCCGCCGCGGCGGTCGACAAATTCGGGCTGAAGCCGCGCGCCAAGGTGCTGGGCATGGCGACCGCCGGCCTGGCGCCGCGCATCATGGGCTTCGGTCCATCGCCGGCCAGCAAGAAGCTGCTGGCGCAACTGGGCATGACCATCGAACAGATGGACGTGATCGAATTGAATGAAGCCTTTGCCGCGCAGGGCCTGGCAGTGACTCGCGACCTGGGACTGAAAGACGACGATGCCCGCGTCAACCCGAACGGCGGCGCGATTGCCATCGGCCACCCGCTGGGCGCCTCGGGCGCGCGCCTGGTGACCACCGCGCTGAACCAGCTCGAACGCACCGGCGGCCGCTATGCGCTATGCACCATGTGCATCGGCGTCGGCCAGGGCATCGCGCTGGTGATCGAGCGAGTCTGACCATGCCTTGCTACGAGATCAATGGCGTGCGGCCGGTGGTGCATCCAACGGCTTATGTGCACCCGACCGCGGTGCTGATTGGCGACGTGATTGTCGGCCCGCGCTGCTACGTCGCGCCGCTGGCATCGCTGCGCGGCGACTTCGGGCGCCTGATCCTGGAAGAGGGCGCCAATGTGCAGGACACCTGCGTGATGCACGGCTTCCCTGGCGGGGACACGGTGGTCGAGCAGGATGGCCACATCGGCCACGGCGCGGTGCTGCACGGCTGCCGTATCGGCCGTAATGCCTTGGTGGGCATGAACGCGGTAGTGATGGATAACGCGGTGGTTGGCGCAGAGAGCATCGTCGGCGCAGCGGCTTTCGTCAAGGCCGGCATGGAAATCCCGCCGCGCAGCATGGTGGTCGGCGCGCCGGCCAAGATCCTGCGCCAGGTCAGCGACAGCGAAATCGCCTGGAAGACGCTGGGCACCGGCCAGTACCACGAGCTGGCCGTGCGATCGATGCAGACGATGGTGGAGTGCCAGCCCGACACCGAGGCTGCGCCGGGCCGCCAGCGCATGCAATGGGACACGTCGCTGCCCATGCACCTGCACAAGCAGGCATTCGACAATAAACAGTAATCGGAGACTACAAATGGTACACACCCTGCAAAGCTTCATCGGCGGCCGCTGGCAAGGCAAGGAAGCCGCGACCGCGCTGCACAGCGCCCTGGACAACCGCGTTATCTACCACACCCACGCCGAGAAGCTGGACTTCGCTGAAGCCGTGCACTACGGCCGCAAGACCGGCATCCCGGCCCTGATGAAGCTGGACTTCCAGACTCGTGCCCAGCGCCTGAAAGCCCTGGCGATGTACCTGATGGAGCGCAAGGAAGAACTGTACGCGATCTCGCACCTGACCGGCGCAACCCGCCCGGACAGCTGGGTCGACGTGGAAGGCGGCATCGGCACCCTGTTCGCCTACGCCAGCATGGGCAGCCGCGAGTTGCCGTCGTCGAACGTGCTGCATGAAGGCCCGGCCATGGCGCTGGGCAAGCGCGGCGGCTTCTCCGGCACCCACATCCTGGTGCCGCGCGGCGGCATCGCGGTGCACATCAACGCTTTCAACTTCCCGATCTGGGGCTTGCTGGAGAAGTTTGCGCCATCCTTCCTGGCCGCCATGCCGTGCATCGGCAAGCCTGCCAGCGCGACCTCCTACCTGACGGAAGCCCTGATCCGCATGATCAACGATTCCGGCCTGCTGCCGGAAGGCTCGCTGCAATTGGTGATCGGCAGCACCGGCGACTTGCTGGACCGCCTCGGCGGTGCTGACATGGTGACCTTCACCGGCTCGGCCGATACCGCAGCCAAGCTGCGCTCCAACCGCAACCTGATCGCCAATTCCGTCCCGTTCACAGCCGAAGCGGATTCGCTGAACTGCGCCATCCTGGCGCCGGACGTCACGCCTGACGATCCCGAGTTCGACCTGTTCGTGAAAGAAGTGCAGCGCGAAATGACCACCAAGGCGGGCCAGAAATGTACCGCCGTGCGCCGCATCATCGTGCCGCGCCAGCATGCGGACGCGGTGGCGGAAAAGCTGCGCGAACGCCTGGCCAAAGTCGTGGTGGGCGACCCGTCGGTGGAAGGCGTGCGCATGGGCGCACTGGCCTCGAAGGACCAGCAGCGCGACGTGGCCGAGCGCGTGGCGCAACTGGCGCAGGGCAATGAAATCCTGTTCGGCGGGGCCGGTGCGCTGAAGCTGGTGGGCGAGGGCGTCGAGAATGGCGCCTTCTTCTCGCCGACCCTGCTGTTGTGCCGTAACGCGCTGGACAACGATGCCGTGCACGATGTGGAAGCCTTCGGCCCGGTCAGCACCATGATGACCTACGACTCCATCGACGAGGCGCTGGAGCTGGCGGCGCGCGGCAAGGGGTCGCTGGTGTCCACGCTGGTGACCAAGGACCCGGCCACCGCTGCTTACGCGGTGCCGATTGCCGCTGCCTCGCATGGCCGCGTGCACGTGCTGGATCGCGAAGCTTCGGTGGATTCCACCGGCCACGGTTCGCCGCTGCCGCAACTGAAGCACGGCGGTCCTGGCCGCGCAGGCGGCGGCGAGGAGCTGGGCGGCATCCGCGCCGTACGCCATTTCCTGCAACGCGCTGCGGTGCAAGGCTCGCCGACGATGCTGACTGCCATCACCGGCGAGTACGTGCGCGGCGGTGCGGTCAAGGAAGGCGACATCCATCCGTTCCGCAAGTGCTTTGAAGACCTGGCAATCGGCGATTCGCTGCTGACCCATCGCCGTACCGTGAGCGAAGCCGACATCGTCAACTTCGGCGGCATTTCGGGCGACTACTTCTACATGCACTTCGACGAGATCGCGGCCAAGGACACACAGTTCGGCAAGCGCATCGCCCACGGCTATTTCGTGCTGTCGGCGGCGGCTGGCCTGTTCGTGTCGCCGGCGCCTGGTCCGGTGCTGGCCAACTACGGCCTGGACAACCTGCGCTTCATCACCCCTGTGGCAATCGGCGACACCATCCGCGCCCGCCTGACCTGCAAGCGCAAGGTCGACCGCAACCGCACCGACGACAAGGGCCGCGGCCAGGGCGTGGTGGCGTGGGACGTGCAGGTGACCAACCAGAACGACGAACTGGTTGCCAGCTACGACATCCTCACGTTGGTGTCGAAGCGCGCCTGACGCCGCGGCAGGTACCAGCAAGCGGCGCCCCAAGCGGCGCCGCTTGCTACATCATCAAATAAACGACGCCGGCAAATGCCAGGACGATCAGCGCTACGGCGGTCCACTTCAGCTTGTAGTGGCGGGCATGGCAGCGCTGGCAAACGCGCATCTTCGCGCCGCCGCCGCTCGCCAGCGGCAGCTCCTCATAGGTATTCCAATTGATTTCAGCGCCGCACAGTGCGCAGGCGCCGCGCTGATTGTGCCGTCCGCCGCGCCACTGCCGCAGGCGGTCGGTCACCAGCGCCGCGACCAGCAGCGCGCTAAATAGCAGGAACAGTATCTTCATCGTGCGCCGACTTTAGCACACGCCAGCAGGCAACGCCCGCTGCCAGCCCGGCGACGAAAAGCATGGGGGCCAGGCGCACCAGGTGGCGCGGGGAGTAGGCACATGCCAGCAGCGGCAGGAATGCCAGGGCGGTCAGGACTGCGCCTCCAATGAAGAAGCCGGGGCTGCGGATGCCGCGCCGCACAGCCAGCGTCATGGCCCCGGCGTATGGCAGGGCCGAGGCGGCGAAGGCCATGACCCATGCCAGCACCAGCGTGGCAAGCGGGAAGCGGAAGGTTTTATCGCCGTTCACGACGTAGTCCCACAGCTCATTGCCGAAGACGAAGGTGACTGCGGCGCAGCTGACCGCAAGGAGGTGGGCGTACATGACGCGCTGCAGGGAAGTAGAGGTATCCATGCCTGGCACTGTAGCGAGCCAGTGTGCGGCCAGTATGAAGCGAGCGAGAAGTTTGAAACTGTTGAGTGAATATCATTGCAATCGCGGATGGCTGTGCAAGGATGAATGCTTGTCAAACAGGAGGCAACCATGAGAACAGGCGGCTGGATGATCGCCTGCGCCGTGCTTTCGGTGCAGGTAGCGCAGGCGGGAGACACCCAGCTGGCGCGCGGCAAGTACCTGGTGGAGGGCGTGCTGGCCTGCGCCAACTGTCACGCGGTGCGGGACGAGAAGGGCGCCGTGATTGCGTCCAAAGGCATGTCCGGCGGCTTTGAATTCGCGGATGCGATGTTCAAGTCCTATGCATCAAACATCACGCCCGACCGCGAGACCGGCATCGGAAAATGGACGGATGCCCAGTTGGGCAAGGCCATTCGCGAAGGCATCCGACCGGATGGCAGCACCATCGGGCCGCCGATGCCGATTCATTTCTACCGTTCGATATCGGACGCCGACCTGGCGGCGACCATCAAATATCTGCGCGCCCAGCCCGCGGTCGCAAACAAGGTTCCCAAGTCTGCATTCAACTTCCCCTTGCCGCCCAACTATGGCCCGCCGCTGAAGAAGGTCGGCGCGCCCGCGCCAAAAGACAAAGTGGCATACGGCGGCTACCTGGTTGCGATCGCGCACTGCATGGAATGCCATACGCCACGCGACGAGAAAGGCATGCTGGTGCAGGCCCGGATGGGAGCAGGTGGGCAAAATATCAAAGGCCCTTGGGGCGACAGCATCTCACGCAACCTGACATCGCACGCCGAAGGCCTGCGCGACTGGAGCGATGAACAGATCATGTCCGCCATCCGCACCGGCAAGGACCGCAATGGACAGCCCTACAAGCCGCCGATGGCGTTCGACTGGTACCACAATATCAGTGACGGCGACATGGCCGCCATCGTCGCCTACCTGCGCACGCTGCCGCCGCAGCAAGGAGCGCCCCAACGTTAGAACCGCGGGGAGCCGGCTGGTGAC
The DNA here is from genome assembly GCA_966077345.1 of uncultured Duganella sp. Taxonomy (GTDB): domain Bacteria; phylum Pseudomonadota; class Gammaproteobacteria; order Burkholderiales; family Burkholderiaceae_D; genus Rugamonas. Next base: position 85,539 of record CBHREK010000059.1, read on the forward strand.
GTACACTGCAGGCTACGTTGCCCTCAACTTCTTAAGGTTTGTAATGAAATTTGTATCGCTGGCGGCAATTGCCGCCATGGCCCTTGTTGCGGGCTGCACTTCGGTATCCGGCACAAGGTTCGCACAGCAGGAAGCGGCCATGCCAAAGCTCTCGCCCGGCCAGGGCCGCGTGTATTTTTACCGCGTTGACGCCTTTACCGGCGGCGGCATGAGCGCCCCGCTCAAGCTGGATGGGGTCGTGGTAGGCGATTCGCTACCTGGCGGCTATTTCTTTGTCGATGCCGCCGCAGGCAAGCATGAAGCATCCGCCACCACCAGGGTTACCAGGAAGCTCAATTTCGTTCTCGAACCCGGGGAAACAAAGTACGTGCGCACCAGGGCGCAGTTTGAAGAGAAGGTCGGCCGCATCGTGCCGGAATTGGTCAGCGCCGAAGAAGCCCGCAGGGAACTGCCTTCCCTGAACTTCACCGGCGCCGCAAAACCTGATTGATCAGGCGTCCAGGCCGAACGGATCGTCGATGGAATGGGACGGCTTGGTGAACCAGCGCGGGCCGTCCTCCGCCATGTAGAAATGGTCTTCGTGGCGCACGCCGAATTCACCCGGCACCACGATCATCGGCTCGTTGGAGAAGGTCATGCCGACGTCCAGCGGGGTCTTGTCGCCGCCCACCAGGTAAGGCCATTCATGGATGTCCAGCCCGATGCCGTGGCCGGTGCGGTGCGGCAGGCCTGGCAGCTTGTATTCCGGGCCGAAGCCGGCCGCCTGCAGTGAGCGGCGCGCGGCCTGGTCCACTTCTTCGCAGGGCACGCCCAGTTGGGCTGCTTCAAAAGCGGCCAGTTGCGCCGCCTTCTCCGCGTTCCACACGGCGCGCTGGCGTTCACTGGCTTCGCCGTACACATAGGTGCGGGTGATGTCGGAGATGTAGTTGTGCAGCTTGCAGCCGGTATCGATCAGCACCGTGTCGCCTTGCTTCAGCGTCTGCACGTACGACACGCCGTGCGGGAACGAGCTGGCTACGCCGAACAGCACGATCACGAAATAGGAACCGGCAGGCGCGCCGACCTTGCGGTGCGCCTTGTCGATGAATTCCGCCACTTCGGTGGTGGTGATGCCTTCGCGCAGGATGCTGGCGGTGGCGATATGCACGGCCAGGGTCATGTCCTTGGCGCGCTGCATCAGGGCGATTTCCGCTTTCGATTTGCGGGTACGGCAGTGGGCCGTGACCGCGCGTGCATTCTCCAGCGCATAACCTTCGGCCAGCGGGCGGATGCCGTCGTAAATGAAGAACGCAGCGCTTTCGTCGATGCCGATGCGGGGTGCCTGTGCGGCATTCGGCACAATGCCCCTTTTCTTCAGGACCGCGATGAACAGGGCATAGGGGCTTTCATGTTCGTGCCAGCAATTGACTGCGCCTTCCACCAGCATGAAGTCGTTCAGGGTGTCTTCTTCAAACGCCGGGGCGATGTATTCGACGGCGCCGCTGGCAGGCAGGATGGCGCCGACCATGCGCTCGCTCGGGTACCACCTGGTGCCCGTGAAGTAGAGCAGGTTGGAACCCGCATTGATGTAGATGGCGGAAATGCCTTGCTGGCGCATGTAGGCTTGCGCTTTTTCGATGCGCGCCAGGTGTTCGTCCTTGCCGATCGGCGCAGCGCCCGCCGTCATGTCCGACAGGGATGCCAATGCCTCTTCGATAGTCTTGCCGCCAATACCAATGCCCATGCTGCCCTCCTTAAAAACAAGGGGAACATCATAGCACCGCACAGGCGTAAAAAAGCCGGCTATGCAGCTATCGTATCGGGCGATGACGATAGCCGCATACCGGCCGGGATGATGACGCTTACTGGACTTGCAGGCTTACCTTATCAACAACGAAGGAGGTTTGCAGCGAATAGTCTTCCGTCATGTTGAAGTGGATGCGCACGGTCTGGCCCTTGTAAGGCAGCAGGTTGAAGCTGCGGATCTGGTAGCCGCTGGCAGGCATGGTGTTGTTGTAGGTTGCCAGGGTGCCCAGGGTGGTGCCGGAAGAGTTCTTCACGGTCACGACCATCTTGTCGTACACGGTGCTGCCGGTTTCCGCGGTGTCGATATGCAGCGCGAACGACAGGGTTGCCGCCGTTGCGGTGGCTGGAATGGTCACGGTCTGGTACAGGCTTTCGGTAGCCGTGGTGCCATTGCCGCCCAGCCAGGCGAAGCGGCTGCCTTCGTACGCCGTCTGGCCGCTGTAGTTGCCGATCACGCCCGTAGTGCCGGCCCATGGCGAGGTGCCGGACTCGAAGCCGCCGTTGACGATCAATTCGCTCTGCGGAGGAGTCGTGCCCACGGTCAGGGTGGCGTTGTTCGAGGTAGCGGTCTTCGCCGGCGACGAGGAATCGCTGACGATGGCCTTGAACACGGCGCCGTTGTCGGCAGTCTGCGCAGTGAACGAGTAGGTCGCCGACGTAGCGCCCGAAATCTGGGCGCCGTTACGGTACCAGGCGTAGCTGTAAGGCGCAGTGCCGCCGGTTGCCGCCACCGTGAAGCTCGCGGTGCCGCCAGGAGCCACCGTGACGTTGTTCGGCTGGGTGGTGATGGTCACGGTGTTCGGATTGGCTTCGTCCACGTCGGTACCGACGTTGATCGCAGCGTAAGCGCGCTTGACGGCGGTCGATTCGGGGCTGCCGACGCCATACAGCTGTTCAGCCGACTCGATCATCTTCAGGCGGGCGTTGGCGTAGTTGGTCGAGGCGGTGAACTTGGTGGTGTTGGCCTTGAACCAGATGCGGAAAGCCTTGTCGCTGCCGATGCCTGTCATGGCCAGCGGCTGCTTGTTCAGGTAGGAGCTGTACATCTCGCTCGAGGACGAGGAGTTGGAGCCGTTGGCCAGGAAGTAGAACATGCGGTTGTTCGGGCCCGAGGAATAGTGCACGTCGATATTGCCCAGGGTGCTGCTCCAGGCGTCGCGCGATGCGCCATCCTTGGAAGGCTTCCACATCCAGCGCAGCGGCTGGCCGTTCTTGGCGATTTCCTTGCCCATCATCCAATCGTTGCCGGTCGGGATGGTGGTGCCGGTGCCGCCAGCGCGGGCATAGGCTTCCACCATTTCGCCGGTGATGTCGGAGTTCGACTCGTTCAGGCCGCCGGACTCGCCGGAGTAGGTCAGGTTGGACGTGGCATCGGTTACGCCGTGGCCCATTTCATGGCCGATCACGTCGATCGAACCCAGGCTATAGAAGCTGGAGCCGTCGCCGATGTACATGCACTTGCAGGAATCGGTGTAGAAGGCGTTGTCGTAAGCGGTGCCCACGTGAACAGCGATATAGGTCGCGGTGTTGTTACCATCCAGCGACTTCCAGCCCAGCACGTTGTTCATGGTGTCGTAGGTGTTCTGCAGGCCCCACAGCGCATTCACGGCAGCGGTCTGGCCGTTGGCGTTGGTGGTGCTGCCGCCGCTGATGTAGTTCTGGCCATCGCCCCATACGTTGGTGCTGTTGGTGTAGATCACGCCAGGAGTCGGGTTGGAAGTCGAAGCGTGGTTGGCGTTGGTGATCGCCGCGCCGCCGAACTGGCCGCCGACGCCGCGGGTCGAATCCAGCATCTGGTAGGTGGTGCCGGACAGGGTGGTCTGGATCGGCACGTCGCCGTTGTACTGGCTATGGCCGGTGCCCACTACGCTCTGCACCATGCTCCACTGGTCCAGCAGGCTGCCGTCTTTGGCGTTCACGATGGTGTTGTGGAATACGGCTTCCTGGCCTTTGGTCATGCGGGTCTTCACCAGGTAGGCGAGCTGGTAGCTGCTTACCACGTCTTTCACGTCCAGCGCATTCAGGTCGGCTTCGGCCTTGTTTTCGGCGCCGGCTGCGCGCACGGTCGTCATGACCGGGAAGATGATCAATTCAGCGGAAGGTGGGTCGATGTGGCTGGCGGCCGCCGGCAGGGTCGCCATCGCTTTGGAAATGGCGGCGGTGCCGGACAGGGTTGGCTTCACGTCGAAGCGCTTGGCCGACAGGCTGGCGCGGCGGTCGGTCACCGATTCGCCAACGATATTGCCGCCCTTGTCGGTCACGACCACGGACTCGGATTCGAAGATGCGCACGCCCTTGTAGGTGTGGTTCATGCGGCTGATAGCCTGGCCCGAAGCGCCTGGGTGCTGGGAGGCAATGCTGTAGCCATGGTCGGCATCCAGGCCGAATTTGCCGCGCTCGCCGTTCAGGGTTGCCAGCAGGCGCGCCTTTTCCTGGGCGGAGAATGCGACTGGGCTGGCCATCATGCTGGCGGCGCCAGCTTGTGCTGCTACAAGGGTGATCGCTGCTGCGATCAGGGTCTTGCGAATCTTCATTTTTGCTCCATTAGTCCCGTGATTGTCTTGTGTTTTGTCGTCCGGTTTCTCCGGCTCGAATACCAACACTAGCTAGGTTGCATGGAGCTAGTCAACGTTTCTACAAAATTGAGACAACTTTCTGTTGTATGTCTGTTTTGAGACTTTCGAAAGGAAAAGGCCTGCCCTGCCTTCGTTGCGCAAGGACAGGCCCTGGCCAACAGGTGCGCGTCAGTGCGGCACCATTCCGGTAAACACGTAGGCCTGCAGGACCGTCATCAAGCCTACGATGGCGGCAAACAGAAGGCTATGTTTGAGCGTAAAGCGGAACAATTCGGATTCCCGCCCGACCAGGCCAGTCGCCGCGCAGGCAACCGCAATCGACTGCGGCGAGATCATCTTGCCGGTCACGCCGCCGGTGGTGTTCGCGGCTACCAGCAGCGTGTCGGAAACCCCGACCTGGTGCGCGGTCGTATTCTGCAGGGAGCAGAACAAGGCATTCGATGAAGTGTCGGAGCCGGTCAGGAACACGCCCAGCCAGCCGAGGAAAGGCGAGAAGAACGGGAACGCCGCGCCGGTGCCGGCCAGGACCAGTGCCAGCGTGGACGACATCCCCGAATAATTGGCGACAAACGCAAACGCCAGCACCAGGCCAATCGACAGCACCGGCCGGCGCAGTTCAAGCACGGTGTCACGCAAGGCGCGCAAGCCATTGCCCAGGCTAAAGCGCAGCAAGACCATCGACAGCAGGGTCGAGATCAGGATCGCCGTGCCGACTGCCGAGATCAGGTCCAGCTTGAAAATCGCTTCGTATGCTTTAGGTGCGGCGACGATCGGCGTCATCTTGATGACCATCATGTCCAGGTAAGGCACGTGGAACTTCAGGACCGTTCCGGCCAGCGCTCCCTTGGCCGCAAACAGCGCCTTGAACTGCGGCAGGCTCCACACTGTCACCACAGCGGTCAGCAGGCCAAACGGCGCCCAGGCACGCACCGTTTGCGCAGTGCTGTACGGTGATTTGCTGCGGCTGCGCGGCTCGCTGCCGCCAGCAGCTGCGCCGCCGAAAGGCGACAGGGCCGCCGTGCCGCCACCCATCGAAATGGCGTTGCGGGCTCCCGCCTTGGCGCTGGCGGGTTGCCATACCTTGAGGAAGCCGGTCAGGGCGCCCAGGCTGACGAGGGCGGAAGTGATGTCCGGCAGTTCAGGGCCAATGTAGTTGGAGGTGATGTACTGCGTGATCGCAAAACTGCCGCCAGCCACCAGCGCTGCCGGCCAGGTTTCCTTGATGCCGCGCTTACCGTCCATCATGAACACCAGCCAGAACGGGACCAGCAGCGACAGCAGCGGCAGCTGGCGGCCTGCCATGGCGCCGATGTTCATCGCATCGAGGCCGGTGACCTGCCCTGCCACGATAATCGGAATGCCCATGGCGCCGAATGCGACCGGCGCGGTATTCGCAATCAGGCACAGGCCGGCCGCATACAGCGGGTTGAAACCCAGTCCGACCAGCAGCGCCGAAGTGATCGCCACCGGTGCGCCAAAGCCTGCCGCCCCTTCCAGGAAGGCGCCGAAGGAAAAGCCGATCAGCAGCATCTGCAGCCGCTGGTCGTCCGTAATCGACACCACAGACGCGCGGATGATCTCGAGCTGGCCGGTGCGCTCAACGACCTTGTACAGGAACACCGCACTGATAATGATCCAGGCGATGGGCCACAGGCCGTAGGCGAAGCCGAAGCCGGCTGCGGCAAGCGCCTGCGGCACCGGCATGCCATACGCAAAGATGGCGACGGCCAGGGCCAGTGCCAGCGTCACTGCGGCGGCGATATGGCCTTTGATGCGCCAGACAGCCAGCGCGATGAAAAAGAAAAGAATGGGAATGGCGGCGGCTAGCGCCGACAGCCATAGGCTGCCCAATGGGGCATAAATCTGGTTCCAGGTTTGCATGGGTACTCTCCTCCAAGTTATGAAATTCTTATGGGTCCAACAAATCCTTACTCCGCCTGCCCCCTTTCCCGCAGCAGCTCGGAAAGGCTGCGGCGTGCAGGCACCAACGGCTCGCGGTGGCGTGTCCACCCCATTTGTGCGGACGGTGTGAAAGCGCGCAACCGGGTCGCCAGCCAGCGGAACCAGCGATACGCCGAAGGGCGCGCGAAGGCGCCGCTCCAGAAACGCCACACCAGCTGTTCCCCGCGGCTGAAGCTTGCGCCCTGCCCACGCAGCGGTTGGTCGACCTGCTGCTCCGGATCGCGGTTAGCCTCGGTACGCAGCCGCACGAGCAGGGAAGGAATCGGTATGCGCACCGGACACACTTCGGCACAGGCGCCGCACAGGCTGGACGCCGTCACCAGGTCGGCGGTCTCCTCCAGGCCCAGCAAATGCGGCGAGATGATCTTGCCGATCGGCCCCGGGTAGGTAGTGCCGTATGCATGCCCGCCCACACGTTCATAGACCGGGCAATGGTTCATGCAGGCACCGCAGCGAATGCACTGCAACGTGGCGCGCAACTGCTGGTCGGCATAGGCCTGGGAACGGCCGTTATCGAGCAGCACCACATGCATTTCGCGCGGGCCATCCAGTTCGCCGGCGCGGCGTGGGCCGGTGATCAGGTTGAAATAGGTGGTGATCGACTGCCCGGTGGCAGAGCGGGTCAGCAGGCTTGCCAGCGGTACGATGTGCTCCAGCCTGGCCACCACCTTTTCAATGCCCATCAGGGCTATATGCACGTCAGGCACGGTGGTCGAGAGGCGGCCATTGCCTTCGTTCTCCACCAGCCACAGGGTACCGGTATCGGCGGCGGCGAAGTTGACGCCGGACAGGCCAATGTCTGCATCAGCGAATTTCTGGCGCAGGGAACGGCGGCCGGCCAGGATCAGCGTATCGACGTCTTCGGTGTAGGGCGTGCCGGGCAGGTGACGCTCGAACAGGGCCCCAATCTCGGCGCGCGTCTTGTGCAGCGCCGGCATGACGATGTGCGACGGCTTTTCCTCCGCCAGCTGCACGATGTATTCGCCCATGTCCGATTCGATGCATTCGATGCCGCGTTCAGCCATGTAGTGGTTCAGTTCCACCTCTTCGCTGGCCATCGACTTGCCTTTGACGATGCTGCGTGCGCCGCGCCGCTGCGCGATGCCGTGAATGATGGCGTTGGCCTCGTCCGCCGTGGACGCCCAATGTACCTGCACGCCGAGCGCCTGCAGGCTGGATTCGAACTGCACCAGCAGGTCCGGCAGGTTGGCCAGCGCATGCTGGCGTATCGCCTCACCCAGGTCGCGCAGTTGCTCCAGCTCGTCGGCATCCTGGAACTGGGTGCTGCGCTTGGTCTGCAGGAATTCCATCGCACCGCGCATGCTGGTGCGCAGCGCCTGGTCCTGCAGGGCACCGCTGACCCGTTCGCGGAAATCGGCTGGCGAGACAAAATGCATTGGCCGTGCGTTCATGCCTGAACCTCCAGCACATCGTCGACAATCACGACCCACAGCGCACGCGGACCGTGTGCGCCATAGGCCAGGGTTTGCTGGATATCCGATGTTTTTGAAGGTCCCGACACCAGCACCAGGTTGGTCGGCATGCCGTCGCTCCAATGTTCGGCGTGCATGGCTGAATGCAGGTCGGCATGCAGTTTGCTGGCATATACCAAGGCCACATGCAGCGGCGGCACCAGCGAAACGGTGCGCGGCGTACCTGCATCGGGCGCCAGAACCAGCGTGCCGGTGGCGGCAATGCCGGAGCGTGCCACGGTAAAGCCGGCGTCCACCATGGAGAACAGGGAATCCTTCCACGCTTCCAGCGGCTGCGAGAACGGGAGCGTTTGCACGGATGGGGACAGCGCAGCATGCAGCGCCGCACCTTCGGCAGTAGCTTGATCCAGCAGCATCCGTTGCACGCCTGCCTGCGCCAGCTTGTCGGCGAGCAGCGCTGGCCAGCCGCTTACGTCGCTGCGCATTACTTCGGTGCGGACCGATGTCATGACACGCTCCATTTCGTCCGCACGCTGCATCGCTGTCGCGCTGCGCGACGGGTCGCGAGCATGGTGCCGGTTGATGCGCTGCTCAAGCTCGCGACTATCCGGCGTCGGCGCCGGTGCGGCAACGCGAAGCGCGCCAAGGATACGTTCGCGTGCGCCCATGCTGCTCATGCTGCACCGCCTTCCTGGCCGCCAAGGCGACGCCACAGGAAGCTGGCCATGTGTTCCACCTGTAGCGGCGCGCCCTGGCGCTGCGCTGCGTGACCGATATTGAGCAGGCACCCGCAATCGGCGGAGACCAGGCGTGTACAGCCTGTTGCGCAGGCGGCAGCTACTTTGTCGGCGACCATTGCGCCGGAAATGTCGGGATGCTTGAGCGAGAAAGTCCCGCCAAAGCCGCAGCACTCAGATTCGCGTTTGTGCTCTACGCGCGTCACGCCGGGCATGGCGTCGAGCAAGGCAACCCCATGCCCCCTGGTGCCCATTTCGCGCCGGGCACCACATGAGGTGTGGAGCACGACGCGTTCTTCGGCCTGGACGGTCGCAGCATGGAGGTCGATGTGAAGTACGTGCAGCAGGAACTCGCTCAGTTCGTAAATCCGTCCTGCGAGCTCGCGCGCCTTGGCTGCCGCTTGCGGATCGTCGCCGAACAGTTCCGGCCAGTGATGGCGCATCATGCCCGCGCAAGAACCGGAAGGCACGATGACGGGCCAAGCCTCCGGGAACAGATCCAGCTGCGCACGCGCCACGGCGCGTGCCTGCTCGGGATTGCCGCTGCTGTATGCCGGCTGGCCGCAGCAGCTCTGGCCGCGCGGATAATGGACGGTCACGCCTTCATGTTCCAGCAGGCGCACTGCGTCCAGCCCTGCTTCGGGCATGAACAGGTCAACGATGCAGGTGCCGAACAGGTACACGTGCACATTGCGCTGGCCGGCCAGCGATGGGTATTGTCGGGGCTTCATGGTGCGTCTCCTCTGTTTTGCTTATTCCGTCGACAGGTCCCATAATTCCCGGGAGCCGGCGGCGCAGCAAACTGGTCGGACCAGTGACCGCAAAAGGAGAGCGTGGGATGAAAGCAAACGGACTGGTAGAAGAAGTGCAACGCCAACTGGAAATGGCGCTGCTGGACGGGCGCTATCCTGCCAACAGCAAACTGCCGTCAGAGCGCATGCTCGCCGAGCAGTTCGCGGTGTCGCGCAATACGATACGCGAAGCCTTGCAGAGGATGGTGGCGCGCGGCCTGCTGCGCAGCCGCCCGGGTGCGGGCATGTTTGTGGGCGATCAGTTGCGCACCAGCACCTCGTCGCCATGGGCGCAATTGGTGGTCGATCAACCCGCGCTATTGAGCGACGTGCTGGAATTTCGCCGTGTGCTGGAAGGCGCTACCGCCTACTACGCCGCACTGCGCGGCACAGAAGAAGAATTTGCCGGCATCCGCGCCCTGCAGGCAGCGCTGGAACAGGCTCGCCTGGATGAACAGGAGGCGGCCGAAGCGGCGCTCGACGCGCAATTGCACGAGGCAATCGCGCTCGCTTCGCATAACAGCATGTTCCTGCACCTGCATGCGAGCGTGCTGGTGATCTTGCGCGAGCACATTACGCTGAATGGTTCCAACTTGCGGGCACTGGATGCCGAAGTGTCCGGCCAGTTACTGCAACAGCACCGCGCCATCTGCCAGGCCATCTGCGCCCGCCGGCCGGAAGCCGCGCGCACTGCGATGCAGGGGCATATCGACTATGTGGCAGGCAAGCTGGAGGCCACCTGACTGGTCCAACCAGTGGCAAGTCGCACGAGCAAAAGCAAAAAGCCCGCTGGCACGTTGCCTGGCGGGCTTTTCTAAATAGAGCCTGATGTTTCTCTGGAAACCTGTCCACTGGCGGAGTAAGGCAAAGTCAGCGACGAGCGCGTCCCTTCGTCCAGCGATGCCAACACCAGCGAGGCTTGCGCCCCGTAGCGGGTGCACAAACGCGCGCGGATATTCGCCAGGGCGACGCCGCTACCGGCCCGCGCCGGACGTCGCGCATGGTGTAATCCCAGCCCATCATCCTCGATCCGAATGTCCAATCGTCCGTCCTTGACTGCGGCAAACAAGCGCACTATTCCGCCCTCCAGCTTCGGTTCGAGCCCGTGATGCACGGCATTTTCCACCAGCGGCTGCAGCAGCAGCGGCGGCAGCAGCGCCTTGCGCGCCTGTTCGCTCACTTCGATCGAAAAACGCAAGCGGTCTCCCATCCGGATTTGCATCAATTGCAGATAGTTGCGTGCGGTCTCCAGCTCGACGTCCAGGGTGCTGTCGCTCACCCGCATTTGGCCGAGGCTGCCGCGCAGATAGTCGGTAAACGATTCAAGCATCAACTGCGCGCGCGGCGCATCGTTGGCGATCTGGCTATGTACGTTGGCCAGGGTATTAAACAGGAAATGCGGCTCGATCTGCGCCTGCAGCATGCGCAATTGCGATTCGGCCGCCTGCTGCGCCAACGCGTTCTCCTTTGCGCGCAACAGCCACCAGATCCAGTTCACTGCCAAAATGAATAGCGCAAAGATCAGGAACTTGAGCTGGACCATGGGAACATCTGACAACTTCTTCCAAAGGTTGAGGCTGTACGAATACCCCAACAGCATATAGCCCAGGCGCACGCCCACGACCATGCCTGCGATCAACAGCACGCTCACGACCGCTGCCGGGCGCCAGTCCGACCGGGCCGACAGCGCCTCGATCATCGGCCCAGGCATCAGCAGTTCGAAGCCGCGCAGCATGAACATCATTGCGCATGCCGCGCACAGTCCGAGCGGCAGATTGTTGCTTAACGACGAGGCCATCCAGCCGGGGGCATCGCTGCCCATCAGGAAGACCGACAGCACCATCAGTCCCATTGCAACGCTGAGCGCCAGGGCGCTTCCGACCAGCAACCGCGCCCACAACGGATCGCTGCGCTCCTTCTTCAGGGCCAGGAAGGTGCGCAGCGAATATGTCAGCGTTTGCTTGATCGGCATGGGCGACAGTGTAACGGTTCAGCCTTTAGGCGGCTTGATTTCCGCAAGGGCGCCGCGCCGCTCGCGCTCGATGCGCTGTGCCTGCGCCAGCTCCACTTCGAAGGCGCTCGGCTTATCGCCGGAAGCCTGCGCCGCCCCCATGTCTTCGGCGATGCGGAAGCCTTCCAGGCCTCCGATGAAATCAGGCGCAGTGAAACCGCGCATCGAGGCGTGGAAACCGCGCCAGTGCCAAGTGCCGCCGCGCAGCGCGCGCGCCTTGCAGGCGCCGCTCACCCAGGCACTGCCGTCCTTCGGCGCACCGTTATAGTCATCGTGTTCACAGTCCTGCAGGAATTCGGCGACATTTCCAAGAGTATCGTACAGCCCGAAGGCATTCGGCTCGTACATGCCGACAATACTGGCGTACTCGGCTTTGTCATTGCACGGAATGACGCCGACGTGGTTGGCCGACTCCAGCCCGAAGTCGCGCCGGATCGCCGCCTCAGCCGAACGGTCGCCCAGGTTTCCATAGCGACAAGCCTGGGCTTCGTCGTTGCGGAAGAAGTAGCGCTGGGCGCTGCCGGCGCGATGCGCGTATTCCCATTCAGCCTCGGTCGGCAAGCGATATTTCTTGCCGGTTTCCTTGGCCAGCCATTTGGCGTAGGCGTCGGCGCCGTTCCAGCCGATGCAGGTGGCCGGTTCAAACTTGCTCATCGATTGCAGCGTGGTGGCCACAGGATATTCTCCCGGAACGCTGAGAAACCAGGTCCTCGACGCCATTTGGGTGCACATGCGCGGCGTGCGGTAGTCGGTGGCTTCGACGAAACGCTGGAATTCAGCGGCAGTGACTTCGTACTTCCCCAGCCTGAACGACTTGATGGCCACCGCATGCACTGGCTGCGAGTTGGCTTTGCGATCGCTTCCCATCATGAACACGCCGGCCTTGATGGTGACCATCGGCGGTTCGATCGGCATGACCTTGTCGGTTGCGAAAGCGGGCATTGCCATAAGCAAAGCAGACATCAGGACGATATTTTTTGGCATTGCATTCCTTCTTCGTGGATTGAGATGAAAGAAGGATTCTAGAACCCGCTCGCGGCGCCACGCGCCATGCGACGAATCGACAATCGAGCCGACGAATGGCTACAATGCCGCCATGACATCTAATCCTGCTACGCAATCATCATGGCGCGCTTTGATCGCCGATGATGAGGCGCACCTGGCGCACTACTTGCGCAGCCAGTTGGCATTGCTATGGCCCGAGCTCGAAATCGTGCATGTCGCGCGCAATGGCATTGAAGCCGCCGAACGTATCGCTGCGCTCGCGCCCGACCTGGCATTCCTGGATATACAGATGCCGGGCATGAGCGGGCTCGAGGTGGCTCAGGGAGTCGAAGGAGCAACGCGCGTGGTGTTCGTGACCGCTTATGATGAATACGCGGTCGAGGCATTTGATCACGCGGCACTGGACTATGTTCTCAAGCCGGTCAAGAACGAAAGGCTGGCACGTACCCTGGAGCGGATCAAGGCGACTCGCGCTTCCGTGCAACCCGATGCCCGCCTGGCGGAGGCGCTGGCACGCCTGATGGCGCCGCCCCAGCAACCGCGCCTGCGCTACATCCGCGCGGCACGCGGCGATCTGACGACGCAAGTGGCAGTCGACGACATCATGTTCTTCCATGCCGACGACAAATACACGGTGGTCACCACCGCCGCCGGCGAACACCTGATCCGCACTACCATTACAGACCTGGCATCACAGCTCGATCCGGACCAGTTCTGGCAAGTCCATCGCTCCACCCTGATTAACCTGGCTTTCCTGGAAGGCACGCGGCGCGACGAGGCCAGCCGCCTGTTCGTACGCATGAAAGGGCAAGGGAAGGAACTGCCGGTCAGCCGTGCGTTCGTCCACTTGTTCAAGGCGATGTAGCTGGTTTTCCTGCTCGGAAAAGCAAAAAGCCCGCTAACACACGTTAGCGGGCTTTTCTAATAAGAGCCTGACGATAACCTACTTTCACACTGGTTGCAGCACTATCATCGGCGCAGAGTCGTTTCACGGTCCTGTTCGGGATGGGAAGGGGTGGGACCGACTTGCTATGGTCATCAGGCATGACTTG
>CBHREK010000060.1:0-193780 GCA_966077345.1 uncultured Duganella sp.
CCTCCGACGGCGTATATGCCATCTACTACTGCCATAAGGAACTTTGCCAGGTCGATTACACACTCTCAGACTAAACTGAAAGCAAATGTGTTACCCATCTCTCCCGACAAGTGTTACCTATGTCTCCCGGCTATACACCTGCGGGTCAGACCCAGGTTTACCGGTTTAAGGCAGGTCAAACAGCAGCACTTCAACATTATCGGCGCCAGACAGCGTCACCGACTCCTCGCCAGTAATCTTGGCAGCATCGCCACCTTTCAACTGAGTGCCGTTGACAGTCAGCGTGCCCCGGATTACGTGGACATAAGCCTGCCGTCCCTTGCCCAGCGCATGCACCGCGCCTTCACCGCCATTCAGGATGGAAGCGTAGATAAAGGCATCCTGGTGCACCAGCACCGACCCTTCGCGCCCGTCCGGCGAGGCAATCAGGCGCAGGGCGCCGGTCTTGCTTTCCGGCGTGAAGTGCTTTTCCTCGTAGCCTGGCTCGATGCCGCCTTGCGAAGGCTGGATCCAGATCTGCAGGAAGTGCACGCCTTCACGGTTCGAGTGGTTGTACTCGGAGTGGCGCACGCCGGTGCCGGCCGTCATGCGCTGCACGTCACCATAGTGCAGGACCGAGCCATTGCCCATGCTGTCCTTATGTTCCAGCGCGCCGCTCAGCACATAGGAGATGATCTCCATGTCGCGGTGGCCGTGGGTGCCGAAGCCCTGGCCGGGCGACACTTTGTCCTCGTTAATCACCAGCAGCGGGCCGAAACCGACGTGGTTCGGGTCGTAGTAATGGCCGAAAGAGAAGCTGTGCTTCGAATCCAGCCAGCCAAAATTGGCAACACCGCGGTCTTCAGATTTGCGAACTTGCAACATGTTTATCTCCTTGTGCGATAATTTCGATCAGATGTTTCACAGTATAGGGGCGCTTTATCGTGTTAAAAAGCGAATAATTTGCCTGTTTATGATCGAAAAAATCGAATGCTCAGATTAAGCCTGGAAGCCTTGCAGATCGTGGACGCCATCGACCGTGGTGGTTCCTTTGCCGCCGCCGCACGGGAGCTGTACCGCGTGCCCTCGACCATTTCCTATACCGTCGGCAAGCTGGAAGAGGAGCTTGGCGTGCAGGTTTTCGAACGCTTCGGGCCGCGCGTTGAACTGACGCCGGCCGGCCTCGAGTTGCTGAAAGAAGGGCGCTACCTGCTGAAGGCGGCGGGCGACCTGGAACAACGGGTCCGGCGCGTGGCCTCGGGCTGGGAAACGGAGCTGTCCGTGGGGCTCGACTCCATGTTCGGCTCTGCCGTGCTGGCGCCGGACGTGCAGGCCTTTTACGAGGTGACGCAGCAAACCCGCCTGCGCCTGGTGCAGGAAACACTGGGCGGCAGCTGGGAAGCCCTGTTGGATCGGCGAGTGGATATCGTGGTCGGCGCGCCGGGCGACGGTCCGGCCGGCGGCGGCTATGTCTCGGAGCCGATCGGCCAGTTGAAATGGGTGTTTGCGGTCGCGCCGCAGCATCCGCTGGCCCAGGTGCAGGGCCGGCTGGGGCGTAACGAGCTGCAGCTCCACCGCGCGATCGCCACCGCCGATTCGGCACGCATGCTGGCGCCGCGCACGGTAGGCCTGGTACTCGGGCAGGACACGCTGACCGTGCCGACCATGCAGGCCAAGTTCGATTACCAGCTGGCGGGCCTGGGTTTCGGCTTCCTGCCCGAGCGCTGTGCGCGAGAAGCGATTGCGGCCGGCCTGCTGGTCGAGAAGGACGTTGAAGAGCCGAAGCCGGACGAAACCTTCTACCTGGCGTGGCGCAGTGGTGAATCCGGGGCGGCCTTGCGCTGGTGGCAGCAACGCATGGCCGATCCGGGCCTGTTTGACCGGCTTTGCTGTCATCTGCCGAGTGTGACAGGTACTCTGGCTCCATAAAATCCACCATTCCTGGATCTTTGTTGGAGCCAGGTCGCGGCGCAAACTATCCCTGACAACATCGAAAGGGATTGCCATGCTGGACTTCTATTACGTCGCGACACCCCAAGGGCAGCAATTGCTGATGTTCCTGGAAGAGACCGGATTGCCATTCCGCCGTATTCCCAAGGCGAAATCGCTGGCGATGGTCGACCACTGGCCGATGGATGCCGGCGCACCGCTGCCTCTGCAGGAATCGGGCGCCATGCTGCTCTACCTGGCGGAAAAGTCGGGCTTCGGCATGCCGGCCGGCATGCGCGCGAGGGCGGAGGTGGGGCAGTGGCTGTTCTGGCAGAAGGCGTTCGAATGCCAGGGTAACGAAACGGCTGAATTGTTCGGTGCGCTCGACAGGCAGCTTGCTGGCCGGGCCTACCTCTGCGGCGAGCAGTATTCGGTGGCCGATATCGCTTGCTTCCCCTGGGTCAGTGCACGCGGCGCCTACCTGGCCGCCTATCCCAGCCTGGCGCGCTGGTTCCATTCAGTGAGTCAGCGTCCGGCCACGCAGCGCGCCTATGGCGCCCCGGACCGCGTGGCGCTGGCTGAAGGCGAAGCACTGGCTGGGGTGTTGCCATGAGGCGCGCGGATGCGGGGAGCATGCTGTCGGTGGCGGCAATCTGGGGCGCGTCTTACTTGTTCATCCGCGTCGGTGCGCCCGAGTTTGGCGCGGCGGCGATGGGCGGGGTGCGGGCGGTGGCGGCGGCCTTGCTGCTGTTGCCGCTGCTGCTGTGGCGCGGCCAGCTGGCTGCGTTGCGCAAGCACTGGCGCGGCATCAGCTTTGTCGGCGTGACCAATGCAGCGCTGCCGTTCCTGCTGTTCAATTTCGCGGCGCTGACGATCCCGGCCGGGCTGTCGTCCATCCTGAGCGCGACCACGCCCTTGTTCGCGGCCCTGATCGGCGCCATCTGGCTGGGCGAACGCCTGACCCTGACCCGCATGGCCGGCTTGTCGCTGGGCTTTGGCGGCGTGGTGCTGCTGGTGGCGGGCAAGCTGCATTTCCTGCCGCAACAGGACATGCTGCGCACGGTACTGGCGTCGCTCGCTTGCCTGGCGGCGACTCTGCTGTATGGGATTTCGGGCAATTTCAGCAAGCGCTACCTGGCCGAAGCGCCGCCGCTGGCGGTGGCAACGGGCAGCCAGATGGTCGCTGCCGTGCTGCTGGCCGGCCCGGCATTGGCGCTGTGGCCAGCGGAAGCGCCATCGGCCAAGGCCTGGGGCGCGGTGCTGGCGCTGGCTGCTTTGTGCACGACTTTTGCGTATGTGTTGTTCTTCGGACTGATTGCGCGGCTGGGCGCGAGCAAGGCGATGAGCGCCCTGTTCCTGATCCCGGCGTTTGGCGTGCTGTGGGGCTGCCTGTTCCTGGGGGAGACGTTCTCGCTGCAGATGGGAGTGAGCTGCCTGGTGATCCTCGCGGGTTGCGCGCTGACCACCGGGCTGGTGGAACCGTCGCGCTGGACGGTCCCGTTCATGACTAAACGCGCTTAACGCTTGTCATCGTTTTTGTGGCTTTGGCGGCCGGCTTCGGCATGCTGTTCAGGCGTGCCGCCGCGGGTGCCGCCACCACTGCCGCCGCTACCGCTTTGACGGCTGCCCGATTCCGAGGAACCGGACTGGCGGTTGCCGTCATTCTTGTGGCTCATGCTGCCGGCCTTGCGTGCTTCTTCCGAGGTGAACTCGTGCGCATTGCCGGATGCATGGGCTGCCTTGCCGCCTTCGCTGGCGATCTCACGCTGGCGTTCCGGGTCCATCGAAGCGAAGCCACGGTTGCTGGTATCGCCCGACTGTTTATTCCCGCCGCGGTTGTCTTGATTACTGGATGCCATGATCATCTCCCATTTCGGTTCGAGGAGTCGTCATGGTAGGCGCGGCAGGGAACCCAATTAATCAGAACACGCTACCAGACTTTGTAGGACAATGGCTCATTGAAAAGTAACTTTTTCGAGGCAGGCCATGTACCAGCTGGAGCGCTTTGTCGCTGCGCAGGAAGGTGTCTACCAACAGGTGGTGAACGAACTGTCGGCTGGACGCAAGCGTAGTCATTGGATGTGGTTCATCTTCCCGCAACTGGCGGGGCTCGGTTCCAGCGCGATGGCGCAGCATTACGCGATCGGCGGCCTGGCTGAAGCACGCGCCTACCTGGCGCATCCCGTGCTGGGGGCGCGCCTGCGCGAGTGCAGCGCGCTGGTACTGGCTGTCCAGGGAGCGTCAGTCCATGGTATCTTCGGGTCGCCGGACAATATGAAATTCCATTCGTCGATGACGCTGTTCGCGCAAGCCGCGCCGGATGATGCGCTGTTCCGCGCTTGCCTCGATAAATATTTTGGCGGCGTGCCCGACCAGGCCACGCTGGATTTACTGCACAAGGAAAAACAATGACCCGTACCATCCTCGACGACGCCCACCTGCATCCCGCCATCCGTGAGCGCGTGGCGAAGAACCATGCCGACATCGTGGCGGAAGTGCAGGCGGCCATTGCGGCCAACCGCGTGGTGGTCGTCGGCATGCGCCAGAACCCGTTCCCGAAAAAGACCTGCCGCCTGCTGGACGCGCAAGGCACCAAGTACGCCTACCTCGAATACGGCAGCTACTTCAGCATGTGGCGCCGCCGCACGGCGCTGAAGATGTGGAGCGGCTGGCCGACTTTCCCGATGATTTTCATCGACGGCGTCCTGATCGGCGGCTTCAGCGACCTTGAGCGCCTGATCGAAAAAGGAGAGTTCACGTCGCTGCTGGCGCCGCGCCTGCAGGGATGATGGACGCGCTGCCACTACGCCTGAATCCGGGCGACGATTTGCGCGGCGCCGTGGAACAGGCGCTGCGCGATGCAGGTGCGGCAGCGGGCTACCTGGTGCAGGGCATCGGCAGCCTGTCGGTGGCCCAGGTCCGCTACGCCGGGCTGGCGCAGCCAACCGAGCTGCTGGGCGACCTGGAGATCCTGACGCTGGCCGGTTCCGTGGCGCCGGACGGGGCCCACCTGCACATCATGCTGTCCGATGCGCGCGGCCGGGTTTTCGGCGGGCACGTGGGCCGCGGCTGCATCGTGCGCACCACGGCCGAACTGCTGCTGGTGCTGCTGCCCACGCACCAGTTCTCGCGCGAGCACGACCCGCTTACGGGCTTTGCGGAGCTGGCGATTCGACGCGCGCCAGGCTAGGCTTGCGTTCCTTCTGCAGGCGGGCCGCGACCTGTTCGGCGCCGGCAAAAGCGCGCACCAGGTTGCCGCCGGCGAGTTTGGCCAGGTCCTTGTCGCTCCAGCCGCGGCGTATCAGTTCCGCGAACAGGGCAGGGTAGGTCGATACGTCTTCCAGGCCTTCCGGATTGATCGAGCCGTAATAGTCGCCGGCGATGCCGACATGGTCCTTGCCGGCCACGCGCGCCACGTGCTCGATGTGGTCGGCCACCATGGACAAGGTGGCTTTCGGCTGCGGGCCGGCCTTGGCGATATACGCTTCCCTGACGGCCTTGAATTCCGGGCTGTCCGGCTTGGCGCCGGCAGCGGCTGCGGCGTCGCCCAGCCCTTTGCCCCATGCCGCCACCTGCGGCGAAACGAAGGCCGGCACAAAGGTTACCATCACCACGCCGCCGTTGGCCGGCAGCCGCTTCAACACTTCGTCCGGCACGTTGCGCGGGTGGTCGTCCAGGGCGCGTGCGCTGGAATGCGAAAAGATCACCGGCGCCGCGCTGGTGTCCAGCGCCTGCTGCATCACTTCGGTGCTGACGTGGCTCAGGTCCACCAGCATGCCAAGGCGGTTCATCTCGCGCACCACCTCTTTGCCGAAGGGCGTCAGGCCGCCGTGCCTGCGCTCGCCCATGGCGGCGTCGACCCAGTCCAGCGTGCTGTTGTGGGTCAAGGTCATGTAGCGCGCGCCGAGGTCATAGTAGGCGCGCAGGGCGCCCAGGCTGTTTTCGATTACGTGGCCGCCTTCCATGCCGATGAAGCTGGCGATCTTGCCTTCGCGTTTGGCCTTGGCGATATCGCCGCTGCGGGTGGCCAGCACCAGGCTTTCGGGATATTTCGCGATCATGCGGCGCGCGAGGTCGATCTGCTCCAGCTGCGCGACCGCCCAGCCGCTTTTCAGTTCGCCCGGCACGTACACGCTCCAGAACTGGGCGGACAGCTTGCCTTGCTTCAGGCGCGCCAGGTCGGTTTCGTGCGGAGTACGCCGGCGCAGGTCGTAGTGGTCCACGTCCATTGGATGCGCGGCGTCTTCGCGGATGGTCCAGGGCAGGTCGTTGTGGCCGTCGACCAGGGGTACGCGCTCCAGCAGGGCCTGGGCATGGCGCAGGGCGGCATCGCCAGCGAAGGCGGGCGGGCAGCCCAGGACTCCGCACAGGATTGTGATGTACAGTCGGTTCAAATTATCTCCGTTGAAATAGCGATTATTTTTCAAGTATGCCGCAGCGCGAAACGCCGGTATACTCAGGCGGTTTCGCAAGGACTGAATCCGGATTTTTTCATGCATCGACATCGCACGCCTGCCAGCGGCTTCACCATCATCGAACTGATTGTCGTCATGGTCATCCTCGGAATCCTGGCCGCCGTGGCGCTTCCGAAAATGATCAACTTCGGTTCCTCCGCCCGCATCGCTTCGATCCAGGGCCTGGCCGGGTCGGTCAAGACTTCAATCAGCCTGGTCAAGTCGATCACTGCGGTCAGGGGAGCAGGCACGCCTGGCAGCCAGGCCAACATCACGTTTGTCGACCTCGATGCGGTCACCAGGATGCGGGTCTGGAGCGGCTATCCCGACCGCTGGTGCGACGGGATCGGCATCGCGCTGCAGGGCACCAAAATCCCGACCGGCGGCTGCTATCTTTCGCCCAGTGCCGTAACGACCGGCGACTATACCTTCTACGGCTATGGCAATAGCCAGATCCCCGGCGGCGATGCCGGGTGGCGCATCGAGAATGCACCGAACCCGATGCAATGCTCCGTGCGTTACACCTACAACGGCAGCGGAGCTCCGGTCGTCACGGCGAACACCAGCGGCTGCTAACGGCGGCCGGGCGCGCGCAGCGGGTCGAGCAGGGCGCGCAGGTTGTTGTGGTCAATCTCGTACATCAATGCCAGCAGCGCGCCAAGCTCCCCTTTCGGGAAGCCTTCGCGCGCCATCCAGCCCAGGTAATGGCCTGGCAAGTCGGCCAGCTTGCGGCCCTTGTACTTCCCATAGGGCATATCGCGCGCCACCAGCATTGCCAGGTATTCCGGGTTCATTTTCTTACAGTGCTTTCACAGGTATGCAGATTTCGCAGGTGAAGCTGCCGTCGGTCTGCGCCGCGAGATTCTCGTAGCGCTCGAAACAGGGGCGCTCGTCGCATTGCAGGCCGCTGGAGGGCAGCCATTCCTTCATCATGCGGTTCCACACCGGGCCGATGTCGCGCGGCGAACCGGTGTAGCGGGTGACAGCATAGCGCCCGCCGGGCAGCTGGGCAACGCTGAATTGCCCGCCGGGCTCAAAGCCTTCCGGAATCTCGACGCAGGCGTCGTAGCGGCATTTGTCGGCCGGGGTGACGCTCGGGTCGTCGTGGCCGATGCCGTAGCAGGTGGCGCCGCCCAGGCCGTGGCCGAGCATCCAGGGCATGACGGCCTGGGCCCAGAACTGGCCGACGGCCGGGCCGTAGGGGCCGATGTGGCGGCGGTAGGCGATGCGGGCCGGTGGCAGGTCGACGATGTTGACTTCCATGATCATTTCTCCGAATGGGTTGTTGGAGAAGCCATGTTCGCCGTTCGCGCCTGCGCCGGCCTGACCGTACTTGCTGTTCGCCTGATCCGGATTGCTATTTTGCGCCGCCAGGAACGCGGCCGTGCGTTCGGGCGTGCTGTTGCGCCACTCGGTCGGCGTGCTGCCGAAGCGGGTCTTGAAGGCGCGGGCAAAGGCTTCCCCCGAACCGAAGCCGGTCGACAGGGCGACCTCGAGCACCGTGCCGCCGGCAGCCAGCTTGTGGGCCGCGACCTCCAGCCTGCGCCGGCGCACATAGTCGCCGATGGTCTCGCCCATCCAGCCGGCGAAGATACGGTGGAAGTGGTAGCGCGAGAAGTTGGCGATGTCGGCCAGGGCGGGCAGGTCGAGCTGCGCGTCCAGGTTGCGGTCGATGTGGTCGAGCACCCGGTTCATGCGGCGCTCGTATTCGCTGCGCGGATCGTTCATGCAATTGGATAGATGCGATCAAGGCTGCCGGGGCCGAAGTATTTTTCGTATTCCTTGGCAGCGTAGGAATCCATCATGCCGGAAATGTAGTCCACCACCAGGCGCTCGCGCGAGTCCTTCAGGCTGCGGATGGCCGGCGGCAGCAGGATGCCGCCCTTGTTGTAGTTCTTGTCGGTCAGGACTTCGAACAGGCCGCGGATGATCTTCTCGCCGCGCTTTTCGTAAAGCTGCACGTCTTTCTTGCGCAGGATGGCGCGCCACAGCAGGCTTTTCAGGCCGCGCGCCAGCAGGCCTTTGGTGCGGTAACCGAGTTCGGGTCCGTGCTTGCCCTCGACCACGGCGATGTCGCGGCACAGCTCGTGCACGATCTGCGAGGTCAGTTCCTTGCGCAGCACGATGGAATACTCTTCCGAGCTTTCCTGCATATCGCATTTCAACGCCTCTTCATGGGCGTGATTGGCGATGCTGGCAAACTGCTCATAGGCGGCGGAAAAGTCCTTGCTGATCCTGAATTCGTGGACGATCTCGCCCCAGGTAATGATGCCGAAGCTCAGCGCGTCCTCGACGTCGTGCGCGGCGTAGGCGATTTCGTCGGCCAGGTCCATGATCTGGGCATCGATGCTCTTGCGGACGGCGACGCCGGCGGCGTTGAGCTGCCCGATCAGGAATTCATAGTCATCGTCGTAAAGGAATTTCTTCGGATTGTCGGCGCGGCGCTGGAAGTACTTGGTGATGCCGAGCAGGGAGCGCACGGTCAGGTTCAGGCCTGCGTAGGCGTGGTGCTTCTTTTCCAGCGTGCGCAGGGTGCGGAAGGCTTGCGCATTACCCTCGAAGCCGCCGGAACCGGCCACCAGCTCGTCCAGGATCTTTTCGCCATAATGGCCGAAGGGCGGGTTGCCAATGTCGTGCGCCAGCGAGCAGGTCTCCGATACCACGCTGCGCTCCAGGCCCAGGTCGGCCGCGATGGAACGGGCGATCTGCGCCACTTCCAGGCTGTGGGTCAGGCGGTTGCGGTTGAAACGGTTGGCGTCGACGCCGAGCAGCTGCATTTTTCCCTGCAGGCGGCGGAAGGAGGACGAATACAGCACGCGCGCATAGTCGCGCATGCATTCCTCGCGGCCCTCGCTGCGGCCATCGGCCTGGGCGTGGACGCGGTATTCGAGAGGGAGCACCAGCGCCTCCTGGGCACGGGCGAAATCGATAGTCTGTTGGTCGTACATTGTTTTCCTCAGGTTTGCAGGCGATTCTAAGGCGCTTCCGCATTCCGGTGTATATTGGCGCCCAAATTGTTTCATGGCTGGATAAAAAAATGTCACCTGTTTCACTGTTCCTCGTGGTGCTGGCTTACTTTGGCCTGCTGCTGGGCGTGGCCTGGGCCACTTCCCGCAATGCCAACAACGACAGCTTCTTCATCGGGAACAAGAGTTCGAACTGGATGCTGGTGGCCTTCGGCATGGTGGGCACCACGCTGAGCGGCGTGACTTTCATCAGCGTGCCGGGCGCGGTGGGGCGCGACGGCTTTGGCTACATGCAGATCATGATCGGCTACGTGCTGGGCTACATCGCCGTGGCCTATATCCTGCTGCCGCTGTACTACCGCCTGAAACTGACTTCCATCTATCACTACCTCGACGTGCGCCTGGGCCGGCGTTCCTACCAGAGCGGGGCGGCATTCTTCATCCTGTCACGCACCCTGGGCGCCACCGCGCGCCTGTACCTGGTGGTAAACATCCTGCAGGCGGTGATCCTGGACAGCATTGGCGTGCCGTTCTGGCTGACCAACCTGGTGATCCTGGCGATGATCCTGCTGTACACCTACGAGGGCGGGGTCAAGACCATCGTCTGGACCGATACGCTGCAAACGACCGGCATGCTGTTTGGCCTGGTGGCCTGCACCGTGTTCCTGCTGAACGAAATGAACCTGGGCCTGCTGGAAAGCCTGGAGCGCATGCGTTCTTCCGGCCTGGCGCGCGTCTTCACGACCGACATCAATAGCCCCGGCAATGGCTGGAAGCAGGTTGTGGCAGGCTTTTTCATCGTTATCACCATGACCGGCATGGATCAGGAAATGATGCAGAAGAATATCTCGGTCAAGACCCTGGGCGATTCGCAGAAGAACATGCTGGCGCTGAACGCCATCCTGGCCGGGGTGCTGACGCTGTTCCTCTTCCTCGGCGGCCTGCTTTACCTGTATGCGCAGCAGGTGGGCGTAACGGCGAGCGGCGACAAGATCTTCCCGGCAGTGGTGATGGGCCATTTGCCGGCCCTGCTGCAGCTGGTCTTCATCATTGCCCTGATCAGCGCCTTGTTCCCGAGCGCCGACGGCGCGATCACGGCGCTGACCTCGTCCTTCTGCATCGACATCCTGGGCCTGAAACGGCGCGACGACCTGGGCGAGGGCGCGCAACTGCGCATCCGCCACCGGGTGCACCTGGGGTTCTGCGCCTTGTTCCTGCTGATGGTGATGGTGTTCAAATGGATCGACAGTGCCAGCATGATCGGGATGGTCCTGAAGCTGGCGGGCTATACCTACGGTCCGCTGCTTGGCCTGTTCGCCTTCGGCCTGCTCAGCAAGCGTACCGTGAACGACAAGCTGGCGCCATGGGTGGCGCTGGCCGGGCCGCTGCTGTGCGCCCTGGTGGACTTCAACCAGCAAATGCTGTTCGGCAGCTACCGCATCGGCCTGGAACTGCTGGTCATCAACGGCCTGCTGGTGATGGCTGGGCTTTACCTCATTTCTTCACCCTACAAGGCGAATGTCGCTTATAGTGTGAAGTAGTTACATTTTTTGCACTAGGAGTAAAGATGTCCCGCTCTGTTTTCTCGTATGTCCGCGGTGGATTTGCCTGGTTCTGGGGCGCCGTGGATAAAAGCCGCCGCGCCACCATGAACTTCCTGTTCCTGCTGGTGGTGGTACTGCTGATTGCCGCCATTTTCGGCGGCGGCGTCAAGCCTCTGGGCGACAAGACCATGCTGGTCCTGAACCTGGAAGGCGCTTTGGTGGAGCAATCGTCCGGCAGCAGCCGCGACGCGCTGATGGCCGGCCTGGCCGGCGGCGAGGTGCACAAATCGGTGCAACTGCGCGATGTGTTGAACGTGCTCGATGCGGCCGCCAAGGATCCGCAGATCGGCGGCGCCGTGCTGGTGCTGGACGAAATGCAGGGCGGCGGCCAGGCCATGCTGCGCGAAATCGGCGCTGCGGTGGACCGCTTCAAGGCCAGCGGCAAGAAAGTGGTGGCCTGGGGTTCCAGCTATAACCAGCGCCAGTACCAGGTCGCCATCCATGCCGACGAAGTCTACCTGCACCCGATGGGCGCAGTGTTCCTCGACGGCTTCGGCAAATACCGCAATTATTACCGCGATGCGCTGGACAAGGTCGGCGTGACCGTCAACCTGATGAAGGTCGGCACCTACAAGAGCTTCGCCGAGCCGTTCATCGCCAACGGCCCATCGCCGGCAGCGGCGGAAGCGGATGCCTTCCTGTACAACGACCTGTGGGCGCGCTACACCGCCCAGGTGGAGCAGTTGCGCAAGATGCCGGAAGGCGCGCTGATGAAGACCATCGACAATATTCCTGCGCTGGTGGCGGAAACCAAGGGCGACTTGGCCAAGGTGGCGCTGAATGCGAAGCTGGTCGACGGCCTGAAAACCAAGGACGAGCTGCGCGTGATGATGACCAAGCGCGGCGTCGACGATCCGGCGGCCAAGTCCTTCCGCCAGGTCAGTTACCACGATTACCTGGCGCGCGTGTTCCCGAAACTGACCGGCGACGCGATCGGCGTGGTCATGGCGGTTGGCGAAATCAGCGACGGCGATGCGCCGGCCGGCCAGATCGGCGGCGCGTCGACGGCCCGCCTGGTGCGCATGGCGCGTGAAGATAGCTCGATCAAGGCGGTGGTGCTGCGCGTCGATTCGCCTGGCGGCAGCGCCTTCGGTTCCGAGCTGATTCGCCGCGAACTGGAATTGACCCGCGCGGCCGGCAAGCCGGTGGTCGTCTCGATGGGCAATGTGGCCGCATCCGGCGGCTACTGGATTTCGATGGCCTCGGATGAAGTGATTGCCGACCCGGCCACCATTACCGGCTCGATCGGCGTGTTCGCGCTGTTCCCGACCGTGGACAAGGTGATCGACAAGCTGGGCATCCATACCGCCGGCCAGACCACCACCTGGCTGGGTGACGCGGGCAATCCGCTGCGTCCGATGGACCCGCGCTTCGGCCAGTTGATCCAGGGCGTGATCGGCCACACCTACGAGGAATTCACCTCCAAGGCGGCCAAGGCGCGCAATACCACGGCCGACAAGATCGACGCCGTGGGCCAGGGCCGTGTCTGGACTGGCGCGCAAGCGCAGGAGCGCGGCCTGGTCGACACGCTGGGCGGCTACCAGGATGCCTTGAAGTCCGCGGCGCGCCGCGCCAAGATGACTGGCGAACCGCGCATCGTCTACATCGAGCGTGAAGTGTCGCGCTTTGACAAGGTGCTGGAGTACTTCGGCGCTTCGTCAGCGAAAGCTGCCGCCGCCAAGGCTTTCGGCGACCAGGCGCGCGCCTCGCTGCTGCCGGCCGGCGTACCGGCGGGCGTGGCCAGCGAAGTGGTGCAGGACCTGGGCTGGCTGAACGAGATGACGGTCCAGCGCAAGCCGTTCATGGCGCTGACCCACTGCCTCTGCAGCTCACCCGATTAGTTTGTAGCATCTTTGTAAGCAGTTATTACAGGAAACAAGCCGCCAGCCAGTCTGGCGGCTTTTCTTTTGGGGCGCCGGTTCGCTCGAATTGTTTCTGATGTTTCTTGCCTAACGCATTTGGCCCAGGGCGCTGTGCTAGAGTCAATTCGACTACCTACCAAAAGAAGAAAGGGTCACCGTATGGAGACTCCAACAACATCCAATGCCCCGTCGAAACCTCGCGCCAGCAAGCGGGCGCGCTGGATCGGGGGAGTCGCCGCCCTGGCCGGGATGCTGGCCCTGGGCGGACTGGCCTGGTACCTGACCCACCGCGGCCCTGCCGAGGGCGGGCCGGGTGGTCCGGGTACCCCGGCCGCCGCTGCGGCGGGCCAAGGCGCCGGCGGCCGCGGCGCCGCAGGTGGCGCGGGCCGGGGTGGGAGGGGCGGGCGCGGACCCGCTGCCACGGTCGGCGTGGCCACGGCTGAAAAGGCCGACCTGCCCGTCACGCTCGACGCGCTGGGCACGGTCACCGCAGCCGCCACCACGACCGTGCGCCCGCAAGTCTCAGGCATCCTGCAGAAGGTCTTGTTCAGGGAAGGCCAGATGGTGAAGGCGGGCCAGGTGCTGGCCCAGATCGATGCGCGACCGTTCGAGCTGCAACTGATGCAGGCGACCGGCCAGCGCGAACGCGACGAAGCGCAGCTGGAAAACGCCCGCCTGACCCTCGAACGCTACCGCACCTTGCTGTCGCAGGATTCCATTGCGCGGCAGGACGTCGATACGCAGGCGGCGCTGGTCAAGCAGCTCCAGGGCACCGTCACCACCGACCGCGCCAACGAGGGCACCGCGCGCCTGAACCTTGGCTACACCAAGGTGGTGGCGCCGATCAGCGGGCGGGTCGGCTTGCGGGTGGTCGATATCGGCAACCTGGTGGGTTCAGGCGATGCCGGCGGCATCGCGGTGATCACGCAACTGGCGCCGATCGACGTGGAATTTGCGGTGCCGCAGGACCGGGTCGCCGAGCTGGCGCCGCGCGCTGCGGATCTTGCCGGGCAGCGCATGGTGGCGCTGGCGTACGACCGCACGCGCAGCACGGTGCTGGAGAAGGGCGAGTTTTATGCGCTGGACAACCAGGTCGACACCCAGACCGGCACGGTGATGGCCAAGGCGCGCTTTGCTAATGCCGGTTCTTCGCTGTTCCCCAGCCAGTTCGTGAACGTGCGGCTGGAGCTGCGCACCATCAGGGATGCCGTGGTGGTCCCGGTGACGGCCCTGCGGCACGGCTCTTCTGGCGATTACGTGTACGTGCTGCAGGATGGACAGACGGCGTCGCTGCGCCCGGTAAAGCGCGGGATCGCCACCGTGGACAAGGTGCAGATCGAGAGCGGCCTGGCGGCGGGCGAGCAGGTGATCACCGAAGGCGCGGACCGGATCAAGGACGGGGCGCGCGTGACGCTGCCGGCGCAACGGCCGGGGGCAGACGGCGAACACCCGGGCCGTTCGCGCGGCGAGGGACGGGCAGGAAGGCATCGCGGAGATGCAGCGGCCGGTGGTGCTGCGTCCGGCGCGGCCGCAGGTGAGGCCGGGGCCGGCGGCGAGAGCGGCGGCCAATCGCGGCGTCATCGCGACGAAGCCGGTGCCGCGACGCCGGATGCCGGCGGCGATGCGGCCGGAGCAACCGGCCGGCGGACACGCGATGGCGCGGCTGGCTCGGGCGGCGCGGCGCGGGGCGAGGGCCGGGCAACGGACGGCGTGACGCGATGAGCCCCTCGGCGCCATTCATCCAGCGGCCGGTGGCGACGGCGCTGTTCATGCTGGCCATCGTGCTGGCCGGCCTGCTCGGCTATCGCTTCCTGCCGCTGTCGGCGCTGCCGCAGGTCGACTTCCCGACCATCCAGGTGCGTACCCTGTATCCCGGCGCCAGCCCGGAAGTGATGGGCCGCACGGTCACGGCGCCGCTTGAGCGGCAGTTCGGCCAGATGTCCGGCCTGCAGCGCATGAGTTCCACCAGCGCCGCCGGCGTCTCCATCATCACGCTGCAATTCAGCCTGGGCCAGACGCTGGACGTGGCCGAGCAGGAAGTGCAGGCCGCCATCAACGCCGGCGGATCGCTGCTGCCGACCGATTTGCCGGCGCCGCCGGTGTACGCCAAGGTCAACCCGGCCGACGCGCCGGTGCTGACCCTGGCGATCACGTCGAAAACCATGCCGCTGACGGAAGTGCAGAACATCGTCAATACGCGGCTGGCGCTGAAAATCAGCCAGGTCAACGGCGTCGGCCTGGTGACGCTGGGCGGCGGCCAGCGGCCTGCCGTGCGCATCCAGGCCGACACGCAAGCCCTGGCCAGCTACGGCCTGGGCCTCGATACGCTGCGTACCGCCATCACGGCAGCCAACGCCAACAGCGCCAAGGGCAGCTTCGACGGTCCGACGCGTGCCTTCACCATCAATGCCAACGACCAGTTGCTGGCGGCGGACGACTACCGCCAGCTGATTGTCTCCTACCGCAATGGCGCGCCGGTCAGGCTGCAGGACGTGGCGCGCGTAGTGGACAGCGCCGAAAACGTCAAGCTGGGCGCCTGGGCCGGCCTGACGCCTGCCATCATCCTCGACGTGCAACGCCAGCCGGGTGCCAATGTGATCGCCACAGTGGACGCCATCAAGGAGCGCCTGCCGGAACTGCAGGCCAGCCTGCCCGGCGCCATCGAGGTGACGGTGCTGAGCGACCGCACGCACGGCATCCGCGCATCGGTGCTGCACGTGGAGCTGGAACTGCTGCTGGCCGTGGTGCTGGTGGTGCTGGTGATCTTCGCTTTCCTGCGCAGCCCGCGCGCGACAGTGATCGCCAGCCTGGCGGTGCCGATCTCGCTGGTTGGCACCTTCGGCGTCATGTACCTGCTTGGCTACAGCCTGAATAACCTCAGCCTGATGGCGCTGACCATCGCCACCGGTTTCGTGGTGGACGACGCCATCGTCATGATCGAGAACATCGCGCGCCATATCGAAGAAAGCGAGAGCCCCATGAACGCTGCCTTCAAAGGCGCGCAGCAGATCGGCTTTACCATCATTTCGCTGACGGTGTCGCTGATCGCCGTGCTGATCCCGCTGCTGTTCATGGGGGACGTGGTGGGCCGCCTGTTCCGCGAGTTCGCGGTGACGCTGGCCATTACCATCCTGATTTCCGCCGTGGTGTCTCTGACGCTGGTGCCGATGATGTCCGGTCGCTGGCTGGCGGAACACAAGGAACATGAGGCGACCCTGTTCGACCGCCTGGTCAAGCGCTATGACACCAGCCTGCAATGGGTGCTGCAGCGCCAGGGCCTGACCCTGCTGGTGGCCTTGGGCACGCTGCTGCTGACGGTGTTGCTCTACCTGTGGATTCCCAAAGGCCTGTTCCCGACCCAGGACACCGGCCAGCTGCAAGCCCGGATCGAGGCCGCGCAAACCGTGTCCTACGAGCGCATGGCGCAACTGCAGCAGCAAGCGGCCCGCGCCCTGCTGGACGACCCGGCCGTGGCTTCGCTCAGCTCCGTGGTCGGCGTCGACGCTGGCAACAACACCATGCTGCATACCGGCAGCATGCTGGTCAACCTGAAACCGGACCGCGACAAGCTGCAGGTGGTGATGGAACGGCTGCGCAACCGGGTGGCGCAGGTGGCGGGCGTCAAGCTGTACCTGCAGCCCACGCAGGACCTGACCATCGATGCCGAAAGCGGCCCGACCCAGTACCGCGTTTCGCTGGAAGGCGCCGACAACGCCACCGTGTCCGAATGGGCCAGCAAACTGGCCGAGCGCATGGCGGCGAAGGAGCGCCTGCGCAATGTGGTGTCCGACGTGGGCGCCACCGGTGCCGGAGCTTATGTCAGCATCGACCGCGACACGGCGTCGCGCCTGTCGATTACCGCCGCCGCGGTGGACGACGCCTTGTACAGCGCCTTCGGCCAGCGCATCGTGTCCACCATCTTCACCGAGACCAACCAGTATCGGGTGATCCTGGAAGCTGACCAGGACCGCATGGAGACGCCGGAAGCGCTGGGCAACCTGCAGCTGCGCACCGGCAGCGGCAAGCCGACGCCCCTGTCGGCCATCGCCAGCGTGCAGGAGCGCCCGGCGCCGCTGCAGGTCACCCACGTGGCGCAATACCCGGCCACCACCATCGGTTTCGACGCCGCGCCGGGCGTGGCGCTGGGGCAGGCGGTGGACGCCATTCGCGAGGCGGCAAAGGAAGTCGGCCTGCCGCAGTCGGTCAGCCTGACTTTCCTCGGCGCGGCGGGCGCCTACCAGGCTTCGCTGAGCAACCAGCTGTGGTTGATCCTGGCGGCCGTGGTGTGCGTCTACATCGTGCTGGGCGTGCTGTACGAAAGCTATATCCACCCGCTGACCATCCTGTCCACGCTGCCGTCGGCCGGCGTCGGCGCGCTGCTGGCGCTGATGCTGACGGGGCAGGAACTGGGCGTGATCGGCATCATCGGCATCATCCTGCTGATCGGCATCGTCAAGAAGAACGCGATCATGATGATCGACTTCGCCATCGAGGCCGAGCGCGAGCAGGGCATGGCGCCGCGCGACGCGATCCACCAGGCGGCGCTGCTGCGGCTGCGGCCCATCCTGATGACCACCATGGCGGCGCTGTTTGCGGCCGTCCCATTGATGTTCGGCTGGGGCGAAGGCGCTGAGTTGCGCCGGCCGCTTGGCCTGTCGATCTTCGGCGGCCTGATTGTCAGCCAGCTGCTCACGCTGTACACCACGCCGGTGATCTACCTGGCCTTTGACCGCCTTGCGCAGCGCCGCCGCCGCGGGCGCGAGGAGCCGGCATGAACCTGTCCGAGCCCTTTGTCCGCCGTCCGATCGCCACGGTGCTGCTGACGATCGGGCTGGCGCTGGCCGGCATCGCAGCCTTCTTCGTGCTGCCGGTATCGCCGTTGCCGCAGGTGGACTATCCCTCGATTTCGGTCAGCGCAAGCCTGCCGGGCGCCAGTCCGGACACCATGGCCAGCAGCGTGGCAACTCCGCTGGAACGGCGGCTTGCGGTGATCGCGGGCGTGAACGAGGTGACCTCGTCATCCGGCAGCGGCTCGACGCGCGTCAACCTGCAGTTTGAACTGAACCGCAAGATCGATGCCGCGGCGCGCGAAGTGCAGGCGGCCATCAATGCCTCGCGCGCAGACCTGCCGGCCACGCTGCGCAGCAATCCGACCTACCGCAAGGCCAACCCGTCCGATGCGCCAGTGATCATCCTGGCGTTGACTTCGGCCACGCGCAGCCCGGGGCAGGTGTATGAATCGGTGTCTAATATCGTGCAGCAAAAGCTGGCGCAGGTGAAAGGCGTGGGCGACGTGGAGATCGGCGGCGGCTCGCTGCCGGCGGTACGCGTCGAGCTGCTGCCATTTGCGCTGAACCGCTATGGCGTGTCGTCCGAAGACGTGCGGGCGGCGATCCAGGCCACCAACGCCAATCGGCCAAAAGGTGCGATCGAGGTGGAAGGCCGGCGCCTGCAGATTTATTCTGCCGCTTCCACGGCCAGCGGCGGGCGCAGCGCGGCCGATTACCGCGACCTGGTGGTGGCCTGGCGCGACGGCGCCGCGATCCGCCTCGACGACGTGGCGGAGGTGACCGACGGCGCGGAGAACCGCAACACGCTTGGCCTGTTCAACGGCGAGCCGGCCGTGATCGTGCTGGTGACGCGCCAGCCGGGCGCGAACGTGATCGAGACGGTGGATGCGGTGCGTGCGCTGCTGCCGCAATTGCAGGCGCAGTTGCCGCAGGACGTGAAGCTGCAGGTGGCCTCGGATAGCACAAACTCGATCCGCTCCTCTCTGCACGAGATCGAGTTCACCCTGCTGATCTCGATCATGCTGGTGGTGCTGGTGGTGAGCGCTTTCCTGCGCAGCGCGCGGGCCACCGTCATTCCGGCGATTGCCACGGTGGTGTCGCTGCTGGGCACCTTTGGCGTGATGTACCTGCTGGGCTTCAGCCTGAACAACCTCAGCCTGATGGCGTTGACGGTGGCTACCGGCTTCGTGGTCGACGATGCCATCGTGGTGCTGGAGAACACGGCGCGCCATATGGAGCAGGGCATGGAGCGCTTCGCCGCCGCGCTGCAGGGGGCGAAGGAAGTCGGCTTCACCGTGCTGTCGATCAGCGTGTCGCTGGTGGCGGTGTTCATTCCGTTGCTGTTCATGGGCGGGCAGGTAGGACGGCTGTTCCGCGAATTTGCCGTTACCCTGTCGGCGGCTGTGATGATTTCCCTTGTGATTTCGCTGACCACCACGCCGATGCTGTGCGCCTGGCTGCTTCGGCCGGGCGTTGAACAGAAGCCGCCGGGGCGGATATCGCGCTGGTTCGAACGCGGCTTCGACTTCATCTTGCGCATGTACGAAAAATCGCTGGATTGGGCGCTGTCCAGCGCCTGGCTGGTGATGCTGATCCTGGTGTTCGTGGTGGGCCTGAACGTGTACCTGTATGCGGCGGCGCCGAAGGGATTCTTCCCGCAACAGGACACGGGGCAGATCAACGGCGGCATCCGCGCCGACCAGAGCATTTCCTTCCAGGCCATGCAGGGCAAGCTGCGGCAGCTGGTGAACATTATCCGCGACGATCCGGCGGTGGCGACGGTGGTGGGCTTCACCGGCGGTTCGCGCGCCGGCGGCGGCTTCATGTTCGTCAGCCTGAAGCCGGCGGCCGAGCGCGACGTGACGGGACTGCAGGTAATTGCCCGCTTGCGGCCCAAGCTGGCGCGGGTGACAGGCGTGTCGCTGTTCCTGAATACGGTGCAGGACTTGCGCATGGGCGGGCGGCAGAGCAATTCCACCTACCAGTACACGCTGAAGAGCGATAACCGGGCCGATTTGAAGCGCTGGGCATCGCGGTTGGCGGACGAGATGAAGCGGCAGAAGGCGCTGGTGGACGTCGACACCGACCAGGCCGACAACGGCGTGGAAACCTTCGTCGCAGCGGACAAGGATATGGTGGCGCGCATGGGACTGACCATGCGCGACGTCGACAATGCGCTGTACAACGCGTTCGGCCAGCGCCAGGTGGCGACCATCTACGATGAGCTGAACCAGTACAAGGTGGTGATGGAAGTAGCGCCGGAGTACGCACGCAGTCCCGAGGCGCTGGCCGACGTCTATGTTGCGCGTCGCGCGGCCGCCAGCGCGCAGGAGCTGGGCGGCGGCGCCAGCGCGGCAAGCGCCGGGAGCACGTCTGGCAGCACGACTGGCGCCAGCGCCGCTGGCAGTGCCGCAGGTGCCAGCGGCGCCACGGCCGGTGCGGGCAGCGTGGTGGGAGCCGGGATGCGCGACCCGTCCGGCGGCTCGGCCTTGAGCGCGCAGGCGGAAGCGATGGTGCCGCTGGCGGCGCTGGCGACCTTCGCCGAGCGCTCCACCCCGGCATCGGTGAACCACCAGGACGGCGAGCTGGCAACCACGGTGTCCTTCAACCTGGCCGACGGCGCCAGCCTGGGCGAGGCGCAGCAGGCGGTGAAAGACGCGGAAAACGCCATCGGCATGCCGAATAATGTGCGCGGCAGCTTCCAGGGGACGGCGCGCACGGCGCAGGAAACCAACCAGCAGCAGCCGCTGTTGATCGCCGCCGCGCTGGTGGTGATCTACATCGTGCTGGGTATGCTGTACGAAAGCCTGGTGCACCCGATCACGGTGCTGTCGACGCTTCCCTCGGCAGGCGTGGGCGCGGTGCTGGCGTTGCTGCTGTTCCGCATGGAGTTCTCGCTGATCGCCCTGATCGGGGTGTTCCTGCTGATCGGCATCGTGAAGAAGAACGCCATCCTGATCATCGACTTCGCGCTGGAGGCGGAGCGCACGCGCGGGCTCGATTCGCTCAGCGCGGTACGCGAGGCGTGCCTGCTGCGCTTCCGTCCTATCCTGATGACCACCATGGCCGCGGCGCTGGGTGCGCTGCCGCTGGCGATCGGTTTCGGCGAAGGCTCGGAGCTGCGCCAGCCGCTTGGCATTGCCATCATCGGCGGCCTGGTCGCCAGCCAGTTGCTCACCTTATTGACCACGCCCGTGGTCTACCTGTTGCTCGATAAGATGCGCCTGCGTGGCGCGAAGGCCACATCATGAAAAAAATTCTTGGCGCGTTCACGCTCGCACTGGCCGGCTGCGCCACCGGCCCGGCCTACCATACGCCCAGCGCGCCGCTGTCGGCCGAATTCAAGGAAGCGCAGGGCTGGCAGCCGGCCGCGCCGGCCGACCTGCTGGAAAAAGGGCCATGGTGGGAGCTGTTCGGCGACGCCACGCTGAACACCCTGGCCAGCCAGGTGGAAGTGAACAACCAGAACGTGGCAGCGGCCGCGGCGCGCTATGCGCAGGCGCGCGCCGCCGTGGCCGAGCAGCGCGCCGCGCTGTTCCCGGTGGTGACGCTGGACGCCAGCGCCAACCGTAGCGGCGGGGGCGGCGATACGCGCACCGGCAACCAGTACCGGGTCAATATCGGCGCCAGCTGGGAGCCGGACGTGTGGGGCCGGCTGCGCGCGGGCGTCAGCGGGGCCCAGGCCAGCGCCCAGGCCAGCGAGGCTGACCTGGCGGCAGCGCGGCTGGCGGCACAGGGCGAACTGGCCGCCAACTACATCGGCCTGCGCCTGGCGGATGCCCAACTGGCGCTGCTGGGAGAAACGGTGGACGGCTACCAGCGCGTGCTGCAGATTACGCAGAACCGCGTGAACGCCGGTGTTGCGCCCAGTTCGGACCTGTTGCAGGCACAAACCCAGCTGGCCAACGCCAGCGCCGACCGCTTGACGCAGCAGCGCCAGCGCGCCCAGCTCGAACACGCCATCGCCATCCTGCTCGGCAAGGCGCCGGCTGACTTCACGCTGGCGCCGGCGCCCTGGACGCTGCAGGTGCCGCAGGTCCCAGTCGGCCTGCCATCGACGCTGCTGGAACGGCGGCCCGACATTGCCGCCGCCGAACGCCGGGTGGCGGCGGCCAATGCGCAGATCGGTATCGCCCGCAGCGCCTATTTTCCGAGCCTGAGCCTTGGCGGCAGCTACGGCGTGGCGGGCAGCCAGGCCGGCGGCTTGTTCAGCGCCTCCAACACCCTGTGGTCGCTCGGCCTGTCGGCAGCGCAGGCGGTGTTCAATGCCGGCGCCACTGGCGCCCGGGTCGACCAGGCCAGCGCCGCCCGCGACGTGGCCGTGGCGACCTATCGCCAGTCTGTCCTGGACGCGCTGGCGGACGTGGAAGACCAGTTGGCAGCCAGCCGTGTGCTGGCGCAACAACAGTCCTTGCGCGAGACTTCTGCCGCCGCCGCCAGCCAGGTCGAGCAGCAGATGCTGAACCGCTACCGCGCCGGCCAGGTGGGCTATACGGATGTGGTCACGGCCCAGGTCACGGCGCTCAATGCGCGCCGCGCGCTGTTACAGGCGCAAGCCGACCGGCAGTCAACCGCGGTGGCCCTGGTCCAGGCGCTGGGCGGCGGCTGGCACGCCCGCTAAGTCCTGCTGCAGGGTGTAACTGGCGGTTTGCCATTTCCTTGCCGCACTGGCATCATGGTGGAATGACTAACCCCCTAGTTTCATCCGATCCGGATTCCAGCGAAACGTTACGGCACCGCCAGGCGGTGCAGATCGTCGGCATGGGCGCGTCGGCCGGCGGCCTGGATGCGATTTCCGAATTCCTTGCCTCCATGCCGACCCGCACCGGCATGGCGTTCATCGTCCTGCAACACCAGGATCCCTCGCGCCGCGGCCTGCTGCCGGAACTGCTGCGCCGCATCACCAGCATGGAAGTGTGCGAGATCGCCGATTCGATCGAAGTCCGGCCGGACCACGTCTACGTGGCCCCGCCCAGCCACGACCTGGCTTTTTCCAACGAAAAGCTGATGCCGGTGGAAGCTGCCGACGCCCATGCCCGCTACCCGATCGACTCCTTCTTCCGCGCGCTGGCCGCCGAAAAAGGACAGGCTGCCGCCGGGGTAGTGTTCTCCGGCATGGGCACCGACGGTACCGCCGGCCTGCGGGCGATCCAGGAAGCGGGCGGGGTGACGCTGGCGCAGGAGCCCAATTCCGCCAAATTCGACTCGATGCCGCGCAGCGCCATCACGGCCGGCGTGGCCGACTTTGTCGCGCCGCCCGGCGCCATGCCGATGTGGCTGTGCCAGGTGCGTTCGGTGCCGCATGGCGGCGCCCACGGGGCGGCGCGTGCCCGGCGCCAGGCCT
This sequence comes from uncultured Duganella sp., assembly GCA_966077345.1. Classification (GTDB taxonomy): domain Bacteria; phylum Pseudomonadota; class Gammaproteobacteria; order Burkholderiales; family Burkholderiaceae_D; genus Rugamonas. Next base: position 22,929 of record CBHREK010000060.1, read on the forward strand.
TGCGCGAACTGATGTCGCTATTGCAGCGCCATACCGGCAACAACTTCACCGAATACAAGATGAGCACCGTGCTGCGCCGCATCGAGCGCCGCATGAAGCTGCACCAGCTTGAGTCGATGGAGGAATACGTCGCGTTCCTGCGCGAGAATGCCGCCGAAGTCCAGTTGCTGTTCCGCGAAATGCTGATCGGCGTGACCAGTTTCTTCCGCGACCCTTCCGTTTGGGACCACCTGGGCAACGAGACCATCCCGGCACTGCTGGCGGCACACCCGCACGGCGCCGCCTTCAAGGCCTGGGTGCCGGCCTGCTCGACCGGTGAGGAAGCCTACACCCTGGCCATGGTGTTCGACGAATCCGTCACGCGCAGCAACGAGGCGGGCAAATATTCGCTGCAGATTTTCGCCACCGACCTGCATGGCGACGCGATCGACAAGGCGCGCCAGGGCATGTTTGGCCGCGGCGTGGAGGACAATGTATCGCACGAAAGGCTGCAGCGCTACTTTGTGGCCGACGGCGCTGGCTATCGCATCCGCAAGGAACTGCGCAATATGATCATCTTCGCGCAGCAGAACATCATTTCCGATCCGCCGTTCACCAAACTCGATATTCTGAGCTGCCGCAATCTGCTAATCTATTTCAACCCTAAATTGCAGGAACAACTGATACCGTTGTTCCACTATGCCTTGAAACCGGAAGGCTTGCTGGTGTTGGGAAGCGCGGATACGCCCGGCAGTTACAACGAATTGTTTACCCCGGTACCCGGTTGCGGACGCATTTACCGCCGGCTGGATGCCAGCACGCAGCGCGTGGCGAATTATTTCCCGACCAAGATAGCGAAGACCGCGCAACCCAGTTCCATCGAAGTTACGACCATGACCATGAATGGCAATATCCAGACACAAGTAGAACACCTGCTGCTTAAAGCCCATACGCCGGCGGCAGTCATGATCAACAGCGACGGCGACATCCTGTACATCCACGGCCGCACCGGCACCTTCCTGGAGCCTGCCGCCGGCCGCGCCAACTGGAACATCCACGCCATGGCGCGCGACGGACTACGCTACGAGCTGGCTGACCTGATCGAGCGCGCCAACCGCAGCGAGAGCACGGAATCGGTGCGCGAGCTGCTGTTCAAGGACGGCGCGGCATCGCTGCTGGTCGACATGACGGCCGAAGTGGTGCGCGAAGACGGCCAGTCCGGCCACAACCTGCTGGTGACGTTCAATGCGACGCCGATGCCGCCCCGCAAGCGCGGCAGCCGCGGCGCCGACCCGCGCCCGCAGGAGCTGGAGCAGCAACTGACCATGGCGCGCCTGGAACTGCAGGCGGTGCGCGAAGAAATGCAGACCTCTCGCGAGGAACTGAAGGCCGCCAACGAAGAACTGCAATCGACCAATGAAGAACTGCAGTCGACCAACGAGGAACTCACCACCTCGAAGGAGGAAATGCAGTCGCTGAACGAAGAGCTGTACACCGTCAACGCCGAACTGCAGTCCAAGGTGGACGACCTGTCGCTGGTCAACAGCGACATGAAGAACCTGCTGAACAGCACCGATATCGCGGTCATCTTCCTCGATAGCCAGATGAACATCCGGCGCTATACCAACCAGGCCACCCAGCTGTACAAGCTGATTGCCACCGACCTGAATCGTCCGCTGAGCGATATCGCCAACGACCTGGTGTACCCGGACATGGAAGACGATGCGGCCGAAGTGCTGCGCTCCCTGGTGTTCTGCGAGCGCCAGATCCCGACCCGCGACGGACGCTGGTTCATGGTGCGCATCATGCCTTACCGCACCGTCAACAACGTGATCGACGGCTTGGTGCTAACCTTTGTCAACGTCACCGAACTGAAACTGCTGGAAGCGCGTTTGACGCCTGAAGGAGGCAGCACCAAATGAGCCGCACCGACGCCCTGCGCCAATGGCATGAGCTGCAAGTCAGCCAGCTGGAACTTGAAGTCCAGAGTGCCGCCCTGGCGGAGCTCGAGCGTCAGAAACGCGAAGTGGAGCAGGGCCTGCTGCGCTATGCAGGCCTGTTCGACCAGGCCCCGGTGAGCTACCTCGCCCTGGCGCGCGACGGCATGATCGCCGGCGCCAACCGCGCGGCGGCAGCCCTGTTTGCGATGCCGCTGCCGGACCTGCCGGGGCAGCCTGTGGAGCGCTTCATTGCGCCGGCCAGCCAGCCGGCGCTGCGCCAGCTGCTGGCCAACCTGCATGCCGACGGCGCCAGTGCATCCATGGAGGGACTGCTTTTCGAGGGTGTCGGCGGCGCGCGCGTGCGCATCGAGGCCAACCTTGACCACGACGGCGAGGCGATCCGCATGGTGCTCAGCGAAGTGCGCTCGCATGAGCAGCACGATACCGCGCTGCGACGTGCTTTTGCCGTGCTGGACACCCTGGGCGACGGCGTGGCCGTGGCGGACGCCAACGGCGCCATCGTGGCCGTCAATCCGGCTTTTTCCGCCATCTGCGGCCACAACGAAGCGCAGGCGATCGGCAGCGACCTGGCCATGCTGTGCGGGCACCAGGCAGTACTGGCGGCACTGGACGGCGGTAGCTGGCAGGGCGAACTCACCGGCCAGCGCCCCGATGGCGGCGATTACCATGCCACGCTGTCGCTGCGCGCCCTGGCGGGGAACGATGGCGGCGTGGCCGGCGTGGTGGCGGTGCTGTCCGATATCAGCCGCCGCAAGCAGGTCGAATCGGCCCTGCAAGACCTGCACCGCAACCTGGAAACCCGCGTGGTGCAGCGCACCGCCGAACTGCTGCATGCCAACGGCCAGTTGCGCCAGTTGTCGGCCCACATGGCGGCGGTCAAGGAGGAGGAACGCAAGCGCATCGCACGCGAAATCCACGACGAACTGGGGCAAAACCTGCTGGCGCTGAAGCTCGATATCGTGCAGCTTAACGAACGCATGGGCGGGCGCCAGAACCGCTTCGCGCGCCGGGTCGCGGCCGCGCTGGAGAACATCGACGCCACCTTGCGCAGCGTGCGCGGCATCATGAATGAACTGCGGCCCGCGGTGCTGGACCTCGGCCTGGCGGCGGCGCTCGAGTGGCTGGTCAACGACTTCCGCCACCGCAGCAACCTGCATTACGAGCTCGAGCTGCCCGGCGAGGCGCAACTGGCGTCGATTGGCAGCGACGCCAGCCTGGTGCTGTTCCGCATCGTGCAGGAAGCGCTGGTCAACGTGCTGCGCCATTCGCGCGCCAGCGTGGTCACCGTGCGCCTGTGGGTGGAAGAGGGCGTGGTGCTGCTGGAAGTGGAGGACAACGGCATTGGCATCGCACCGTCCTGCCGCGAGCAGCCCGGCTCCTTTGGCCTGATCGGGATGCAGGAGCGCGCCGATGCCCTGCATGGCAGTTTTACCCTCAATGAGTACGAACCGGGCGCGGGATGCTGCGTGACGGTACGCCTCCCTTTGTAAGCAAAAAGTCAATAGCCCTGCGCGCCGGGAACGCATATACTGCCGGTGCTTTTATACGTTCAGGGGACTGACTTGACTAAAAAACTCGCACTTTCGGCAGCGTTGCTAACAGCATTCGCTCCCGCCATGGCCGACGAAGGCCAATGGCAGCCGCACCAACTGCCACAACTGAAGGCAGAACTGAAACGCATCGGCATCACCATTCCGGCCGAGCGCCTGGCTGACCTGACCAAGCATCCAATGAGCGCCATCGTGTCGCTGGACGGCTGCTCGGCGTCGTTCGTCTCCCCTGATGGCCTGGTGGTCACCAACCATCACTGCGCTTACGGCGCCATCCAGCGCAATTCGACCGCAGACAAGAACTACATCGCCAACGGCTTCCTGGCCAAGACCCGCGCCGAAGAACTGCCGGGCGGCCCGACCACCCGCGTCTACGTGACCGACAAGCTGGAAAACGTGACCGCGCGCGTCAACGATGGCCTGGACAAGCTGACCGGCAAGGACCGCAACGCGGAAGTGAAAAAGCGCATCAAGGCCCTGATCGCCGAGTGCGAGACCGACAAGAACTACCGCTGCTCCGTGCCGGCTTTCCACCGCGGCGCCGAGTACTACCGTATCCGCCAGATGATGATCAAGGACGTGCGCCTGGTGTACGCGCCGCCTGAATCGATCGGCAACTACGGCGGCGACATCGACAATTACGAATGGCCGCGCCACACCGGCGACTACTCCTTCCTGCGCGCCTACGTGGGCAAGGACGGCAAGCCTGCCGACCCGTCGCCGGACAACGTGCCATACAAATCGAAGGACTTCCTGGTCGTTTCGGCCGAGGGCCTGAAGAATGGCGACCCGATCCTGCTGGCCGGCTATCCTGGCCGCACCAGCCGTTACAAGCTGCCGGTCGAAATCCGCTACGCGCGCGACCTGAGCTACCCGGCCATGGTGGCCGACTACCAGGCCGACCTCGACGCGATTGCCGCTGCCACCAAGGGCAAGGAAAACGACGTGGTGCGCTACGCCAGCGTGGTCAAGTCGATCAACAACCGCATGAAGAAAACCCAGGGCCTGCTGGACGGCTTCGCTCGCAAGGACATCGCTGCCATCAAGGACAAGCAGGACGCGGAATTCCGCACCTGGTACGGCAAGCAGGCCAGCTCATCGCCAGCCATGCTGGCCGAACTGGATGCCGCCATCGCCGCCGACATGGAGCTGAGCGACGACGAATTCGCCTACGGCGTGGCGACCTACAGCGACCTGCTGAAATCCGCGCGCACCCTGTACCGCCTGGCGCTGGAAAAGCAGAAGCCTGATGCCGACCGCGAATCGGGCTTCCAGGACCGCGACCTGGCCAACATCAAGGCGCGCCTGAGCCGCCTGGAGCAGTCGCTGGTGGCATCGGTCGACCAGGCCCGCTACGTCGCAGGCCTGCAGCGCTACGCCAAGCTGCCGCCGAAGGCGCATCCGCAGTGGCTGGACAACCTGGTGCCGGCTATCGCCGACGTGCCGGCCATGTACCAGAAATCCGGCCTGGCCGATACCGCAACCCGCCTGGCATGGATGGACAAGGCGCCGGCTGACTTCGAGCAGTCCGCCGACCCGTTCATCAAGCTGGCCGTGCGCATGCATGGCGCTGCGATGGTGCTGGAAGAGCGCCGCAAGGAAGTCGACGGCAACCTGGAAAAGATCATCCCCCAGTACATGGGCGCCGTGATCGCGTGGAAGAAGTCGCAAGGCAAGCCGGTCTACGCGGACGCCAACTCCACCCTGCGCGTGACCTACGGCACCGTGTCGGCCTACGGCGCGCGTGACGGCATCACCAAAGGCCCGTTCACCACCGTGGAAGGCATCGTCGAGAAGCACACTGGGAAGGATCCGTTCGACGCGCCGAAAGCGCTGATCGAAGCGGTGAAGGCAAAGCGCTACGGCCAGTTCAAGGACCCGGTGCTGGGCACCGTGCCGGTCGACTTCCTGTCCTCGGCTGACACCACCGGCGGCAACTCCGGCTCCGCGATCATGAACAAGCGCGGCGAACTGGTTGGCCTGAACTTCGATTCGACCTACGAGTCCATTACCAAGGACTGGTACTTCGACCGCGACATCACGCGCGCCATCCACCTGGACGTGCGCTACATGCTGTGGGTGATGAAGGAGGTTGACCACGCGGACAACCTGCTGAAGGAAATGACGATCAAGTATCCGCAGAAGTAAGCGGCAAAAAAGGGGCTCCTGGTGAGCCCCTTTTCAATTTAGGGCAAAACTCTTAAACGCTCTTAAGCACTCTTATTTCCTCTTGTTCGTCCTTTTTTGCTCTTAAAACGAAGGGTTTTCTTACGCAGAGTCATTGCCTGTTTCCATTCACCTTCATTCGGAAAACGAATCCAAATCGTTGCCCATGCGTTGCGAAACGAACCGCCGACTCTATTAACAAACTGAGCTGGCGAAACGCTTTTGCCATCGAAGAGCAATTCGCGTCCTTCGACATGTGCAAGATAGCTTGTTCGCTTGTAGACATTTCGCAGTGTTGTCCCATCGGGAAGAAACACATTCTTCCATTGATAGCCATCGAGAGTTGGTGCGGAGCGTCGGGACTGCGCCGCCAGGACTCCATCCATCCACGCTTTGATCGCTTCGTCGACGATCTCAAACATTTCCTGTTTCAGGCCGTGCGTGTACATAAAATTTCCGAGGCCTTGGTATGTTTCAAGTGAGGCAGGCAAGCTGAAGAGTACTTTGGTCATGACATCCTCCGTCTTTCAAAAAAACATGCGGAGTTTGACCAATCTAAGAGAAAAAAAGTTCAAACAAGAGGTTTTAAGAGTGGATAAGAGCGAATAAGAGTTTCCCTCGAAATCGGGAGCCCACTACTACTGCCACCTGAGAATGATTCATAAGTTGCAATTTATGGGTTTTGCCGCGGCTGCGGGTCGTGGCATAATCCCGGGTCACCCAAACGCAATCCCATGAACGAAACCATTTCCCTGTTCGGCCTTGCCACCACCACGCCACTGGAGCTGGTGTCGTTCGTGCTGTCCGTGCTGACCGTGTGGCTGAACATCCGTCAGAACCACTGGGCCTGGTTGTTTGCCATCCTGTCTTCCGCCATGTACGGCGCTGTGTTCTTCGGCGCCAAGCTATATGGCGACATGGCGTTGCAGGGCGTGTTCATCACGGTTTCGATCTGGGGCTGGTACCAATGGCTGCACGGGAACCACGGCAATCAGCTGGGCGTGTCGACCCTGGATACGCGCGGCCGTGTCGTTTGCGGCGTAGCGTGGCTGGTCGGCTTCGGCATCCTGGCCTGGTTCCTGCGCCGCTTTACCGACACCGACGTACCGAATGCGGACGCCTTCCTGACCGCCGGCAGCCTGGTGGGCCAAGCCCTCCTGTCGCGCAAGAAGATCGAGAACTGGCACGTCTGGATCATCGTCGACGTGCTGTACGTTGCGTTGTACGTGCATAAAGGCCTGATGCTGACGGCCGTCCTGTACGGCATGTTCGTCGCCATGGCTGTTGCCGGCCTCCTGGCCTGGCAGGACAGCAGCGACGAGCCGGAAGAAGCAGTCGTCTGGAAATGAAGCAGCCATACCGCGTCGCCATCATCGGCGCCGCATCCTCCGGCAAGACCACCCTGGCGCAAGCACTGGCTGAGCGCTACGGCGCCATCTGGGTGCCGGAATACCTGCGCGAATTCTGCGACACGCGCCAGAGCGTGCCCGTATCGACCGACCAGTTCCACATCGCCACCACCCAGGTCGCACGCGAAGACGCACTGGCCGCGCAGGGCAGCCGCTTCCTGTTCTGCGACACCACGCCCCTGATGACGGCGGTCTACAGCATCCACTACTTCGGCGGCATCGACGAGCAACTCGAAAGCCTCGCATCGTCGCGTCAATACGACATTACCCTGGTCTGCAAGCCGGAATTCGCCTGGATACCCGACGGCCTTCACCACGAAGAGCAAGATGTCAGCGGTATTATTGATGCGATCCTGCTCGAAGAACTTGCCCGTCGCGGCGTGCCGTACACGCGCATCTCGGGCGAACTTGACGAGCGCCTCAAGCAAGTAGCTCAACTCCTGGGAGATTGACGCATGAAAAAACTGCTCGCGTTGGCCGCCATGCTCCCCCTGGCGGCGTTTGGCGAGACCGGTTACTACATGGTCACCGTCTATGACGTGGAAGGCCAGGCTTCAATCGACTACAAATACTGGAACGCCCACTACAAGAACTCGCGCAACACGGCCAGCCCGGAGATCGGCGTCGGCTACGGCGTGACGTCGCGCTGGTACACCGAGCTCACCACGCAATGGTTCCAGCGCGACGGCCGGCAGACGCGCAATACCGGCATCGAATGGCAGAACGACTTCCTGCTGACACAGGGACAGTACGACGCCGACGTCGCGCTGCACACGCTGGTCGAACGCGCGCGGCGGCGCAATAACGGCTACTACATGGAATTCGGACCTGTACTGCAAACGCAGATCTGGCGCACCCAATTGAATTTCAACGTGTTCTTTCAGCGCGAGATGGACAATGGGGAGCACAACGAAACCGAGCTGGCCTACCAGTGGCAGGTAAAGCAGCGCTGGAAACGCTGGTTCTCGCCAGGCTTGCAGGGCTTTGGCGAAGTGGGGAAGTGGAATGACTGGCTGCCATCGAAAAAACAGTCGCACCGCGCCGGCCCGGCATTCTTCGGCGAAGCAGGGCGCTTCAAGTACGAAGCAGCCTATTTGTTCGGTAAAAATTCAGGACGCGCAGCGAACTCGTTCTCAATGCGTGTGCAATACTTGTTCTGACTGGCGCCGGATATACCGGTTTTCGTGGCAGCGCGACTAATTATGACGTGAGACTGACTTTTCCATGCAGCGTATCCAAATTCGACACGATGCACCTTCCCATGGCTGGTTGCCTCTTCGTTTGAGTGTGAGTGGGCATGAGATCGACATTATCGTTTCGGATGTTCCGAATAATCCCATTCAAGAGTTGCTTGAGGCGCTAGAGTCGGCTGCGCGCGGACGGGAGGCGAGCGTATGGTTACACTTGGAGCCGGATGGCTACTTCATGCGATTCTCTCCGATCGGAGATGAAATCAATCTCCTTCTAGAATTTGCTGCAGCGAGCAAATCGAGTCGCGCCGAAGATGTTCTCTCTGTTCAGGGATCACGTGTCGAAATTCTGCTCCCATTCTGGCGCTTTTTGAGGGATTTTCAATCGTATGAATACTCCGAGCCAGACTGGCCTAGTGTTGACTACGGGCGCATTGCGGCAGTTAAGGAGGCGATCGGAGTTTCCCATGAATACTAGCGTGATCAGGCTAGCATAAACAAGCTGAAACAACTTCCAATTCTGATTCTATGGTTAAAGGAATTCTTCTTTTACTGGTCGCCGTGTATTGCAACTTGGCCGAGGCGTGTACTTGCGGCTATTTGTCTTTGGATACGACAGCCGTCCGTAGTGCACAACAAGTATTTGTTTTTCGTCTTATTTCGGCAAGGATCGACGAGGGCGCCAGTATTGGCATGGCTCATAGCAAAATAATTGGACGCATCGAGATCATCGCCGAAATCCGCGGATCATCGGATCATGTCAGTGAACTATCGTTTTCGACTCAGCGCTGCTGTGGCACACGGCTGGACGTAGGAGGCTACTTCGTAGCATTCCTTCCGCAAACAGGGATAAGCTTTGAAGCAAATAACGGAAATGTTGTGGAAATTGGTCCCACATTTGATCTGCCATATACGCAGGCAAAAATTAACGCTGTACTTGCCGGGAAGAGGCGATTCGAAGACGTATTTTCACGAGAAGACACAGATCGAACCGAACAAGAGCCTGTCGTCGCACCGCCATGCCCTTTGCCAAGCCGCGCGAGGCTGCCAAGTAGCCGAAATGGGAATCCAACTGGCCGACATGCGGAGCGCGAGCTTCCCGAGCCCGGCTCCGCAGGACCAATTTAGAAGTCCACCTGCGCCGACAGCTGGAAGGTGCGCGGCGAACCTGGGAACAGGTAGCCGCCCAGTTCCGGCGTCACATCGCGCCAGTAGAATTTGTCGAAGGCGTTCTTCACCTGCGCACGCAGGATCACCGACGAACCGCCCATGCGGGTTGCATAGGAGCCCCCTAGGTTCACCACATGGTACGACGGCACCATGGTCTTGTTCTCCTGGTCGAACGCCTTCTTGCCAGCGAACTGCCAGTTCGCGTTCAGCTTCAGGCCCGGCACTTCAGCCACGGCGTAATCGGCCCACACAGTCGACTTGAAGTTCGGCACATTGGTCACACGCTTGCCGTCCAGGCCCACCAGGCCGGTGCCTTCCTGTTCGGTATGGATCGCCGCCATCGAAGCGCCCAGCAGCAGTTCGCGTGTCACCTTGCCTTGTGCGGAGAATTCCAGGCCGCGGTGGCGTTCCTGGCCGCTGCGCACGAAGGTGTTGGCGTTTGCATCGGTGAACTCCAGGCCTTGCTCGATTTGGTACAGCGCGGTCGACAGCGTAATGCCATTGACTTCAGCTTTCGCGCCCAGTTCCACTTGCTTCGACTTGCCCGGCGCCAGCGCGCGGGCTTCATTGGTGGTACCGATCGGCGCTACGCTGCCGTACTGCAGGCCCTGGGCATAGTTCGCATAGTAGGACAGCTTGGCAGTCGGACTGAACACCAGCGACACGTTTGGCAGCCAGAAGTTCTTGCGCACCGGCGCCACGTCCACTTCATTGCGGCGCAGGGAGGCATAGCGCACGCCGGTATGCAGCGCCAGTTGGTCGGTCAGGCCGATGATGTCCTGCACGAAGGCCGAACGCTCATGATCGTTGCGGCGTTCGGAAACCGGGCCGACCTGTTTGTCGGTCATCGGTACCACGACTGGGTGATAGATATTGCTCACGCCAGCGTATTCGTAAACGTAATCGCCCCAGCTCTCGCGGTTGCTGAAGAAGGACAGGCCGGCAGCCAGTTCGTGGCGGATCGAACCGGTCGCAAAGCGGCCATTCAACAGCGCCTTGGCGGACAGCGGCTTCTTCTCTTCACCCAGGCTGCGATAATCGTACACGTCGTAATCGCCGTTGGTGCAGTAGCCTGGCCACAGGGACTCGCTCGAGCAGCCGTAAGGGAAGGCGGTGTAATCATCGCGCTTGAAGCGATGCTGGTTGGCGCTCAGGGTCGCCTTCCACTCAGGCGAAAGCTGGTATTGGAAGTTGACGCCGATATTGCTGCTTTCGGTTTCCACCGGCTTGGCCCAAGGCTGGTCGTTCAGGAAGGTGTCAGCGTCGACCACAGGCAGGCTGGTGCCGCCGATCAGCTGGAAGCCCGGCGCAGACTTCTGCGACTTCTTCTGGTAGTCGGCATCGATCTGCAGCAGCGCCTGTGGGCTGATGCGGAAATCGAAGGCGCCGGACACGAAGCTGCGGTGACCATCCGCGCCCTTGATGATGGAGCGCATGCGTTCGCCAGCAGCATTGAAACGGTAGCCGAAGCGGCGGTCTTCGAAGCGGCCGCCCAGGTCCACGGTGCCCAGCACGGAGCCGCGCTCGCTCACTTCAAACAGCACGGAGCGCAGGTTGTTTTCGGTCGGGCGCTTGGTCACGTAATTCACGACACCACCCGGTGCGGCAACGCCAGCCTGCAAACCGGCCAGGCCGCGCAGCACTTCGATGCTTTCTTTGTTCTCCAACGGGATCTGGGTATCGCCGGAAATCGGATGGCCATCCTTACGGTAGGAATTGGCGTTATTCAGCTTGAAGCCGCGGATCGAGAACTGCTCGGCATAGCCGACGGCATTGTAGGCGTCGCCGATGCTGGCGTCGAACTTGGCCGCGTCGGTGGTGCTGCGGATGTTCAGGTCCTGCATCTGCTCGCGGGTCAGCACGCTGACGGAAGCAGGCGTCTGCAGCAATGGCTGGTCGCTGAAACCGGCCACGGACGCGCGCTCGGCGGCCACGCGGTTGGCGGTGATGACCACTTCGGTCATTTTCTGGTCCTGCGCATAGGCGGCAGGTGCGAAGGCGGAAGCGACGGCCAGTGCGGCCAGGCTAATTTTGCTATTGATGCGGGTGGTGTTCATGATGTGCTCAAGCTGTACGTTATGCGCCAGCGGGAGAGCACGAGGGGTGAGAGCAGGGCCCGGTACTGCGGGCCTTCAACCATCTACGCTTTCCTTCGCTGGCATTATCCAGATCAGGTTCGGAGGGTATTTCTCACCCCGCGCACCTGCGCGAGGACCCCTAGCGAGGCGGTATTGTACTACAGGCTCAGTTGCAGCGCCTTGCGCACGTCGGCAGGCGTGATGTCGCGGCGTTCGCCCAGGCCTGTCAGGCCGGCGGCTTCCATGGCGGCCACGGTGGCATCGATCGCTTCCGGACCCAGGCCGTACCCGGACAAACGGGTCGGCACGCCCATCTGCTCGAAGAAGGCACGGGTGTTGCCGATGGCCGCGTCGATGCGTTCATCTTCGGTGCCTTTGCCGGCATGCAGGCCCCACACACGCTCGGCGTACTGCAGCAGCTTGCCGCGCTTGGCTTCGCGGCGAATCTGCAGGATGCCTGGCAAGACGATCGCCAGCGTCTGCGCATGGTCCAGGCCGAACAGCGCAGTCAGTTCGTGGCCGATGCCGTGGGTCGCCCAGTCCTGCGGTACGCCGACACCGATCAGGCCATTCAGCGCCATGGTGGCAGTCCACATGATGTTGGCGCGCACTTCCACGTCGTCCGGACGGGCCAGCACCTGCGGGCCCAGTTCCAGCAGGGTTTGCAGCAAGCCTTCGGCAAAGCGGTCCTGTACCGGCGCATTGGCCGGGTAGGTCAGGTATTGCTCGGTGGTGTGGACGAAGGCATCGACCACGCCGTTGCCGACCTGGCGCAGTGGCAGGGTCAGTGTTTTCGCCGGGTCCAGCACCGAGAAGCGCGGATAAACGTGAGGGCTCATGAAAGCGCGCTTTTCCTGCGTCTCTGCGCGGCTGATCACGCTGGCGCTGTTCATTTCCGAGCCGGTGGCCGGCAGCGTCAGCACGGCGCCAAACGGCAGGGCGGCCTTGATGACTTTGCCGCCGATTTTCAGGATGTCCCAGGCATCGCCGTCATACATCGCTGCTGCGGCAACAAATTTTGTGCCGTCGACAACAGAACCGCCGCCCACGGCGAGCAGGAAATCGATGTTCTCGCGATGAATCAGTTCCACCGCCTTCATCAGCGTTTCATAGCGCGGATTCGGTTCGATGCCGGCGAACTCCAGCACGGTATGCCCGGCCAGTGCCGCGCGCACTTCGTCATACGTGCCATTGGATTTGATGCTGCCGCCGCCGTAGAGCATCAGCACTCGTGCATTGGAAGGAATATGTTTTGCCAAGGAGGCAATTTGGCCTGCGCCGAAGATGACGCGGGTTGGATTGTGGAATTCAAAGTTTTGCATAGTGCCGGGCATTATCGCGCAAATCTCGCCCATCCGTGCGACACCCCGCCGGACGCCTTGCTACACTTGAGAAATCCGCGCCGCAGGCTGACAATGCGTGTACCCGCATGCCTAAGGAGAGTGAGATGACACAGGAACACGTGGTCGAGCCGCGCGATTATTTGAACGCCCAGGTGCTGGACATGCACCGGGCGCTAACGTCGCTGAGCGAGAAGATCGAGATGCTGGATTTGCAAAACCAGCGTATCGAAACGTGCACCGATCCCGAGCTGAAGCTGGTCATGGCCAGCCATCGTGATTCCACGCGCAAGCAGATCGCGATGCTGCTGGAATGGGTGCGCCGGCGCGACCCGAAAATGGATAAAGAAATGAAGGAAGCGCTGTTCAAGGCGGGACCGATCGCCGCGCAGTACCACTACGAATAAAGTCCTGGTATCGCGCTGCAAACAGAAAGGAAGTCGATGAAGTTGCAGCCGTACCGGGAGGGCAGCTGGTTTGCCATCCCGCTTAGAAATGGCGGGTATGCCACCGGACTGGTGGCCCGCCTGTCACCGCAAGGAAAGGTCATGCTGGCCTACCTGTTCGGACCGATCCACTGGACGCTGCCGACCCTGGCGGACGTGCAGCCGTTGACGGCGAACGATGCGCTGAAGGTGATCCGCACCGGCGACATTGCGGTGGCCAACGGACGCTGGCCGGTGATCGGCAACACGGTCGGCTTCCAGCGCAGCGACTGGCCGGTGCCGATGTTCATCCGCCGCGCCGATGCCTTGAAGCGCGCCTGGCAGGCAACTTACGGCGACGACCCGGCCAAGCCGGAGCGCGAAGTGTCTGTGCCATATGACACGGAGGGGTTGGAGAGTGATTCGCTGTTTGGCTACGGCTCGGCGGAACTGCTCATGACCAAATTGCTGGAGTAGGGGGATCCCTATGTACACGGGCGGCTGTTTTTGCGGCGCAGTGCAGTACGAAGCAGACGCGCCGGTATTGAATTGCACCTGGTGCCATTGTTCGATGTGCCGCCGCTTGTCCGGCGCGCCCAGCGTGGCCTGGTTCAGCGTGGCCCGCACCCAGTTTCGCTACGTGCGGGGCAAGCCCGCCATCTATCATTCCAGCCCCGGCGTGACGCGCGAATTCTGCGGCGTGTGTGGCACCCACCTCACTTTTGCCGACGACAGCACGCCAGGGGAAATGGACATCACCACCTCCAGCCTGGACGATCCGGAAGCACTGCCGCCGCAAGACCACACCTTTTCCGATAACCGGCTGCATTGGGAGCCGATCTGCGATGACCTGCCACGCTACCGCCGCACCCGCCGCGACGGCGCCCTTGAAAGCGCTTAGCTGTACTGCTTAGCCGTTCTGTTCAGACTCGCCTCGAGTCATCAGCCAAGGTCCGCAGCCGTCACATGACTAATCCAGTATCTACAGTTACAGAAAATTTCCTCCATCCGCCAGGCGGGTCCCATTCGCCTTCGCCATCGAGGCGCTGACCATTCACTGCATGCACAACCACGCCGTCGATGCCTAAATCTCCTTGCTTCCAAACCAAGTCCCCAGCCCGAGAAAATGCTAGCGCCTCAGAGGCAGAAGTAACCAAGACGGAAAAAATCGAAGGAAAACATGCTAAATCACCGTCATGATACATATGACCGAAATATCCATCGAGCCTGTGGCTGGCTGTCATGCCTGTCCTTGTATTCACGACGAAAAGATATCGTCCGAATCCAATATAGGCGATGCCCTCTACACAATGGGCGTCTTGAAAGCATGCGATACCGGCGCTTGAAAGCACATCCACGCGGATTCTGATGCCACCGTCATCGGTAATGGCAAAGCTTGCTGCGACGGCCGTTTCGTTTCCCTCACCGCCAACTACAACGAGGCGTTCATACCGCCAATCTTCAAAATTGTCTGTGAATTGGATTTCCATATATCGATGTGATGGCAGGTAGGTGAAGCGATTCATTTGATTGTGCATGGTATCCACTCAGGTGCCGAAAGACTTGCGAAAGTGGTCAAATGAGTCGCTTCTATCGTGTCGAGCCATCAATTAGCGCAAGCATGTCGCCAAGAGGCACTGGTGGGCTATCAACTTCATATCCCGCGCGTTTCCGTTCGACGTAGAGCTTGCCTTCCCTTTCCCGTACGAACCACCAGGACACGCTTCCCGCGGCTTCGCTGACAAGTACCTGCTGTTCCGTCACCGGAAAGCTCGGACCCCATTCACCAATGCGCGAGGTGAACTGACGCGTGCCCCCTTGGACTGCGCCACGATAGACGTGGTCGACTTTGACTTCCATCGTTTGGCAGCCACCTTGATTCGTAATACATACAGTTTGCAGCCCATTCGGATTGACTGGCGGGTTGACAGGGCAAACCGGAGGGCAGTTTTCGGTACCCGACGGTTGCAAGATAACTTTCTGGACGTGACCTGTCAGCCAGACATCCTGCGCGGAGGCAATGGAGCAGGTCCCTGCCAGGATCACTGCAAGATGCTTGAATTTGATCATTCTTTATTCCTTAGGAAACGTCGATAGCCGATCTCGGCTGCCTCGCCGTAGGTGAAATCCAACTCCGCATCCGGGTTGAGCATGAGAATAATCTCGTCCGTTAGCGGTGCATGGTCGAACACGGCTCTTACTGCTTGAAGATTTATGGGAATCTCAAAATAACCTTCGGCCCACGCTGCGTAAGCGGATGGCCCAGCGGCCAGGAGGGATAGCAAATCGCCCGATCCATCTTCAAGCAGCGAGCCTTGTACTTTCGTCCAACTCGCATCGTCCGCTTTTCGCCAAAAGCAAAAAGTGGCGTTCTGCATCGAGAATGCTGGTTCATCCAGGAACGCTGAAAACTCGCCTGGAACCTGGGCTCGAATATTTGCGCCGAAGGACTGGTCAACTGCCAGTTCGTGAGCAAACCCTTTTAGGGCGGCTCCAACTGAATCAAACAGTAAGAACCAATCATCCCCACAACCGTCACGCATGGATGCCATTTCCATTCCTGGCGCCCAGTTGGCGTTGAAGCTGAAATAGCGGTACTGCCATTCGGGGCAAAGGATGGCATCTAACATCGCCAAAGACTGAGTAATGGCACGGAGTGTCTGAATTGACGGCAGGTCGCAGGGTTGCATCACACTATTCGGGAGCATGTCGTTTATTGGTGCTGGCCTTTGTTTCGCCATTCATTGATCTGTGCTTGTACTTCAGATGCTTTACTGAGCGTTGTCTCAAGCTCTTTCTCGGATGTGGACGCGGCGTTCTTCAAAATGTGATCGAACTTCTGCGCGAGGTTCGAGGCCAGTTCTTTAAGTTCGGGTGCTGCATTTGTGGCCTGCGCAGTTTCGTTCAACTCATCGATTGATCCACAAACGCGAAGGAATGTATAAATGAATCGACCAATTCGTTCATAATCAACGCTGTCATTCGATGCGGATTGTCCATGCATTGATTCTTTCCTTTCTGAGCTCTTGGCCAAACATGATTCGATGGCCGTCGATTGTGCGGATGTGCCGGGTCGCGATCATGTCGGTCATCGCTTCCCTTTAGTTGCACGCAGCTGCACGCGTCAGCAATAGCTGGCGCTCTTGCTCATTCTGCGTCAGCGCCGCCGCGCGCTCGAATTCGAAGCGCGCTTCGGGCAGGCGTTTCAATTTGAAGAGGAAATCGCCCCGCACGCTCGGCAGCAGGTGGTACTGCTTGAGCGCCGGCTCATCCACCAGTTGGTCGACCAGCTCGAGTCCCACGGCCGGCCCGTAAGCCATGGCCAGTGCTACTGCGCGATTCAATTCCACTACGGGCGACGGGGCGCGCGTCGCCAGCGCCAGGTACAGGTCGGCGATCTGCTGCCAGTCGGTGTCCTCGGCTCGGCGCGCGCGGGCATGGCAGGATGCGATGGCCGCCTGCAGCACATAAGGCCCCGGCACGCGGTTCAAGGCTTGTGCACGCTGCAGCGCGGCCAGTCCGCGCCGGATCAGCATCTGGTCCCAGCGCGTCCGATCCTGCTCCAGCAGCAGTACCGGCTTGCCCTGGGCATCCGTGCGTGCGCGGGAACGGGAGGACTGGATCTCCATCAACGCCACCAGGCCATGCACTTCCGGCTCGGCCGGCACCAGTTCGGCCAGGATGCGCCCCAAACGCAGCGCCTCGTTGCACAGGGCAGGGCGCATCCAGTCGACGCCGGCGCTGGCGGAGTAGCCTTCGTTGTAGACCAGGTAGATCACCTGCAGCACTGCCCCCAGGCGTTCTTCCAGTTCCGCGCCGCGCGGCACTTCGAACGGCACCTTGGCGTCGCCCAACGTGCGCTTGGCGCGCACGATGCGCTGTGCGACAGTCGATTCGGATGCCAGGAAAGCACGCGCAATTTCGTCGGTCGTCAGGCCGCCCAGCAGGCGCAGGGTCAGCGCCACGCGCGCTTCCATGGTCAGCACCGGGTGGCAGGAGATGAAGATCAGGCGCAGCAGGTCGTCGCCGATATTGTCATCGAGCTCGCGCTCCAGGTCCGGCGCGGCATCCTGCAGCAAGCCTTCGATTTCGTAAGTCAGCTCCGGCTCTTTTTCGTGCACCAGCTTCTGGTGGCGCAGGTAGTCAAGGGCCTTGTTCTTTGCAGCTTGCATCAGCCAGGCGGCGGGGCGGTCGGGCGTGCCGTTTTCCGGCCAGGTTTCGAGCGCGCTGACCAGCGCGTCCTGTGCCATTTCCTCCGCCAGCGCAACGTCGCGCAGCATGCGTGTCAGGACAGCGATGATCTTCGCTTCTTCAATGCGCCAGACGGCGTCGATGGCGCGGTGGATGCTGTTGTCGTTCATGCGGCTACTTTACCATCATGGCCGTGACTGCGTGATAAAATCGGCAACTTTTCCAATAATGAACCGGGCGATGAAGAAGACCGTAGCGACAATCCGTGATGTGGCCGCCGCCGCTGGCGTTTCCACTGCCACGGTCTCCAAGTTCGTCAACGGCACGCAGCGCTTTTCGTCCGCAGTCGAAGCTCGCCTGAGCAGCACCATCGAGGAGCTGGGCTACCGTTCCAACCCGATGGCGCAATCGATGATCACCGGCCGCACCAAAGCTATCGGCCTGTCGGTGCTGGACATCGCCAACCCACACTATGCCAGCGTGGTCAAAGGCGCCAACCGCGTAGCCCAGGCCCACGGCTACACCGTGCTGCTGGTCGACACAGAAGAAACGCCTGAGCGTGAACGGCAGCTCCTGGAAGCCTTGAGCCGGCGGGTGGACGGCATGATCGTCTATTCCCGCACGCCGGAAGAGGAACTGGACTGGCTGCTGGCGCTGGACCGTCCATCGGTTTTCTTCGGCCGCCCGGATCACATCGGGTTGCCGTCCGTTGCCAGCGATGACCAGCTTGGGGCCTTCATGGTCACGCGACACCTGGTGGCACAGGGCCACAAGCGAGTCGGTTACCTGGGTTATGCCAATTCGCGCCGCAACCCGGAACGCATGGCCGGCGTGCGCGAGGCGCTGGCAGCCCAGGACCTGGAATTGAGCGTATTTGAAGCGGAGGCCCCGGTGTCGGGGGCGGGCGAAAAACTGTGCTCTTCGATCATGCTTGGCCGCCAGCCGCTTGACGCGCTGGTCTGCTTCAACGACCTGCTGGCGCTGGGATTCATGAAGGCCGCGCAGACGCTCGGCTTCTGCGTGCCGGAAGACATTTCCGTGGTCGGCTTCGACAATATCCAGTTCGGGAGCTTTGCCTCGCCGGCCCTCACCAGCGTGGACCTGAATAGCGAGCAGATGGGGGCAGCGGCAATGCAGAAACTCCTGGCTTCCATCGAAGGCCAGGAAGTCGAGCCGCTCACGGTGGTCAACGCGCAGCTGGTGCTGCGCGCCTCCACCGCTACGCGGCCTTAGACCGCGACCTTGCGCAGTTCTACTTCCATATCGCCCGGGTTAGGGTAGGGGTAGGACTTGACCCAGGCAATAACGTCGTCGCGCGATGCGGCATCGACCGCCCAATAGCCGGCGATCAGTTCCTTTACCTCGGCGAATGGGCCGTCCGTGATGAACGGCTTGCCACCGGTGAATTTGACGCGTGCACCGCGCGCTGTCGACTTCAGTCCCTCGCCCGACAGCGCAACGCCAGCCGCGATGCCGGCGTTGTTGGCGCGGTTCATGATGTCGATGATTTCCGCTGGCGGCTCGAAGTCCTGCTCCGCCACGGGATCGGAGCGCAGCAGGATCGCCCAGGCAGCATGCTTGGGCGCCGCGCCGGTGTCGAAGCCTACGCAGCCGCCGGGGCAGCCGGCTTCGCGCACTTCAACCACGGCGCTGCCTTCCGCGTCGGCCGAGGGCCAGCGCGCAGCCAGTTCGCTGGCGGCGCGGCGGTCTTCGGCCTCGATGAAGGTGAAGCCGGCCACGCTCACGTCCTTGAACGGGCCTTCTTCGTACAGCCACTGGCCGTCGCGGCGGCGCATGCGCAAGCCGCCGTCGGCACTGGAGCGCAGCCATTTGGCACCCGGTACGGCCTGCACCAGTTCAGCGGATGGGAAGTTGTCCGATTCCGAGGTGGCGTCGGCCTTCCGAATAACCATGTACTGCATCTGAATCTCCTTTAAACAGGCGCTGCTATCTTGCTGGCGATGCGCGCTTCCTGTTCACGCAGTTCGGGCGTGAATTCGGCGCCGAAATCCTCGGCCTCGAAGACCTGGCGGATCTCGATATCTGAGTCGGTCTCCATCGGATTGGGGCAGCGCTTGACCCATTCGATGGCTTCAGCGAGCGACTTTACCTGAATCAGCCAGAAGCCGGCAATCAGCTCCTTGGTTTCCTGGAACGGGCCGTCGATGACGGTGCGCTTGCTGCCCGAGAAGTGCACGCGGGCGCCGCGTGAACTTGGGTGCAGGCCTTCGCCGGCCAGCAGCACGCCGGCGTTCACCAGTTCTTCGTTGAACTTGCCCATGGCTGCGAGCAGTTCGGTTTTAGGCATTTTGCCGGCTTCGGAATCAGGGGTTGCTTTGACGATGAGCATGAATCGCATGGTGTCCTCTCAATTGAATTTAAAAATCAGCCTTTGCACTCAGGCGAGTTCTTCATCATTTCCTTCATCCCTTCTTCCATCTGCGCGGGAGTCAGGTCGCGTTTGTGGGTGGCGATCGACCAGGAGTGGCCGAACGGGTCCACCAGCACGCCGTAACGGTCGCCCCAGAACATGTCGGCAGGGGGCATCTTGGCGGTGGCGCCGGCATCGACTGCGCGCTTGTAGGCGGCGTCCACGTCTTCCACGTAAATATGCAGGGTTACCGGCGTGCCCTTGTAGTGTTTCGGGCCGAAGCAGCCGGCGTCAGGGAAATCGTCGACCAGCATGATGTTCGAATCGCCGATGCTGATCTGGGCGTGCATGATCTTGCCGCCAGGGCCAGGCATGCGGGAGTTTTCTACCGCGTTGAAGGCTTTTTTGTAGAAAGCAATGGCATCGGCAGCGCCTTCGCAGACCAGGTGCGGGGTAACAGTGCGCATGCCTTCTGGAATTGGTTTGACAGTCATGGTGAATCTCCATTCGTTGTTTGGGAACTGGACACCGTTTGCGGCCTCCATATTCCCACGACGAACGGCGATGCGCCAGATCGACACGATTACAAAAGATTTTTTTCAGCCAGCCATTCCGGGTTGAACAGGCGGGCTGCGTAAGTGGCGCCGCGGTCGCACAGCAGGGTGACTATCGTGTGCCCGGGCCCCATCTGTTTTGCCAGCTCAACCGCAGCGGCCACGTTGATGCCGCTCGAACCGCCCACGTACAGGCCTTCCTCGCGCAGCAGGCGGTAGACCATCTGGACGCACGCCTTGTCGTCGATGCGGATGGCGTCGTCGATCGGTGTGCCTTGCAGGTTTGCGGTGACCCGGCTGTTGCCGATGCCTTCCGAAATCGAATTGCCCTCGCTCTTCAGTTCGCCGTGCTTGATCCAGTTGTAGAGCGCGCTGCCGTAGGGATCGGCCAGCACGATTTTTACGTTCGGCTGCTGCTCCTTCAGGTAGCGGGCGACGCCGGCCAGGGTGCCGCCGGTGCCGGTAGCGCAGGTGAAAGCGTCGATGCGGCCATGCGCGTCGTGCCAGATTTCGGGGCCGGTAGTTGCGTAGTGGGCCTGGCGGTTGGCGAGATTGTCGAACTGCTGGGCCCAGATGGCGTTGGGCAACTCTTGCGCCAGGCGGCCGGCGACTTTCTGGTAATTATTGTCGTCGGCGTAGGGGACGGCTTTGACGGGGCGCACTTCGGCGCCAAGGGTGCGCAGGATGGCGAATTTTTCCTCGGACTGGGTTTCGGGGATGACGATCACGCATTTGTAGCCGCGTGCGGCGCACAGGTGGGCCAGGCCGATGCCGGTGTTGCCGGCGGTGCCTTCGACGACGGTGCCGCCGGGTTTCAGGCGGCCGGAGCGCTCGGCGTCGAGGATGATGGCAAGGGCGGCGCGGTCTTTGACGGAGCCGCCGGGGTTCATGAACTCGGCTTTGGCAAGGATTTCGCAGCCGGTCTCGGCCGAGAGGCGGGCGAGACGGATCAGGGGAGTGTGGCCTATGGTGTCGGCGAAGCCTTGGCGGAGCATGACTTCAATTTAGTCCAAAACCGGTAAATCGGGGTCAGACCCGTAGGTAGGGT
Organism: uncultured Duganella sp.; assembly: GCA_966077345.1. Classification (GTDB taxonomy): domain Bacteria; phylum Pseudomonadota; class Gammaproteobacteria; order Burkholderiales; family Burkholderiaceae_D; genus Rugamonas. Next base: position 44,361 of record CBHREK010000060.1, read on the forward strand.
CAGACCCCCAACGGTCTCCGGTCCAGAGGTTGGGGTTTTAGTGAAACCAGCGGCAGATGAGCAGACCGGTTTAAAGGGCGCGCAATGAGATCGTGAACTTCAGCCCGCCCCCCTCGCGATTGGACACCTCCAGCTGCGCCTCATGCCGCGACAGCACCCGGTCGACAATCGCCAGCCCCAGCCCAGCCCCATTGGCCTGCCCGCGCGCCGTATCCAGCCGCGTAAACGGTTTGAGCAACTGCGCAATCTGTCCCTCCGGCACACCTACGCCATGATCCTGCACCTCAACAATCACGCGCTTGGCCGTATGCATCCCGCGCACCGAGCACTTGATATCAATCTCGGTCACATCCGAATCCGGCGTCTTGCCATAGCGCCGGGCATTCTCGACCAGGTTGGCAATCACTCGCTTCAGGTCAGTTGCATTGCCCAGCACATGCGCATGCTCTGGCAGCTCAGCCGTAACCTTCACATCCGGATGACGTCCAGCCTCATGCGCGCAGTCGCTCAGCAGCGTCACCATGTCCACATTGATAAAGCTGGACGCCTCGGTCGGCTTGGCGTAATCGAGGAACTGCGCAATGATCGCATCCATCTGCGCAATATCCGACTGCATGCCTTCGCGCGCCTCCTGCGACAGGTTGGCCATTTCCACCTCGAGCTGCATGCGTGCCAGGGGCGTGCGCAAATCGTGAGAAATGCCGGCCAGGATCACGGCACGGTCGGATTCGACCTGCTGCAAGTCATCCACCATCTGGTTGAAGCTGCGGTTGGCCTGGCGTACTTCCTGCGGCCCGACTTCCGGCAACGGCTCCGGCTGGCGGCCCTGGGCGATTTCGCGCGCGGCGGCAGTCAGCCGCTTCAGCGGCAGGTTGATCAGGCTGGAAATCAGGGCTGCGCCAAGCAGCGAGACCAGCGCCACCACGCCGGCCCAGCCCAGCCATTCGACGGGGCCCTGCAGGCGTTCGCGCTCCAGCATCAGCCAATAGCGGTCGTCGGCGATCTTGAAGCTGACCCAGTAGCCGGGCACGCCATTCACTTCCGAGGAAAAACGGGTATCGGCGCCCAGCTTGGCACGCACCAGGGTCTGGATGTCGGCCATCAGGCCCGAGCTTGGCGGGGGCGCCACCTCGTCATCATCCTCCATGGTGAACACGCGGATGCCTTCGTTCGACACCAGTTCGAACAGCAGCTCGCGCCGCAAGTCGGTGGCGGAGTGCGTGAGGGCGGCGCGGGTGATGGTTACTACCGACACCACCTGGGCGGCAGTCTGCTGCGCCAGCGGTTCGCGCTGGACGTAGTTGACCATGCCGAACCAGGCTGACATGGAGAGCGTGGTCAACACGCTCAGCAAGAGGAACGTGCGCCAGAACAGGCCGCTGGTCAGCGACGCCGGGCGCGGCAGGCGGAATTTCATCGACAGCCCAAAATCAGCGTGGCTGGCCCTCAGGGATGAAGACGTAACCCAGGCCCCATACCGTCTGGATGTACAGCGGGCTGGACGGGTCCGGCTCGATCAGCTTGCGCAGGCGCGAAATCTGCACGTCCAGGCTGCGGTCGAACACCTCGTACTCGCGGCCGCGCGCCAGTTCCATCAGCTTTTCGCGCGACAGCGGCTGGCGCGCGTGGCGCGCAAACACCTTCAGCACCGAGAATTCACCGGTGGTCAGCGGCACGGTTTCGCCATTTTTCTTGAGCGTGCGCGTGCCCAGGTCCAGCACGAACTGGCCGAACTCGAAAGTCTGCGGGTGCTCGGAAGGAGCGCCCGGGATCTCGTCCGGCTGCTTGCGGCGCAGCACGGCGCCGATACGGGCCACCAGTTCGCGCGGGTTGAATGGCTTGGGCAGGTAGTCGTCGGCGCCCATTTCAAGGCCCACGATGCGGTCCACGTCTTCGCCTTTGGCCGTCAGCATGATGATCGGTGTCTGGTCGCCGGCGCCGCGCAGGCGGCGGCAGATCGACAGGCCGTCTTCGCCGGGCAGCATCAGGTCCAGCACCAGCAGGTCGTAGCGCTCGCGCAGCCACAGCTTGTTCATGGCGGTGGCGTTTTCGGCGGTGACGACGTTGAAACCTTGTTCGGTCAGGTAACGGCGCAGCAGGTCGCGCAGGCGGACGTCGTCGTCCACCACCATGATCTTGGCCTGGTGGCCTTGCGCGCCGCCCGGTGCGGCAGGGGGATTAGTGGTGGTATTCATAAGGATGTTGATCTTGTTGAATTGTCAGATGCATGTCGCTATGGTAACGTCATATTGATTGCCGGTGCCATACCGGTGAAAACTCATTACAAATTCTTACAAACTTTACCCAGTCGCTCTTACTATGGGAAGTTCGAGCGCATACACTGCGGGCATGGATACGGCAAGTACGACGAGGACGGCGATGAAACTTGGTGCGAAAACAGGATTGGGCAAAGCGGCTTTGGCGCTGTGCGCCGGCCTGTGCTGCACCGTGATGGCCAGCGCGCAAGCGCAGTCAGACCAGCGCAACCGCCAGCAGGAGCGCCGCGAAGCGCCCCGCGACTTCCGTGACAATCGCATGAACGATGCCCGCGAAGCGCGCAATCCACGCCAGTATGAAGGGCGCCTGGACGATGCGCCGCGCATGATGGACGACCGGGACAACGCAGATTCGCGCCGCATGGGAGGCCGCATGACCCCCGACGAGCGCCGCGACCTGCGCCGCCAGATCAATGAAGCGGGCCAGCAAGTGTATTCCCTGCCGCGCAGGCGTTAATTTGTGACGTTTACGTAACGTTAAGAATACTTTCGGCCCCAAAAACCTCCGGAATTTGATGTTTTGCGTGTAATATTGATTGCCCGCAAGACAACGCGCCCCGGCGCGCCCAAGATCAGGGCACTGGAGGAGGAGCTTTGTCCCAAATTGCACAACAGGAGAGCGCCGGCAGCTTGCCGGCCGGCGTAGTCCAGCGGCCCGACGGGGTCTACCTGGACGTGCGCCTGCTCGCGCCTGAACTGAGCGCGGCGATCGACATCCTGTTCCGTAGCGGTTTTGTGCTGCGCGGCCTGGACTACCCGGTGCTGGCGCGTGCCCTGTATGGCGTGGGTCCGGAACTGGCGCCCAATCCCGAACTGCTGGTGCGCATCGGCGACCGGCTGGAGCCGTTCCCGGCCGAACGCAGGCCGCTGTACCGCAACGTCAAGATCCGCGACGGCGAAGCGGAATACTTCTTTGAACCGATCTACCTGCCGGCCGAGGAGTTGTCGGACGGCACCTTGCTGCCGGAACGCCCGGCCCTGCTCGATTTCGACGAATTCGTGGCCGACATGTGGCTGAAGAACGTGCGCTTCGGCATCCAGGTAGCGGCAGTACGCGCCGCCCTGGCGGCACCGAAGGGCGAACGCGTGGCGGCAGCGCGCGACCTGGAACCGACGCCGGCGCAGGACGCGCGCGTGGTGGAGGTGGCCTCCGAACTGCACCGCAGCGATGCGCCGCGCCAGCGTGCCGACGGCACGGTCGACCTGACCAGCTTCCAGAACCGTTTCCCCCAGATCAAGCAGGGCGTGCGCCTGCTGCAAAAACTGCCTGGCGTGCCAGGGGAGCCGGGCCGCAATATCGCCGGCCAGCCGCTGGCCGCGCTGGCGCCAAACGACGTGGATTTCAGCCGCTTTGCGGGCGAAGGCACGGTCATCGCGCGCGAGGCCGATGGCGAATTCCTGGTGGCCGCGCGCGAAGGCTTCCTGAACGTCGACCCGAAAAGCGGGCAGGTGGCGCTGAGTGACAAGATCATCAGCCGCGAAGGCGTCTCCGGCCGCACCACGGGCAACCTGGAGCTGATGGGCGCCTTCGAGGAGTTCGGCGACGTGCAGGAACTGCGCGACGTGAACGGCAGCGATATCACCGTGCACGGCGACGTGTTCGGCAATATCAACTCCAGCGGCGGCACCATTGTCCTGGGACGCAACCTGGTCGGCGGCCGCGCCATCAATGCCAAGGGCGATATCCGCATTGAAGGCGTGGCCTCCGGCGCCACCATCCAGACCGCCAGCGGCACGGTCACGATTACGGGGCGCGCCGAAAGCTGCGTGATCAGCGCGCCCAAAGTGGTGATTTCGGAAGCCTCCAACTGCGAGATCTTTGCCGACGAAGTGCAAATGGAACTGGCCGTCGGCTGCGCCGTCGCCGGCCGCAGCGTGCTGGTGGAAAGCGCCGGCCCGCGCAAGAGCAGCGAAATGTTCGTCTACGTGGTGGTAAAAGACGTCGCCGGCCACGACGCCGAGCTCGAAGCGCTGCAGAAACAGGTCGCCGTCCATGAAGTTGAAATTGCCGCCTGGCGCGTCGAGCATGACCGGCTGAACGCCATGGCCGAAGTGCGCAGCTACCTGACGCTGGCCGAAAAGCTGCGCAAGGGCGAGATTCATTTGACGCCGGCCCAGGTGCCGCACCTGAAGAAGGTGGCAGGCGCTGTCGCGCCGCACATCAAGCAGATCGGGCAACTGGTGCAGTCGATCAAGGTCGCGGAAGAAGCCATTGCCGGCGCGCGCAGCCGCCGCGACGAGCTGGAAGCGCTGAAGCGAGATGCCGCCGCCCGTTCTTCGGTGCGCGTCACGATGGTCGACGGCGAAGTCCTGGTGCGTACCCTCCCGCTGGGCGAGGCGGTGGCCGGCAATTTCATGGCGGCCGCCAAGGATTACAAAGCCATGTTGCGCGGCCCGCGGCTGGACAGCCTGGCCATCTTCGCCGGCTCCACGGGCAGCGTTAACTGGCATGGCGCTTCCCTGGCCGAGGCGAGCGTAGCGTAATGGGCCGTTAGCCGTACAATGGCGCAACAAGACAACCGGGGAGACATGGTGCCTGCAGACGCTGCCACGGCCGCCGCGGCGGCTGGCGATCTGCCATCGTCGCTGGTCCAGCGCGCCGATGGCGTGTATTTCAAGGCGGAAGCCCCGGCGGCCATGCTGCAGGCGGCTGCCAACCAGGTATTCCTCTCCGGTGCCAGCTTCAGCGGCCTTGATTACGGCGTCTTCATCCGCGCCCTGTACGGTGTCGGCCCGGAACTGCCGGAAGGGATGGGCGGCCAGCCATTGTGGCGCTTTGCCGACGACATCGTGCCGTTCTCCAGCGGGCGGCGCGACCTTTACAAGGCGGTCCGCATCGTCGGCGGCGAGGCGGAATACTATTTCGAACCGGTGTTTATCGAAGTGGACGGCGCGGCGCCTGTGCCTGCCCATCTCGATTTCGGCGAATTCGTGGCCGATATGTGGACCAAGGGCGTCCGCTTCGGCATCGATGCGCCGGTGGTGCGCGAGGCGATCGCCAGCGGCAAGGTGGCGCGCCTGGTCGTAGCGCGCAAGCTGCCGCCGGTGCCGGGCCGTGACGCCGCCATCGTCGAAGTATCGGAGAGCATCCACCGCTCCAACGCCCCGCGCCTGCTGGCCAATGGCCGCTTCGACCTGCACAGCTTCCAGAACCGCTTCCCGCAAGTGAAAGCCCAGGTGCGGCTGCTGCGCCGCGAGCCGCCGCAGCCCGGCACGCGCGGCTTCGAGCTGTCGGGCATCGTGCTCGATCCGCCGCTTCCACGCGATCTGGAACTGACGACGGTGGCCGGGGAGGGCACCGTGGTGGAGCACCACGACGGCGTCGATTACCTGGTGTCCTCGCGTGAAGGCTTCATCAACGTCGACAGCAAGAGCAAGCGCATTTCCATTGGCCCCAAGATCGTCAGCCGCGAAGGCGTCTCCGCCAAGACCACGGGCAACCTGAAGCTCGATGGCGATTACGAAGAATTCGGCGAAGTGCAGGAGCAGCGCACGGTCGAAGGCGGCAACATCACCGTGCATGGCGACGTTTTCGGCAACATCGTCTCGCGCGGCGGCACCATCGCGCTGCAAAAGAACCTGATGGGCGGCAGCGCGAGCAATGCGGACGGCAATATCCGCGTGGCCGGCGTTGCTTCCGGCGCGCTGCTGCAGTCGAAAAAGGGCGAAGTCGTGCTGGGCAAGGCGCAGAACTGTGTGATTACCGGTTCGCGCGTGATCATCACCGAGGCTTACAACTGCGAGATCATGGCTGACGAAGTCCTGATCAAGCTGGCCGCCGGCTGCGCCATTGCCGCGCGCCGCATTGAAATCGACAGCGCCGGCCCACGCAAGCAGGCCGAAATGCAGTTGCATGTGATGGTGCCGGACACCAGCAAGTACGACGACAAGCTGGCTGAATGCGCCGCCCGCGCGGACAAGCACGAGCAGCAGGCGCAGCGCTGCAAGGAGCAGATGGACGCCATCACGGCCGACCAGGAAGTGCGCAATTACCTGCAACTGGCAAGCAAGGTGCGCAAGCAGGAAGTCACGCTGAACCAGGAGCAGCTGGTGCTTTTCCAGAAAATGGCGCTGAAAGTCGGCCCGTCGCTGAAGATGGTGGCGCGGCTGCAGGTCGCAATGAAGGAAGCCCAGGCCGCGCAGCAAAAGGAGCAGGAGCTGGGCGAGCACGTCTACCGGCAGAAGCTGATGGTTGTCGGCGGCGCGCGCTGCACCGTGCGGCAGGTGGCTGGCGACATGGTGGTGCGCAGGCTGGTCTTCAATCCCGACCTCGGGCCGGCCTACCTGCTGCCGCCGAAGGAAGTGAAGCTGCGCGTCCGCGCCCCGCTGGGCACGCAGCCACCGCTGTTCATCGGCAGCGGCGGCCAGTTCGACTGGAGTGGCAGCGCAGCTTAAATCGCAGCGTAGCAGGGCATGGCGCCCAGCGGCAGGTCGTGGAACAGGTTGTGTTCGGTGTCGTTGATTTCGCGGTTGGCCGCAAGGATGCGGATCTTGGAGAGGTAATCGCCCACCGCCAGCACACGCGCCATCGGCGTCCTCGGTTCTCCCTTGCGCATGGTTTCCTGCTCGCGGATGGCCTGCGTGATCGAGGGCGGGAAGTTCCATGCTTCCGAAATGCCGGCCGAGATGGCAAGGCCTTCCTGCGCCAGGCGGGCGCGGAAAGTGGCAGAACCCAGCTCGCCGGGCTTGGCGTTCACGCTGTCCATCACGCGCAGAGCCGTCAGCAGCCCGGCATTCATCACCAGTCCCGCCAGGAAGGCTTCGAACGGGTCGACGCCGAACTCCGGCGCCAGCATGCGGCAGGCCACGGCGCTCTTCTCGGACTGCTCCCAGATGCGCGGCGCGAGCAGCTTGGTGTAGTGGCCTGAATTCAGGTCGATGATAGGGCGGAAGGCGACCGTGGTGATCAACTGCCGCAAGCCTTCCTGCCCGACCACGATCACGGCATGTTCGACGCTGTTGATGGTGGTGGCTTCACCGCTGTTCTGGATAGCGGCATTGGCCAGCCGCAGCACGGAACCTACCAGCACCAGGTCGTTCGAAATCTTGCGGGCGATATCGGCGCCGGCGAAATTCTCGCTGCGCAGGCTTTGCAGCAGTTGCGGGATTACGCCTGGCATGCGGCGCAGCATGTCGGCGGCATTGTGGCCCGATTGCGCGGCCAGGATCAATTCGTGCAGCACGCGGCCTTCCGGCGCGGTGGTATCGAGCGATTCGTTTTCACGCAAGGCAAACAGCCAGCGCTGGAAAGTGGAATTGACCAGGTCTTTCTGTTCGAAATCGGGGCCGCCTTCGAGGGCAGGCGACAGCACCGGGATTGGTGCTGGCGCAGGCGTTGGCCGCAGTGGCGGGGCAGGTGCGGCCGGCTGCGGCCGGCTTTCAGGTTTGGCGAGCAGTTGCTTCAGCCATTGGAACATGGGTGTTTTCCCAGCAATTGTTATGAAAGCATTGTAGCCCAGGCCGCAATCTTTGAGGATGGTCAAACTGCTTGCTGTTGCGTAACGGTACGATGGAACAGCGTATCACCGGAATCAGAGGAGCAATATGGAAGCCGACCTGCGACAGTACCTGACGTTCCGCCTGGGCGGCCTTGAATACGCGCTGGACTACCGCCGCGTGCAGGAGTTGCGTCCATTGAGTGCGCTCGAACGCATTGCGTCGGGCGGAGAAATCGTTGAAGGCGTGGCTTTGTCGCGCGGCGTCATCATGCCCATTGTCGACATGCGCGTAGCGTTCGGCCCGCGCCCGCCGGCGCACGATCCGCGCACGGACGTGATCATCCTGCAGCTTTCCACTTGCGTCATGGGGATGGTAACCGACGGTGTCACCGACCTGGTGTCCTTGCCGGTCAGCGCGGTCCACCCCCTGCCGCATGTGGGCGAGGAGGTGGATTACCTGCTGGGGATGGGACAGCTCGGCGAGCGCTGGCTGATCATGCTCGATATCGACCGCCTGATGGCGGTGCGGGGGACTGGGCGCCAGCGTCAGGCGGCCAGCGCTTCCAGCTGCTCCTGAAGCTCGAGCCATTCGCCTTCCAGCTGCTCCAGCTCCTTGCTGCATTCGACCTGGTCGGCCAGCAGGGTTTTCAGCTTGGGCTTGTTTTCCGCTTCGTAGATTGCCGGATCGGCCAGGGCGGCGTCGATCGTGGCTTTCTGCTCGCTGCGCTGGGCCATGGCCGCTTCCACCTTCTTCAGGCGGTTTTCCAGGGGCTTGCGCTGGGCCGACAGGCGCTGGCGCTGCTCGGCTTCCAGGCGCTTCTGTTCCTTGCGGTCGACCGGGGAAACTTCGGCGGCGGCGGCAGGCTGGCCGGCAGCCGGCGCGGCGCTGGCGGCAGCGGCAGGCTTGGCCAGCTTGGTCTGCAGCAGCCAGTCCTTGTACTCATCGAGGTCGCCGTCGAATTCGCGCAGGCGGCCATTCTCGACGATGATGAACTGCTCGGTGGTGGCGCGCAGCAGATGGCGGTCGTGGGATACCACCAGCAGCGTGCCTTCGAACTGGGCCAGCGCATCGGTCAACGCCTCGCGGGTTTCCAGGTCCAGGTGGTTGGTCGGTTCGTCCAGCAGCAGCAGGTTGGGGCGCTGCCACACGATCAGGGCCAGCGCCAGGCGGGCTTTTTCACCGCCGGAGAACGGCGCGATCTTGCTGGTCACCATATCGCCCGGGAAGTTGAAGCTGCCCAGGAAGTTGCGCAGCTCCTGCTCGCGCACGGTCGGCGCCATCTTCTGCAGGTGCCACAGCGGCGATTCGTCGTGGCGCAGCATCTCTACCTGGTGCTGGGCGAAGTAGCCGATCACCAGGCCTTTGCCGGTGGTGGCGGTGCCGGTCAGCGGGTCGATATCGCCGGCGATGGTCTTGATCAGCGTCGACTTGCCGGCGCCGTTCACGCCCAGCAGGCCGATGCGCTGGCCTTGCACCAGCGAGAAGGTCACGCCGCGCACGATGGTCTTGTCGCCTTGCTCGGTGTGGTAGCCGCAGTCGACGTCTTCCATCACCAGCAGCGGGTTCGGCGCGCTGACCGGGTCGCGGAATTCGAAGCTGAATTCGGCGGCGGCGCGCAGCGGCGCCAGTTCTTCCATCTTGGCCAGCTGCTTCATGCGGCTTTGCGCCTGGCGGGCCTTGGTGGCCTTGGCCTTGAAGCGGTCGATGAAGGACTGCAGGTGGGCGCGGGCGCGCTGCTGCTTCTCGATGGCGGAAGCCTGCAGCACCAGTTGCGCGGCGCGCTGGCGCTCGAAGCCGGAGTAGTTGCCCGAATAGCGTTTCAGCTTGCGGTCGTCGATGTGGACGATCACGTTCACGATCTCGTCGAGGAAATCGCGGTCGTGGGAAATGATGATCAGGGTGCCCGGGTAGCGCTTCAGCCAGTCTTCCAGCCAGATGATCGCGTCCAGGTCCAGGTGGTTGGTCGGTTCGTCCAGCAACAGCAGGTCGGATGGGCACATCAGCGCCTGCGCCAGGTTCAGGCGCATGCGCCAGCCGCCGGAGAAGCTGGCCACCGGCTGCTGCATCTGCTCCAGCGAAAAGCCCAGGCCAAGCAACAGCTGCTCAGCGCGCGACTGCACGGTGTAGGCGTCGGCGTCGGCCAGTTCGGTGTGCACGTGGGCGATCTCGATGCCGTGTTCCTGCGAGTCGGGCAGCGCTTCCAGGCGCGCCAGTTCGGCCTGCAGATGGCGCAGGTGGGCGTCGCCGTCGATGGCGTAGTCGATGGCGGTACGCGGCAGGGCAGGGGTTTCCTGCGCCACGTAAGCCATGCGCCAGCTTTTCGGGAAGTCGATATCGCCCAGGTCCGGGTGCAGCTCGTTGCGCAGCATCGCGAACAGGCTGGATTTGCCGGCGCCATTGGCGCCGATCAGGCCGATCTTGTCGCCAGGGTTCAGGGTCAGGTCGGCGTTTTCCAGCAGCGGCTTCAGGCCGCGCATCAGGCTGACGTTGGTGAAGCGGATCATTTTCTTGGTCGTTTCTTTAAAACCGGTGACTTGCATTGAGGGACGAGAGCTGGACCTAGGGCCAGTTCTCGCCGCCTTGCCGGTTTAGATTTTCAATTGGTCAGCAGTGAGCAGGAACACCATATCATCGCCCTGGCTGGTGGTCAGCCAGGTCAGCCCCAGCTCCCCAAACGCCGCCTCGGCAAACTCTTTCTCGTTGCCGATTTCCACGATCAGCAAGCCATCGTCGGTCAAGCGCTCGGCTGCACCTGCAACGATCTTGCGCACCAGGTCCATGCCATCGGCGCCGCCGTCCAGGGCGATCTGCGGCTCGTGCAGGTACTCCTGCGGCAGCTTCGACATCGAAGACGAGTTCACGTAAGGCGGGTTGGTGATGATCAGGTCGTATTTCTTGCCGGCCGGGACGTTCGCGTACAGGTCCGACTGGATCAGGTTCACTCGGTCTTCCAGCTTGTAGGTCTCGACGTTCTTGCGCGCCACTTCCAGTGCATCGGCGGAGATATCGACCGCATCGACTTCTGCGTCAGGGAAAGCGTCGGCCATCATGATCGCCAGGCAGCCGGAGCCGGTGCACAGTTCCAGGATGTTCGACACGTTCTCGGCATCGTTGACCCACGGCGCGAAGTAGTTCGGGATCAGTTCCGCGATATAGGAGCGCGGCACGATAGTGCGCTCGTCGACGTAGAAATTGTAGGTGCCCAGCCAGGCTTCGTTGGTGATGTAGGCCGCCGGCACGCGCTCTTTGGCGCGGCGCTCGATCACTGCCAGCACTTCAGCCACTTCCTCCGGCTGCAGGCGCGCATCCATGAACGGCTCCAGGCGGTCCAGCGGCAGCGCCAGGGTATGCAGGGTCAGGTAGGCCGCTTCATCGTAAGCCTCGGCGCTGCCGTGGCCGAAGAACAGCTTGGCCTTGTTGAAACGGGTGACTGCGTGGCGAATCAGGTCGCGCGGGGTGGTGTACAGGGTGGTATCCATAGTGTTCTTCTCAGCGCAGGAGGTTTTCCAGGGTGCGGCGGTAGATGTTCTTCAGCGGATCGATGAAGCGGACTTCGATGTGCTCGTCGATCTTGTGGATGCTGGCGTTCGGGGGGCCAAATTCTATCACCTGGGGGCAGATCTGGGCGATGAAGCGCCCGTCGGAAGTGCCGCCGGTGGTGGACAGTTCAGTGTCGACGCCCGTTTCATCCTTGATGGCATGGCACAGCGCTTCGGACAGCGTGCCGCGCGGGGTCAGGAAGGGCAGGCCGGACAAGGTCCAGTCCAGCTGGTATTCCAGGCCATGCTTGTCGAGGATGGCATGTACGCGCTGGCGCAGGCCCTCATGCGTGGAAGCGGTCGAGAAGCGGAAGTTGAAATCGATGTGCAGGTCGCCCGGGATCACGTTGTTGGCGCCGGTGCCGGCCTTGATGTTCGACATCTGCCACGACGTCGGCAAGTAGTATTCGTTGCCGTGGTCCCAGACTTCCGCCACCAGGTCGGCCAGTGCAGGCGCGGCCAGGTGGATCGGGTTCTTCGCCAGCTGCGGGTAAGCGATGTGGCCCTGCACGCCCTTGATGGTCAGGCTGCCCGACAGCGAACCGCGGCGGCCGTTCTTGATCATGTCGCCGAGGGTCTTGTCGGAAGTCGGCTCGCCTACGATGCAGTAGTCGATGGTCTCGTTGCGCGCCTTCAGCTTTTCCACCACCTTGATGGTGCCGTCGGTGGCAGGACCTTCCTCATCGGAGGTGATCAGGAAGGCGATCGATCCCTTGTGGCCAGGGTTCGCTGCCAGGAATTCCTCGCAAGCGACCACCATCGCTGCAATCGACGTCTTCATGTCGGCAGCGCCGCGGCCATACAGCTTGCCGTCGCGGTGGGTCGGGTAGAACGGTTCGGACGACCATTTTTCGACCGGGCCGGTCGGCACCACGTCGGTATGGCCGGCGAACACCAGCACCGGACTCTCCGTGCCCTTGCGCGCCCACAGGTTGGTGACTTCGCCGGAGATAATGGTCTCGCAGTGGAAGCCGAGCGGTTCCAGCCACGATTTCAAATGGTCCTGGCAACCCTTGTCGTCAGGCGTAACGGATTCGCGGCCCAGCAGCTTCTCGGTCAGGTCGAGGGTACGGGAAGCGCTCATGCTGCGAAGATTTCCTGGTACATGGCGTCGTTGAAGCCGACATGGGCTTTCGGGCCGGCGCCAACCAGCACCGGGCGCTTGATCACGGACGGATTTTCCAGCATCAGGGCGACGGCGGCGTCGGCACTGGTGACGGCGGCCTTGCGCTCGTCGGGCAGGGCGCGCCAAGTGGTGCCCTTTTTATTGACTAACACTTCCCAGTCCAGGGTTTTCAGCCAGGTGCGTACGGTGGCTTCGTCCAGCCCCTGTTTCTTGAAGTCGTGGAAGTTGAAGTCCAGCTGCTGGCCTGCCAGCCATACGCGGGCTTTCTTGACGGTGTCGCAGTTGGGAATGCCGTAGAGAATGATCATTGAGAAGTTGTGCGGGGGCGCCCTGCGGGCGAAGGACGACATTATATCGTGCCAATGGTCCCATATTGCCGGCAAGTCCGGGCATTTGCGTAAAGCAGGCCGCGTTGACTTTTAGTTACTTAGAGGGTAAATTGGAAATTGCAAATATGCAATTAATTTGACCTTTGTGCAACTTCCTTCCGACTCCTATATGTCAAGCCGCTCCAGCGCTCAGATTAACGCCGAAATTTATAATATTGCCCCGGCCTTGTTTTCAGCAGTTCGTGCCGCGGTAATTGAACATGCCACTTTTGATAAGAATCCCAGCATCCAACAGGCCAATCAACGAAAACTGACTGGAGAGGTGGAGCGGGTGCTCGCCGAGGCGATCCCACGGGGCCTGAACCATCGGGAGTTGTGGCAAGTAATGTGGCAGCGAATCGTTTATGCCGGCACCAGGTCGAAGAAGGCAAACGAAGAAATTAAAAGTATGCGGAAATTGGTCCCATTGTTTGCTGACCTGGCAAATTATGAGCCGGGGCGTTACGTATTTGACGAGGCGGAGTGGGCTCAATTCTCTGATCAATGGCGGTCGCGGCTGCCAGTTGGTAAACAGGCTAGCTGGATTAGATTGTCGAAGGAGTCGCCTGAATGGAATCCAGGGAAGCACTTTGCAGGTGCGCGAACTACACCTGAAGTCTGGAAGATTCTGACAAAGGACGATGTCAGTTATCCGGGCCTGCAATTCTCTGCCCTGAGACATAAAGTAAAACGCTATTTCAGCATTGCCGAGCAATTGCACCGCGATAGTCAGGGCAGCAAGCGGCCATTGGATCGCTTTATGAATGGCTACCAATTCAACCCGGAGCACAAGTTTGGCGACGAATGGCTGCGTGAACGAGAAGCGTTGGCATTGGTGCAGGTGCAATTCGAAGATTGGCTCGGCAATTTGACCGCGCTGCATACGATGATGGACTTGGGCTTGAAGACCATTAAGCCAGATCGTGTGATGACTTACCTGTTTTCACAATTGGGGTGGTTGCAGACGTTGCCGTCTACTTTGTCCAAAGATCAGGTGCTTTCAATCTATACGGATATAAAGGTCGTGGAAGAGATGACGGCTCGGGCGGACGTTTTTGCTGCCAGCCTTGCGCGAGCAGGAAATGAGCAGGCACACCGATTGCTGGACATCTGGATGGTGAAATATGGGCAGGAGCCAGAACCTTCTTTCGGTATTACGGTCAATTTGCAAAGTAATGGCTTGGGCATCGGAGGATTGATCGCCTCCCTTGATGTTGGTGCTGTTGTTGGGAAGATTGACGAGAATGAGGCTGCTGGACTTTGGCCAATGAATGAATTCAAGAGCGTCAGCACCAGGTCGATCAGGCCGAACGAGGAAAAGGCAGCACGCCCTAAAGCAACAGGTCGCATCATGCAGCGCGTAGAAGCAGAAAAGCTCTTCGTCGAATTCTGGCGTGCAGCCTATGCCAAACAGCCGCTTGTGTATCCGGGCCGGGATGTCGGCATTGAAAATCAACCGAAGGAAGAAATCCTGCGCTTGATCGAACGTGGGGTACAGCCGGAAGAGGCATTTCAGGCGGTACTCCAACTGGAATGCGACGATTGATTCGCAGACTTGCGAGGCGAGACCGGCTTTTACGGCTTGCTGAAGGCTGGCGCGTACACTGCGCTGAATTCCGGCGGCAGCCGTTTCGGGCGGCCGCTGGACAGCTCGATGCACACAAGGTCCCAGCGGGCGCGCAGCACGGTGGTGTTGTCGCGACGCCGGACAAGCTGGAAGCAACGCTGCATCGACAGCGGGCTGTCGCCAGGCAGCAGCCAGGTCCCGAGCAGCAGTTCTTCGCCCTGGTTGGTGGCGAAGATGTAGTCGAACTCGCTGTGGCGGATCGCCATGCCACGGTCCAGGCGCTTGTAGTCGGCCAGCGTCAGTCCGAGCGCATTGGAGTGGGCCCAGCCGGCTTCCTCGCACCAGCGCACGTAGACGGCGTTATTGGTGTGATCAAGGCCGTCGATGTCGCCCGCTTGCGGCGTGACCGGCAAAATGAAGGGAGCTGGCCGGTCCCAGTGTGGCAGGGTCATGGTCGCGGGGGCGGCGCTGGGGCCAGCCTGAGGATGGGGGGGTAATTCCCTTTGACCTTGGCCCAGCCGCGCCAGGTGTCCTGGAATTCGACCTGCTCCGTGTAGTGGGCAAAGCCGCCGAATTCCACCTTCAGTTCAACGCAGTCCTTCGACGCGATGCCGGAAACCAGTCGCCGCTGGGGAGGGCTATTCGAATAAATCACGTCAGATGGATTGAAATTCTCGCCGATATCGGCGATCACGGGCTGCGGCTTTTCGAACCGGCCCAGAAAATTCAACACGTCCTTTGGCAATTCGCTTAAAGAAGCGATGGGGCGCGCCGCTTCGGCAGGGCAGGCTTGCGCCTGGACTGCCGCAAGGAGGGCCAACTTCAGGACGGCAGCACGCAACATCAACGCTTCTTCAGAAGCGAGCCGAGCACGCCGCGAATGAGTTCGCGGCCAACCTGCGAGCCGATGCTGCGGGCGGCGGACTTGACCATGGCTTGCACGGCGGTGTCGCGCTTGCTGCTGCCGCCGAAGATGCCGCCCAGGACGTCGCCGAAGATTGAGCCGCCGCTGTCGGCCGGAGCTTCGGCTGGCGCTGGAGCCGTACCGCGGCCCATCGGGGCGCGGCCGCCAGGGGCCGGGGCGGCACTGCCGGCGGCGTTGGCGTTGGCAACGCGGCCGGTCAGCTTCTCGTAAGCCGACTCGCGGTCGACCGCCTTCTCATACACGCCGGCCACCACGGAGTTGTCGCGCGCTGCCTGGCGTTCGGCCGGGGTGATCGGGCCGAGTTGCGAAGCAGGCGGCAGCACGAAGGCGCGCTGCACGATCTGCGGCGTGCCTTTCTCATCGAGGAAGGACACCAGGGCTTCGCCCACGCCAAGCTCGGTAATTACTTGCGCCACGTCGATTGCCGGGTTCGGGCGGAAGGTCTCTGCGGCGGACTTGACGGCCTTCTGGTCGCGCGGGGTATAGGCGCGCAGGGCGTGCTGCACGCGGTTGCCCAACTGGCCCAGCACAGTCTCCGGGATGTCGAGCGGATTCTGCGTGATGAAGAACACGCCGACGCCTTTGGAGCGGATCAGGCGCACCACCTGTTCGATCTTTTGCAGCAAGGCCTTCGGCGCTTCGGCAAACAGCAGGTGGGCCTCGTCGAAGAAGAACACCAGCTTCGGTTTGTCGAGGTCGCCCACCTCCGGCAGGTTCTCGAACAGTTCGGACAGCATCCACAGCAGGAACACGGCGTAAATGCGCGGCGCGTTCATCAGCTTGTCGGCAGCGAGGATGTTCACCACGCCTTTGCCTGCCGCATCGGTCTGGATCAGGTCGTCGATGTTGAGCATCGGCTCGCCGAAGAAATGTTCGCCGCCTTGCTCTTCAATCGACAGCAGGCCGCGCTGGATGGCGCCGATGCTGGCGGCGCTGACGTTGCCGTAGCTGGTCTTGTAGTCGGCTGCATTGTCGCCCACGTGCTGCAGCATGGCGCGCAGGTCCTTGGTGTCGAGCAGCAGCATGCCGTTGTCGTCGGCGATCTTGAACACCAGCTGCAGCACGCCTTCCTGGGTATCGTTCAGGTTCAGCATGCGCGCCAGCAGGGTCGGGCCGAGGTCGGAAATGGTGGCGCGCACCGGATGCCCCTGCTCGCCGAACACGTCCCAGAAAGTGACCGGGCAGCCGGCCCATTGCGGGGTTTCCAGCTTCAGCGCTTCCAGGCGCTTGGCCATTTTCTCGCCCAGCACGCCGGGCTTGGCCATGCCGGACAGGTCGCCCTTGATGTCGGCCATGAAGACCGGCACGCCGATATCGGACAGTGACTGCGCGATGCGCTGCAGCGTGACCGTCTTGCCGGTGCCGGTGGCGCCGGTGATGCAACCGTGGCGGTTCACCAGGCTGGACAGCATATCGAGGGAGAGGGTGTCGGTTTTGGCGATCGGCAGGGCAGTGCTCATATTGGGGCGGAATTTCTTGTTGAAATGAAATTCCGATCATACCATCGGAATTTCAGCTGCGACGATACCGGTGATGGACGGCCGCCAGTGCAGCAACGCCAAGCAAAAGCAGTGCCGTGGTCGCCGGCGCGGGAATTGCAACCGTGCTGACGAGGTATTCGCCACCTGAGGCCGATGCAATGGTGGTGCCTTGCGGGACGATGAATTCCAGCGTTGCCGTGTTCCCGAAATGGGCGAAGCCGCCCAAAGAGCCGCTGACATTCAGCAGGGCTGAGAGTGAAATCGGAACGCCGTAATCCAGCGTGAAGCTGCCGCCCAGTCCCGGTCCGCTGGGGCTGGCCAGAAGTTGCGGAAGGTTGCCGAAATAGTCTGCTACAAGGCCAATGGTTTCGTCGCCGACGCTCAGCGATATGGTCATGCTGGCCGACGTGCCGATCGTTTCGTCCCCAAGCGATCCGATGTTGCCTTCGAAATGCAGGACAACGGTCACTTCCTGTGGACCGCTGAGGCCCCCAAGGGTGATCGAATCGCTGAACTGGGCCAGCGACACTCCGGTGCTGTAACTGCCGCTGGCGCTGGAATATGAACTGTCAACGCTCGCTTTCAGGACGCCGTAGTCAGCCTGCGCAAAGACGGCGCCATAAGCGTCGGCGTAAGAGAGTGCACTGGTATCCTGGGCGAGTGTGGTGACTATGCCAGGGGGCGGGCAGGACACGCCGCAGCTGATGTAGGTAATGCTCGACAGTAAAGAGGCCCGAGCCAGGGTCCCGCTGGACAGCAGGATGGACAACAGAAGCAGGCGTAGCAAGGTTTTCATATCCCCCTCCAAACCGGGCCGATAGAGTCAATTGCTGTTTGGAGGTGAGTGCAAGAATCGCGCCCGGTTAGCCAAGTTGTATGAATTCAGTGACTTACGGTTGCCGCTTTGCCGGGCAGGGGCGGGAGTGTAAAGATTTACGACACGGCGGGCAGGCAGCCCGCCGCATGCGCGGAGGCGATTACGAGTTCAGGGTGAACTCGGTGAAGGAAGCGTCGGTCGGGGACTTCAATTCTTCTTCCTCGACTGGTGGAGGCGCTTCCATGCCGTGGTTCAGCAGCCACAGCAGGTTGGTGGCCGAGTCAGCGTTGGCCAGCGCCTCGTCCTTGGTGATGGCGCCTTCCATCACCAGTTTGTACAGCGCCTGTTCGAACGACTGCGAGCCCGGCGACAGGGATTTTTCCAGCGCTTCCTTGATCTGGCCGATCTCGCCTTTTTCGATCAGGTCGGAGATGTAGCGGGTGTTGACCATGATCTCGACCGCTGGCGTGCGGGTGCCGCCGCCGGCCGAACGGATCAGGCGCTGCGACACGATGGCCTTGACGGTCGAGGACAAGTCCTGCAGCAGTGCAGGGCGGTTCTCGATCGGGTAGAAGGAGATGATGCGGTTCAGCGCGTTGTACGAGTTGTTGGCGTGCAGGGTCGCCAGCACCAGGTGGCCCGACTGCGCGTACGCCATGGCCGATGCCATGGTTTCGCGGTCGCGGATCTCGCCGATCAGGATGCAGTCCGGCGCCTGGCGCATCGAGTTGCGCAGCGCGGTGTAGAAGTCCTTGGCATCGCTGCCGATTTCGCGCTGGTTGACGATCGATTTCTTGTTGCGGAAAAGGTATTCGATCGGGTCTTCCAGCGTCAGGATGTGGCCCGAGCGCAGTTCATTGCGGTGGTCCAGCATGGAGGCGATGGTGGTCGACTTGCCGGAGCCGGTGGCGCCGACCAGCAGCACCAGGCCGCGTTTTTCCATGATCAGGTCGGCCAGCACCGGCGGCAGGCCCAGTTCGCCCAGCGGCGGAATGCTGGCCGGCACGAAACGGAAGACGGCGGAAATGCTGCCGCGCTGGCGGAAAGCGGACAGACGGAAGCGGCCCAGGTTGGGCACGGAGATACCCATGTTCAGCTCATTGGTCGTATCCAGTTCTTCCAGCTGCTCAGGCGCGCAGACCTCGGCCAACAGGGCTTGCAGGTTCTCGGGTTCGAGCTTTTGCTGGTTGATCGGGATCAGAAGGCCGTTGATCTTCAGATGCACCGGCGAGCCTACGGCAAAAAACATGTCCGAGGCGTTTTTTTCCTTCATTAGCTGGAACAGGCGGTCCATAGCCATTTTTTGGGTATCTCCTTGTTACGGTTATACGCCGCGCAGCAATTCGTTAATGCCTGTTTTGGCGCGGGTTTGTGCGTCGACGCGCTTGACGATGACGGCGCAGTACAGGCTGTACTTGCCATCAGCCGACGGCAGCGAGCCCGAAACCACGACCGAGCCGGCCGGCACACGGCCGTAGAATACCTCGCCGGTGGTGCGGTCGTAAATCTTGGTGGACTGGCCGATGTACACGCCCATCGAAATGACCGAGTTTTCTTCCACGATCACGCCTTCCACGATCTCGGAACGGGCGCCGATGAAGCAGTTGTCTTCGATGATGGTTGGGTTGGCCTGCATTGGCTCCAGCACGCCGCCGATGCCTACGCCGCCGGACAGGTGGACGTTCTTGCCGATCTGCGCGCAGGAACCCACGGTGGCCCAGGTGTCGACCATGGCGCCTTCGTCGACGTAGGCGCCGATGTTCACGTAGGAAGGCATCAGCACCACGTTCTTGCCGATGAAGGAGCCGCGGCGCGCCACGGCAGGCGGCACCACGCGGAAGCCGCCCTTGGCGAAATCTTCGGCCGAGTAGTTGGCGAACTTGGTCGGAACCTTGTCGTAGAACTGCATGGTGCCGTCGGAAGGCATGACCACGTTGTTCTCCAGGCGGAAGGACAGCAGCACGGCCTTCTTGATCCACTGGTTGACCACCCAGGCGCCATTTTCTTTATGGGCTACGCGCAGCGAGCCGTTGTCCAGGCCGGCCAGCACGTGGTTGACGGCATCGCGCACTTCGGCGGTGGCGTTGGACGGGTTGATCTCGGCGCGGTTGTCCCACGCGGTTTCAATGATTTGCTGGATGCTCATGATTTAGCTAGTTGGTTACAGAATTGAACGATACGGCGCGCCGCTTCAAGGCCTTCCTCGGTTTCGGCAACCAGCGCCATGCGGATGCGGTTGCGGCCCGGGTTGACGCCGTGGGCATCGCGCGCCAGGTAGCTACCCGGCAGCACGGTGACATTGTACTCGGCGTGCAGGCGGCGGGCGAATTCGGTGTCGGACAGGCCGGTGCGGGTCACATCGGCCCACAAATAGAAGCTGGCGTCCGGCATTTGCACGTCCAGCACCTCCTGGATAAGGGGCGTGATGGCGGCGAACTTGGCGCGGTATTGCGCGCGGTTTTCCTCGACATGGGTTTCGTCGTTCCAGGCGGCGACAGAGGCGGCCTGCACATGCGGGCCCATGGCGCTGCCGTGGTAGGTGCGGTACAGCAGGAATTTCTTCAGCACTTGCGCGTCGCCGGCTACGAAGCCGGAGCGCATGCCCGGCACGTTGGAGCGCTTGGACAGGCTGGAAAACACCACCAGGCGGGCATACGGCTCGCCTTCCCGGGTCAGGCCCAGGATGTTGGCCGCCTGCATGGCGCCCAGCGGCGGCTCGTCGCCATGGTAGATCTCCGAGTAGCACTCGTCGGCGGCGATGATAAAGTTATAACGTTCTGACAGCGCGAACAGGTGCTCCCAGTCGGTCAGCGTCAGCACGGCGCCGGTCGGGTTGCCCGGCGAGCAGATGAACAGCAGGCGCACGCGCTGCCAGACTTCTTCCGGCACGCTGTCGTAATCCGGCGCGAAATTGCGGGCCGGATCGGAATTGACGAAGTACGGCTCGGCGCCGGCCAGGAATGCCGCGCCTTCATAAATTTGGTAGAACGGGTTGGGGCACATCACCAGCGCGCCGGTATCGGGTGCGATCACGGTCTGGGCAAACGAGAACAGCGCCTCGCGCGAGCCGTTTACCGGCAGCACCTGGGTGGCGCGGTCCAGCGTCGGCAGGTCGTAGCGGCGCTCCAGCCAGGACGCGATGGCGTTGCGCAGCGCCTCGCTGCCGGCCGTCAGCGGATAGCTGGCCAGCCCGTCCAGGTTATCGACCAGGGCCTGGCGGATGAAGGCCGGGGTAGGGTGCTTTGGCTCGCCCATGCCCAGGCTGATAGGCTTGAAAGCGGGATTGGGCGTGCTGCCGGCAAAGAGCTGGCGCAGTTTTTCAAACGGGTAGGACTGCAGCTTGTCGAGATGTGGATTCATGGCGCATACGGCTGGTTGAACCATTGATTATAGCCGTACTGCGCAACAGTGGCGTTGCTGCAAAATTGACAAGGGGCTATGATCGTTTCATGGACGCCGCAACTTCCCCACCCGATGTGCTGCCGCAGGAGCCGGTGCGCGACGCTGCCGTCACGCGGCGGGTGGGGCAACTGCGCCTGGCCGCGGGCTTGGTGCAGGGCGCGGCGTTGTATTTTTTGTATCATGCCCAGCAGTCCGGCAACTGGCCGGCCAGCCAGCCGATGCTCTACCTGCCGCTGGTGCTGGCCGCCATCGTCCTGCCCGTCCTGCTGATTTCCAGCCTGGGCCACCTTGAGCGGCGGCCGCTGGCGATGTGGCTTGGCGCCGCCGCCGCAGTCCTGGCGGTGGTTGGCATGCACGACGCGTGGCGCAACGCCTTCGACCATGCGCCTTTGCTGCGCCCAAGCTTCCTCGTGTTCCCGTTCGTCATCGGTTTCTTCTTTGTCGCCCATAGCCTGGTGATGGCGGGGGCGCACGACCGGCGTTGGGTCGCCCATTACGCGACCTGCTTCGAAAGTGCCTGGAAGCTGGCGATCCAGCTGTTGTTTTCCGCCCTGTTCGTGGTTGGGATCTGGCTGGTGATGTGGATGGGCGCGGCATTGTTCGGCCTCCTGAAGCTGAATTTCCTCGAAAAGCTGCTGATGAAGTCCTGGTTCTCGGTGCCGCTGGTATGCCTCGCCTTTTCCAGCGCCATGCATACCACCGACGTGCGGCCCGCGATCGTGCGCGGCATCCGCAGCCTGTTGCTGGTGCTGAAAGCCTGGATCCTGCCGATCGCAGTACTGCTGGTCGGCGGATTCCTGGCTGCATTGCCGTTCACGGGCCTGGAGGTGCTGTGGCAGACGCGCCACGCCACCGCCGTGCTGCTGGCTAGCAGCGCAGTACTGGTGGTGCTGGTCAATGCCGCTTTCCAGGCGGGCGACGCGGCCGCAGGGCTGGCGGGCAGCGTCCGTTTTTCGGCGCGGCTGGCCTGTTTCCTGTTGCCGCCCCTGGCCATGCTGGGCGTGTATGCGCTCGGCCTGCGCGTGGCCGATTACGGCTGGACACCGGATCGCGTGATTGCCGCCTCCTGCCTGCTGGTGGCAGTGTTCTATGCAGGCGGCTATGTATACGCAGCCGTGCGCCGGGGCGGGCCGTGGCTGGATGGCTTGCGCCAGGTGAACCTCGCGGCGGCCATGCTCTCGCTGGCGGTTGCGCTGTCGCTGTTTACGCCGCTTGCCGATCCGGCGCGCATATCGGTTGCCAGCCAGGTGGCGCGGCTGGCCAGTGGCGCAACCGCGACGGACAAGTTTGACTATGGATTCCTGCGCTTCCGCGGCGCTCGCTATGGCATGGAAGCCTTGCAGGCGCTTGCCGCCCACGGCGCAGGACCGCAGGCCGCGGCAGTGCGCCTCCGCGCGGCAAGTGTTTTGAAGCAGAGTTACGAGGATCGCGGGGAAGCTGGCATTGCCGGGCCGGCCGATATTGCCGCCAACCTGAGCGTGTGGCCGCAAGGCGTCCGGATGCCGCCTGGCTTCCTCGCGCAGGACTGGGCCGCTGTCCGCTATCCGGCGTGGGCGCCGGGCTGCCTGCGCCGCGCCGGCAGCCGGTGTGACGCGATCTTGCTGGATGCCGACGGCGACGGCCGGCAGGACGTGTTGCTGGTCGGAGAAAACCGCGCCGACGGCTCCGCACTCCTGGCCGAGCGGGAGGGGCGGTGGCAGGTCATCGGCCGGCCGCCCAAGTCGCTCGCCGGGTGCGCCGGCTTGCAGGAACGCCTGAGGGCCGGCGAATTCTCGCTGGCAGCGCCACGCTTGCACGATCTCGAGGCTGGCGGCCAGCGGATCGTGCTGGCGCCGGTCGAATCGATCGAACCGGATTGCGCGCAGGCAGGCGGCGCTAGCCGCTAGTCACTAGCCACGCCCTGGCTCTCCAGCAGCGCCTTCATTCGGCGCCAGTGCGAACCGCGCCAGAAAACGCCCCGGCAGACGTCGCAGGTCAGGAATTCCTCTTGCGATGCGCGCACCGAGGGCGGAAGATGTTCCGCCACCTCGGCCTTCGGCACCGGCCGCAGCGGCGCATTGCAGGCCAGGCACAGCGTGAACGGCCGCGCGCTGGCCGCCAGGTCCAGGCGCTGGAAGAGCTCCGCAAACTGCTCGGCAGGCTTCAGGGCCCGCACATAGCAGCCGTGCGTAATCCCGCGCCGCTTCAGCAATTCGCGGTCGCGGGTGAGGGCGACGCGGCCTTCCTCCTCCGACAGCGTTGCCACGGTCGGATCGTCGATCCGGTTGTCGTACAGCGTATCGAAGCCCGCCATGCGCAGCAGCCGCGCCAGGCCGCCAAGGTGGGCGTCGGCCACAAAGCGCACCACGCGCAACGGCTCGGCGCGCACGCGCAGCAGCGGCCGCACGTCGAATGCCTCGAACTTGGGATAGACCGCCACCCGGTCGCCATCACACAGCAGGCGCTCGAAGCCGGACGACTCGCCGTTGACCAGGATCAGTTCAACCTCGGTATGCGGCACGCCGAGCGCCTCGATCATGTGCTTGGTGGTGGCCGCGCGTGCGCACGGCACAGTGAACTCAACCTTGCGTCGTTCGCGCGGCAGGAAGTCGTTTAGTTCCTCGTAGAATCGGAAGGTGGCGCTGACCATACGCCAGTATAAAGATTTGTCGCCTAAGCCGCTGCCGCAACAGGGCGCAGCGGGCAGTCGTCCATCTGCTCGCTGAGGCGGTGCAGCAGTTCGCCGCGCAGCACTTGCAAGCCGTCGATGCGGCGGTCGATTTCGGCCAGCTTGGCTTGCAGGGCTGTGCGCAGGACGGCCGCACTATTGTCTGCGGCCGATGCCAGCAGCGGCAAGTCGGCCTCGATTTCCTGCAGGGTGAAGCCCAGCGCCTGAGCGATACGGATATAGCGCAGCCAGTCCACCGCTTCCATGGGATAGTCGCGGTAGCCATTTGCGCTGCGGCGCGCCACCAGCAAGCCGCGCTTCTCGTAGTAGCGCAGGGTATCGCGGCTGAGGCCCGTCGCTTCTGCCAGTTCGCCGATCTGCATATCGCCGCCTCCAAAAAAAAGTGCTTGACCATGGAGTGTACTCCAAGGTTTAAGCTGCGCAGCATGAATACTTCAAATATCCGCAAACTGGTGCGCGCCAGCGCCACCTACGACCTGCTGGTGACGGCACCCTTCGCCACCCCATGGACCTTCGCCATCGCCCACGGCCACCTGTCCGCGCTCAATGAAGTGCTGGGCGGGCCGCCATTGCCGGCCTTCGGCACCATCCACGTCCTGTTTGCCTGCCTGCTGGGCAGCATCGTGCTGGTGTGGTCCTGGCTGCGGCTGCGCGACCCGCAGCCGCAGTTCGCCACCTACGACGGCACGGCACGCCTCATGTTCAGCACATGGTTTGCCTGGACACTGGCCGGTGGCGGCATGCCGCTGGTCTGGCTGTTCATCGTCCCCGAATTCGCCTTCGGCGTGGTGCAGTGGTATGCCGTCCCGCCTTTATTCCGGCGTAGCAGCGGCCGCCGCGAGGATCAGCTTGGCGACGTCGCCGGGGCGCGAAACGTGGGGTGAGTGGTCGGCAGGCAGGCTGACCACCCGTGCCGAGATATTCTTCGCCATGTCCTTTTGCAGGGCCGGCGCCAGCATGTTGTCCTGCTCGCTCACGAAGTACCACGACGGCTTGCTCTTCCAGGCCGGGACGCCGACCTTTTCTTCGAAATTGAGGCCGCGGATCGGAACCTGGGTTGCCGCCATCAGCTTCGCTTCCGCCGCCGGGACGAATTGCCCAAGGTGTTTTTGTACGCCTTCAAGAGTAAGGGTGAGGAAGCCTTCCTTGTCGGCCACCAGGTGGCTGAAGCCCGAAGGCGTCGGGTAGCCCTTGGACGCGGACACGATCGACTGTCCTTCGGCGGGAGCGAATGCCGCGATATAGACCAGCGATTTGACGCGTTCGTGCCGGCCCGCTTCGGTGATGACGACGCCACCCCAGGAATTCCCCACCAGGACGACCGGGCCGGCCTGCATGTCCAGCACGCGCTTGGTGGCGGCGACATCATCGGCCAGCGAAGTCAATGGATTCTGGACTGCCACCACTTTCAGGCCTTTTGCCTCGAGCTGAGGAATGACCTTGTTCCAAACCGAGCCGTCGACAAAGGCGCCATGGACCAGGACCACGGTAGGTTTGACAGGAATGAGCGGGCCAAGGGCATCCTGGCCGAGATGGAAGCCGCCGAAGCCCTGCTGGCGGAAACCCGCGCCGTGCCCAGGGGGCGGCTGCGCATCAGCGCACCGATCACCTTCGGCAGCCGCGCGCTCGCCGCGGCCATTCCCGAGTACCTGAAACAGAACCCCGAAGTCACGCTGGACCTCAGCCTGAGCAACCGGACGGTCGACCTCATCGAAGAAGGATACGATGCGGTGTTCCGGACTGGCGAGCTCCCCGATAGCGGCTTGCAGGCGCGGCGCCTGGCGCCGTACCGCATGGTCTTGTGCGCGGCGCCGGCTTACCTCAAAGCGGCCGGCAAACCGAAAACGCCCCAGGACCTGAAAGTGCATGAGTGCCTGGTGTTCTCCCACACCACGCTGCGCACGGCGTGGGAGTTTGACGGGCCGCAAGGACGCGAATCGGTTTCAATCAGCGGCAGGTTCTCCACCGACAACAGCGAAGCCCTGCGCGCCGCAGCCGTGGCTGGCCAGGGAATAGTCCTGCACCCCCACGAACTGCTGGCCGACGACATCGCCGCCGGTCGCCTGGTGCGGCTGCTGCCGGGCTACGAACCAGTAGCGCGGGCATTGCACCTGCTGTATGCGCCCGACCGGCGCATGACGCCAAAGCTGCGAAGTTTTCTCGACTTTGCTGTGCAGAGGTTCGGACCGGGGTAAGCTTAGGGCAAGCAGGTTTTTCCGCGAACCCTGGACACGGAGGAGTTATGCAAGCGCAACCTTTGATCGCTGTCAGCAACGTCGAAGCGGCCAGCCGCTGGTACCAGAAGACGCTGGGGTTGAAGAGCGGCCATGGCGGCAACGAGTACGAACAGCTGCTGCATGACGGACGCATGGTGCTGCAACTGCATCGCTGGGATGCCCACCATCATCCGCACATCGGCAATCCCGAACAGCGTCCCTACGGCAATGGCGCGCTGTTGTGGTTCTGGACCGACGACTTTGACGATGCAGTCGATCGCGCCAGCGCGGCCGGCGCCACAGTGCTGGAGGGACCCAAGGAGAACAGCAATGCGCAGCACCGCGAGCTGTGGCTGCGTGATCCGGAAGGATACGTTGTGGTGCTGGCCGGGCCTTATGGCGATGTCGGGATGTAAGCTGCGGAGATCAGCTTAGCCAGGTCGCACGCGCCACGCGAAGCATGTTGCGGCCCAGGACTTGCTCGATCTCGCTGGGCGCCATGCCCAGCTTGCGCAATTCCAGCGGCAGCGACCTCCAGGCGTAGATCGGCACGAACGCAGGCGAACGGCCGGCGCGGTAGCCGGCCGACTCCGGCCACCACCAGCCGGGATTGAAGCCGCCGGGCGGCGTGTCGTCCAGGTCTTTTTCACTGAAGCAGATATCCAGGCCGACCCCCGCATGCGCCACGCCCACCAGGTCTGCCACATACGCCACGTGGCGCGCCACGTCGGCGGCTGTCGGCTGCTCGCTGCCCAAGAACCAGGACAGGCCCGACACGCACACCACGCCGCCGGTCGCAGCGCAGGCCTGGATCTGTTCATCGGTCACATTGCGGCCGTGCGGCACCAGCGCGAAAGGATTGGCGTGGCTGAACACAACCGGCTTGCTGGACGCGGCCATGATCTCCAGGCTGCACAGGCGGCCGGTGTGGGAGCAGTCGACGATGATGCCGGCGTCGTTGGCCGCTTTCAGCACCCGGTGGCCCAGGCGCGTCAGGCCGCGGGCCATATCGTGGCAGCCATCGGCCACATTGTTGTTGCGGTTGTAGGAGAACAGCATTTGCCGCACGCCCAGGCGGGCATACACTTCGGCCATTTCCGGCTGCTCCATCAGCGGCATGGCGCCTTCCAGGTCGAAGCCGATGGCCAGGACGCCGTCAGCGGCAGCCTGGATCACTTCATCCACGCCGGACACAAGGCGATAGCGCGCCGGGTTGGCGGCGATGGTGGCACGGTAGCCGGCGATGACCGACATGACCTGCGATACGGGATTCATGTCCGCGCCCACAGCGATCGACACGTAGTTCACGCCAGCGGAATGGAGCTGGTCGAGCGGAGAAAAATCCGCCTGCGGATGCTGCGGCAGGCAGAGGTGGGCATCCCAGTTGATCATTTCTTGTTGTGATTGTTGGTAGATTGATAGCAAACGTATAGTCGCATGAAACCCGGCACAAGGTATACTGCCGGCTTATTCAATCCAGGCACGCCATGACATTCTCCAGCCTGGGCCTCGCGCCCGCACTGCTCAACGCCATTACCGAAACCGGCTACAGCACCCCCACCGCCATCCAGTCCGCCGCCATTCCTCCCGCCTTGCGCGGCTCTGACGTGCTGGGGCAGGCGCAGACCGGTTCCGGCAAGACGGCCGCCTTCGCGCTGCCGCTGCTGAATGCCTTGCTGGAAGCGGGACGTCCAGGTTCCGGCCCGCGCCAGCTGTATGCACTGGTGCTGGCGCCCACGCGCGAGCTGGCGGCCCAGGTTGGCGAAACCCTGCGCGGGCTGGCCTCGCACCTGCCGTCGCCGGTCAAGGTTTCCGTCGCCTTTGGCGGCGTATCGATCAACCCGCAAATGATGGCCCTGCGCGGCGGCACCGACATCATGGTCGCCACGCCTGGCCGCCTGCTCGACCTCATCGAGCACAATGCGCTCAAGCTGGATGGCACGTCGGTGCTGGTGCTGGATGAAGCCGACAAGCTGCTGGACATGGGCTTCGCCGACGAAATCGCCCGCATCATGGCGTTGCTGCCGGCACGCAGGCAAAACCTGTTCTTTTCCGCCACGTTTCCGCCGGCGGTGCAGGCGCTGGCCGGCAAGCTGCTGCACGAACCGGTGCGCGTCGCCACGCTGGACGAAGCAGCGTCCACACCCGACATCACCCAGCGCGCGATTGAAGTGGACCAGGCGCAGCGCACCTCGTTGTTGCGCATCCTGCTGAAAGAAGAGGGCTGGAAGCAGGTGCTGGTATTTGTGGCCACCAAATACGCCTCCGAGCACGTGGCCGACAAGCTGCGCCGCGGAGGCGTGGCAGCGGAAGCCTTCCATGGCGACTACAGCCAGGGCGCCCGCACCTCGGTGCTGAGCGACTTCCGCGAAGGCAAGCTGAAAGTGCTGGTCGCCACCGACGTCGCCGCGCGCGGCATCGATATCGCGCAACTGCCGGTGGTGGTCAATTACGACCTGCCGCGTTCACCGGCCGACTACACCCACCGCATCGGGCGCACCGGCCGCGCCGGCGCCTCCGGCCTGGCGGTAAGCTTCATCACCCCCGACGCCGAGCAGCACTTCCGGTTAATTGAGAAGCGCCAGAACGTGCGCGTCCCGCGCGAACGCCTGGCCGGCTTCGAACCCACGTCAGAAGCCAAGCCGCTGCCCCCCGGCGCCAACGACGGCACTGGCGGCATCAAGGGCAAGCGCAAGAGCAAGAAAGACAAACTGCGCGAAGCCGCCGCCAAAGCCAATGGATGAGCCCGTGTCAACCTTGGGGTCAGGCTCCCAGGTTGACACGAGCTCAAGCCTGGAGCAGCTGAGACTGTGTCAACTAAAGAGCCTGACCCCAAGGTTGACACGGGCTGGGCTGTTATGGGGTGGTGGCGAGCTTGATGCGGCGGCGCAGGCGTTCGGCTTCGGCGGTGTCGCCGGCTTGTTCGGCGCGTTGCAACTGTACATTCAGCCAGGCCAGCACGGCGCGGCGCCAGCCTTGGGCGGAGGCGGTGTTGATGGCCATTGTCACCAGTTCCGGCGTGGCGCGGCTGGCGCGCATCAGGGCGCCGGCTGCGACCATGCGCGATAGCGGATCGCCGATGGCGGCAGCGGCCGTCGCAGCGGCGGTGTCGGTGGTTGCGCCTGCAACGGCTCGCTGAGGTTCGGGCAACAGGGCGGCATCGCCAGGCGCGGCGCGTCCTGCCAGGTAGCGCGCATAGGCCAGGTCGGCCGCCGAAGCATCCGGCTGCAGCGGCGCGAAGCCGGGGCACTCTTCGAAAACCAGTGCAGCCACTTGCACTGCGCAGCGCAGCAACTCAATCCGGATCGCCAGCGCTGGCTGGGCCGTGCTGCCGACCTGGCTGCGTGCCAGGCCGAACTCGCGCTCGGCGACGGCTGTCTTGCCTTCCATGTAGGCGGAAGTGGCGCGTTCGGTCGCGCCGGCGGCGTTCAATTGCCAGTCCGGTACCCGCGGGCCGCTGCTGCAAGCGGTGAGCAGGGCGGCAGCCAATGCTGCTGCGAATGACGTCATTCTCATGGGAGCTTGATCTCCGGTTCGCTGCGCTTGAACGGCCATTTGCGGTTCAGCTCATTGATCATCTGTTCCACCTTGCGCAGGTTGGCGTCGACCTCGGCGCGCAGGGCGCCCAGGTCTTCGGTGGCGGCGCGGGTGTTGGCGCCGACGGCCTGCGCTTCCACCAGCACGGCGTCGAGCTTCTTCAGCGAATTGCGCGCGTCGGCCAGCAGGGCATTCAATTGCTGCACCGCCGCCTGGGTGTCGTTGGCCAGTCCTTTTTCACCGAACACGCGCTTGTCGGCATTGCCCACCAGGCTGTCGGCCTTGACCACCAGCGAATTGGCGTTGCGCAGCAGCTCGCGGGCCTTCTGGTCTTCGCCGGCCAGCACGCCAAGCGCGCCGCCAGGGCCGTTCAATTTTTCGGTGACGCCCTGCACATTGCGCAGGCTGGTGCCGAGCGCGGATTCTTCGGCCGTCAGCGCGGCCAGGTTGTTCAGCAGGTCCTTGGCCGATTGCAGCAAGCGCGGGATTTCGGCGGCCATGTCGCCCACCAGCAGCGCGCGTTCGGCGTCGGGCGGCAGCGGCGGGTCGGCCGGGATGCCGGTGAAGGCGCGCAGCTTGGCGCCGCCCACCAGGCTCTTTTCCAGCGTGAAGATGCTGGTGGTGCGCAGCCAGTGCGCGTCCTTGCTCGGCACGTCGACCAGGATGCGCGCCTTGCCGTCCGGCGCCAGTTCGATGCGCTGCACGCGGCCGATCGGGAAGCCGGCGAAGGTGACGTCCATGCCGACCGCCACGCCTTCCGAATCGTCGGCGGTCAGCACCAGCCTTTGCGTCGGCTCGAAGGCACCGCGCGCGTACATCAGGTAGATGATCGCACCAAGCACCAGGGCGACCAGCAGCACCAGCAGGGCCACCGCCTTGGCTTCTGCGTTGTGGATCGGCGCCGCTTCCGGGCCGGAAGTTGGGGGAGTCGTTTCGCTCATATCGTCAATAGTAATTGCCCATCAGGGATGCCGCTTCCACCACCAGGATGACGGAAAACATGCGCACCATGTCGGCCAGCCCGTGCGCGGCGCCGATGCGCCGCAGCGGGCTGGAAGCACCGGTATAGTAGGAAGATGCCAGCGGAATCACAGCCACCGCCAGGCTGAAAAAAACTACTTTCAGCACCAGGATCAGGCACACGGCCGGATTGAAAATCTGCCCCACCACCCGCGTGTAGCCGGGCAGTGCCCATGGCGTAAAGCCGTACATCACCACGTAGGCCAGTACCAGCGTCACCAGACAGCTGACGGCGGCCAGCATCCACACCGCGAATACGCCGGCAGCGGCGCGCGGATAGAACTGGGTGCGCAGGGCGGCCCGGGCATCGGGCGCGTGGCCGGCCAGCCTTTGCTGCGCGAATTCGACGCCGGCCGGCAGCGTGGTGCGCAGCGCGACGAACAGGGCAGCCGTCAGCGGCACCAGCTCCAGCACCAGCACCCGCACCACCATTTCCAGCGCATAGCGCGACAGGCCGTAGCTCGCCGAGGTGACGACGACGATGCGGATGATGACAAGGCTGATCAGCGCGCAAAGCACGGAAAACCAGGCCAGGTTGGCGGTGGTGGCAACGACGACCTGTTCGGACAGCATGCGCCGGTTGTCGCGCCGATAGCTGGATGGCGCCATGGCGCGCGTCAGCAGCAGTGCGGCGAACTGCAGCAGCTGCCACCAGCTGGTCAGCCACGCGATTGCAGGGCGGTGAGCGTTCATTCCGGCATACTAGCATTAACGACAACCTATGGTGTATCGTACTATGTTATGAAACTACTAAAACTGCTCCTGGCAGCAGCCCTGGTGTGCTGCTCCTTTGTGGCTTCTGCCGCTCCCGATCCCGCTACGTTGCTGCCGCTTGATCCCCAGATCAGGACCGGCAAGCTGGCAAACGGCCTCACTTATTACATCCAGCAGAACCGCCGCCCGGAAAAGCGCGTGGAACTGCGCCTGATTGTGAAGGCCGGCTCGGTGCTGGAAGACGAAGACCAGCTTGGCCTGGCCCACTTCACCGAGCACATGGCCTTCAACGGTTCGACCCATTTCAAGCGCCACGAACTGATTTCGTGGCTGCAGTCGGTGGGCGTGAAGTTCGGCGCCGACCTGAATGCCTACACCAGCTTCGATGAAACGGTGTACATGCTGCCGATCCCGGTCGACAAGAAGGAAAACCTGGACAAGGGCTTGCTGGTGCTGGAAGACTGGGCCCAGGGCGTGACCTTCAACGATGCCGACATCGAAAGTGAGCGAGGCATCGTGCTGGAAGAGCTGCGCCTGGGCAAAGGCGCGACCGACCGCATGAACAAGGTGCTGCTGCCGAAGATGTTCAATGGTTCGCTGTATGCGAGCCGCCTGCCGATCGGCAAGGCGGAAATTCTGAAGTCATTCAAGCCGGAGGCGATCCGCCGCTTCTACAAGGATTGGTACCGTCCGGACCTGATGGCGGTGATTGTCGTCGGCGACATCGATCCGCAGGAAGCGGAGCGCCTGGTCAACAGCCATTTCTCCAAGCTGGTCAATCCGGCCAAGCCGCGCCCGCGCATCTACCCACCGATCCCGGAACGCAAGGAATCGGAAGCCATCGTGGTCACCGACCGCGAAGCGCCGTCCAACCTTGTGACGATCCGCTATCCCTTCATGGAACGCACCGAGTCGAAGACGGTCGGCGAATACCGCTCGCGCATGGTGGAACTGCTGTCGGCCGCGATGCTGAGCCAGCGCATCGCCGAACTGTCGCAGCAATCCAATCCTCCATTCCTGCAAGGCTACAGCAACATGGCCAAGGCGGTGCATGGCTACCAGGCTTTCGTCTCGAGCGCGGTAGTGGGCAAGGCCGGGGCGCTGCCGGCCATCCGCGCCGTGGTGGAAGAGGGCGAGCGCGCGCGCCAGTTCGGTTTCAGCGCGGCGGAACTGGAGCGCGCCAAGAAGAACTCGATGCGCTTCATCGAAAACCTGTACAACGAGCGTGACAAGACCGAGTCCTCTGCGTATGTGAGCGAGTTCACTCGCCACTTCCTGGATGGCGAATCGATGCCGGGGATCGAGAACGAATTCGGCTATTACAAGGACCTGCTGCCGGGCGTCACGCTGGAAGAAGTCAATGCCCAGGTGCGCAGCGCGATTCCGGTCGGGCAGAAGAAGCTGGTGATCTTCATGGGGAACGACAAGTCGGGCACCGTCGTGCCGCAGCCGGCGCAGATGCTGGCCACCGTCGATGAGGCCGAGAAGGCCACGGTATCGGCCCATGAGGAAAAGGCATTGGCGGCGAGCCTGATGGCGCAGCCGCCGAAGGCTGGCCGTATCGTCAAGGAGACGGCCGACAAACTGCTTGGCACCACCGAATTGCTGCTGTCGAACGGCGTAAAGGTCGTCCTGAAGCCGACTGACTTCAAGAACGACCAGGTCCTGATGAGCTCTACCCGCTTCGGCGGGCAGTCGCTGGCGGAAGAAGGCGATATCGTCAACGCGCGCTATGCCTCGGCCATCCTGGCCAGCATGGGCGTCAACGGCTATGCGCCGCTCGATTTGCAGAAGATGCTGGCCGGCCGCAGCGTGCGTTCGGCTTTTGCCATCGGCGGCGTGACGGAAGGCTATGGCGGCGGCTCCAGCAGCGGCGACGTGGAAACCATGCTGCAGCTGGCCTACCTGCAAATGACGCAGCCGCGCCGCGACCAGGCGCTGTTCGATGTGTTCATCGACAAGCAGCAGGAGCAGGCACGCAATGCGCAGGCGCGGCCGGAGGCGGTGCTGACGGATACCATGCGTACAACCATGTTCGGCAATCACCCGCGCGTGGGCCTGACGCCGCGTCCAGAAGAACTGGACGGCATCCGCCTGGACCGTGTGATGGCGCTGCAAAAGGAGCGCATGTCCAGCGCGTACGGCATGACGTTCTTCCTGGTCGGCAGCTTCGACCCGGCGAAGATCAAGCCGTTGCTGGCCACTTACCTGGGAGGTTTGCCGGCTGCGAAGATCGCCACCGAATACAAGGATCGCCACGTACGCCCGGTGCGCGGCGTGGTAAAGAAGGAAGTGCGCCGGGGGCGCGAACAAAAGAGCCAGGTCAGCATCGCTTTTTCGGGCGAGGCCACTTTCAACGAGGTAGAGCAGATGCGCCTGCGCGCACTGGTCGAAATCATGCAGATCAAGGCAACGGAAGCCTTGCGCGAACAGCGCGGCCTGGTCTATACGGCGAACATCTCGGGCGGCATGGCGCGCCATCCCTACGCCAACTACGCCATCAATATCGGCTTGCC
Organism: uncultured Duganella sp.; assembly: GCA_966077345.1. GTDB lineage: Bacteria > Pseudomonadota > Gammaproteobacteria > Burkholderiales > Burkholderiaceae_D > Rugamonas. Next base: position 77,972 of record CBHREK010000060.1, read on the forward strand.
GACCGCCCCTGAAAACGTGGACAAGGCGATCGAAGCTACCTTTGCCGAGGTGCGCAAGCTGCAGGAGAAGGGCCCGGAGGAAGCCGACCTGGCCAAGGTCAAGGAAAACTGGACCAGCAACTACCGCAAGGCGCTGCGCGAGAATGGCTGGTGGATCGTCAACCTGCAACAGGCGCTGGTCAACAAGACCGACCCCAAGCTGCTGCTGCGCCAGAACGAAATGATCGCCAGCCTGACCGTGGCGGACGTGCAGGCTGCGGCCCGGCGCTATTTCGACTTCAACAATTATGTGCAGGTGGTGATGCACCCGGCGGAGAACAAGCCTGAGGCCAAGCCGGACGCAAAGCCGGAAGCGCCTGCCGAAGCTGCTAAACTGCCGGACTGATTGTGATTTTGAGTTGTTTTAAATGCATGGTTTCCGTCCCGACCTGGCACGCTGGCGCCAGCTCCCATCGCCTGCCTGGCTGGCGCGCCTGCTCGCAGGCGTGCCGGTGCTGGCCGCGCCGGGCGGGGCGTGGCGCCTGTTTGAAGTAGGCTGCGACAGCTTCGCGGCCTATCAGTCCGGCCATATCCCCGGCGCCGGCTATATCGACACCAACCGCCTGGAACGGCAGCCGCTGTGGAACAAGGTGTCCGACGATGCCTTGCTGGCGCTGCTGCTGGAAAACGGCATCCGCCACGACACCACCGTCATCCTCTATGGCCGCAGTTCGCTGGCCGCTGCCCGCGCCGCCCACCTGATGCTGTATGCCGGCGTGGCCGACGTGCGCCTGCTCGATGGCGGCCATGACGGCTGGCTGCGTGCCGGCCATGCGCTGGAGCAGGGTGCGGGCCCGGCGCCGCAAGCTGCAGCAAGCTTTGGCGCCGCTTTCCCGGCGCGGCCGGACTTCCTGATCGACACCGCCCAGGCGCGCGAACTGCTGCAGCAGCCGGACGGCGCCCTGGTCAGCATCCGCACCTGGCAGGAGCACGTCGGCGCCACTTCCGGCTACAGCTATATCGATGCGCGCGGCGATATTCCCGGCGCGCGCTGGGGCCGGGCCGGCAACGATGGCGATGTGCACAGCATGAGCGAATACCAGCACGCTGACGGCACCATGAAACCTTCGGAGGAGATCAGCGCCCTGTGGCGCCAGGCGGGCATCGAACCCGGCCAGCGTACCGCGTTCTACTGCGGCACCGGCTGGCGGGCTTCGCTGGCATTTTTCTATGCCTGGTTGATGGATTGGGAACGCATCAGCGTGTACGACGGCGGCTGGTGCGAGTGGAGCCGGGTCAATCCGCCTGCATCATGTAGCGGATCGCGGCCTTAAGCTGTTCGGCATCAAGCTCCGGCTTGCCGCCGCGGGCAGGCATTGCGCCCACCCCTTGCACCGCGTTGCGCACCAAGCCATCCAGGCCGCCGGCGCGCGCCATGCGCTCCTGCCACTCCTTGCGATCGCCAAGCTTGGGCGAACTGACCATCACATTCTCGGTCGCGTGGCAGGCGATACAGACCGATTCGTATGTATCCCGGCCTAGCCGGCCCTGGCTTTGGGCCAGGGCCGGCAGGTTGGCCAGCAGCCCGCAGGCCGCCAGCAGGGCGGTTGCCGGCCGCATGATTATTTCTTTCCTTCCTTGGCGTTGAACATCTCCTTGGCGTAGACGATGCCCAGGCCATAGCCGCCGCCGTGTTCAGAAGCGATCTTCATCACAGGAGCGTAGGTCTCGCCGCGTGCCCAGTCGCGCTGCAGTTCCAGCATGTATTGCAGCCAGGTCACTGGACGGGCGCCGGCCTGCACCATGCGCTGTACGGCCATGTCATGCGCTTCCTTGCTGACGCCGCCCGATGCATCGGTCACGATGTACACCTCGTAGCCCTGGTCGATGGCAGAAAGGACCGGCTGCACCAGGCATACCTCGGTCCACAGCGCCGCCATCACGACTTTCTTGTGGCCGTTCTTCTGCACGGCGTCGACCACGCGCTGGTCTTCCCAGGTGTTCATGGTCGTGCGGTCGATCGGGGTCTGCTCAGGGAAGACGGCCTGCAGTTCGGGGAAGATCGGGCCGCTGAAGGACTTGGCCGCGACGGTGGTGAGGATGGTTGGCACCTTGAAGGTCTTGGCTGCCTTGGCCAGGCCGGTGACATTGTTGCGCAGTTCGGCGATATCGATGGAGCGGGTCGCGAAGGCCATTTGCGGCTGGTGGTCGATCAGCACCAGGGTGTGGTTCTTCGGCGTGAGCAGCTGTTCTGCAGGCGGTGCGGCATGGGCGCTGGCGCTGAAGGCGAGGATGACTGGCAGTGCTGCCTTGATCAGGGATTTGAAGTTCATGGTGTGCTCCTTTGTAATGGGTTGCGGTGGAATGAACTTTAATAAATTCGCCTGTCGTAATAAACTGTGTAATGTGCAAATGATATTTACGTAAAATGGAACAATATGACCTGACCGACCTGCGTGCCTTCATCACGGTGGTGGAGAGCGGCAGTTTTGTGCGGGCGGCGGAACAGCTCGATGTCAGCACCGCCGCCATCAGCCGCCGCATCGCCACGCTGGAGGCGGCACTCGGCACGCAATTGATCACGCGTACTACACGCCGCAATGACATCACCGATGCCGGGCGCGCCTTCTATGCCGATGCGCAGGCCGTATTTCAGTTGCTGGACGAAGCGCACGACCGCGTGCGCCAGGGCCAGGACAGCGCCAGCGGCACCTTGCGCGTAGCGGCGCCGCTCAGCTTCGGCATTCAGAAAGTGGCGCCGGTGCTGCCGCCATTCATGAAGCGCCATCCCGGCCTGAAAGTGCAATTGCTGCTGGAGGACCGCACCACCGACCTGCACGCGGAAGCAATCGACGTAGCGCTGCGTATCGGTTTCCTGCGCGATTCCTCGCTGGTGGCGACCCGCATTGGCACCGTCGGCCGTGTATTCGCCGCGTCTCCCGCCTACCTGCGTCGCGCCGGCAAGCCGAAGACGTTGGCCGCACTGCGCGGCCACTCGGTGTTAAATTACAGCTTGCTCAGCGTGCGCGAAGAGTGGGGACGGCTGATTGGCGACCCGGGCGAGCAACTCGACCTGAAAGTGCCGCTGGCGGCCAATAATGCGGAGGCGCTGGCCGAATGCGCGATACAAGGCATGGGCATTGTGCTGCTGCCGGAATTCGTGCTGGCGCCGGCACTGGCGGACGGCCGCCTGGTGCAGCTTCTGGCCGACGCCAGCCCGGAACCTTTCGGCCTGTTCGCGGTGCGGCCTTCGCGCCAGTTCACGCCGGCCAGGCTGCGGCTGTTCATCGATTATTTGCGGGAGTGCGGTTTTTGAAGGAGGTGCACCGTGGAACACCTGCCTGGCCCCACCGGCTTGCCGTTGCTGGGGAACGTTGGAATCGATACGGCCCATTTCCATCAGCAACTGGAGCAATGGGCGCGCGAGTACGGCCCGATTTACCGCATGCGCCTGATGGAACGGCGCTTCGTCATCACCAGCCGGCGTGCCGATATCGCGCAGATCCTGCATGACCGTCCCGACCAGTGGCGGCGCTCGCGGCGCGTGGCAAGCATTCTCGAAGAAGCGGCAGCAGTAGGCGTATTCGCCGCCGAAGGCGATGACTGGCGCCGCCAGCGCAAGCTGGTGATGCATGCGCTGACCCCGGAAGTCATCAACCGTTTCCATCCCAGGCTGTCGGCCATGGCCGAACGCCTGCGCCTTCGCTGGCAGGTTGCGGCCGAAGCGGGGCAGCCGCAACGCTTGCTGCGCGACCTGAAAGCCTTCGCGCTTGACGTCGCCATCGGCATGGCCATGGGGCAGGACCAGGACATGGTGCAGCACGAAGACAATCCGCTGCAGCAGGACATCGAATTCGTGTTCACCCAGGTGGCGCGCCGGCTGGTAGCGCCGGTTGCCTATTGGCGCACCGTCAAGCTGCCGTCAGACCGTGCCACCGAAGTCGCCGGCCAGCGCATACGCCATGCGGTGGACGGCTTCGTTGCCGATGCGCGGGCCCGCATGGCAGCCAACCCGGCGCTGTACGACAAGCCGGGCAACCTGCTGGAAGCAATGCTGGCGGCGGCAGACACCCCCGGTTCCGGCATCAGCGACGAGACAGTGCGGGCCAATGCCATCATCATGGTGTTCGCCGGAGAGGACACCACAGCCAACACGATTGCCTGGCTGCTTTACCTGCTGTCGTGCAATCCGCGAGCGGCAAAGCGCCTGGCCGAAGAAGCCGATGGTGCGGACAGTCCCGCACAGATGCCCTACCTTGATGCCTGCATCCAGGAATCCATGCGCCTCAAGCCGGTAGCGCCTATCCTGGGTGCGGAGGCGGTACAGGACGTGGCACTGGATGGCGTGCAGGTTCCGGCCGGCACCGTGGCCTTCATGCTGCTGCGCCATGCCTTCGAGCGCGAAGTACCGTTGCCTGACGGTGCGGAATTCAGGCCGGAACGCTGGCTTGATCCTGTGACGAAGCAAAAGCTGGAAGATCCCGCCCGCAAGATGGTTCCCTTTGGCGGAGGGCCGCGCTTCTGCCCGGGGCGCTACCTGGCCATGAGCGAGATCCGTGTGCTGATGTCGATGGTGGCGTGCAGTTTCACGATCGAGGCCGTGCCGGATGCGCCGCCGGTGGAGGAAATGTTCACTGTCACCATGACGCCGAGCGTTCTGCCGGTGCTGTTGCGGCCGCGCATCCGGCCAGCCGGCTTGGCCGCAGCGGAAAAATGACGGCAACAGGAAACAGCAAATAGCTTAACAGGGCTATACTGAATCTAAATACTCCGCCGGGGGCTGCCATGAAACCAATCCTGCTGTTTGCCGCAGCCATGCTGGCTGCCCAGAGTACATTGGCTGGCCCTCTGCGCAACGACCACCCCATCGTCGGCACCTGGCGCTTCGAATTGCCTGACGGCTCCTGCCATGAGATGTACCGCATCCGCGCCGACGGCTCGGCCCTGATCACCAGCGCTGCTGAGATAGCGGAATCGGAATTCGAGATCGACGACCAGCCCGACAGCGACGGTTTTTACCGCTCCAACGACAAGATCGTGAAAGACAACGGCAAGAAGGATTGCACCGGAGAGATCACCGAGATCGGCCACGTGATCCAGTCCTTCATTGTGTTCCACCCCTCAAACAATATGTTCCTGATGTGCCAGCGGCGCGATATGGGCAGTTGCATCGGCCCCTTCATCCGCGTGCGCGGCACGGAAATCTAGCCTAGCGGCCCGCCGCGCGCCATGCCCCCGGATTCATGCCCGACCACTCGCGGAAGGCATGGGTGAAAGCGCTCTGTTCCTGGTAGCCAAGCAGGAAGGCAATGTCGACCAGCGACAGGCCAGGCTGGCGCAGGTAGTCGCGCGCCAGCCCAAAGCGCGCTTCGTCCAGCACTTGCTGGAAGCTGGAGCCTGCATCGGCCAGCTTGCGCTGCAGGGTGCGCGGCGCCACCGCCAGGTCTTCCGCCACGCTGGCGACGCGTACCTGGCCTTGCGACAGGCGGCGCACGATGGCTTCATGCACCTGCGCCACGATGCCGGCCGATGCCGGCGCGGCGCGCTGCTTGAGGAGCTGTTCGGCGTGTTGCTGCAGCACGGGGTAGAGGCTGACGTCGGCATTGGGCACCGGCCATGACAACAGCGCCGCTTCAAACTGCGCCACATTGGACATCGCATTGAACCTGGGCAGGGCGCCGAACACGCGCATGTATTCGGCGTGGCCGGCCGGGTCGCCGCCGTCATGCATCAACGACAGTTCGGCCGGCGGCAGCGTGGTGCCGGCCAGCCAGTTGCCGAACACGCGGATGCCGGCAAACACGCTGTCGGCCAGGTGCCGGTGCTGCGCAGGGTAGTTCGAATGCCAGGTGTAGTCGGCCAGCGCGCCGCGGACTTGCAGGGTGGAGCGTCCCAGGTCGTGTGCCAGCTGTTCGTAGCGCATGGTTTGCTCGAAGGCCTGGCCGAAATCGCGGCAGCTTAGCAGGATCAGGCCATATACCGTGTAGGTGCCCAGCTTGACGCGCTCGCCCACGTGCAGGCCGAAATGCGGGTCGTCGGCCAGCCGGGCTGCAATATCGAGCAGCTTCACATAGGTATCCGCAGGCAGCGCCTCCGGCAGCGGCTCCAGCGTGCCGGCGGCAAGGCCGGCAGCACTTTCAAGCGCTTGCGCCGTCACGCCGCGCGCAGCCGCCGCTTCCAGCATGGGTTGCAGGTAGGAGCCCGCGACGCGGGCAAGCTTGGCATGATCGAACAATTCGGCTGGCATGAAAAAGCAAGACTGGCGGGCAGCAATGGATTAAAGTTTATTGAGCAAAGTATAACAAGGGATTGCATATGAAACGATGGAATGGTTGGGGCGAGGAGACGGTCGAGTACCCGCTGCATGACGACGCGCTGGCTTTCCTGGCCAGCCGCATTGGCCCGGGCACGCCGGTACAGGATGCCAGCTTCGATGCGGCCGCCGTCTCGCTTGGCGAATCGCGCCTGCCCGAGCATCCCCTGGTTGATACAAGGCAGGCGACCCGCCTGCGCAACGCACTGGGGCAAAGCCTGCCGGACTGGCTCAAGCTGCGTTACGGCCGCATCGGCAGCGCGCCGGACGGCGTGGCGTACCCGGAAAGCGCGCAGCAGGTGCGCGAGCTGATCGACTACGCGCAGCGCCATGGTGTGTCCCTGATCCCGCAGGGCGGCGGCACCAGCGTGGCAGGCCACCTGACCGCGCCGGTTGGCGACAAGCCGGTGCTGGCAGTGAACATGACGCGCATGGGGCGCCTGCACCACCTGGACAAGCAATCGCAGCTCGCCACCTTCGGCGCCGGCGTGCTGGGCCCGGACCTGGAGGCGCAATTGCGTGCCCACGGCTACATGCTGGGGCACTTCCCGCAATCGTTCGAATATTCCACCCTGGGCGGCTGGATCGTCACCCGTTCGTCCGGCCAGCAATCCCTGCGCTACGGACGTATCGAGCAGATGTTCGCCGGCGGCGTGATGGAAACCCCGCAGGGGCGGCTCGATATCCAGACCTTCCCCGCTTCCGCAGCGGGCACCGACCTGCGCGAAATCGTGCTCGGGTCCGAGGGTCGCATGGGCATCCTGACCGAGGCCACCGTGCGCGTGAGCCCTGTGCCTGAATGCGAAGCCTTCCACGCCATCTTCTTCCCCGACTGGGAGCGCGCGGAAGCAGCCGTGCGCACGCTGGCGCAGGCGCGCGGCAGCCTGTCGATGCTGCGCCTGTCGAATCCACTGGAAACGGTGACCATGCTGGCGCTGGCCGGCCACAAGCGCCTGATCGGTCTGCTGGAAGGTTGGCTCAAGCTGCGCGGCTGCGGCGAAGGAAAATGCATGCTGATGATCGGCGCCAGCGGCCCGCGCGCGCAGGCCCGCGCTGCCTTGCGCAGCGCCATCGCGGCCTGCCGCGGCTACAGCGGCGTGCACGTCGGCCGCCGCATGGGCGACAAATGGAAGGAAGGCCGCTTCCGCAACGTCTACCTGCGCAATGCGGCATGGAAGCACGGCTACGTCATCGATACGGTGGAAACTGCTGTCGACTGGCCGCGTGTTTCGCTGATGATGCGGGCGGTGGAAGCGGCGGCGACAGGCGTGCTGGGCGGCCTGGGCGAAAAGGTCCACACCTATACCCACCTGTCGCACCTGTATGCGCAGGGCGCCAGCGTCTATACCACCTTCGTCTACCGCCTCGGCGGCGAGTTCGAAACCGACATGGCACGCTGGCACGCGCTCAAGCACGCGGTCAGCATGGCGATTGTCGACAACGGCGGCACCATCAGCCACCAGCACGGCGTCGGCAGCGACCACGCGCCTTACCTGGCTGCGGAAAAGGGGGCGGCGGGGATCGCCGCCATGCAGGCATTGTTCTCGCACTTCGACCCGCAGGGCATCATGAATCCGGGCAAGCTGCTGCCGGCGGGGCAGGCAGCATGAAGCCGGCGGCGGTCCACGCCGGCAAGAACGGTGCGCCGCACTGGATGCCGGGCGGCCGCCCGCAGGTGGCCGGCTTGCTGGCGCAGGAGTGGGACTTGCTGGTGATCGGCGGCGGCATCACCGGCGCCGGCATCCTGCTGGAAGCGTCGCGGCGCGGCCTGCGGGCCTTGCTGGTCGAGCAGCGCGACTTTGCCTGGGGCACCTCGAGCCGGTCTTCCAAGCTGGTTCACGGCGGCCTGCGCTACCTGAAGGAAGGGCAGTTTGCGCTGACGCGCGAGTCCGTGCACGAGCGCGATGCCCTGCTGCGCGACGCGCCGGGGCTGGTCGAGCCACTGGGCTTTGCCTTTGGCGACTACCTGGGCCGCAAGCCGGGCCGCCGCGCCTTCCTGCTTGGGCTGGCGATCTACGACCGCATGGCGGGCCAGCGTGCGCGCCACTATTTCGATACGCAGGAATTCCTGGCGATGGCGCCGCATATCCGTACCGAAGGCCTGCAAGGCGGCATCTGCTACCAGGACGCGAGGACTGACGACGCACGCTTGGTCATGCGCGTGCTGCACGAGGCGCAGTCGCATGGCGGCATTGCCGTCAACTACTGCGCGGTGCACTCGCTGGCCGGTGGGAAGACCGGGCGTGTGCGCGGCGCGCAGGTGCGCTGCGAGGTGAGCGGCGCGACGTACGAGGTGCAGGCAAAGCTGGTGGTGAACGCCACCGGCGCATGGGCCGACCGCCTGCACGACAAGCCCGCCGCAAGGCTGCGGCCATTGCGCGGCAGCCACCTGGTGCTGCCGGCATGGCGCCTGCCGCTGGCGCAGGCGATCAGCCTGATGCACCCGCGCGACGGCCGACCGGTGTTCGCCTTCCCATGGGAGGGCGTCACCATTGTCGGCACCACCGACGTCGACCATCCCGCCGACCTGCAGCGGGAAGCCGCCATCACGCAGGACGAAACCGACTACCTGATGGCAGCCCTGCATGGCCAGTTCCCAACGCTGGCGCTCACGGAAGACGACGTACTGGCGACTTATGCCGGCGTGCGACCGGTGATCGACACCGGCAAGGCCGACCCATCGAAGGAAGCCCGCGACCACGTGCTGTGGCAGCAGGACGGCCTGCTGACCGTCACCGGTGGCAAGCTCACAACGTTCCGCGCCATCGCGCTGGACGTGCTGCGCCACGCCGCGCCGCAACTGCCGCACTGGCAGCCGGACCTGGCGCCGCAGGCCATTTTTGCGCCACCAGCCGCCGCCAGGCCGAAGCACCTGCCGCCAGGCCAGTGCAGGCGCTTGCAGGGCCGCTACGGCGCGCAAGCCGAGTCCCTGGTCGCCGCTGCGAAAGAAGGGGAACTCGAGGAAATTCCCGGCACGGAAACGCTCTGGGCGCAATTGCGCTGGGCCGCGCGCCATGAATCGGTGCAGCGCCTGGAAGACCTGATGCTGCGGCGCAGCCGCCTTGGCATCCAGCTCGCCATCGGCGGCGCCGCGGTACTGGGCCGCGTCCGTGCCATCTGCCAGCCGGAACTGGGCTGGGACGACCAGCGCTGGGCTGCCGAAGAAGCCGCGTATCTGGCATTATGCCGGTCAAATTACAGCCTGCCGAAAGCACGCGAATGAGCAAATACCTTCTCTCCATCGACAATGGCACGCAAAGCGTGCGCGCGCTGCTGTTCGACCTGCAGGGCAACCTGGTCGCCAAGACGCAGGTGCACCTGCAGCCGGCCTACTATTCCGAACAACCCGGCTGGGCCGAGCACAAGGCCGAAGGCTATTGGGACGCCGTATGCGCCGCCTGCCAGCGCCTGTGGACCGTCACCGACATTCCGCGCAGCGCCATCGCCGGCGTAGCCGTCACCACGCAGCGCGGCACCGTGGTTGCCGTCGACAGCGACGGCAAGCCGCTGCGCGCAGCGATTACCTGGCTGGACCAGCGCCGCACCGAGCAAGTGCCGCCGATCGGCCCTTTGTGGACGGCCGCCTTCAAGTTGGCGGGCGTGGACGGCACCATCGACTACTTCCGGCGCGAAGCGGAAGTCAACTGGATCAAAGCCCACCAGCCCGGCGTATGGGAGCGCACGCACAAGTTCCTGCTGCTGTCCGGCTACCTGAATCACTGCCTGAGCGGCCGCTTTGCCGACTCCATCGGCTCCCAGGTTGCTTACATGCCGTTCGACTACAAGCGCCACGCCTGGGCCGGAGCGCGCGACTGGAAATGGCAAGCGCTCGCCGTGCGCCCCGACCAGTTGCCGGAACTGCTGCAACCGGGTGAGGTCATTGGCGCCATCAACGCAAATGCGTCAGCCGCCACCGGCATCCCCGAAGGCGTGCCGCTGGTCGCCGCTGCCGCCGACAAGGCCTGCGAAGTGATCGGTGCCGGCGGGCTGGAGCCGCACATCGGCTGCCTCAGTTACGGCACCACGGCCACCATCAACACCACCACCAGCAAGTACGTCGAAGTCACGCCGTTCATACCGCCATATCCGGCGGCCATTCCCGGCGCCTACAGCACCGAAGTGCAGATCTTCCGCGGCTACTGGATGGTCAACTGGTTCAAGGAGCAATTCGGCCACCTCGAACAATCGGCCGCAGTGGAGCAGGGCATGCCGCCGGAAGCGCTGTTCGACCGCCTGGTGAACGAAGTGCCGCCCGGCTCGATGGGCCTGATGCTGCAGCCGTACTGGAGCCCCGGCATCAAGGTGCCAGGACCGGAAGCAAAAGGCGCCATGATCGGCTTCGGCGACGTGCATACACGCGCCCACATGTACCGCGCCATCCTGGAAGGCCTGGCCTATGCCTTGCGCGAAGGCCGCGAGCGCATCGAAAAGCGCAGCGGCACCAGGATCACGGAATTGCGCGTGGCAGGCGGCGGCTCGCAAAGCGACGCAGCGATGCAGCTCACGGCCGACATCTTCGGCCTGCCGGCAGCGCGCGCGCACGTGTACGAAACCAGCGGCCTTGGCGCCGCGATCGCCATCGCAGCCGGCCTGGGACTGCACAAGGACTTCCACAGCGCCATCAACGCCATGACGCGCAAGGGCCGCGTGTTCCAGCCCGACCCGGCGCACCGCAAGACTTACGACCAGCTATACCACCGCGTCTACCTGAAAATGTACAAGCGCCTGCAGCCGATGTACGCCGAGATCGCCGCCATCACCGGCTACCCGGAAAGGCTCTAACGTTTGGCGAGGGCGGCGCGGGCCGCTTCGATGGCGGTGGTGGGGGGACGGGTAGCGCGCACCTGGTTGCGGCCGTCTTCCTTCGCCGCGTACATGGCGCGGTCGGCGGCGACGAACAGGGATTCGATATTGTCCGTCGGCGTCGGGCATAGCGTCGCTACGCCGATGCTGACCGTGATGTGCGGCGAAGTGGCCGAACGCGGGTGCGGAATGTGCAGCGATTCCACGTGGGTGCGGATCGATTCGGCCATCTGGAACGCGGCGTCGGCATCGGTCTCGGCAAACAACAGCACGAATTCCTCGCCGCCGTAGCGCGCCGCCAGGTCGGTCACGCGCAGCGCATGCGCGCTGATCGCCTGCGCGACCTGCTGCAGGCAGACGTCGCCTTGCGCGTGGCCCAGCGTGTCGTTGTACAGCTTGAAGTGGTCGACGTCCAGAACCACCAGCGATAGCGGAGCGCCGGTGCGCATGGCGCGCTGCCATTCCTTCTCGAGGAAGGAGTCGAAGTGGCGGCGGTTGGCAATCTTGGTCAGCGGGTCGATCATGGCCGCGCGCTGTAGCGCGTCTTCCGACAGCTTGTGGTGGGTGATGTCGTGCAGCAGGCCAATGAACAGGGGCTGGCGCAGGAACATCGGCGTCAGCGTCAGGTCCATGCACACCGACTTGCCGGTGCGGTGGCGGATGATCACTTCGCGCGTGCCGTGGCTGTGCGCCGCTTCCGGATTGGCGGCGTAGCGCGCAAAGTATTCGAGGTATTCGTCGGCCACCAGTGGATTGAGCAGGTCGGAAATCGATTTGCCCGCCAATTCGTGCGACATATATCCGAGGTACTGGTCGCAGGCCGGATTGGTGAACTGGATCCGGCCATCGGCTTCGATGATCAGCAGGCCTTCAGCCATATTGTTCACGATGGTGCGCAGGCGCTCCGACTGTTCCTGCTGCGTCTCGGTGGCGAAGCGGATCTGCAACTGCGTGCGCACGCGGGCGCAAACTTCGGCCATGCGCAGCGGCTTGCCGATATAGTCGACCGCGCCCAGTTCGAAGCCGGTCACCACGTCTTCCTGTTCGTTGCGGGCGCTCATGAACAGCACCGGGATGTCTTCCGTCGCCGGGTGCGATTTGAGGTGGCGGCAGGTCTCGAAGCCGTCCATGCCGGGCATGATCACGTCCAGCAGGATCAGGTGCGGATGCACGCGGCGCGCGATTTCCAGCCCGCGCTCGCCGGAGTTGGCGACATAAGTCTGGTAACCCTGCTCGACCATCAACTTGCGCAGGACGGAGAGGTTGTCCGGCGCATCATCAACAATCAAAATCACGGCGTCGCGCCGTGGCGAAAAGCTGGTACCGCCTTGATTCATGCTGACTAGGGGTGAGTAGGATATGGGCTTGATGATACCGTGTTGCCAATTGGAATTGTGGAAATTCAAGGAAGGTTTGGCCTAAAAAAGACGTTGGGTTGTTGATAGTTGGTGAAAGTTTCCGGTGAGCTAAGGAAAGTTGTGACATTGTGTGTATATCTGAACACTTCCGCTAACTTTCTGGCAACGGTAATTTGCGTGATTTTTGCATGATTTTTATCTTTCTGAAAAACAATAGAATGGCGTTTCTTTAACTCGTTGAGATAGCCATGAAAAAACATAAGCTGCTGCTGGTTCCCGTCCTGTTTGCCGCTGTCGCCTTGTCGGGCTGCAAGGTCATCGACACCGGCGAGGTGGGCTTGCGCGTCAACTTCGACAAGACGGTGGAAGCCGAAGAACGCGTGGCGGGCAGTTTCAACCAGACCATCGTCGGCTCCATCCTGACCTTCCCGATCAAGGACGTCAGCGTCGACGTGCGCGACCTGATGCCACTTGCTGCGGACAATTCGACCATGAAGGACTTCGACCTGGCGGTGATCTACAACATCACGCCGTCGGCGGTGTCGGACCTGTGGGTCAACAAGAGCCGTTCTTTCCACACCCAGGACGCCAGCGGCGACATCTACCTGATGCACGCCTACATTTACCAGACCGCGCGCAATGCCGTGTACAAGGTGGCGCGCAAGTACGAGGCGCTGAACATGACGACAACCGTTCCCAGATCGAGGAAGAGATCCAGGCCACCATGATCGCCACGCTGAACGATGAAAAGCTGAACGGCATCACGATTTCGCAGGTGCGCGTGGGCGGCATGGTCCCTAGCGATGCGGTCAAGGCCAGCGCGGATAACCTGGTGCGCGCCAAGAACGAGGAGAAAACCAAGGAAGTCGAGGTGCAGATCGCGAAGAAGGAGGCCGAGCGCATCGCGGCCCTGAATGCCAATGCTGGCGCCATCTCCTATATGCAGGCGCAGGCCCAGATGAAGATTGCGGAAGGCATTGCAGCGGGCAAGGTGCAGACTGTGGTGATTCCGTATGACTTCAAGGGCATGGTCAACATCACGAGCAAATAAATAGGCGCTGCCGTCCTCGCGTGTCATAATCGAAAAGCGATTGGCGAGATCGGGAGGGCGGCATGCGAAACTTCTTGCGCGCATTGGCGCTTGTGCTGGTAGTGCTTTGCTTGCCCGCACAGGCTGAAAAAGCTGCTGCGCCAACCTGCCCATCGCGGTCCATCGTGGTCGGCCTCTACGAGTTCGGCCACTTCTATCACGCCGGTGCGGGCCTGGACAAGGACGTGGCGGAAGAACTGCGCAAGCGCAGCGGCTGCAACTTCTCCTACAAAGTCCTGCAACGGCGGGCGATCTGGCCCGCCATGCAAAGCGGCACCGTCGACATGACGCTGTCGGCTACTGCCACGCCGGAGCGCATGGTGTTCGCCTGGGCCGAGCCGTATATATGGGTGAAGAACATGGTCGTCCTGCGCGCCGACGCCGGCGCCAGCGTGCATTCCATGGCGGACTTCATTGCTGCCCCTGAACTGAGGCTTGGCTTCGGGCGCGGTTATGCTGCAGGGCCGGCGTATGAAGAGTTCGTGACACAGTTGCGCAATATCGGCCGCGTTGAAGATGTCGATGATGGCGACCGGCTGTATGCCATGTTCAAGGTCGGCCGTTTCCAGGCACTGCTTGCGCCGAAGCTGGTATACACCAGTTACCTGAAAGACGAAATCAAAGCCGGCGCCGTGCGCATCGAGGATTGGGGCGGAGCGAAGCAGCGCGGGCCGGCCAACCTGATGATCAGCAAGAAGCTGTTCAGCGCCGAGGAAGCGCGGCGCTGGGCGAGCCTGCTGAAGGACATCCGCGCCGACGGCACCCTGTAGCGCCTGATCGCCCAGTATGCCGGGCGGGACGAGGCGGGCAGGATGCTGTCGCCGGCGCCGTAGTGCTTACTGCCTCAGCGTCGGCGCGGCGTAGGCCGTGGTGCGCGCGAGCTCTTCGCGCGTGAAGCTGGCACGCGCGTCGTCGCAGCCGATGTTGGCGGCGCATGCCGCCTGCAGGGCTTCCAGCCGTTGGCGCCAGCTTGTTTCGGCTGCTTCCATGCGGGCCAGCGCTTCCACCTGTTCCGCGGGCAGCCTCTCGCTGCGCAGCCGATAGACTTCCTGTTCACCCTTGCCGTGGCGGCGTGCGTCGCGCACCGCGGCTTCAACGCTTGCGACGGCGGCCTTGGTGCTGGACGTCGGGACGGCGCTGCGTGGCGTTGCCTGCGCGGGCTGGGCGGCCGCAACGGATACCGCCTTGCCGGCACTGGCTCCTTGCGCTGCGGCGGCCGGCGGCGCCGGCGGCAGAACCGAAGGAGCGGGCGAGGGCGCTGGTGCGCCGGTCCGCCACAGCGCTGCCGCCAGGACGACCGATGCAATGGCTATCGTGGCGCGCATCATTACAGCCCGCCGATGATGCCGAGCAGGTTGTCGTAGATCGGATAGACCGCCCATGACGGCGCATCCCACCCGATCACGTCAAAGTGGTCGTACTGGTCGTAGTACCCGATATAGTTCCAGCTGCCCTTGACTGGAGCACCGTCGAAGTTGCGCTGCGGCTGGCCGGAAGGCCCGCGCATCGAGACCGTGTTCACCACGCCGTCGTTCGGGTACCACTCGGGCGAACGATAGGACCCCATGCCATGCTGCAGGATCGACGGCACCACCCATTCGCCGGCTGTGTTCTTCAGGAAGAAGATCATGTCGTTGCGGGCGTATTGGTAATCGCTGCTCTGGAACGGAGCAATCACGCGGTCGGTGTTGTTGCAGCACCAGTGACCCTGTTCCGTGGCGCGCGAACCGATTGAAAAATAGTAGACGTTGGGCGACGTTTTTACCCAGCCGTTCAACTGGCTGGCGCCGTCCGGCGCCAGGTCCCACTGCGCGGCGTCGTGGTTGGACAGCTGCCAGAACGGTGCGCCGCGCGTGCGGTCGATGAAGTCGCCGATCGACTCGGCAGGCCCTTGCGCCAGGCCGTATTGCTCGAGCCGGAACTTGTAGCCGCTGCCGCCGGAGCCGCCCAGGCCCGCCACTTCGACGATGCTGCCCGCCAGTTCGGAAACCTTCGGCACGAATTCAACCACCACATCGCGCAGCGTGGTGCCGTTGTGGGGCGAGGAGATTGATGTTGCGCTCTTGACCCAGCCCACTTTGCCGCCCGCGTACAGGGCGCCGCTGCCTTCCGTGCCGGCGCCGTTCGGCGCGCCGTTTTCCAGCAACTGGATCAGGGTGCGGACGGTCTGGCCGCCCTGGCTGTGCGACACGAAATGCACCGGGTGCTGGGCATCCCATTGCGGATACAGGGCAAGCGGGTAATTGTTCGGGTTGTTGGCCGGGTCGGCGGCCCAGCATTTGCCGGCCGGTTTCTGGATGTGGCCAGCGGCTGCATTATCCGCCGTATGGCGCGCGCCATAGTCGGCGCAGCCGCCCTTGATCTGGTAATACAGTTCGACCGCACGATCCCAGTTCGAACTGACCGGGCCTACGCCGGCAGTGAACACCGCCCGCTGCGAACCGCGCATGTGGGCGGCAATGTCGTTGAAGCCGCCCCAGTACTTGAAGCCGGTGGC
This sequence comes from uncultured Duganella sp., assembly GCA_966077345.1. Lineage (GTDB taxonomy): Bacteria > Pseudomonadota > Gammaproteobacteria > Burkholderiales > Burkholderiaceae_D > Rugamonas. The sequence goes on from CBHREK010000060.1 coordinate 94,012, forward strand.
CGCAAAGGTTTCCGGACCAAAGCCCAGGAAGCCGTGCACCAGCACGACCGGGTCGTTATTGGCGGCGTGGGCGGAGGAGGCGGCCAGGCAGGCGGCCAGGGTGAGGCTGGAAAGCACTTTCATGCGGTTGTCTCCCGTGGTTTTTTGTGTAATTCATTTCACCACGGGGAGATTGCGCACGGTTGCCGCACGACCGTGCCTGCGGAGCCAATCGCAATGCACGGCGAGCCAGCGGGCCCGCTTAATCGAGTTTCGAAAGGATTGCCATCAGCTTGTCGTACATCTTCAGCGCGGCTGAAGGCTTGCCGTCCCAGCCGATCACGTCGAAGTGATCCATGCCCTGCATGGTTTCGACGTGGTTCCACACGCCTTTGACCGGCTGGCCGGCCAGCGCCTCGATCCTGCTGCCTTCCGGGCCGGCCATGCTGATGGTGTTGACCACGCCGTCGTTGGCGAACCAGCGCTGGTCGGTGGGCACGCGGCCGGGGGCGGTTTGCTGGAACGATCCCATGCCGTGCTGGCCAAAGGACGGCACCACCCATTCGCCAGCCATGCCCTGCAGGAAGAAGATCATGTCGGGGCGCGGGTACTGGAAATCCTTGCTGAACAGGTTGAGCGATTCGGTCGCTTGCGCGCTGATCGAGAAGTAGTAAACGTCCGGCGAAGTCTTTACCCAGCTGTTCAATTCGCTGGCGCCATCGGGCGACAGCTCCCATTGCGCAGAATCGTGGTTGTCCAGGCCCCAGAACGGGTGGCTGCGGGTGCGCGCGAAAAAGTCGTCGATCGACTCCGCCGCGCTGGCCTTCATGTTGAACTGCTCAAGACGGAACCTGAAGCCGGCGCCATTGGAGCCGCCGGCGCCCATGGCTTGCACGGCCAGCCCGGCCAGCGTCGAGGCATCGGGCAGCCAGCCGATCACGATATCGCGCAGGGTGGTGCCATTGTGCGGCGTGGCGATGGAGGTGGCGCTGGTCACCCAGCCGCGCGCGCTGCCGTTGCCGACGGTGCCCTGGTCCATCAACTGGATCAGGGTGCGGATGGTCTGCCCGCCCTGGCTATGCCCGACCAGGTGGATCGGGTGCGCGGCGTCCCACTGCGGATACAGTGCCAGCGGATATTTTTCTGGATTGTCGGAGGGATCGGCTGCCCAGCATTTGCCGGCAGGCTTCCGGATATGGCCGGCGGCGGCATGCTGCGCCGTGTGGCCTGCGCCATAGTCGGCGCAACCGCCCTTGATCTGGTAATACAGTTCGATGGCGCGGTCCCAGTTCGAACTGACCGGCCCGACGCCGGCGGTGAACACTTCACGGCCGCTGCCGGCCTTGATGTGCTGGGCGATATCGTTGAAGCCGCCCCAGTAGCGGAAAGAGCTGCCCAGCGTGGTGTTGTCGAAGCCGAGGAAGCCGTGCACCAGCACCACGGGAGGCTTGCTGTCGGCGGCGTGCGCGCCGCCGACTGTCAGCCAGGCTGCGAGGATGAACCTCGATATGAACTTCATCCTGCGCAGGGCGGGCTTACATGCGAGCTTTGATCAGCTTGCCCAGCACTTCGATGCCGGCGCGGATGCGATCCGGCGGCACGGTCACGAAGGACAGGCGCAGGGTGTTGGTGGCTGGCTCGTTGGCGTAGAACGGTGCGCCAGGCACGAAGGCGATCTTGTTCTTGATCGCTTCGTCCAGCAGTTCCATGGCGTTGATGTGCTGTGGCAGCTCGACCCAGATGAACATGCCGCCGTCCGGCTTGGTCCAGGTGGCTTCTTTCGGGAAGTGCTGGTCCATCGCGTCCAGCATGGCCTTGCACTGGTTGCCGTACAGTTCGCGGATGGTCGGGATGTGCTTGTCCAGGAAGCCGTCCTTCACCACTTCGTGCACCACCATCTGGGTCAGTTGCGCAGTGTGCAGGTCGGCGGCTTGCTTGGCCAGTTCCAGGCGGCGCACCATCGGCAGCGGAGCCACGACGTAGCCCAGGCGGATGCCCGGGGTCAGCACCTTGGAGAAGGAACCCATGTAGATCACGCCTTCCGGATTCATGGCGACCATCTTCGGGCTAGGCTGGCCGGTATAGGACAGCGCGCCATATGGATCGTCTTCGATCAGCGGCAGGTTCAGGCGGGCGCAGGTCTCCACCAGTTCCTGCCGGCGCGCCACGGACAGCGAGCGGCCGGTCGGGTTCTGGAAGTTCGGCAGCGCGTACAGCAGGCGCGCGCCTTCGGCGATGGCGTCCAGCGACGATGGCACCAGGCCATGTTCGTCGGTGGCGACGGAATGGAATTCAGGACGGTACACCGAGAACGCCTGCAGCGCGCCCAGGTAGGACGGGGTCTCGACCAGCACCTTGCTGCCTTCGTCGATCAGCACCTTGCCGATCAGGTCCAGCGCCTGCTGCGAGCCGGACACCATCAGCACCTGTTCCGGAGCGATCTTGGCGCCGTTCTGGGACAGCGAATCGGCGATCCACTGGCGCAGCGGCATGTAGCCGTCGGTCGGGCCGTATTGCAGGGCGACTTTGCCGTTGGTCGACAGCACTTTGTCGAACGCTGCCTGCATGATCTCCACCGGGAAGGTGGCTGGCGAAGGCAGGCCGCCGGCGAAGGAGGTGATTTCAGGCTGCTGGGTGACCTTCAGGATCTCACGGATGAAGGACGCCTGCATGCCTTTGGCGCGCTCGGAGAAGTTCCACTGCAATGGGTTTTGGTTTTCGATTTTCATAGTAAGTCTCGTATCAGGCGATTTCGGCAATCATTTCAATTTCAACGCAGGAGCCCAGCGGGATCTGCGCCACGCCGAAGGCGGAGCGGGCGTGCTTGCCGGCATCGCCGAACACTTCGCCCAGCAGCTCGGAGCAGCCGTTGGTAACCAGGTGCTGTTCGGTGAAATCAGGAGTGGAATTGACCAGGCTCATGACCTTGACGATGCGCTTGACGCGGGTCAGGTCGCCGCCGCAGGCCGCCTGCAGGGTGCCGATCAGGTCGATGGCGATGGAACGCGCTGCCTGCTTGCCTTCTTCGGTCGAGATATTCTTGCCCAGTTGGCCGACCCATGGCGCACCGTCTTTCTTGGCGATGTGGCCAGAGAGGAACACCAGGTTACCGGTTTGTACGTACATGACGTAGGCGGCCGCTGGGGTAGCTGGGGATGCCAGCGTAATATCGAGCGACTTCAGTTTTTCGTAGACAGACATATGATTTCCAAGAAAAAAGGTTCCGTGAATACGCTATTGTACTCTGCACGTTGCCGAATTCGTCACGGTCAACGGGCCACTTTCATGCGTTTTCCTGCGCCGACAACTGCGATTACGGCAAAAGTGAACAGAATATGCTCAATTTGCAAAGTTTCGTTCAGGACCACGGTAGCGGCGACCAACGATAATCCGGGCTGCGCCAACTGCACCTGGCCGACCCTTGCCACGCCGCCCAGCGCCATGCCCCGGTACCAGAAAAAGAAGCCGATGAACATGGAAAACACGGAGACGTAGCTGAAGCCCAGCCAGGCGCTGGCTGGTGCGGCAGCAATGCTGGTCCAGTCGCGCCATAGCAGCCAGATGGTGGCCGGCGCGGCCAGCGGCAGGGACAGCACGAGCGCCCAGCCGATTACCTGTTCGCCGCCCATGGTTTGCGACAGGCGGCCGCCTTCGGCATAGCCCATGGCAGCCAGTCCCACGGCGGCGAAGACCGCCAGGTCGGCCGCATGCAGGCCGCCGCCCGACTGGCGTAGCGCAAAGCCGACTACCAGGGCGCTGCCTGCGGCGGCCATGCACCAGAAACCGGCGGAAGGGCGTTCGTGGCCGCGCAAGGCCGCGAACAGGGCGGTTGCCAGCGGCAGGATGCCGACCAGCACCGCGCCGTGCGAGGCGGGCAGGGTGCGCATGGCGAGGGACGTCAGCAGCGGGAAGCCGATCACGCAGCCGACGGAAACTGCCAGCAGGGTTGGCAACTGGCTGCGCGTCGGCAGCGGGGCGCGTTTCCAGCGCAGCCAGCACAGGGCCAGTACAGCTGCTGCAACGGCACGGCCCATGGCCACGAAGATTGGGTCGAGGCCGGCTACCGCCAGGCGGGTGAAGGGCAGCGTCAGGCTGAAGATGGCGACGCCGATGAAGCCTAGCAGCATGCCTTGGGTTTCGCCGGCCAAAACCGGTAAACCAGGGTCAGACCCAAGGGTCTGACCCGCACCTTCAGCCGCCGCGGGACTGGGTCTGACCCTTGGGTCAGACCCTGGTTTACCGGTTTGGCGGTCAAGCTCCCACGACGGCCCATCATGCGAATACGGCGTCATGGCAACACCTCTGACAGCACGCGCATGATCTTCTCCGCATCGACGTTCGCCCCGGTCAGCGGCAGCCCCACCTTGCACCCCGCCACGCGCGGATCGTGCTTGAGGCGCAAAGCCGCCGCCAGCGCCGCCGCGCCCGCGCCTTCGGCCAGGTTATGCGTCGCCCGGTAATACAGCCGGATCGCGCGCGCCACTTCCTCGTCGCTGACGGCAACCACATCATCCGCAAAACGCTGCACGATCTCCAGCGAACCCGCATCCGGTGTACGGCAAGCCATGCCATCCGCCAGCTCCGTGGTCGTCGGCGCCTCGCGCAATTCGCCGCTGCGGAACGACTCCATATAAGCCGGCGCGTGGCTCGATACCACGCCGATCACGCGGGTGCGCAGCCCGAGCGCTTCGCGCGCTGCAACGGCAGCGCAGAAACCGGAGCCCTGGCCGATCGGCACGAACACGGTATCCAGCTCCGGCTGCGCATGGAACAGCTCCATCCAGTAGCTCGCCACGCCCGCCACCAGGTCCGGATGGCAAGAAGGCACCATATGCAAACCCTGCTTGCGCGCCAGCGATAGCGCATATTCGCGGCTGGCCTGGAAATCGTCGCCATATTCAACCAGCTCCGCGCCGAGCCCGCGCATGGCGGCATTCTTCTCAGCGCTGTTGCCGTGCGGGACCACGATGGTCACTTTCACGCCATGCCGGCGCGCAGCGAAAGCGAGCGACTGGCCATGGTTGCCGCGCGTCGCCGACACAATACCTGCCACGCCAGGCTCGCGCTCCAGCAGTCCATTGAGATAAACCAGGCCGCCGCGCACCTTGAAGGCGCCGGTCGGCGTATGGTTCTCATGCTTGACCCAGGCCTCCGTGCCCAGCGCCTCGTTCAACAGCGGCCAGGAGAACTGCGGCGTGGCAGGCATGGCGCCATAAACGATGGTGGCGGCGGCGTCGAGTTCGGCACGGGTAGGCAGCAGGTTCATGGCGCAGGCTCCTTTAATCACTGGAAGTTTGAAGGGGATGGGTGTATCGTAGAATAAGTAACCAGTACAGTACCAATACACTTGTACAGATAATCTCACGCACTGTGATGGTGATATGACCAATACAATCCTGCTGAGCCGCGAAGGCGGTGAATCGCTCAGCGACCAGATCGTGCGCAGCGTGGCGGCCCGCATCGATGACCGCGTGCTGCGCGCCGGCGCCCGCATGCCGTCGATTCGCCAGTTCGCCACCGCGCACGGCGTGTCGCCTTTTACCGTGGTCGGCGCCTACGACAAGCTGGTTGCGCGCGGCTACCTCGAATCGCGCCGCGGCGCCGGCTTCTTCATCCGCGACCGTGCGCCGCTGCAGGCGCCGCAAGCGGCCGCACGCGAACCGGGCCTGGCGCAGCCGGAGGGCACGCAGGGACTGGACGTGGTCTGGCTGGTGCGCAATATGTTCCGCACCGTGCCGCACCAGTACATGCCGGGCACGGGCGTGCTGCCCGCCGACTGGCTCGATGGCGTGGCCATCGGCAATGCGCTGCGCGCCATCAGCCGCCAGCACAGCAGCATCCTCCTGAATTACGGCGTGCCGCAGGGCTACCTGCCGCTGCGCCAGCACCTGCAGCACAAGCTGGCGGAACTCGAGATCGGCGCGACGCCGGAGCAGATCGTCACCACCGCCGGCGTGACCCAGGCGCTGGACATGGTGGCGCGCGAATTCACGCGCCCCGGCGACACGGTGTTCGTCGACGACCCGGCCTGGTTCCTGATGTTCGGCTCCTTCGCCGCGCTGGGCGCGCGCGTGGTCGGCATCCCGCGCCTGGCCGACGGTCCGGACATCGCGCAACTGGCGGAACTGGCCGCGCTGCACAAGCCCAAGCTGTACGTGATCAACTCCGTGCTGCACAACCCCAGTTCAACCTCGCTGTCGGCGGCCAAGGCCTTCCAGATCCTGCGCATCGCAGAAGAACACGGCATCACCATCGTGGAAGACGATATCTACTGCGACCTGCACCCGGGCAGCAGCGTGCAGCCCGCCACCCGCATGGCGGCGCTCGACCAGCTGAAGCGCGTGATCTACCTCGGCGGCTTCTCCAAGACCATGGCCGCCAACCTGCGCGTCGGCTTCATCGCCACGTCGGAGGAAATGGCGCAGCGCCTGGCCGACCGCAAGATGCTGCAGACCCTGACCACCAGCGATATCGGCGAAAGGGTGGTGCACAAGGTGCTGTCGGAAGGCAGCTACCGCAAGCACACGGAGCGCATCCGCACGCGCCTGGACGGGCTGCGGGCGCGCACTGTGCGCCAGCTCGAGAAAACGGGCATGCGCATCGCCAGCGCACCGCCGGCGGGCATGTTCGTCTGGGTCGATGCGGGACGCGATACCAATGTGCTGACCGAAAAGGCCATGGGGCAGGGGCTGCTGCTGGCGCCGGGCAGCCTGTTCTCGCCAAGCCAGCTGCCGTCGCAATTCATGCGGCTGAACATCGCCGCGCTGCAGGCGCCGGAGATCTGGCGTTTCCTGCAGCGCGAGCTGGCAGCCTAGTTTTCGCCGTGCATGGCCACTTGCGACGCGGCGATCGCTTCGCTGACGGCGGCCATGCTGACCTGGGCATCCTTGCCCAGCACCAGCCGCACGTCGCTGGCCACCAGCTGCTTGCTGGCGAGCTGCGCTTTGCCTTGCAGGGCCTTCTGCAGGCTGGCGGCCTGCTTCTCGAACCCTGGGCTGTACTGGATGATGGTCGTCACCTGGTTGTAAGGCCTGCTGTTGCTCAGGCGCTCGACCGGAATCCCCATCTGGCCCAGCAGGCCGCGGAAGCGGCGCGCCATGCCTGTCACGCCGTTTCCGTTGGAGACTTCCAGGCGCGCCATGCGCACCTTGTCCGCCTGCGCCACGGCTTGCACCGCGGGCCTCGCTGCAGCGGCGGCGATGTTTGGTGCCGCGGAAATGACCGGCGCGGCTGCCGGCTCGGCGGCAACGCGGGCTTTCAGCTCGTAGACATTGCCGGCGATTTTGATCAGTTCCATGCGGCCCGCAATTTCGCGTGCGGACGGCGAAGGCAGGACGTTCAGTTGCTGCGGTTCCTTGCGCGGGGCGCTGGCGGCTGCCGGTGCAGGCTCGGCTTCGGCCAGCAGGGCGGCATTCGGTTTGGCCACCTCTGCTGCAACAACGGACGGCGCAACAACGGAAGGCGCAACGACGGAGGGTGCAGCGGCTGGCGCCGCAACCACTGACGGCGCCGCGGCAGCAGGTGCTGCGGCGACCGGCACCGCAGCGGGTGCGGCAGCGAGCTGCTGCGCCTCTGCGCCGGGTGCCTTGCCCAGCGCCGCTTCGGCCAGCTGCAGGTTCTGGAAGGCTTTTGGACCGGCGCCCAGCGCCATGGCGCGGCGCAGGGTCTGCGCGGAGCCGGCGTAGTCGCCCATCAGGTACTGCACATAACCCAGGTTGGTATGCGGCTGCGCTTCGCCCGGATAGTCGTTGACCAGCGCCACCAGCGCCTTGCGCGCCGATTCCAGGTTGCCTTGCTGGGCTTCGATGACTGCCACCGCATTGCGCGCTTCCAGCTGGTTGGCATCCAGGGCCAGCGATTGGGCGTAGGCGCCGAGCGCCAGGGCCATATGTCCGCGTTCATGGTGGAAGCGGGCCAGCCGGTTCCAGCTGGCTGCCTGGTTGCCCGGCATTTCGCCGCGCACCACCGGCTGCACCGCCAGCGGACGTGAAGGAGGCGGGGTGGCGCATCCCTGGATCAGGCCGCAACCCATTGCGGCCAGAGCGATTGGCGTGAGCTTGATCATGGCGAATCCTTTCTAGGTGGCGCCGGCCATCGTCGGCAGCAGGACACGGTAAATCGAAATAAACGCAGGCCCCATCAAGACCACGAGCAGCGATGGGAAGATGAAGAAAATCAGGGGGAACAGCAATTTCAAGGCGATCTTCGCGGCAGCTTCCTCGGCCCGCTGGCGGCGGCGGGTACGCAGCTGCTCCGACTGCACGCGCAGCGAATCGGCAATGCTGGTGCCGAAGCGCTCGGCCTGGATCAGCATGGCCACCAGCGCGTCCACATCCTCGACACCGGTACGCAGCGCCAGGTTGCGCAGCGCGCGCTCCTTGGCCAGGCCGGCGCGCAGTTCCAGCGTCACCAGGTGCAGTTCATCGGCCAGCACCGGGCTCTTGATGCCGATTTCGTCCGCCACCCGCAGCAGCGCCGCATCCATCGCCAGGCCGGCTTCGACGCAAACCGTCATCAGGTCCAGCGCGTCGGGGAAGGATTCGAAGATCTCGCGCTGGCGGCGGTCGATGGCGAACTGCAGCAGGTAGTTCGGCAGGTAATAGCCGATGGCGGCAGCCAGCAACAGCCAGATCATCAGCAGGTTGCCGCTCAGCTTGGAGTTCGACATCACCAGGGTGAGATACAGCGTCAGGGGCAGGGCGATGGCCAGCGCCGTCTTGGCCGCAAAATACAGCCCGCCCATGGACGCATGGCGCAAGCCGGCGTTCATGAAGCGCGTGCGCAGCGGCGAATGTTCCCATTCTTCCGACTCGCTGGACAGCTTGGCCAGCGGCGCCACCCATTGCGCGAGGCGGGTCAACAGCGTCGAATTGATGCGGCGGTTCTGGCGCGCGGCTTTGGAGGGCTGGTCGGTGACCGTCTGCAGGCGCTCCTGCACCGTGCTGCCGGAAAAGCGCGACAGCACGGCATAGGCGCTGCCGAACACCAACATGAACAGCAAGCCGAGGAATGCTAGTTGCAGGATACTCATGGCAGGCTCCCGTCAGACGCGAATACGGATGATCTTGCGCATTACCAGCACGCCCATGAACATCATGAACAGTGCCGCTGCGACCATTTTCCTGCCGGCGGGATCGGTAAACAGCACGGCCAGGAATTTCGGGTTGGTGATCTGGATCACGGCGGCGGCGCAGAAGGGCAACAGGCCCAGCACCCAGGCCGACATCTTGCCTTCGGCCGACAGCACGCGGATCTGGCCCAGCAGCTTGATGCGCTCGCGGATGATCTTGCTGATATTGTCCAGCAGCTCGGCCAGGTTGCCGCCCGTCTCGCGCTGGATCATGACGGCGATCACGAAGTAGCGCAGGTCGGTGCTGGGCACGCGGGTGGCCAGGTTCATCAGCGCGTCGTTCATCGAGATGCCGAAATTGACCTCATCGAAGGTGGCGCGGAATTCGTCGGCGATCGGCTCGCGCATCTCGTCGCCCACCATCTTCATGGCGGTGGGGAAGGCATGGCCGGCACGCAGGGCTCGCCCGATCAGGTCCAGCGCATCGGGCAGCTGCTGGTCGACCTTCTGCAGGCGCTTGCTTTTCTGGTTCATGACCCACAGCGTCGGCATGGCGACGGCGAAGGCCATCAGGGCCAGCGTGAGCAGCAGCGGCATGCGCAGCCACAGGCACAGGCCGCCCATCACGAACGGCGCGATCAGGGACAGCACGATCAGGTCCGATACGGTCCAGGTCACGCCGGACTGCTCCAGCAGGCGATCGAGCTGGCTGACGCGCGGCATCTGCAGCAGCAGGCGCTGGAAAGCCGGCGTTTCGCTGAGCAGGCGCTTCTTGATCATGGTCTGGCTGTCGCCGCTGACCTGGCCGCCGGCCGACATCAGGCGCAGGCGGCGCGCCACGCGTTCGGCTTCCGGCCCCTTGGCCGAGTTCCAGCTCAGGTACAAGCCTTCGATCAGCAGCACCACGGCCAGGAAGACCAGGATGCCGGTTGCGTAGTAGAGGTAGTCCATGGTTTACATCCTCTTTTGCACGGTTGGGTCGAACATGTCGTCAGGCAGGCTGACGCCGAAGGTGCGCAGGCGTTCGCCGAAGCGCGGCCGCACGCCGGTGGCGCTGAAGTGGCCCTGCACCGCGCCATCGGTGCCAAGGCCGGTCTGCTTGAAGCTGAAGATTTCCTGCATGGTGATCATCTCGCCTTCCATCCCGGTGATCTCCTGGATCGAGATCACCTTGCGCTTGCCGTCGGTCAGGCGCGCCACCTGCACCACCACGCCGATGGCCGAGCTGATTTGCTGGCGCATGGCTTTCACCGGCAGGCCGGCGGCGCCCATGCTGATCATGTTTTCCAGGCGGGTCAGGGCGTCGCGCGGGGTGTTGGCGTGGATGGTGGCCATCGAGCCTTCGTGGCCGGTGTTCATGGCCTGCAGCATGTCCAGCGCTTCGGCGCCGCGCACCTCGCCCAGGATGATGCGGTCCGGGCGCATGCGCAGGGCGTTGCGCACCAGCGCGCGCTGCGTCACCTCGCCCTTGCCTTCGATATTCGGCGGGCGGGTTTCCAGGCGCACCACGTGCGGCTGCTGCAGCTGCAGTTCGGCCGCGTCTTCGATGGTGACGATGCGCTCGCTATGCCCGATATAGCCGGAGATGGCGTTCAGCATGGTGGTCTTGCCGGAGCCGGTGCCGCCCGAGATCAGGATGTTGACCTCGCTCTTGCCCAGCGCCTGCAGGATGGCAGCCATGGCCTCGGTCATGCTGTTGAAGTTGATCAGTTCGGCCATGCCCAGCGGGTCGGCCGAGAAACGGCGGATCGACAGCACCGGCCCGTCGATGGCCAGCGGCGGGATGATGGCGTTGACGCGCGAACCATCCGGCAGGCGGGCGTCGACCATCGGGCTCGATTCGTCGATGCGGCGCCCCACGCGCGAGACGATCTTGTCGATGATCTTCATCAGGTGGGCGTCGTCGTTGAAGGTGATCGGGGTCAGCTCCAGGCAGCCCTTGCGTTCCACGTACACCTGGCGCGCGCCGTTGACCAGGATGTCGGACACGTTGGGGTCGGCCAGCAGCGGCTCCAGCGGCCCGAAGCCCAGCACTTCGTACTGGATGTCGCGCGTCAGGTTGCGCCGCTCGCTGTCGTTGATGACCACCGAATTCTCGTCGAGCAGGCGCTCCACCAGGATCTTCAGCTCGTCGCGGATCTGGTCCTGCGTCAGGCGCTGCATGCTTTCCAGGTCGACGCGGTCGAGCAGCGTCTGGTGGATGCGGTGCTTCAATTGCTGGTAGGCGCGGTTGTCGATCGCCTCCATGCTGCGCAGCGGCGACACGGTGCCGGTGAGCGGCGCGGCGGCGCCAAGGCGGTTCCTGAGGGTTTGGGCTGGGATCTGCATGATGCGCTCCGGTTACTGGACAAGCGCCATTCAGGCGCGCTGGAGAATTCTGGACAGCCAGCCGCGCGCCTCGTTATTGCTGTCGCCGGCCAGGGTACGCGCCATGTCCTGCAATGCCTTGGAGATCGGGCTGGTGCGCTGCAGCTGCAGGATCGGCACTCCTTGGTTGACCGAGGCCGCCGCTGCGTCATAGTGGTTGGGGATGGTGCGGAACATTTCCATGCCATACGCCTGTTCGCAATCGCGCAGCCGGATATCGCCGTTGTTGGAATGGCGGTTCACGATCAGGTGGATTTTGTCCTTGCGATAGTCGAGCGAGCGGAACACCTGCAGCAGGCGCTTGCCGTCGCGGATATACGGCAGCGTCGCCTGCAGGATGGGGAAAATCATGTCGGCCTGGTCGAGGGCGCGCACGGAAACGGCATCCAGGCTGCGGCCGATGTCGAGGATCACGAAATCGTAATGCTGGCGCGCCAGGCGCAGCAGGGCGTCGATATGTTCCGGGTGCACGTCGTTGGCCTGGGTCGGATCGTCCGGCGCGGCCAGCACGTGGAAGTTGGGCGTCACCTGCACCATCGAAGACACCAGCAGCGTGTGGTCCAGGCGGTGCATCTGCTGCGCCACGCTCGCCAGGCTGGCGGCCGGGCGCTGGTCGGACACGAACAGCGAAGCGTCGCCGAACTGCAGGTTGAGGTCGAACAGGGCCACTTTCTTGCCTTCGGCAGCTGCCAGTGCGTAGCCCAGGTTGGTGGCCAGGAAGGTGGCGCCGCTGCCGCCCTTGCAGGAAATGAAGGTCAGCACCTTGCCCAGGGCGCGCGCGCTGACGTTGCGCTTGTCGTCGATGCGGCGCACGGCGGCCAGCAGCTGGCTCGGGTCGATCGGGACCGGCAGCACTTCGCGCACCCCGGCGCGCATGGCCTGCAGCAGGAAGTCGGGGGTCTGCTGCTGGCAGGCCAGCACGATGGACATGTCGGGGTTCTGCATGGCCAGCGTTTCCAGGCGCTCCAGATCGTCGTCGTTGAGCAGGGACTGGGCCACCAGCAGCAGGTCCGGCGCCCCGTTCTCGAAGCCCTTCACTTTATTGAGGACGGTGGGCAGCACGTCGACCTGGTCGGTCAGGCTGCGTTCACGCAACAGGCGGGCAATTTCAAACAATTGCTTGTCGTTGCTGGACAGGGCGGTAATCTTCATGGTTCTCCCCTCAATCGTTGAAGCCCAGGCTTTCGGCGTGCATGGTGACGCTGGCATCGTGCATCGGCAAGCTGCCCCAGCTGCTGAACCTCAGGAACAGCGGCTGGTAGTTCACGCCGCTCAATGTGACGCGCACGCTGTACAGGCAAACGGTGGCGCGTGAAGCATCGGCGCAAGCCGACATATTGTCGCCCGGGCTGGTCGGCTGCGACCCGGGCGACACCACGTCGCCCGCGGCATTCAGGTATTCGATCAGCACCACGGCAGTATCGACCTCGTTGCCGGCTGGCAGGTGGCTGCCGCCGAACAGGGTCTCAGCCGTAATCTCGCTGCTTTTGCTTGTCCAGCTGACCACGGCCAGGCGGGCGCCGCGCCGCACCGCTTCCTGCATGGTGTTGGTGAGGTACATGAAGCGGCCGATTTCGAACATGAACAGCAGCAGCGGCACCATGATGAACATCATCAGCAGCGCGAATTCGACCGCCACCACGCCGCGCTGGCGGGGGCGCCGGGACCGGGACAGGGTGGCAAAGGCAGGCATGGCATCCTCTCAGTTCATGTAGCGCATGGTGGTGCTGGGGGCCAGCCAGGCGTCGCTCGTACCGAGCGGCTTGACGAAGGGGACCCAGGCGCCAAGGCGGATCTTGTAGCTGGTGACCTGGATCTTCACCCCGGCCGGAGCGACGTTGTCGGTGCAGGCCCCGGCGGCGTAGGTGGTCCCGGTCAGGCAGGTCACGGTCACGTTCCCGTTGGTGAAGTCGCTGAGCCCGACCGCCTGCGCGGCGACACGAACGGAATCCTTGGCCGCGTCCACGGCGCTGCTTGCGATGGTGGCTTTGGCCGCCACCGACATGGTGCGGGCGGCGTCGCGCGTGGCGCGGGTCAGCACTTCGTAGTACCAGAAGGCGCGGCCGAATTCGACTACGCCGGCCATCAGCGTCAGCAGGATGGTCAGGACCAGGGCCAGCTCCACCAGGGCGACGCCGTCCTGGCGATGGGAGGAAGCAAGGCGGGTGCGCATGGCGGTCACCTGTACAGTTTGACGGCGGCGTCCGGCACCGGTTCCACCAGGCCGACGAATTCCACATCGAGGCGGTTGCCGCCGGCGCCGCCGAAACTGGCGCGGCGCAGCATGAAGAAGCGGCCGATACCCACCGCCGTCATCTTGCCGCAGGAGGCGCCCGGCGAGTTGACCGGCGGGGTGCGGCAATCGACCATGATCAGGTTCAGCACGCGGCGGTCGGCCACGCCGGGGGTGGATCCGGACGGGGTTTGCCAGTAGTTGCTGTCACCGGTCTGGTTGTAGGGCGCCGGCTGGTAATCGCTGGACATGCCGCTGCCCACGCTGGTCGGGTAGTTGGCGGTGTCGAAGTAGTCAAGGCCGCTGGCGACCGTGCCATACATCTTGCCCGGATCGGCTGCGCTGCGGCTGGCGTTGGCCTGTGCCAGCGTGATTGGCGTATCGGCCGCCGGCGGAGTGGCCGAGGTGGCGGTCACCGGCCGGGTATAGGTCCAGAGCGGGCCGTAGTCGGCGAAGTTGGCATAGGAGCCGCCCGACGGGCCGCCGGAGCTGGCATCCGGGAAGGGGTAGTTCGGGATGATGGCGCTGCCCGAGGTGCGGGTGGTGACTGTCATGCGGTTCGGGTACGTGTCCCCGCCCGGCTCCATCCAGTGGATGGGAGGGGTGCTGGACGGGGTCGGGGTGCCGCTGTTGACGCAGCCGGTACCGCCGCCGCGGCAGAAGTATTCCTTGACGTTCTTGTCTGGCGGCGCTTGTGCTGCCACGCAGGGCGAACCGGTATAGTCGCCAAAGCGCGAGTTGAGGGCTTTCTCGATGCTGCTGCTCATGCCGGTATTGGTATAGACCTGGCCGGTGCTGCCGGTGGTCAAGACCGCGCTGTTGCCGTTGCAGACGAAGGGCGCGGTGGCCGCGGCCGAACTAGCGGACGAATCGCAAGTGCCGCTGCCCGGGCTGACCGGGTTGATCAGGTAAGGGTCGTAGGTGGCGCCGCCCAGTGAGCCGAGCGAGAAGGTGTTGTAGGCCACGCCGCGGCGGAAGCCGAACTCCACCAGCTCTGTGACGCCGGAGCCGTAAGTGTATTTGGCGGTACGGTGGTCCGGGTCGGCGGCGCAGATGCCGATCGGGGTCACCAGGGTGACGTAGCGGCCGGCCACGGCCACCCCCTTGGTGCTGGTGGTTTCGATGCCGGCCACCTGGATCAGGTAGGTGTTCAGGGTCTTGCTGCCGGTGTCGACCCTGACGAAGGACAGGTTGGCCGGGGTCACCTTGGCAGCCGCAGCGCTGATCCAGGGGCCGTCCGGCGAGCTGCTGAAGCTGAAGTCGGTCTCGGCCAGCGACAAGCCGACACTGAAGTCATATTCATGCCTGCCGCCGATCAGCGTGCCGCTGGCGATGGCGGCATTCACCCCGGCCGTCGTGTTGTTCAGGTCCTTGGCGGCCGCCAGGGCGGACGCGTCGGCGGCATTCTGCAGTTCGGCCTTGGCGATGTAGAGATGGCCGAGGTCCACCACCAGCCCGCCCAGCGGGATCAGGACCAGCAAGAGCAGCAGCCCCGTCATGACGGCGACGGCACCTTTCTGCCGGCGCGGGAACCTCGTACCTGGATGCATGGCTGCCTCCTCTCTTATTTGCCGACGCCGATGGTGAAGGCATTGCTTTGCGGTTCAGGCGACTTGTACGACTTTTCGTAGGCCTGGTAGCTGGAGTGGGCCGTGCTGCCGGCCACGCCGTTCGGGTTGCGCGCGTCGGCTCGGGCGCCGGGATTCAGCGTTTGCGCATTTTTCAGGTCGGTCATGGCGTGGCCCAGGTTGGCCTCGGTGTGGGGCGCCACCGCCACGCAGCCGGACAGTGCCAGGGGCAGCAGGGCGGCCAGGCCGGGACGCAGGAATGTGCGGTTCATGATGCCTCCTAGTTCAGGTCAAAGCCGCCGGCTTGCTTGGCTGGCTGGGCAGGTTGCTGGGATGGGCTGCGTTCGGGCGGCGTGCCTTCCATCTTGCCGTTGAGCAGGCGCTCGGCGCGGCCCGGGTCGCGGTAGTTCGAGGTCGGCAGGTTGTTCTCGGCAAGGTCGGGCGGCAGCGGCTTGACCAGGTGCGGCGTGATGACGAACACCAGCTCGGAACGGTCGGTCTGGAAGTCGTTGGAACGGAACAGGGCGCCCAGCACCGGCACCTCGCCCAGGAAGGGCAGGGCCTTGATATTGGTCACGGTGTTGTTCTTGATCAGGCCGCCGATGGCGAAGCTCTGGCCGTCATACAGCTGCACCGTGGTGGCGGCGCGACGCGAAGTGAAGGAAGGCAGGATGGCGGTGCCGTTGATGCCGCCGGCCGAGATGCCGATGCCGTCCTTGTTCAGCTCCGACACTTCCGGCGCCACTTTCAGGTTGATGCGGCCGCCTTCCAGCACGGTGGGCGTGAAGCGCACGGCCACGCCGAATTCCTTTTCCTCCAGCGAGATGCGGCTCACGCCATTGTCCGAGGAATTGGCGACCGGGATGAAGATCTTGCCGCCGGCCAGGAAGCTCGCCTCCTGGCCGCTGATGGCCATCAGGTTCGGTTCGGCCAGCATCTTCACCAGGCCGTCGCGCTTTTGCGCGTCGATGGTCAGCGAGTTGCCGTTGCGGCGGTTGACCGCGTCGAACAGGCCGGGGTTGCCGGTCAACAGGTTCGACAGCAGGGTATAGGTCCAGTTGCCGATCGTATGATTGAGGCCGATGCTGGCGCCGAGCTGGTCGACCAGGGTCTTCGACACTTCCGCCACCTTCACTTCCAGCATCACTTGCTGGGGCGCGGCGATGGTCATCATATTGATCACCTTGACCGACAGCTTGCCCTCGGCAGCCTGCGGCGGCTGCGGTGCGCCGCCGGTGGTGGCGGCGCCCGGCCCGCCACCGGTAGGACGCGGGCGGCTGACGAAGGCGTTGGCCAGTTGCAGCACATGTTCGGCCATCACGACATCGGGCACGGTACCGCGCAGCACGATGGAGTCGGCGGCCGAGCTGACCTGCACCATGCCTTTGCTGCCGGTCAGCTTGTCGATGCCGTCCTGCAGCGAGTTGGTATCGGCGCTGACGGTCAGGTCGGCAATGATGGTGTCGCCGGTCTTTTGCCACAGGATCAGGTTGGTGGTGCCGACGGTGCGGCCCAGCATGTACAGTTCGCGCGGGTTGAGCAGGATCACGTCGGCGATGCGGGCGTCGCCCACCGCCACCCGTGCCGCCGGATGCTGCAGGCGCACGATGCTCGACTTGCCCTCCGCCAGCAGCATGGCCGGCGCCAGCTCGGTGCGGCCCTCGGACATCGGGACCGAACTGGACTCGGGCGCCTTGGCGGCGACCGCGGTCGCGCCTTTCGCCTTCATCTTGGGCTTTTGCGCAACCACGGCGGCTTCGGCTGCCACCTGGGCGGCGGCCGGCAGGAGGGGCGCGGCGATCAGGGCACCCAGCAGGGCCCCTTGCCAGCGCAGGCTTACCTTCATTGTGCTCAGTTTTTTCATGGAAGCGCTCCGGTTGCGAAGTCAGAATTGTTGGCTGGTACGGTCCAGCCCCTTGATCATCTCTACCTTGGTGCCAGGATTGGCCGGTACCGTGGCCACCTTGCGCACCGGGGCAGGGCGCGGTGCGGGTGCCGGCTGGGCGGCTTTGGGCGCCGGTGCGGCCGGGGCCTGGGCACCGAGCAGGGTAGTCTTGGTGGCGCCGGTGGTCAGCACCGGGTCGGGATCGACCTGGTTGCGCAGCACCAGCGACAGCGTGCCGACGCTGCGCGCCAGGTCGAGCTGCTCGGCCTGGCCCGGCGTGACTTCGAGCGTGACGGCGTTGACCACGCGCGGCTTGGTGTCGTCGCGCGCCACCTCCTGCGCCACGGCCAGCACCAGGATCCGTTCCAGCACGATTTTCGACAACGCAGTTTCGGCGCCGCTGCCGCCGTTGTTCTGGGCCGGCGCATACACCAGGATGTCGACGAAATTGCCCGGCAAGGCAAAGCCGGCCACGCCCACCACGTCGTTGACGCGCACCGTGATGGCACGCTTGCCCTCGGCGATCAGGGCCGACAGGCCGCCCAGCGTGCCGGCCGGCGCCAGCCTGGCTTCCGTCACCGGTTCGCCGCGCTGCACGCCGGCCTTCAGCACGCGCCCGGCCAGCGCTGCCAGGTCGCGCTGCGCCCCGGCCGGCACGCTGCCAGCCGGCCATTCGGCCAGCGCCAGCATATCGGGCGCCAGGCGCTGCCCCAGGCCGACGTCGCCGGCCGCCACCGCAATGCGCACGGTGGATGCCGCCGGCTGGCGCAGCCAGCGCGCGGCCAGCAGCACGGCGGCCAGGCCCAGCGCCACGGCCAGGCCAAGCATCATCAGGGCGCGCCGGCTCTTCATACGGCACCGTCGGCGAACATGCTGGACCAGGCCTGGTCCAGGGTGGCGGGGTTCAGGTTCGGCACCGTCCCTGCATAGCCTGCGAATTCGGCCACGCGGGCGACGATTTCGCGCGGCAGGCTGGCCAGCAGCGGCTGGCCGCTGCCCTGGTGCAGTTCGCCGACCAGGTAGGCCAGCGCCGCTTCATCGGCATCGATGCCGCGCGCCCGGCATTGCTGGCGCAGCAGGCTGCGGTAGCTGGCTTCCGGCAGCGGCCCCAGCGCCACCTTGTAGCCGATGCGGCGCAGCGCCGCGCCGTCCAGCAGCGTTTGCGGCGCCAGGTTGGTGGCAAAGGCCAGCGTGGCCTGGCACGGCACGCTGAAGGCATGGCCGCCGGGCAGCGCGAGCCGGTCGGTGCCGCTGTCCAGCAACTGCGCCAGGCGGTTCAGCAAAGCGGTGGCAGGCAGGCGCTGGCGGCCCAGGTCGTCGATGATCAGCAAGCCGTGGCAAGCCTTGAGCTGCGGCGGCGCCAGGAAGCAGCCGCCGGCGGCGTCATGGCGCAGGTCCAGCATGGCGCCTTCCAGTTCCGCGCCCAGTTGCACCACCGGGCGCTGGCACAGTAGCCAGCGCATGTCGCCGTTGCGGGCACTGGCAGGGCGCCCCGGCAAAGGCGGCGGCGCCAGGTGCACCGCCGGGTCGTAGAGCTGGATGATGGCGCTGCCCACCGCCACCGCATGCGGCACCGCCACCGCCCCCTGCAGCAGGCGCCCCAGCTTGCGCGCCAGCGTGGTCTTGCCGCTGCCGGACGGCCCGTACAGGCAGACCGCGCGCCCCGCATGCATGGCAGCGCCGACCAGTTCGTGGATGCGCGGCGGCAGGCAATCGTCGGCAAACACGCTGGCCACGTCGGACGCCAGGACCGGCGGCAACTGCAGGGCCTGGCGCTGCAGCTGGGCGCGCCAGGCATCGAGCGGCACCGGCGCCGCACCCACATACGGGGCGCGGTCCAGCCATTCCGCCGCGCGCTGGCGGCCGATGCCGGTGAGCTGGTATTGCACGTCGATATCGGAATCGCCGCGCCAGGCCACTTCCACCAGTTGTTCGCCCTGCAGTCCATCCAGCACTTCGCGCAGCACATTGATCGACAAGCGCAGGCGGCTGGTCAGCACCGACAAATGGCATTTTCCCGCGCCCAGCAAGGCCTTGCCTGCCAGCTCGGCCAGCATGGCCGGCTCCAGGCCGGTATCGCGCACCGTGCGCGGCGGGGCCGGCAGCAGCGGCTGCTCATCGTCTGCAAAATCGATCATGGTGACCTCCTGTTGGAACCGATGATAGCCATGGGTTTCCGGGTGGATATTGAGGCGGAGCAAAGGTTTAGCGATGCGCCAGCACCACGCTGGCCAGCGTGCCGGCCGCGATCGCCACGGCATAGGGCATGCCTTCCGCCCTGCTGCCGCGCCAGCGCGCCAGTTGCAGGTAGCACAGGGCGAGCACCCCGCCCGCCAGCGCGCTCAGCAGGCAAAGCTGCAGCGCTTGCCAGGGCCCGACAAAGCTGCCGGCCATGGCCGCCAGCTTGACGTCGCCGGCCGCCATGCCGCCCAGTGCATACATGGGCAGGAACAGCAGCAAGCCCACCGCCGCGCCGGCCAGTCCCTGCGCCAGCAACGCACTGCCGCCGCCCAGGCGCCACTGGATTGCCAGCGCCAGCAGCAAGCCGGCTGCCACCAGCACGTTAGGAATCCGGCGCCAGGCCAGGTCCGACACTGCGGCCTGGAGCACCAGGCACAGCAGGATGATCTCGAGTCCGCTCATCTGGAAAAGGCTGGCAACCCGGCCGCCGCCGGGCGCCAGCCACCCCATCAAGGCGTCAGTGCATCGACGACGCGGCCGAACACAGCTTCCAGCTCGGTCGAAACGTTGCTCATTGCGGTGCCTACCGCCAGTGCAATCAGCGAAGCGATCAGGCCATACTCGATTGCCGTCACGCCCCGCTCATCCCTGATGAAACGCCTCACTGCAGAAAGTGCTTTCATGGTGAACTCCTTCGCTAGGAAAACTCTGACGCCTGGGCTGCGCATCATTGGCTTTACTATAGGAGCCATTCCTACGCGCAAGTTGATATTGCGCAAGCTTTCCGCACAGAACTTTTTCTCGCTGTGCGGTGTTCTATGTCAAACTGTGGGCGTGGGAGTTGTGTTGCAATGAGGTCGCGTTTTGCATGAAACTACGCAAAGTTAATTGCCGAGAATACAAAAAAGATTTATCCTGATCAGCTATTCTTTAGAAAGCCCCTTGCTTTGCCGCTGAGCGCCTAGTTACCGGACACTCACATGGATTCCCTTCTGAAACATATGGTGGACATGACCGGCCACCGCGATCACACGATGCTCGACATCTCGGTGATCTCGGCGGTAGCGGAACTGGCGTCCGCCACGCAGGCACGCGTGCTGAGCATCGTCAATGTACGAGGCCAGCTCTATGTGCGTGCGCGCGCCGTGATCGAACAGGGCCGCCCGGCGCGCATGGAGGAATACCTGGACCCGGCCATCCCGGGCGATCCGGTCAGTATGTTCCCGGCCCTGGCGCGCTGCCTGGCCCACCATGAATCGAGCGCCGACTACATGTCGCCCGAAGGTGAGCACACACTCTGGCTGCCGATCTGGATGGGCGACAAGGCCGATACCTGCCTGGAAATCGTCAACCCGACGCCGTACACCAGCGACACCATCCATATCATCGGCGGCATTGTCAGCGTCTACCGCAATTTCCAGAACCTGCTCGATTACAGCGAGCGCGACTCGCTGACCGGCCTGCTGAACCGCAAGACCTTTGACGACCAGCTGTCCAAGATGCTGCAGGCTTCGGCCGAGCACGACGTGCTGGCGGTGCCGCCGGACGGCCTCGAACGGCGCAACCCGCAGGAACAGGAAAAGCAATGGCTGGCCGTGGTCGATGTCGACCACTTCAAGGCGGTCAACGACAAATTCGGGCATTTGTACGGCGACGAGGTGCTGATCCTGATCGCCAACCTGCTGCAATCCTCGTTCCGCGCCCAGGACCGCGTGTTCCGTTTCGGCGGCGAGGAATTCGTGGTCCTGCTGCGCTCTTCCACGCTGGATAATGCCAAGAAGATCATCGAACGCTTCCGCATGAACGTGGAACAGCACGAGTTCCCGCAAGTGGGACGGGTGACGGTAAGCGTCGGCTTCGTCAGCATCAGCGCCTATGAAGCGCCGGTGATCATCCTCGGCCGCGCCGACCAGGCCCTGTACTACGCCAAGAGCCACGGCCGCAACATGGCCTGCCACTATGACGAACTGGTCAGCGGCGGCCAGCTGCAGACCGTCGAATCCAACGATACCGCCGAGTTCTTCTAAGCAGCGGCGCGCCCGCGCAGCTTGCGCACGAAGTCCAGCACGCCGCTCATTTCCGCTTCAAATTCGATCATCGCCACGTCGCCGCCGTCCAGGAAACGCGGCAGGAAGTAGCGGCTGTCGCCGGCCACATTGCGCACCAGGCCCGGCTGGCAGGTGGTCGCGCTGGCCACGCCCGCGGCACGCATGGTGGCTGCCGCTTCCGGATCGAATTCACCGCTTGGGTAGCAGTAGTGCTGCGGTTCCGGCAAGCCGATATCGCGGATGCGCTCGCGGCACACCTCGATATCGCTGCGGTTGCGCGCCTGGTCGCCCGGCACGTACAGGTGGGCGTGGCCATGCAGCTCGATATGGCCGTTGTGCTTTTTCATTTCCAGCAATTCCTCGCCCTGCATCAGGCTGAAGCGGCGCGATTCCAGGTCCAGCGTTTCCGGCGGCACGCCGAGCGCGCTGGCAAAGCGCTGCAAGGCGGCAACGCGGGCTTGCGGCTGGCCTTCATACTGGGCCAGCCAGCGTTCGGCCGCCTTGCGCAAGCGCGAGCGCTCGCTGCCGTCGCCGCCATAGCTGCCGTCGAGTTCGGGCCCGAAGCCGCTCAATTGCACGCTGTCGCGCTGTGCCTTCCAGACGATGTAATTGACGCAGACGTCGGTGACCGGACCGCCTTCGGTGGACAGCTTGGTCGTCAGGTACAGCACCGAAGGGTAGCGGTAGCGTCCCAGCAGGGGAATCAGTTGATTGCCGCTGGACACCCAGCCATCGTCCAGGGTGACCACGACCGGCGTGCCCCCGGCCGGGTCGGCGCCCTTGCCCGATAGCAGCGTGTCCAGGTCGCCCGGCACGAAGCCTTTGCGCTGCAGCCAGCGCAAGCGCTGCTCCAGCAAGTCGGCATGGCAAAACAGCTTGGGGTGGAACAGGTGTTCATCCGCCATGCTGCCGCCGTGGTAGCACAGGATGCGCGGCAGCTTGCGGGTCAGGCGGCGGAATAGAGCGAACAGGCCGACATACTTCCCGGCATACAGGACGCTGAGTTTGAGTAGTCGCATCGTCTCAATCGTTAACGCAAGGTTTCAGGCAAGCCATAACTTTGCCACAAAAATAACAAAATCTGGGAGAATATGTCAAAAATTTCGACGCTGGGGAACGAGGCAAATGGCAATCGCGCAAATGGTCAGTGAACGCTTTGGCGGCAAGCGCGCCCTGTTGCGCCTGCTGGCCAGCCAATGGCGCCACGCCTTGCAGCGCGTGGGCACGGCAGCGCCGGTGCGCGCCGGCCAGGTGTCGCGCCTGGTCTTCGTGTGCAAAGGCAATATCTGCCGCAGTCCCTTCGGTGAAGGCGTTGCGCGCGCCATCGGCGTCGAGACTTGCTCGTTCGGGCTGGACGCCGAGCCCGGCGTGCCGGCCAACCCGCGCGCCCTTGAAGTTGCGCGCATGCGCGGCATCGACCTGGCGCAGCATCGCGCCACCCATATCGACCAGTACCAGCCGCGCAGCGGCGACCTGTTGCTGTGCTTCGATTCCGAGCAGCTCGCGCTACTGCAACAACGTTTCGGCGACCGTGCCCTGGTCCAGCTCCTGGGCCAATGGCATGCACCGGCCATGCCCTACCTGCACGATCCCTACGGCCTGAGCACGGCCTATTTCCAGGCTTGCTTCGAGCGCATCGACAGCAGCGTGCGCGCGCTGGCAAGGCAGATGCCGGCCCGCGCCGGGGCGACCACTTGAGTTTCCGCCGCAGCCTGCCGGTGCTGGTAGCCGACGCGCAAGCGATCGGCTCGATTGGCGTCATCCGCTCGCTGGGACGGGCTGGCTATCCGGTGCTGGCCTACGCGCAACAGGCGACCGCGCTCGGCCTGCATTCGCGCTACCTCCAGCAAGGCTTGCTTGCCCCGCCCTATTCCGAGCGCCAGGCATTCCTGCAATGGCTGCGTGCCACCGTGGCCGGACACGGCATCCGTGCGCTGGTGCCATCGGAAGGCTTGCTGCTGGCCTTGCAGCAGGACTTCGCCGAATTCGCCCACCTGCTGCCGCTCAGCCAATCGGCGCACACGGTCTACACCGGCATGAGCAAGTACGACCTGTTCGCCGGCTTTTTCACCGGCGGCGGCGCCCTGCTCGACAATATTCCAGACAGCGCGCTGCTTGAGCCCGGCAGCGAACTGCCGCCGGGATTGCAGCGCCATGCGCGCATCTATGCCAAGATCGACGCCTGCCACAGCCGCGACGGCAACGGCGCGGTCGTCGCGCTGCCCGGCGGGCCCGGCCTGGCTGAGCGCCTGCAGCCATTGCTGGAAAAGTGCCCGAAAATCTTGCTGCAAGCCCATGTTGAAGGGCAAGGCGTCGGCATTTTCCTGCTGCGCTGGCGGGGCAAGCTGCTGGCCCGCTTCGGCCACCAGCGCCTGCATGAAGTGCCGCATACGGGCGGCGCCTCGTCCTACCGCCGCAGCTGGTGGCAGCAGGCAGTCTATGAAGACGCGGTGCGCCGCGTCGAACACCTGGACTGGGACGGCGTGGCGATGCTCGAATACCGCTTCGACCACGCGAGCGGCAAGTTCTACCTGATGGAAATGAATGGCCGCTTCTGGGGCTCGCTGCACCTGGCGCTGTTTGCCGGCGTCGACTTCCCGCGCCTGCTGCTCGATGCCTTCCACGGCCATGCCGAGGCGCAGCAGGGCGAAGCGCACGACCTCGCTTGCCGCCTGACCTATCCGAAAGAGATGGAATACGTGCTGTCCTGCCTGAAAGATGGCCGGCTGCCGCTTCGCAAGCGCCTGTGGCCGGTGCTGGAGTTCTTCCTGCTGGGCCTGGACCCGCGCGTGCGCAGCGACCTCTGGTTCCCGGGCGACCGCGGGCTTTATTGGCGCAGCATCCCGCGCGCCATCAAACGCTTCCTCAGCTAGCCAGGGTCAGGAAGCGCATCGGGTCCACCTGCCATTTCGCCGGCGATTCATGGCCCACGATCTTGTCGCCGCCGCCAAAGCCCAGGCCGCGCGACAGGTCGACCGTTTCCGGCTTGATGTAGACATTGTTCTTCGTATTGAAGAACACGTTCACCTTCGGCGCCAGCAAATTGCTTTCGTGCGGTTCGACCACCACGCCAAGGCGGCCCGATTCGAGCATCACCAGGGTGCCGACCGGATAGATGCCGACGCAGCGCATGAATTCCTGCACCAGCTTCGGGTTGAAGTGGTGCTTGCTCCACTCGTAGATCTTGCGCAGGGCAGCGGCGGCCGGCAGGCCCTTGTGGTACACGCGATCGGCCGTAATGGCATCGTAAACATCGACAATTGCCGCCATCTGCGCAATTTCGCTGATGTCGTCGCCGGCCAGCTTGTCCGGGTAGCCGGTGCCGTCGCGCCGCTCGTGGTGGTGGCGCGTGATATCCAGCGCCAGTTCCGGCACGTCGGGCGACTGCTTCAGGATGTTGAAGCCATCCATCGGGTGCTTCTTGATGATGGCGAATTCTTCGTCGGTCAGCGGGCCCGGCTTGTTCAGGATCGCATCCGGGACCAAGGCCTTGCCGGTATCGTGCAACAGGCCGCCGAGGCCGGCTTCGCGGACGATGTTTTCTTCCATGTTGCGCGCATTGGCGAAGGCCACCAGCAGTGCGCAGACGCTGACCGAATGCAGGAAGGTGTAATCGTCCTTGGACTTGATGCGCAGCAGGCCCAGCAAGGCGCCCGGGTTGCGCAGGATCGATTCCGTAATGTTCTGCACCACCGGCTGGACGGAGCCGATTTCGATTGCCTTGCCGAGGCGCGCGTCGGCCATCACATTGCGCACCACGCCGGCGGCCTGGCTGCGGATCTGCGCCGCGCGCTGCAACTCCTCGCCCAGCGAGGTCCGGATGATGCGCGACGGCTCTTTGGCGATTTCTTCCACTTCACGCTCGGTGGCCGCCTGGGCCTCGGCCAGCGAGGGCGCATCCTCCACATCCAGTCCTTTGGATGCGTCGATCACCACATCATGGATGCCGGCCTGGATGATTTTCTGGATCTGCTCCTGGCTGGAAATCACAAAGCGGTTGCGTACAAACGGGTGAGTCATCCAGTCGCAGCTCAGGTCGTGGATATACATGCCGACCTTTAACTGCGCCGAATCGACTTTCTTTAACATGGTGAGGCTCGCGAGGTATTTGCGTGAAGAACGTTAGAATAAGTATACACAATGTTATCCTACGGGAATATGGAACTTCGCCAACTGCGTTACTTTGTAGCAATCGTCGACCACGGATCGTTGTCGCGAGCTGCCTTGGTATTGCATGTTGCACAACCCGCCCTGACCCAGCAACTACGCCAGCTTGAGGAAGAGCTGGGCGCCCAGCTTCTGCACCGCAGTGCCCAGGGCGTGGTCAGCACGGACGCCGGCAAGGTGTTTTACGATCATGCCCAGGCCATCCTGAAACAGGTGGCCGACGCCCGCTCCGCCGTCACCCAGTCGGCCCGCCCGTCCGGCAGCGTCACCATGGGGCTGCCGCACAGTATTTCCGGCGCCCTGGCGCTGCCCCTGCTGACCGCCGCGCGCGAGCAATATCCCGACATTACGCTGCAGTTGACCGAAGAACTGACCGGAAACCTGGCAGAACAGCTCAAAAGCGGGCGCGTGAACCTGGCCGTGCTGTTCGACGATGGTCAACTGACGCCGTTTTCCAACACGCCGCTGGCGGAAGAAGAACTCCGTTTCATCTGCCGCCATGACGCCGTGTGGTTTACCGACCGCGACACGGTCACCTTGCAGCAAGCCCTGAACACCACCCTGATCCTGCCCGGCCTGCAGCATGGCGTGCGGCCGCGCATCGAAGCCATGGCGCGCGCCGCCGGGCTGGTAATCGGCAATGTCATCGAAATCAACTCGATCGCCATCCTCAAGTCCGCCATCATGGCCGGCATGGGGGCGACCATCCTGCCGGTAGCCCCGGTCCTGCCCGAAATCGAGCTGGGACAGATGCGCAGCGTGCGCATCAACAGCCCCGCCATCAGCCGGACCGTGGTGTTGTGTGCTTCCCGCAACATCCCCCTGACCAACGCCGCCAACGCCATCGCCGCGCTGACGCAGCAAGTCGCCAACGACCTGTGCCAGCGCAACGCCTGGCCCGGCGCCCGCCTGCTTTCTTAGTTGAGTTCGTGTCAACCAAAGGGTCTGACCCCATGGTTGACACGGACTGTGCCGTTAGCTCAGGTTATGCCTTGCAAGGATGCGGCGCAAGGTGCCGTCTGCGCGCATTGAGTCGAGCGCGCGCTGGAACAGGGCGGCGTCTTCCTGATCGAAGTCCAGGGAACCCGCCAGCCAGGCCGTCGTGGTACGCACTGGGGCGCTGGTGTCGAACTCGCTCTTTCCAGCCCCGTGCCCTTTCAGGGACGCGGAGATGATGCGGCGCTCGCCAAATGCCGCGTCGGCCATGCCGCCCAACAGGAAGCGGTGCACTTCATCGATCGAACTGGCCTCGACAAAGCGGGTGAAGCCCTGCTCTTTGAGGATGGCGGCCTGCGCGGCGCCGCGCAGCAGCGCGATGCGCTTGTCTTTCATCTCCTCGACCGGCAGGAGCTTGCCGCGCACGGCCAGCAGCACATAGTTTTCTTCAAACAAAGGCACCAGCCAGCGGTATTGCGCCTCGCGCTCGGGCAGGCGGGTGAGAGGATAAATGGCGGTGGCCGGGATGGTGGTGGCCAGGAATTGCGCGCGGCGCCACGGCACGAATTGGGTCGCAGGCTGCACGCCGGCCCGCCGGCACAGTTCTGCCACCAGCTCCTGCAAACCGCCCGGCGGGCCGCTCTCATGCACCAGCGAGGGCAAGTGGCTGGTCACCAGCTGCATTTTGCGTGCGACACCAGCCAGCGCCAGACCAGGGCTAGCCAAAAACACTGCTGCCAATGCCAGAATTCTTCGTCGAGCCATCATTTTTTCTTATACCCCCATCCCCAAACCATATTTCCGTATACGTAAAGTAAACCTTAAACTCGCCCGTTGAAAAGGCCTGCACACCCGCAGGCGTTGTGACTTAGGCAAGGACGCGCTTACCCGGCGCCCACCAATGCCAGGCACGCACCGAATCATGATTTTGGAGACAGCCACCATGCCAGACGGCAGCAACTCGCCTGTACTACACGACGTCACCCTCGACGACAAATTCACTTCCACCACTGGTAAAGTCTTCTTGTCCGGCATCCAGGCGCTGGTGCGCTTGCCTATGATGCAACAATTGCGCGATGCGCGCGACGGTTTGAACACCGGCGGCTTCATTTCCGGCTACCGCGGTTCCCCATTGGGCGGTCTGGACGAAACCCTGTGGAAGGCGCAGAAGCACCTGGAAAAGCACAATGTGCAATTCGTGCCCGGCGTGAACGAGGACCTGGCGGCGACCGCCGTCTGGGGTTCGCAGCAGGTTGACCTGATCGGTCCGGCCAAGTACGACGGCGTGTTCGCCATGTGGTACGGCAAGGGTCCGGGCGTGGACCGCTGCGGCGACGTCTTCAAGCATATGAACCATGCCGGCACGTCCAGGAACGGCGGCATCCTGCTGGTGGCGGGCGACGACCACGGCGCCTACTCCTCCACCCTGCCGCACCAGTCGGACCACATCTTCTCCGCCTGCATGATCCCTGTGCTGTATCCATGCAACGTGCAGGAATACATCGACCTCGGCATCCACGGCTGGGCCATGTCGCGCTTCTCCGGTTGCGCCGTCGCCTTCAAGGCGCTGGCCGACACCGTCGAGTCGAGCGCCTCGATCGATGCCGATCCGTTCCGCGTCGAAGTGAAGATCCCGCAAGACTTCGTGATGCCGGAAGGCGGGCTGAATTCCCGCCTGTCCTCGATCCCGCTGGGCCAGCAGGCGCGCAACCAGGAAGCGCTGATGCAGGATTACAAAATCTACGCGGCCCTGGCTTACGCCCGCGAGAACAAGCTGAATCACACCACCATCGATTCCAAGGACGCCAAGCTGGGCATCATCGCCTCCGGCAAGTCCTACCTGGACGTGCTGGAAGCGCTGGAAGAACTGGGCATCGACGAAGCCATGGCAGCCAAGGTCGGCCTGCGCCTGTTCAAGGTTTCCATGCCATGGCCGCTGGAGCCGGACTCGGTGCGCGAATTCGCGCAAGGCCTGGACGAAATCCTGGTGGTGGAAGAAAAGCGCCAGTTCGTCGAATACCAGCTGAAGGAGCAGCTGTACAACTGGCGCGACGACGTGCGCCCGCACATCATCGGCAAGTTCGACGACAAGGGCGAGTGGGTTGCACCGCGCGGCGAATGGCTGCTGCCGCCGAAGGCTGACTTCTCCGTATCGCAAGTGGCGCGCGTAATCGCAAGCCGCGTGGCCCGCTACATCGCCGACGCCAGCATCCAGGACCAGATCAAGGCGCGCCTGTCCTTCCTGGAAGCCAAGGACGCGGTGCTGAAGAAAGCTATCGAAACCCCGTTCCGCCCGGCCTTCTACTGCTCCGGCTGCCCGCACAACACCTCGACCAAGGTACCCGAAGGTTCGTTCGCGCTGGCCGGCATCGGCTGCCACGTGATGGCGACCTCGATCTACCCTGAGATGAACAAGCTGACCACCCACATGGGCGGCGAAGGCACGCCATGGATCGGCCAGGCTGCGTTCAGCAAAGTGCCGCACGTGTTCCAGAACCTGGGCGACGGCACCTACTTCCATTCCGGTTACCTCGCGATCCGCGCCGCCGTGGCCGCGAAGGTCAACATCACCTACAAGATCCTCTATAACGACGCCGTGGCAATGACCGGCGGCCAGCCGGTGGACGGCACCGTCTCCGTGCCGATGATCGCGCAGCAGATGGCCGCAGAAGGCATCAAGCGCATCGCCCTGGTGACCGAAGACCTGTCGCGCTACACCGACCGTTCCGCCCTGCCGAACATCGTTTCCCTGCACGACCGCAAGGAGATGGATGCCGTGCAGCGCGAGATGCGTGAGCTGCCTGGCTGCACCGTCATCATCTACGACCAGACTTGCGCCGCCGAGAAACGCCGCCGCCGCAAGAAGGGCGAGTTCCCTGACCCGAACAAGCGCATGGTCATCAACGAAGCCGTGTGCGAAGGCTGCGGCGATTGCGGCATCCAGTCCAACTGCGTCTCGATCCTGCCGAAGGAAACTGAATTCGGCCGCAAGCGCACCATCGACCAGTCGAGCTGCAACAAGGACTACTCCTGCACCAAGGGCTTCTGCCCATCCTTCGTCACCGTCGAGGGCGGCACGCTGAAGAAGACCAAGACCGGCACCGCGAAGAACGACGACTGGGGCGATATCCCGGCACCGGTACTGCCAAGCATTGAGCACCCGTACAACATCCTGATCAACGGTATCGGCGGCACCGGCGTGATTACCGTCGGCGCCCTGATGGGCATGGCCGCGCACCTGGAGGGCAAAGGCGCCTCCGTGCTGGACATGACCGGCATGTCGCAGAAGAACGGCTCCGTGACCTCCCACGTCAAGGTGGCGAAGACCCCGGCCCACCTGCGCGCGCAGCGTATCGCCACCGGCGAAGCAGACCTGATCCTGGGCTGCGACATGCTGACCTCCGGCGCCTATGACGCCGTGTCGAAGATGCGCCCGGGCCGCACTTTCGCCATCGTCAACCAGCACGAGCAGCCGCCAGGCACCTTCGCGCAGAACGCCGACTGGCAGTACCCGGCCGAAAGCGTGGAAGCGCTGATCACCGAATCCGTCGGCGGCGCACAGTCGGTGGACTTCATCAATGCCACCAAGCTGGCGACCGCGCTGATGGGCGATTCGATTGCGTCCAACCTGTTCATGATGGGTTACGCCTTCCAGAAAGGCCGTATTCCGCTGAGCGAAGCAGCCCTGCTGCGCGCGATCGAGCTGAATGGCGTGGCTGTTGAATCGAACAAGCGCTCCTTCCTGTGGGGCCGCCGCGCCGCCGTGGACTTCAAGCGCGTGGAAAAGGTCGCGACCCCAACCCAGGCTGTCGTGGTGCAGATGCCACAGTCGCTGGAAAACGTGATCAAGAAGCGCGTTGAATTCCTGACCGGCTACCAGGATGCGGCTTACGCGGCTTCCTACGAGGCGCTGGTGGCCCAAGTGCGCGCCAAGGAGACTTCCCTGGGCCTGGGCAACAAGCTGTCCACCGCAGTCGCCAAGTCGCTGTTCAAGCTGATGTCCTATAAAGATGAATATGAGGTGGCGCGCTTGTACACCGATGGCCGCTTCGTTGAACAGCTGAAGACCCAGTTCGAAGGCGATTTCTCGCTGAAATTCAACCTGGCGCCGCCGCTGTTCGCGAAGAAGGATGCCAAGGGCCACCTGGTCAAGGCGGAATATGGTTCGTGGATGTGGAAGGCGTTCCAGCTGCTGGCCAAGTTCAAGGGCCTGCGCGGCGGTGCGTTCGATATCTTCGGCTATACCGAGGAGCGTAAGATGGAACGCGCGCTGATCACGGAATACCGTGCTGTTGTGGCTGAGCTGCTGGCAGGGTTGTCGGTTGGCAACCATGAGCAGGCCGTGGCAGTGGCTGCGCTGCCGGAGCGTATCCGGGGCTTTGGCCATGTGAAGGAAAAGGCTGTGGCTGAGTACAAGATGGCTAAGGCGAAGATGATGGCTGCGTTTAAGGGCGGCGATCGGGCTGCTGCCTAAAAACCGGTAAACCGGTGTCTGACCCGTAGGGTCAGGCACCCCGGCCTGCGACCGCCGCGTAGACGAGGTGTCTGACCCTGCGGGTCAGACACTGGTTTACCGGTTTTGCTTGACTTGACGTTAACGTAAACGTCATATAATCAAAATTCCCCCGTTCCAAGGAACACACAACATGAACGACCTCGCCAACGCCAAGAAACTGTCCGCTGAGCCAGAGCAGGCCAAGACCGCGAACAAAGTGCGCTTTGTCACCGCCGCGTCCCTGTTCGACGGCCACGACGCCTCGATCAACATCATGCGCCGCATCCTGCAATCGCAGGGCGCCGAAGTGATCCACCTGGGCCACAACCGCTCGGTGGACGAAGTGGTGACCGCGGCCCTGACCGAAGACGTGCAAGGCATCGCCATCTCCTCCTACCAGGGCGGCCACGTCGAATACTTCAAATACATGATCGACCTGCTGCGCCAGCGCGGCGGCTCGCACATCAAGGTCTTCGGCGGCGGCGGCGGCGTGATCGTCCCGAGCGAAATCAAGGACCTGCACGACTACGGCGTGACCCGCATCTTCTCCCCGGAAGACGGCCAGCGCATGGGCCTGGTCGGCATGATCCAGTGGATGGTGCAGCAGTGCGACGTCGACCTGTCCACCTACTCCCCGACCCAGCTCGACGCGATCCGCAACGGCGATATCGAACAACGCCACCGCCCGCTGGCCCAGTTGATCACCGCGCTGGAAAACGGCAAGGCCTCCGACAAGCTGCGCGCCGAACTGACTGAAGCTTCGAAAGCCGCCACCGCCCCGACCCTGGGCATTACCGGCACCGGCGGCGCAGGCAAGTCCTCGTTGACCGATGAATTGATCCGCCGCATCCGCCTGGACCAGGGCGACGCGCTGAACATCGCCGTGATCTCGATCGACCCTTCCCGCCGCAAATCCGGCGGCGCGCTGCTGGGCGACCGCATCCGCATGAACGCGATCAACCCTTGGAACGGCAAGACCCGCGTCTTCATGCGTTCCCTGGCGACCCGCGAAGCCGGCTCCGAGATTTCCCAGGCCCTGCCTGACGTGATCGCAGCCTGCAAAGTGGCGGGCTTCGACATGGTGATCGTGGAAACCTCCGGCATCGGCCAGGGCGACGCGGCGATCGTGCCGCACGTCGACGTGTCCATGTACGTGATGACGCCGGAATTCGGCGCTGCATCGCAGCTGGAAAAGATCGACATGCTGGACTTCGCCGACTTCATCGCGATCAACAAATTCGACCGCAAAGGTGCACAGGATGCACTGCGCGACGTCGCCAAGCAGTACCAGCGCAACCGCGAAATGTGGAGCAAGCGTCCGGAAGAAATGCCGGTGTTCGGCACCCAGGCTTCGCGCTTCAACGACGACGGCGTGACCGCCTTGTATCAGGGCCTGCTGCCGGTACTGGCAGGCAAAGGCTTGAAGACCAACAAAGGCGTGCTGGCCCCGATGGACGTGCGCTTCAGCTCCGGCAAGAACGTGATCGTGCCGCCGGCGCGCGCGCGCTACCTGGCCGAGATCTCCGACACCGTGCGCGGCTACCACAAGAAAACGCAAGCACAGGCCAAGCTCGCGCGCGAACGCCAGCAGTTGCAGGAATCCAAGCGCATGATGGCTGTCGCCGGCAAGTCGGTGGCTGACTTCGACGACCTGATCATCGAGCGCGACCACGCCATGGACGGCGCGGCCAAGAAGCTGCTGGCCCAATGGCCGGACATGCAGGCTGCCTACGCCGGCGACGAATACGTCGTCAAGATCCGCGACAAGGAAATCCGCACCGGCCTGGTACAGCACACCCTGTCGGGAACCAAGATCCGCAAGGTCTCGCTGCCGAAGTACGAAGACCACGGCGAGCTGCTGCGCTGGCTGATGCTGGAAAACGTCCCTGGCTCCTACCCGTTCACCGCCGGCGTGTTTGCCTTCAAGCGTGAAGGCGAAGACCCGACCCGCATGTTCGCGGGCGAAGGCGACGCTTTCCGTACCAACCGCCGCTTCAAGCTGGTCTCCACCGGCATGGACGCAAAGCGCCTGTCGACCGCCTTCGACTCCGTCACCCTGTACGGCGCCGACCCGGCGATCCGTCCGGACATCTACGGCAAGATCGGCAACTCCGGCGTGTCCATCGCGACCCTGGACGACATGAAGGTGCTGTACGACGGCTTCGACCTGTGCAACCCAAGCACCTCGGTCTCGATGACCATCAACGGCCCTGCGCCAGCCATCCTGGCGATGTTCATGAACACCGCCATCGACCAGCAGGTCGAGAAGTTCGTCACCGAGAACAAGCGCCAGCCGTCCGAAGACGAGTACCAGAAGATCAAGGACTGGGTGCTGATGAACGTGCGCGGCACCGTGCAGGCCGACATCCTGAAGGAAGACCAGGGCCAGAACACCTGCATCTTCTCGACCGAGTTCTCGCTGAAGGTGATGGGCGACATCCAGGAGTACTTCGTGCACCACCAGGTGCGCAACTTCTACTCGGTATCGATCTCCGGCTATCACATCGCGGAAGCGGGCGCGAACCCGATCTCGCAGCTGGCCTTCACGCTGTCCAACGGCTTCACCTTCGTGGAAGCCTACCTGGCGCGTGGCATGCACATCGACGATTTCGCACCGAACCTGTCGTTCTTCTTCTCCAACGGCATGGACCCGGAATACACCGTGCTGGGCCGCGTAGCTCGCCGCCTGTGGGCAGTGGCAATGAAAGAGAAATACGGCGCCAACGACCGCTCGCAGAAGCTGAAGTACCACATCCAGACGTCCGGCCGCTCGCTGCACGCACAGGAAATCGACTTCAACGACATCCGCACCACGCTGCAGGCGCTGATCGCGATCTACGACAACTGCAACTCACTGCACACCAACGCCTACGATGAAGCAATCACCACGCCGACCGACGAATCCGTCCGCCGCGCACTGGCGATTCAGCTGATCATCAACCGCGAATGGGGCCTGGCGAAGAACGAGAACCCGAACCAGGGCGCCTTCATCATCGAAGAACTGACCGACCTGGTGGAAGAAGCGGTGCTGCAGGAATTCGAACGCATCGCCGAACGCGGCGGCGTGCTGGGCGCGATGGAAACCGGCTACCAGCGCGGCAAGATCCAGGAAGAGTCGTTGCTGTACGAGCACAAGAAGCACGACGGCTCGCTGCCTATCATCGGCGTGAACACCTTCCGCAATCCAAAGGGTTCGGAAGCCCCGGCCACCATCGAGCTGGCCCGCTCCACTGACGATGAAAAGCAATCGCAGCTGACCCGCCTGGCGGACTTCCACGCCCGCAATGCGGATGCCGCGCCGGCAGCATTGGCAGCCCTGCAAAAAGCCGCCATCGACAACGAAAACGTGTTCGCCAAGCTGATGGACGCGGCCCGCGTCTGCTCGCTGGGCCAGATCACGACTGCGCTGTTCGAAGTCGGCGGCCAATACCGCCGCAATATGTAACGGCCTGCGGCCGCAGCGTCTCGGGGTCAGACCCTTGGGTCTGACCCCGGCTTACCGGTTTTAGTGGAAGAACAGCCACACCAGCAACAGCACAATCCCCGGCACTCCCAACAGCCAAGCCAAGAAATACTTCCCCATGACAGCCTCCCTGTAAGGTTGAACCATAGTCATAGGCTAAAGCCCGCACCGCAGGCCGTCAGTTAGCTGGAACACACGCAGCCCGACGAACAAGTTATCATTTAACGATTTGATAACGACGCGGGGATTGCAATGGCTGTAGTGTTGGGACCTATCTTGAAATTCTGTGGCTGTGCCGACGGCATGTGGACGGTCAGCGCGCTGGTGGTATGGGCAGGCGAAGTCGCTCCCGCGGTAACGGCCGCCGTGCTGCCCGGCGCTGCGACCGACGTACGCCCCCTGCCCGTCGAATCCCGCCGCCTGCGAACCCGTTTGCACAAACGGTCCATACATACCGTTGAAAGCTGGCGATTCGCCATCGAGCAGCACGCAACGCGCGAACAGCAAGTCCAATACATTGTCGACGGCCAGGCCTTCACCTTCGTCGTGCCGGCGCGCGACAGCGCCCCGACTTGCGCCTACACATCCTGCAACGGCTTCTCCGACTACAAGAAGATGAAGGATATTCCGCAGGACCCGGTATGGAACAAAATGCACGACAACCATGTGCAGCGCCCTTACCACCTGCTGTTGATGGGCGGCGACCAGATCTACAGCGATGCCATGTGGACCACGACCGCCCTCAACGACTGGGCCGCCGCGCCGAATGACAAGAAGCTCGCCAACAAGCCGATCACCAAATCGCTGCAAACCGAGATCGACGATTTCTTCTTCGGGAACTACCTCAAGGTCTGGGCCTATCCGCACGTAGCGCGCATGTTCGCCACCGTTCCGACGGTGATGATGTGGGACGACCACGACATCATTGACGGCTGGGGCTCTTACCCGGACAAGTTCCAGCAATCCCCCGTCTTCAAGGCCATCTACACCGTGGCGCGCGATTACTTCCTGCTGTTCCAGCAGCACTGTGTTGCGGCGGACGAACTTCCGATGCGCCTGCCGCTGCAACCTGGATTCACCAAGGCAGTCCGCTTCGGCGATTACGGCTTGCTGGTGCTCGACCTGCGCAGCGAGCGCACGCCGGACGTTGTCATGGGCCAGCAATCCTGGGATGCAGCCTATGCCTGGCTGGAAGCGCAACAAGGCTGCAAGCACTTGCTGATCATGTCCAGCATCCCCGTCGTACACCCTGACTTCAGCACGCTGGAAATGCTGCTATGCGCCCTGCCCGGCCAGCAGGAACTGGAAGACGACCTGAAAGACCATTGGCTAAGCCGCACCCACCAGTGGGAGCGCCTGCGCCTGATCCACCGCCTGCAGGAATGGTCGCAACGCACCGGCGGCCGAGTGACCATCCTTTCCGGCGACGTGCACGTGGGCGCCATCGGCGCCATCGAGTCGAGCCAGAAGCAGTACCAGGGCAAGCCGATCACGATCCACCAGCTGACTTCTTCCGGCGTAGTGCATCCGCCACCACCTGCCATGGCGTTGTTCTACCTCGAGCACGTCGGCGACAAGGTGGAGCAGCTGGAGGGCGGCATTACGACTGCGATGTACAAATTCCCTGGCACCGCGCATCGCTACATCGGCGCCCGCAACTACCTGAGCCTCGAACCGGACCGCGCCGAGGACGGCCGCTCACGCAACCGCCTGTGGGCCAACTGGTACGTGGAAAACGAAGCGCAGCCCTACCGCCAGGCGATCCTGCCGCTGGCGACTTCCGCGATCAATTCAGAGGGCCAAAATGAACATTAATTCCTTCGCACTCATTGCGCTTATCTCGACCTCGGCATTGGCGCAAAATGCAGGTGCCACTCAATGCCCTGCTCCGCCCGGAGATGCAAGCGTTCGGGCCAGCTATGCTGCCCTCACTGTCGCAGAAGTCGCCGCACTTAAAGGCGACTATTCAGCAATGGGCGACAAAGACGAACCGCCATTTCCCGTCGATGGAATGTCAAAGATCGATGATGAGTTATCCCGGGCCGTCGGCCAGGTCCATGAAGATACCTCCGTCAACATCACCGTTGATATCGATTCCAATGGAGAGCCTTCGTCGGTGTCGATTTATGGCCCCGACGGCGGGCAGGTCGCCAAGTACATGGCCGGATTTCTAATGCGCCAAAAGTACAAGGCTGCCTTGTGCAATTGCGGTCCGTGCAGGCAGGCATTTTGGTATCAGCGAAAGGTCACGGTCCGCCCTGTACGATGAGAAATCTGAACGACTATGTTAGGCGTCAGCGTGGATAACAGGAGTGCACTGTGGCCCCGGCTGTAAGCGCGGGTTGCCAGAGTTCCTGCAGGCTGGTTGCAGGTTTGCCGTTGATAAGGGTAAGCAGCATATCAGCCATTTTGGCGCCTGCCGCGCGGGCGTTGGGCTGGTCGATAGTGGTGACGTCGATGTCGGCCAGGGTATCGGCCATGCTGCCCCATACGATCAGGGAAATCTCCTTGCCGATCGCGATGCCTGCGTCGAGCAGCGCGCGCACAGCGCCTACGCCAGCCAGGTGGTTGTCGACCACGATGGCGGTCGGGCGCGGCGCTGTGGCCAACAACGCTTGCACGGCGGCGTGACCGGCGCGGCGGTCGATGCAATCGTCGACCAGGTGGCGTGGATCGGCAGCCAGTCCGGCGCTCGCCAGCGTGGCAAGGAAGCTGTTGCGGCGCTGTGCGGCAAAGTTCATTGCCAGCGGCGCGCTGACCATGGCGATGCGCTGGTGCCCCAGTGACAGCAGGCGTTCCAGCGCCATGCGGATGCCCGCGTCATTGTCGTAGTCAAACCAGGCGTAAGGCGCGTCAAGCTGCGTGCGGCCGTGGGCGATGAAGGGGAAGCCGACTTTGGCGAGGTAGGCGATTCGCTCGTCGTGCACCAGCGTGCGGCTGACTACCAGGCCGTCAACCCGCCGTCCGCGCACCATCTGTTCGTAGGACGGCATTTCGTTCGCTGGCGACACGGGCGCGATGATGAAGTTCATGCGCTTTTGCTCAAGCGCCTCCGACATCCCGCCCACCACCTCAAGGAACATGGCGTCGCCAAGGTCGGCAGGCAGCAGTGGATAGATCGTGCCGAATACATTGCTGCGCCCCACGGCCAGGCTGCGCGCCATGGGGTTGGCTTCGTAGCCCGCTTCGCGCGCAGCGCGCAGCACGCGCTCGCGCGTCAGTTCGCTGACTTCGGGATAGCCATTCAGCGCGCGGCTGACGGTTGTCTTCGACATGCCGAGCTTGTCGGCGAGGCTCTTCAGGTTCATTGAGAAATTATAGCCGGTGCCTCCAGCCCGCCGTCACTGCCATCGACGGCCCGCTTGAAGAAGTACAGCGTGACCAGCACAATCGCAATCGGCACCAGTGTCAGATAGAACGCGAAATGCCCGCTGAAGGCGCCGAATACATAGCCGGTGATCAGCGAACCGGTGGTGCCGCCCAGCGCGGAGAATATCACCAGCAGGCCGGTCATCGCCGAATGCTGGTGCTTCGGCAGGGAACTGAGCATGACCGAATTGATTCCCGGGTAGACCGGCGCCATGAACAGTCCAATCAGCGGGAAGACGAATGCGGCCAGCGGCGCATCGCGCCATCCGGCATCGGCAGGGACCACGACGTCATGGGTCATCGGCAAAGCAACCAGCACCACGGCCGCCATGCCGAGCAAGCAGGCGTTCATCACGGGGTACCAGTTCATGCGGCGCATCAGCACGCCGGCCGACAAGCGGCCGGCGGCCAGGCAGGCCGCGAAGATACTGGTGACCTGCACGCTCATGGCGGCCGGCAGGTGCAGGATCTCGTTGTTGAAGGTCGGCAACCACGTGCCCACGCTCTGCTCGATCAGCACGTACAGGAAAGCGGTCAGGACGAACACGCACACCAGCGGCTTGAAGAACAGCTTGAGCATGGCAGCGAACTCCTGCGCCAGGCTGCGCGCTTCCGGCGGTGCGGCGAGGCGTTCATCGAAAGGCGTTGCCAGCAACAGCATGAAAGTCAGCGCACACAGGCCGGCCAGCACCCAATAGACGTGCAGCCAGCTCTGCGACCGCGGGTCGGCCGAATCAATGAAGAAGCTGAACACCCAGTAGGCGCACAGCACGCCAACCATGAAGAAGCCTTCCAGCGTATTCATGATCCCAGCATGCTGGCGGCGGTCGACGGCGATCAGGCCGAGCGTGGAATACACCGACACCTTCACCAGCGCGAACGAGATGCCGACGCACAGGAACAGCATCTTGGTGGTGAGGAAGGACGGCAGCAGCGGCATCGCCAGCGCGGCGCAAGTGACGATGGCAAGCCCCGCCAGCATCGCCTTCTTGTACCCGATGCGCGGCAGGAAGCTCGCCACCAGGAAGGACACCACGGCAATCGGCAAGTCCTTGAATCCTTCCAGCACGCTGGCGGCGGATTTGCTGACGCCATAGTTGTTGATCACCTGCAGGATCACCGTGCCAACGCTGTTCAACAGGATGGCGAACGTGAAATAGATCAGGAACAGGACCCAGGTGATGCGCCGGTTTTGCATAGTGTCTCCATTATATTTTTGAATTGTTCCAGGCCCGGGATCACCGTGTCTGCCTGCCACAGCGTGGCCGGCTGGCCTACACCGATGGCAACCATGCCGGCCGCCTTGATGGCGGTCACGCCGGCAACGGCATCCTCCACGCCAACGCAATCGGCCGGGTCTACGCCCAGTTCCGACGCAGCGCGCAGGAAGATTTCGGGATCGGGTTTGCCGCGCGCGATCGTCGCCGCGTCTACGACATAGTCGAACTTGTCAGTGATGCCGAGGCTTTCCAGCACCGTGAAGGCGTTCTTGCTCACCGACGCAAGGCCCACCTTCAAGCCTTGCGCGCGGCACCAGTCGAGCGCTTCCACTGCGCCGGGCAGCAAATCGGCCGGCGACATTTCCGCGATGAGCGTTTTGTAGTGCTCATTCTTGGTGTCGGCCAGCGCCAGCTTTTCCGCATCGCTGTAAGCGCGCGGCGCGCCGGCCAGGATCAGCTCCAGTGAACCCATGCGGTCGATGCCTTTCAGGTTTTCGTTGAAGGCTTCGTCAAAGTGCACCTGCTGCGACTGCGCCAGCTGTTGCCAGGCGAGGAAGTGGTAGTGGGCGGTATCGGTGATCACGCCATCCAGGTCGAAGATTACGGCTTTCATGCAAGCTCCTGTACCGGCGCTGCCGGGGTAACGGTGACGGGCGCGCCGCGGTGCTGGAAGGACAGCGCCCCGCCGCGCAGCAGCGTGTATTGGGTGCCGCCAGTGCTGACGCGCACCTGCAGCAGGCTGCCATGCAGGTGGATGCGGAACTGGTAGTGCTGCCATTGCTTCGGCAGCGTGGGCGCGAAGCGCACCTCGCCGTTCACCACCCGCATGCCGCCAAAGCCATACGCCACGCCGAGCCAGGTGCCGGCCATGGCGGCGGTATGCACGCCGTAATGGGTATTGCCGTGCGTGTTGTCCAGGTCGAGGCGCGCGGTTTCCATGAAGTAGTCGTACGCCTTGCCCTCATACCCCACTTCGGAGGCGATGATGCTGAAGATGCAGGACGACAGCGAGGAATCGTGCGTCGTCACCGCTTCGTAATAGTCGAAGTCGCGCTTTTTGTCTTCCAGCGTGAACTGTTCGCTCAACAGCAGCAGCGCCAGCACCACGTCGGCCTGCTTGCAGACCTGGTGGCGGTAGATCACCATCGGGTGGTAGTTCAACAGCAGCGGGTATTTATCGGCTGGCGTGTTCGCAAAATCCCACACCTTCTTGTCGAGGAAGCTGTCGTCCTGCGGGTGGATGCCGAGTGCAGCATCGTATGGTAGCAGCATCGCGGCGGCGGCGCGGCGCAGTTCTTCCAGCTCGCCATCTGCCAGCGCCACGGCGGCCGAAATGCGTGCCCATTCGAGAGGATGCTCGCGCGCGATGCGATCGGCGGCCGAGGCGGCAAACTGCATGTGCAGCCTGGCCATCGCATTGGTGTAGTAGTTGTTGTTCACCAGCGCGGTGTATTCATCCGGGCCGGTCACTTCATTGATCACGAAAGCACCGGCGCGGTTGTAGCTGCCGATGCCCAGCCAGATGCGTGCAGTTTCAAGCAGGATCTCGGCGCCGTACTGGAGCAGGTAGGCATCGTCGCCGGTGGCGTCCATGTACTGCTTGATGGAATAAGCCACGTCGGCATTGATGTGGTACTGAGCGGTACCGGCCGGGAAATAGGCCGAGCACTCCTCGCCGGCGATGGTGCGCCATGGGTACAGCGCGCCTTTGGCATGCGACATCTGGCGTGCACGTTCGCGCGCTGCCGGCAAGCCGGCGTAGCGGTACTCCAGCAGCTTGCGCGCGATTTCAGGTTTGTTGTATAGGAAGAAGGGGAAGATGTAGATCTCCGTGTCCCAGAAGTAGTGCCCTTCATAGCCCTCGCCCGTCACGCCCTTGGCCGAAATATTGGTCTTGCCGTCGCGGCCCACCGACTGCAGCAGGTGGAACTGGTTGAAGCGGATGCCTTGCTGGAGCGCGTCGTCGCCCGCCACTTCCACGTCGGCCTGCGCCCAGAAGTCCGCCAGGTAGGCCTCCTGCTGCGCAGCCAGTTTGTCGAAGCCCAGGCCGCGCGCCGCTTCCAGTTCGGCGCGCGAACGCGCCATCAACTCGTCTTCAGCGTAGTCGCGCGAGCTGACATAGCAGCCGTACTTCACCAGCCGCACGGCTTGCCCGTCGTGGGCGTCAACCGAGTATGACTGCACCAGGCGCGAGCCTTCGGCACGCTGCGCGAAATCGTGCTGCGCATCGATGACCTGGGCGGCGGCCGTCACCAGCGTGAAGCCGCTGTTGTGAGTGCGCTGCTGCAGGGCGGCGAAATGCGGCGCCAGTTCAGTGCCGGCCAGCGCCAGCGCGGGGCCGGTTGTCGCCGAACCGACACGCGGGTCGTCGCCTGCCTCCAGGTTGCGCACCACGCCGTCGACCGTGCATTCCAGGCGCAGGGCGCCATCGAAACCCAGCGGCGTCACCGTGAACTCGATCGCAAACAGGTGCTTGCTGGCGAAGCTGACCAGGCGGCGGCTGCGTACAGCCACGCGGCGGCCGGAAGGCGCTTGCCACACGATGTCGCGCTCCAGCAGGCCGGTGCGGAAGTCGAGCCGGCGCTCGTAGCTCTCCACCCGGCCCTGCAGCAGGTCGAAACGCTCCTCGCCCACCCACAGCGCGATGCCCTTGGCGTTCGGCACGTTCAGCATGAACTGGTTGTTGCGCGCCAGGCCATAAGCGTTTTCAGGGTACTGGATCGGCTCCGATTCGTAGAAGCCGTTCAGGTAGGTGCCGTCCAGCGAAGTGCCGGCCGCGCCGGCATAGCCTTCTTCCGGCGTGCCGCGCAGGCCGATGTAGCCATTGCCCAGCGCGAACAGGGTCTCGTCCAGGAAATTTGACGCCTCATCGAAGGATGTTTCGCGGATACGCCAGGCATCGAGGGGGTAAGTGTGCTGCATCTTCATCCTTCTTTTCATTCAAACCGGTTTGGATTCGGTATAAAAAATTTTTAAGTAGCCCGCACGATGAGCGCGGTCGGCAAGGTTTCGGAAGCCACGGGACGCCCCTCCAGCAAGTCCAGCATCTTCTTCGCCAACAGCACGCCGCCATCGCGCAGGTACTGGTGCACGCTGGACAGCGGCGGCACGAAGCTCACTGCGCCCGGCGTATCGTCGTAGCCGATGACCGAGACCTGCTCCGGCACGCGCACATCGCGCTCGGCCAGCGCTCGGATCGCGCCCATCGCCAGCAGGTCGCTGGCGGCAAACACGCCGTCGAACGACAAGCCCTTCTTCTTCAGCAGGGAATCTACGCAATCAAAGCCGGCTTCAAAGGTAAACGCCTTCGGCCGCATGATGTGCACGCTACCCTGCCCTCCCAGCGCGTCGATAAAGCCTGCGCAGCGTTCCTGCACCTCGGCGTGGTCTACGTCGCCAAGGAACAACACTTTCTTGCGCCCCAGTTCGATGAAGCGCTGGGCGACACTGATACCGCCTTTGCGGTTGTCACTGCCGACCACCACGGTATCGGAGCCCGCATCCGGCGCGCCCCACACCACCAGCGGCTGGCTGCGCTTTTTGAGCGCGGTCACCGCTTCGCCATGCGAACCCTGGCCCAGCAGGATCAAGCCGTCGGCGCCTTGCACCGGGGCGGTATCCAGCAACTGGCGCGAGGTCAGCACCACGCTGTAGCCGGCTGTCGTCAGCTCCTGCGTGATCCCGCCCAGCAGTTCCAGCGGGTAAGGGTCGGACATGGGCCGGCCCTTCTCGGGTGTCATTTCCACCACAACTGCCACCGAGTACGAACGCCCCATGCGCAGGTTGCGTGCGCTCACGTTCAGGCGGTAGCCCTGGGCTTCCGCGATCTGGCGCACTTTCTCCCGCGTTTCTTCCGTTACGAGGGGACTGCCACGCAGGGCGCGCGACACGGTGATTTTCGAAACCCCTGCCAGTTTGGCGAGGTCTTCCATGGTTTTATTGACAGCCATGCGCGGCATTATGACAGATTTCCAAACGCTGCAACAACAAAATGACATCGATAACATTTCGATTGACATCGATATCATTTCTTGTTTCAATGGTCAGGCCTTGGAAGCCGAATCACATAAAACGAAAGAAGAGACACGTATGAAAAACCATCGGAAGTTCCTGTTGTCGTCCATTTCCATCGCTGTACTGACCTTGATCGGCCAGGCCCAGGCCGCGGAACAGGAAGGCCAGCCAGCCACGGCGGAAGCCGCGCCAGCCCCGGCTGCGGCAGACGCCGCCGTCCAGAAAGAAATCCAGCAAGTGGTCGTGACCGGCGTGGCCTCGGCCCGCGGCGTGCGCAAGCTGGACTCCGCCTTCTCCATCACCACCGCGTCGGAAGAACAACTCAAGCAAGCCGCCCCGATCAGCACCGCCGACGTGATGAAGCTGGTGCCGGGCGCCTTTGCCGAATCGACCGGCGGCCAGTCCGGCGCCAATATCCAGGTGCGCGGCTTCCCGTCCGGCTCCGATTCGCCGTTCGTGTCGGTGCAAATGCAGGGCAATCCGCTGTATCCGGTGTCCACCCTGTCCTTCTTCGAAGGCTCTTCCGCCTTCCGCCTGGATGACACCATCGAACGCGTGGAAGTGCTGCGCGGCGGCCCGAGCACCATCTTCTCCAGCGGCCAGCCGGGCGCGACCATGAACTTCATCCTGAAAAAAGGCAGCGATACGCCGGAAGGCTCGGTGCGCTTCACCACCGGCACTGGCGAACTGCGCCGCATTGACGTCTTCTACGGCGGCAAGATTTCCGACGGCTGGTACGGCACCATCGGCGGCTTCTACCGCAACACCCACGGCGTGCGCGATTCCGGCTTCCCTTCCGATGACGGCGGCCAGGTCACCGCTACCCTGACCCGCAAGCTGGACCAGGGCGAAGCGACCTTCTACGTGCGCCGTACCGACGACAAGAATGCCTTCTATACCGGCGTGCCGCTGATCTCCAGCGATGAAGGCCGCACCATCACTGAATTCCCCGGCTTCGATCCGCTCACGGGCACGCTGATGAGCAACGAGATGCGCCGCTTCACGGTGGAAGCCGCGCCGGGCAAGACCCTCAATTACGACCTGGGCGACGGCCGCGGCCTGAAATCCACCGTGCTGGGCATGGAGTTCGAACAGG
The DNA here is from genome assembly GCA_966077345.1 of uncultured Duganella sp. Taxonomy (GTDB): domain Bacteria; phylum Pseudomonadota; class Gammaproteobacteria; order Burkholderiales; family Burkholderiaceae_D; genus Rugamonas. Next base: position 138,103 of record CBHREK010000060.1, read on the forward strand.
ACTTCAATGGCTGGAACGTCTCCAACAAGTTCAACCATTTCGACGGCGACCTGAACACCATCGCCATGTTCACCGGTAACAACCCGCTGGCCATGTCGGCTTACAACACTGCCGCGCTGGCAGCAAATGGCGGCAGCACCGCCACAGCTACCTACCTGGATGGCACGCCGGTTGCCGGCGACCAGCAGGTGGTGCAGGCCGGCCTGTGGGCAGTCGAAAAGAAACTCAAATCCTTCACCGACGAGATCCGCGTCAGCAAGGAATGGATCAAGGACAACACCCTGACCGTGGGCGGCTACTTTGCCAACTACTCGTCGGATGACGTCTGGTACCTGGGCAGCAGCCACCTGATGACGGCCGTGCCGAATGCGCGCCTGATCAACGTCAAGCTGGACAACGGCGTCATTGTTTCCGACAACGGCAAGGATGGCAGCGTGTTCTACGCCCCGGTCGCTTCCTATGACGGCAGCAATACGGCGCTGTACATCGCCAACGAATGGAAGGTCAACGACAGGATCAAGATCGATGGCGGCGTGCGCCGCGAGCGCCAGAAACTGGATGTGACGATCTCCAACCTGGCCTCCGGTGACACCGACAACAATCCGCTGACCGTCTACAACAACAATACCTCCATGCCGACCGGCTCCAATACCGCGTTGAGCCGCACCGACTCCGCCAACAGCTTCACCGTCGGCGGGAACTACAAGCTGGCCAAGGACATGAGCGTGTTCGCCCGCGCCAATATGGGCCACACCTTCATCGCCTTCGACGACCTGCGCAATGCCGGCACCCAGGCCAAGGTGGACGACCGCAGCTTCCTGCCGACGCCGAAGATCAAACAATACGAAGTGGGCTTCAAGACGGCGGGCCAGTTGTACAGCGCCTACATCAACTACTTCCATACCGACTTCGAAGGCATCGCCTTCCAGCAGATCCTGTCGAACGGCACCATCCTGAACTCGGTGTCCGGTTCCAAGGGCGATGGCGTGGAAGTGGAACTGGCGGTGCGCCCGATCCGCGACCTGTCGCTGAGCCTGTCCGGCAACTGGCAGGATTCCAAATACAAGGACAACCCGCTGACCGAAGGCAAGCTGGTGCAGCGCCAGCCGAAGCTGCAGTACCGCTTTACGCCAACCTACCGCATCCCGATGGGCGAAAACAATTCGCTCAAGCTGTACGGCACCTACACCTATGTGGGCGACCGCTGGGCCGACCAGTCCAACCTGCAATACCTGCCTTCGTACAAGACGGTGGACCTGGGTGCGCTGTACACCATCGGCGACAAGATCGAGATCCGCCTGAGCGGCAACAACATTACCAACGAGCTCGGCCTGACCGAAGGCAACTCGCGCCTGACCACGGGCGGCAGCGGCCCGATCAACGCCCGTCCATTGTTCGGCCGCAGCTGGGAACTGTCGCTGGCCTACCGCTTCTGATGTTGTAACCCTCCCTTAGCTTTCCCCTCCGGGCGTCGCAGGATTTTCCAAGGCTGCGGCGCCCTTTTTTTGCTTGCATGTCGAGCTCTAGCATTCACCCCTGTTTTGGCCTAAGCTGACGAAGGTGCCTGAGTGAAAGGTTGCTTCGAAGGGTAGACCGTGATCCCGCTGAATTCCGTCAACTCCCTGCAGACTGCCGTGGCATTTGCTGAGCGCAAGGTGCAGCAGGATCGCGACCAGGTCGCCCAAGACGAAGACCGCCTCGATCGAAGCCGCGCAACCCTTGAGCGCGACAACCAGGAACTATCCCGCAACCAGCTCGAAAGCCGGCGCGCCGAAGCCGCCGCTACGCCCGCCCGCGCCACGCCCCGCCTCGACAGCGCAATCGAGCAGCGCATCCCGGCCGGCGTGCTGCCCACGCCGCCGACCACCAATACGCTGGGCCAGGCGATCGGAAAGCTGATCAGTATTGCAGTCTGATCAGGGTTTCCCCACCGGTGGCTGCAGCCGAACCAAGGCCCGGGCCGCAGGCCCATAGCCACCTGCTGCCGAACGCTGGTATAACGCGAGCGCACGCGCATTATCCTGAGGCAGCAGTTCCCCCTTTTCCAATGCCTCGCCCAAGGTGAACTGCGCCAACCGGTCTTGTTTGTCGGCCGCCGTCTCCAGCAGTTCCAGGCCCCGCTGCGGTTCGCCGCCTTCACGCAATAGCCAGGTGCCCAGCATGCCCATGGCCATGGTGTTTCCCTGCGCGATGGATTTTTCCAGGAGTGCACGGCCGCGCACCGGGTCTTGCTCCCTGTCCCGCCCGCTCAACAGAGAGATGCCCAGGGCCATTTGCGCCTGGGCGCGTCCTTGGGCCGCAGCTTTTTCGGTCCAGGCCCAGCCTTCATCAGGGTCTTTTGCCACGTTGTCTCCCACCACCAGCATATATCCCAGCGCTTCCTGGGCGGCGGCAGATCCCGACTCGGCGGATTGGCGCAGCCAGCGCAGGGATTCTTCTCGGTTGCGTTCGGTACCGTGGCCGCCCGCATAGGCGCCGCTCAGGCGGTACATGGCTTCCGCATCGCCTTGCTCCGCCAGCGACTTGTCCTTCACGAAATCGGCCTTGATTTGCTGCGGCGTTCTTTTCGCCTCGAGCGTCCAGACATACTGCATCCTGGTCCAGGTCGGTTCCGTGCGGCCTACGCTTTCTGGCGGCGTAAACTGGCATTTGGCCAGGCCGTCCTGTGCCGCAAGGTCCAGCTGCAGGTGTCCGCTCGACTTGTCAACGCGCGATTCCAGCACCTTGCCGTCGAGGCCGACCAGGAAGGCCAGCGTGACCGTCCCGACCTGTTGCTTGCGCAGCGCTTCCTTCGGCCATTCAGGCTTGGCGCAAGTCTTCAGGTCAGCGGAAATCTGCTTCGCGGCACTCCGGTCGATACGCCCGACTCCTTCCGCCCGGGCTGGCAGGATAAGCAGGCTGGCCAGCAGCAGCGGCAGGGTTTTCAGAGAGGTCATGATAGTCACTTATCAGGAAGTTAACATTATCCTCACTGTAACATGACTCCCCTTGTCGTGGCAGGGACCACAATTTCAAGAATTGCTGATAGGGCTTCATGGCGTCCTCCACCAGGCGCCCGTGGCCTGCGGCTGGGCGATATCAAGGGCCTCGCCGATCATCGGCGTAGCCAGCGTCTGGCCGCGCGCGGCGGCCAGGGCGGTGATCTGCTCGAAGGGATCGTCCCAGCTGTGCATGGCCAGGTCGAAGGTACCGTTGTGGATCGGCAGCATGACCTTGCCGCGCAGGTCGATGTGGGCCTGCATGGTTTCCCTCGGCTGCATGTGGATGTCCGGCCAGTTGGGATCGTAGGCGCCGGTCTCCATCAAGGTCAGGTCAAACGGGCCGAAGCGCTCGCCGATTTCCTTGAAGCCCTTGAAATAGCCGGTATCGCCGCTGAAGAAGACCTTCAGGCCGCCGCTCTCGATCACCCAGGAAGCCCACAGCGTCTTGTTGCTGTCCCACAGGGTGCGGCCGGAGAAATGTTGCGCCGGCGTGGCAGTCAGTGTCAGGCTGCCGGCCGAGGCCGATTGCCACCAGCCGAGCTGCTGGACCTTGGCCGCCGGCACGCCCCAGGACACCAGGGTGTCGCCAACGCCCAACGGCGCGAGGAAATGTTCGGTCTTGGCTTCCAGTTCGCGGATGGCAGCGTAATCGAGGTGGTCGTAATGGTTGTGCGACAGGATCACGCCCTTGATCGGCGGCAGGTCGGCAATGCTGACCGGTGGCGCATGGAAGCGTGCCGGACCGGCCCATTGCACCGGCGAAGCGCGCTTGGAAAACACCGGATCGGTCAGCCAGAACTCGCCATTGAGTTTCAGCAGGATCGTCGAATGGCCCAGGCGGAACAGGCTGTTGTCAGGCGCAGCCAGCAATTGGTCGCTAGTGAGTGCTTGCACCGGCAGCGCCCGGTTGGGCACCGTGCCGGCAGGTTTGTTGAAAGTGAAATCCCACAGCACCTGCACCATCTTCAGGAAACCGGGCTGCTGGCGCGGCGCATCGTTCTGGTACGCAGGGCGGGAATCGGCGGCGTTGTATGCAAGGCAAGTCATAATGATGATCGCTCCAGTCAGCAGGGTTCGTTTCATGTTCGGTCCGGATGAATTACACTACACAGTGTAGTTTCTACTTTGGGAAAAGTAAACTACCCGGTGTAAAATATTCTTTATGAACCAACCCGACAAACTCACCGACCGCAAGCGCGCCGCCATCGTCACGGCCGCCATTGCCGAATTCCGTGCGCGCGGCTTCGAAGCCACCAGCATGGATCGCATCGCAGCTGCGGCCAACGTATCCAAGCGCACGGTGTACAACCACTTCGCCAGCAAGGACGAACTGTTCGAGCAAATCCTGCAGGAACTGTGGGATTGCAGTGCGGCCCTGAACGCGATCGGCTACCAGCAAGGCAAGCCTGTCAAGCCGCAGTTGATGGAGCTGATGCGCCAGAAAATGGCCATGCTGCGCGACGACTACTTCCTGGACCTGGTGCGCGTGGCCATTGCGGAAGCCATCCATGCGCCGCAACGCGCCGGCGACATGATGACCAGACTGGGCAAGAAGGAAGAAGGCGTGGCCAGTTTCCTGCGCGCGGCACAGGAAGACAAGGTGCTGAAAGCGGGCGACCCGGCCTTCATGTCGCATATGCTGCAAGGCCAGTTGAAGTCGTTCGCGCTGTGGCCGCAGGTGGCCATGGGCAAGAAGCCGCTGACGCCGCAGGAACAGGAGGCGGTCATCACCGCCACCGTCGAGATGTTCCTGTCCTATTACGGCATTAGTTGAAGCGCACCGCGTACACCGGCGGCAGCGTGGTGGAAATGGTTTGCCAGTGTTCGCCGCCATTGGTGGAGAGCCAGGCGCCGCCGGTGGTCGAGGCCATCAGCAAGGTCTTGCCGTCATCGGCCACCGCCAGCCCGTGGCGGTACACCAGGTCGTAGCAATGCTCCTGCGGCAGGCCGCCGCGCAAGGTCGTGAAACTGGCGCCGCCATCGGCCGTGCGGTTGACGGCCAGCGCTGCCTCCACCGGCACCCGCTGCTGGTCGGCCACGGCCGGCACCAACCAGGCTGTAGCGCCGTCGCGCGGATGCACTGCCACCGCGAAGCCAAAGCTCGACAGCGGCGCCGTGACTTCCTCCCAGCTTTCCCCGTTATCGCGCGAGCGCCAGATGCCGTTATGGTGCTGGCACCACAGCACGTCCGGCTCGGCTGCGCAGCGCACGATGCGGTGCGGGTCCTGTACCGCGCCGGCGTCCTGCATCTCGGGCGGCATGTAGCGCGCCGCCATGCCCTTGGTGCGCAGCTTCCAATGGGCGCCGCCATCGCGGGTCAGCCAGGCGCCGCCGCACGAAACGCCGACCAGCACGGAATTGCTGTCGCGCGGGTCGACACAGATGCTGTGGATGCCGGGCACGTCATAGCCGCCGCCAAACCATTGCGTGCGCTCGGGAATGTTCCACAGTGATTCCACCAGTTGCCAGCTTGCGCCGCGGTCGCTGGAACGGAACAAGCCGCCCGGCAGGGTACCGGCCCACAACACGCCGGGCTGGTCCGGGCCGCCCGCCTCCAGCGCCCAGATTTGCCGGAGGGTCCAGTCGACCTTGTCGCTGCTGTCCTGCGGCTTGGGTGGATAGGCCGGCACGGCGATTTCCTGCCATTCCGCGCTGCCGGCATCGCGCCGGTGCAGTTTGGCGCCGAAGTGGCCCAGGTTCAGGCAGGCGTACGTGGCGCCGTCGCGCGCATCGTGCAAGACCATCGACACCGGGTCGCCAAAAAAGGACTTGTCCTCCTCCAGCTTCCATTCACCGTTGCGGTAAGCCAGCTCAAACAAGCCTTTGCGGCTTGCAATGAAAGCGCGGTCTGCCATGTCAACCTCCGGATAAAGCTTGCAGCACGTAGATCCTGGAATCACTGCGCAGCGGCTCGTCGAGCTCGCTGCGCTTGCCATCGATGAACACCACCACATTGGCGCGCAAGCGGCCCTGTTCGTCCAGCACGTAGGCGCCCAGGCGCGGATTGGCAGCGAACGCTCCATCCAGTGCAGCGCGCAAGGTGGCCGCCTGCGTCTCCAGGGTCGGGACCGGCAGGAAGCGCGCCAACTGCTGGGTGAAGATGATCTGGGCCATGGGAAAGCTATTCTAGCGCGCTTTGGCCTACAATAAACCCGTGTGCATAACCGGAGCCACACATGGGTATCACCCCGCGGGAACTCGAGCTGTTGATGCACGAAGTGGAGCAGGAAGACCCGATCGACTTTGCCGACCTGCCGTTCGATGAACAGGAATTGCGCGAACTGGTCGCCAACCATCTGTGCGAGATGGCCGACGCGATGGAAAAGTTCAGCGAAGAAGACCGCCGCCTGACCTTGCTGGCGGTGGCGGCCAAGCTGGTGCTGGAAAACCTGGTGCTGCACGTGCAGCTGCTCAGGCGCCACGGCTTGCCGCTCAATGAACAGGCTTCCGCCCTGCTGTCGCGCCTGCGCAAGGGCGACAGCGACGCCGGCTAAACGCGCTCGGCCGGCTGCAGCATATTGCGGGCCAGGCGCAGGCCGAACTTGCCGATGCCCTGGTCCCACGGCGTGAAGCGCGGCAGCTGGTACCAGTCCGTCTCGCCGCGGCTGGCGCCCCAGGCGGTCGACACGGCCGCGTCGAAGCCCATCTCGCGCACCATCGCAACGTGCTCCGGCAGGTAATCCTGGCCCGGCTTGCCGTTTGGATAGGCAAACACGCGCACCGGCGCGTCGAGCGCCGCTTCCAGCGCGGCCCTGCCCTGCGCGATTTCCTGCCGTGCCTCGGCGGCCGGCAAGCGCGCCAGGATCGGATGGTTGACCGTATGGCCGCCGATGCCCATGCCGGCGCCATGCAGCTGGCGCAACTGCTCGCTGCTCATCATCAGGTCGCGCGGCAACTCTGCGCCGGACAAGCTGGCCACCTTGCCGACTTCCTGCAGCCGCTGCGCCATCGGCAGGTATTTGAGCTGTCCCACCAGGGCGCGAATGGCGCTGCGGCGCGCATCCCAGTCGCCGATGGCGTGCCGGCCCAGCCCCAGCGCGCTCGCATCGAGGACATCGCCCGGCGCCCGCCGCACCGCCTCGATCACGGTATCGTTCCACATGCGGCCGCCGTCAAGGAAGCCGGTGGCAATGAAAAAGGTCGCATGCAGGCCATGCCGCTGCAGCACCGGCAACGCGACTTCAGCGTTGTCGGCATAACCGTCGTCGAAGGTGATGCAGGCCGAGCGCGCTGGCAGGCGCCCTTGCGCCGCCAGGCCTACCGCATCGAGCAGCGGCAGCACATTGAAGCGCGACTTGAGCCAGCCAAGCTGGCGCTCGAACTGTTCGCGGTGCACTTCCCCCGGAAACAGCGGGTCGGCCTTGGGCAATACGCGATGGTAGATCAGGATCGCCGGCGCGCGGCGTCCGCCGCCCGACAGCAGCGACAGCGCGCCGCGCTCGATCTGCTGCTTAAGCCACACCCTGCGCCTCCTCCACCTGCACCGCCGCCGGTGGCCTGGCCGCCCGTTCCTTGAGCGTCCTTTCAACCAGCAGGCGGGTCGCCACCATGATCACCATGATGTAATAGGGCACGTCGAAATAGGCCAGGCTGAGGAAGGCGCCGCCCACCAAAAAGCCGACCAGGCTTACCTGCAGCATCCGCACCAGGCGCGTCGCCCATTCCAGCTCCGGAACTTCGCCGGCATGCTTGATCACCCACGTCCCGTTGCGCCATACCACCAGGTAAATCAACAGGTAAAGCAACAGGCCGACATAACCGTGCTCGCCCAGCACCTGGAAGTAAATGCTGTGCGCCGCGTGCACGTCGTCCGGGCGGGGGGCATACAGCTGGAAGATAAACCTGTTGTAGATCTGGAAGCCGCCCCCGAACAAGGGGTGGTCGGCGGCCAGGTTGATGGCCATTTTCCACGCGTTGATGCGTCCCATCGCCGAACCGTCCTGCTCATAGCTGTTGATGGTATCGATGCGGGCGTGCCACTGCTCCGGCATGAAAACCAGCGCCAGCGGCGCCAGCACCAGCAGCAGCGCGCCCAGCCTCGCTTTTTCCTGGCTCTTCAGCCATAGGAAAGCCAGCATGGCGGCCAGCGCCAATGCCGCGCCGCGCGAATACGAACCAAGGGACGCCAGCGCGCATAGGCCTGCCGCCAGCCATAGCGCCCGCTTGCCCCAGCGGTTGGCGACCAGGGGCACCAGGTACATCATCAGCGGCACCACCATGATCAGCGCCAGCGCGATCTCGTTATTGCCCTCGATGAAGGTGCCCATCGGTCCCCACACGCGGTAGGCGCCGCCGCTGCGGATGGTGAACAGGCCGCCCTTTACCCCGTAATAGCCGAGCGAGATGACAATAGCCCAGACCAGCATCTCGATGTCCTTGCGGGTACGTACCAGCATGAACACCACCACGGTCATGGCCATGATCTTCAGCACCTTCTTCAGGATCGGCAATGGATTGTCCGGCCCGATAGCAAACAGCGTCGACAGGCACATCCAGCCGGTAAAGGCGATCAGCAGCCAGGTCAGCGCCGTGTTCGGAAAATTGACTTCCTTCGGCTTGGCCATCATTGCCAGCAAGGTTGTCCCGCCGATGATGGCTGCAAACGGCATCGTCTGCGCCCAGCCCCAGCTCTGCGTGTGCGGGTTCATCACGCTGATCCAGATCCACAGCACGGCGCCGTAGAACGGCCGCTTGAAAATGAACGGCAGCGAACCGAATACGATCAGGGTAACGAGTATGTCGCGCATGGCGCCTCCCAGCTTACTTCGTCAAGGCGTTCCATGGGGTCTCCAGCTTGGTTACGCAATAGCGGTATTTGCCGCTCTTTTCCGGCAGGATTTCAGGCACCAGCTCGACGTCGATCTTCACCTGCTTGCCCATGCGCGCATGGAAGCCGGCTTCGACGGTTTGCCGCGCCTGGTCGTCGAACTGGCCATCGTACACGATCTGCACCCGGGTCCAGTCCAGCGTCTCCTGGATCACCTTGAAGGCGCGCACTGCCGGCAGGTCGCGCATGATGTAGGCCAGCGCGGCGCTGTGGATCAGGGTGCCGTCCTGGTTGATCAGGAAGTCGGTGGTGCGGCCGTGGATTTCCTTCAGCACCGGCAGGGTGCGCCCGCAACTGCATGGCTCGGGGTCCAGCGCGCCGACGTCGCCGGTGCGGTAGCGGATGAAGGGAAAATCGCCCGACTGCAAATGGGTCACGACAATCTCGCCCGATTCGCCGGGCGGCAGCTGCCTGCCTTCGGGGTCAAGCACTTCGATCACGATATCTTCGCTCGTGATGTGCAGCTTGCCGGCGGGGCACTGGTGGGCAATGAAGCCCGCGTCGCGGCCGCCGTAGCCATTCGCCACAGGGCAGCCGAACACGCGCTCGATCTGCTCGCGCTGCGAAGGATACAGGCATTCGGAGGTGACGAAGGCGACGCGGATGCCCAGCTGGTCGAGGCGGATGCCCTTGTCTTCGGCATGCGCGGCGATGCGCGCCAGCACGGTCGGGTAGCCGAACAGCATTTTCGGCTTGCGCCGGCGGATGCGCTCCACATGGCCATCCAGCCCGGCCTCGGTGGTGGCGAAGGCCGACATCAGCTCGGTGCGCATCAGGGTGTCGCGTACCATGCGCACGCGGTCCTGCGCGCTCAATTCGATGGGCGAGCCCCAGATCACGATTTCGCGGTCGCCGATATCGACATTCCACCAGCGCGTGGCGCGCCACTTGGCGGCCACGTCGTGGCTCACGCGGTGGCGCCCGACGAAGAAGGTCAGCGGGGCGCCGGTCGAGCCGCCGGTGTTGTAGCGCACCAGGTTCTGGGCGTCGTCCGCCTTCAGCGTTTCGATGTTTTCGCGGATCGCGGCCTTGTCCAGCAAAGGCAGGCGTACCAGGTCCGGCACGCCCTGCAAGTCGCGCGCGGCGTCGAAGCCGATGCGCGCGAAGGCCGCGCGGTAATACGGGACGCGCTGCTGGGCGCGCAGCAGCAAGGCGCGCAAGCGCTCCAGCTGCAATTCCTGCAGCCTGGCCGGCGGCCAGTACTGGGTCTGCTCCATATGGCGGCGCACGGCTACGCTGCTGTGCTTCTTCAGCTTCTCGTGCAGCGGGAACAGCACGCCGGAAACCAGGGCGGTGTAGATCATGGGCGGCGCCCTCCTTTGCTTGCCAGCGCCCGGCGGTACACGTCCAGCAGGCGCGGCTTGACGCTGGACCAGGCGTACTGCGCCACGCTGGCGCGGCCGGCGCTGCGCAGCGCGTCGGCCAGCGCCGGTTGCTCGGCCAGGCGCAGCACGGCTTGCGCCAGGGCTGCCGGATCGGCAGGCGGCACCAGCAGCGCGGTCTTGCCGTCCTCCACCACATAGGGCACGCCGCCGACATTGGTGCTGACTACCAGGGTGCCGCTGGCCAGCGCTTCCAGCACGGAATTGGGCATATTGTCCACCAGGCTGGGGTTCAGCATGATGTCGGCATTGCGGTACAGGGCCGGCATGTCGGCAGTGTCGACGCGGCCGGTGAAGTGCACGGCATGCGCCACGCCCAGTCCCTGCGCCAGTTGTTCCAGCTCGCTGCGCAGCGGGCCGGATCCGGCCACCGTCAGCTGCGCCTCCGGGTGCGTCTGGCGGATGATCGCAAAGGCGCGCAGGGCGCTGGCGTTGTCGTAGATATCTTCCAGGTTGCGCGCCACCAGCAAGCGCAAGGCGCCGCGCGGATGCGCTGCGGCATTGGCGGCAAAGCGCTCCAGGTTGACGATATTGGGCACGATCACCGATTCGATGCCATGCTGGCCGAAGACGTGGGCCAGGAAGCCGGACGGCACCGCCAGCGCGGCGCAGCGGCGCAGGCTGGGGCGCATCCAGGCCGCTGCCTGCTTCAGGAAGTTGGCGGCTTCGCCGCCCCGGTAATTGACCACCACCGGGGTGCCGCGCAGGTGGGCAATCCAGATCGCGGGCGCGGCAAACAGGTGCCAGGACCAGCCGGAATTGGCCATCACATGGAATACCTGCACGCGGCCGGCGGCGCGCCACAGGCTGGCCAGGTAGGGCAGCATGCGGAACAGCGCACGCACCCCGCGCAGCTTGCCGGCCCAGGCCGGCCTGTAAGGCGCATTGGTCTGCACGAAATCGACGGCAATGCCGGCATCGCGCAGCAGGCCCGCCAGCTGCAGGGCCTGGTTGGCCATGCCGCCGGAGGGCGGCGGCAGCGGGCCGACCAGCGCGATGCGCTGCACTTCCGGCGCATCCACCAGGCGCGGTTCGGCGGCAAGTGCTGGCTGCGGCGCGTTCATGCCAGTGCCTTCTCCGTGACGCTGCCGTACACATTGCAATAGCGCGCCACGCTGGCGGTCCAGTTGCGCTCCTCTTCCACGAAGCGGCGCCCCGACTGGCGGAATTCCTGCCATTTCTGCGGCGCTTCCAGCAGCGCCAGCACCTGCTTCGACAGTGCCGCGGCATCGCCGGCGGCAAACAGCACGCCGGTGCGGCCGTCGTCGATCAGTTCCTTGTGGCCGCCCACGTCGGAAGCCACCATCAGCCGGCCCTGGGCCATCGCCTCCAGCGGCTTCAGGGGCGTGACCAGGTCGGTCAGGCGCATCTTGTGGCGCGGGTAGCACAGCACGTCGACCAGGTTGTAGTAGCGCTGCACCTCGCTGTGCGGCACGCGGCCGGTAAACACCACCTTGTCGTCGATGCCGAGCGCCTTGGCTTGCGCCCGCAGCGCCGCATCCTGCGGCCCGCCGCCCACCAGCAGCACGCGGATCTCGGGGCGCTTCTCCAGCATGGCCGGCAGCGCGTTGAGCAGGATGTCCAGCCCTTCGTAGGCGTAGAAGGAACCGATGAAGCCCAGCACGGTCTTGCCTTCCAGCCCCAGTTGCCGCGCCAGCGCCTCGTCCCGTGCGCCGCCGACGGCGAAGTCGCCGATGTCGACCGCGTTCGGGATCACTTCGATTTTCCTGGCCGGGATGCCGCGCCCGATAATCTCGCTGCGCAAGCCTTCGCAAATGGTGGTGGCGGCATCGACGCGCTGCAGCGCCCAGGTCTCCATGGCGCGCGTCAGGCGGTAGCGCAGGCCCCATTCCTTGCTGGTGCCGTGGTCGACCGCCGCGTCTTCCCAGAAGGCGCGGATCTCGTACACCACCGGGATGCCGAGCTTGCGGCCCACGCGCAGCGCGGCCACGGCGTTCAGCGCCGGCGAGTGCGCATGCAGCACGTCCGGCTGTACTTCCTTCGCCACCTCCAGCAGGCGCGCGGCCAGGGCGTCGATCACGGCCACCTGGTTCAGCACCGGCAGCCTGGACAGCGCGCCATTGGCGGGCGGCGTGCGGTAGAACTCCAGGCCGTCGACGGTTTCCTGCAGCGCCGCGCAGGCGCCCTGCTTCGGGCTGGTGATGTGGAAGGTCTGCCAGCCGCGCGCACGCTGGGCTTGCAGGATGGAGCGCGTGCGGAAGGTATAGCCGCTGTGCAGCGGGATCGAATGGTCCAGCACGTGCAGGATACGGATACTCATGCCTGCATCTCTTTTTTCAGGAAAGCTTCAAACATCAGCAGCGTCCAGATCGGCGCGCTGTAGTCGCGCCGGCCGGACAGGTGCTGCTCCACCAGTTCGCGCAGGTAGTCCTGGTTGAAGATGCCGGTGTCGGCCAGGGTCGGCCCCAGCAAGGCTTGCTGCACGCGCTCGCGCAGCGGTCCGCGGAACCAGGCGGCCAGCGGCACCGCAAAGCCCTGCTTGCGGCGGTACAGGATATCGTGCGGCAGGTATTTTTCCATCGACTTCTTGAAGATGTACTTGCCTTCGCTGCCCTTCAGCTTCATCTCCGGCGGCAGGCCGGAAATCCATTCGACCAGCTTGTGGTCCAGCAGCGGCACCCGCACTTCCAGCGCGTGCGCCATCGAGGCGCGGTCGACCTTGGTCAGGATGTCGCCCGGCAGGTAGGTCTTCATGTCCAGGTACTGGATCATCGACAGCGGATCGTCGGTCGGCGACCTGGCCGCATGGCCGCGCATCACGTCGATCGCGCTGTACCCTTGCAGGCCGGCGCGGAACTTCGGCGAGAACAGGCGCGCGCGCATGGCGTCCGACATGATCGACACGCCGTGGAAATAGCCTTCCACCAGGTCGCGCGACAGCGCTTCGAAAGTGGTCTTGGCGCGGAACACGCGCGGCGCCCAGTCGGCCTTCGGATACACCCGGCCCAGGGTGCCGAACACCGGCTTGCGCAGCGCTTCCGGGATGCGCCCGCGCACGCTCTGCTCCGCCATCGCGTAGCGGTAGCGGCGGTAGCCGGCCAGGTTTTCGTCGCCGCCATCGCCCGACAGCGCCACCGTGACGCGCTTGCGCGCCAGCTGGCACACGCGGTAGGTCGGGATCGCCGAGCTGTCGGCGTACGGCTCGTCGTACAGGTGGGCCAGGGTGTCGAGCAGGCCGTAGTCGTCGGTGTCGACGGTTTCCACGAAGTGGTCGGTCTTGTACAGCTGCGCCACCTGCTGCGCGTATTCCGACTCGTCGAAAGCCTTGTCCTTGAAGGCGATCGAGCAGGTATGCACGGCGCCTTCGTCGAGGCCGGCCATCATCGCCACCACGGCGGACGAATCGACGCCGCCGGACAGGAAGGCGCCCAGCGGCACTTCGGCCACCAGGCGGATCTTGACCGCCTCGCGCAGGCGCTCCACCAGCTCGCCCTGGGCGTCGCTCTCGGTCATCTTTTCGTGCAGCTTGAACGGCACGTCCCAGAACTGCTCCGGCGCGGCCAGCGGCGCGCCGACTTTCTGGACCAGGCGGAAGCCGGGCGAGAGCTTCAGCGCGCCCTTGTAGATGGTCTTCGGTTCCGGCACATAGCCGTAGGCGAAATAATCCTCCACCGCCTGCGGGTCGATCTCGCGCGGCAGCGAAGGATGCATGCGCAGCGCCTTCAGTTCCGAGCTGAAGGCGAACCAGCCGTCCGGCGTCATGGCGTAGTACAGCGGCTTGACGCCCAGGCGGTCGCGCGCCAGGAACATCACCTGCTTGTTGCGGTCCCACAGGCCGATGGCGAACATGCCGCGGAAATGGTGCACGCAGTCCTCGCCCCATTCTTCCCAGGCGTGCACGATCACTTCGGTGTCGCTCTTGGTCTTGAAGGTGTGGCCGAGCGCCTTCAGCTGCGCGGTCAGTTCGCGGTAGTTGTAGATCTCGCCGTTGTAGCAGACCATCACGCTGCCGTCCTCGTTGCCGAGCGGCTGCTGGCCCATCGCAATGTCGATCACCGACAGGCGGCGGTGGCCGAAGCCCACGCCCGGCTCGACGTAGGTATCGCCTTCGTCGGGCCCGCGATGGTGCTGGGTGTCGTTCATGCGGCGCAGCAGCGCCTCGTCCACCGCGCGCGCGCCGCGCGCATCCATGATCCCCGTTATTCCGCACATGATGGTACCGGCTTTCTTATCTTGAGCTTGCGTTCGCACAAGCTGTCGTACATGTCCTGGTAGCCGGCCACCATGGCCGGCATGCTGTATTTGCGCAGCACGCGCTCGCGCCCGGCCTGGCCGTGGCGGCGCGCCAGCGCAGGCGCTTCCACATAGTGTTTCAGTGCGCAGGCCATCGCCGCCGCATTCGACGGCGGCACCAGCTGGCCGGTGACGCCGTTGTCGATCACTTCCGGAATGCCGCCCACGCGCGTGCCCACCACGGGCAGGCCGCTGGCCATCGCTTCCAGCGCGGAGCCAGGCGTGCCTTCGGCGATCGAAGACATGACAAACACGTCGAAGCTGCGCAGGATGTCCGGCACGTCGTTGCGCGCGCCCGGCAGCCAGACTGCGTCGGCAATGCCGGCCGCCGCCGCCTTGTCGCGCAGCTTCTGCAGCAGCGGGCCGTCGCCGACCACCGCCAGGCGCAGGCGCTCGCGGTGCTGCGGCAGCATCTCGCGCAACAGCAGGAAGGCATCCATCAGGGTGGCGTGGTCCTTCACGTCCTGCACCCGGCCGACGCTGCCGATCACGATCTCGCCGTTGTTGAAGAAGGGACGCGCCTCGCCTTCGCCGCGCACGCGGAAGCGCTCGGCGTCGATGCCGTTGGCCAGCAGGCGGCTCTTGGCAGGCGGCACGCCGATCACGTCGCGGTTCCACTGCTCCATGGCCGCCGAATTGGCGTAGCACACGTCATAGAACGGCAGCATCAGGCGGCGCAGGAAATTGTGCTTGCGGTTGCTGCCGTCCGGATCGGTGTGGTCGCGGCCATGGGCGCCGTTGACGCGCACCGGCACCCCGGCCAGCAGCGCGGCGGGCGCATATTCGATGGCCGAGAAATTATAGGTGTGCAGCACGGCCGGCTGCAGCGCGCGCAACAGGCGCCACAGCACGCCGTGGGTGGCGGGCGACAGGCCGGGCTGCTTGCCCAGCGTGTGCACGGCCACGCCGGGCTTGCTGATGCGCTTGACGAAGTCCGGGTTGACGCGCGTCAGGCACACGATGGCGTGGCGGTAGCGCTCGGCCGGCATGCGGTTGATACGCTCGACCATGAGGTTTTCCATGCCGCCAAAATCGAGCGCATACGTCAGGTGGACGATCAGTGGGATGTCGTTCATGGCCGGCAATCAGGGACGGCGCGTGCTGGCCAGGGCCTGGTCCAGCGGCTCGAGGTTGCTATCCAGGAAGGCCCGCATGGCGGCGCGCGCCGCCGCCGGGTCTTCATCGTAGGGCGAAAACACCATGACGGCCGCGCCATCGCCGTTGCCAGCCAGCAGCTTGCCCTTGATCTGCAACAGCTTGCCCACGTAATTGCTGCTGGTCATGCTGCCGTTGACCCAGTACCATTGCCACACCAGCAGGCGCCGGCCCTCGACCCCCAGCATGGCTTCGCGCACGGCCATGTGGCGGCCGCCGAAGCTTTCGTCGCGCAGGTCGGCGCTGTTTTCGCGGTAGGCGCCCTTGGACTGGCTGAAACGGTTGGTCGAGCTGACCAGCCTGGAGCCGCCCGGCACATCGCGATAGAACAGCACCGTCAGGCCAACGGGCTGGCTGCCGGCATGGAACTGGCGCAGCGTGCTCGTGGCGGGAGCGTAGTCCGGTTCCCAGGCCGTGAACGGTTCGCCCGGCGGCGTGGGCGAGGCCAGCACCAGCCTGGCCGGCGGCGCGGCCGGCTGGGCCTGGTCGGCGCGGGCCGCCAGTGCCGGCCAGGCCACCAGCACCGCCAGCACGGCGGCGGCACTGCCTGCCATCGGGCGCAATGGCAGGGGCAGCGCGGCGCCACCGGCAGCCGGCGCGCCGGCCGCGGCCTGGCCGTCTTCGCGCCAGAAGCTGCCGACCCAGAACAGCAGCAGCATCACGATGCCGAAAAACACCCAGCCGTAAATCAGGTGGTCGACGCCCACCGCCAGCGTCATGCCGCTCAGGTGGCCCATCATCACGATCATGTAGGCGCGCACGCCGTTGGCCGCGATCGGCACCAGGATCGAGGCCAGCACGAAGGCGCTGCGGCGCCACGCCGTGCGGTAGCTCAGGTAGGCGAACAGGCAGCCCAGGGTGATCGACGAGATCAGGTAGCGCAAGCCGCTGCAGGCGTCCACCACCGACCAGTTGCCGCTTGGAATGGAGAAGTTATTGCCGTCGCGCAGGACCGGGATGCCGGTCAGGCGCAGCGCATCGACCGTGAAGTTGGCCGTCAGGTCAATCAGCGGCGGCACCAGGCTTTCGCCGACCGGCACCGCGAACAGGATGAAGGCCAGCGGGAACAGCAGGGCGCCGGCAATGCGCTTGCCCAGCACGGCCAGCACGGTCAGCGGCAGCATGGCGGCCAGCGCGTACTGGCGCACGATGCCCACCTCGGCCAGGTCGGCCAGCAGCCAGGCCGCGCCGCAGGCCGCCAGCAGCAGCAAGGCAGGCCAGCAAGGCTGCAGCGGCATCTGCTGCAGCGCTGCGCGCTGGCGCCACACCAGCCACAGGCTGATCGGCAGGATCAGGAAGCCATGCGCGAAGGTCTCCGAGCGCTGCCAGATTTCGGCCACGCTCAGCGCCGTCTCATGGAATACCAGCAACGGCAGCAGCATGACCAGCGCCACCAGCAGCGCATTGCGGCTGCCCGCCAGCGGGCCATGGGCTGGCGCCGCGCCGGGAACGGCGCCGGCTCCGGGGGAAGGTACGGTATTCATGCCGGGGTCCATAAGGCTTGGGCCGCGCCAGCGTCTTGCGCAGCAGGAGTTTCGATCATGCGGTCCAGCGGCGCCAGGCGGGCGTCCCAGCTGTAATCGGCCACCACGCGCGCGCGCGCCGCACGGCCCAGGGCTTCGCGCGCCGCTGGCGGGCCAGCCAGCGCCTGCGCCGCGGCAGCGATCCATTGCGCCGCCGGTTCGGCCAGCAGCAGTTCGCGCCCCGCCTCGGCATCGATGCCCTCCAGCGCCTGCGGCGTGACCAGCACGGCCTTGCCCATCGCCATCGCCTCCAGCACCTTGTTCTGGATGCCGCGCGCGATGCGCAGCGGCGCCACCGACAGGGCGGCATGCGCCACGTAGGCGCGCACATCGGGCACCGTGCCGGTGACCGTGATGCCTGGCTGCGCCGCCAGCGCCTGCACGTCGGGCGAGGGACGGGCGCCGACGATCACGAAGCGCACCGCCGGGTCGCGCGCGCGCAGGGCCGGCAGCACTTCGGCCGCGAACCATTGCACGGCATCGATGTTCGGCCAGTAATCCATGGCGCCACAGAACACCAGCGCTTTCTCGCCGGGCGCATAGGGATTGGCATAGTCGCCCGGTGCGAAGAAGGCAGTGTCGACGCCGTTGCTGAAGGCGCCGGTGCGCGCTGCGCTTTCCGGCGCCAGGCGGCGGAACAATTCGGCCTCCGGCGCCGAAACGAACAGCGAGGCGTCAAAACTGGCGGCCACCTGGCGCTCATAGCGCAGCAGGCGGCTGGCTTCGTAGCCGAACAGCACGCTGGCGGGCCATGGCTTGCGCTCGGCGTACTGGCGCCACTTGTCGGAGTCGACGTCGCAGAAATCGATCACGCGGCGCGCTTGCGGCCAGGCCTCGGCATACTGCGCCATCGGCGAGGAAAACACCACGATGCGGCCGATGCCGTGCTGCTGCATGGCCTGGTTCACCCAGCCTTGCAGGCCGGCGTTGCGGTAGTAGTCATAGGACAGCGAACGGTTGCGCAGCAGCGCGCCGAGGCTGCGCACGCGCGCCGCGCGCGGCGACAGCGGCGCGAAATGCGAGGAGGCGCACAGCGCCTGCACGGCCGGCACATGCTGCCAGTCGTCGGGGTCGTCGACGAAGGTGGCCAGGTGCACGCGATAGCGTTGCGCCAGGTGCCTGAGCAAGTGCCAGGAGCGGATCTTGTCGCCCTTGTTCGGCGGATAGGGCATGCGATGCACCAGCAGCAGCAGGTCTTCCACGATTTACCCCAGGTTCTTGACGATGAAAGGGCCGAGCGCGTTGGCCAGCGGCAGCGGCATTGCCTTCCACAGCTTGATGAAAAGCTGGTACTTCGGGTTCAGCGGGTTGACGTCGGGCAGCGCGCCGGCCGCGAACAGCTGGTATTCGTACGGCAGCGGCTGGGCCGTAAAGCCCCAGTTCTTCTTGAAGTCGAACGCGCCGGTGCCCTTCTTGCTGCGGCCGAAGTCGAACATGCGGTAGCCCTTGGCCGCCGCCGCCTGCATCAGGTTCCAGTACATGAAGTCATTGCCGGCCACCTCGCGCGCGATCTCCATGCCGCCGCCGTAGTACGGCAGTACTTCGTCGCGGAAGAAGAAGCTCAGCACGCCGGCCACCAGCCGGCCATCCTGCGTGATGACGCGCACTTCGCAATCGTCGCCGAAGGTTTCCTTGAGCAGGGCGAAGTACTTCTTCGGGAACACCGGGGTGCCGAGCCGGTGCACGCTGTGCGCGTAGGCGGTGAACATGCGGTCGACGTTGTCGTCGACCTCGCCCTGCAGGTTCAGCTTGATGCCCTTGCGCACCATCGCGCGCTGCTTGCGCGGGATGGCGTTCATATTCTCTTCGTCGTTGCCGCTGATCGCCTTGCGGAAGGTGTAGTACAGGTCCTTGCCCTGCCACTTCGGATCGCCCGGGTGGGCCGGCGCGTAGTTGCGGTACTCCAGGTGGCCGGCGCCCAGCGTGGCGGCCAGTTCCTCGGCAGCCTGGTCCAGCAGGGCGCGCGCGGTATCGGTGGTGGCAGCCACGCCGCCGTAGACGCAGAACGGCAAGGAGGCGAGGTAGTGGCCGAACATGCGGCTTTTCATGCGCGCCAGCGGCAGCACGCCGGTGATCGCGCCGCCTTCTTCCACGTAGAAGAACCAGGTCTGCTTGCCGTAGCACTGTTCGAGAATGGCCTGCCAGCCGCTGCGGTGGAAGAAGGTCGCTTCCGGGCAGGCCTGGACGAAGGCGTCCCAGCGGGCGCGCTCGTCGGCTCCGCTGCCGAGCAGCTGGACTAAAACCGGCAAAGCCGGGCCCGGCCCCAGGATCGGCCCCGCCGCCGGCGACGGCCGCGCATCCGGGCCGCCCCCCTGGGCCTGGCCCGGGTTGACCGGTTTGCCGGCAGCCACCGCCAGCGCAGTGGCCGCCTCCGCCTCTGCCTTGGCCCGTGCCGCGCGACGTTCGGCCGCCGCTTCGATGATCGAAGTCATTGCTGCCCCAGGAAAATGCGGTCCATGCGATCCCACGCGAAGTCGCGCGTCAGGGCCCTGATGCGCGGCTCCATGCGGTGCAGGTTGACGTAATGGCGGAAGCGCGTCTTCAGTCCCAGGCCTGCAGGGCGCGGCTGGCCGGGGTCCAGCTCCCACGGGTGGCAGTAGAAGATGGCCGGCTGGCCGTCTTCCCGGTTCACGCGGCGCATCATGCCGCGCGACAGCGCATACGGCAGCAGGCGGAAATAGCCGCCGCCGCCGGCCGGCAGGTTGCGCTGGCCGATGCGCACCGTGGTGATCGGCACTTCCAGCAAGCCTTGCTCGCCGTTCGGGCGGAAGGCGAAGCGCGGCGCATCCGGCATGCCGTAATGGTCGTGCGCGATCGGGTAAATCGAGGAGCTGTAGCGGTAGCCCGCTTCCTGCAGCGCATCCAGCGCCCACAGGTTGCCCGGGCCGATCGAGAAGCTGGGGGCGCGGTAGCCGAGCACCGGCTGGCCGCCGATGTCTTCCAGGATCTTCTTGCTGCTGGAAATATCGTCCATGAACTGCTCGCGCGACTGCTCGGAAGCGCGCAAATGGCCGTAGCCGTGGCTGGCCAGCTCATGGCCGCCGGCCACGATGCGGCGCACCATGTCCGGATAGCGTTCGGCGATCCAGCCCAGCGTGAAGAAGGTGCCCCTGGCCTGGCCGTCCTCGAGGATGGCCAGCACGCGGTCGATGTTCGCTTCCACCCGGCACTCGCGCTGTGGCCAGCTCTCGCGGCTGATATGCGGCGCAAACGCCGACACCTGGAAGTAGTCTTCCACGTCGATGGTCATCGCGTTGCGAACGGCCGCGCCCATGCTCAGCCCCTTGCCTTCAGCCAGTCCAGCACGATGGCTGCAATGCGCTCGGCGGCGCGGCCGTCCCAGAAGTGCGGGATGCGGCCGGCCTTGCCCGCGCCGGCCAGCTGCGCCTCGTAGGCCGCCAGGATGTGCGCCGGGTCGTTGCCGGCGATGGTGTTGGTGCCTTCGTCGACCGTGATCGGGCGCTCGGTGTTGTGGCGCAGCGTGATGCACGGCGTGCCCAGCGCGGTGGTTTCTTCCTGGATGCCGCCGGAATCGGTCAGCACCACGCGCGCATCCTTCATCAGGCCCAGCATTTCGAGGTAGCCCATGGGCGGCAGCAGCAGCACGTCCGGGCGGTCCAGCAAGTGGCTCAGGCCGAACTTCTCGATGGTGGCGCGGGTGCGCGGGTGCACCGGGAAGATTACCGGCGTGCGTTCTGCGATCCTTGCAGCGCTTTCCAGCAAGCCTTGCAGCACGGCCTTGTCGTCCACGTTGGACGGGCGGTGCAGCGTCAGCACGGCGTACTCGCCCTTGCCGGCCTTGAAGTCGGGGCGCCCGGCATCGGCGGCGATCTGCGGCGCAGGGACGGCGCGCGCCAGGTTGGCGCGCAGGGTGTCGATCATCACGTTGCCGACGAAATGCACGCGGCCGGCGCCGATGCCTTCCCTGGCCAGGTTGTCGGCGCCGCTTTCCTCGGTGGTAAACAGCAGGTCCGACAGCTGGTCGGTCAGCACGCGGTTGATTTCCTCCGGCATGGCGCGGTCGAAGCTGCGCAGGCCCGCTTCCACATGGATCACCGGCACGCCCTTCTTGGCCGCCACCAGCGCGCAGGCGATGGTGGAATTGACGTCGCCCACCACCAGCACGGCGGCCGGCTGCACTTCGTCCATGGCCGGCTCGAAGCGCTTCATCACTTCGGCGGTTTGCTGGGCGTGGCTGCCGGAGCCGACTTCCAGGTTGATGTCCGGGCTGGGAATGCCCAGCGCATCGAAATACTGCTGGTTCATGGCCACGTCGTAGTGCTGGCCGGTATGCACCAGCAGCGCCTCGACCTGCGGCTTGAGCCGGGCGAAGGCGGCCATGATCGGCGCCATCTTCATGAAGTTCGGCCGCGCGCCGACGACGCACAGGATACGGAAGGCACTCATTCGTTGCTGTCCTGGTGGATGTTGTAAGACGAGGGTGAGCGCACGATCTTTTTCAGGATCGACAGCACCGACGCCAGGGATTTTTCGACGCGCATCATGCGCTCGTCCAGCACCGCCGGGTACTGGCTGCCGAACATCATGCCCGCTTCCGCCGCGTGCTGGGCAGCGCCATTGGCGGGCGCCGCGTCCGCGGCGGCATCGGCCGGCGGCGGCTGGAATTCCTGCGCGATGTCGCGGATCACCGTGTCGACGTCGGCATCGGTAAATTCCTGCATCTCTTCCAGGAAGCCCATCAGCAGCAGGCGGTCCATCAGGTGGTTGGTCTTGCGCGGAATGCCGCCGGTGTATTCGAACACGGCGGCATAGGCGGCCGGCGTCAGGTGCGGATTGCCGCTCCAGCCGACGGTGCGCATGCGGTGCTCGATATAGGCATTGCTTTCGCTGCTGTCCATCGGGCCCAGGTGGTAGGTCGCAATCACGCGCTGGCGCAGCTGCGACATGCCGGGGCTGTGCAGGGTGGCGCGGAACTCCGGCTGGCCCAGCAGGAAGGTCTGCAGCAGGGATTTCTCGTCGGTCTGGAAATTGGACAGCATGCGCAATTCTTCCACCACTTTCGGCGTCAGGTTCTGCGCTTCGTCAACCACCAGCAGCGCGCGCTTGCCATCCTGCTCACACTGGCGCAGGTAGATTTCCAGGCGGCCCAGCAAGGTGGTCTTGCTGGCCGTATCCTCGCACGGCAGGCCGAAGCCGCCCACCACGCCGCGCAGCACGTCGTCGGAATTGAGATGGGTATTGACCAGGTGGCAGGTGACGATCTTGTCCGATTCGATCTGGTTGAACAGGTTGCGCACCAGCGTGGTCTTGCCGGCCCCGACTTCGCCGGTGATAACGATGAAGCCCTCGCCCTGCGACAGGCCGTATTCGAGGTAGGCCATGGCCCGCTTGTGGCCTTTGCTGCCGAAAAAGAAATGCGGGTCGGGCCGCAGGCGGAAGGGCTTGTCGCTTAGCCCGTAATAGCTTTCATACATGGCGAACCTTACTGCTTAAAATCGGGTTGACAGTGTGGCGGAGATGGCATTCTCCGTGTAATCGAGGCCGCCCGGACCGGCGAAGCTGCCCTGCACGCGGCGCAGCTCGACGCTGCCGGAAGTGCGCGAACTGAAGGTGCGCGCCAGGTTGAAGCGCAGGTCGCGGTGATGGCTGCTGCGGCCCGTGCTCAGCGATTTGACGTTGTTGGCATTGCCGATCAGGGTGGCCACGGTTTGCGCCCCCGGGCGGTAGCTGACGCTGGCCATGGCGCCGGTCTGCTCGGTATTGTCGTTCAGCGCCAGCAGCGAACTGCCCAGCAAGGCACTGTCGACCTGTTGGCTCGACAGCATTTCCCGCTTGTTCTTGAACACGGTGAAGGTGCTGGTGGTGCGCGCCAGTTGCCAGGCCACCGAGGCGTTGAACTGCTTTTGCAGCGAATAGCGGTTGCTCAGGAAATTGACGCTGGTGGACAGCGAGGGCGGCAGGCCGGCCGACTGGATATAGGCCTGGACGGCCGCGGCGCGCAGCAGCGGGTCGGGAATCTGGGCGCGGAACAGGTTGTCCAGCATGGCGGCGGTATTGATGGCTTGCGGCAGCAGGAACTGGCTGCGCGTGGTGCTCACCGCATCGCTGTACAGCACATTCCAGACGGTGCCGCGGCTGCGGTGCTGCAAGGCCAGGCTGTAGCTGGGGCCATAAAAGCGGTGCCCGGCCGACGCTTGCAGCGAGGTGCGCGCCGACGGCGTCCACTGCAGGTTGGCGCCGTAGGCCGCGCCGGACTGGGCGCCGCCGAGGCCGCTGAAATCGTAGTCGTCGTAGCCGCCGAACACGCCGACATTGAGCTGCTGGGTTGCGATATAGCGCAGGTTGACGTTGGCCGCCTTGGAACTGGTGGTCTGCGAGCGCTGGCCGCCGCCGGTCACCGGCAGCTCTTCGTCGACCACCGCGCGCATGGCGCTGGCATCCCAGCTGAAGCGGCGGAAGGTCGGCCCGCTGCGCAACAGGCCGCTGATGGTATTGCCATCGCTGCGGCGCATGCCGATATTGTCGGTGCTCACCGAATCGGCGGCATAACGCAGCTCGCCATTGGCAAAGGCGCCGAAGCGGTGCACCAAGTAAGGACTGACGCGATAGGTGCGCACCTCGTTGCGGTTGGTGCGCAGGTAGTCGTTGCCGGCCTGCAGCGGGCCAAACGCCGACGTCGCTTGCTGGTGCACGCCGGCGTCGGCGTCGAGGTACAGCAAGTCTTCCACCAGGCGCGCGTTCAGCCGGCTGCTCAAGTCCTGGCTATGGCGCTGGGTGCTGCTGCGGCGCGCGCCGGAATATTCGTACAGGTTCAGCACATACACGACGCTGAGGTCAAAGCGCTGGGAACGGTTCAGCAACTGGAAGCCCGGCGTGAGCTGCAGCACCATGCCGCTTTCGGCGCGGTCGTCCGATTGCAGCGCAACGTTGTCGGAATAGGTGGCGCGTGCCGCAGCCGTCGGCGTGAAATCCCACGCGGCATGGGCCGGAAACGCTGCGCACAGGCCTGCCGCCAGCGGCAGCAGGACCAGGCCGCGCTTAGCCATAGTGATAGTCATAGGTTTCGGTACCCGGGAACTCACGCGACTTGTTGTAGATCAGGTTGACGTTGCTCAAGCCATCGAGCTGGCGCAGCGACTCCTTGACCGCATGCTGGGTGGTGCGCTCCGATTCCACCACCAGCACGATCTGGCCCATGTTCGAGGCCAGCACATGCGATTCGGACGTCAGCAGCAGCGGCGGCGAATCGAAGATCACGATACGGTCCGGGTAGCGGTTCGCGATTTCGTTCACCAGGTTTTTCATCATGTGCGAGGCCAGCAGCTCGGTGGCGCGCGGCGAGCTGGTGCCGGCCGGCAGGATCGACAGCGTGTTGACATTGGTGCGCAGCATGACGTCGGCCATGTCGACATTGTCGTCCAGCAGGATATCCATCAGGCCGCGCTGGGCCGGCAGGCCGAGGGTGCGCAGCACCGACGGGCGCGCCACGTCGGCATCGACCAGCAGCACGGTGTGGTCCAGTTCCATGGCAATGCTCATGGCCAGGTTGATGGCGCAAAAAGTCTTGCCTTCGCCGGGCAGCGAGCTGGTGATCATGATCAGGTTGCCCGGGTTGTCGCCCGGCTTGCGGGCGCCGAAGGCGCGCTTGATCAGCGGGCGCTTGATGATGCGGAAGTCTTCCACCAGGGCGGTGCGGCCGCCGGCGGCCGTGACCAGCCCGGACTCGTGCATGCGCATCAGGTCCAGTTCCACGGTATGGGTGGAGCGGCGGCTGGCGTCGCCGTGCGGCTGCATGGCGGCCAGCGCCGGCATGACGGGCGCGGCAGCGGGCGCGGCCGGGGCGGCCGGGGCGGCCGGCGCAGCAGCCGGGGCAGCAGCGGCCGGGGCCGCGTGAACTGCCTCCGCTACCGGAGCCGCAGCCGGTGCCGGGGGGATCGTGGCCTCGGCGGCGTCGGCGGGACGCGCTTGCCCGAGGCGGTTGGCGGCTTTTTCAATAATGCTCACTTGAAGACTCCCAGGGTGTTGCGGCTCAACCGGCGCGCAGCAAGGTAACAGTCAGGACACCGCCAAACGCGGTCAGCAGCGAGGCCACGGCCACGCCGAAGGCATACAGCCGGCGCCGGCGCGACGAGCGCTGCTGCTCGGTCCAGTTCATGCCAATGGTGCCCAGGATCGGCACGCCGGTCACTTCGCGCAGGCTGTGCTGGCTGAGGAAGGTCGGGCGCACCTGGCTCATCAGGAATGCACTGCCCAGGCCAGCGAACAGGGCTGCCACGAACACCATCGAATAAAAGCGCGCGCGGTTCGGGCCGACCGGGGTTTGCGGCACGATCGGCGGGTCGATCACGCGGAAGCTCATCATGTCGGTTGCCGAGCTGAGGTCGCCGGACAGCTTGGCCGCTTCGCGGCGCTGCACCAGCTTTTCATAGTTTTCCTTGTTGATCGAATAATCGCGGTTCAGCTGGGCCAGCTGCGCTTCCACTTCCGGCGCAGCCGTGCTCTGCGAGCGCATGCGCTCCATGCGCGCCGAGTATTCGCCGACGCGCGCCTTGAGCGCCGCCACGCGCGCTTCTTCCGCCGACAGCGCCACGTTCATCTGCTGCAGCATCGGGCTGTAACCCATGCCCGGGTCGCCGTTCTTGGCCGCCTTTTTCGCCTCTTCCTTCTTGCGCTGCTGCAGGTTGGCGATCAGGCGCTTGGCCGAGATGATGTCCGGATGCTCTTCGGTGTACTGCATGCGCAGGCTGTCGAGCTGCTTTTCCAGCGTGGCAATGCGGCCATCGATTTCCGGGTTGGCGATATTGGTGGCATCGGCCGCCGGCGCCATGTCTTCGCCGGCGATCTGGCGCTTGATGGCATTGCGCGCCTGCTCGGCCTCCAGCAATTCCAGGCGCGCCTGGTTCAGCTTTTCAGCCAGCTCGCCCAGGTTGCTCGAGTAGTCGGTGCCCTGGCGCGGCAGCAAGCCCATGTGGCGGATCTTGAATTCCTTCAGCGCGTTCTCGCCGGCCGCCAGGCGCTCTTCGTACATCTTGATCTGGTCGTCGATGAACTGCACGGCCTTTTCGGAGTCCTGCTTCTTGCCGCCGAACGAGCCCTCGACGAAGATGGTCAGCAGCGATTGCACCACGTCCTTGCCCAGCTTCGGGTTCTCGTTGTTGTACGAGATGGTGTAGATGTCGTCGCGCTCGGTGCCGATGACCTTGATCGCCGTCATCAGTTCGTCGATCTGCTTCTCGTGTTCCTTGCTGTCCTTGGCCTTGATGTCCAGGTCCACCATGCGCAGCACGCGCTCCACATTGGGGCGGCTGATCAGGGTGCGGCGCATGAACATCACTTGCTGCTCGACGTTGGGCGTGGTGGTCATGCCCGACATCAGCGGCTTCAAAATACTCTGGGTATCGACGTACACCCGGGCCGACGCCTGGTAGTCATTGGGCAAGCGGTACACCACCGCCCAGCCGACCACGGCCACCAGCCAGGCAATCGCCACGCCATACCAACGGTATTTCCCGATTGCCTTAAGAAAGGTCAACAGCAATGCCAAAATCTCTGCCATCTCGATCACTCATCCCTGGTTAGGCAGGCAAACTGTCGCAATGCCCACATCTAATATTGCCTAAATAACATCTAATCTCTATCATACAGCAGAACGCGCTGCCTGTTACTATTAATTTATGCTTGTTGCGCTCTGCTGACGAAAAGAATTTAACATTTCCCTAAGGCAATTCACCACTTTGGAGGCTGCATGGCCAAGCTGATTTCACTTTTCCTGGCAGCCTGCCTGTGCTGCGCCGGTACGCTGGCGGACGCCGCGCCACTGCCGCGCACCATTGCCGCAGTCAAGCCGAGCGTGGTCGGCATCGGCACCTTCAACCGCACCCGCAGTCCTGCCATCGTATTCCATGCCACCGGCTTTGTGGTGGGTGACGGACTGTCGGTCATCACCAATGCCCATGCGGTCACCGCGCTCGATTCGGAAAAGCTGGAAACCCTGGGCATCGTCACCGGCAAGGGCGACCAGCTGCAGTTCCGCGAGGCCAGCGTGGTGACCATCGACCGCGCCCACGACCTGGTCCACCTGCGCATGAAGGGCGCGCCGCTGCCGGCCCTGGCCCTGGGCAGCAGCGAGATGCTGGACGAGGGCAGCGACCTGGTGTTTACCGGCTATCCGCTGGGCATCATGCTGGGCCTGAACCCGGTCACCCACCGCGCCCTGCTGGCGGCGCAGACCCCGGCCATCCTGCCGACCCCGACCTCGCGCGGCCTGAATCCGCGCGCTGTGCTGCAACTGCAGCGTGGCGCGCCGTTCACGATTTACCAGCTGGACGGCACGGCATACCCCAGCAATAGTGGCAGCCCCGTGTATGATCCGGAAACCGGCGCCGTGGTCGCGGTGATCAATATGACCCTGGTCAAGGGCTTGAAGGAAAGCGCGATCAGCGACCCCAGCGGCATCAGCTACGCCATCCCGGTGCGCCATGTGCACGAACTGCTGCAGCAGGGCGGCACGCAAAAATAACAGGGTAAAATGGCAAGACTCGTGGTATAACAGGCAATGCTAAAAAGCAAACAAGGAGAATAATGTGAATACGCAAACCAAGCTGGCCCGCCTTTTCGCCGCGAGCGCCGTGGTGCTCGGTGCCCTGGGCCTGGGCGGCTGCGCCACGCCGCACAGCGGCGCACCGGCCGACGCCGGCGTCGTGCCGCAAACCGATTACCTGATTGGCCCGGGCGACAACCTGAGCATCATCGTCTGGCGCAACCCGGAAGTGTCGCAAGTGGTGCCGGTGCGCCCGGACGGCAAGATCACCACCCCGCTGGTGGAAGACTTGCCGGCCAGCGGCAAGACGTCCACCGAACTGGCGCGCGATATCGAAAAAGCCCTGGCCAAGTTCATCCAGCAGCCGGTGGTCACCGTCATCGTCACCGGCTTCGTCGGCACCTACGGCGAGCAGATCCGCGTGATCGGCCAGGCCGCCAAGCCGCAATCGCTGCCCTACCGCCGCGACATGTCGATCCTGGACGTGATGATTGCGGTCGGCGGCGTCACCGAATTTGCGGCAGGCAACAAAGCCAGCATCATCCGCATGGTCGACGGCAAGCAGCAGCAATTTACCGTACGGCTGAACGACCTGATCAAGGATGGCGACATTTCCGCCAATGTGCCGATGCGTCCGGGCGATATTCTGGTAATCCCGGAGAGCTTCTTCTAGACTGGAAGTACCAATTCGATAGTTTCCTGTAGGTGTCGAGAATTCTTACAGTTCAAGATATCATAGCCCGCCAGGGGGCTTCCAAGCCCCTCCCGGTTTAGCTAAGCACCTGATTTTCCAGCTATTCCATAGGTGAAACTCGTATCTGGAACGGTACTTGCTTTATCACTAAGTATCGCGGGCGGCTAAGCCGCCCAACTCATTCGCAAGGACGACGACGTGGCCAACGAACAACAGCCAGGCAAGCAACTGAGCGCCAAGGGCGCTGCGCGCCGCCGCTTTACCCGCGCCGGTGCCGCAGCATCCGGCGTTCTGCTGACCCTGCACAGCCAGCCCGGCATGGCAGCGGTCGTTTGCGCCGGCCCTTCGGGCTTCCAGTCCGGACTGGTCAGCGCCCGGCCCAACGATCCCGGCGCCTGCGCCGGCAAGTCGCCCGGTGCCTGGAAGAACACCGAACCCGCCGACGGCGGCAGCTCCAATGGCCATGGCAAGGGTGGCGGCAAGAACCCGACGCCAACGCCGCTGCCGGACAAGATCTGGCCGGCTGGCGCCTTGCCGACCGATAAGTTCCGCTCCGTCTTCACCACCAACCTGGAGATGAGCAGCACCTACGGCGCCGATAGCTGCACCCTCGACTACATCATGGGCAACGAGCCCACCTTCGACAAGTACAAGCTGGGCGCCCACCTGGTGGCGGCCTACCTGAACGTGCTGGCCGGCCTGTCCGGCTTCCAGACCGTGCCGATGCTGCAAAACATCTGGAACGAGCTGCGCGATACCGGCTACTTCAGCCCGACGGCCGGCGTGCAGTGGGATGCCAAGCAAGTAGTCGACTACCTGGCCGGTACCATGGGCTGATGCCGGTGCAGTGGCAACTGGTGCCGGGCCAGTCCCTGCTGCATCGCAGCTGGGACGGCCAGGTTGTGCTCTACAACGAAGTGTCCGGCGCGACCCACTTGCTGGACCAGGATACCCTCGACTTGCTGCACGCCTTGCGCGATGGCGAACTCGCGCCTGAAGACTGGGCCGATGCCGGGCTCCAGCTTGCCTTGGCCGAGTTGCGCAAACTCTACCTGGTGGAACCATGCTGACGGTCGCTTCGCTGGCGCCTGCTGCGCTGCGGGCGCGCCTGGCCGGCGACGGCTTGCGCCTGCGCACCGGCCGCTTTGCGGTGCGGCTGCAGGCCGATATGCCCAGCGTGGCAGCCGGCATCGGCCAGTTGTATGCCGACTATCCGCTGCTGCAGGACAGCGACTTCGCCGACTTCCACCTGCAGCTGCGGCGCCCCCGTTCGGCGCGCCGCTGGCTGCGCCCGCAAGTGCGGCTGCACTGCGACGGCTATGAAATGTTCCAGCCGATGCCCTTGCAGCACGCCTTCCCCATGTTCGAATGGGGCCTCAACTGGTGCGTGTCGAGCCGCGCCCACCGCTACCTGATCGTGCATGCCGCCGTGCTCGAGCGCCATGGCCGCGCCGTGATCCTGCCGGCGCCGCCCGGCTCGGGCAAGAGCACGCTGACGGCCGCCCTGTGCGGCAAGGGCGGCTGGCGCCTGCTGTCCGACGAGCTGACCCTGCTCGAGCTCGACACCGGCCTGCTGGTGCCCAATCCGCGCCCGATCAGCCTGAAAAATGCCTCGATCGACATCATCCGCGCCTACCTGCCGCAGGCGGTGCTCAGCACCCCGGTGCACGACACCACCAAGGGCACGGTGGCCCATATGCGCGCGCCGGGCGATGCCGTGGCGCGCGCCGCCGATTGCGCGCAGCCGGCCTGGGTCGTGTTCCCGCACTACAGCGCCGGCGCCGCCACCACGCTGGAGCCGCTGGCGCGCGCCGCCACCTTCATGGAACTGGCCGGCAACAGCTTCAACTACAGCGTGCTGGGCGCGGCCGGCTTCGACGCCCTCGGCCGCCTGATCGGGCAGGCGGCCGGCTTCCGCTTCCGCTATAGTGCGCTGGATGAAGCCCTGGACACCTTTGCCCGCCTCGATGAACGCTGAGTTGCCGCTCCTGTTGCGCGTGCTGCGCGCGCCGCAGCAGGCGCTCGGCCTGCCGCCCGCCGGCTGGGACATGCTGCTGCGCCAGGCCGCCAACGCCAACCTCAGCGCCACCCTGCACCACTGGCTGGAACAGCACGGCGTGCTGGCGCAAGCCTTGCCGCAGGCGCGCGAGCAACTGTCCTGGGCCGCCGTCATGGCGCGCCGCCACCGCCAGGCCACCTACTGGGAAATCCGCCTGATCGGCAAGGCGCTGGCCGGGCTCGGCCTGCCCTTGTTGCTGCTGAAAGGCGGCGCCTATGCCGCGGCCGGCCTGCCGCCGGCGGCCGGCCGCCTGTTTTCCGACATCGACATCCTGGTGCCGGAAGACAGCCTGCCGCAGGTGGAGGCGGCCCTGATGCGCCACGGCTGGGTCGGCACCCACCACGACCACTACGACCAGCGCTACTACCGCGAATGGATGCACGAGCTGCCGCCGATGATGCACGTGCTGCGCCAGACCGCGATCGACGTGCACCACACCATCCTGCCGCGCACGGCCGCCCAGCGCCCCGATGCGCGCCTGCTGCGCGCCGCCGCGCGCCCGCTGGCCGGCGCCGACGCAGCGCCGGGCGCGGCCATCCTGGCGCCGCTGGACATGGTGCTGCACAGCGCCACCCACCTGTTTGCCGACGGCGAATTCGACAAGGGCTTGCGCGACCTGTGGGACCTGCACTGCCTGCTCACCCATTTCGGCGCGCACGAGCCGGGCTTCTGGGACGCCCTGCCGGAGCGCGCGCGCCGGCACCAGCTGCAGCGCTTCCTGTTCTACGGCCTGCGCTACAGCGCCCGCCTGCTGGGCACCCAGGTGCCGCCCGCCACCCTGGCCGCCATGGCGCCCGACGGCCCGCCGCGCGCGCTGCTGGCCGTGATGGATGCGCTGTTCACGCGCGCGCTGCTGCCGCACCATCCCAGCTGCCGCGGCGCCGGCAGCGCGCTGGCCGACTTCCTGCTGTATGTGCGCGGCAACTGGCTGCGCATGCCGCCGCTGCGCCTGGCGCGCCACCTGTTCCATAAGGCATTTTTGACTCCCAAAAACTCGCCGGGCGCGGCCGCATAACAGCAGCAACTGCCAGCACGCTGCCGCTACAATGGATGGGACATCGCTTTGCACGGAGCATGCATGCGACTCCTTGCCATCGTGGCGGCCAGCCTGCTGGCCCACGCTGCCTGCGCGCAGAACGCCGCCACCCTGTTTGAACAAGCCCAGCGCCTGGAGCACGGCGAAGGGGTGGCGCGCGACCTGGACCAGGCAGCCGCGCTGTACTGCCGCGCTGCCCGGCTCGGCGCCCCCGAGTCGCAGTATGCGCTGGGCTGGATGTATGCCAACGGCCGCGGCGTGCCGCACGACGATGGCGTGGCCTGGCGCCTGTTCGGGCTGGCGGCCGAGCAGGGCCACGGCGCCAGCGCGCGCATGCAGGCCTTGCTGGCAGCCGCGCCCGGCGCCGTACTGCCGGCCTGCATGGCGCCCGATCCCGCGCTGGAGCTCGACCTCGCCTTCCCCATCCCCGACTACAACGCCACGCCGCAGCTGCGCGCCCTGGTCGACCGGCTGGCGCCCGAGTATGCCATCGAGCCGGCCCTGGCGCTGGCCATCATCGCCGTCGAGTCGGGCTTCAACCGCAGCGCCGTCTCGCCCAAGGATGCGCGCGGGCTGATGCAGCTGATCCCCGCCACGGCCGCGCGCTTTTGCGTGCTGGACGCCTTCAATCCCGAGCAGAACCTGCGCGGCGGCCTGGCTTACCTGCGCTGGCTGCTGGCGCGCTACAGCGGCGATGTCACGCTGGCCACTGCTGCCTACAATGCCGGCGAGCAGGCGGTCGACCAGTACGGCGGCGTGCCGCCGTATGACGAAACGCGCGCCTATGTGCGGCGGATCGGCAAGCTGTACGGCAAAGCCAGCCACCCTTACGCCGCCGCGGCACCGGAACGCTGCGCGCACCAGATAGCAATTCGATCACACCGATGATATCCTTGCCCGATGGAATGGGACGCGATCATCATCGGGACCGGCATGGGCGGCGCGCCACTGGGCTACGCGCTGGCGAAAGCCGGGCAGCGCGTGCTGTTCCTTGAAAAGGGCAAATCCCATTTGCAGCCGGGCGCGCTGACCAACAGCTATGCCGAGACGCATTTCGCCACGCCCGCCGCGCCCGGCCCGCAGCACCGCGCCACCTTGCAGCGCGCCGGCCGCTACAGCGACACCATCCTGGCCAACGCCGGCGCGCGCACCCAGCATTTCGTCCCCTTCATCGGCAGCGGCACCGGCGGCTCCAGCGCGCTGTACGGCATGGTGCTGGAACGTTTTTTCCCGGCCGATTTCACGCCGCGCAGCCAGCACCCGGGCGCGCCCGATGCCGCCTTGCCGGACGCCTGGCCGATCGCCTACGGCGAACTGCTGCCGCACTATGAGGAAGCCGAGCGCCTGTTCCGCGTGCGCGGCACGCCGGACCCGCTGCGCGCCGACCGCCGCGGCGACTGGGCGGCGCATTTCCGGGCGCCGCCGCCGCTGACGCCGGCCGCCGGCGAACTGTTCGACTTCTTCCAGCAGCGCGCCCTGCATCCCTACCGCCTGCCACTGGCCTGCGAATTTGTCGAAGGCTGCAGCGCCTGCCAGGGTTACCTGTGCGACCGCCAGTGCAAGAACGACGCCAGCCGCGTATGCCTGGAACCGGCCTTGTCGCAGCATGGCGCAACGCTGATGGATGAATGCGAAGTCTTGCAACTCGAGGCCACGCGCGAGGCGGTGACCGGCGTGGTCTGCGCGCAGCGCGGGCAGCGCCTGACCCTGCGCGGCAAGCAGGTGTTCCTGGCCGCCGGCGCGCTGGAAACGCCGCGCCTGCTGCTGCAATCGGCCTGCGCGCACTGGCCGCAAGGCCTGGCCAACGATTCCGGCCTGGTGGGGCGCAACCTGATGCGCCACCACATCGACCTGTACGTGATCAAGCCGAGGACCCCGGCCGGCTTCGACAACCGGCAGAAGGAATTCGGCTTCAACGATTTCTACCAGCGCGACGGCAGCAAGCTCGGCTCGGTGCAATCGTTCGGCCGCCTGCCGCCGGTGCCGGTATTGGCAGCATCGATGGAAGACGATGTCCGGCAAGGCGCCCTGCCCTGGCTGGCGCCCTTGTTCAAGCTGGCGCAGCCGGTGATGAAACCGATCCTCAGGCAATTCGTGCATGAGCGCCTGGTGCTGGCCAGCACGCTGGAAGACTTGCCGTATGCCGACAACCGCGTGACGCCGGCCACCGGCGATGTGCGCCTGGCGCTCGAATACCGCGTGCGCCCGCACGATGCGGCGCGCATCGCAGCCATGCGCCGCCTGATG
Organism: uncultured Duganella sp.; assembly: GCA_966077345.1. Taxonomy (GTDB): domain Bacteria; phylum Pseudomonadota; class Gammaproteobacteria; order Burkholderiales; family Burkholderiaceae_D; genus Rugamonas. The sequence continues at coordinate 171,762 of CBHREK010000060.1, forward strand.
AAGGACGTGCTCCAGCCCTACCCTTTCAACCTGGTGAAACAGGCCGACAACAACCAGCGCATCGCCCACGCCTGCGGCACCTGCCGCTTCGGCAGCGATCCGCGCAGCAGCGTGCTCGATGCCAACAATCGGGCGCATGGCCTGTCCAACCTGTACGTGGTGGATGGCTCCTTCTTCCCGTCCAGCGGCGGGACCAATCCCAGCCTGACGATTGCCGCCAACGCCTTGCGCGTGGCGCGCCACCTGACAGGAAAAGGAATTTACGATGATCAAGCTTGAAGATTTGCGCGGCCACTGGGCGCTGGTGACCGGCGCCTCCGGCGGCATCGGCGCCGAGTTCGCGCGCGAACTGGCGCGCAACGGCGTCAACGTCGTGCTGGTCGGGCGGCGCGCAGAACGCCTGCAGGAACTGGCGGCCCGCGTGCGGCATGAACTGGGCGTGCAGGCCGAGGTGGTGCGGCTCGACCTGGCCGTGCCGGGCTCGGTGGACCAGGTGCAGGCCCGCCTCGCCGCAGCCGGCATCCGCATCCGCCTGCTGTGCAATATCGCCGGCATGGGGCGCTGGAACCGGCTCGAGCATTGGGAACTGAACGACTACCGCGACATGATCGAGGTCAACAACCGCGCCATGGTCGAGATGTGCTACCACTTCCTGCCCGACCTGGCCTCTTTCCCGAGCAGCGCCGTGATCAACGTCTCATCGCAAGCGAGCTACCAGCCGGTGCCCTACATGGCGGTGTACGCCGCTTCCAAGGCCTTCGTGCAAAGCTTCAGCCAGGCCCTGCATGGCGAGTGGAAGGAGCGCGGCATCCTGGTGCAGACCCTGGTGCCGGGGCCGACCGATACCGAATTCGATGCCAAGGCCGGCGCCTACGCCAGCGCCCTCACGGCCCGCGGCAGCACGGCCGAAGTGGTGAAGGCCTCGCTGGCCGGGCTGGCCAAGGGCGACCCGGTGGTCGCTTCCATCAAGGGCACCTACAAGCAACGCTTCTTTGCCGGCCTGTTCCCGCACAGCATGGTGATCCGCGAAGTGGCCAAGATGTTCAAGCCGCCGCAATAAATAAAAAGGGGACGTACCCCTTTAAATTAAAAGGGGACGTACCCCTTTAAAGGGTACGTCCCCATTTAATTTAAAGCAGCGGCTTAAGCGCGGCGGCGCAGGCGAGCCAGGCCCAGCAGGCCAATGCCCATCAGCAGCATGGTGCCTGGTTCCGGCACGTCGCGGGTGAAGCCGCTGTCGCCATCAACCTTGAACATGATGTCGCTGCCACGCTGGCCGTTCAGGACCGGAATCACGGTGGAGAACGGGTCGCCGTTGTTGCTCGAGGTGTTGCGGTGGAAGCCTGCAGTGGCGGCGGTACCGGCCGGGTAGTTCAGGCTCGATTCGAAGTCGACGCCGAAGATCAGGCTCATCACGCCTTCAAAGTAGTCCGGGTTCACGAAGTCGCCCGGTTCCAGCATGCCGGCGTGCAGCTTGGCGGAACCCTGGCCATTGTTCGGGCCAAACAGGGTGAACACGGACGAGTTGGAATCGATGGTCAGCAGCGCCACCATGATGCCGTCGTCAAAGCCCTGGCCGGTCGCGGTGTTGGCATTGCGCGCGGTGTCGAAATAGATCGCCACCTTGTTGGATCCAGGCGCACCGCCCAGGCCGAAGGTCGCAGTCGGGCCGAAGGTGCCGGTCACCACTTCGGTCATCTTGGCGGCGATGGTGAATTCGAAATCGCCGGTGGCAACGCCGTTGGCCTCACCGTCCAGGCGACCGCCCAGGTTCGGGGTGCCTGTGCCGCCGTTCTTGCCGACCAGGGTCGACTGGTACAGGAAATCGAAGCTCTGGCCGACGCTCAGCGGGGTGCCGAACGGACCGATGCCGCGCGCCAGGCCGCTGCCGTTGGACGACCAGTCCAGGCGGTCGACGTTGGATGCCAGGGTGTTGCCGGCACCGTCCTTGATGTTAAACGGGGTGAGCACATCTGCCTGGGCGGCACCAGCGGCGAACAGCATGGTCGCTGCGGTAGCAAGCGGGAGCAGTTTGCGGAAAATCTTCATTGTTTTGACTCCTGAGTTAAAAAGGGCTGTCTTGACCTTTTGCTGCTATCCGGCCTTGCAGCGGGCACATACTCCAATGAGCAATAGTTGTGCCAACCTCCCCGTTTCCTTAGAAATCAATAGCTTGCTGTGTTACTGTTAGTACTATGTTGGTATTAACTTATGTCGTTGTAAGGATTTTCGACAGTAACTTGCTAAAAGATTCCGACGCGTGATAGCGATTGAATATGGCCTGCAAGCGCTGTGCCGCCAGGCTGGCCGCCGGCGTGGCCAGCAGGGCTTGCGCCGCCTGGCGGACGGCGGCGCCATCGAAGCGATCGACGCGCAGCAGGGCGCCGGCGCCGGCGGCAACAATGCCCTGCATATTCAGGAACTGGTCCAGGTTATCGGCAATCCCGATCACCGGCACGCCGGCCGCCAACGCCTGGTGGCTGGTCGGGCTGCCGCCGTTGCAGATCACCAGGGCGGCGCGGCGTGCCGCCTCTTCCCCCGGCAGGAAGTCGGCCACGCGGGCATTGTCCGGTACCTGGTCGAGCGCCACCCGGCCGACCGTGGCGGCCAGCACCGTCACCGGCAGGCCGGCCAGGGCTTGCAGCACGGCCGGCAGGATGGCGCCCTGGCCTGAACTGCCCACCGTCACGTACACCAGCGGGCGTTCGGGCGGCAACTGCTGCCACCAGGGCGGCAGGGGCAGCGGCGGCGACCACAGCACGGGGCCGATGAAGCGGTGGCTGGACGGCAGGTCGTGCGGCGGGAACAGTTCGGCAACGTCGGCATACAGGGTATGGTCGGCATCGGTGTAGACCCGGTTCAAGTCCCAGCCCAGCGATGGCAGGCCATGGCGGCGCCGCACGCGGTTGAGCGGAATGGTGTGCAGGGCAAATGCCAGCGGGCGCGCCAGCTTGAACAGCGTATCGGCCAGGGCGATCGGCAAGAAGCGCGTGAGCGGCAGGCTGGGCACGGTGTAGCGCTGGCGCACGTACGGGCTCCAGTAGGCGTTGATCAGCGCCACGTAAGGCACGCCGGCCAGCCGCGCGCTGACCGACAGCGACAGGCGGAAGTCGCCCACCACCACGTCCGGCCGGATCTCGCGCAGCAGCTGCAAGTCTTGCTCCACATAGCCAGCCAGGGTGGCGCTGTCATACACCGGCTTGCCGTCGGCCAGCGCTTGCAGGAACTGCTTGCTGGAAATGCTGCGGATCGTCCAGCGCACCAGGTCGGCGCCCGCGAAGCAAAACTCATAGCCGTCGGCACAGGCGAAATGCACGTCGTATTCGGCGCGGTCGAGGCTGGCGGCCAGCGCCAGCGGACGGCCGATGTGCGCCAGGGTCACGGCCTCGGCAATGAAGAGGATTTTCTTGCGTGGCATCATGCAAAGCTTGTTGTAAAGTAAACCGACAAGGCGGCAGCGGCCGGCCTACTTCATCAGTTCAGCCAGGGGCTTGCGCACCGAACGCGCGCGAGCCGCCTTGCCGGCGCCCAGCCGGCCCATGAACACCGCCGTGGCCGGATCGTTGCCGATCACGCTGGTGAGCTGGCCATACAGCTTGCGCGCCGCGTCCTGCAACTGGTCGAGGCGCGTGAAGCGCACCGCATTGCGCACATAGCGGCCAAAGATCAGCGGCGTCATTTCCGGCTGCATATGCAGGCCGAGCGCGGTCAGCGTCAGCCAGAAGCGCTGGGTGGCGCGGCCGGCCGCCACGTAATCGTCGATGCTGGCCGGGGCGCGCTGCGCGCGGATCACGAAATGGGCGGCGCAGGCCATGCCCGGCACCAGGTCCATCTGCAGGCGCGGCGCCCAGGTGCCCATCAGGGTATTCATGGTATTGACGCGCTGCCAGCTCGCCATTGCCCACTTCATCAGCTTCAGCGTGCCGTTGTCGACGCCGAGCGCCTGGTCCGGCACCTTGTCCGGGCTGTGGGTCTTGCCCCAGTCGATGATGCTGCGGTGCACCTCGTAGGCTTCCGGCATGGTCAGGCGCAGCTTGGCGTTGCGGAACATCAGGCGCGCCGCCGCCCAGCGGCCGCCGAAGCCTTCGATCCACTGCACCCGGTGCGCCGGGCCGACCGCCGCTTCCAGCGCCTGCTTTTCCGGCGCCGTCAGCGGCCGCGTGCTGAGCGGGCGGCGCTGCACGCTGCGCGTGGTGATCACCGCCAGCAGCGGGCTGGGCGCGATCGCCGCGTCCGGCGTGAAGCGCACGTCGAATACGGGATGGGTATCCGGGCTGTCGCTGCGGCGCACGGCATCGGCGCGCAGGCCGTGGGCGGTGGCGGCAATGGCCATGGTTTCCAGCATGGCGCCCACCGCGACCTGGCTCGGATGCCCGTCCAGGTCGTACACTACGTGCGCGCGCGTGTCGTAGCAATGCACGGCCACATGGTCCGGCGCCAGGATTTCAAAGCGCCATACCTGGGTGTTGTCGCCGCTGGGCGCCCAGCGCGCCAGGTCGAGGATTTGTTCGATGGTGGTCATGTTTGGGCCATTTTCGCAAAGGCGCGCTTGCCGATCAGGATCGCCAGGCGCTGGATCGGGTGCTTGTTGCCGCCGGGGCGCCAGGTGCGCACCAGCTTGTTGCGGTAGGCGTCGAACTGCATGCCGTGCGGCGCGGCCAGCACGCCGCCGCGCCCCAGCAGGATCTTCAGCGCCTCGGTGGCGGCGATGCCGGCGCACAGCTGGCAGGCCATGATGGTCGACGGCCCGCGCCGCTCGGCGAAGTTGACGGCCGACGGCACCACCAGGTAAGGCCGGTGCAGGCCGGCCGGCGCCAGGCCGACCACGAAGCGGATCGCCTTGTCGCCTTCGGGCAAGTCGCCCCAGCCGAAATATTCTTCAAACGTCATCCGCCCCGGCAGGAAGTTCAGCAGCGCCGCCCCCATGCCCAGCGGCGCCACCGTGGTGGCCGGAATGCCGCGCGCGGCACACCAGGCAAAGGTTTGCTGGCGGATCTCGAAGGCGAAGAAGTCAAGGCTGTCGATGTAAATGTCGACGCCGTCGAAAAAGGCTTCGAGGTTGCCGGCGTTGATCCCGTCCGGGAACATCCTGATCTCGAGTTCCGGGTTGACGTCGCGCGCCATGCGCGCCATCACTTCGATTTTCGGCAAGCCGCGCGTCGACTGCATGGCGCCCACCTGGCGGTTGAAGTTGGGCAGGTCGAATTTGTCGAAGTCGGCAATGTGGAAAGAGCCGACCCCCAGGCGCACCAGGGTCATCAGGTGCACCCCGCCCACGCCGCCGGCGCCGGCAATGGCCACGCGCTTGCCGCGCAGGCTGGCCTGCTCGGCTTCGGTGAGCCAGCCGATATTGCGGGCGAAGGCCTGGCTGTAGATGAAGGGGGCGTCCATCCGCTCAGCTGCCGTTCAGGACCTTCAGCAGGGCGATCGCCTCGTCCAGGTGCGGGAACGGGGTGCCGCCCGAGATCAGCCGTTCCAGCTCGACCTTGGCGGCTTTCTTGTCGCCCGACTGGTTGAGGGCCACCGCCAGGTGGTAGCGCAGCACGGCATTGGCCGGCTGCAGCGTGGCCGCCCGTTTCAGCATGGGCACGGCGCGCGCGGTGTCGCCTTTGGCCGCCAGCAGCCAGCCGGTGGTGTCGAGGATGGCTGCGCTATCCGGCGCTGCCTGCAAGGCTTTCTCGGCTGTCGCCAGCGCGCGCGGATCCTTCAGTTCGCTGTACGCCCAGGCCAGGTTGTTCAGCGCCACCGGACTGTCCGGCGCGGCCTTGAGCACCTGTTCCAGGTCGGCCACCGCCGCCTTGAACTGCTTGCGCGACAAGCTCAGCTCGGCGGCATACATGGTGGCGGCCAGGTCGCCCGGCTGTTCCTTGCGGTATTGCGCCAGGCGCTGGTCGGCGTCGCGCGGCAAGCCGGCGGCCAGCAGGGTACGGTGCATGGCCAGCACGATGCGGCCATCCTTGTCGTAGCCATAGGCTTTTTCGTACAGCGCCACCGCCTCCTTGTATTTCTGCTGGCGCACCAGCAGGTCGCCCTCCATCACATAGCCGGCCGACTGCTGCCCCTCTTCCTTCTGCATCTGGCGCGCGATGGCCAGGACCTCGGCCGGGCGGTTCTGCTGTTGCGCGATTTCGGCCAGGGCCATGCGTGCCGGGCGGTATTTCGGGTCAAGCGCCAGCGCCTTCTTCAGGTCGGCGCTGGCTGCCGCTGCGTTCTTCAGCATCAGGTGGGCGGCCGCCGTGCCGAACCAGGCCGGCGCCGATTTGGGGTCTTGCTGCACCATCTTGCCGAAGCTCTCCAGCGCGCCGGCGCCATCGTTGTTGGCCAGCTGCACCTGTCCCAGCAATTCGGACAGGGCCGGGTTGTTGCCATCGTTTACCTGCAGCTGGCGCGCCAAGGTGGTGGCCTTGGCGTGCTGGCCGGCTTTCAGGTAGGCGCGCGCCAGGCGCATGCCCAGCTCGGCCGCTTTCGGCTTTTCCGCCACGGCCTGCTCCAGCCAGCGCACCGCCGGCGCCGCCTGCCCCTGCAGCACGGCAATATCAGCCAGCGCCGTCATGGCGCCGACATGGTGCGGGTTGTGCTGCAGCACGGTCTCGAAGCGCTGGCGGGCGGCATCGGTCTTGTGTTCCTGCAGGTCGAGCTGGGCCAGGTTGAGCATGGCGGCCAAATGGGCCGGCTGCAGCGCGAGCGCCTTGTCGAACGCGGCACGGGCCGCCGGCACGTTCTTTTGCGCCAGGTAGATGCTGCCCTCCAGGTTGCGAACCACGGCATTGTCCGGTTGCGCGGCCTGGTAAGCCTTGACGGCGGCCAGCGCCTTGTCATAGCGGCCCAGGCTGATCTCCGAGCGGATCAGGTACAGCGCCGCCTGCTCGGACTTGGGGTCGAGCGCGGTGGCGCGGCCCAGTTGCTCAACCGCCCGCGCCACCTGGCCCTGGCCGAGCTGGGCCAGTCCCAGCGACGTGTGCAGCGTGGCTTCGTCCGGCATGATGGCGGCCGCTTTGGCGAAGTACTGCTCGGCAGCCTTGTAATCCTTGTTGCGCAAATGCGATTCGCCGGCCAGCACCAGCAGTTGCGCATCCTGCGCACCGCTGCGCAGCAAAGGACCGAGGGCAACGGCCGCTTCGGCTGGCTGGCCGGTCTTGAGCAGGGCTTGCGCCAGCAGCTTGCGCGCGTACATGCTGTCCGGATTGCGCTCCAGGTAAGCGTTGAGGAAGCCCTGGGCGGCAGTGGCGTTGTCCAGCTTGAGCTCATTGGCGCCGGCCAGCAGCACCGTCGGCATGTGGTTGGGCACGAGCTTCAGCAACTTCAGCAGCTGTGCCTGCGCATCGGTGAATTTTCCCTGGGTATGGTCGAGCAGGGCTTGCAGGTAGATGGCGTACGGGCTGTTGGGGGTGATCTTGTCGAGGGCGGCAATATCGGCCTTGGCCGCGGCGTACTGCTTCAGCTCGATTTCCAGGTCGGTGCGCTCGACGCGCGCGAACAGGTGGTCGGGCTGCAGCGCCAGGGCCTGGCCCAGGGCGTCCAGCGCCGCTTCCGGCTTGCCCTGGTGGCGCAGCACGGAACCCTTGAAGCGGAACACGGCTGGGTCTTTCGGGTTGGCTTGCACGGCCTGCTCGGCCAGCTGCAGGGCCAGCGCGCCATCCTTGGCCATCCAGGCCATATTGCCCTGGCCCAGCAGCGCTGCCGCCAGCCCCGGCTGTGCGGCCAGGGCCTGGGCATAGCCTTCCTGCGCCTTGCCGCGGTCGCCCACGGCCAGCCAGGCATCGGCGCGCGCGGCCAGCAGGGCCGGGCTGGCCTGGGCCGCGTCGGCGGCGCTCTCGTCCAGCGCGGCTTGCGCCTTGTCCTGGGCCACCAGGGCGCGCACCAGTTGCGGCAAGGCTTGGGCGCGCTCGTAGTTCAGGCTGAGCGCCTTGCGGATTTCCTTTTCGGCGGCGGCCGGTTCGTTGTAATCGTTGTAGACGCGCGCCAGCTGGTAGCGGATTTCCGGGTCGGCCGGGCTCTTGCCGGCGGCGTTGCGCATCTGGATCAGGGCGGCCTTGGTTTCGCCCTGCTGCAAGTGCTGCCGGGCTTGCGCCATGAGGGTGGCGCTGGTTTCCTGCTGGAGGCAGCCGGACAGTCCGGCCGCCAGCATCAGGCTGCCAAAGATGGCGAGGGCGCGCGGCGCCCCCCGGTTCTCGCGACGTGGCATGGAAACCCCTGCTTGGTTGTCAGGATATTGACAATACCACAATAATTGTCAATCGACTATCAAATCTCAATAGACTTACTGGATGTTTTTCAGGCGCCGGATAATGCCGCTTTCCTCGCGCGGCGAATAGAACATCGGGTAGAACGAACGGGCCGCCATGGCAATCTCCGGGCCCTGGCCGCCGTACTTTTCGATCTGTTCGCTGACATAGGCCAGCTCCACCACCAGCAGGTAGGCCGGGGCATCGACGCGCGGGTTGGTCTTCAGTTCGCCCATCCGCTTGAAACCGAGCATGGCTTCATAGAAGCGCCGGTGGCGCGGGTTGATCTCAATGAAGATGTGGGTGCAGTGGTGCAGGTCGCGCGCGTAAATCACGGACAGGTGGAACAGCGAAGCCATCTGCGACTTGCTGCCGCCGTTGTCGAACGCCAGCTTGGTGATTTCGCAGACGCGGGCGCCCGGGATCATGCGCACCGCATCGACTTCTTCCTTGAAAATTTCATCGGCCATGATGCCGATCGGGGAATCCAGCCCCAGGGTCAGGGTGCCGACCACCTCGCCCTTGTCGCTGGCGGTGAGCGTGATCCGGTTCGGATCATCGCTCAGCTTATGGGTCCCGGCATAACCGCGCCAGGAGTACATTTTGTTGATAAGCAAGCTGGCCTTGCTGCGGCCCTCAACCGTATCGATCATGCGAATACCAAATGATTTTTCGTCGGTGACCAGGTCTTCCATATTTTCCGGAAGCAAGTCCTCGAGCGTGGCGCGCGCATGGGAATTGGCTGGAGCCTGCCGCACGGGCTCGGCTTCCAGCGCCGGGACAGCTGTTCCATTCATGGCTCTATCCTCCTCTGGCACCCGCAAGCCTGACGGCTGGCCAATGCCAATGAGCCCAACGAGCGGCGCGGACGCCGGGCTCAACGGCAAAATATAGTTGAATAGCCTTGCGGGGGCGCGCACGATTGATGCCGGGACGAAAAATGTATCGGATTACAAGTGCGTTATGTAAAAATTATCAACTTTCTACATGTTGGCATGGCTGCGCCCGGCGCACAATACCCATGAAGTAAATGTTGTGAAAAAGACTCTATTGTTTTCAACTGCACAATAGACACAGAGGAAGGGCGCCCGCATGCGGCGTGGCGCATGCGGGCCGGACAGCGCGGAAGTTGCTACTTATTCAAATTGCTTTTGCAAGTTACGTGCTTCGTCGGTCTGCGCGAAGCGGGCATCGGCGGCCATGGCGGCCTGCAATTCCTTGCGGGCCCCGGCCTTGTCGCCTTTCTTCCACAGCGCGGCGGCATAATGGCCGCGGATATCGGCCGCCTTCGGCGCCAGGTCGCTGGCTTTCTTCAGCATCGGCAGGGCGCGCTCGAGCTGGTTCTGCTCCGCCAGGATCCAGCCCAGGGTGTCCATGACGGTCGGGTTGTCGCCGGCCAGCTGCTGCGCCTTCTCGGCCGTCGCCAGGGCGCGCTTGTCCTTGTCCTGCTGGTAGGCCCAGGCCAGGTTGTTCAGCGCCAGCACGTTGTCCGGCAGCTTGGCCACCACCGTCTCCAGCTGGCCGATGGCGGCCTTGTATTGTTTGGCCGCCAGGTTCTGCTCGGCCGTATACATCAGGCCCAGCGGCTCGTCGGGATGGGCCTTGCGCCAGGCGGCGACCTGGGCATCGGCGTCAGCGGCACGGTTGGCGGCGCGCATGGCGGAGGTCAGCTTGTACAGCATTTCCGGCCGCGCCGCCAGCGTGAAGGCTTGCTGGTAAGGCGCTACCGCCTGCGTCGGCTTGCCGGCCCGCATCTGCAAGTCGCCCTCGAGCATGAAACCGGCCGGCTGCTTGGCCTGGATTTTTTGCAGGTTGCGCGCCACCGCCAGCGCCTCCTCCTGCTTGCCCTGCATCAAGTCCAGGTCCGCTTGCATCAGGTGGGCCTGCACCAGGGCCGGATCCAGGCCCAGCGCTTTCTTCACGCTCGCTTGCGCGGCCGGCAAATCCTTTTTTTGCACCTGGACGCTGGCCAGGAACAGCTGGGCCTGCGGCGACTTCGGCACGGCGCCCGCCAGCTTGCTATAGGTTTCATAGGCGCCGGCCACATCGCCGGACATCTGCTGGGCCCGGCCCATGACTTCCAGCACCAGCGGCGAGGCCGGATGCACCAGCAGCACCTTGCGCAGGTGTTCGATGGCCTTGGCCGGCTGGCGCGTCTGCAGGAAATAGCCGCCCAGGCGCACCGCCGGCACCAGCGCGTCCGGATCGACGGCAGCGGCTTTTTCCAGCCATTGCGCCGCTTCGTCGCGCTTCTTGGCCCGTTCCGCCATCTGCGCCAGCGCCGTCATCGCACTGACATTGTCCTTGTCCTTGTCCAGCAGCTTCAGCATGTGCTGGCGCGCCGCCTCCGGCTTTTGCTCCATCAGCTCGAGCTGGGCCAGGGTGACCACCGCGGCATAGCTGGCCGGCGCCAGTTGCACCGCCTTGTTGAAGGCGGCGCGCGCGCCGGCCTTGTCCTGCTTGGCCAGCAGCACATGCCCGCGCAGGATCGACAGCTCGGCTTCCTTGCCATGCTTGGCTTCCTGCTTGGCCAGCACGGCCAGGGCCTGGTCGTAGTTACCCAGGGCAAGCTGGGTGCGCGCCAGCGCGGTGGCCGCCGGCAGCGAATCGGGTTCCAGCTCGAGCGCCTTGTTCAGCATGGCCATGCCTTTGTCGCGCTCGCCCAGCGCCAGGCGGGCGCCGCCCAGCGCAATATAGCTCGCGCTGCGTTTCGGGTTCAGTTCGATGGCGCGCTCGAGCAGGGCAGCCGCCTTGGCCGGTTCGCGCTGCAGCATATTGGCTTGCGCCGCCAATTCCAGCAGGCTGCCATCGCTGACCTTGCCCTGCAGGACCGGTTCCAGCACTTTCTGGGCTTCGGCCGGGTTGTTGCCACGCAGCAGGGTCGCCGCCAGCAGCTTGCGCGCAAAGGTATTGCCCGGCTGGCCGTCGAGGTAAGTGCGCAGCTTGGCCTCCCCCTGCTTCAGGGTACCCAGCTGGAAGTCGACCGCGCCCGACAGCAGCATGCTGGGCGGGTGGTTGGGCGCGCCCTTGGCGATCGCTTGCAGGTTGTCGCGCGCCGCCGTGTAGTTGCCGCGCGTGTAATCGAGCAAGGCTTGCGTGTACAGCGTGGTCAGGCTGCGCGGCGCAGTCTTCTTGGCCGCGTTGATGGCGGCCTGGGCCGAATCGAGCTTGCCGGCCACGATATCGAGGTAGGCTTGTTCCAGGTTGGCGCTGCTGTTGGTCGGGTCCAGCTTGATCACTTCGGCAAAGGCCGCGCGCGCCTCTTCCGGCTTGGCCTGGGCCCGCAGCAGCTCGCCCTTGAAGGTCAGCGCATTGATATTGCCGCCATCCTTGGCAATGGCCTGTTCGGTCAGGGCGCGCGCGCCCTCCAGGTCGTTGCCGATGGCCGCCAGGCGCGCCATGCCGGTCAGCGCATCGGCGCTGTTCGGTTCGGCGTCCAGGGCCGACTGGAATTGCTTTTTCGCTTCATCGAGCTTGCGCAAGCCGATCAGGGCTTCGCCGCGGAAGGCCAGCAGCGCCGGGCTTTGCTGGAATTTTTCCGATTCATCGAGCATCTTTTGCAAGTCGCCCAGGCGCAGCAGCGCTTCGGCCAGCAGCAATTCACTGTCCTGCGGCTTGTATTTCAAGTCGAGCGCACGGCGCGCTTCCTTTTCCGCCGAGACCGGGTCGCCCATCTGCAGCGACAGCTTGCCCAGCTGGTAGCGCGCTTCGCCGTTGTTGGGGTCCTTGGCCAGCGCATTCTTGAGCTGGATCTGGGCGCCTTTGCGGTCGCCTTTCTGCTGCAGTTGCTTGGCGTCGGCCAGCAAGCTTTCCGGCGTGTCCGATTTGCAGCCGGCCAGCAATGCGCTGGCGGCCAGGGTGGCGGCCACTGCCAGCCGGGTTACGCGATGTGCCATGATGTCCCTCAGTTTGGTGATGTCGTTGTTATGCGTTGCGGTGGGCGCGGAACCACTGTTCCAGCATCATCAGCACCCAGACCATGGTGCCGTGATAGCCGGCATGCTCTTGCAGGTGGGTGCCGACCAATTGTTCGATAAATTCTCCGCGCACCACCTTGCGCGCCTTGAGGTCGCTCAGGCTGTCCGCAGCCAGTTGCTGCAAGGCCTGGTGCTGCTGCAGCCAGACGCCGAACGGCAGGCCGAAACCATGCTTTTGTTTGGTGATAATGGCATCAGGCAAGAAGCCGCGCAATGCTTCCTTGAAGAACCAGCGCAACTGGGTGCCGTTCAGCTTCTGCTGCGGCGTCAGGCCGGCCGAAAAAGCCACAACCGCATCGTGCAGGAAGGGGAACGCCACCTCCACGCCAGCCAGCTCGCACGCCTTCATTACTTTTGGCAAGTCGTTGTCGGCCAGGGTGATCTGCAAGTCCAGCGCCAGCATGCGGTTGATCAGGGAGCGTGCTTCGCTGCGGCCATAGTTGCGCTCCAGCGTGGCGAGCGGGTTGCCGATGTCGGCTGCTGCCAGGAAGTCGTCGGTAAACACTTGCTGCGGCCCGTAGCGGCCCAGCAGGTTGTAGGTCTCCAGCCGCGCCGGCATGCCGACCGAGGCTTGCTCGATATAACTGCGCGCCTTGCGCAGCAGGCGCACCCGTTCGCCGCCCGGGAAGTTGAACACGGCCGGTTCCAGCAAGGCCTTGCGCACCAGGCGCGGCACCCGCTCGTACAGTTCGAACACATGCTGCTTGGCGTAGCGCTCGTTGCCGCCGAACAACTCGTCGCCGCCGTCGCCGCCGAACATGCGCTGCACGCCGTCGGCCCTGGCCATGCGCGCGCAGTAGAAGGCCGGCACCGCCGAAGCATTGCCGAAGGGCTGGTCGAACACGGCTGCCACCTGCGGGATGGCGTTGGCCACGTCGTCCGGCGTCACATAGTACTCGTGGTGGCGGGTGCCGAAATGGCGCGAGGCGATGCGCGCATATTCCATTTCGTCGTAGCCCTGGGCCTCGAAGCCGATCGAATAGGTGTCGGCGGCCACGCCGCCGACCTGGGTCAGGATGCCGGCGATGGTGGAGCTGTCGGTGCCGCCGGACAGGAAGGCACCCACCTTGCGCCCGCCCGCCGCTTCCTGCACGCTGGCGCGCAGCACGGACAGGAATTCCTCCTTCAGCTCACCGAACGAGCGCGTGCCGTTTTCTTCGAACTGCATGCGCCAGTAGCTGTGTTCTTCGACCCGACCCTGGCGGTAGTGCAGGTAGCGGCCGGGCAGCAGCCGCTGCTGGCCCTGGTACACGGTGCCGGGCGAGGGCACCATGTGGAAATAGACGTAGTTGTACAAGCCCTGGTGGTCCAGCACGCCGGGCGTCAGCGGGTGGCGCAGCAGGGCGTCGGCCGTGCTGCCGAACACCAGGGTCTCGCCGGCCAGTTGCCAGTGCAGCGGCTGGATGCCCATGCGGTCGGTGGCCAGCACCGCTTCGCCGCTGCGCTCATCGAGGATGGCCAGGGTGAAGCAGCCATGCACTTGTTCGCAGCTGCGCTGCGCGCCCTGCGCCCACAGCGCGGCCACGGTGGCGGCCGCGCCCTGGGCGGCGGCCTGGGCGGCCAGCGCCGGGTCGGTGAAGCGCGGCTGGCCCCACAGGGCCACCAGCACGCCATCGCGCTGGAACAGGTCGGCGCTGCCCTGCTGCGCGGCCACGGCCACGCCGCTGCGCTGGCCGGAGCGGGCATGCAGCGCGCCCTGGTCGAAGCGCGACAGCGGCGCCGCCATCCGCTCCAGCAATTCCGGCGCGCCGGCCAGCCCCATCCATCCACAGATCCCGCTCATACGCTTTCCTTCCGCTTACACGAAAACTTCGACCGCGGCCGGGTGGCTCAGGAAAGCCGCCGGGCTGGCCGTGGCGCCATAGGCGCCCGATTGCAAGACCACCACCAGGTCGCCGGCCTGTGCCTGCCCCAGTTCCATCTGGTCGGCCAGCAGGTCGAGCGGGGTGCACAGCGGGCCCACCACCGAGGCCAGCTCGCGCGGGCCGCCGGCCACCCGGGTGCCGATCACGACCGGATAATTCTTGCGGATCACCTGGCCAAAATTGCCGGACGCCGACAAGTGGTGGTGCAGGCCGCCATCGGTCACCAGGAACACCTGGCCGCGCGACTCCTTGCGGTCGACCACCCGGCACACATAGGCGCCCGCTTCGCCCACCAGGTAGCGGCCCAGCTCGATCACCACCTCAGCGCCTTGCAGGCGCGGCCGTACTTCCTCCATGATGCGCGCCAGGTTCCGGCCCACGGCAGCCAGGTCGAGCCGCTCTTCGCCGGGGAAGTACGGGATGCCGAAGCCGCCGCCGATGTTCAGGATGCGCGGTGCGCGCGGCGCCGCCTCGGCCAGGCGCAGTGCCAGCGCGAACGTCTTTTCATGCGCATCCTGCAGCGCCGCCGCCTTCAGGTTCTGCGAGCCGCTGAAGATGTGGAAGCCGTGGAAATCGAGCCCCAGTTCAGCGATGCGCGCCAGCATGGCCGGCACCCGCTCGGCATCGACGCCAAACTGCTTGGGGCCGCCGCCCATCTTCATGCCGGACGATTTCAGCTCGAAGTCGGGGTTCACCCGCACATTCACCTTCGGCACGATGGCCAGGCGCCGGCCGATGGCGGCGGCGCGTTCCATCTCGCCTTCCGACTCCAGGTTCAGCACGATGCCGGCCGCGATCGCGCAGGACAGCTCGGCCTCGCCCTTGCCGGGGCCGGCGAAGCTGATCTTGGCCGGGTCCATCACGGTGTCGAGCGCCACCCGCAGCTCGCCGCCGGAAGCGACGTCGATGCCGTCGACCAGGCTGGCCAGGTGCTGCACCACGGCCGGCATCGGGTTGGCCTTCATGGCGTAATGCAGGTGCACGTCGGGCGGCAGCGCGGCGCGCAGCTCGGCCACGCGCTGCGTCATGGCGGCGCGCGAATAGGCGTAGAACGGGGTCTGGCCGACGCGCGCGGCCAGGCGCGGCAGCGGGATGCCGCCGATCAGCAGGCAGTCGTCCTCGAGCGCGAACTGCAGCAGCGGCGCGTGCTGCGGGCGGCGCGGTGCTTCCATGCTCATGCGCCCTCCCCGAACACGTTTTCATACTGGGTCGACAGCAGCTTGCGGTCGATCTTGCCGTTCGGGTTGCGCGGCAGGCTGGCCTCGGCGATCACCACCTTCTGCGGCAGCATATAGGCCGGCAGGTGCGGCTTCAGCGCGGCCAGCAGGTCGGAGGCGGTCAGCGCCACGCCTTCGCGCGGCAGGGCCACCACCACGATGGCCTGGCCCAGGGCCGGGTGCCGGACGCCCAGCGCGGCCGCCTCGGCCACCTGGTCGCGCGCATACACCACTTCCTCCACCTCGGTCGGCGAGACGCGGTAGCCGGAGGTCTTGATCATTTCATCGTTGCGGCTGATGAAGTAGAGGAAGCCTTCCTCGTCCTTGCGCACCGTGTCGCCCGACCACACGGCCAGTTCGGTGAGCGGCAGGCCGTAATGGCGCGGCGCGACCGGCTTGAAGCGTTCGGCGGTCTTGGCCGGGTCGTTCCAGTAACCGAGCGAGACCAGGGCGCCGCGGTGCACCAGCTCGCCCGGCTCGCCCGGCGCGCATTCGGAACCGTCCGGGCGCAGCACTGCCACTTCGGCATTCGGGATCGCCTTGCCCATGGAATCGGGGCGGCGCTCCAGTTCTTCCGGCGGCAGGTAGGTCGAGCGGAACGCCTCGGTCAGGCCATACATCAGGAACGGCCTGGCATTGGGCAAGGCAGCGCGCAGCGCATCGAGCGTGGGGCGCTGCATGGCGCCGCCCGAATTGGTCAGGTAGCGCAAGGTGCAGTCGGCCGGCCAGGGCAGCGGCGCCAGCTGGATCCACAGCGGCGGCACGGCAGCCAGGCCGGTGATCTTTTCCGCCACCACGGCGTTGAGCACGTCGCGCGGCAGCAGGTGGTTGATCAGCACGGCAGTGGCGCCGGCGTGGAAGGCAGTGGTCAGCTGGCTCAGGCCATAGTCAAAGCTGAGCGGCAGCACCGCCAGCAGGCGGTCGGCCGCCGTGTTTTCCAGGTAGCTGGCGACGCTCTTGGCGCCGGCCACAAGGTTGCGGTGCGACAACACCACCCCCTTCGGCTTGCCGGTGCTGCCCGAGGTGTACAGGATGGCTGCCAGGTCGAGGTCGATCACGCGGTGCGGCGCCGGGGCGTCCTGACCAACAGCCAGGGCGGCCTCCCAGCCCAGCACTTCCACGCCCGGCACCGCGACCGGGGTGCCGGCGCCGACCGCCACCACCAGCTTCAGGTCGCGGCAATGGGCCAGCGCATCGCCCAGCAGGCGCAGGCGGTCGACCGAGGTCACCAGCACGCGCACATTGCAGTCGGCCAGGATGTAGGCCACCTGCTCCGGTTTCAGCAGCGGGTTGACGGGCACGAAGGCGCCGCCGGCGGCAGCGGCGCCAAACATGGCCGCCACGTTCTCGACATTCTTTTCCATGTAGACGGCGACCCGCTCGCCCAGGCCCAGCCCGTGGGCCAGCAAGGCATCGCGCGTGGCGCGCAGCAAGCCGGCCAGTTCGGCGTAACCGAGGCGGCGCGCGCCGTACACCAGCGCTTCCGCCTGCGGGCTGCGTGTTGCGCTGTGGAAAATGAACTCATGTACCAGGTCGCTCATGCGGCGGCCCTCCTGAAATCTGGATCAAATGACAATTGTATGTGCAACTCATTGCTCCGGCAACGCGCGCCGCCAGCCGCCCTGCCCCGTCGCGTGCGCCCGTTCGCGCTGGCGCAGCCGGCGCGTGGCGCGGCCGATGGTTTCATGCAAGGCGCCGGCCAGGCCGGCCAGGGTGCGTGGCTGATACGCCACAATCCCCCAGCGTTCGCGCCGTTCGCTCATCCAGAGCTGCTTGTAGGGGTCGTCGCCCTGCAGGTAATCGACTTCCTGCACTTGCTCGACTTCCATCACGTGCTGCATCAGGTGGGCGCTCAGCAGCGTGCCCGGCGCATACAGCCTGGCCGACTCATCATAGGCCAGCTTGTAGATCATGGCCTTGCCATTGCGCACGATCCAGAACTGCGCGGCCACGGCTTTGCCCTCGAGCCAGGCCAGGCCCAGCCGCAAGCTGCCCTGGGCCGCGCACAGGCGCATCAGGCCGGGCAGGAAGGCGGGATAGGGTTCCGGCACTTTCCAGCTATGGGCGTACACGGTCTCGTAGGCGGCAATCGCCTCCGGCAGGCGGGCGCCGCCGGTAACGATTTCCAGCGTGCCGCCGGCTTGCGCGAACTTGCGGCCCATGCGCTTGAGGGTGCTGCGCACGGCGCCCGGGCGCGCGGCCAGGTAGGCCGGCCAGTTGCTGTCGGTGGTCAGGAACCAGTTGCCGAACGAGAAATACTCGAACGGCAGCCAGCCCAGCTTGCGCAAGGCATCGAGCAGCACCTGGTAGGCATGGCTGGACGGGTCCATCGGCTTCATGGTCAGGTGGCTGGCGCCGGGGAAGTCGCGCTGCACGGCCGCCAAGAGCACCAGCAGGTCGGCCGCCTTCAGGCAGGGGTTGAAGGCCGGCTGGTACAGCGAGGTGTAGAAATTGCTCAGCGCATGCAGCTGCCAGCCGCCGCTGTGCTGCACCGCGTGCAGCGGCAGCACCGCCTGCACCAGGCTGTCGCGCCGCAGCACATAGAAGCGCACCACGTCGTCGCAATCCATGACGGTCTCGATCAGGTTGCGGTACCAGTCGCAGCCGGCATCGCTGCTGCCCTGCCCGGCCTGCTCGATGCAGGCGCGCACATCGTCCGGCAAGGCTTCCACGCTGCCGATCGCATCGACCGTGTAGCGGCCGTTGGCCAGGGCCTGGCGCTGGCGTTGCTGGCCGCCGAGCACCTGGCGCAGCTTGGCCAGCGCTTCCACCGCGCTGTAGCGGTACAAGGTATCGTGCTGGATCCAGCGCTGGGCAGTGCCCCATTCCAGCAGGTTCTGGTCGGCATCGGTGTAGAACTCGATGACCTTGCCGGCAAACTGGCTGAAGGCGCGGCGCAGCAGCTCGTGCAGCAGCAGCCGGCCCGGCGCATAGCGCGCGAACTCGGCATCGTAGGCGGTTTTCATCATGACCAGCATGGCGCCGCGCGCCAGCACCAGGCGCGATGCCACCAGCCGTTCGCCGAACCACAGTTCGTACACCAGGCCGCGCCCGTGGCGCGCCGCCTCGACCAGCACGTCCTGGTAAAACGGCAGCTGGCCGCCGTGGCTGATGGCAGTGCCTTCGCGCCCTTTCCAGCTGGATCCTTCCAGCGCTGCATAGCGCGCCACGGCCGCGCCCACGGCAGCCGGTTCGCTGACTTCGGCAAAACGCGGCGCCAGGCCGTCGGTGACGGCGCGCTTCTGGTAGCGCCGCATATTCGATTGCAGGCTGCGCGAGCGCGCGGCCCAGTAGTCGTCGAAGCTGCCCTGCAAGCTGACCTGCATGGTCAGGGCATGGTTGCTGTGCAGCTGGAACGGCTGGCTGACCGCATTCACGCCGCCCACCAGCGGGTCGTTGCACAGCAAGTCCAGCTGCATGGCGCCGGCCGGCAGGCTGCCGCACAGCCCGTCGAGGCAGGCGCGCTCGGCCACCAGGGTGGGACCGATCTGCAACTGCGGCGGCAGGAAGCTGGCCCAGCGCATCCGGCTGTGCGGGCGCAGGATGCACATGCCATGCAGCTGGCCTTGCTGCTCGAGCCAGAACAGGCGCTCGTCGCCGCGGCCGAAGTGCTGCAGCAGGGCCGCGACAAAACTGCTGTCGAGCAAGGGATGGTCGCCGCCCACCCGCTGGTTCAGCGCATCCCAGCGCGCCGCATGGCTGCCCAGGCCGCCTTGCAGCGGCGCCGATTGCCAGCGGCTCATGCGAGCACCCGCCGCAACTGGCTGCCCATCCACTCGAGCTGGTCGGCCTCCAGGCCCTGGTGGCAGGGCAGGTGCAGCAGGCCGAGGCGGTAGCGCCCGGCCACTGCGCAATCGCTGCTGGCCAGCTCATCCCAGCGCCAGATTGGCAGGCCGGCATGTTTCAGCGCGGCGAAGCGGCTGTCGTCGGCCAGCAGCAGCGGGAACATATAGGGCGCGCAGCCATCGGGCAGGCTGGGCCACAAGGGCTGCGCCAGCGCCAGGCCGGCCACTTGGGCGGCCCAGGTGGCATAGTGCTGGCGGCGCAGCCGGGCCAGGTGGTCGAGCCGGCTGTGCCGCATGATCCAGCGCGAACCGGCCAGGCCGCTGCTGGCCGCCAGGGCGGGCTGGTACTGGTGGGAGGGCGCGCGTTCGCGGCTGCGCACATCGGCGCCGCAGGGCGCGGCGGCGGCGGCCGGCGCCGGGTGCCGCGCCGGGCGCCCGCGGCGCCAGGCGTCGCGCCAGCCGCGCGCTTCCTGCAGCCAGCCGCGCGGCGCCAGCGCTTGCGGCGGCGCGCCCCACAGCATGCCGCCATCGGCACAGGCAAAGAATTTCGCGGGGCTGGCCACCAGGTAATGGCCGCTGCCCGGCTGGCACAACGCGGCGCGCTGCAGCGCCACCGGCCAGGCATGGGCACAGTCTTCAACCAGGGCCACGCCATGCCGGCGGCACAGCGACTGCACCGCCGCCAGGGTGGCGGCGTCCTGCGGCACGCCGAAATAATGGGTCAGCAGCAAGGCGGCGACGCCGCCTTCGGCCAAGCGCGCGGCCAGCGCGCCGAGCTCGGGGCTGAGGTCGCCTTGCAGCGGGTAAAAGCGGATCGCGCCGCCCAGCGCCAGCGCCGGGTCGAGCATGGTGCGGCAATGGTAGGCGGGCGCCAGCAGGGCGCCGCGCGCGCCGACGCCGGCGGCCGCGTAAGCGGCGGCCAGGGCGTAACGGCCGCGCACGAAATGCTGGCCATGCGCCGGCCAGGCCGGGCCGGCGCGCAGGCGCAAATCGCCCAGCCGCAAGCCGGGCAGCACCGGCACGGCCGGCGCCGGGAAGCGGCAGGCAGACGGATCGAAACGCAAAAACTCCAGCATCGGGGCGCCCACCGGGCTAGTTGAATCAGCTAAGCTTACCACTCGGCCTTCTTCCTCAGCAAAGAATAGTATTGGCCTGTTATTTTATTCTAAAAACAACAATAAACATGCGAAATCGGCAATAATTTATTTTTTGCCCGGATTGGCACGGCGGCGCTTCCGGGGGCAGGTATACTGCGCACTGACCGCAATCCTGGAGCATCACATGTATTTGGAAGAAGTAAAAACCATCCTGATCGACGTCCTCGCACTGGGCCCTGCCGGCCAGGCGCTGGACCAGCATTCCGCCCTGCTGGGCAGCCTGCCGGAACTGGACTCGATGGCTGTCGTGCAGCTGATCGGCGCGCTGGAAGAACAGTTCGGCTTCAGCATCGACGACGACGAGATCAGCGCCACCACCTTTGCCACCCTGGGCAGCCTGGCCGCCTTCGTGCAGCACAAGCTGACGGCGTAAGGCCATGGCCCCGGCGCCCCAAGCCTTGTTCCTGGCACACGGCGCGGCAGCGCGCTTCGCGCTGTACCATGCGCCGCAGGCGAGCTGCCGCGGCGCCTGGCTCTACCTGCACCCGTGGGCCGAGGAAATGAACAAGGCGCGCCGCATGGCCGCGCTGCAGGCGCGCGCCCTGGCCGCCGACGGCTGGGCCGTGCTGCAGCTCGATTTGCACGGCTGCGGCGACAGCGCCGGCGACTTTGGCGACGCCAGCTGGGACAGCTGGCGCGCCGATGTCGCGCTTGGGCTGGACTGGCTGCACGCGACGCTGGGCGGGCAATTGCCGCAGGCTGCCGGCCTGTGGGGCTTGCGCCTGGGCGCGCTGCTGGCGCTCGACTATGCCGCCCGGCCGGCCGCACGCACGCCGTCCCAACTGCTGCTGTGGCAACCGGTGCTGCAAGGCGCCAGCCACCTGACCCAGTTCCTGCGCTTGCGCCTGGCGGCGCAGATGCTGGGCGAAGGCAGCGCCGACGGCGGCACCGAGGCGCTGCGCGCCGTCCTGGCCGGCGGCACGCCGCTGGAAGTGGCCGGCTACACCCTCGCCCCGGCCCTGGCCGCTGCGCTGGACAGCCTGGATGCCAGCCGCCTGCCGCCGCCCTGCCCCGTGCACTGGCTGGAAGTGGCGCCCGCTGCCGGCCGGCCGCTGGCGCCGGCCTCGCAGCGCATGCTGCAAGGCTGGCAGGCCGCCGGCGTCGATGTCCGCGCCCAGTGCGTGGCCGGACCGCCATTCTGGGCCAGCCAGGAAATCGCCGAAGCGCCGGCGCTGCTGGCAGCCACCCGCGCCATGCTGCAGGAGGCTTGCCATGCTTGACGAGCGCGCGCTGGCCTTCGGCTGCGAGGGCGAGACCCTGGTCGGCATCGTCAGCCCGGCCGCCGCAGCTGCGCGGCGCGGCGTGCTGGTGATTGTCGGCGGGCCGCAATACCGGGCCGGCAGCCACCGCCAGTTCGCCCTGCTGTGCCGCCAGCTGGCGGCGCAAGGCATCCCGGCCCTGCGCTTCGATTACCGCGGCCTGGGCGACAGCAGCGGCGCCGCCCGCACCTTCGAGGACGTGGCCGCCGACATCCGCTGCGCCATCGACGCCTTCCAGGCCGCCGTGCCCGGCTTGCAGGAAGTGGTGCTGTGGGGCCTGTGCGATGCCGCCAGCGCCGCCCTGTTCTACGGCCGGCGCGACCCGCGCGTGAGCGGCCTGGTGCTGCTCAACCCGTGGGCGCGCAGCGCAGCCGGCCTGGCGCGCAGCACGCTCAAGCACTATTACTGGGCGCGCCTGCGCGACCCGGCGCTGTGGCGCAAGCTGGCACGCGGCCAGTTCGCGCTGGGCGCCTCGCTGCGCTCGCTGCTTGGCCTGCTCGGCGCGGCGCGCCGGCAGCCGGCGCCCGCCGCCCC
>CBHREK010000061.1:0-206090 GCA_966077345.1 uncultured Duganella sp.
CGCAATTGCGAGTCAACCGCGAGGGCGGTGGATGGCTACGCGGCGCGGCACTTCAATCATTCCTGCGGAGCGAATCGAGCGGACGATCCTGCTGGTCCGCGGCCACAAGGTGTTGCTCGACGCGGATCTGGCGCACGTCTATGGCGTTTCGACGAAGGCACTGAACCAGGCGGTCAAGCGCAACTTGGAGCGTTTCCCCGCGAATTTCATGTTCCGACTGACGAAATCGGAGAAGAATGAGGTGGTCACAAACTGTGACCACCTCGCGCGACTGAAGTTTGCGAGAACCCTTCCTTTTGCCTTTACTGAACATGGGTCAATCCAGGCATCGAATGTGCTCAATACCGGACAGGCAATCGAAATGGGTATTTATGTCGTGCGAGCCTTCCTTCACCTTCGGGAACTCGTTGCCGCGCACGATGGCCTTGCTGCGCGGTTAGATGAGCTTGCCGCTCTGGTGGCGTGTGGCCACGAGTCAACGCGGGCTGAGTTGAAGGCCATGGTGGACGTGCTCAGGCAACTGGCGCGGCCTGCCGAGGCGCCAGCCAAGCGGCCGATCGGCTTCGTGGTCACTGACGAACGGGCTGCTAGCGAAGGCGCAGGCGGACCAGGACCTGGCCGTGGTCGGAAACTTCGGGCCGCTCCTGGCGCAAGTGGTCGTTGAAGTAGCTCACGTCCAGCACTTCGCCGATGGCGCGCGGCGAGGCAGGGTTGAATTCCTCCGACACCAATACATGGTCGATGGTCGAATAGTGGCCCTCGTGGATACTGGTATAAGCCACATGGCGCAAGTGATCCTGACGCAACTGGATCTGGTTGGCATCGTACATGCGGCCCCTGCGCTCATCGCCGGGCATCATGCCGCCGCCATTGCCCAGGACGATGGTAGTGGTCACGGCATCGGCAGTATCGTTGAAATCGCCCAGCACGATGCAGGGCCGGCGCGTTTCGCGCATCATCTTGCTTAACAGGACGCGCAGGGCCACTGCTTCCGTACCGCGCCAGACCAGCGAGCGCAGGCTGGCCATGGCCAGGTGTAGCGGGTCTTCCGAGGTGTCGCCGCTGCGGTAATCCGGGCGCCGCGACTTCAGGTGGACCACGATGACGTCCACCACCACTTCGTTGGGCAGCAAGATCTGGGCGTGCAGCGGTGCCCGGGCGAAGCGGTCCGCTTCCGGCAGGCCCGAGTCGGCCGGTACGCCTTCAGGGAAATTGGCATAGACTTCCGGCGCGGCAGCCAAAGGCAGGCGCGACACCAGCGCCACATTGGGCGTCAAACGGGAGGCGTGGGGATCGGGATCGAAGCCGGCATGCACGGCGTCGCGGTATTTGCGGGTGCGGGACAGTACGTCGCGCAAGGCGGCCTGCGAGAAGATTTCCTGGAAGCCGATCACGTCGGCATCGAGCTGGTCCAGTTGCTGCGCGGTCCATTCCGCTTTGGCCTCGTACTCCTGCTCCGTCAATGGCAGCAGGTTGTCGTACAGTTTCGCCCCTGGCGGGGCAAGGTTGCAGACATTGAAGGTGGCAAAGCGAATTTCTTGCTGCATAATGAGAAACTCCTCTCTTGGCACTAGCGTATCACGGCATGGCAAAAAAAGAGCACATTTCCGAAACCCCGGCGACAGCTTTACTGCGCAAGCACAAAGTCGCATTTTCCGAACATCCTTATGACTACGAGGAGCATGGCGGCACCTCCGTCTCTTCGCGCGAACTCGGCGTCGACGAACACCATGTGGTGAAGACCCTGGTGATGCAGGACGAGGCGGCCAAGCCCTTGATCGTGCTGATGCACGGCGACTGCAAAGTTTCGACCAAGAACCTGGCGCGCAATATCGGCTGCAAATCCGTTGAACCCTGCAAGCCCGAGGTGGCGCAGCGGCATTCCGGCTATATGGTGGGCGGCACCTCGCCGTTCGGCACCAAGAAGGCGATGCCGGTGTATGTGGAAGAAAGCATCCTCGGCCTGGAAACGATTTATATCAATGGTGGCCGCCGCGGCTTCCTGATTGGCATTAAGCCAACTGTCCTGACTGAAGTGCTGGCCGCCAAGCCGGTGCAGTGCGCCTTGGCCGATTGACCAAGTTGAAATTTTTACATCGCTGCCGTACCGCTCTTGCCTTGCGGTATGGTGTATAGTCGCTGCCGCATATAAAAACAACGAATCCCGGGGATTTATGATTACTCTGCTTCTGATTATTGGCGCTTACCTGATCGGCTCGATTTCCTTCGCCGTGGTGGTGAGCAAGTTCTATGGCCTGGACGATCCGCGCACCTATGGTTCCGGCAATCCGGGTGCCACCAATGTGCTGCGCAGCGGTAACAAAGGCGCAGCGATCTGGACCCTGATCGGCGATGCCTTCAAGGGTTGGCTGGCGGTGTTCCTGGTCGATCACTTCCAGCAGCAACTGGGCCTGGGTTACCAGGCGGATCAGGCTATCGCCCTGGTGGCAGTGGCCGTGTTCGTTGGCCACCTGTGGCCAGTGTTCTTCAAGTTTGTAGGCGGCAAAGGCGTGGCGACTGCGCTGGGCGTGCTGCTGGCATTGAATGTATGGCTGGGCCTGGCCACGCTGGCGACCTGGCTGGTGGTGGCGTACGCCTTCCGCTACTCTTCGCTGGCGGCCCTGATCGCTTCCGTGTTCGCGCCGTTCTACTACGGCCTGCTGTTTGGCGCGGAGCCGCAGCTGGCTGCCGTATTGGCCATGAGCGGCTTGCTGGTTTGGCGCCATTCCAAAAATATTGCTAACCTTATTGCTGGCAAAGAAAGCCGCATCGGCAGCAAAGCCAAGAAAAAGGCCTAGAAAACCATGACTACCACCCCGATCCGCATCGACTTCGTTTCCGACGTTTCCTGTCCCTGGTGTGCGATCGGGCTGAATAGCCTGGAAGTGGCGCTGTCCCGGCTTGGCGACAGCGTCCAGGCGCAAATCCACTTCCAGCCCTTCGAGCTGAACCCGCACATGGTTCCGGAAGGGCAGGACATCACCGAACACTTGCGCCAGAAATACGGCGCCAGCCCCGCCCAGCAAGAACAAACCCGTGAAATGATCCGCCAGCGCGGCGCCGATGTCGGTTTCGACTTCGCCATGGGCATGCGTAGCCGTATTTACAACACTTTTGATGCGCATCGCCTGCTGCATTGGGCCGGTGAACACGGCAAGCAGAAGGAGCTGAAAAAGGCCTTGTTCGATGCTTATTTCACGAAGGGCCAGGATCCGAGTTCGCGCACCCTGCTGGTGCAAGTGGCCGGCAAGGTCGGCCTGGACGAGGCGGAAGCGGTGCAAGTGCTGTCATCTGGCCGCTATGCGCAGGAAGTTCGCGATATGGAGCACTTCTATCATCGCAACGGCATTCAGTCGGTGCCGGCCGTCATTATCGACGAAAAACACCTGATTTCTGGTGGGCAACCTCCTGAAGCATTTGAACGCGCGCTGCGGCAAATCATGGCGTCCAAATAACACTATTATCTTGCTTGCAACCTTGTTACACTTGGTACCGTAACGAGGGAGAGAGCATGTCTGCCGCCGAAAAAATCATAACGACGCTGTACCCTGGGCAGTCCGACGACCACAATCGGCTGGCCGCGCTGCACCGCTACGACGCTCTTGATGCGCCCGCTAGCGAAGATTTCACCTTCCTGACTGAGCTGGCCGCCAAGGTCTGCGACGTTCCGTATTCCTTCATCACGCTGATCGATGCCGAACGTGCGTTCGTCAAATCCTTCACCGGGCTGGCGCTTGGCTCCATGCCGCGCAGCCAATGCTATTGCTCGCTGGCGGTGCTGGGGGACGAGGCCACCGAGATTTGCGACCTGAGCAAGGATGCCCGCACGGCCGGCATGCCGCTGACCACGGAAGCGCCGTTCATGCGCATGTACAGCAGCGTGCCGCTGGCAACGAGCGACGGCCATGCGATCGGCACCCTGTGCGTGATGGATACCAAGCCCGGCTGCCTGTCGACCTCGCAACGCGATATGCTGCGCAAGCTGGCGCGGCAGGTGATGGCCCTGTTTGAACTGCGCGCCAACGAAAAGGCCTTGAAAGCATCGATGTCTGAGCTGGAAACCCTGGCCACCACCGATGAGCTGACCGGGCTGCACAACCGCCGCTCGCTGATGAACCGGCTCCGCTTTGAAGTGGCGCGCACGCGCCGTTTCCGCACGCCGCTGTCGGCCGTGATGGTGGATGTCGACTACTTCAAGAACGTCAACGATGAGTTTGGCCACCAGCTTGGCGATGAAGTGCTGGCCGCCATTGGCCGGCTGGTGCGCGAAAACGTGCGCGTGATCGACGTGGCTGGACGCTACGGCGGCGAAGAATTGTGTATCCTGTTGCCGAACACGCCGCTCGAAGGAGCGCGCAAGTTCGCAGAGACGTTGCGGTCGCGGATTGAAGCCCAGGTGCACAGCGCCGGGGCCCGCACGGTAGCGGTGACGGCCAGCCTGGGCGTCGGCTCCTTCAATCACATGGATATTGATGATGCCGAAATGTTGCTGAAGCAGGCCGATGCCGCGTTGTACCGCGCCAAAGCCAATGGCCGCAACCGCGTAGAAGGTTGAACAGGACAGGAGTTTGCATGCCGAAGGCAATATGGAATGGCGCCGTGATTGCGGAAGCCGATAGCAGCGAAGTCGAGATCGTCGAGCACAATATCTATTTCCCGCCATCGCGGGTCAAGCAGGACTATCTCCAGCCAAGCCAGCACACTACGCTGTGCCCGTGGAAGGGCGTGGCCAGCTACTACAACGTGGTGGTGGACGGCAAAGTGAACGCCAACGCCGCCTGGTACTACCCCTCGCCGAAGGAAGCGGCCAACAACATCAAGGACCGCATCGCCTTCTGGCACGGCGTCGAAGTCCAGCACTAATTGGACAACATCACCCATTCCGTAGTTGGCCTGGGCGTTGGCGAGCTGGTTCAGCGCTCGTTGCCGCCGGAGGCCGATCCGGGGCGTCACAGAACGCGGCATCGCTTGCTGCTGACGGCTTGCGCCCTTGCCAGCAATTTCCCTGACCTCGACCTGGTTTACACCCGGCTGGCGCCGGCGCCTCTGGGCTACCTGCTGCACCATCGCGGACATACGCATACCTTGCTGTACCTGCTGCCGCAGGCTTTGCTCCTGTTCGCCCTGTTGTGGGCCTTGTGGCCGAATGCGCGGGCGTTGCTGCGCGAGAGCCGCGATGCGCGGCGCGGGCTGCTGATGGCGCTGGCAGTAGGCTTCCTGTTGCACCTGGGCATGGACTTCATGAACAACTACGGGGTTCATCCGTTCTACCCGTTCAGCGGAACCTGGTACTTCGGCGATATGGTCTATATCATCGAGCCGGTGTTCTGGGTTGCATTCGGGGTGCCGCTGGCGATGGCTGCGCCTTCGCGGCGCATGCGCATTGTGCTGCTGGCCGTGCTGCCGGTGGTCCTGCTGTATGTGACGATGCATGGCTACCTTGGCTGGGCATCGTTCGCGGCGCTGGTCATGCTGGGTGGCGCGGTGGCTGTGCTGCGATTCATGCATATGCAAAGCCGGCGTGCGCTGCTACTGGCGCTTGGCATGGTGCTGGCATTTGTCGGCGTCCAGGCGTCGGCCTCGTTCAAGGCGCGCCAGGCGGTGACGGCGGCATTGGTGCTGCAGGATCCTCAGTCACGCGTGCTGGACGTTGCGCTGACCGCTTTCCCGTCCCAGCCCCTGTGCTGGAGCTTTACTTCGATCGAGTCGGACGGGGAGATTTACCAGCTCCGGCGCGGGCATTTGAGTCTTGCGCCTTCCTTGCTGCCGCCGCGTGAATGCCCGGCGGCGCTGACGGCTGATGCGGTGCAGGAGATGGCCGTCACGGTACCCGGCGTGCTGTTGTCCGGATCATGGCAAGGCGATGTGGCTGGCTTGCGTACTCGCGCCGCAGCCGATTGCCAATTGGCTGCCTGGCTGCGTTTCGCTCGCATGCCGGCAGTGGATGCGGCCCAGGCCAGCGACCTGCGCTTCTCCGCCTCGCCGCGCGGGAATTTCACTACGTTGATGCTGGCGGCGAAACCGGAATGCCCTTTCAGCGTGCCGGGATGGGGCATGCCGCGCGCTGATTTGCTGGGGAGTCCGCAATGAAGACCTACGATCCGCACCAGCGCTTCGGCCGGCCGGAAGGCGGTTGGCGCGAAAAGCTCTATGCAATAATTTTCGAGTCCGATACGCCTGCCGGCATGGCGTTCGACCTCGCCCTGATCGGCGCTATCCTGCTCAGCGTGACGACCGTGGTGCTGGCCAGTGTCGCCGAGGTGGCGCGCGACTACGGCGACTGGCTGTTTGCAGCGGAGTGGTTCTTTACGGTGCTGTTCACCATCGAATACGCCAGCCGCCTGCTGTGCGTGCGGCACCCGTTGCGCTACGCGCGCAGTTTCTTCGGCATGATCGACCTGCTGGCAGTGCTGCCAAGTTATATGGCGCTGTTCGTGCCTGGCGCACATGTGCTGCTCAATGTGCGGATCCTGCGGCTGCTGCGCATGTTCCGTATCCTCAAGCTCACGCTGTACATCGAGGAGTACGGGATGCTGGGCCGTGCCTTGCTGGCCAGCCGCCGCAAGATCCTGATCTTCCTTTCGGTGGTGTTCATGATCGTGTTCCTGCTGGGGACCGTGATGTACGTGGTCGAAGGGCCGGCACACGGCTTTACCAGCATTCCGACTGCCGTCTACTGGGCGATTTCCGCCGTGACCACCGTGGGCTTCGGCGACCTGGTGCCGAAGACGGACCTGGGCCGCGCCATTGCGTCGGTGATGATGCTGCTGGGGTGGGGCATTCTTGCGGTCCCGACGGGCATCATCAGCGCCGAAATCAGCCAGCAGCGCCGCTCAAGTCGCACTTGCGCCGGCTGCCTGGCCGGAGACCATGAGCAGTCGGCGCGTTTCTGCAAGAGCTGCGGAACCAAACTCCCGGGAAGTTAGGCTGCCTGCTTGACCGGCTGTTCGAAGTCGGTCGACAGGGCCAGGTCCTTCCATTGGGCCAGTTCCTTCTCTACCTGCTGGTGCTTGGCGTTGATGCGAGCGATGGCGTCGCTGCCCAACTGAAGGCGCAATGGCGGCTGCGTTGCATCGGCAAGCTTCAACAGGGCTTGCGACAGCTTGGAAGGATCGCCTGGCTGAGCGTGGTTGGCGCCGGCCGCGAAGGTGCGCATGGCGCCCACCGTATCCTTGTAGTCCTCGATGCGGGTCGCAGTCTCCACCAGCGAGGTGGCGTCGAGGAAATCGGTGCGGAAGAAGCCGGGTTCCACCACGGTGACGTGCACGCCCAGCGGGGCCAGTTCCTGCGCCATCGCTTCACTCAGGCCTTCCACCGCAAACTTGGTTGAACCGTAGACGCCCCAGCCGTAGTAAGCCTGGTAGCCGCCCAGCGAGGAGATGTTGATCACATGGCCGCTGTGCTGCTTGCGCATTACCGGCAGTACCGCACGGCTCACGTTCAGCAGGCCGAAGACGTTGGTCTCGTAGTTGCGGCGTACTTCTTCCGCCGAAGTTTCTTCGACAGCGCCGAGGATGCCGTAGCCGGCGTTATTCACCAGCACGTCAATGCGGCCGAAGCGTTCGATCGCGGCCTGCGTGGCGACGACGGCGGCAGCCTCCTTGGTGACGTCGAGCTGCACCGGCAGCAGCTGGGGATGCACGCCGAGGGCGTCGACGATCGCTTGCGGGTTGCGGGCGGCGGCTACCACGGAATCGCCGCGCGCCAGGGCGTCGCGAGCAATCAGCAGGCCGAAGCCACGGGATGCGCCAGTGATGAACCAGACTTTGTTTGCCATGATATTGCTCCTTCAGGTGGTTGGTTGATGAAGTGCATATTAGGCTTCGGGAAGCTGCTACACTAGCCATGGTAAAGGTGATTGATCTTCAACTATTGGTTGTAAATGAATGGATAAGGCCCGCGTCATCACACTATTCATCGGCGTCGTTCATGCCGGCAGCTTCAGCCAGGCGGCGGTGGATGCCGGCCTGTCGGCGCAGGCGGTCAGCAAGGCGATCCGGCAACTGGAGGAATACCTCGGCGTACGCCTGTTTCATCGCACCACGCGTAGCCTGAGCCTGACCGACGAAGGCCAGCGCCTGTTCGAGCTGGCCAATCCTGGCTTGCGCCTGCTCGACGAGGCATTGGATCATGTACAGAACAGCCGCGAGGCGGTCGATGGCATGATTCGCGTTGCCGCGCCCACTTCGTTGGGGACGGTCGTCCTGGCGCCGCTGCTGCGAGAATTCCAGGAGCTGTACCCTAGCGCGCATTTCGACATGCTGTTCGATGACCATTTCACCGACTTGATCGAATCGAAGATCGACGTCGGCTTCCGTGCCGGGAATCCGCCGGAGCGCAACCTGGTTGCGCGCCAGTTGGGCAAAATCCCGCTGTATATCTGCGCCTCGCCCGGCTACATCGAGCGCCACGGCGCGCCGCGCACGGTGGAAGAGTTGCTGCAGC
This sequence comes from uncultured Duganella sp., assembly GCA_966077345.1. Taxonomy (GTDB): domain Bacteria; phylum Pseudomonadota; class Gammaproteobacteria; order Burkholderiales; family Burkholderiaceae_D; genus Rugamonas. The sequence continues at coordinate 8,446 of CBHREK010000061.1, forward strand.
ACCGCTGCACCGGCTTCCGCCAGCCGAATACGGGCCGCGTCATTCCTTGGGAGCTGAAAGGGCAGGGCGGCACGGTCTACCAGGACGTGCCCTGCGTGGCAACCTTCAATACTGCCGAAGGCGAGGTGGAAGCGGTGCGCGCCGGCGTCGGCATCGGCCAGTTGGCGCTGTACATGGTGGAGCGCGACCTGGCCGAAAGGCGGCTGGTGCACCTGCTGCCGACGCACGTGACGGCGAATGCATCCGTTTACATGTACTATCCGCAGCGCAGCCGCATGCCGATGCGCGTGCGGCACTTTATCGACTTCATGGTGAAACGCAAATGGACCGCCTTTACCTGATGACTGTCTACGTCGCCGTGGCCGAGGAGCAGGGCTTTGCGGCAGGCGCGCGCCGGCTGGGCATGTCGCCGCCCGCCGTCACGCGCGCGGTGGCTGCGCTGGAGGAAAGGCTGGGCGTCAAGCTGCTGGACCGCACCACGCGCCATGTGCGCGTGACGGAAGCCGGCCAGCGCTACCTGGATGATGCGCGCCGCATCATCGCGGAAGTCGACGAGGCCGACGATGCGGTTGCCGGCATCAATGCCGCACCCCGCGGCCACCTGACCGTGACGGCGCCGGTGCTGTTCGGCCGCATCTACGTCATGCCGGGCATTGTCGATTACCTGCAGCGCTATCCTGCGATGGACGTATCCACTGTATTTGTGGACCGCGTGACCAACCTGCTGGAAGAAGGCATCGATGTCGGCATCCGTATCGGCGAGCTGCCCGATTCGAGCATGCGTGCGGTACCGGTCGGGCAGGTGCGGCGCATGATCATCGCGTCGCCTTCCTATATAGAGAAGCATGGCGCGCCGCGCACGCCGCAGGAGCTGGAGCAGCACACTATCGTCGCCTCGTCCGGCTCCAGCGTACCGCCGGACTGGCGCTTCCGGAATGGCGCCGGCACGCAGTCGCTGCGCGTCAAGCCGCGCCTGGGAGTGAACAATAACGACTCCGCCATCGAGGCGGTGCGCAGCGGCTTCGGCATCGCGCGCCTGCTGTCCTACCAGGCAGCTGCCTTGCTCGATGCAGGCGAGCTGGTTGAGGTGCTGCAGGACTACGCCACGCCGGCGGTGCCTATCCATATCATCCACCGTGACAGCCGCCAGGGCTCGACCCGCATCCGCAGCTTCGTGGACCTGATGGCTGAACGCCTGCGCACCGATCCGAGGCTTCACCCGGTGCGCTGACAGCGCTAAATTGGTGCGGCGCACAAACAAAGTGCCGGATTTACACCGCCTTTCCCCCTGAAAGCGGGGTGGCACGGCGCTTGCAATATCCCCATTATTTACAAACCGGGGATAGAGATGGATCGCACGTTCAGCCTTACCCGTCGTCGCCTGCTTGCTGCGGGCGCTGCGACAGCCTTATCGAATTACGCCTGGGCTGCAGGCTCCGACAAGCCTGAGAAAGAAGAAGTCAAAGTCGGCTTCATTCCATTGACCGATTGCGCCTCGGTCGTGATGGCCTCTGTGCTGGGCTTCGACAAGAAGTACGGTATCAAGATCGTCTTGAGCAAAGAGGCTTCCTGGCCCGCCGTGCGCGACAAGCTGGTGAACGGTGAACTTGACGCGGCCCATGTGCTGTATGGGCTGGTGTATGGCGTCCACCTGGGCGCTGGCGGTCCGAAGAAGGACATGGCCGTACTGATGAACCTCAATCACAACGGCCAGGCGATCACGCTCTCGAAGAAACTGTCCGACAAGGGCGCAGTCGACGGCGCTTCGCTGGCGAAGCTGATGCGCACCGACCAGCGCGAGTACACCTTCGCACAGACGTTCCCCACCGGCACCCATGCGATGTGGCTGTATTACTGGCTGGCGTCGTATGGCATCAACCCGATGACGGACGCCAAGGTCATCACGGTGCCGCCGCCGCAGATGGTCGCCAATATGCGGATTGGGAACATGGATGGCTTTTGCGTGGGCGAGCCTTGGAACCACCGCGCGATTGTCGATGGCGTCGGCATCACGGCCACCACCACGCAGGACATCTGGCGCGACCATCCGGAGAAGGTGCTGGGTACCAGCGCGGAGTGGGTGAAGAAGTATCCCAATACGGCACGCGCACTCATCGCTGCGGTGCTGGAGGCTGGGCGCTGGATCGATGCGTCCCTGTCGAACAAGGTGAAGATGGCGGAAGCCATTGCCGACAAGTCCTACGTCAACACGACGGTCGATGTGATCGGCCAGCGCATCATGGGCCGCTACCAGAATGGCCTGGGCAAAACCTGGGACGACCCGAACTACATGAAGTTCTTCAATGACGGCGCGGTGAACTTCCCATACCTCAGCGACGGCATGTGGTTCCTCACCCAACAGAAGCGCTGGGGCTTGCTGAAGGCGGAACCGGATTACCTGGCAGTCGCCACGCAAATCAACCAGATCGATGTGTACAAGGACGGCGCGGCCATGGCGAAGGTGAGCGTGCCGAAGTCGCCGCTGCGCAGCGTAAAGATGATCGACGGGACGACCTGGGACGGCAAGAATCCCAAGGCCTATGCCGATTCGTTCAAGATCAAAGCGTGAAGGGAGGGCTTATGAGTGCTATGTACGGAACGATAGACGGGGCCGGCGCGGGCACGCCTGGCACACACGGCGCACTGACCGCGCAGGATGCTGCGCGGGAAGCAGCTGCAGCCGCATTGGCCGCCGCTGGCGTGGGGCGCGCAATCGATATGAAGATCGACGTTGCGCCGGCAGGACAGGCTGGGAAGGCGGGAGCATCAGTGCAACCGGCGCCCGCGGTGCCGGGAAGGCCAACGCGCCGCATGCGGCTGGCAGCAAAAGGCGTGCACCTGGCGCCGGAAGGCGGGCGGCTGCGGCCGTTTGTCATGAAAGTACTGCCGCCGCTGCTTGGCTTGTCGCTGCTGGTGCTGGCCTGGCAAATCCTGGCGGTACGCAACGCAGGCTTTCCAACTCCGCTGGAGACCTGGCATGAGGCGGTGAAGCTGTTCTCTGACCCGTTCTACCGCAAGGGCCCCAATGACCAGGGCATAGGCTGGAATATCCTGGCCTCGCTGCGCCGCGTCGCGCTGGGCTTCGGCCTGGCGGCGCTGGTGGGTATTCCGCTTGGCTTCCTGATCGGCCGCTTCAGCTTTGTGTACGGCATGTTCAGCCCTTTAATCAGTTTGCTGAAGCCCGTATCGCCCTTGGCCTGGCTGCCGATTGGCCTGCTGGTGTTCAAGGCTGCCGATCCAGCCGCGATCTGGGCCATCTTCATCTGTTCAATCTGGCCGATGATCGTCAACACCGCTGTCGGCGTGCAGCGCGTGCCGCAGGATTACCTGAACGTGGCGCGCGTGCTGAACCTGTCCGAATGGAAGGTGGCGACCAAAATACTGCTGCCTTCTGTGCTGCCTTACATGCTGACGGGCGTGCGGCTCGCCATCGGCACCGCATGGCTGGTGATCGTCGCTGCTGAAATGCTGACCGGCGGCGTGGGCATTGGCTTCTGGGTGTGGGATGAGTGGAATAACCTGAACGTGCCGCACATCCTGATCGCCATCGGCGTGATTGGCGTGGTTGGTTTGCTGCTGGAGCTGGCGCTGGTCGCGCTGGCCAAAGCTTTCAGCTATGAGGAGAAATGAGATGGCTTCGAAATTCATCGATATCAGCAAGGTCGAGATGCGCTTCGGCCAATTCCACGCGCTGAGCGACGTCAACCTAGCGGTGGAGCAGGGCGAATTCATTACCCTGATCGGCCATTCGGGTTGCGGCAAGTCGACGCTGCTCAACCTGGTCGCGGGCCTGAACCGTCCCACCAGTGGCGTGCTGGTTTGCAGCGGGCGCGAGATCGCCGGGCCGGGGCCGGAGCGCGCGGTCGTGTTCCAGAACCATTCGCTGCTGCCCTGGCTGACCTGTTTCGAGAACATCTACCTCGCAGTGGAGCGGGTGTTCGGCGGCAAGGAGACGCGCGCACAACTGGACGAACGCACCTGGAAGGCGCTGGAGCTGGTGGGGCTGGCCGCCGCCGGCGGCAAGCGCCCCAACGAAATCTCGGGCGGCATGAAGCAGCGTGTCGGCATCGCCCGCGCCCTGTCGATGGAGCCGAAAGTGCTGTTGATGGACGAACCATTCGGCGCGCTCGACGCGCTGACCCGGGCCCACCTGCAGGATGAACTGATGCGCATCGTAGCCGCCACCGGCGCTACCGTGGTGATGGTCACGCATGACGTGGATGAAGCGGTGTTGTTATCCGACCGCATTGTCATGATGACAAATGGGCCGGCCGCGACCATCGGCGATATCGTCAAAGTGCGGCTGGAGCGCCCGCGCGACAGGCTTGCCCTGGCGCAAGATCCGCTGTATCTTGACTATCGGACAAGTGTGCTGGAGTTCCTCTACCAAAGGCAAGGACATCCGGCACAACGTTTTGCTGCATAGCAATGTGCAAAAGTGTGGCAGCGGGGCGACTCTGCTGCTACATTGGTGGTCTATACAAACGGAGACACCTGATGAGTACCGAAGTACAGCAGCACGAAATTAACAAAGAAGCAAAGCGGGAAGATAAGCCGAACCGTCACGAACTGGTGCGCCAGCAGATGAGCCACACTGGCCTGCGCACTGGTGTTGCAGCCGGCCTGCTGGCCCTGGTGGGCCTGAGCGCCTGGCTGCTTGCCTGATCAGATGACCCGCAGTTCGTCCAGCGGCCAGCGCGGACGGACATTGAAGGAATAATCCCGCTGCGCCGCCTGCGGATTGATCTGCAGGCGCATGGCGCCGGCGAAGGCAATCATTGCGCCGTTATCGGTGCAAAACTCCAGTTCCGGGTAGTAGACCTTGAAGCGCTTCTTCAGGGCTGCCGCGTTCAGCGACGCGCGCAGTTGCGCGTTTGCGCCTACGCCGCCGGCGATCACCAGGCGTTTCAGGCCGGTCTGCTTTAGCGCGGACAGGCATTTGGCCGTCAGCACGTCCACAATCGCATCCACGAAACCACGCGCGATGTTCGCCTTGTCCTGCTCGCAGACATTGGCGGCGCCGCCGTTGTTGTTCACCACGGTCAGCACCGCTGTTTTCAGGCCGGAGAAGGAAAACATCAAGTCCTTCGAGTGCAGCATGGGGCGCGGCAGCTTGTAGGCTTCCGGATCGCCGAATTCGGCCATGCGTGAAATGGCCGGGCCGCCGGGGTAGCCCAGGCCGAGCAGCTTGGCGGATTTGTCGAAGGCTTCGCCGGCGGCGTCGTCCAGTGTTTCGCCCAGCAGTTCGTACTGGCCGACGCCATCCACGCGCATCAGCTGCGTATGGCCGCCCGATACCAGCAGCGCCACGAACGGGAACTCCGGCGGTTCGCTGGCCAGCAGCGGCGACAGCAAGTGGCCTTCCAGGTGGTGCACGCCCAGCACCGGCTTGTCCAGCGCCATGCCCAGGGAGCAGGCAATCGCCGAACCAACCAGCAAGGCGCCTGCCAGGCCGGGACCTTGGGTGTAAGCGATGGCATCGATCGCGCTGGCCGGCATACCAGCCTTATCCAGCGCCTGTTCCAGCAACGGGATGGCGCGGCGGATATGGTCGCGCGAGGCCAGTTCCGGTACCACGCCACCGTATTCCTCGTGCATCGCTACCTGCGAATGCAGGGCGTGCGACAGCAGGCCGCGCTGCGTGTCATACAGGGCCAGGCCGGTTTCGTCACAGGAGGATTCAACGCCAAGAACGATCATTGGAAAGCACAAAAGGGTGAAGGGCAATCCGCCATTGTAAATGAAAGCCTGCTTGCGATGATTGGTATACGTGTATACAATTTACTGCATGAAGACACCTCCACCCCGTGCACAAGGCGGTCCTGCCATCCTGGCCGCGTTGCGCGATGACATCAGCAGCGGCAAGCTGGCGCCCGGCGCCGTGCTGCGCCAGGCCGAACTGGCTGAACAATTCGGCACCAGCCGCATTCCCGTGCGCGAAGCGCTCAATTCCCTGCAGGCGGAAGGATTGGTGCAGATTGAGCCGAATCGTGGCGCGTTCGTGACCACCCTGAGTGCCGAGGAATTGCATGAGCTGTTTGACCTGCGTGTTCTCCTGGAGACGGACGTACTGCGGCGCGCGGTACCCTTGCATACTGAGCGCAGCCTGCGCCGCCTGGAGGCGATCCAGCACGAACTGGATGGCGAGACGGTGCCGCAGGAATGGCTGCGCCTTGACCGCGCCTTCCACGATGAACTGTATGCGCCGTGTGCGCGGCCGCGCAGCCTGCAGCTGGTGGCGAGCCTGCGGGCGTCAGTCGAACGCTTTTACCTTGTGCGCCTGGGGCCGGAGGCGCGGCGCCCGGAATGGAACGATGAGCACCAGCGCCTGATCGCGCTGGTGAGGGCTGGAGATGCGGAGGGAGCTTGCGCCATGCTGGCCGGGCACCTGCGCGAAACTGAGAGGAGCATGGCATGAGCATTCATACCGCGGAAGTTGCATGGCATCGTCACGATGCGAAGTTCATCGATAACCGTTACAGCCGGCTGCATAAGTGGACTTTCGACGGCGGCACGGTGGTGCCGGGATCGTCGTCGCCGCATGTGGTGAGGGTGCCGCTGTCCGATCCGTCGGCGGTGGACCCGGAAGAGGCGTATGTCGCTTCGCTATCGAGCTGCCATATGCTGTGGTTCCTGAGCCTGGCGGCGCGCGATGGCTATGTAGTCGACAGCTATGTCGATGCGGCGGAAGGGAAGATGGAGGATGGCTGGATCAGCGTGGTGACGCTGAAGCCGGTGGTCGCCTTCTCGGGCGAAAAGGCGCCGACGGATGCGGAGCTGGAGCGGCTGCACCATGAAGCGCATGGAGAGTGCTTCCTGGCGCGCTCGGTCAAGTCCGAGATTCGCGTTGAGGGTAGCTGGCGCTTTTAAAACCGGTAATTCAGTGGCCGCAGGTGGGGTGTCTGACCCAGTGGGTCAGACACCGGGTTACCGGTTTAAGGACGGTCGCGCAGTTCGCGGTCCGCTTCTTTCAGCATATGGACCGTGGTATCCCAGTCGATGCAGGCGTCGGTCACCGAGCAGCCGTATTTGAGTTCCGACAGGTCGGCCGGGATCTTCTGGTTGCCCGCCACAATGTTCGACTCGATCATCACGCCGGTAATCGACTGGTTGCCGTGCACGATCTGGTTGACCACGTCGGTCATCACCAGCGGCTGCAGCTCAGGCTTCTTGTACGAGTTGGCGTGCGAGCAGTCGATCACGATGTTGGCCGGCAGCTTGGCCTTCTGCAGCGATTGTTCCGCGATCGCCACCGATACGGAATCATAGTTAGGCCGGCCGTCGCCCCCGCGCAGCACCACGTGGCCATGCGGATTGCCCCGCGTGCGCACCACAGACACATTACCCTGGCTGTTAATACCCAGGAAGGCGTGCGGATTCGCCGCCGACAGGATGGCATTGATCGCGATGCCGATATCGCCGTCCGTACCGTTCTTGAAGCCCACAGGCGTCGACAGGCCCGACGACATTTCGCGGTGGGTCTGCGATTCGGTGGTGCGGGCGCCGATGGCGGTCCAGGCGATCAGGTCGCCCAGGTATTGCGGCGAGATCGGGTCCAGCGCCTCGGTGGCGGTCGGCAGGCCCAGTTCACAGACGTCCAGCAGGAACTGGCGCGCCTTCTCCATGCCGACGTCGACCCGGAACGAGTCGTCCATATACGGATCGTTGATATAGCCCTTCCAGCCGGTGGTGGTGCGCGGCTTCTCGAAATACACGCGCATTACCAGCAGCATGGTGTCCTTGACTTCTTCCTGCAGCGCTTTCAGGCGGCGCGCATAGTCCAGGCCCGCGACCGGGTCATGGATGGAGCAAGGGCCCACGACGACGAACAGGCGCTTGTCCTTGCGCTCCAGGATGGCGCGCAGGTCGGCGCGGCCCTTGGTGACGGTCTCGGAGGCCTTGTCGGTCAGCGGCAGTTTCGCATGCAGCTCCTCAGGGGTAGGCATGGATGCGAACGAGGTAACGTTAATGTTTTCAAGGTTTTGGGCAATCATGATCAGTCTGCTTTTCAACGTGTTTTTTCTTGGGGGATCTAACAGTGTAGCCGAAATGCCGTAAACTGGCTGAATGACGACTAAACAACCTTTCCACGCCGCTCCGTACATCAAGGAGATCGGCCGGGGCGCGAAGGGCGCCCGCAGCATGGACCGCGAGCAGGCGCGCGAATTGTGGGGCGCGATCCTGGATGGCCGAGTTTCCGACCTCGAACTGGGCGGCATCCTGCTGTCGATGCGGATCAAGGGTGAATCGGTGGACGAGCTGGAAGGCTTCCTGGAAGCGTCCGAAGCCTCGTTCGAAAAATTGCGCGCGCCGGCCGGCGAGTTCGCGCCGGTGGTGATCCCGAGTTATAACGGCGCCCGCAAGATGGCGAACCTGACTGCGTTGCTGGCGCTGCTGCTGGCGCGCGAGGGCGTGCCGGTGCTGGTGCATGGCGTGGCGCATGACGTCGGCCGCGTCGCCACAGCGGAAGTATTCGAAGCGCTCGGCGTGCATGCCTCGCCCGACCATGCGTCGGCCGAAGCGGCGCTGGCGGACGGCCGGGTAGCCTTCATCACGATCGATGCGCTGGCGCCGCGGCTGGCGTGGATGTTGTCGCTGCGCCGGATTCTCGGCGTGCGCAACTCCACGCATACGCTGGTGAAGATCATGCAGCCGTTCGCCGGGCCTGCGCTGCGGCTGGTGTCCTACACCCACCCGGAATACCTGGAATCGCTGGGCGAGTTCTTCACGCTGAACAAAGGCCATGCCTTCCTGATGCGAGGCACGGAGGGCGAGACTGTCGCCAATGCCAACAAGGCGCAGAAGATCGACTGGTTCCACGGCGGCGAACGCACCGTGCTGGTTGAGAAGCAGACCCTGGTCGAAAAATTGCCAGAGCTGCCGGAAGATAAGAGTGCCGAGTCCACCGCCGCCTGGATCCAGGCCGTGCTGCGTGGCGAAATTCCCGTGCCGGATTCGATCGCGCAGCAAGTGGCGCACTGCAAAGATGTCGCCCGTACGCTCGCTGCCGGCGCCGCCCTCCTGTAAAATGGTGGGTTTGGTCTCGGGGCAGGGCGGCAGGAAATGGCAAATCAGTACGATGTAGCGGTAATCGGCGCAGGCGCGGCGGGCATGATGTGCGCAGCGACGGCCGGCAAGCGCGGCAAACGCGTTGTGCTGCTCGATCACGCCGAGAAGCTGGCGGAGAAGATCCGCATCTCCGGTGGCGGTCGTTGTAACTTCACTAATATTAACGCCGGCCCCGCCAATTTCCTGTCCGAGAATCCGCACTTCGCCAAGAGCGCGCTGTCGCGCTTCACGCCGCATGATTTCCTGGCGATGGTGAAGAAGCACCGTATCGGCTTCCACGAAAAGCATAAAGGACAACTGTTCTGCGACGACTCCGCCGAGCAGATCATCGACATGCTGCGCGACGAGTGCGCCGATGGCGGCGTGCATTGGCGCATGCCGAGCAAGGTGCAGGCCGTGGCGCAGAATGGCGCCGGCTTCGTGCTGCAGACTGACGAAGGCGAGATCCATGCTGGCGCAGTCGTGGTGGCGACCGGCGGCCTGTCGATCCCGAAGATCGGCGCGACCGACTTCGGCTATCGCGTGGCCAAGCATTTCGGCCTGAAGCTGGTGGACCCGCGTCCCGCCCTGGTGCCGCTGACTTTCGACGCCGAGGAATGGGCGCCATTTGTGCCGCTGGCCGGCGTTTCGCTGGAAGTGGACGTGGAAACCGGTTCGCTGAAAGGCCGCAACCCGACCGGCGCCCGCTTCCGCGAAGACCTGCTGTTCACCCACCGCGGCCTGAGCGGCCCGGCCATCCTGCAGATTTCCTCGTTCTGGCAGCCTGGCACCCCGATCACGATCAACTTGCTGCCTGAGATGGACCTGGCCCAGACCCTGATCGAAGGGAAGGGCACGCTGAAGAAGCAACTTGGCAACCTGTTGTCGCAGTGGCTGCCCGCCCGCCTGGCCGAAGGCTTGCTGCAAGTCCACGGCCTGGACCCGGAAGCGCGCATCGCCGACATGAAGGACGACACCCTGCGCAAGCTGGGCCGCGCCGTGAACCAGTGGACCATCACGCCCAACGGCTCGGAAGGCTACCGCAAGGCCGAAGTCACGCGCGGCGGGGTGGACACCCGCGAACTGTCCCAGCAATCGATGGAATGCAAGAACGTGCCCGGCCTGTACTTCATTGGTGAAACAGTCGACGTGACCGGTTGGTTGGGTGGCTACAACTTCCAATGGGCCTGGGCATCCGGAGTGGCTGCTGGCCTCGCGATCTGATATCATTCCACTTCCGGCAACGCATTTTCCGCCGGATTCATGATGTTAGCTGGGCTGAAATATTGCCCGCGAAAGACGTCGATATCCCCTTCGGAACCGCCTGAGTGGCCGGTTTGGCGTCTATTGTCTCTTCCATTTTTGAGCAAAACCTGCTAATATCGCTGTCTTTCCTGAACCCTAACGGTTTGAATTTTTACATGACTACTATCCGCCTTAAAGAAAACGAGCCGTTCGAAGTCGCAATGCGTCGCTTCAAGCGCACCATCGAAAAGACCGGTCTGCTGACCGAACTGCGCGCACGCGAGTTCTACGAAAAGCCAACCGCAGAGCGCAAGCGCAAGCTGGCAGCTGCCGTGAAGCGTCACTACAAGCGCATCCGCAGCCAGCAACTGCCTAAGAAGCTGTACTAATTCAGCTCTCGTCGGCATTCTTGCAGGCGCACTGATCGCCACGGATGCCCACGCCAGAGTTTCAACCCGCTCCGGTATAAGCCGCAGCGGGTTTTCCTTTTTCCACGCACACTTTTGAGGTAGCTATGAGCCTGAAAGCCCAGATTACTGATGACATGAAATCCGCCATGCGCGCCAAGGAAGCCGGCAAGCTGGCCACCATCCGCCTGATCCTGGCCGAGATCAAGCGCAAGGAAGTGGACGAGCAGATCGAAGTCAACGACGCCCAGACCGTGGCCATCGTTGAAAAGATGATCAAGCAGCGCAAGGATTCCATCACCCAGTTCGAAGCGGGCGGCCGGACCGACCTGGCGGACATCGAAAAGGCCGAGCTGGCCGTGCTGGTGGCCTACATGCCTGCCGGCCTGTCCGACGACGAAATCGCCGCCGAAGTGAAAGCTGCCGTCGCCGAGTCCGGCGCCGCCGGTCCCCAGGATATGGGCAAGGTCATGGCCATCGTCAAGCCAAAGCTGGCTGGCCGTGCCGACATGACTGTCGTCTCCGCACTGGTCAAAAAGGCACTGACGCCCGCATAATCTACAGCCGAGCTCGTGTCAACCTTGGGGTCAGGCTCCCAGGTTGACACGACCTCGGCCATGACTCGGCTGAGGCCGTGTCAACCCCGGAGCCTGACCCCAGGGTTGACACGGGCCCAGCCATATCGTGGGCCGCGTGTGTTGATTTGGATCAAATGCCCATCGCGCGCGGCGGTATAGTCTGATTTATAACAAATACCGTTCAGCCTCGTGATTCCACAGTCATTTATTGCCGATCTCCTGAACCGCGTCGATATCGTCGATGTGGTGGGGCGTTACGTCCAGTTGAAAAAGGGCGGCGCCAATTATCAGGGCTTGTGCCCGTTCCATAGCGAAAAATCCCCAAGCTTTACCGTCAGCCCGACCAAGCAGTTCTATCACTGCTTTGGCTGCGGCGCCCATGGCACTGCCATCGGCTTCCTGATCGAGTATTCGGGCATGGGCTTCGTCGATGCGGTCAAGGATTTGGCCCAGAACGTCGGCATGGTGGTACCTGAGCAGGACGACAAGATCCCGCCTGCCCAGCGCGCTGCCCAGCAGCAGCAATCCATGGCGTTGTCGGACGCCATGACCAAGGCTAATGAATTCTACCGGGCCCAGTTGCGGTTGGCGCCGCAGGCGATCGGCTATCTGAAAGGCCGCGGCCTGACCGGCGAAATCGCGGCTCGCTTTGCGCTCGGCTATTCGCCAAGCGGCTGGGACAGCCTGAAAGCCGTTTTCCCGGATTACGAAAACCCGGTCCTGGTCGAAGCCGGCCTGATCATCCAGAACGTGGATGAGGATGGCAAGCGCACCAAGCGCTACGACCGCTTCCGCGAGCGGGTAATGTTCCCCATCCGCAATACCAAAGGGCAGGTGATCGCCTTTGGTGGCCGCATCATGGACCAGGGCGAACCAAAGTACTTGAATTCCCCGGAAACGCCTTTATTTTCAAAGGGCTCGGAGCTGTATGGCTTGTTCGAAGCGCGCCAGGCGATCCGCGATGCGGGTTATGTGCTGGTGACAGAAGGCTATATGGACGTGGTGGCGCTGGCCCAGATGGGCTTCCCCCAGGCAGTCGCGACGCTGGGAACCGCCTGCACCACGACCCACGTCCAGAAGTTGTTGCGTCAAACCGACAACGTGATCTTCAGTTTCGACGGCGACAAGGCTGGCCGCCGCGCCGCACGGCGTGCGCTGGAAGCCTGCCTGCCGCATGTGTCGGATGACAAGACGATCAAGTTCCTGTTCCTGCCGGCTGAGCATGACCCGGACAGCTATATCCGCGAATACGGCGCCCAGGCGTTCGAACAGCAGGTACACGAAGCGATGCCGCTGTCCCAGTTCCTGCTGCGCGAGGCGGCGGGCGAGCATGATTTAACATCGCCTGAAGGCCGGGCACGCGTCCAGTTCGACGCCAAGCCCCTGCTCCAGGCGATGCCGCCAACCTCGCTGCGCCTGCAGATCGTGCGCGGCCTGGCGACCATGACGCAGAGCACGCCGGGCGAGGTCGAACAGTTATTCGAGCTGGCCAAGCCGGTGGCAGCCAACAAGGTGGCGCCGCCGAAGAGCCGCCGCGAACAGCCGGTTGGGCTGGAATTGAAGCTGATCCGCGTCGTGCTTACGCACCCGACGCTGGCGCTGGAGCTGGATGACGAGGCGCTGCTGGCCTTCAGCCACTTCGGCCAGGAGGCCGCCGAGCGCCTGGTCTGGCTGATGGTGCAAGCCCAATCTCTGGGAGAGCAGGGTAGTTTCGCTGCCTTCTGCCAGTTGGTGAAAGAAACCGGCAGCGATTATGATGCGCTCATCGGCGAAATTGCCGCTGCGCCCGAGCCGGATATCGAAGGCGAACGTTTGTGGCTGCTGGCTACCGTGCGCCATTTGAAAATGGATGCATTAAAACAGGAGTTGGACCAGCTGTTTTCGGCCGGTTTGTCTTCCGAGGAAATTGGTGTACGCTACCGCGAAATTACCGCCAAGCAAGATCAATTACGGAAGGAAGCTGAAGCTGATTTAAGCCCGAGGTAATTGCCCGCACGCACGCAAACCTTCCCGTCTGGTAATTGTAAAGTGGCGTGCTATAATAAAATGCTAAATATTGCAATATTTAGCGGGTCTGTTTTTTCGTTTGTTTTCAGTAAGTTACAGTAGTAGTTGTTGCGGTTTGTAGTGGACTTAACTATTCCCGAAAGCGCCTGTGCCAGCAAAGAAACCTGAAACCAAAGCGGCTGAAAAGCCTCGCAAAGTGACCGCCAAGCCTGCGACGAAGTCGGCTGATAAGCCGGCTACTCGCGTCACCAAGGCACCGCCGGTGGTTAGTCAGACAACGGACGCAGCCGCCCTGGCTGCCATCGATACTTCCGGATATGTGCTGCCAACCGTCAAGGTGCCGGGACGCCGTGGCCGCAAGCCGAAGGAATTCACGCCGGAAAACGACGAGGTTGCAGCACTGAACGCTGTTGAGCGTGCCGAGATGAAGGCTGCGGACAAGGCGAAAGCCAAAGACCGCAAGGCCAAGGAAAAGGCATTGCTGAAGGACGCGTTCTCGTCCGACACAGAAGCGACCGAAGAGGAACTCGAACGCCGCCGCCAGAAGCTCAAGACGCTGATCAAGTTCGGCAAGGAGCGCGGCTTCCTCACGTACGCTGAAATCAACGACCACCTGCCGGAAAATATCGTCGATCCGGAAGCGATCGAAGGCATTATCGGCACCTTCAATGACATGGGCATCGCCGTGTACGAACACGCGCCTGATGCCGAGACCCTGCTGCTGTCCGATAACGTTGCCACTGTCACCAGCGACGACGAAGCGGAAGCCGCAGCGGAAGCTGCGCTGTCCACCGTCGATTCCGACTTCGGCCGCACCACCGACCCGGTCCGCATGTACATGCGTGAAATGGGTTCGGTCGAGCTGCTGACCCGCGAAGGCGAGATCGAGATCGCCAAACGTATCGAGGACGGCCTGCGCGACATGATCCAGGCGATTTCCGCCTGCCCGGTGACGATCGCCGAAATCCTCGCCACGTCCGAACGCATCCGCATCGACGAGATCAAGATCGACGAAATCGTCGATGGCCTGGTGGATGAGGAAGGCGAAGCCGCCGCCGCTGCACCAGCCGCTTCCGATGAGGAAGACGAGGATGAGGACGAGGAAGAAGAGGACGAAGAAGAAGAGGAAGAAGCAGCCAGCCCAGGCGGCGCGGCAGCCGGCTACACCGCCGAGCAGCTGGAAGCCATGAAGCAGGCCTCGCTCGAAAAATTCGACAATATCGCCAACCAGTTCGAGCGCATGCGCAAGGCCTTCGAGAAGGATGGCTACAACTCGAAAGCCTACCTGAAGGCACAGGAATCGATTTCCGCCGAGCTGCTGGGCATCCGCTTCACCGCCAAAGTGGTGGAAAAGCTGTGCGACACCCTGCGCGGCCAGGTCGACGAAGTGCGCCATATCGAGAAGCAGATCCTCGACGTGGCAGTGAACAAGTGCGGCATGCCGCGCGCCCACTTCATCAAGGTCTTCCCGGGTAACGAAACCAACCTGGAATGGGTGGATGGCGAAGTCGCCGCAGGTCACGCCTACAGCGCGATCCTGGGCCGCAACATCCCGACCATCAAGGAACTGCAGCAGCGCCTGATCGACCTGCAAGCGCGCGTCGTCCTGCCGCTGCCGGACCTGCGCAACATCAACCGCCAGATGGCGGCCGGTGAAATGAAGGCGCGCAAGGCCAAGCGTGAAATGACCGAGGCAAACCTGCGCCTGGTGATTTCGATCGCGAAGAAGTACACCAACCGCGGCCTGCAATTCCTGGACCTGATCCAGGAAGGCAATATCGGTCTGATGAAGGCGGTCGACAAGTTCGAATACCGCCGCGGCTACAAGTTCTCCACTTACGCAACGTGGTGGATCCGCCAGGCGATCACCCGTTCCATCGCCGACCAGGCGCGTACCATCCGTATTCCGGTGCACATGATCGAAACGATCAACAAGATGAACCGGATCTCGCGCCAGATCCTGCAGGAGACCGGCGCCGAGCCGGATCCGGCAACCCTGGCGATCAAGATGGAAATGCCGGAGGATAAGATCCGCAAGATCATGAAGATCGCGAAAGAGCCGATCTCGATGGAAACGCCGATCGGTGACGACGACGATTCCCATCTGGGCGACTTCATCGAGGACAACAACACGCTGGCGCCTTCGGACGCAGCACTGCATGCCTCGATGCGCGGTGTCGTGAAGGACGTGCTGGATTCGCTGACGCCGCGTGAAGCCAAGGTGCTGCGCATGCGCTTCGGTATCGAAATGTCCACCGACCACACGCTGGAAGAGGTCGGCAAACAGTTCGACGTGACCCGCGAACGTATCCGCCAGATCGAAGCCAAGGCGCTGCGCAAGCTGCGCCACCCAAGCCGCTCCGACAAGCTGAAGAGCTTCCTGGAAGGGAATTAAGGCCCAACGGGCCTCTAGCTCACGCTTGGTTAGAGCAGCGGACTCATAATCCGTTGGTACCCGGTTCGACTCCGGGGAGGCCTACCAACCCACCGACAACAGCCCGGTCTTCGGATCGGGCTTTGTTTTGCACTCACTGAATATGATCAAAATTCGCTACCACCTCCTTGGCCTGGCAATCGCGCTGGCCACCCTGGGCTCGGGCCACGCTGCCCCCATGAGTGACGCCCTCGTTAAGCAGCTATTGCCTGGCAAGACTCGCTGCGATGATGCACGCAACGACGCCATCTACCGGAAGATGAATGTGGACTTTGACGAGTACTGCACCTGCCATCCTAAAAAGGCCGAGGTATTGCTGCGTGCCGCTGACTGGCAATCCCCTGAGAACCCAACGGCTGCGGACAAGGACAAGTACCGCGATTTGCTGACTGAAGCTGAAGTCGCATGCATGAAGCCATACGTCAAAAAGTATACTGCCCAACAATTGCTGGAAATGTGTCGTGCCGGCCGGGGCATCTTCGACCAGTTGGCCAAGCAAGGTCCTGCAGCATTGGAGAAGGGTTGTCCATGCATCGCCACCAAGGCAACCGAGCAGACCTACGGGGTAGGTGATTCGCCCATTAACCCGAACACAGATACCAAAGCCGCCCTGGCTGCGGCCATCGCCTCCTGCAAACAGTAGTCAAAGGGGGCATTGACGTGCGATTCCCCAAGGTCGCTGGGCTCTTGTCGTTTTGCGCGATGGCGATTGCTGCCAACGCCGCAACGTTGACTGAGGCCCAGGTTCAAAAACTGATGCCGGTGGCAGTCGAGGGTTGCCAGGCAGCGCGTGCCAGTCCGGAGCTGGGCAAGGTCGTTAGCGACTTCGACCAGTTTTGCAAATGCACGGAACAGCGTGTAGCTGGCTTCCTGCGCGAAGGCGCATGGCAGTCGCCGGGAGCTCTTTCCGACGCAGACAAGAAGCAGTTCGATGCCTTCCTCATGAAAGCCGGAGCAGTTTGCGCCCGCCCTTTTTATTTGAAGAAGATTGAAATCGGCCTTGTTGAGCGGTGTGCCACGGCCGAGGGACGGTTTCGGGTATTGGCCGAGAAGGGCCGCGAAGCACTGAAGGCCGCTTGCCAGTGCGTTGCTACGACGACAATGAGCCAGGTGGTGATACCGCATGAAACGGATATCATGCGGCGCAAAGACTTGGACACCAAAACAGTTATGGCCGAGGCAATCACCTCCTGCCAGCCGAAGTGACGCCATTTATGCGGCTTCGTGCCCAGGAAACTAAGACTTGACGGATAGGGCTACCGGCCCTATCCTGCCGGGTTCCCAGGGCCCTTAGCTCATGCTTGGTTAGAGCAGAGGACTCATAATCCTTTGGTGCCCGGTTCGACTCCGGGAGGGCCTACCAATTCGCGTTATGCTTAGAAAATAAGCCCCAACGAGAAATCGTCGGGGCTTTTTTCGATTTTGGAGTATCGCCTGGCCAGGCTGGTTACCCATGCGCTTCACTTTTTGTCATTCCTGGATACGGGCGAAACGGCGCCGGAAGTACCAGGTCAGATATGCGAGAAAGACGATGGCCGCGGTGACCGAGCCGGCTATCAAGCCTTTTCCAAGCCATTCATAACCGCAACCATTGCCATGCATCTCGCCGAACCAGGTGCATGGCATCTGGATGAACACGAACAGGCCGACCAGCCCGGCAATCACGCTGACGAATAAGGCCCAGAGCACAAACGCCAGGTTTAGAAATAGCTTCATCAAGTCTCCAAATAATCCATCGCGGGGATTATAGGTGTTCTCAACGTGGCAACAGCGTACTGTTCATTCTCGCGGGAAGGGTCGGAATCGTACACGAGGCATTGTTATCTACATGGTAATATTTCTGCCATGCATTTCCACAGCCTCCTCAAACTGATTTTGGTAGCCACCTGCTGCATATTGCTCAGCGCTTGTGGCGAGTCGCCGTCAGGACCCTATGCAAAATGGATGTATAACGATGAGTCGGTACTATCGGTTGCACAACAGGGACCATTCACAATCCTTCACATCGAGCACCGGCCGCGTGGCTGGGGCTCGTTCAGTGGGACTGGCAGCCGTTTTGACCGCATCCTGTATAAGGACAAAATCGTCGTCAAGGAAGCGAGGATAACGGAAGCGTGGAAAGACGCCGGAAATTCGGCGATCTTGGCAGAAATCTACTCCGAAACCAAAAGCCGGCTGAATCTCGTTTATGAATTGAACGGCAAGGCGGTCGTAAAACGGATCGATGCAGGCAAAGATGGCTGGTCCAATGCCGACTTCGGGGAGCCGATTGGCCCGGGGTTGCGTTACTTCGCAAACTGGTACGGCAATACGCAAGGGTTTCTGATGCGTGCTTTTCCCATCGAAGCCAAGGTGCTGCCTTTGGGGCCTCAAAAGCCCGCGATCTCGCAGTTGGCAAGTGTTGCGCCGGACTGGAAGGCCTTCGCTTACACCGATAACCTGGAGGCGCCGTCGCTCTTCGTGGTTGTCCATGACGATGGATCGATCGGTGAACCGATCCCGGTCCCCGTCACCAGCAACCAGGCGCGCACCTGGTTCAATGTCCACTTCAAATGGAGCAAGAAAGCAGGCGGACGATGGGACATTGCCAGGGTCTCGGCCATGCCAGCGCAAGTGAATGCAGGCAGCGCACTCGAAGAACTGTTCCTTGATGCGGATGCCGGCTACCGCAACTGTTTTGCCAACAGCAGCGCGTGCCAGGCTGGGTGGAGGCGAGAGGCGATAAGCGATACATACGATTGCGAGTGCCATCACCCGTACCTGTTCAAACCTTCGCAGCCAACGCAGGCTTTTGGCGCAAATGTGCGCGAGCTGTGGTACGCGCGTTATGGGGGGGGGTTCTACGATCTGGTCCTTGATGCGCCGCCGGAAAAAGTGGCGGATGAAATCCGCAAAAGACTCGACGGGCGCCACACGGATTATCTCGGCCCTGGGCAGGTTTCACGTGAACGTGTCGAGTCCTTCCTCAAAAAGGATAGCTTGCAGGACGACTGGATCCGCTCGCTGTCCAATAAGCCCCAATCCATTCAATTTGTCATGCCAACAGTCGCCGTGCGCGTGGAGGCCGAAGGACATGGAACCCTTCTGCGAACTATCGGGCGCTATCAGGCTATACCATTCCGTGATACGTCCCTGGAAAACATTCATGGTTTTGACGTGCCGGCTACGAATACCATAGATACCCAGGAGACAACTTCGCATCGATAAGACCAGCAATGGCCAACCCTTCACCCAGTGGCGTCCTTATGCTGCTCATCCTGTTCGCGTGGCTTCCCGCTTGCCACGCCGACGGATTTGAACTTGCCGGTCCCGCAGGGGGCGCCACCATCATCCACGAAGACGACGCAACCATGCAGCTGTCTGCAAGACTGCTGCAGCGCGATGTACGCGCGGTAAGCGGCATCCAGGCTGCGATTTCGGACCGCTTGGCAGACTGTGGCCGGCGCTGCGTCGTCATTGGGCGCCATGACAGTGCCCTCGTCCAGGGAATTGCCAGCGAGGAGGGCATCGATCTCTCGGCCCTGAAGGATACGTGGGAAAGGTACCGGCGCATGGTCTTCAAGCCGCGCCGCAACCCGGGCCGGCAGGTGATGCTGATTGCAGGCTCGGACCGTCGCGGTACGGCGTATGGAGTCATCGACCTGACCCGCGAGATGGGCGTGTCCGCATGGGAGTGGTGGGCCGACGTGCATCCGGCGCAGCGCAAGCGCATCGAGGTGGCGTCCGCGCCGATCACTTCCCGCAGCCCCTCGGTGCAATATCGCGGCGTATTCCTGAATGATGAGGATTGGGGCTTGCAGCCCTGGGCCGCGTTGCACGACCCGGCGAAGGACATCGGGCCGGCGACCTATGCGCGGATTTTCGAGTTGCTTTGGCGCCTGAAGGCCAACATCATCTGGCCCGCGATGCACGATTCCACCAGGCCCTTCTACCAGGTTGCCGGCAATGCCGAAATGGCGCGCGATTACGCCATCGTGATGGGTACTTCGCATGCGGAGCCCATGATGCGCAACAACGTGCGCGAGTGGGACAGGAAGCAAGGCCCGTTCAACTTCTTCACCAATGGCGATGCGCTGGTGCGCTATTGGGAGCAGCGGGTTAACGAGGTCGGGCAATTCGAGAACATGTATTCGGTCGGCATCCGCGGCGTGCATGACAGCGCCATGGAGGGAGCGGATACGGTGCAGAAGCAGCTCGACGGCATGACTGCGGTGATTGATGTCCAGCGCAAGCTTCTGAGCGCTGCACAGGGCAAGCCTGCCGAGCAGATCCCTCAGGCGCTGACCTTGTACAAGGAAGTCCTCGACATTTACAAGGCAGGCCTGCAAGTCAGCGACGACATCACCCTGGTCTGGCCGGATGATAACTTCGGTTATATGCACCAGTTGAGTATTCCTCGGGAGGCGCAGCGCAGCGGCGGTGCGGGGCTGTATTACCACCTGTCTTATTGGGGGCGTCCGCATGACTACCTGTGGCTTGGCACCACGCATCCGGCGCTGATCCGGGACCAGCTGCAGCGGGCGGTGGCGACGAACAGCAACAAGGTGTGGATCGCCAACGTTGGCGATATCAAGCCGCTCGAGTACCTGACGCAGTACTTCCTCGACATCGCTTTCGACCAGGGCCAATTGGACTTGGCGCCGCGCCAGCACCTGCAGCAATGGCTGTCGATGCAATTCGATGCGGACCGCGCTCCGGAGATTGCGGACATCCTGCTTGGCTATTACGGCCTGGCGTGGGAGCGCAGGCCGGAGTTCATGGGGTTCAGCCAGATCGAACCGGTGACCGCTACCCGGCAGACGGACTACATGCAGTCCGGTGGCGAAGAAGCGGAGCAGCGACTGGAGAAATATGCTGCGCTGGTCCGGCGCGCGGAGGCGGTCTACGCGGCGCTGCCGCGCGAGCAACGCGACGCTTATTTCCAGCTGGTGCTGTATCCGGTTCGCGCCAGCGCGAACCTGAACACGCGCATCCTGAAGCAGGACCTGGCGGCGCAACTGGCGCGCGCCGGCAGGCCGGCGGCAGAACTCTATTCCAGGCAGGCGGAGCTCGCGCAACGGGCCATCGCCGAGGACACCAGGCTGTATAACCAGGGAAAATGGCAGGGCATGATGGATGCGGCGCCGCGGCGTTTGCCGGTCTTTGCGCCGCCGCTTTTCGCAAGCTATGGCAAGCCGCTACGCAAGGATTGCGCGCTGGCCTACCCGGCCCCGCTTTCCGGCCTGGCCGACCGCCTGGCTTTTACCGCTGGAAGGGCCGAGACCAGGACTGTGACGCTCGTTAACTACGGGGCAAGCGCGGTGCAATGGAAGCCTGCTGCGGTCCCCGACGGTTATACCTTGACGCCGGGCAGTGGCAAGCTGGATGCCGCGAATGGATTTGAGCAGCGCATCCAGGTGCGTTACGACGGCAGGGGCAAGGCTGGCCAGCTTAACCTGCAATGCGGGGCCGCCTTGGCAAAAGCCGAAATCAGGCTTGCTCCGGGCGCCGAAGGACAATTGCCAACCGAGCATGATCGTATCGTCGCCTTGCCAGCGGCCAGCGCCAGGCCAACCGGCGGCTGGACCATGTCGCCTGGCTTGGGAAGTTACGGCGCCAGCATGCGCTCTGATCTTGCACTGCCGTCGGTGGAACTTGCTGCAGCTGCCAGCCGCCAGCCGCTGGAATACGAGTTCGTGAGCCACACGCAAGGTGCTGCGCGCCTCAAGTTCGTGACTGTTCCGGCGCATGCGCTCACCTCGGCCAACGGCGTACGGCTGGCGTATAGCCTTGACGATGGGCCCTTGCAATTGCTGGACTTCGAAACGTTTGGCCGCAGCGACGAGTGGAAGCAGAACGCCTTGTCCAACACCGCAGTACGCGTGCGTGAGTTGCGTTCGCTCGCGCCGGGCCGGCACCGGCTGAAGCTATATGCCCTGGATCCCGGCGTAGTCCTTGACCGCATCGAGATCGCTTTCGATGGCGCGCCTCAGTACTACGGCAAGCCCTTGTCTCCAACCCCCGGAGTGCAATAATCTTGATCAAATCGAACAAACAGATACTGGTGCTGGCAGCACTGGGCTTATTGGCGTCGGCTGCCGGCGCTGCAGATTCGCGCAAGGTCTTCAGCTTCGACCCGTCATCCCGGGTGGCAGGAAGCGCGCTGGTGGAATCGGGCATGGAATTTGATCCCGCGCGCGGCTACGGTTTCGAGGAAGGCAAGCCATGGTTGTTTTCCGTTGCGCTGGGCGAAGGCAATTACGACGTGGCCATCAGGTTCCGCGACGCGCAAGCGGCTGCCAGCGCTACCGTGAGGGCGGAGTTGCGGCGGCTCATGGTGGCGCCCGGCGATAGCGGACACCGGGCGGACGCCGACCCGGCCGTGCGTCAATTCACGGTCAATGTGCGCAACCCCAGGATAGCGGCCCGCAATGGCATAGCCGAAGGCACGGTTGACCTGCTTCCCCGCGAAGCCGAAGCCGAAGCAATCGCCTGGGACGAGCGCCTGACGCTGGAAATCCGCGCCGGCCGCGATGCGGTGCGCAGCCTGGAAGTCACCCCGGCCAGCGTCCCCACAATATTCCTGCTGGGCGACTCCACGGTGGCCGACCAGGCCAACGAGCCTTATGGCAGCTGGGGCCAGATGCTGCCGCGCTTCTTCAGGCATGGCATTGCCGTGGCCAACCACGCGGAGTCAGGGGAGAGCTTGCGTGCCTCGCTGTCGCGGCGGCGTATCGACAAGGTGGTGTCTGCGCTGCGGCCGGGAGACCTGGTGCTGATCCAGTTCGGGCACAACGACCAGAAGCAGCTGTTCGACGGTACCAGCGCGCCATTCACCACGTACAAGAATGAGCTCAAAATGCACGTGGAGATGGTACGCGCGGCTGGCGGCATCCCGGTGCTGGTCACGTCAGTCGAGCGGCGCCGCTTTGACGCCCAAGGGAAGATGAGCACCACGCTCAACGACTATGCGGAAGCGGTGCGCCAGACGTCGCGTGAACTCGGCACCCCGCTGATCGACCTGCATGCAATGAGCATCCAGCTTTATGCCGCCATGGGCGCGAAAGCGTCGGAGGCGCTGTTCGCTGCGCCGCCCGGCAAGCAGATCGACAATACGCACCATAATTCCTATGGCGCTTTTGTGTTGGCCCGGTTGGTTGCACAGGGTTTGCGCGACACCGGTTTGCCTGCCGCCCAATACCTCGCCGACGACCTGGGGCCGCTCGATCCCGCCCACCCGCTCAAGCCCGAACAATTTTCTTTGCCACCCAGTCCAAGCAAGGCCAGCGAGCGTCCGCGCGGCGATTAAGCATTGAATCGTGCACGAGGCTTGATTGCCTTTCTGGTAATATTTCCGTCATGCACATTATTCGAATTTACGGAACCATCCTGGCTGGCCTGGCATTCTCCAGCGTACTCGCCGCACCCCTTCCACTTAACGCCAAGAAGTTCTCGCCAACGCATCTTGGTTTTGCTGCCGACAATGCGCGCGCTTGCCTGCTTGGCAGTCGCTTTGATCCTGAGTCCATGCAGGGCACTGCGGAGTTGCTGCTGCTTGATCTTAAGCGCGACGCTGTCCTCGCCCAGGCACAGGTACCTGTGCCTGACGGTAACGCCTCTCTGCACCCGGTGCAATGCGCGATCGATGGCGACAACGCCTACCTGCTGGCAAACGTGGATACGCAACTCCCGCGCTCGCTGAACCAGGGCATGGTCTACCTGTATCAGTTCAACATGCAGGGCAAGCAGCTCGGAAAGAAGAAACTTGCTATCCCGGGACGCAATAAATACGGCCACGCGCTGGGCGTGTCGGCAAACGGAGTGCAGGTTGCAGGCTATATCAAGGACGAGGACGACGCCTCCGAGTATTACTCTTTCTTTACGCTCGTGGTAGACCGGCGCCTGAATGAGGGCAAACTGAATGTGCGTAAGACGGGCGCCTTCTGGAGCGGTTCCGAGGCGCGCTTTGTCGGCGAAAACGTGCATATTGCAGGGTCGTTCATGCCGGCGAAAGTAGCAAAGGACGGTGGCGACAATGACTACGCGAATTCGCGTGTCCTGGCGAGTGGCGGCTATGCATGGAGCGTGCGGCCGTTCAAGAAGGTCCCGCGCAATGTGGTGGCAGGCGTTTCGCAACAGGGCGCCATCTATTCGCTGGCTTACGACGACGCCGGATCGACGCTGGCGGTAACCAGTGCTGAAGGCAAGCAGCAATCGCTGGCAAGCTTCCCGAGCAAATTCTGCGAGACCACGTCGTTATCGGAATACGGTGACCGGGTACTTGCCTTGCGCACCCCATGCAACAAGCAGGGCAAGGCAGCGGAACTGCTGGCTATCGCGCCGGCAACCGGCAAGGAATCCGCTGTGCGGCTGGCGCCCGGTGAACCGGTTTACGCTGCGACCAATTTGGGCCAGTGGTTCGTCATCTCCAGGGATGCGGCGGGCAAGCTTGCGCTGAACACGGGGACCATCGACGGCGACACGCGCTTCAGCCAGACGCTGGCGGGTGTCGAGCACTCATTGAGCCTTAGCCGCATCAAGATTGACCAGAAGGGTGAACGCTCTTTCGAATACGTATATGAACAGCATGCTGGCGAATGCCGTTTCAGCATCGCCGGCCATGCCGCCGAAGTGGATGTCTTCAATCCGCAGGGGAAAGATGGCAAGGAACTGCCAGCGATCGTCATGTACGACGGTAGCGCCGCCACGCTTACGCTGCCGCATGCCGGACCGGTGCGCCAGGCGTCTTTCGATGCCGATCTATCGCCTGAGCAGGCGAAGCGTAGCTGTGGCAGCAAGGGCGGCGGCAAGCTGTCCCTGGTGTTCAACGAAGCAGGTGCCCGTCGTTAGTCATGCGCTACGCCGGCAAACGGCGTTCCAGTCGCACGATCCTGCAGTCTGTCGCATAGGCGGCTAGAATCTGTCCGCTTCGCCCTAGCATCTCTGTTCCGATGATTTTTACCAGGGAGTGACATGGGCAAGTGGAACACGTTAGCGTGGGCTGCGCTGGCTGCCACGCCGTTGGCGGCGCTGGCGCAGGTAGATTTGACGAACCTTGATCGAGACATGGTCGGGCCGAAGTCGCAGATACTGGTGCTGGGCACTGTGCATCTGAGCGGCATGCCAGCGGGTTTCCAACCATCGGCGCTGGACACTGTGATCGACCGGCTGGCCGCATTCAAGCCGGACATTATCACCATCGAGCAGGAACCAGGCGAGGACTGTGACCTCGCTGCCCGCCATCCTGCCAAGTATGGACCTGACTGGTGCCCCAGCACCGCTGCCGCGAAGGCCGCCACGGGACTGGATATCCCTACCGCCCTGGAAGAAGTGGAAAAAACGCTGAAGTCCTGGCCCGCAAAGCCGGCGCCCGCGCAACGCAGGCGGCTGGCAGCTGCATTCCTGGCGGCGAACGAACCTGCGTCGGCATTGGTGCAGTGGTTGCAGTTGCCGGAATCAGAGCGGCGCGCGGCCGACGGCCTGGACGCGGTGTTGGTAGCGACGATGCATAAACTGGCCGCGCGCAAAAATGAGGACAACCAGATCGCCGCCCCATTGGCCGCGCGGCTTGGGCTGCAGCGCCTTCATGCCGTTGACAACCATACGGGAGACCGCCTGGACCTCCCGGACACAAAGGCGTTCGTAGCCTCGATCAACGCGGCCTGGGCCATGAGTAATGGCGAAAGCAAGGAACTCCAGAAGGTCTTGGACAAGCTGGCGCTTTCCTCTGACTTGCTTCCACTGTACCGCCGCATCAATGACCAGGACAGCTCGCGGATTTACGCGGAAGCCAACATACTCGGGCCGATGCGTGCCCAGTCGCCCGCAAGGTATCCGCAAATCTGGGTCGGCGGATGGGAGGTACGTAACCTGCGCATGGTTGCCAATATCCGGGAGACCTTCCGTGAGAGGCCTGGGGCACGCGTCCTTGCGATTGTGGGTGTTTCGCATAAGCCCTGGTTTGACCAGTGGCTTGGCCAGTTGCAGGGCGTGGAAATCGTCAACGCAGCCGATGTACTGAAGTAGCCATGTTCAGTCAAAAGAGGCTCGAATCTCGCTGGCCGTTTGCTGCGGGTTCTGCAGGTGGGGATAGTGGCCAAGCTTGGGCAGGACGATGAACGGCTTGCCTGACTTGGCGGCGAATTCCTCGCCCATTTTCTTGTCGATGTAGATGTCCTTCTCGCCCCACACCACTTTCACCGGCGCCGTCAGGCGTGACAGGTTGGCTTCGAAGTACTGCTGGTCGCGTGTGAAGTGCGAGTAGTAGTGGTAGAACGCATCGGCAGTGCTCATGCTGCCTTTATCCCAGCCTGCGAGCATATCGGCCTTGACGTCCTGCTGGATCGCGAATTGTTCGCTGGGGTCCAGGCCGCGGCGGAAGGCGTTTTCAATGGTATCGTCGCGGCCCTGGTTGAGGGCTTTGCGGATCGTTTCTGCAGTTTTCGGGGCCTTCAGGTTGCGCAGTCGCTCGGACATTAATTGGGGCCGGTCGAGCGGCGCGAAGTCGCCGACGATGATCTGCCTTGCAATGTTCGGTTGTTCCAGCGCGAGCAGCATGGATGGCAGGCCGCCGATATCCGTCGCATAAATCACGAGTTTTGACTTGTCGATGCCCGAGGCGTCGATGTAGGCCTTCAGCACTTGCGCATAATCGCGTGGAGCGTAGCTGAACTTGTCGGTGGAAGGGCGCGAAGATTCCCCGTAGCCTGGCCAGTCGAAGGCGTGGACTTCATATTCGCTCCCCAACTGCTGCGCGAGGCTGCGCCAGGTGAGCATCGTTTCGGGGAAACCATGCAGGAATAGCACGACGCCTTTGGGGCTGGGGTTGCTGACGACCAGCCTGCGCAAGGTGATATCGGGGCTGACCTGCACAAAGCTGACTTCTTCCTTGGGAACCGGCGCAGCGGCGTTGGCATGGCCAGCCAGGGTGAGGGAGGCAGTTGCGGCGACGGCTGCGAGGGATTTCTTGAGCGCTGACATAGTGAAGTTCCTTATCGGAGGATTCGAGATAGCTTCAATATAGGTCTCGCGGGGAATGGCGTAAATGTCCTAAATACCTCCTTTCAGGACATTCTTGCGATGCGGCGCAGTGCTTGCGGCGGCTGCCCGAATGCGCGCAGGAAGGCGCGCCGCATGCGTTCCGTGTCGATGAATCCTGTCGCAGCAGCAATCTCCTCCATGGTGTGCCGGCTTTGCTCGATCATGAGCCGGGCAGCTTCAACCCGCAGGCGTTCGATAGCCTTGGCCGGCGGCTGGCCGGTCTCGCTGGTGAAGGCGCGGCTGAACTGCCGTGGGCTGAGGTGGGCGACATTGGCCAGCTCTTGCACCGACAGCTCCGAATCGAGATGGCGGCGGGCGTAGTCCAGCACGCGCTGGATGCGGTCGGACTTGGCGCCCAGTTCCAGCATGGCGGAATGCTGCGACTGGCCGCCGGTGCGGCGGTGGTAGACCACCAGTTTCTTCGCCACGGCGGCTGCCATTTCGGCGCCATAGTCGGCTTCCACCAGGCCGAGGGCGAGGTCGATGCCGGTGCTCATGCCGGCTGAGGTCCAGACCGGGCCGTCGTTGATGAAGATGCGGTCGGAATCCACCTGGGCAGCGGGAAACTGTTCCTGCAGTGCGCGGGCGAACAGCCAGTGCGTGGTGACATGGCGGCCGTCGATCAGGCCCGCTTCGCCAAGCAGGAAGGTACCGGTACAGACGGAAGCCGTGCGGCGGGCTAGCCTGGAAGCGGCGCGTAGCCGGTCCAGTAGCTGCTTGTCGGTCGGGGCGGGTGCGACCAGGCCGCATACGATCAGGGTATCCAGGCGGCGCCGTGCCAGCGGCTGCGTCTCGACAGAGGCCCCAAACGAATTCATGACAGGACCGCCATGCGCGGAGAAGAAGCCTATATCGTACAGGCGCTTTTTTGCCGTGGTGTTGGCCAGTTCGAAGGCGGATGCGGCGGCCAGGCCCATGATCTGGAAGCCGGGCGGCAGGAGGAATCCGATTTTCAGCAAAATAGTAACCTTGGCGTAAAAGGAGGTAATCCCATCATACGCGCCATCAAAGACGGGCGCTGGCGAGCAGTGTTATTCTCGTCAGGCGCGCTGCACATCGTGAGCGCATTTCGTCATGCAAGTTTGCACAAGGAGATCGGAATGGCAATCAAGAAGATCCTGTTTTTGACGGGCGATTTTGCGGAAGATTATGAAACCATGGTGCCGTTCCAGGCGCTGCAGATGGTTGGGCATACCGTGCATGCGGTCTGCCCCGGCAAGAAGTCGGGCGAGAAGATCAAGACCGCGATCCATGATTTTGAGGGAGACCAGACCTATACCGAAAAGCCTGGCCACCAGTTCGCGCTGAACGCGAGCTTTGATGATGCGCGTGCCTCGGCTTACGATGCGCTGGTGATTGCCGGCGGGCGGGCGCCGGAGTATCTGCGCCTCAATCCGCGCGTGCTGGAAACGGTGCAGGAATTTGCCAAGGCGGGCAAGCCGATTGCAGCGATTTGCCACGGAGCCCAGATCCTGACTGCGGCGGACGTCATCAAGGGCAAGCGCATCTCGGCTTATCCTGCCTGCGCGCCGGAAGTGCGCTCGGCCGGCGGCGAGTACGTTTCGGTGGAGATGGACCAGGCAGTCACTGACGGCAATTTCGTGACGGCGCCGGCGTGGCCCGCGCATCCGCAATGGATGGCGCAATTCCTTAAGGTCCTGGGTACCGAAATCAAGCCTTAATTCGTGCCAAGCAGCACCAGCGCCTGCTGGCGTGCCGCCGCGCGCAGGGAGGCGCGCAGCGCGGGATCGTCGGTGGTACGGGCCAGCACCATGCCGCCGACGCACAGCGCGACAATGGCTTGGGCGCGCTGTGCGCCGTCGCTGAAGTCCTTCAACGCGTACTCGTATATGCGCGTCAGGTTGCGGATCAGGTCAGTGTAGGCGCGTTGCGGCAACAGTCCGGCGCGGGCCACGTCGCCGGGCAGGGCGTACAGTGGGCAGTGGTTCTCGATATCCTCCAGCACTTCGTCACTCAGGTAGAGGTTGACCAGGCGGCGCGCCATGTCGCGCTGGCCGGTCACGGGCGCCTTGGCGACTTCTTTGCGGAATGGGTTGCAGGTGGTGAAGCTGGCCACGGCCGCAGCGTACAGGTCATCCTTGCTTTCAAAGTGGTTGTAGAAACCTCCGCGCGTCAGGCCGGCTTCGGACATGATGGTCTCGATTGATACCTGTTCGAAGCCGTGGCGGTTGAACAGCTTGCGTGCCGATTCGACGATCCTGGCGCGGGTGCGCTCTTTGTGCTCTGCGGTGTAAGGCATGGGTATTTCCTCCTCGGTTCGCATTATGCGTCCGATTCAAAATATGTTCTTGAACATATTATGTATCCCCGTAACCTTCCCACATGTTCACACCCCAACCTCTAGGAGACAAACATGTACACCCTGGTTACTTTGCGTTCCGTTCCTGATTTCGCTGTTGGTTATGTGCGCGACCTGCGCGTGCGCTGGGCGATGGAGGAGGCGAGCCAGTCGTATTCCGTCAAGACCATCAGCCCTGACGAGCAAAAGTCGTCGACCTACCGCCAGCAGCAGCCTTTCGGGCAGGTGCCTGTGCTGCTGGATGGCGAGCAGTCGATCTTCGAGTCCGGTGCGATCCTGCGCCACCTGGGCGACAAGCTTGGATTGATGCCGTCCGGTGCGCGCGAGCGCCAGGTGGCGGAGATGTGGCTATACGCCGCTTTGAATTCGGTCGAGCCCTATTTCGGCAATTATGTCGAGCTGGCGGTATTCCATGCGGGCGAGGCCTGGACGGTCGAGCGCCGGCCGTCTCTGGAGGCGATGGTGAATCGCCGCCTGGGCGACCTGGAAGGCTGGCTGTCCGGCTGCGAGTACCTCGCCGGGACCTTCAGCGTGGCCGACATCATGATGTCCACCGTCCTGCGGCTGCTGGATGGCACCGGGCTGCGCGAGCAGTTCCCGGCGGTCGAGGCCTACCAGCAGCGCTGCGTCGCCCGCCCTGCGTACCAGAAAGCGCTGGCGGCGCAGGTGGCGCAGTATTCGCCTGCGCAGGCGGCAGCCTGACCGGTATTTGCAGGGCGAATAGATGGATTGTTCATGCACTTGACCTGAGTCAATTCTTTTTTGATCGTTAATCCGTACAGTCCTGCTCTGGAATAACACAGAGTAGGAGTATTGAAACATGGGTAGCGATCATGAGGTAAATGACGCGCCGGCAAATAGCCGCCGTCGATTCCTGGGTAAGAGTGCAGCGTTAGGCCTGGCCGGCGCTGGCGTGCTGGCAGGCTGCAAGGAGAACGGTGCGGGGGCGCCCGGTTCTGCATCAGCATCTGCTGCAGCAGCGGCCAAGTCGCATGGCGCCAGCAAGGCGCATGTGGAACCTGGCCAGTTGGATGACTATTACCTGTTCTCCAGCGGCGGCCACTCCGGCGAGGCACGCATCATGGGCGTGCCATCCGGACGGACTTTGCGCCGCATCCCTGTTTTCAATATCGATCCTATGGTTGGTTGGGGTATCACCAACGAGTCCAAGGCCATCATCGGCACCAAGCCTGACGGCAGCCTGAAATACACCACCGGCGATACCCACCACGTTCACGGCAGCTACAAGGACGGCACCTACGATGGCCGTTTCCTGTGGGTGAACGACAAGATCCACTCGCGCCTGGCCCGCATCCGCATGGATACCATGGAATGCGACAAGATCACCGAACTGCCTAACGTACAAGGCTTCCACGGAATCTTCCCGGACAAGTGCGATCCGGTCGACAAGTCGATCAATCACACCACCCGCGTGTTCTGCGGCGCCGAATTTGCCATTCCGTTCCCGAACGACGGGCGCGACCTGGACGACCCTTCCAAGTGGGGTTCGCTGTTCACCTGCGTGGATGCGGAAACCATGGAGGTGCGCTGGCAAGTCCGCGTGGATGGCAATATGGACCTGACGGCTACCTCCTATGACGGCCGCTTCGCTTGCTCCAACCAGTACAACACCGAGAACGCGCCTGACCAGGCTGGCATGATGGCCGCGGAACGCGATGCCTGCGTGTTCTTTGACGTGGCGCGCGTGGAAGCGCTGGTCAAAGCCGGCAAGTTCACCACCATCGGCTCTTCCAAAGTGCCTGTGGTTGACGGCCGCAAGGCAGCCAATGCCGATCCGAAGACTGCGGTGACCTGCTATGTCCCTGTCGGCAAGAACCCGCACGGCGTCAACGCTTCGCCGGACGGCAAGTACATGGTCTGCTCCGGCAAGCTGTCGCCGACTGCGACCGTGATCGAAGTGGCGCTGGTCGCCAAGTGGTTCGACGGCGAGCTGAAAACCGAACGCGATGCAGTCGTGGCGGAGCCCGAAATCGGCCTGGGCCCATTGCATACTGCCTTCGACGGCAAGGGCAACGCCTTCACCACCCTGTTCCTGGACAGCCAGATCGTCAAGTGGAACGTGGCAGCCGCCATCGCGCAGTTCAAGGGCGACAAGACCGTGAAGCCGGTGGTCGACCGCGTGGACGTGCACTACCAGCCGGGCCATGGTTACGCTTCGATGGGCGAAACCAAGGAAGCCGACGGCAAGTACTTCAACTCGGGCAACAAGTTCTCGAAGGACCGCTTCCTGCCTGTCGGCCCGCTGCACAGCGAAACGGAGCAGCTGATCGACATCACCGGCGACAAGATGGTGATCATTTCGGACCATACCGCTTATCCGGAACCGCACGACGCAATCATCGTGCGCCGCGATATCGTGAAGACGCGCCAGATCTACAACATGGACGACTTCCCGAACAAGGTAACGGCGGATAACGCAGGCATTACGCGCAACGGCAACAAGGTGCATGTACGCCTGATGTCGCAGGCGCCTGCCTTCAGCATGCCGGTCATCAAAGTGAAGAAGGGCGACGAGGTGACGATCACGCTGACCAACCATGACAAGGTGGAAGACCTGACTCACGGTTGCGCGCTGCCGACCTACAACATCAACTTCATCGTCAACCCGCAGGAGACCAAGTCGGTCACCTTCAAGGCTGACCATGCCGGTGCGTTCTGGATGTATTGCACCCACTTCTGCCACGCGCTGCACCTTGAAATGCGCAGCCGCTTCCTGGTGGAGGCTTAAGCCCGCGAGGGTGGTTTATCCATGCTGTATCGACTGATTTCCCTGCTTTGGGCGGCGCTGCTTGCGATGGTGTGCGCAGCGCCTGCCTCGGCCACTTCGATGTACGACACCGTGCTGTCCGCGGGGTTGATGGGTGGTGCCGATTTGTGTGCCGAAGCGCCATGTAGCGACGTGCTGCCTGCCGCGACGGTGTTTTCCAAGCGCAAAGGCGCGCCAGCCTACGTCGAAGGCTACGCGCTGGAGCAGGGCAAGCAGAAGGTGGTGGGCTATGTGTTCCTGTCCACCGACGTGGTGGACATTCCGGCTTACTCTGGCAAGCCGGTCGTCACCCTGATCGGCATGGATACCAAAGGTTTGATTACCGGGGTGCGCATCCTGAAGCACTCCGAACCGATTTTGTTGGCGGGCATTCCCGAAACTGTGCTGACGAAGTTCGTCCGCCAGTACCTGGGCAAGCCCGGCGACGCCAAGCTGGAACTCGGCCTTGGACGTGATGGTGGTGATCTTGATGCGATCAGCGGGGCCACCGTTACTGCCATAGCCGAGAACCAGACCATTGCGCAAAGCGCGTATGAGATTGGCAAGCAGGTGGGCATCTTCAAGGGGATGGTCAAACCGCGCGCTCATTTCACGCCGCTGCGCGAACGTCTGGACTGGGCCGCGCTCGTCAAGGAGGGCGCGGTCCAGCACCTGCGGGTGGAAAGCGCGGATGTCGGCTTGCCCTCCGGCGGCAAGCCTTATATGGACCTGCATTTCGGCTACCTGAACGTGCCGACTGTCGGCATCAGCCTGCTAGGCGAGCGCAATTACCAGCGCCTGATGCAGGACCTGAAGGAAGACGAGCATGCGATCTTCATCATCGGCACCGGCCTGGAGTCGTTCAAGGGTTCCGGCTTTGTGCGGGGCGGCATCTACGACCGCATCCAGGTGCGCCAGGATACGGACCGCTTTACCTTCCGCGATACCGATTACCTGAACCTGTATCACCTGGAGCCGGCCGATGCACCGGAGTACACGGAATCGGCGATCTTCATCGTCCGTTCAGCGAACTTCAACCCTGCCTGGCCGTGGCAACTGAGCCTGCTGGCCAACAAGCTGGATATGCAGACGCACGCCAAGGTCTTCGTGCACTTCGACGAAGAGTACTGGACCCCGGCGCGCTACCTGGAAGGCGGCCGTCCGAAAGTGGAGCGTCCGGTGCCGGCCTGGAAGGCCGCCTGGCTGGCGCGCAAGGGCGAGATCACGCTGTTCGTGCTGGCGCTGTTGGCGACCGCAGGCTTGTATTCCCAGCGCGACCGCCTGGTGCGCGCTTCCAACCGCAAGAGCAAGCCGCTGATCAGCATTCCGCGCACCATCCTGTGGATGATTGCGGTCGGTTTCTTCGGGCTGTACCTGAAGGCGCAGCCTTCGATCACGCAGGTAATGACCTGGTTCCATTCCCTGATTTACCAGTGGAAGTGGGAGCTGTTCCTGTCCGACCCATTCATCTTCATCTTCTGGTGGTTCATGGTGGTCACCGTGGTGCTGTGGGGGCGTGGCCTGTTCTGCGGCTGGCTGTGCCCTTTCGGTTCGCTTCAGCATCTGGCGTACAAGCTTGGCACGCTGATCGGGCTGGGCCGCTTCCAGGGCCTGCTGCCTAAGCGCGTGCACGACAAGCTGAAATGGGTGAAATACGGCGTGTTTGCAGTGCTGGTTGGGGTGTCCTTCTACTCGATGGAACTGGCCGAACACCTGGCCGAGATAGAACCGTTCAAGACCACCTTCCTGGTGGGCGTGCTGAATCGCGGCTGGCCGTTTGCTGCCTTCGTGGCCGTCATCCTCGGCATTTCGATCCTGAGCGAGCGGCCTTACTGCAAGTACATTTGCCCGTTGGGCGCCGGCCTGGCCGTGCCGAGCTTCTTCCGCCTGTTTGGCCTGAAACGCAAGCAGGAGTGCGTGACCTGCACCGCCTGCGCCAAGGGCTGCGGTTCGCACGCCATCGATGCGCAGGGCCGCATCGACCAGAAGGAGTGCCTGCTTTGCCTCGATTGCATGGTGATGTATTACGACGACCATGCCTGCCCGCCGCTGGCCAAGGAGCGCAAGACGCGCGAGAAGAACGGCCAGCCGCTGACGCCTATCGATGAGCGCGGCTACTTCATTTCGCTGGATGCGGTCCGCAGTGAGCTGAAAAGGAAGGCAGGGTAAAACCATGAGTGTCCTCAGGGTTTGCGCGGCCGCCCTGGCCGCGTCCATTACCGCGATGCTGGCCTGCGCCCCGGCAGGCGTGCACGCGGCCGTGCTACAGGTGCGCGCCGGCGAGTCGATCGCAGCTGCCGTTGGACGGGCACACCCGGGCGACACCGTCCAGGTCATGGGCGGTACCTATAAAGAACGCATCCTGATAGACAAGCCATTGCGCCTTGAAGGCATAGGCAAGCCGACGATTGCCGCCGGCTACCAGGGCGACGTCATTCGCGTCAAATCCCCGGACGTGTCGATTCGCGGCCTGATCGTGCGCGACAGCGGCACCGACCTTGGTTCGCAGAATGCCGGCATTTACGTCATGCCGGGCTCCGACCGCATCGTCATTGCCAACTGCGACCTGGTCACCAACCTGTTCGGCATCTGGCTCGAACAATCCCGCGACGCCATCCTGCAAGGCAACCTGGTCACCGGCCGCCGCGACCTGATGTCGCAGATGCGCGGCAACGGCATCCAGGTCTACAACACCGACGACACGCAGGTCATCGACAACACGATCAGCTATGTGCGCGACGGCATTTACGTCGATTACTCGCGCCGCGCAACCTTCCGTGGCAATACCGTGCATCACGTGCGCTACGGAACGCACTACATGAACACCCATAACAGCTCTTGGGAAGGCAACACCGTGTACCAGAGCCGCGCCGGTCTGGCGCTGATGGAAGTGCGCAATCTCACGGTGCGCAACAACGTCGCCTGGGGCAACGAAGACCACGGCATCATGCTGCGCACCATCCAGGATTCCGTCATCGAGAACAACATCGTGGCCGGCAATGGGCGTGGCTTCTTTATCTACGACGCCGAATTCAATACCTTGCGCAGCAACCTGGTGATCGGCAACCGCACCGGCGTGCACCTGACGGCCGGGTCGAGCAATAACACTGTGGATGGCAACGACTTTATCAACAATGCGGAACAGGTCAAGTTCGTCGCGTCGAAGGATGTCGAATGGGGCCGCAACAAGGGCAATTACTGGAGCAATTACAGCGGCTGGGACCAGGACAACGACGGCAACGGCGACGTGCTGTACCAGGCCAACGACGTGGTCGACCGCCTGCACTGGCAATACCCGCTGCTCAAGCTCCTTCTGAGCAGCCCCGCTGTACAAACGCTGCGCTTCGTATCGCGGCAATTCCCCTTGCTGCGCGCACCGAGCGTGATCGACAAGCACGCCCGCATGCAGCCCTGGAACACCGATTGGAGAAAATGGCATGGACGACAAGCTGATTGACTTGCGCGCCGTGGGCAAGCGCTATGGAGCGCTGCAAGCGGTCGACGGCGTCGACCTGTCCGTGGGGCGCGGCCGCATGGTGGGCCTGATCGGGCATAACGGCGCCGGCAAGAGCACGCTGTTCAAGATGATGCTTGGCTTGCTGGAGCCGACGTCGGGCGAAGTGCGCATCTGCGGCGTCAGGACCGATGACGGTGCTTTCCGCGACGTGCGGCGCCGCATCGGCTACCTGCCGGAGAGCTTTGTCGCCTACGACAACCTGACAGGCATGGAGCTGCTGCACCTGTTTGCGGATTTGAAGAAAGTCGCGCGCAGCTCCTGCGGCAATGTGCTGGAACGGGTTGGACTGTCGGCCGCTGCAGACCGCAGGGTTGGCGGGTATTCGAAAGGCATGCGGCAGCGCCTGGGTTTCGCGCAATTGCTGCTCGGTGCACCGGAGCTGGTGTTCCTCGACGAGCCGACCAATGGCCTTGATCCGGACGGCATCCACGACTTCTACCGCATCCTGCACCAGCTTCGCGAAGAGGGCGCGACGATTGTCATCACCTCGCACATCCTGGCTGAAATCCAGGAGCGGGTCGACGATCTGGTCATCCTGAGCGGCGGCCGGATCGCGGCGCAAGGCACGCTGGCGCAGTTGCGCGCCGGGGCGGCCATGCCGGCCGAGATCCGCCTGGTGGCGCGCGCCGGCGGCACCGGTCGTGTGATCGCTGCGCTGCGCGGCCACCAGGTGCGCGTGGAGCACGACTGCATCCGTGTTCCCTGCGCGCCGCGGCAGAAAATTCAGATGCTGCAGCTTATTTCCACGCTCAGCGACTCCATCGACGACGTGGCGATCCACGAACCTTCGCTGGAAGACCTGTTCTTCGGGATGGGAGGCCGTCATGCACGCGCGGCTTGACTGGTCGGCGGCGGCCACCATCGCTTCACGCGAATTCCGCGACCGCCTGCGTAATCGCTGGGTCCTGGCGGTGGCGCTGGTATTTGCCGTGTTTGCGCTGGCAATTGCCTGGTTCGGCATGGCACAGCAGGGCAGCGTGGGATACCGTGGCATCGACGTCACCATTGTCAGCCTGTCCAGCCTGGTGACCTACCTGGTGCCGCTGATTGCGCTGCTGCTTGGCTACGACGCTATTGTCGGCGAACGCGAACGCGGTTCGCTGGAGTTGCTGCTGTCGCTGCCGATCACGCGTTTTGAACTCTTGCTCGGGAAATTTGCGGGCCTGGCGGCTGCACTGGCTGCGTCGACGGCGCTGGGCTTCGGGGCGGCACTGCTGGCGCTCTCCAACCAGCTCGATGCGCGCGATGCCATGCATTTCTTCGGTTTTGCCGGCAGCGCCATCTTGCTGGGACTGGCCTTCCTCAGCATGTCGCTGTGCCTGTCGGTGCTGTCGCATAACCGCATTCGCGCCAGCGGCCTGGCCATCGGCCTGTGGTTCCTGTTCGTGCTGGTGTTCGACATGGTGCTGATGGGCGTGCTGGTGCTCTCGCAGGGCGCCCTGGACAGCAGCGTGTTCGGCGCCTTGCTGATGCTGAACCCTGCGGATGTGTTCCGCCTGCTGAACATCTTCAGCTCCGAGCAGGTGCAAGGCCTGTATGGCCTGGCGACCGTGATGCCGGAGCATATGACCAACCCGGGCCTGCTGGCTGGCGTGATGCTGGCCTGGATCGCGGTTCCCTTTGCCATCGCAACCTGGAGATTCAAATGAAGTTCAAGCGAAATGGTGCCGCCATTGTGGTGCTGCTGGTGCTGGCCGCCTGCAGCGATGCGGCGCGCTCGCTGGCTGCCGGCGAGCCTTCGGACGACGCGGCTTGCGCGCTGGACGGCATGAGCCTCAAGGACTATCCAGGCCCCAAGGCGCAAATTGTGTTCAAGGATGGTCGCATCGACTATTTCTGCAGCCTGTCGGAGCTGTTTGAAGTGCTGTTCGGCGAAGATGGCCAGCGCGGCATAGGCGCCAGCTACGTACAGGACATGGGCAAGGCCGACTGGAACAAGCCGCGCGGCCACTGGATCGAAGCCCGCAACGCATTCTATGTAATCGACAGCCGCGCACAGGGCGCCATGGGGCCGACTATCGGCACCTTCGTCAGCAGGGAAGATGCGCAAGCCTTCGCCTCACGCGAAGGCGGCCGCGTGCTCGATTACAGCCAGGTCAAGCCGGACGTGCTCAAGCTGGGCACCAAGCCGGCCCACGACGCGCATGACGATTCCATGCGCTGAGTATTTTTTCACCCACCAACCAAGAGGAAGACAAGCATGAAAGCATTTACCAAGCTGACCGTCGCTATCGCTGCCGCCGTACTGGCGCCCGCGGTTATGGCTGCCGCACCTGCCAAGGGCGCCGGCGTCAATGGCGAAAAGATCTATTCGGCCAACTGCGCCTCCTGCCACGCCGCCGGCGTGCTGGGCGCCCCTAAGGTCGGCGACAAGGCCGCATGGGGCCCGCGCGTCAAGCAGGGCAAGGAGGTGCTGTACACCCACGGCCTGAACGGCTTCAAGATGATGCCTCCTAAAGGCGGCAATCCTGGCCTGAAAGACGACGAGGTGAAGGCCGCCATCGACTTCATGGCCAAGAGCTGATGATGCAGCGCCGACGGCTGTTGGCTTGCGCCGTGCTGCTGCCCTTGCTGGCGGCCTGCACGGCCAGGGATGAGGTGCACCATGTGCAGGGACACGTGTTCGGCACGCAGGTTGAGGTCAGTATTTATGGGCCGTCCGAAGCGGAGGCACGCGAGCAGGGCGCAGCCGTGCTGCGCGAGTTCGACCGCCTGCACCACAAGTACCACGCCTGGCAACCGAGCCAGCTCACGGCGCTGAACGATGCTATCGCCCGCGGCGAGCCTTTCGACGCAGACGAGGAAATGGTGGGGCTGTTGCGCTCCGCTGCCGAACTGTCGGCGCGCTCCGGCGATACTTTCAACCCCGCAATCGGGCGGCTGATCCGGTTGTGGGGTTTCCAGAAGAACGATATTACGGCTGGCGGCCCCCCGGCAGGGGAAATCGACAGCCTGGTGAAGGCCAATCCGCGCATGGCAGACCTGCATTTCGACGGCAACCGCATTACCAGCAGCAACCGCGCCGTCATGCTGGACCTGGGCGGCTATGCCAAGGGGTATGCTTTGGATCGCGCGGCGCAAATCCTGCGCCGGGCCAACGTCAAAGCGGCGCTGGTCAACGTCGGCGGCAATGCGATTGCGCTTGGCCAACCGGGCTCGCGGCCATGGATGGTCGGCATCCGCAATCCGCGCGGACCCGAGATGGTGGCACGCGTGGCGTTGCACGATAACGAGGCGATCGGAACCAGCGGCGACTACGAGCGCTACTTCATGAAGGAAGGCAAGCGTCACGCCCACATCATCGACGCACGCACCGGCCAGACGGTGGACCTGGTGGCGTCGGTGACCATCATCACTTCCGGCGGCGCTGATGCCGGCTTGCGTTCGGACGGCAACTCCAAGCCGCTGTTCGTCGTGGGTCCGCAAGGCTGGTGCGATATGGCGCAACGGCTTGAACTCAAGGAGGCCATGCTGATCGACGCGCAGGGCGAGGTGTATGCTACGCCTGCCATGATGGCGCGCACTGACCAGGGAAAAGGAAATGGGAAATCTGTACGAGGATGCACTGCCGCCCGCAACGGGTGAGCGCTTCGATACGCTGCTGTCGCACCGGGGACTGGTGATCGAGCGCATCGTCAGCACGTCGAAAATCGAATCGCAGGAGTATGTGCAGGAGCAGGACGAATGGGTGGTGCTTCTGACCGGCGAGGCCATGCTGGAAGTGGCGGGGCGCAAGGTGGCGCTGAGGGCGGGCGACTACCTGTTCCTGCCGGCGCTCACCCCGCATACAGTGCAAAGGGTTTCCGACGGCGCCTTATGGCTGGCGGTTCACTTGCACGGCCGCAGCGCGTGACAAAGCGCGCATCTTTTACCGTTTTTATTTGCTACTCTTGGTCACTTTAATTCCGGAGCCAAGAGAATGCAGCCGACGCAGCAGCAGGAAGCGATAGAGGAGTTCTGGCAGCATATTTCGCATTGCGACCACGTGGTGCAAATGTATGAAACTGAAGAATCGTTCCTCGATACGCTGGAGGCTTTTGTCGTTGAGGGATTCCGCAACAACGACGCCATCGTCATTATCGCCACCCCGGAGCACCGGGCAGCGCTGGCCCAGCGCCTGGAACGCAACGGCATCAGCGTCAGCGCTGCTGCCTCGAGCGGCCAGTACATTGTTCGCGATGCCCGCGCCTGCCTGGCGCGGTTCATGTTTGATGGCTGGCCTGCCGAATCGCGTTTCAATGCAATGGTAGAAGAATTGCTCGCCAAGGCGCGTGAAAAGCACCCGACGGTGCGCGCCTTCGGCGAAATGGTGGCCTTGCTGTGGGAAGAAAAGCTGTATCGCGCCACCATGCGGCTGGAACATATGTGGACGCAGTTGTGCCAG
Source organism: uncultured Duganella sp. (assembly GCA_966077345.1). Taxonomy (GTDB): domain Bacteria; phylum Pseudomonadota; class Gammaproteobacteria; order Burkholderiales; family Burkholderiaceae_D; genus Rugamonas. Next base: position 48,172 of record CBHREK010000061.1, read on the forward strand.
CGTGAATCGTTCCCGCTGTTCTGCGCCTATCCGAAGGCGAGCTTCGACGCCGGCGACCCGGCGATTTGCCGCGAAGTGCACAACGCGCATACGAGGACCTGCCCGCCGCTATAATGGGGCGATGAAAATCGTCCTGGTCACTTTCGGCTGCCTGTTCATGGTCCTCGCGGTCCTGGGCGTGTTCCTGCCGCTGCTGCCCACCACGCCCTTCCTGTTGCTGGCGTCGGCCTGTTTCGCTCGCAGTTCGGACAAGCTGCACAACTGGCTGCGCAACCACGGCCGCTTTGGCCGCTACCTGCGCGACTACGAGGACGGGCGCGGCATCCCGCTGCGCGGCAAGATCCTGGCGATGGCGATGATGTGGCCGTCGATGTTCTATTCGATGTACAAGGTGCCTTTCCTTTCGTTGAAAGTCATGCTGTTCCTGGTTGCCTGCGGCGTGACGGTTTACCTGTTGCGCCTTCCCAGTTCCCGCCCGCTGGATGAATAAAAAACGCCTGATTGCCGCCGCAGCCGCGCTGCTGCTGTCCCATGCCGCCTTCGCTGCCCGCTGGGAGGTGATTGCGGGAGCGCCCAGTGCCTTGCGCAGCGAGAAGCTGGAAGCGCCGCGCGGCATCGCTGTTGGCAACGACGACACCGTCTATTTCACAGATGGCGCAACAGTGCGGGCATTGAAGCCGGACGGCAGGCTGGTGTCATTGCCGGGGCGCTTCATTGCCCCGGCCGGGCTGGCGGTGGCAGGCGATGGCACGGTGTACGTGGCTGACGCGGGCAACCATGCGGTGAAAGCGATCTCGCCAGCCGGCGAGTTGCGCACGGTCGCCGGCCAGGCAGGTACTGCCGGACGCAATGACGGCAAGGGTATCGCGGCACGGTTCGACCATCCGGCCGGGCTGGCGCTCGATGCGGCGGGCGGTCTTCTGGTCGCCGATGCCGGCAATAGCGCGCTGCGGCGCATCGCTGCCGACGGCGTGGTCAGCACGGTAGCCCAGGGCCTCCCGTTGCAACCGCAAGGCATTGCGCTCGATGCGCGAGGTGGCGTCGTGTTGTCCGATGCAGCCAGCGCCTTGCGCATCGATGCGCAGGGCAAATGGCAGGAGCTCGGCGCGCAATCGGGTGCGGCTGCCCAAGGACAGGCGGAGCCGCAACAGGGCCGCTCCACCGGGCGCGTCTCCGCCAGCGTGATCGCGGCGGTGCGCGGGGCTGCGGAAAAAGCGGTGCGCGAAGCGAAGGAGGGGCGGCCAGCCGAGGGCGAGCACGATGCGGGTGCCGTGGCCGGAGCGGAGGACGAATGCCAGCGCGGGAAATGCCTGCGCCGCTATTCGGCACCAAGCATGCCAACCGCCGACAAGGCGCGCGCCATGCCGGCTGGGCAACTGGCCGCGGATTCCCAGGGCCGGCTGCTGGCGACAGCACCTGCCACCGGTACCATTTACCGCATCGAACGTAACGGCCTGATCGTGCCCTTGCTGGGCACCGGCGACGTTACCGGCGAATTGTCAGGCGTTGTGCGCGATCGTGAGGGCGGCCTTCACGTTCTGCTGGCAGAACGGCTGGCGGCAATGCGCTGGGACGCCGCCGGCCAGCAGCAACCATTTGCACTGCAATATGCAGCCTCGCTGAACCGCGACGGCCTGGCGATGCAGGCGCGCTTCGGCGACATTACCCAGCTTGCAGCAGGGCGCGATGGCGGGCTTTACGTGCTGGACGGCGACCAGCTGCGCCGCATCGACAAAGAGGGCGTTGTGCGTACCTTGCTGGAGGCGGGGAACTTCCGCAAGCTGCGCGAAACGCACGCAGCGGCCCAGGTGGACTTGCACGGCTCGATGGTTGCGCGGCCCAGTACCGGCGTGTTCGTGACCGCCAATGGCGGGCTGGCCGGGGTCAGCGCGGAAGGCATGATTTCCCTGGTAAGTGGCCCGCCGGGCATGACGCCGGAGCAGGCCGGTTTCATGCCTGCGCTGAAACGCATCTGGGCTTATGTCGCGCAAGATGCGGAACCCTTCATGTTGCAGGGCCTGGGCCAGCACCGCATCGCGTCGGATGCCACCGGCCAGGCATGGTATTGCGCCGATAACGTGCTGTGGCGCATCCGGCCCCGCGGCGTCGCGCGCAAGATTGAACTGCAGTCGGGAGATGGCTGCGGGGATGTGCTGGTGGCGCCGAGCGACGATGTCTTCATGCTGCACGGCCATTACATCAGCCGCGTCGGCGCCGACGGCTACCAATGGCTGGCGGCGGGCAGCCGCGAGCGCAAAGGCAGCGACGATGGAACGGGCTTGCTGGCGCGCTTCCGCAACATCACCCACGCGGCGACTGATGCCGGCAACAACATCTACCTGATCGATGATGGAGTGTTGCGAAAGATAGCGGCGAACGGCGAAGTTACCACCGAAGGGAAGGGCTTGCCGGAAGACGCCGGCAAGCTGCGCGCCCTTGCCGTGGACAGGAAGGGCGCGCTATATGTGGCAACTCAGCACACGATCATGAAGCTGAAGCCCTGACTTATGGCTGCCAGTTCACGTTCACTGTAGCCGTGCCGCTGGCCGGGGTGGTGAAGGTGTGGTTGCTGCCGCCTTCCCACACGGTTGGATTGGCACTCTTCTTCAGGAACTTGTAGCTGATGGTGGTGCCGGCCGGTACGCTGACGTCGGTGTACCAGTTCGGGTAGCTGTAGACTACCTGGTTGAACAGCGGGCCAAGCGGTGCGGTGGCGCTCCAATTGGTCAGTTCGAACTTATCCCCGGTCAGGTAGACGTTTTCGCCGGATACCGTGTTGGCGTTGCCGACCACGAAGCGCACGGTCACCTGCGGGCCGCTGAGAATTTCGAAGTTATCCCAGCTATCGCTGGTGACTGCGCCGGCCGTAACCACGCTCACGCCGCTCATGCCTGCCGCCACGCTCGGTACCAGCACCTTGATCTGCGTGTCTTCCCACGACAGGATATTGGCGCCGCTGACCACCGTGCTGCCGAACTTCACCGTGCCCTTGGTGGCGCCAAAGCCGCGGCCATCGATGGTGATGGTCTTGCCGGGCATCGACATGTTTGGACCAACGTGGCCCAGTTTTGGCGAAGCCACCGTGGCAGTGTACTGCCAGACAGCGATGGCGCCGGCCGCGAGCGTGAAGTTGCTGACCGCTCCATTGGCCCCCACAGTGATGTTGTTGCCGTTGAAGCCAAGCCCATTCAGCACGTCGGTGTAGCTGCCGGCCGGCAGCCCCGCGATGAAGCCGCTGATCGACGTTGCTGTGGACAGGTTGCGGTTGATCGCGACCACGGCGACGTTGTTGCCGAAATTGCGCTCATAGATCAGCACATCGTTGTTGACCCAGCGCTGCTGCGTCGTCCCGTAGGCGATGGCGGGATTGGATTTGCGCAGCGGCGCCAGGCGCGCCACCAGCCCGTACGCCGGCGTGGTGGTGGCGAAGGATGTCATCATCGCGCGGTTGTCCGGATCGCCGGTACCCTGCATGTACTGCTCGGTGCCGTAGTAAATGGCAGGCACGCCGCGCGAAGTGAGGGTAAAGGCCAGCGCCTGTTCCAGCTTGCGGCCGCTGGCGCCCGCCACCTGGAAGCGCGGCATGTCGTGGTTGTCGATGAAGGTGACCTGGTCGCCCACGTGCGAGTACTGGCCGGCGGTATCGCTCACCATCTGGTTCAGCGACGTCATGTTCGCCGAGCCGTCCTTGAAGACCTGGCGTACTTTCTGCGCGAACTGGAAGTCCAGCAGGCTCATGCCGCTGCGGTTGGCGAAGTAGTGGTTGGCCGGATCGACTTCGTTTTCGCCCAGGTACCACTCGCCGAAGGTGAACACCGGCTTGTAGCCCTGGATATAAGACATCAGGCTCTTTTGCCAGCCGAACGGCATGTGCTTGACCGCGTCCATGCGAATACCGTCGATGCCCAGGTCCAGCCACACCTTGATGGCAGCCTTCATGTAGGCGTCCACGGTGGCGCTGTTGTGGTTCAGGTCCGCCAGGTCGAACAGGTTGCGGTAGATGCCGCTTTCCAGCGTGGAGAAATCCGTGCCGCCATTGTGGTGGAAGTAGCCGTTCGGGTCGGAGCCGTAACCGGCCAGCAGGGCGCCGTTGTCGTACAGCTTGCCGTTCTCGCCGAAGGTGGTATCGGTGGCCGAGGCAGGCGAGGTATGGTTGGGGGCGAAGTCGATGATCACCTTGATGTTGCGGGCGTGGGCCGCGTTGATCATGTTGGTGAAATCGGTCATGGTGCCGAAGGCCGGATTGGCGCGCTTGAAGTCGCGCGCCCAGTAGCCGTGGTAGGCGGTGCTGTTGGTGCCGGAGTAGTTCAGCACCGCGGTGATGTTTTCCACCGGCTGCGAGATCCAGATGGCGGTGATGCCCATGCCGGTCAGGTAGCCGTCTTCGATCTTGTTCTGGATGCCTTTCCAGTCGCCGCCGCAGAACAGCTTTTTCTGCGTGCAACCCGAACTGAAGGCGCTGCCGGTGGGATTGTTCGCGCTGTTGCCGTCCGCCAGGCGGTCGGTCACGATCTGGTAGATCACGTCCGTGTTGAAGCCTTGCTTGTTGCCGACTGCGGTATCCGGGGCGGCCTGCGCGTTGAGGGCGAAAGCGGCCAGGATTGCCGCGAACATTGTGTTGCGTTGAGTCTCCATAGTCCTTCCTTTCTTTGTTTTGGTCGACAAAGTATGGAGTAGTTTGACTACGCGCACGTTTGTTTTGTGGCGTAAACGCAGCAAAAACCGCGATTAAATTGAGGTATTTTGACTACAAAAAATCCTGTAGTCGGCGCCCCAGCCGCTTGCCGAGTGCAAGCAGAGTGAGGGTGGGCGGCAAGCCCCAGGGGGCGGGCAGGACGGAGGCGTCGCAGACGTAAAGGCCTGCAGTGGAGGTACGCAAATCGTTGTCGACGGCGGCCGGGCTGCCGCTGCCAACGGCCAGCGCACTGCCGGGATGGGCGGCGAAATGCCAGCTCTGGAATACATGGCGTGCACCGGCCTGGGCCAGGATGCGCCTTGCCAGCGCGGTACCGCGCCTGAAGCGTTCGCGGTCGTCGGCCTGCAACGTTTTGTCGACCCAGTGCGGGCCGATGCCGCCGCCGGCGAGGTCGCGGATCTTGACCATGATGCTGAGCGTGCGGCGATGCGCGAACAAGCGATCGATGCGGCCGACCTGCAGCGCGAACGCCTGGTACATGGGCTTGGGCAGGGTCAGGTCGGCAAATGACAAGCCTTCTTCCGGCAAGGCCATGCCGGCGGCCATCGGCACTTCAGCGCCGCCGTCGATGTCGTCGACGGTGCCCATCACCGCCACCACGGGATCACTGATGAAGGGCAGGCTGCGCGGCGCAAGTCCGGAGGCATGCAGCAGGCGTGGGCTGCCGATGCCGCCGCCAGCCAGGATCACAACGCTGGCATGGGCTGTGTGGATTGCGCCTTCGCGAGCGTATTCGACGCCGACTGCGCGGCCTTGATCGAGCAGCACGCGCCGGGCCTGGGCACAATCGACGATATGGGCGCCGCGCAGGCGTGCCTCGTCCAGCAGGTCGCGCGCAGTCCATTTGGCGCCATAAGGGCAGCCGTAGACGCATCGCCAGCAGCCGGTGCGGCAAATGGCGGGACGGATCATTTTGTCGAGTTTTTGCCAGGGCAGGCCGGAGGCCTGCGCAGCCTGCATGATGCGTTGCGCCATGGGGCCCAGCAATTCGTCGGGTAACTGGCCTATCGGGAGTTCGGCACGGCATTCTGCGAGCGAAGGAGCGAGGTCTATGCCCAGCGCTGCAAAGCGTTCCAGTGGCGGGGCCGCCGCCGTGGCGAAATTCAGGGTGGAGCTGCCGCCGGTAGCCAGGCCGCGCACCAGCAGCGATGCATCGCGGTGGAAGAACGCGCCCTTGCCTGGAATGGCGCCGATGCCCGCCATTTGCGCGAGGGTGCCCTTTAGCGGCGCATCGCTGCCCTGTTCCAGAACCAACACGCGCTGGCCATGCCGCGCAAGCGTGTGCGCGACGCTGGCGCCGCCGGGCCCACTGCCGACAACGACGGCGTCATAGCGCTGAGCGGCGGGTCCCTCTGCCATGTGGATCTCCTGTTCTGGAATGAACGTGTCATCGAGATAATGATGTTGTCGAATTATATCGACAAGACGACGGACCAGCGGAGGGAAGGGGAGGACGGGGAGAGGATGCCGTGCCGCGCCGGCATGGGCGCGACACAGGCGGGAGGCATCGGGCGATCAGCGGGTTTGCTTGTCGTGCTTCTGGTGATGAATGGCGGCGCTATTGCGGTCTGCCTCGCGCTGCAGTTTGTGGCGCTCTTTGCGGGTGACCTTGCCGTCGGCCTTGGCCATGGCTTCGTCGTTGGCCAGCTTGGCTTCGCGTGCTTCCAGGTGCTGTGCTTCCTTGGCGGTCAACTGGCCGGACTCGATGCCTTGGGCGATACGGGCTTGCTGGTGCTCTTCGCGCTTGTCCAGGTTTGGGGTGGACTGGGCGAAGGCAGGCAGGACAAAGGCAGATACCAGGACGGCGGCGAACAGCTTGGTGGTTTTCATGGCGTTCCCTTTCTTTGGTTGGTTTTCGCGAAGCGCGTGGCTGCAGTATAGGGTGGGTGCGGCCAGCAAAAAACATCGCGCCATGTAATCGGTGTAAGCATTTGCAACCGTTTTGTTAATGAACATCGGGGCGCAGGTGCTGCATCAGGTCTTTCAGCGCGCCTTGTGACAGGCCGTCCAGTTCCGGTGAGCGGCGGTCGATTTCGTTGGCCAAGTCGGCCAGCAGCCAATCCATTTCGTCCAGCATGGCGCGCAATTCCGCCAGGACTTCGAGGTCGTCCTGCATCATGGCCAGCATGCTGGTCATGTCGTCCGGGTTGAAGCCGGCCTGCAGCACCAGGGAGCGGATTGATGCCATGCGCTCAAAGAGGAATGCCATCGGCGAGCCGGGGGCGTCGGCGGCAGGGCGCTGTTGCAGCATGGCCCTCAGGTCGAACCAGGCTTGGAGTAATTGCGACAGATGATTCAGGCGCTCCGATTGATCGGCGGCCGCGCCTCTTTCGGCTGGCTGTCCGGTTTGCGGCTGCAGAAGGTCGCGCAGGATGGCCAGAACATCGCCATCGAAACGCGGCTTGTTGATCCGGTACAGCATTTCCAGGCGCTGCATGTCGAGGCGGCGCAGCACGGTTTCGCTTACGTCGGCGGCGGCAATGATGCGCGCCAGCCGGTCGACCTGCGCGCCGTGCAGGGCGTGCGGATAGCCGCTGCCGTCCAGCCGTTCATGGTGCTGCAGCACCGCCTTGCTTGCAGCGGCGGGGAAGCCTGGCAAATCTTTCAGCAGCACGTAGCCTGTCACGGGATGCACGTGCACGAAGCGGCGCTCCTCTGCCGTGACCTGGTGCGCCTGGTCGAGGATGCGAGGGTCGGTATGCATCTCGCCGAAGTCGTGGCAGAGGGCTGCCAGCAAGACCGCCGGCAAGTCCGCCGGCGGAACACCCATGCGCTGGGCGCAAGCGAAGGCGATGATGGCGGTGCGCAGGGTGTGCTCGAACATCTCCTTGTGCTTGTCCGCCATGACGGTCAGGCGCAATTCGATGGTCGAGTGCAGGCGCAGGTTGGCGGTGCAATGCTTTAGCTGGCGTGGGTCGCCGGCCCGTGCCAGGAGCTGGCGGTAAGTCGTGTCATGCTCGAGGATGCGGTCGAATTCAATCGCCAGCGTGGCCGCATTGACAGCCTTGTCGGAGGACAGTACCTGGTCGAGCGGGGCGGAGAGCTTGTAGCGGGTGAGTTTTTCGAACTGCTTGCTGTCGATGCGGGCGCCCTTGGCCAGGATCTTGGTGCCGTTGCTGGCGTAGATATCTTCGCTGGCAATGACATCGCGCGTGTCGCCCATCTCGGTGACCGAGCGTACGAAATGCGGGCTCTCGCCGGGGATGTCTGTCAATTGCATATCGCTAGCCATATTGTCCACCTTGAGTCAGGAACAACTGTGGACATTCTCGCAGAAAAAAAAAGCCCCGCACTAGGCGGGGCTGGAAGCAGAGGCGGAGAGACGCCTTTGAAACACCTTAAAACTTGTAGCGCAGGCCGGCCAGGAATTCGCGGCCGGTCACGTTGTTCACCACCACGCTGTTGCGCGCGCGGCTTACGAACTGGTCGTTTTCCTCGTTGGTCAGGTTCACGCCTTCCAGCGTGAGTTCCAGCTTGTCGTTGACTTTGTACGACACGGACATGTCCACGTTGAGCGACTTGTTCTTGCCTTCGACGTCGTTGTTGTTCTGGCCCGGCACGCGGGTCACGAAGGAGGAACGGGAGGAAGCCGAGATGCGGGCACTGAGCTTGCCGTTGTCGTAGTACAGCGTGGCATTCCAGGACCGCGGCGACAGGTTCAGCAGGTCGTCGGTGATGCGGGTGTCGCTGGTGGGCGATACCACGTACTCGATCTTGGACTTCACATGCGTGTAGTTCAGCAGCGCGCCGAAATCCTTGCCCCATGCCGGCAGGAAGGTGAACGGCTGCTGGTAATTCAGCTCAAAGCCTTTCAGCTTGCCGCCATCGGTGTTGATAGGCGCTGTCACCTGGAACACTTCTTCGCCGGTGAAGTTGGACGGCAGCAGCGACAGCGGCAGGCCGGTATCCTTGAACGCTACGTTGGTGCGCAGCGACTGGATGTAGGTCTCGATGTTTTTCTGGAACAGGCCCAGGCCGACGAAGGCGTTCTTGCCGAAGTAGTATTCGAAGCTGGTGTCGAAGGTCTTGGCGCGGAACGGCTTCAGGTTGGGATTGCCGGTATTGACCGACAGCGTGCCGGTGGTGGCGATGGTACCGCCAGGCGACAGCAGGCCCAGTGGTGGACGGGTCATCACCTTGGCGGCGCCGAAGCGGGCGATGAAGTCCTGGGTCAGGTTGGCGGCCAGGTTAAACGACGGCAGGGTATCGGAGTAGCTGTTTTCTACCGTGACCGCGGTGCCGCCGCCGGTGGCCAGGTAGCCGGTTGCGCTCAGATCCGTCTTCACGTAGCGGGCGCCGAAGTTGCCGCGCAGCGGAATGTTGCCCAGCTCCGTCTTGAACTCGCCCATCAGGTAGAAGCCCTTGTCTTCTTCGCCGACGGAGCGGTTGTTGCCGCGCGCATTGCCGTTGGTGATGGAGGACAGGGTGAAGTCGCCCGGACCGCCGGCAGGGCCGCTCTTGATGCAGTTGCAGTAGATGTCGTAGGCCTTGGCGATGGCGTTCAGGTCGGGAATCAGCCAGGTGGTATAGGTGCCGGCGGGAAGGTTCTGGCCTTTGCCGAAGCCGCTTACGGTAGTCGTCAGGTTGCCGGAACCGGCGGGCGGCGCGAAGATCGTGTCGTTCTGGTTTACGCGGCGCGACTCATAGGAATCGAAGTCGTACTTTTTGCGATTCAGGCCGCCCTTGATGGTCAGCGCGTCCGAAGCTTCCCACGACAGGTCCACGTTTGCGGTGTCGTTGCGGTTGGTGGCGCCTTGCGGACGGATGCGGATTTCGCTGGTGGTCGTGTTCGGGACGGTCGTCGGCTGGGTGCCGCTGGCGACTTGCGGCACGCCGACGATTCCCATGCTGCCGCTGGCCGCCGGATCGAACGGCAGCGAAATGAGCGGGTGGCGGTCATCCTGGCGGAAGTCGATGGTGTAGCCGTTCACGTTCAGGGCATCGAGCGTGGTGGTGGTTTGCACCGGGTTGCGGAACTTCGAGGTGGCGCGGCCAACGCGAGCCTGCAGTTGCAGGGTATCGGTCAGGCGCTGCTCGATGGTCAGCGTAGGCTGCGTAAAGGTGGTGGACAGTTCGTCAAAGCGCGACTCTGCGCGCATGTCGACGCCGTTGAACTTGCCGTACAACAGGTTGCCGTTCGGCGCGTACTGCGCTTCCACGACCGAGGTTTGCGGCTTGCCGCCCTGGCTGGCGGAGCGGCTGAACGAAATCGCTTCCAGGAAGTCTTCCTGGCGCGTTGCATCGAGCTTCGCATACAGCATGTCGAAGGTCACCAGCGAGCCTTGCATCGGACGCCATTGCACGGAACCGGTCAGGCCGACGCGGTCCTGGTCGTGGGTCAGGCGGCCATAGCGCGGCAGGCGCGGATGGAAATTGTTGGCGTTGCTGGCCAGGTTGTAGGCATCGGTTGCCGCTTGCGACGCAGGCAGGCGCGGCACGCCTTGGGCAGCAGGCCCGCAGGTTGCGGCGGTGGAGTTGGCCGGATTGGCTGCCACGCCTTGCGGTGCGCACCAGCCGCCGCTCGATGGGCCGTTATCCCAGCGCACGGTGGAGAAGCCTTCTTCCAGCAACTGACGCTTGGAGAAGGCGCCGGACAGCAGCACGCCCACCTTGCGGTCGGCGAAGGTGTCGGACAGCAGGAAGGCCACGCGCGGGTCGGTCTTCTTCGACAGGTCGTTGTACTTGCCCTTGGCCGTGATGGTGGCGTTGAAGCCCTTCAGGTCGAACGGGCGCATGGTCTGCAGGTCGACGGTGGCGCCCAGCGAGCCTTCATCCACGTCGGCGGAAGAGCTCTTGCGCACGGTCAGCGAGGAAAACAGTTCGGAAGCGAACACATTGAAGTCGAAGCCGCGCGAGCGGTTGGTGCCGCCGGAGCTGTCGGTGCCGCCGGTGGTGGCCAGCGCTTCCAGGCCATTGATGCGCACGCGGGTGAAGTCCTGGCCCAGGCCGCGCACGGTGATGCTGCGGCCTTCGCCGGCGTCGCGGTCGATCACCACGCCGGGCACGCGCTGCAGCGATTCGGCCAGGTTGGTGTCGGGGAACTTGCCCATGTCTTCGGCCTTGATGACGTCGACGATGCCGTTGTCTTCGCGCTTCTTGTTCAGCGCCGATTCCAGCGCGGCGCGCAGGCCGGTGACCACGACCTTCATTTCCGGTTCCGCGGCTGGCGCGGCCGGTGCGGTGGCCTGTGCGTGGGCAAGGCCCATGGCCAGCGCGGTGACTGAGTAAGTGCCGACGAGGCGTAGCGCGAACTTGCGCAAAGCCTCGGTTTGATCCGTGAACTTCATGCCATCTCCTGTTTTATTTTTCCGCCGGCTCTTGTAAGTGGTCAGGCCGGTTTTGGTATTTTATGCTAATGCTTTTGCAATGTGGTCAGTCCAAATGTATTTATTTGCAAAATTGGCCTGTCCAGATCAGGCGTCTGCGGAAAACTCCCCGCTATAGCGCTTTTCGCCTATGGTGACGTTGTCGAGGACCAGGCTGAGGACGTTGTGCAGAAGCCACGGTTGCTCGGCATTGCGCGGCGTGCCGAAGTCGCAGTCGCGGATTTTCACGCGCGTGACCGGCGGGATTGCGGCGCCTGGAGCTCCGTTGTAACTGCTGGCGACTGGGCCCAGCATCACGATGGCCTGGTAGCAGGACACCTTGCCGGTGGGCGTGGCGACATTGCTCACCCTGAGGCCGGAGATCTCGATGTCAGACACTTCTGGCGGACGGCTGCGCACCGCGTCATCGCCGGGGGCGTAATCGCAATCGAAGGTGATCACGGCGCCGGCGCCGGTAGCGACGGGAGCGGACGGTTTGGTGGTGCCGGGCAGCGGCTTGTAGAAGCTTGGCTTGGTCTGCACGCCGTTCGGCAGGGTGCAGTCGCGCACGTAGAGGTGGCGCAGGAAGCCGCCGCGGTTCATATTGGTTTTCAGGCGGATCGCGGTGTTGAGCGCATCGCTGGCCCAGTGCAGGTTCCTGAATTCGATCTGCTCGGCGTAGACGTGCTCAATGCCGCCGGCCATTTCGCTACCCAGCGTGACGCCGCCATGGCCGCTGTTCATCACGCAGTGGCGGATCAGGATGTTGCGGGTGGGGCCGTAGTGGGTGTCCTTGTTCTTGCCGGCCTTGATGGCGATGCAGTCGTCGCCGTTGTTGAAGGTGCAGCCTTCCACCAGCACGCCGTCGCAGGCTTCGGGATCGAAGCCGTCGCTGTTCGGGCCCAGGCTTTCCATGTTCACATCCTTGAAGTGGACGTTGCGGCTGGCGACCGGGTGGTGCACCCAGAATGGCGCGCCGACTATCTGGTAGCCCTGGAGCAGCACGTTTTCGCATTCGATCAGTTCGACCATGCAAGGGCGCAGGAAGTGGCCGTGGCCGAATATGCGCTTATTGGCGGGAACACTGGATTCGGAGAGCGCGGGAAGGTATCGCAAATCGCTCTGCCAGCGATCGTTTGGGCCTTCGATCAGGATGCGTTCTCCAGTGGCGCGCTGCACCTGCGCGGAGTTATTCGGATTGACGGCAGATTCCGTGCGCTCGCGTGCGGGCTTGCCGCGGCCTTTCCAGTCCCACCAGCATTCGCTTGCGTTGTTCTCGAAGGGGGCGCCACCCTGGCCGTCCAGCACGGAGGTCCAGTCTTCGCCGGTGAGGGCGATGTTCTTCTGGCCGTGGGCGTAGACCAGCGGCGAGAAGTTCAGGCAATCGTTACCTTGCCAGCGGCTGCGAACCAGCTTGCCGTTCTTGCCGCAGTCGATGTCGCCGTACTTGGCGTAATCGTCCGGATTGGCGCTGAACATCAGGCGCGCGCCTTTCTCCAGGTGCACGTGGACGTTGGAGCGCAGCACCAGCGGGCCTTTGATGTACCAGACGCCGGCCGGAATGACCACGCGCCCGCCGCCGGCCTGGTGCGCGGCGGCGATTGCAGCGGTGATGGCGGGGTAGCAGTCATGGCTGCCTTTTGCCGGCGTTTGCAGCGTGCCGGGTTCGAGCGACGCAACCTGGCCTTGCACGTCGATCAGCTTGCATGGCTTGGCGCCGTACTTCGTGACCGGGAAATCCTGCTTGCGGAAGGCGAGCGGAGTTGCGAAGCGCGATGCGATCTCCTGCGCCCGTAGCCATGGATCGTTGCCTGCCGGGGCGTCCGCGGCGATGACAGCCATCCGCGCGAACACGGGCTGCGAAGCCGCGAGCGCACTGCCGGCAAGCGCTGCGCGCAGCAGGACTCGGCGCTTCGGCGCGGATGGGCTCGTGTCAACCAAAGAGCCTGACCCCAAGGTTGACACGGACTCGGCTTTGACGCGGGCGCTCATTGGGTGGTCTTCAGGGTGGTGCGCACGGGATTGGCGGCGCGGGCGGCGGCGTTGGCGATGTAGGATTCCCATTGCTCGCGGCTGGTGATTTCGCCGGCGCGGCTCCAGGCGCCGCCGGCGTAGTAGCGGAGTGGCTTGCCTGCGCTAGTTGGTGCGAGGATCAGTTCATTCAGGCTGTCTTCTGCAAAGCCTTGTGCGGTGGGGACGATGACTGCCGTGCCGAAGGCGCCGTTGCTGGCTTGCTCGACCCACTGCAGCAGTACCTTACCTTCGCGCCTGGTGGCGATTTGCGGGCCCTGGCCTTTGTCGCTTGGAGTCTTGTTCAGGCCGACCGCGATGGTCAGCGGCTTGTCGCCTGCATAGCTGAAGGTAGACTCGATCATGTCCAGCTGCTGGCCGGCGTCGACGGTGAAGCGCTTGGTTTCGGTGACCGGCAGGCCGGCGGCGTCCCATGCGGCGTAGGACAGTTCGAAGATCGAGCGCACGGGGCCGTTGGCGAGTACTTTCCAGCTTGCGTAGTTGGTGGAGACGTACAGCTTGCCGCCATCCCATACACCGGTACCGCCGGCGCCGCGCGAGCGGCCGACGTTGTACATGTCCATGCCTTCGCCTTCGTCATGGTGGTAGTGGTCGTGGCCTTTGTTGTACCAGCGGTCGACAATCATGTAAGGCACGCGCTTGAACCACAGGTCCAGGCCGGAAGTCACCAGCACTTCCTTCACGACGCCAGCCGTAGCGGGGGCTGCCAGTGCGGGGCCGTAGGTGCGGTGGCCGATCTTGTCGTTCTCCCAGCCGAAATCGTCAAGGCGCTCGGGCACGTAGCGGGCGAAGGTTTGCGCAGCAAATACGGGTGCGACGCTGTCGATCTTTTCAACTGTGTAGGTGGCGGACTTTTCGCCGGCTTTGAAGCTGTGCTGGAAAATCAGTTCGCCATAGGCGATGCCGATGTTCTGCGGGTCTTTTGCCTGTGGTGCGACGTTGGTGACCTGGTGCGGCACCACGCGGCCGGATGCATCGCGCACAGCGATTTTCTGCACCAGCGCATGCGGCAGGGCTTTGTTCACTTCCGACCACGGCACGGTCACAGTCTCCGCCGGCCGTGCGATGTCGAGGTCATGCTGCAGCGTGATGGTCAGGCGTTCCGCTGCGCTGGCAGCAATCGCGGGCAGGGCTGCGGCCAGTGCGGCGAGGATGCGGGTCGTCTTCATGGCTGCTCCTTAGTGGTGTTCGCGGTAGTCGGTCTGGCCGCCTTTCGGCAGGTAGTGATAGGTGCGCACGCGGTACTGGATGTCGAGCTTGGGATTGGTGACCAGCTTGATCATCTCGGCGCCGGCCAGCAACACCGGGCCGTAGCCGTGCAGGGCGTGCTTGCTGGTGGGGCGGTTGTAGTAGTACACCATGTCGCCGGCCAGGGTGGTGCCGACGCAGGTGCCTTCCACTTCGCCCTGGCCGGTGATTTTTGTCTGCAGGCCGGCCCAGCCGGCTTGTGCGATCGAGCCGTACGGAGCTGGCGAGATCCAGCCCTGGTTGACGGCGTGGGCGATCACGTAGGTGAAGATGGCGGAGGCGGAAGTCTCGAGGTAGGAGTCGTTACGGTCGATCATCTGGTGCCACAGGCCGCTGCCGGACTGCCGCTCGGCAATGCCTTTCAGCGACAGGCGCAGTTGCGCCAGCACTTTGGGGTAGCCCGGATGGTCTTTCGGCAGCACGTCGAGCAGGTCGGACATGGACAGCACGGCCCAGCCGTTGGCGCGCGACCAGTAGAAGTTCGGCGCGTCGTTCATGCCGGCGTGCCAGCCGTGCGTGAACAGGTTGGTTTGCGGGTTGAACAGGTAGCCCGCCATGTTGAGCACGTTGTTCACGGCGTCGTCATAGTAGGCGCGCTTGCCGGTCATGCGGCCCATTTCGGCCAGTGCCGGCACGCCCATGTACAGGTCGTCGCCCCACAGCGATTCGGCTTGCGGGCGCTTGCGGGCCAGGGTGCCGTCCTTCAGGCGGTACTGCTTGTTGGCGACCCAGTCGCTGCAGGTGGCGATCATGTCAGCGAGGTCGGGGCCGACCCTGGCTGCGCGGGCGCGCATCAGGGCGGCGCACATCGAACCGGAATCGTCGAGCGAACGCGGGTCGAGGAAGCGCGAGAAGCTGTTGCCGCGCTCCAGCTTGAACTGTTTTTCCTGGGCGGCGAAGTAAGGCTTGGTCTGTTTGAAGAAGTTGAAGTGGCGCTCGGTCATGGCGAGGAAGCTGCGGTCGCCGGTCGCTTCGGCCGCGCGCAGCAGGCCGGAATGCACCACGCCCATTTCGTATACCTGGATGCCGAAGTCGCCCTTGCTCGGTTCGAAGATCGCATCGGCTACAGGTGTTTTCAGGTCGGTGATTGCTTCGCCAGTCTTCTTGTTGATGATGCGGGTCGGCGTCACGCTGTCCATGTAGCCGCGTACTTTCTGCAGCGTGCCGGTGATCTCGGCGACGGTCGGCATCTTGTACGGGACCGGGTAGCTGCCTTCACCCGCGTCGTTCTGGTTTTTGTTGTCAGGATTGCGGTAGGGGCCTTCCGCGTGGGCAGGGCTCAGGGCGAACAGGCAGGCCAGGGCGGCTGCCAGCAGGGACGATGTCGGCTTCATGGGTCTCCGTGCGACGTTTTAAGTGTGGTGTAACTGCGTCATCTGGTCAGGCCATTCTAATTTGGTCAGACCAAATATGCAAGGTGGACTAGCCAATCGTCGTTTTTGTGTGGCATACTGAAAATGAAGTTCAGGATCATCAAAAGGATAGCTAATGAAACTCGCACGCTACATCAAGATGCACGAGGCAGACAATGTTGCCATCGTGGTCAATGACGGCGGCTTGCCGGCCGGCTCGGTATTCCCGGATGGCCTGACGCTGGTGGAAGGCGTGCCACAAGGGCATAAAGTCGCCCTGGTCGACCTGGCCGAAGGCGATCCCGTGACGCGCTACAACGTGACCATCGGTTACGCGGACCAGGCGATTCCACGCGGTTCCTGGGTCTCCGAAAAGGTGCTGCGCATGCCTGGCGCCCGTTCGCTCGATGGCCTGCCGATCGGCACCCGCAAGCCGGCGCCGCTGCCGCCGCTGGAGGGCTACACCTTCCAGGGCTACCGCAATGCCGATGGTTCGGTTGGTACGCGCAATATCCTGGCCGTGACCACCACCGTGCAGTGCGTGTCGGGCGTGGTCGACCACGCGGTCAAGCGCATCAAGGAAGAACTGCTGCCGCGCTATCCGAATGTGGACGACGTGGTGGGGCTTGAACACATCTACGGTTGCGGCGTGGCGATTGATGCGCCGGGCGCCGATGTGCCGATCCGCACGCTGCGCAATATCAGCAAGAACCCGAATTTCGGCAACCAGGTGATGGTGGTCAGCCTTGGCTGCGAGAAGCTGCCGCCAACGCGCCTGTTCCCGGCGGGGAGCATCCCGATCGCGTCGGCCAACCTCAATTCAGCGGCCGGCGAGCCGGACGTGGTGTGCCTGCAGGATGGCGCCCACGTCGGCTTCAATTCGATGATCGATTCGATCATGCGCACGGCGGAGCATCATCTCAAGGTGCTGAACGCGCGCCAGCGCGAAACCGTGCCGGCCTCCGAACTGGTGGTGGGCGTGCAGTGCGGCGGCAGCGATGCCTTCTCGGGCGTGACGGCCAACCCGGCGGTGGGTTTTGCCACCGACCTGCTGGTGCGAGCCGGCGCCGCCGTGATGTTCTCTGAAGTGACCGAAGTGCGCGATGGCATTGACCAACTGACTTCCCGTGCTGAGACGCCGGAAGTGGCTGCGGCAATGATCCGCGAGATGCAGTGGTATGACGATTACCTGAAGCGCGGCGGCGTCGACCGCAGCGCCAACACGACGCCGGGCAACAAGAAGGGCGGCCTGTCGAACATCGTGGAGAAAGCCATGGGTTCGATCGTGAAGTCCGGCTCGGGCGCGATCCACGGCGTGCTGTCGCCGGGCGACAAGTTGACACAGAAGGGCCTGATCTACGCGGCAACGCCGGCCAGCGATTTCATTTGCGGTACGCTGCAGATGGCGGCGGGCATGAATATCCACGTCTTCACCACCGGCCGCGGCACGCCTTACGGCCTGGCGGCGGTGCCGGTGATCAAGGTCGCCACCCGCAATGACCTGGCGCAGCGCTGGCACGACCTGATGGACGTGAACGCAGGCCGCATTGCCAGCGGCGAGGCTACCATCGAGGATGTGGGCTGGGAGCTGTTCCGCCTGATGCTGGACGTGGCGAGCGGCAAGGAAACCTGGGCCGAACACTGGAAGATCCATAATTCACTGGCGCTGTTCAATCCGGCGCCGGTAACCTGATGACGGAGTAAGAGACATGAGCCAAACTGGAAAACCATTCAAGCGCATCCTGATGACCGGTGCCGCCGGCGGCCTGGGCAAGGTGCTGCGCGACCGCATCAAGCCTTGGGCTGAAGTGGTGCGCCTGAGCGATATCGCCGACATGGGCCAGGCGCGTCCCGGCGAGGAGCTGGTGCCGTGCGACCTGTCCGACAAGGCGGCCGTGATGAAGCTGATGGAGGGCGTGGATGCGGTGCTGCATTTCGGCGGCATCTCGACCGAGGCGCCGTTCGAGGCCATCATGCAGGCCAATATCCTGGGCGTGGCGAACCTGTACGAGGCGGCCTACAAGCACGGCGTGAAGCGCCTGATGTTCGCCAGCTCGAACCATGCTATCGGCTACTACAAGACCACCGATATGCTGGATGCGAACATGCCGACCCGCCCGGACAGCATGTACGGCATCTCCAAGGTATTCGGCGAGCAGATGTCGCGTTACTACTACGACCGCTTCGGCATCGAGACCGTCTGCATCCGTATCGGCTCCAGCTTCCCGCAGCCGGCCAACAAGCGCATGATGTCGACCTACCTGTCCTACGACGACCTGACGGAACTGCTGCGTTGTTCGCTGTTCGCGCCGCGCGTGGGGCATACCATTGTGTTCGGCATGTCGGACAATGATTCGGTGTGGTGGGATAACCGTTATGCGGCGCACCTGGGCTATCGCCCGAAGGATTCGTCGGCCAAGTTTGCGCACCTGTTCCCGGATACTTCCGACTTCCCGGAGAAGGACGATGTCACCACCATCTACCAGGGCGGTAAATTCCTGCTCGATGGCCCAATGTTCAAATGATTGAGCTGCGCAGCGGCGGCCTGCGGGCGGTAGTGCTGCCTGCTGCGGGTGGCGGCCTGGCGCGGCTTGACTGGCTGGGTGGCGCTGCGCCGTTGGCTGTGCTGCGACCGGCGCCAGACGGCATAGCGCTGCCGCTGCCCGGCCAGATGGCCTGTTTCCCGCTTGTCCCCTGGTCGAACCGGATCGCCCCTGTCGGATTTGAGTTTGAAGGCCGGCGCATCACTCCGGCGCCAACGCGGGAAGGCGAGCCTTGCCCGATCCACGGTGAGGGCTGGCGGCTACCGTGGCATGTCGAGGCAAGGGATGAAAGCAGCGTCGTGCTCTCGCTGTATCGCCGCGATGGTTCGCCCTTTGCGTTCACCGCCCACCTGGCTTACACGCTGTATTCCAACACTTTGCGCGTGACGCTCAAGGTCACCAATAACGGCAGCCATCCGCTGCCGTTTGGCCTTGGCTTGCACCCGTGGATGCCCGCTCCCGACGACGCCCTGGTCCGGGCTCCGGCAGATGGCGTCTGGCTGTCCGGCGCCGACAAGTTGCCCGCCGAGCGGTCTGCACTGCCGCAGGCCTGGGACTTTGCGGGGGATGTACCGCGGCCATTGCCTCCTGAAGGTGTCGATAACGCTTTCACCGGATGGGATGGCAGCGCGCAGATCGACTGGCCTTCGCGGCGCCTGCGCCTGCGCATCAGCGCGGACATGGGCTACTACATCCTGTATGCCCCGCCGGGCAAGGACTTCTTCTGTTTCGAGCCGGTCGACCATCCGATCAATGCACACAACTTGCCGGGAGGTGCTGTGGCGAACGGCCTTACCGTACTGGCGCCGGGTCAGGATTTGCGGCGCACAGTGCGTTTCGCTGTTGAGGAGATTGCATGATCAGGCTGCACGCGGTGCTGGCCGTTGCCTGGCTCGCCGTTGGCGCGAATGTCCTGGCGGCTTCCGAGGCGCCATATAACGCTGAAACCACCTACGCAAAGCTGGCTGGCCAATACCCATATATTGCAATTGCCAGCGGCGAAGCGGCGGCCCCGGTGCGGGTTCTGCGCGGCCTTACCTATGTCCAGCGCGGCGATCACGCCATGCAACTGGACCTTTACCTGCCTGGAGTACATGGCGAAGGCCGCGAACGCGCTTCGCCGCTGGTGGTACTGGTCCATGGCGGCGGATGGCGCAGCGGTACGCGGGAGAATATGGCGCCGCTGGCCGCGCGCCTCGCAGCCAGGGGCTTTGCGGCCGCCACGGTCGACTATCGCCTGTCGGGTGAAGCGCAGTATCCGGCGGCGATCGACGACGTAAGGCAGGCGATTCGCTGGCTGCGTGCGGCAGCTTTGGAGTACGGCCTGGACGACAAGCGCATCGCTATCGCGGGCGGCTCGGCGGGCGGCCAGATCGCTGCGCTGGTCGGCATGGCAAATGGCGGCGACGCGTCCAGTGCGGTACAGGCGGTGGTCAACATCGACGGGCTGTCCGACTTCACGTCCGAAGAAGCGCGCAAGCATGAAGACGACCCTGCCAAGAATCCGTCCGCGGCCGGAGCATGGTTGGGAGGGCGTTATGCAGAACAGGAGGCGCGCTGGCGAGATGCGTCGCCCCTGACGCATGCCGACGCAAGCAGTGCGCCGATATTGTTCATCACCAGTGGCCAGCCACGCTTCAGCGTAGGGCGGGAAGCTTTGACAGGGCGGCTGGCCCAATTCAAGATCCCGGCCGAGCATGTGAGCCTGCCGGGCACGCCGCATTCATTCTGGCTGTTCGATCCCTGGCTGGCGCCAACCGTCGACGCCATGCAGGCCTTCCTGGAGCGTACGCTGGGCGCGCCGCAAATCGCGCGTGCGCCATGGTCGCCGGACCTGGGCGATGGACACTACCGCAATCCGGTCCTGCACGCCGACTATTCGGACCCCGATGTGATCCGCGTCGGCAAGCGCTATTACATGACCTCTTCGAGCTTCACCAACGTGCCTGGCCTGCCGTTGCTGGAGTCCGGCGATATGGTGAACTGGCGGCTGGTTGGCCACGCCCTGCCGCGGCTGGTGCCGGAGGAAGCCTTCCGCACGCCGCAGCACGGCAAAGGCGTGTGGGCGCCATGCCTGCGCTACCACGATGGCAAGTTCTGGATCTTCTATCCGGATCCGGATTTCGGCATTTACGTCATCACCGCGAAGAACTTCGCCGGGCCCTGGAGCAAGCCCCGGCTGCTCATGGCAGGCAAGGGCCTGATCGATCCTGCGCCGCTGTGGGACGATGATGGCAAGGCATGGCTGTTGCACGGATGGGCGAAGTCGCGCGCAGGCTTCAACAATGTCCTCAGCCTGCGCCAGATGGCCCCGGATGGCAGCCGCATGCTGGACGATGTGAGCCGCGTGGTCATCGACGGCAATACGCTTCCGGGCTACAAGACGCTGGAAGGCCCCAAGCTCTATAAGCACAAGGACTGGTATTACGTGTTTGCGCCGGCGGGCGGCGTGGAGACAGGGTGGCAGTCGGTGTTCCGTTCGCGGCATATTGACGGTCCTTACGAGGCACGCATTGTGATGGAGCAGGGCAGTACCTCCATCAACGGGCCGCACCAGGGAGCCTGGGTGCGCGCGGAGGACGGAAGCGACTGGTTCTATCATTTCCAGGATAAGCGCGCCTTTGGCCGCGTGGTCCACTTGCAACCTATGCGCTGGCAGGCTGATGGCTGGCCGATCATCGGCGAGCCTTCCGCCAAGGCTGGTGTCGGGCAGCCCGTGATCGAGCACGCCAAGCCGATGTCGACGCCTGTAGCCAGCGAGCGCAATCCAATGCTGAACTGGCCGGCAGTCGGTGACGAATTCGAAGCGGCGTCACTGGCACCGCAATGGCAATGGGTCGCAAATCCAGGGCCGGACTGGTACTCGCTGAAGTCGCGCCGTGGCTACTTGCGCCTGAATGCACAGCCGGCGCCTACCGGCGACGGCAGCGGGGCGTCAGTGGCGCCTTTGCGTTCAATGGCTGCGGTGCTGACTCAAAAGCCCCCGGCACCAGTCTTCACGGCTACTGCGAAACTTGACCTGCACGCCGTCGCGGACGGCGATTCGGCTGGCCTTGCGATGTACGGTCAAAGTTATGCCTGGATTGGCCTGCGGCGCGAGCAAGGCGAAGTGCGCGTGGTCTTTGTACGCTGCGAGGCAAGCAACGACAAGTGCAAGGAGCAGACGGCAGCGTCGGTGCCGGTACCGCGTGAAGGGCAACCACTCCAGTTACGCATGGCAGTGGGCGCGGGCGGCCAGACCGTATTCTCGTTTAGCCGTGACGGTGTCATCTTCCAGCCTCTCGGGACGCCGTTCAACGCCGCAATGGGCCGCTGGGTTGGCGCCCAGCTTGGCCTGTTTGCCGCCGGCGCTCGCGGTGCCTACGCCGACATCGACTACCTGCGCATCACGCCCTGATATTGATCGCATCGCCTGCGCGCGGCTACCTCTTTTGCGTACGCAGCAGGCGCTTGGCAAAATCGTGCAGGAAATCGGCGCGCCAACGGCTGATGGTCTTTGCACCCTGGTGCGGGCCCTCGCTGGCGCTTGGATCGGGATCGTCGGTCCACCAGTCGGGATAGCGGGCCGATGGCCGGTGCGCCTGCCCCGGCGTTGCGTCGCGCGAGGTGAAGCTGCCGGATTGCCCGTCGAGCCCGGGATGGTTGCTCTTGATTCGGTAAGTCCAGGTCTTTGATTCCTTGGGCGAGAAAAGGAAGTGCCATGCGCCGTCGGCGCCCGGGTGGCCTTCGAATTCCTGCTTATCCACCACCAATACCGCCTGCGGCTTCGCCGGTGCTGTGCCGGAGGGCGAAACCACGAATTCGATCATGCCGAAAGTTTCCACCACGTCGGCTGCGCCTGGCGCTGCGGTAAAGGTGACGCGTGGTCGATCCCATGCCCGTACGAAGCGGCCACCCCAGCCTCCCGCTCCGGGCTGCGCGGGATTGGCCCCCATGACGTAGGCGAGCGAAGGCGTGTCGCCCATCTTGATCAGCGGTGCGATAGACGTGAAATAGTCGCCGAGCGCGCCCATGCCTTTTACATGCTGCTGGACGAATGCGGCGTTGCCAAGGTCGCCGGATTGGTCTCCGCCGCTGAACCAGCCGCGATAGGTCGAGTTGTTCTCAATGATCCAGAGGTCCGGATGTTCGCGCGCAATATAGTCGTAAGCGCTGGTGGACCATTTCTTGTTTGGCCCGCCGATCATGTAGACCCGCAGTTTGCCTTTGATGCCGGGATCGTCGTGCAGCGCCTGGGCCAGGTCCTCGAAACCACCCCATAGCAACACCCACAAGGGGCGCGCGTCGCCCCGGCGCGCCTGCTGGATGATCCATGCCGATCCTTCCGTCGGCTCGCCCCAGCCGAGCGGCCCGGCCAGGTCGGACCCGCCTTGCTTTGCGATGCTGCGCAGCCTGTCCGGCGAAGGATAGCGCGGCGACCAGGTCTTGAGCTGAGGGTAGTCCTTCTCGTAGACGGAAATGATCGACATCAGATGCCGCTTGCGGTTGCGGCCTTCGCCCCATGGCGACGCAATCAGGCCCTCCAGGTCGATGTCATCGCTATACAGCAGCAGATGGACCAGCGACTGGAAATCATCGAAATCGGTGCCGCCAATATCGGTCGAGACGATCACCCGCGGCCGTTCGGTCGGCTGCATCGTTGATTGCCCGAGGCTGGACGCGCTTTGGCCTGCCAAGGCGGCCCCCAGCACCAGGGATGCGAGGAGTTCGCGCCGTTTCATCCTTGCCCCTTAGCGGCGCAGGTAGGGAAGGTAGCCGAGGCGGCCGGCGCCCGCGTTGGTCATGATATTGGCCTGCACGTCGCGCGCTGGCAGCGCCGTGAAGGCGTAGGGAACGCTCCATCCGACATCAGGCGAGAAGGCGCATTCCGCGAGCGGCTTGCCGTTCAACTGCGAGCCCCGGTCCAGCACCGCGCCCGGTTCGGACTTGCCGGGATTCTTCATCACGTCGCCACAACTGCTCGCCCCTTCGATGTCGTAGGCGTTGGCGTCGACGATGATGTGGGCCTGCTTGGCGATGCCGATGCTGTACTCGTGTGCGTACTCCGCATGCTTGCGCGAGCCCTTGTGGAAGTTGTTGAACAAGTGCACCTGGCCGAAGCGCACCCTTGGCGTACGCGCGCTGACGTTGTCGAAGAAATTGTTCGAGAACGTGACGCGCAAATGGCCCTCGTCGCCGGTGGCGCGGTCGCTGCTCCCGACCAGCGTGTTCTTCTCGTGCAGCGCGAAATGGTTGTACGACACCGTGACGAAGTCAGAACCGGAAGTGATGTCGAGCGCGCCATCGTGGCATTGCTTCAGCATGCCGTTCTCTTTCGGCGACTGGCCGTCGGTGCGAGGCGCATCGGTGAAGCTGTTATGGTCGATCCAGACGTGGTGCGAACCTGTGACAGTTATGCCGTCGTACAGCGAATTCCAGTTGCCGTGCGGGCCATCCTGCGGGTCCCATTTCGGCTCCGGATCGCAGGGATTGCTGATTGACAGGTTACGGATAATGACCTGGCTCACATTGCCGGCCACGAGGCTGGCGTTGACGAAGCCGGCATCTTCGCCAAGCCCGATCAGCGTGGTATTGGAGGGCAGCCGCACTACGCCGACTTTGGCGCCATCGGCCATGTCGAGGGTGCCGCGTACCTGGATAATGCGCGCATCTGCAGATGCGGCCACTGCGGCCCGCAGTTCAGCCGGAGTCGTCACCGTATGCACGTTGGCAGGGGAAGCCGCCGCGCCGCCATGCGTGCCGCCTTGCGCGCCGGCCCAGCCATCGGCAGGCGCCCGCTCGCGCGCCGCTTGCCGCGAGGTCTCGGCAGGATCGGTCAGCGGGCCCAGGGCAGGGAATAGCCGCAGCAGTTCGCGCGCAGCCATGTCGCCGAAGAAGCGGCCGCCTTTCGGACCGAGGTGGGTGTAATCGAAGCCAGCGCCCTTGGCCTGGGCCAGTGTGTCCGCTTCCGCCGGCCCCATTGCCTGGACGGCTGCCAGCGACAGCGCATTGAGGTCCAGCACTGCCACGCCTTCGCGCTGCGCCACGTCGCGCGCCGCTGTCGCCCAAGGCGCCAGGTCGTTCCACACGTAGCCGTTGCGGAAGCTGCGGCGGGTGAGAGACGTCACGATGACGGGCACGCCGCCGGCGGCCTTGACGTCGGCAACGTAGCGGGCCATGTTTGCAGGGTATTCCGTGACCAGGTCCGTCGAGCGGCCAGGTTTGCCTGGCTGGTCGTTATGGCCGAATTGCATCAGCACGTAGGTCTTGCGAAAGCCACTACCGTCGCGCAGCAAAGCCTGCACCTCGTCCCAGCGGCCCTCGGCGCGGAAGGAGCCCGAGCTGCGGCCGTTCTTCGCGAGATTGAGGCAGGTGGTGTCAGGACGTTGGAGCCGGCACAGGTAATCGCCATAGCCGCCGCCACTGGCGACGGTCGAATCGCCGACCAGGATGATGCGGTCAGCCGCATAAGCAGGCATGCTGGCCGCGAGGGCCAGGGACAAAAGGATGTGACGCAGCATGAGGCTCCCCCTGAAGTTCACCTCATTCTATTTTGGCCTGACCGCACATGCAAGTGGTCAGGCCAAATAATTTTAGCCGCGTGAGAAGGTCTTGGTAACGCGTTCCAGGTGGGCGCGCATGGCCTGGCGCGCGCCGGCTGCATCGTGCGCCGCAATGGCCGCCACGATATTGCGGTGGTCGTCCAGCGTGTTCTTGCGCAGTTCTTCCGTCTGGAAGTGCTCTTTCAGCTTGTGCCACATGGTGCCGCGCTGGTTCCACAGCGTCTCGACCACGCCCACCAGGGCCGTGTTGCCGGTCGCGCGTGCAATCGCCAGGTGGAAGTTGCGGTCGGCCTGTTCGTTGGTGGCGCGGTCGGCGTGGTGCTGCTCCATCTCGGCTGCAGCGCGCAGGATCGCGTCGATCGCGGAATCGGTCGCCATTTTCGCTGCGATGGCGGCGACTTCGGATTCGATCAGGCGGCGTGCTGCCAGCACCTCGAATGGCCCTGGGCCGCCTTCCGCCACGTCGGAAGGGGCGGAGGCTTTCTCGCTGACGTAGACGCCCGAACCGCCGCGCACTTCGACAATGCCGGACAGCTCCAGCGCAATCAGCGCTTCGCGCAGCGAGGCGCGGCTGACACTCAGTTTCGCCGCCAGGTCGCGCTCGGCCGGCAAGCGGGTGCCGGGCTTGATGTTCTCTTCGCGGATCAGGTCCTGGATCTTGGTTGCGACCACGCGATACAGCCGTTGTTCGGCTGCTGGATTCGGCTCCGTTGCAACGATTTTCTTGTTCATGCGGCCAGGGCCTTCTATATATGGTTTGGTCGCCCGATTTTAATTTGGTCCGGCCAATTTCGCAAGAAAGCAACAGTCGCCAAAATGCCAAGATATCTCTGATAAGATGTCTGACATCTTTTTCGCATGTATAATGAGGGCCATGACTATCCTCCCTCGCAAGCGACACACCCTGGCCCAGGGCGTGGTCGAACAGATCAGCGGCAGCATCAACAGCGGCGTGCTGAAACCCGGCGACAAGCTGCCGACCGAATCGGCCATCATGGAGCAGCATGGCGTCAGCCGCACCGTGGTGCGCGAAGCGATTTCGCACCTGCAGGCGGCCGGGCTGGTGCAAACGCGCCATGGCATCGGCACATTCGTGCTGGAGAAGCAGCGCAATAGCGGCGGCCTTGGCATCGACGCCGAAAGCATCGTCACCGTGCGCGACGTGCTGGCCATCCTCGAACTGCGCATCAGCATGGAAACCGAAACCGCTGGCCTGGCCGCAACCCGCCGCAGCGACGAGCAGGTGGCTGAACTGGCGCAGGCGCTGGCCGATATGCGGCAGGCGATGGAGCAGGGCCGCGCCTCGGTGGAAGCCGACCGCCGCTTCCACCTGGTGATCGCCAAGGCTACCGGCAACCGTTATTTCGTCGACATCCTCGGCCAGCTTGGCCAGGCGATCATTCCACGCGCCCGCGTCAATACCGCCAACCTGGCGCAGGATCGTCCGGCCGACTACCTGGAGCGCGTGCACCGCGAACACGAAGACATCTTCCGCGCCATCCAGCGCCAGGACCCGGAAGCGGCCCGCGCTGCCATGCGCACCCACCTCTCCAATTCGCGCGAACGCCTGTTGCAGGCCCAGCAACGTTTCGAAAACGCCGCATAAAAATGGGGTACGTCCCCATTTTTTCGCTTGCGTTCGTTTAAACTAGGTTGTACGATGACTTACAACTGAGCTCGCGCTCGATTCGTGCAAAAACCACACTTAGGAGTCAACGATGTCCATGTCCCCGCAAGAACTCAAGAAAGTCATGTCGTCCGGCCTGCTGTCCTTCCCGATCACCGACTTTGATGCCGAAGGCAACTTCAACGCCAAAACCTATGCCGAACGCCTGGACTGGCTGGCTCCCTACGGCGCGAGCGCACTGTTCGCCGCCGGCGGCACCGGTGAGTTCTTCTCGCTGACCGCGCCCGAGTATTCGCAGGTGATCAAGGTTGCCGTGGAAAGCTGCCGCGGCAAGGTGCCGCTGCTGGCCGGTACCGGCGGCCCGACCCGCCAGGCCATCGCGCTGGCGCAGGAAGCCGAGCGCCTGGGCGCCGACGGCCTGCTGCTGCTGCCGCACTACCTGACCGAAGCAAGCCAGGACGGCCTGATCGAACACGTGGCACAGGTTTGCGCTTCCGTGAAAATCGGCGTGATCGTCTACAACCGCGCCAACTGCCGCCTGAACGCCAATTCGCTGGCCATCCTGGCCGAGCGCTGCCCGAACCTGATCGGCTTCAAGGACGGCGTAGGCGAGATCGAACTGATGGTGCAGATCTACCGCAAGCTGGGCGACCGCTTCTCCTACCTGGGCGGCCTGCCGACTGCGGAAGTGTATGCCGGTGCTTACAAGGCGCTGGGCACCCCGGTTTATTCCTCGGCCGTATTCAACTTCGTGCCGAAGCTGGCGATGGACTTCTACCACGCCACCGCTGCCGGCAATACCGCCGAAACCGACCGCATGCTGGATGAATTCTTCCTGCCATACCTGGACATCCGCAATCGCAAGGCCGGTTATGCCGTGTCGATCGTCAAGGCCGGCGCCCGCCTGGTTGGCCACTCCGGCGGTCCGGTGCGTGCGCCGCTGACCGACCTGACCGCGGAAGAAGACGCCATGCTGCTGGCCCTGATCAAGAAGCAAGGTGCCCAATAATGCAGATCACCGGTGAAATGATCATCGGCCAGCAACTGGTGCGCGGCGCTGCCGGCACACTGCTGGCCTTTAACCCGGCCACGAAGGAAAACCTGCAGCCTGCGTTCGGCCAGGCCGACCTGACGGACGTGGAGCGTGCCTGCGCGCTGGCAGAACAGGCTTTCGACGCCTACCGCGCCACCACGCCGGAAGTGCGCGCTGCCTTCCTGGAAGCGGCCGCCAACAATATCGACGCGCTGGGCGCCACCCTGACCGAACGTGCCATGGCCGAAACCGGCCTGCCGCAAGCCCGCCTGGAAGGTGAGCGCGGCCGCACCGTCAACCAGTTGCGCCTGTTCGCAAAAGTCGTGCGCGACGGCCACTGGCAGCACGCTACGCTGGACTCCGCGCTGCCGCAGCGCACGCCGCCGCGTCCCGACCTGCGCCTGCGCAAGATCGCCATCGGCCCGGTTGCCGTGTTCGGTGCTTCCAACTTCCCGCTGGCGTTCTCGGTCGCCGGCGGCGATACCGCCTCGGCCCTGGCCGCCGGCTGCCCGGTCGTGGTGAAGGCGCACGCCGCCCACCCCGGCACGTCGGAACTGGTGGCGCGCGCCGTGCAGAAAGCAGCCGCCGATTGCGGCATGCCGGAGGGCGTGTTCTCCATGATCCACGGCGATGGCCGCGTGGTCGGGCAGGCGCTGGTCGCCAACGCATCGATCAAGGCTGTCGGCTTTACCGGTTCGCGCCAGGGCGGCACTGCCCTGATGCGCACTGCCGCCGCGCGCCACGAGCCGATTCCGGTTTACGCGGAGATGAGCAGCATCAACCCGGTCTTCATGCTGCCTGCCGTGCTGGCATCGAATGCAGAAGCGCTGGGCGCCGCCTTCGTCGAATCGCTGACCATGGGCGTGGGCCAGTTCTGCACCAACCCTGGCCTGGTGATCGGCGTTGCCGGTCCTGACTTCGACCGCTTCGCTGCCGCTGCTGCCGCCGCGCTGCAGCCGAAGGGCGCAGGCACCATGCTGACCGCCGGTATCCACAAGGCTTATGAGTCCGGCGTTGGCCGCCTGTCCGATGCTTCCGGCGTCAAGCTGCTGGCTCTCGGCCAGGAGCAGGGCGCAGGCTGTGCCGCGCAAGCTGCACTGTTCCGCGTCGATGCGGAAACCTTCGTCGCCAGCCACGCGCTGCAGGAAGAAGTGTTCGGTCCGGCCTCGGTGCTGATCGCCTGCCGCGATGAAGCTGAAATGCTGCGCCTTGCGGCAAGCCTGGAAGGGCAGTTGACCGCCACCGTGCATTGCACGGCCGACGATCATCCGCTGGCAGGCAAGCTGCTGCCGACGCTGGAGCGCAAGGCTGGCCGCGTGCTGTTCAATGGCTTCCCGACCGGCGTTGAAGTGTGCCACGCGATGGTGCACGGCGGCCCGTTCCCGGCCACTTCGGACACCCGCACCACGTCCGTCGGCGCCACGGCCATCGAGCGTTTCCTGCGTCCGGTGAGCTACCAGAACGTGCCGGCGGCCTTGCTGCCAGCCGCACTGCAGGACGATAATCCACTGCGCCTGGCTCGCATCGTGGATGGGGAGCTGCGCACGGCAGTTTGATAAAGTAGTACGGCCGGGGGAGACACCGGCCGCTTTCGATATAAGAAACTATGAATCAGCCCAACCCGCAAGCCGTCGGCCAGGCAGCCGAACCGGCCGCCGCCATCGGCAAATACCGCTGGACCATCTGTGGCCTGCTGTTCTTCGCCACCACCATCAACTACCTTGACCGCCAGGTGCTGTCGCTGCTGGCGCCCGCGCTGTCGAAGGAATTCGGCTGGTCGAATACCGATTACGCCAACATCGCCGCCGTGTTCCAGTTCGTGTACGCGATCTCGATGCTGTTTGCGGGCCGCGTGATCGACAAGATGGGCACGCGCCGCGCTTTCGTGCTGGCCATCGTGGTGTGGTCGATCGGCGCCATCCTGCATGCTTATTCGGTGGGGATCGGCACTTCGTTCTCCAACATCCTCGCTGCGGTAGGCATCGCTGCCGTGCCGGTATCGGTGGCCGGCTTCATGGTGGGCCGCGCCGTGCTGGCGCTGGGCGAAGCGGGCAACTTCCCGGCCGCCATCAAGGCTACCGCCGAGTATTTCCCGAAGAAGGAGCGCTCCTTCGCCACCGGCATCTTCAACTCCGGTGCAAATATCGGCGCGATCCTGGCGCCGATCACGGTGCCGCTGATCGCCGAGGCCTGGGGCTGGCAATCGGCCTTCATCATCATCGGCGCCATCGGCTTTATCTGGATGGGCTTCTGGCTGTATTTCTACGAAACACCGGCCAGGCAGAAGCGCCTGTCGCGTGCCGAACTCGATTACATCAACAGCGATGCAGCCGACGCCCCGGCGCCAGCGCCGGCCGATGCGCCGCGCAAGGCGTCCTGGTTCAAGCTGCTGGCATACCGCCAGACCTGGGCTTTCACGGTCGGCAAATTCCTGACTGACGGCGTGTGGTGGTTCTTCCTTTTCTGGCTGCCGAAATTCATGTCCGCGCAATATGGCGTGTCGGCCACCGAAATGGTGGTTCCGCTGGCCGTGCTGTATTCGATGACCATGTTCGGGTCCATTGGCGGCGGCTGGTTCCCGACCTTCTTCATCAACCGCGGCGCCAGCGTCTATCACGGCCGCATGCGTGCCATGCTGACCATCGCCTTCTTCCCGCTGGCGGTGCTGCTGGCGCAGCCGCTTGGCTACCTCGGCATCTGGGTGCCGGTGATCCTGATCGGCATCGGCGCTTCGGCGCACCAGGCCTGGTCGGCCAACCTGTTCACCACCGTGTCGGACATGTTCCCGAAACACAGCGTCGGCTCCGTGGTCGGCATTGGCGGCATGGCCGGCGGCCTGGGCGGCGTGCTGATCACCAAGGTGGCCGGCAAGCTGTTCGACTACTACAACGCGCTGGGCCAGATCCAGACCGGCTACATGATCATGTTCACCTTCTGCGCACTGGCCTACCTGATCGCCTGGTGCATCATGAAGGCGCTGGTCCCGGCGCACAAGGAAATCACTGACCTCTGATGGAAAAAGTAAGCGGTGTTCATTGCACGGTGGGTGAAAGCCCCACCTGGCACGCAGGCGAAGGCGCCTGGTATTGGGTCGATATTCCGGCGCGCCGCATCTGGCGCCTCGATTACGCCAGCGGCGCGACCCGCTTCTGGGCGGCCCCGGAGATGGTGGCCTGCCTGTCGCCCGCCGCGCGCGGCGGCTTCATCGCAGGCATGGAGACCGGCATCTTCCACCTCGTGCTGCAGGATGACGGCAGCGTATCGGCGGAGCGCCTGGCTGCGCCGCCAGCGCCCGAGCTGGGCCAGGGCATGCGCTTCAACGACGGCCGCTGCGACCGGCAGGGACGCTTCTGGGCCGGCACCATGTTCATGGACATGGCGGCGGAACGCGCGGTCGGCCAGCTCTATCGTTATACCGCCGCGGAAGGGCTGTCGGCCCCTTACGTGTCCGGCATGCTGACGCAGAACGGCACAGCGTTTTCTCCGCGCGGCGACGTGATGTACCTGTCCGACTCGCATCCCAAACGGCGCATGGTATGGGCTTTCGATTACGACACTGCCACTGGCACGCCGCACAACAAGCGCATCTTCCTTGACCTCGGCACGCAGAAGGGACGCCCCGACGGCGCTGCGGTCGACGCCGACGGCTGCTACTGGACCTGCGCCAACGATGGCGGCCTGCTGCAGCGCTATACCCCGGCAGGCGTTCTCGATCGCGAGATCGAACTGCCGTTCGCCAAGCCCTCGATGTGCAGTTTCGGCGGCCCCGACCTGTCAACGCTGCTGGTCACATCCATCGATCCCGGCAATGTCGCCGGCGACTGGCCCGGCTCAGTGCTTCTTTTACGTCCCGGTGTGCAAGGCCTCGCTGAAGTTGCGGCGCACTCGTAAAGCCACTGGCATGCATAGGCCGGCATGATTTCTTTGCAGGCATGTCCGCAAACCGGACAAGCCAGGACTGATTCCAGGACGACGTTATTCAGGTTCGCGCCTTTTCCAACGAACGGCAAAACGCCGCACTCGCTTCATCGGATGGGAAACAGGACTCGACGTGCAGTTCTTCCAGCGTGACGTCGCGCGGGGTGCCGAAGGTGGTGATGGTGGAGAAGAAGGCCACGCGCTGCCCGTCGCGCTCGAATACGGTTTCCAAGAGCGGCGCCGGCACGGCGCGCAGGTCGCGCTGGCGCCATTTCTCCGGCACGCCGGGGAAGGCCAGCACTTCCTCCAGCAGGGCGCGCGCCTTGCCGTCGCTGGGCGCGGTCGCAACCAGCTTATGCAGGTGGGCCAGCAGGGTGCCTGCAATTTCTTCCCAGTTCACCAGTACCGAACGCAGGTCCTGCGGGTCGAAGGCATGGCGCAGCATGTTGCGGTGCGGGCTGTCGCGGCCGCCCAGCAGCCAGCGGTTCATGCGGATGGCGGCATCGTTGGCCATCACGATATCCCAGTGGCGATTCATGAGGAAGGCAGGGTAGGGTTCCTGCTGCTTCAGCATCGCTTCGATCGCGCGCCGCATCGGCGCCAGTTCGGGATTGGCCAGCGCCGATTCCGTATAGCGCGGCGCGTAGCCGGCTGCCACCAGGAGCGAGTTGCGGTCGCGCAGGGTCATTTCCAGCGTATCGGCGATGCGCGCCAGGATGTCGCGGCTGGGCTGGGCCTTGCCGGTTTCGATGCAGCTCAGGTGGCGCGTGGAGAGGCCTGCGTCCAGCGCCAGGTCCATCTGGCTCAGGCGGCGGGCGGAGCGCCATTCGCGCAGCAGGGCGCCGACATGGGCGATCGGGGTCGGGTTTGCGTTCATGTGACGATATTAGCAAGATTCTGTGCCGCACTTCCATGACCTCCGAGGTCATTGCTTCACGCCAGGTCCGGACCGATCATGCATTCCATCGAAACCTGTCCTGAAGGAGATGAGCATGAACCGCCGAAGCTTTCTAAAAGCCGCCACCGCCCTTGCCGTGATGACGGGCACAGGGCGAGTCGCCAGGGCGGCGCCGCGCCTGGCGCCGGAAGATGCCGTGCTGCGGACGGAAGCGGCGCACGATGCGCAGGCGTGGCGGGCAGCGCGGCGCTTCGTCGCGACCAGCGTCGGGCGCGTGGCGGTGGTGGAGCGCGGCGGCGGTCCGCAGGCCGCGCTGTTCCTGCATGGCCTGCCGCTGAACAGCTTCCAGTGGCGCGGCGCAGTGGCGCGCCTGGCCGCGCATCGCCGCTGTATCGCGCCGGACTTCCTCGGTCTTGGCCACAGCGAACCGGCGCCCGATGCAAGGCTCGATCCGGAAGGCCAGGTCGCCATGCTGGCCGAATTGCTCGATAAGCTGGGCGTGGATAAAGTCGACGTGGTCGCCAGCGACAGCGGCGGCGCGGTAGCGCAGCTGTTCCTGGTGCTGCACCCGGAGCGCGTGCGCAGCCTGCTCCTTGCGAA
Organism: uncultured Duganella sp.; assembly: GCA_966077345.1. GTDB lineage: Bacteria > Pseudomonadota > Gammaproteobacteria > Burkholderiales > Burkholderiaceae_D > Rugamonas. The sequence goes on from CBHREK010000061.1 coordinate 80,965, forward strand.
CTGCGACACCGAAATCGATTGCCCGCCGCCGGCCATGCTGCCGGTGATCGACCTGGCCAAGCAGGGCAAGTTCGCGCAGGAATGGCTGGCCCCGTGGCTGGCGGACAAGGACAAGGCCCGCTCGCCTGAAGGCCTGGGCGGCATCTGCTACGCCCGCCCAGCCGCACTGGCGGACGAGGTGTTCGAAACTTACCTGCGTCCCCTGGTCGACAACCCGCAACGCCTGCATGGCTATATCTCCGCCCTGGAACGCAACGCCCTGCACGGCATCAAGCCTGCGCTGAAAGCCAGCACGGCGCCGGTGCGCGTGTTGTGGGGCATGGCGGACGATATCTTCCTGCCGCGCGGCGCCGACTATCTTGAACAAGCCTTCGGCAACAGCAAAGGCGTGCGCCGCATCGAGGGCAGCAAGTTGTTCTGGCCCGAGGAGCGCCCGGACCTGGTGGCGCAGGAGGCCCTGGCCTTGTGGCGCAGCGCCTGAGCCTAGCGCTTGCGGTAGATGCAGACCATGATATCGCTGGGGAATAGCCGCATCAGCGGCAGCAGCACCCAGCGCATGCCCAGGTAGCGCAGTGGCGCATTGAACGGATGGACCTGGCCAAACACGGTCATCCAGCGCCACATGCCTTCCTTTTTTACCACCGCCAGTTCGGTGCTGTGGCGCAGCGTGAAGCCTTCGCGCTCGACCAGCCTGGTGAGGTTGGCCGGATTGAAGTAATGCACGTGCGGCGAAGGCATGCCCTGCTGCCACAAGCGGTTGAATGCCCCGCGCAGCCCCAGGCGGGCGAACAGCTTGGCCATGCGGTAGCACAAACCGTGGCTGCTTGGCAGGTTGAGTACCAGGGTGCCGTCGGGGGCCAGGCGCTGGTGGCAGTCGCGCAGGGCGGCGCGGATGTCCGGTATGTGTTCGATGATCTCATTGAGCACGATGATGTCGAACTGTTCGCCATCGGCCAGCACCTGGGGGAAGTAGCCGATGCGCACCGGCAGCCCGCGCGCAGCCGCCTGCTTCGCAAGGACTTCATCCGGCTCGACGCCCAGCACGTCGAAGGCGCGCGATGCCGCCTCCAGGAACCAGCCCTGGGCGCTGCCCACGTCAAGCAGGGTGTTGGCGCGCGGCGCGGCGAACTGGCGGGTGAGGGCGACGATCGTGCGGCAGTTCTCCTGCCGCAGCGCATTCTGGGACGCTTCGGGCAGGCCATCTTCGGCAACAGCGTGTGTGGATGCATGGGCTGCGCCTTCATAGGCGCAGCCGGGGCAGGTACGGTGCCAGCCTGACAGGCCGGTCTTCAACGGGGCGTAGCAAATAATACAAGTCATGCGCGCCACGATAGCATGCTTACATTGTTGCGATATTCACAAATACTCACTTTGCAGACTGCGGTAGAATCGCAGGTTTGGATCTTTCCGAGGTTTCGCAATGAAATGGGCTGTTGTCGGCTTTTACATCCTGTCCGTCCTGCATATCCACTTCCGTGGCAAGGTACGCCTCCCGATCGGCCGCCAACTGTTCGACCACTCGTCGTTCATGGCCCCGATCAATATCTTCATGCACTGGTTCTCGCGCGTGCCGTCCACGCCTTACCTGCCGGTTGACACCTTCAAGGAACTCAAGCCGCTGGAAGACAACTGGCAAGTGATCCGCGCCGAAGCGGAAAACCTGCTGCGCCTGCAGAAGATCAAGGCCTCGGAAAAAAACGACGACGCCGGCTTCAATTCCTTCTTCAAGAATGGCTGGAAACGCTTTTACCTGAAGTGGTACAACGCAAGCCACCCTTCGGCCCAGGAACTGTGCCCGCAAACCTATGCACTGCTGGCCGCGATCCCTTCGGTGAAAGCCGCCATGTTTGCCGAGCTGCCGCCGGGCGGCAAGCTCAATCCGCACCGCGATCCGTTTGCCGGTTCGCTGCGCTACCACCTGGGCCTGGCCACGCCGAACGACGACCGTTGCTTCATCGATGTCGATGGCGAGCGCCATAGCTGGCGCGACGGCCAGGGCGTGATCTTCGACGAAACCTACATCCACTGGGCCATCAACGGTTCCGAGAGCGACCGCATCATCCTGTTCTGCGACGTGGAGCGCCCGATGCGCTATCGCTGGGCACAGGCGATCAACCGCTTCCTCGGCCGCACCATGATGACCGCCGCTGCGTCGCCGAACGAGCAGGGCGACCAGGTCGGCCTGGTGTCGAAGCTGTTCCGCGTGTCCTTCTACGCCGGCAAATACCGCCGCGCCTTCAAGGCCTGGAACAAGACTGTCTACAAGGTCACCAAGTTTGGCCTTATCATCGGCGTCGCAGCAGCAATCTATTACATCTGAGGCAGCCCGCGCTGCCTCGCTTAAAGGAGGCAGCATGCGGCACCGAATTCCTTCCGGCGTCCTGGCCATCGTGCTGGGCGCCGCCACCTTTTGCGCCGATGCCGGTCCACTGCGCGACCGGCTGCTGGAGCGGCAGGCGGCCCGCAGCGAGCGTGCCGCCGTCCCCGGCAAAGCCTTGCGCGACATCCCTTACGGCAGCGATCCCCGCCAGCGCTTCGACGTTTACCTGCCGGCCCAAACCACGTCCAATGCGCCCGTCATCTTCATGGTGCACGGCGGCGGCTGGCGCACCGGCGGCAAGGCTGAAACAGCCGTGGTGGAAAACAAGGCGCCCTATTTCACCGGGCGCGGCTACCTGCTGATCTCGATCAATTACCGCATGCTGCCCGATGCCGACCCGCTGGCGCAGGCCCAGGACGTGGCGCTGGCGCTGGCTGCCGCCCAGGGCAAGGCCGCCAGTTGGGGCGGCGACCCGCAGCGCTTCATCCTGATGGGGCATTCGGCCGGGGCGCACCTGGTGGCATTGCTGTCGGCCCAGCCGTCGCTGGCTGCCGGCAGCCGCTGGCTCGGCACCGTCGCCCTCGACAGCGGGGCACTGGACGTGCCGGACATCATGGAGCACCGCCACGCGCGCCTGTACGACGAAGCGTTCGGCAGCGACCCCGCATTCTGGCGCAAGGTCTCACCGGCCCATGTGCTGCAGCCGGGCGCGCAGCCAATGCTGCTGGTGTGCTCCAGCCAGCGCGACAGCGCCTGCCGCCAGGCACAGGCTTTCGCGCAGCGCCTGCGTGCCGGCGGCAGCCGCGCTGAAGTGCTGGAGCAGGGCAGGAGCCATCGCGAGATCAATCTTCAACTTGGCTCGGACCCGGCCTATACGAGCGCGGTGCAAGCCTTTATCGACAGCCTGATCCGGTCGTAAGAGTGTCGGATTTCTTTACAGCTGAAAAATCACCACATTTAGAATCAGCAACTTAAGTTGCTTGGTGCGATTATTGCTTATCCTTCGGCTAAGTAAAATTAACCAAAGGAAATAAATGGGGAAGCTGGGGTTGGGCGCTTGCGCCTTGCTGCTGTTCGTGAGCGAGGCGGCATCTGCTGCGCTGCTGTCGAACGCCGAGGCCATGGGCGCAGGCAACGCCAGCCCCGTTGACAGTCCCGACCCGTTCGAGATCGACGCCAGCGATGCTGGCGCGCCCGTGTTCCAGGACCGGCTGGCCGACTTGCAGGAATTTCCTTTCAGTCCGCCGGGCAATGCGGGCAGCGCGCGGGCCAGCCTGGGCAGCTTGATGCTCGACGTTGATCCGGCCCTGGCCAATAACGTCCTGTCGGGCAGCAAGTACGAGACGGCCGATGATTCCTCGGCCAAACCCGCCGCCCAGGCCTTGTGCGGCATCAGCCTGGTGGTGCTGACGGCGTTCCGCGCCGCGCTCCGTTTCAGCGGCAAGCGGCGACGGCGGCGACGGTAAACTGGTAGCGCAGCGCGATGCGGCGCCATTCGCGATCGCAAGGCATGGCCGCCGCAATCTTGTCCAGTTCCGCTGCCAGCTCTCCGGCGTCGCGCCTCAGCACGAAATGGCGGCCAAACTGGTTGAAGGGCTTGTCGGCCACATGCAGCTGACCCACGGGCAGCTTTTCCTTATCGATCTGGCGCCGCAGGTAGCGGAATGAGCTGAGCGGCATCACCGTGAAATCGGCCTGGCCCGCCACCAGCTTGCGCAGGTTGCTCATCGCATCGGGCGCATTGCTGCGCGACAGGCTCTTGCCGACATATTCATCGATGCCGGGATAGCGGTTGCCGAAAATGCCGGCAAAGCGCAAGCCCACCAGCGAGGCGGGACCATCGTAGCGCACCGGATTGTCGATGCGCGAGACCAGGGCATTGCTGTCGTCCAGGAAGGCGGGACTCCAGTGGAAGCGCTTGCGCGGCATGTCGCCGATGAAGGCCGGCGACAGGAACAGTGCCACGCCATCGAAGCCGCCAGGCGCCTCCATCAATTGGTTAAGCTGGCGGCGCTGCAGCGACACCAGCTGCAGCGTATAGCGTCCTTGCAGCTTGCGGTTCACATAGCGCACCAGTTCGGGCGCCAGGCCGCTGTTGCCGTCGATATAAGGCGGGCCGCGGTAGCTGTTGTAGGCTTTGACGAGGGTATCGGCGCCGGCCGGCGCCGCAGCCGCGAGCAGCAGGGCGAAGGCGAGGCGGCGCCGCAGCATGGGTCAGCGCTTGTTGGCTGCCGGCAGGCGCGCTTCTTCCGGCGTCAGGATCCAGACCAGGTTGATATTGCCGTTCAGGTCTTCCGTGTAGTTGACGATGAAGCTTGCATCGGCCAGCGCGCTCGGCACAACGGTCAGGTTCTCATCGCTGAAGATGCGCGCGGCCGGCGAGAGCTGGCGCGGCTTGCCGTCGACTGCGATGTCGGGCGCATAACCGAAGGCCATCTTGCCGCGTTTGGCGTTGGGCGGGAATGGGCGCGGCTCGGCGGCCAGCACCGGCAGGGCGGGGAGGGTGATTGCTGCCGCAAGGGCCAGCAGGAAGTGTCGTTTGTCCATGTGCGCTAGCTTACCATGCTGGCGAACATGGCCAAAACTGCCAGGGCCATCACCAGTGTGCAGGACCAGCCCAGGATGCGCAGCCGGCGCGACAGGACCACCTCGCCCATCACCCCGCGTCGGGTCGACAGCAGCATGGTGACCACCATCACCGGCACCGCCACCACGCCGTTGATGACGGCGCTCCAGAACAGCGCCCGCATCGGGTCGAGCGGCAGGAAGCCGATGCCGACGCCGGCCAGCGTGGCAGCGGCGATGATGGCGTAGAACTTGCGCGCGGCCAGCGGTTCCAGCTCCAGGCTGCTGCGCCAGTTGAAGGCGCCGGCCATGGCGTAGGCAGCCGAACCGGCCAGCACGGGAATGGCCAGCAGGCCGGTGCCGATGATGCCCAGCCCGAACAGGGCGAACGCCAGCTCGCCCGCAATCGGCCGCAGCGCAGCGGCAGCCTGGGCCGACGAACCGACATGGAAAATGCCGTGCGCATGCAGCGTGACCGCGGTGGTCAGCATGATCGACCACGCCACCAGGTTCGAAAAGCCCATGCCGATCGCGGTGTCGAGCTTGATGCGCCGCAGTTGCGGGCGTACCTGGCGCGGCGCGTGCTTGAGCGGCTCGGCATCCGGATCGGCCTGCAGTTCTTCCACTTCCTGCGCTGCCTGCCAGAAAAACAGGTAGGGGCTGATGGTGGTGCCGAATACCGCCACCATGGTGGTCAGGTATTCCTTGTTCCATTCGATATGCGGCGAGAAGGTGCGCCTGGCCACTTCGCCCCACGGCACGTCGATTACCATCACGGTGGCGGCGTAGGCCAGCAGGGCCAGGGTCAGCCACTTCAGCAGGCGCGCATAGCGCTGGTAGGGAATGAAGACCTGCAGCAGCACCGACAGCAGGCCAAAGGCCAGCGCATGCCATTGCGCCTTGCCGCCCGCCACCAGGTGCAGCGCATCGCCCATGGCAGCCAGGTCGGCGGCGATATTGATGGTATTGGCCAGCAGCAGCAGGCTGACCATGGCGTACAGCAGCCAGGCCGGGAAACAGCGGCGCATATTGGCTGCCAGGCCGCGCCCGCTGGTGCGCCCGATGCGGGCGCTGGTTTCCTGGATGCCGACCATGAGCGGATACGTAAACAGCCCGAGCCACAGCATGCCGAGGCCGAACTGCGCCCCGGCCTGGGAATAGGTGGCGATGCCGCTGGGATCATCGTCGGCGGCCCCCGAGATCAGGCCGGGACCGAGCTTGTCCAGCCAGGATTGGCTCTGCTGTTCCATGCCACCGATGCTAGCGGCGACGGGGTTTCCCTTCTGTTCGCGCACTCACATGGCGCTTTTCCCAGGCGGCAAGGGCGATGCGGTAGCGCTCCAGGTCGTCATAGTAGAGGTCGAGCACGCACCAGGTGCAGCCGCTGTGGCAGCAGTCGTCCGGGCCGGGTTCGGCCGGCGGTTGCGGCTTGGGGTCGTCGGCAGGGGCTGCAGTGTCGTCCATTATTCGTCCATTGCCAGTAGAGCCTGGTTGCGGCCGCGCTGCTTGGCGCGGTACAAGGCTTCGTCGGCCATGCGCACCAGTTGTTCCGGGCGGCTGTGCTCGGTCGGCACCAGCACGGCTACGCCGATACTGATGGTCACGTGACCCAGCGGCGAGGCGTCGTGCGGCAGCTGCAGCCGGGCCAGTTCGGTGCAGATGGTCTGCGCCACGCCGATCGCGTCGGCGCCCGGCGTGGCGACCGACAACAGCGCAAATTCTTCGCCGCCGTAGCGCGCCACCAGGTCGGAGCTGCGCCGGCCGTGCTCGGTGATCATGCGCGCCACCGCGCGCAGCGTGGCGTCGCCGGCCAGGTGTCCGTAGCGGTCATTGTATTTCTTGAAGTAGTCCACATCCAGCATCGACAGCGCCAGCGGCTGGCCGGTGCGCTGGGCGCGCCGCCATTCCGCTTCCAGTGCCAGGTCGAAGCCGCGCCGGTTGCTGACGCCGGTCAGGCCGTCGGTCTGGCTCAAGGCTTCCAGCTTGCGGTTGGAGTCTTCCAGTTCGACGGTGCGGGCCGCAACCTGCTGCTCGAGCACGGCCTGCAGGCGGGTCAGGCGCCGGATGCGCCAGTGATACAGGCTCCACAAGCTGCCCAGGATCACGGCCGCGGCAGCCACGCGGAACCAGGTGGTCTGCCAGAACGGCGGCGTGATGGTCACTTCCAGCCTGGCGGGCTGCTCGCTCCAGCTGCCGTGGTGGTTGGCGGCGCGCACCCGGAACACATAGCGCCCCGGGTCGAGGTTGGTGTAGGTGGCCACCCGGCGCTCGGCGTCGGTTTCCTGCCAGTCGGGGTCGAAGCCTTCCAACTGGTAGGCGTAGCGGTTTTGCGACGGTTCGGTGAAATGCAGGGCCGCGAACTCGATGGTGAAGGCGGTCGCCTGGGACGACAGCACCAGGCCGGTGGGCGCCGTCAGCGGGCCTTCCAGCCAGGCCTGGTCGCGGAAGCGGCCATCGCTCAGGGAATGGCTGAACAGCTTGATGTCGGTGATCGCCACCTGCGGCGGCACCGAGTCGCTGCGCACCTGCTCCGGGTCGATGCCGGTCATGCCGTGCACGCCGCCGAAGTACAGCTTGCCATCCGCGCCCGGCGCCGAGGCATTGGTGGTGAAGCCGTCGGTCATGCCGTCGGCCACGGTGTACAGCTGGGCCGAACCGTTGCCGGGGTTGAGGCGGAACAGGCCGGCCAGCGTGCTGATCCAGATCCTGCCCTTGGCGTCGGACTGGATCGCCAGCGTCTTCAGGTGCTGCACGGCGGCGGCATGCGTGCGCAGGCGCAAGCCGTTGCGCGCCGTTTCTTCCAGCTGCACCAGGCCGCGCGAGGTGCCGATCCACAACCGTCCTTCGGCGTCTTCATGCAGGGCGGTGACGTTATCGTCGATCATGCCCTCCGGCCCGCCGGCGCGCAGGTGGCGGAACTTGCCGGTGGCCGGGTCCAGCATGTCGAGCCCGCCGCCGTTGAATTCCGAGCCCATCCACACGCGGCCCTTGCGGTCTTCCAGCACCACGCTGGTGCCGCCGACGCTGCGGCTGTCCGGGTTTTGCGGGTCGTGGTAGAACAGCAGGGAGCGGTCGCGCAATGTGTCGTAGCGCACCAGGCTGTTGCCGGTGCCCAGCCACAGCATGCCGTCCTTGCCGGGCGCAATGGCATTGATGAAGTCGCTGGCGGTATTGCCGAAGCGCACCAGCTTGAAGGCGCCGTCCGGCGTATCGAGCCGGTTCAGGCCGTTGGCCGTGCCCACCCAGAGCGGGCCGCCCGCTTGCTGGTACAGGCTGTACACGATATTGCTGACCATCGCGCCGGGGCGGCCGTCAGCCTGGTAGCGCCGCAGCACTTCGCCCCTGGCCGGATCGAACAGGCCCATGCCGAGGTTGCCGCCCACCCAGACCGTGCCGTTCGGGCCTTTTTCCATGCTCAGCAAGGCGTTGTTGGCGCGGCCGTGGCGCCCGTCCAGGCGGTAGGGCAGGTAGCGCGTGAAGCCGCTGCTGCTCAGGTTGACCAGGGCAATGCCATCGGTGAAGGACGCGATCCACAGCATGCCGCCGCGGTCCTGCAGCATGGCGCGCAGGTTATCGCCCGGCAGCGAATACGGGTCGTCGCTGTTGTGGCTGTACTGGTCGAAGCGTTGTGCCGCGCTATCCCAGCGCAGCAGGCCGGCCGACAGGGTGGTGGCCCACAGCGTGCCGTCGCGGTCGAAATAGAAGCTGGTGACACGGCTGTCGGGCACGGCCACGCTTTCGCGCGTGTCCCAGGGCTTGCTGCTGTCCCAGCGCCAGACGCCGCCTTCGGTGCCGATCCACAGCACGCCATGGGCGTCGAACTGCAGGGCCCGCACGATGTTGGCGCGTGCGTTCGGATCCTGCCCTTTGTCCACGCGGTAATGCTGGAAATCGCTGGCGCCGGGCGGCAAATAGTCCAGGCCGCCGGGCCAGGTGGCGGCCCAGACCCCGCCCCGCTTGTCGACTGCCAGCGCGTTCAGGTCGTTGCCGCCAAGGCTGCCGGGGCGCGCCGGGTCGTGCACGTGGACGGTGAAGGTGCCGCTGTCCGGTTCGAAGTGCTGCAAGCCGCCCCAGGTCGCCAGCCACAGGCCGTCTTTGCCGTCGGAGACCAGGGCTTTGACGATGCGGCCGTTGTTGGGCGCATTGGCCGGCAGGAAGGCGGTGAAATCATTGCTTTCCGGATTGAACCGGGCCAGGCCGTTCTGGGTGCCGGCCCACAACCGGCCTTTGCTGTCCTCGAAGAGCGCTGCGACGCGGTCATGCGGCAGCTTGCGCGGGTCGCCCGCCTTGCTGCGATACTTGGTGACGCGGTAGCCGTCGTAGCGGTACAGGCCGTTCGATTGGGTGCCGATCCACATGAAGCCGCGCTTGTCTTGCAGTAGCGACAACATCGACGGCTCGTCATTGCCCAGCGGCCCGAGCTTGCGGAAGCGCAGCGAGGGCGCGGCTGCCTGGGCAAGGGCGCCAAGCAGGCTGCTTGCCAGGATGATCAGCAAAATAAAGCGGCTCAGGTGCCAGCCGCGAGCGTTGGTAGCATTCATTTAGTGACATTATAGCTTCCAACTCGGCAATAATTTCCGCTCCGGAGCCCCATTCCATGCGCTTTACCACAGTTCTCGGGTATCATGCGGGGTTGGCCGCTGTTAATTAAAGAATTGTATGTCTGACATTGAGAACACCCCTGAGCAAGTAAAGTTCGCCGATTTCGGCCTGGCGCCGGAAATCCAGCGCGCACTGACCGACCAGGGTTATGAGCACCCGACGCCGATCCAGGCGAAAGCGATCCCGATCCTGCTGCAGGGTCGCGACGTGATGGGCGCCGCCCAGACCGGTACCGGCAAGACGGCCAGTTTTTCCCTGCCGATCATCCAGCTGCTGCTGGCCCATGCAAATACGTCGATGAGCCCGGCGCGCCACCCGGTGCGCGCCCTGGTGCTGGCGCCGACCCGCGAACTGGCGGTGCAGGTGGCGGAAAACGTGGCGGCCTATTGCAAGCACACCCCGCTGCGTTCCACCGTGGTTTTCGGCGGCATGGACATGAAGCCGCAGACCGAAAAGCTGCGCAGCGGCGTCGAGATCGTGATCGCCACCCCGGGCCGCCTGCTGGACCACGTTGAGCAAAAGAATATTTCGCTGGGCCAGGTGCAGATGCTGGTCATGGACGAAGCCGACCGCATGCTGGACATGGGCTTCCTGCCCGACCTGCAGCGCATCATCAACCTGCTGCCGAAGAAGCGCCAGAACCTGATGTTCTCGGCTACCTTCTCGCCGGAGATCAAGAAGCTGGCTTCCAGCTTCCTGACCGATCCGATCACCATCGAGGTGGCGCGCTCCAACGCCACCGCCGACAAGGTGACCCAGGTGGTGTACAAGGTCAACGAAGACCACAAGCGCGACGCCGTTGCCCACATCCTGCGCCAGCGCGAGCTGAAGCAGGTGATCGTGTTCTCCAACACCAAGATCGGCGCTTCGCGTCTGGCGCGCGGCCTGGTGACCGAGGGTATGAAGGCGTCCGCCATCCACGGCGACAAGACGCAGCAGGAGCGCATGCAAGCGCTGGACGCGTTCAAGAAGGGCGAGATCGATGTGCTGGTAGCGACCGACGTGGCGGCTCGCGGCCTGGATATCTCCGACCTGCCGTGCGTGATCAATTTCGACCTGCCGTACAACGCCGAAGACTATGTGCACCGGATCGGCCGTACCGGCCGCGCCGGCGCTTCCGGCGATGCGATCTCGATCTACTCGGACAAGGATGAACGCCTGCTGGCCGACATCGAAAAGCTGATCAAGCAGACCGTACCGCGCGGCACGCTGGAAGGCTTCGTGCCGGGCGGCTTCCGCAGCGACGAGCGCCATGGCGACCGCCGCCGCGACCGTACCCAGAGCGACCGCGCTCCGCGCAGTGGCGAACGCCGCGAAGGCGCGCCACCACCACGCCGCGAGAAGGTCGACCCATGGTTCCTGAAGCCGTACGAGCCGACCCGCAGCAACGGCGCTCCTGCCGCCGCCGCGCCGGCTGCTCCGGCCAAGCCGAAGCAGAAGATCGCCGCCTTGCTGGGCGGCCTGCCGAAAGGCTAAGCTGCCGCCGGCAGCAAAGAAAAGGGCCCGTCGAACGGGCCCTTTTTTCTATCGTGGACGATGGTGTCTGACCCTGAGGGTCAGACACCGGTTTACCGGTTTTCGAACGCGCCGCCCACTCTTCCAGGAAAACCGGCAAGGCAGTGTCAGACCCGCAGGGTCTGACACTCGTTTAATGCTTGCCGAAGCAGGCCGGGCACGACACCCCCGGCACGTATTCAGGCGCCAGCTGCTGGCGCGGAGTGACCACGGCGCGGCAGGCGAAGCACTGCTTGGTTTCAGTCGGTTCCAGCTGCGGGTTGAGCGCGGTGCGGTAGTCGAACACGAAGCAATCGCCGGTGTAATGGGCGCCGCCCACTTCCTCGAAGTACTTCAGGATGCCGCCTTCCAGCTGGTACACATTGTCGTAGCCGATGTTCTGCATGTGGATCGCGGCTTTTTCGCAGCGGATGCCGCCGGTGCAGAAGGTCACCACGGTCTTGCCTTCGAAATCGGCCTTGTGCTTCTCGATCACTTCCGGGAATTCGGTGAACTTGGTCAGGCGGTAGTCGACGGTGTTGTTGAAGGTGCCGACGTCCACTTCGTAGTCGTTGCGGGTCTCGACCATCACGACCGGCTTGCCGTTGTCGTCGTGGCCCTGGTCCAGCCAGCGCTTCAGGTCCTTGGCTTTCACATGCGGTGCGCGGCCGTCTTCCGGACGGATCAGCGGGTGGCGCATGGTGATGATTTCTTTCTTGATGCGCACCAGCATGCGGCGGTGCGACTGCTCGGCCGACAGGCTTTCCTTCACTTCCAGGTCCGCCAGGCGGGCATCGCTGCGCACCCAGGCCAGGTACTCGTCGATATTGCCGCGGGTGCCGGACAGGAACATATTGATGCCTTCCGGGGTCAGCAGGATAGTGCCCTTCAGGCCCAGGCGGGCGCAGATCTCTTGATATTGCGGGCGCAGTTCGTCCAGCTGGTCGAGCGTGATGAACTTGTAGGCCGCGATGTTGACGTAAACGGCTGGTGCCGCGCCGGGCGTTGCAGGCGCGTTTTCAATGGTTGCTTGCATGGGATTGGTAATCGATTGAATCCGGAACAGCCGACATTATAGCCGCACTCGGCGGAATGCCCAAATAATAGGCAGGGATTGCCAAATGGTTAAATGGTCTGGAATAATTGCTATCAAATAGTGCAATAGAGAAAGGTCAATTCGATGAAAGATGGCGCAGTATTCAATCCCACCCATGATTTCCTGGCGCGTGCCGTGGCTTACCTGAAAGGCACGGTCGAAGACGACAGCGCGGCGGCATTCGCCTTGCCCGAGCCCGACAGCCCGGTCTTGCGCTCGCTGGGTTCCGGCCTGGTGGTGGCCTATGTGGTCGATGAACCGGAAGGGCTGGTTTATGTCCAGCACCGCCACCTTGCAGAAGCCGGCATCGATGCGGCCCAACTGCACCGCTCGGCGATCGCCAACCTGGACAAGCTGTGCAGCCAGCAGATGCGGGTCGAGCAGCACGGGCCGGTCTTCGGGGTTTTCGTCGATGGCAATTTCGAGGCCAGCATGTTCCTGCTGCAGGCGCTGTGGCAGCGCGACCTGGCCGAACTGGTGGATGAAGGGTATATGGTCGCCGTGCCGGCACGCGACATCATGGCGTTCTGCGACATGGCGTCGGAAGAAGGTGTCGCCACGCTGAAGGAAATGGTGGAGCGCGTCCATCAGAACGGCGATCACCTGATCAGCAAGAACACCTTCCGCATTCGCAAGCCCGCCTGAAGCGGGCACCCCGGTTAGCGCTTACTTCTGCGCCAGCACCCAGCGCACCAGCTGGTGCGCTTCGGCGTCGGTGACCTGGTTGGGCGGCATCGGCACCGCGCCCCAGGTGCCGGAGCCGCCCTGCAGCACCTTCAGGATCAGCTTGTCTTCAGCGCCCTTGTCGTTCTTGTACTTGGCTGCGACATCCTTGAACGATGGGCCCACCAGCTTCTTGGCCATGGCGTGGCAGGCGAAGCAGCTCTTCGATTTGGCCAACTGCTCGGGTTCTTCCGCATAGGCCGCCAGCGAGGCAGTCATCAGCAGGGCAGCAGCAACAATTTTCATCTTTCTCTCCAAGGGTGGATTGGTAAGGGTGATTCTAGCCGTGCCACGCGGTAGTGACTGGCTCATTTGTAAGCAATTATGGCGCGTCCTATGCTGAACTAGCCAGCAATCTAGTTCATTGGGGGCGTTCCATGTATAAGGAAATCGGCGCGTTTGACGCAAAGGCAAGATTTTCAGAATTGTTGCGCGGAGTCAGCGAAGGACAGCGTTATACAATTTCGGTCCGCGGCAAGCCCGTGGCGGACCTTGTTCCCTCCCAGGCAAATCCGCTGGCCGACGCGAGGCTTGCCATGGAAGCGTTACGCAAACTTCCGAAGGTCAAGGGGGTGGGCGATGACGAAATTGCCGCCATGATCCGTGAGGGGCGCGAGTGAACGTTGTGCTTGACGCTTCCGAGGCTCAGGCAACAACCTTCCTGCAACATTTGTATTGCCTGCCAATCACGACAGACAAGACCGAGCCGGTCATCCAGGGACGGGAGGCCTTCTTGCGTGGCCGATCTACCGGACTTACTGCCTATGACGCGGATTACCTTAGCCTGGCGTTGCGCCAGGGGGCAGCGCTGGCGACCTTCGACCGCCAACTGGCGGCAGTGGCCCGGCAGGCGGGCGTACAACTGGTGGAATAGGGGGGGCAGCTCAGGCCGTAAAATAATGCGAACCAATTATGAGCAGAATCTTCATGCGCTTGAATAAATCCATTTTCAGCCTCTGTTTCATCGCAATGACTGCCAGTGCGACTCCGCCCCCAATTCCTGCCCGTCCCCAGATCGCCAATATCCAGGCCATGCCTGACGGCGCCCTGTTCGCAGTGGTGAATGCCAGGGGCCTTTACCGCCGTGCCGAAGGCGGCGCGTGGAAACAGTTGATCGAGTCCGCAGGAATGGGGGGCTGGACGCAGATTTACGCCCGTGGCGGCAATGAACTCCTCCTCAGCGCGCATATCTCTGGCGCGGTATATGGTTCGCGCGACGGTGGCTTGAGCTGGGTCGAAGAGGGTGCCGCCAGCGCGCCCCACGAGTTCGGCAAACTGGGAATGGGGCATGAGCGCTACCTGGCCCGCACTGCCCAGGGACGTGCCTACCTGCTTTATGGCGACACGGTCTTCGCGAGTAATGATGGCGGCATCAGCTGGAGCGAAAACAAGTTCGCGTCGATGCCTGAACCGGCCGATGTGTACCAGCAGGCGCTCGCGGCCAACGACCGCGAGCTGTTTGTCGTTTCCGGCAAAACGCTGTTTCATAGCAAAGACGAGGGGAGGCACTGGCAGCAGGTCGAGCAGGCAGGCCAGGAAAGCCCGGTCCTGACTGGCATTGCCGGCAGGTCGCCGGACCTGAAAATGGCGCCTGACGGTACTTTGCTCGCCTTGGGCAACATCGCGGTCAGCCAACGTGCATTCGCCAGCAAGGACGGCGGCCGCCATTGGGAAGAGCTGCGCTTCGGTCTGCCGCCGGATGCCGCCTTTATCCTGAGAACATTTGGCCCGGACCCCGATGCGATGTATTTCTTTATTCGCAGCGCTCCGCAAAAGGGACCTCTTTTCCGCTCCCTGTACCGGAAAGGAGTGGATGGAAGCCTGAACGAAATGCGGATCGACCCCTTCCAGGGAATGCTGACGCGAAGCGTCAAAGGCAGGATCTATGCGCTCGGGTTCGACGGAGCCGCGATCCACGAGAGCGGCGATGGCGGCCAGACCTGGTCGCCGGTGTCGCGCGATGCCATCACCTGGCATTGAGGAGCCCGGGCGGCCGCGCAGACGTTAAAATAGCGGACTTGAACCGACTTTCGCACCCAGCAGCTAAATGAGCAATCTGACAATTGAACAAGACGTAGCGGCGGACGCACCGCCAGCACCCAAAGGCCCGGATTTCGTCCACCTGCGCGTGCATACCGAGTACTCGATTGTCGATGGCCTGGTGCGCATCGATGACATGATCAAGGCGGCGGTCAAGGACAAGCAGGGCGCGCTGGCCATCACCGACCTGGCGAACATGTTCGCCATGGTGCGCTTTTACAAATCGGCGCGCGGCAAAGGCATCAAGCCTGTTGTCGGCGTCGACGCCTGGATCACCAACGACGAGAACCGCGACAAGCCGCATCGCATCATGCTGTTCGCGAAGAACCGCATGGGCTACCTGCAGCTGTGCGAACTGCTGTCGGAAGCGTGGCTGAACAACCAGTACAAGGGCCGCGCCGAGATCCGCACCGAGTGGCTGCGCGACCGCGCCAACAAGGAATATCCGCTGCTGCCCGGCGAGAGCGGCGCCAATGCGCTGATCGCCCTGTCCGGCGCGCACTTTGGCGACATCGGCCAGGCCATCGAAAACGGCAACCTTGACCTGGCCGAGGCCAATGCCCGCAAATGGGCGGAAATCTTCCCGAACGGCCATTTCTACGTCGAGATCCAGCGTGCCGGCCAGGCCAACCAGGAGGTGCAGGTGCGCCAGTCCGTCGCGCTGGCGGCCAAGCTTGGCCTGCCTGTCGTGGCGACGCACCCGGTGCAGTTCCTGTCGAAGGATGAATTCATCGCCCACGAAGCGCGCGTCTGTATCGCGGAAGGCGAGATGCTGGCCAATGCCAAGCGCGTCAAGCGCTTCAACGAGCAGATGCGCTTCCTCACGCAGGCCGAGATGGCGGAACTGTTCCACGACCTGCCGGCCGCGCTGCAAAACTCGGTGGAGATCGCCAAGCGCTGCAATGTGACGCTGACCCTGGGCAAACCGCAGCTGCCGAACTTCCCGACGCCGGGCATGTCGATCGACGAGTTCCTGGTGGCGGAAACGCAGAAGGGCCTGGAGGAGCGCCTGGTCCAGCTGTTCCCCGATCCCGAGAAGCGCGAGAAGGAGCGCCCGCGCTACGAGGCGCGCCTGAAGTTCGAGAACGACACCATCATCAAGATGAAGTTCCCGGGCTACTTCCTGATCGTTGCGGAGTTTATCCAGTGGGGCAAGAACAACGGCGTGCCGATCGGCCCGGGCCGCGGCTCCGGCGCAGGCTCGCTGGTGGCGTATGCATTGAAGATTACCGACCTGGATCCGCTGAAGTACAACCTGCTGTTCGAGCGCTTCCTGAATCCGGAACGGGTATCGATGCCCGACTTCGATATTGACTTCTGCCAGGAAAAGCGCGAACTGGTGATCCAGCACGTGAAGGACCTGTACGGCCGCGAGGCGGTGTCGCAGATCGCTACCTTCGGTACGATGGCGGCGAAAGGCGCAATCCGCGACGTGGGCCGCGTGATGGACTTCGGCTATATGTTCTGCGACGGCGTGTCGAAGCTGATTCCGTTCAAGCCAGGCAAGCCGGTGTCGATTGCCGAGGCGATCGAGGAAGAACCGCTGCTGAAAGAGCGACAGGAGAACGAAGAAGAAGTGCGCCAGCTGCTTGACCTGGCGCAGCAGGTGGAAGGCATTACCCGCAACATCGGCATGCACGCCGGCGGCGTGCTGATCGCGCCGGGCAAGTTGACGGACTTCTGCCCGCTGTACACCCAGGGCGGCGATGCCGGCGTGGTGTCGCAGTACGACAAGGACGACGTGGAAGCCGTCGGCCTGGTGAAGTTCGACTTTTTGGGCCTGACCACGCTGACCATCCTCGACCGCGCGGTCAACTACATCAAGGACCTCGATCCGGAAGGCACCAAGGACTTCGACCTGGCCAAGCTGCCGCTGAACGACCGCCCGACCTATGAGCTCCTGACCAAGGCGAAAACCGTCGCCGTGTTCCAGCTTGAATCGCGCGGCATGCAGGGCATGCTGAAAGACGCGCGTCCCGACCGCTTCGAAGACATTATCGCGCTGGTGGCGCTGTACCGTCCGGGGCCGATGGACCTGATCCCGGACTTCTGCAAGCGCAAGCACGGCGAAAAATTCGATTACCCCGATCCCCGCACCGAGGGCATCCTGTCCGAAACCTACGGCATCATGGTTTACCAGGAGCAGGTGATGCAGATGGCGCAGATCATCGGCGGCTACTCGCTGGGCGGCGCGGACATGCTGCGCCGCGCCATGGGTAAGAAAAAGGCCGAGGAGATGGCGGAGCACCGCGAGATCTTCCGCAAGGGCGCGCAAGAGGGCGGGCTGACCGTCGAAAAAGCCGACGAGATCTTCGACTTGATGGAAAAGTTCGCGGGCTACGGCTTCAACAAGTCGCACGCGGCTGCCTATGCGCTGCTGTCCTACCACACGGCCTACCTCAAGCATCACCACACCGCAGCGTTCATGGCAGCCAACATGTCGCTGGCCATGGACGACACGGAGAAGGTCAAGATCCTGGTCGAGGACTCGATCGACGTGTGCGGCCTGACCATCCTGCCGCCGGACGTGAACCAGTCCTCCTACCGCTTCCGCCCGGACGGCGAGCCGGGCAAGAAGGCAACCAAGATCCGCTACGGCATGGGCGGCGTGAAGGGCGCCGGCCAGAACGCGATCGAGGCGATCATCGCCGCACGCGAGGCGGGCGGCCCGTTCACCAGCCTGTTCGACTTCTGCAAGCGCGTGGACAAGAAGCAGATCAACCGCCGCACGGTGGAGGCGCTGATCCGCTCAGGCGCCTTCGATTGCTTCGGCGTCGACCGCGCGGTGCTGTTTGCCTCCGTGGGCTTCGCCATGGAATACGCCGACCAGGAAGCCAAGTCGGCCAACCAGGTCAGCCTGTTCGGCGGCGACGATTCCGACCTGGTGGCGCCGCCCGATTACGTAGCCGCCACGCCGTGGACCGACCGCGAAAAGCTGGCGGAAGAAAAGATCGCGCTGGGCTACTACCTGTCCGGCCATATGTTCGACTCCTACCAGCAGGAAGCGCGCCGCTTTGCGCGCACCAAGCTGTCCGAACTCGAACCGTCGCGCGAACCGCGCATGATGTGCGGCGTGATTTCCGGCATTCGCACCCAGATGACCCAGCGCGGCAAGCTGCTGATCGTCACCCTGGACGACAAGACCGCCGTGGTCGAAGTCACCGTCTACAACGAAGTCTTCGAGCCGAACAAGCATATGTTCAAGGAAGACGAATTCTTGTGCGTGACGGGCAAGGTGTCGGAAGACCGCTTCTCCGGCGGCCTGCGCATTTCGGCGGAAAAGGTGTACAGCATCACGGCCGCGCGCATCCAGTTCGGCCGCCAGATCGGCTTGTCCTTGCCGAAAGCGGTGGCGTCGGCCAAGCTGGCCGAAATCCTCGGCCCGCACCGCGATGAATACGGCCTGCCGGTTTCCATGCGCGTCAAGCCGCAAGGCATCGACTGTGTGTTGCAACTTGGCGACGAGTGGCGCGTGGCGCCCTCGGATGCGCTGAAAATCGCGCTGGAACAGGGCCTGGGGGCGCAGGAAGTGGCAATCGAGTATTGAAGTGTTATTGCATGGGTGATAACATTTTTCAACCATGCTATTCAATTCATTCAGCTTCCTGTTAGGCTTCCTGCCGGTCACCCTGATCGGCTATTTCCTGCTCGCGCGCCGCAACCCGACCTGGGGCGTCGCCTGGCTGGCGCTGGCATCGCTGTTCTTCTACGGCTGGTGGGACGTGCGCTACGTGCCGCTGCTGCTCGGCTCCATCGTGGCCAACTACGGCTGCGCGCAAGCAATTCGCCGCGTCCAGGGCCGGGCGCGCAACTGGTGGCTGGGCGGCGCGGTCGCCGCCAACCTGGTGCTGCTTGGCTACTACAAGTACGCCAACTTCTTCTACACCAGCTTGACCGGCCAGCATGCGGACGTGCTGCAGGTGGTGCTGCCGATCGGCATTTCGTTCTTCACCTTTACCCAGATCGCCTTCCTGGTCGATACCGCACGCGGCTTTGTGCAGGAAGGGCGTTTCATCCACTACCTGCTGTTCGTCACCTACTTCCCGCACCTGGTGGCCGGGCCCGTGCTGCATCATAAGGAAATGATGCCGCAGTTCGCCGACCCGCGGAATGCCTTGCCGCGCGCAGACAATTTCTCCGTGGGCGCCACCATCTTCATCATCGGCCTGGCCAAGAAGACGCTGCTGGCCGACACGCTGGCGCCTTACGCCAATGCGCTGTTCGCGGCGCCGGGCGAGCCGACGCTGCTGATGGCATGGGGCGGCGTGCTGGCATACTCCTTCCAGCTGTATTTCGATTTCTCGGGCTATTCGGACATGGCCATCGGCCTGTCGCGCATGTTCGGCGTGCACCTGCCGCTGAACTTCAATTCGCCCTACAAATCGCTGAATATCGTCGAATTCTGGCGGCGCTGGCATATGACCTTGTCGCGCTTCCTGCGCGACTACCTGTACATCCCGCTGGGCGGCAACCGCCACGGCGCCGTGCGCGCCAAGTTGAACCTGATGGTGACCATGCTGCTGGGCGGCCTGTGGCACGGCGCCAGCTGGAATTTCGTCCTGTGGGGCGGCTTGCACGGCGCCTACCTGGTGCTTGCCCACGCATGGCAGATGTTCAAGGCTCGCCTGGGCTGGCAAGGCGGCGGCCGGATGGGCGCGTGCGCGGCGTGGGCGCTGACCTTCATCGCCGTGGCCTATGCCTGGGTCTTCTTCCGGGCGGCGGATTTGCCGTCCGCACTGCGCATCGTGGCCGGCATGTCGGGCCAGTATGGCGTGGCGCTGCCGGACGCGATCGGCGCGCGCCTGGGCGGGCTGCACAACGCGCTGGCCGCGCTGGGCATCAAATGGACGCTGGGCGGCGCCACCCAGTTCATCGAAACCTGGTGCTGGGTGCTGGTGGCCGTGCTGGTCGCCTTCTGCGCGCCCAACACGCAGCAGATCATGCATCGCTTCGAGCCTGCCCTCGACCATGACGGCACGGCCGCGCCGGCGCGGCTGGCCTGGCTGCCCGCGCCGCGCCCTGCGCTGGCGGCCGGCATGCTGGCGGTGCTTTGCCTGCTGGCCCTGTCGCGGCCGAGCGAATTCCTTTATTTCCAGTTCTGACCATGTCCAACGCATTGCACCATCATTATTTGCGCAAACTGGGCCTGGCCATGCTGGCGGGCCTGTTGCTGGTAGCCAGTGTCGTCGTGCTGGCCGATCCGTATAGCCTGTATGGGGTGGTGCGCAAGCCCGGCCTGAATGCGGACAAGCCGGTGCCGCAGCACTTCCGCAACGAAATCAAGCTGGCCGGCGCCCAGCGCCTTGGCGCTACCCAGTTCCTTCTTGGAAATTCGCGGGTGGAAGTCGGTTTTGATCCGGACAGCCCCCTGCTGGGCGGCGGCGCATACAACCTGGGATTGGCGGGCACCGGCACCATGGTGGCGGTAGGGCAGTTGCAGTACCTGCGCGGCCTGGGCGTCAAGCCTTCGCGCGTGATGGCCGGCGTCGATTTCCACGATGCCTTGCTGGCGCCGGGCCAGCGCGGCGGGGCGCGCCAGCCGGCTGTGGCGGGCGCTGCCAGGCTGGGATGGCGGGTGGAAAGCCTGTTCTCGTTGGCCGCCTTGCGCGATGCGGCGGCCACCTTTGCCATGCAGGGCGACCGCGAGGCCGAGACCATGACGGAGCGTGGCTTGAATCCTTTGAACCAGTACATCAAGTTTGCGCGCTACGACGGCTACTACAAGATCTTCCGCCAGCGTGCGGAAGAAAACGCCGCTTCGCTGGTGAAAAAGTCGGCCGGCGACCTTGACCGCGAGGGCCTGCGGGCGGAATTGCGCGCCCTGGTCGACGCTGCGGCCGGCGACAATCCCGGCGTCGACCTGCGCCTGATGATTTACGCCTACCACGCGCAGTTGCTGGCGCTATACGAAGAGAGCGGCATGTGGCCGCGCTTCGAGGAATGGAAGCGCATCGTCCTGGAAGAAGCGGAGGCGGCGCGCCGCCGCTATCCGCAAGCGCATATCGTGGTGCATGATTTCAGCGGCTTCGGCGAGTTCAATTGCGAGGCGATTCCCGGCCCGCACGAGAAAGGCACGACGCACTGGTACTGGGAAGCCGGGCACCAGAAGCCGGCGCTGGGCGAAGAGATGATGCGGCGCATGCTGTCAGGTGCGCCGGCCACTGGTTTTGGCATGGCGCTGACCTTGCAGAACCTGGAGCAGGACCGGCAGCGCATCGCTGCCGAACGCGCCAGTTGCGCCGCAGCGCAGCCGGCGCTGTTCGCGGAAGCACATGAGCTGGTGGCGCGCGCCGCGCGCCGGCTGGGAAAGGGGCAATGACATGGAAATGAAACGCATCAACGCGGGCAAGCTGCGTGCCATCGGCTATGACGAGCGCGCACGCATGCTGCGCGTCGAATTCGACGACGGCAGCGCCATCGATTACGAGGGCGTCGGGCGCGACGTCTGGCAGCGCCTGTCCACCTCGGGCAGCGCGTGGAGCTTCTACCGCGACAACATCGAGGAAGAATACAGCGGCCGCAAAGGACGCGCCAAGCCGCAGGCGGGAACGCGTCCCGCCGGCCTCGACGAACTGTTCGGCGATTGAAAGTCGGTGCCAGGTCTGGCTTCTCGAGGAGCTGAATGTCCGATTGCCAGACCTGACCCCGACTTTCAATTTACATGTCTTTGAGCCCGGTGATGGCGTAGCCTTTGCTGCCCATCTGCTGGGTCAGCCGGTCGATGTGGTAGTCGGGCAGGACTTGCACATCATCATCGACTTCCAGCGATTGCTCGGCTGGCAGCCAGTCGGTGTTGATGGCTTCCTGTGGGATGGGTTTGCCCTCTGGCACGGCGAGGTAGGAAAAAATGCCGTCATGTTCGGCACGACGATAGATATCCAGGCGCATCTTCATCTCCCTTCAACTAGTCCTACGCACAGGCTGGCGTAACGCTTTGATTCTACTCCGCTTGCATGGCCGTGGCCACGCAAAGATTGCCGGCCTGGTGCACGCCATGCAGTAAAGTTGAACTGGATCAACAAAAGGCTGGCCCGGGGTTCAATGATATAGTGAGCCCCCCGACGTTCCCGTGAAGCCCGCGAACTTCTTCTTATGCGTTTTCCGTTTTTGCTGCCGGCCACCGGATTCCTTGTTGCCTACCTGCTGTTCGACTGGATCACGTATGTCGAGCCGCTGCATGGCCTGAACATCACGCCCTGGAATCCGGATACCGCCCTGGGCCTGGTGTTCTGGCTGGCGTATGGGCGGCGCGCGGCGCTGCCGTGGTTTGCTGCGCTGGTGGCGGGCGATGTGCTGGTGCGCGGCATGCCGGGCGGGCTGGCCGGCACCGTGCTCACGGCTGCATGGCTGACGTGCGGTTATGGCGTGCTGGGCGAAATCCTGCGCCGGTCGCTTGGCGGAGGCAATATCTTCGGCTCGCGCGCGAGCTTCTACCGCTGGCTGGCCATCGTTTCCGCCGGCACCATGCTGAATGCGGTCGGCCATATCAGCCTGCTGGCCTGGCTTGGGCTGGTGCCGTGGGACGACTGGCTGCGCGCTGCGTGGCGTTTCGGCTTCGGCGATATGGTGGGGGTGGTGGTCAGCATGCCGCTGCTGTGGAAATTGGCCAATCCGCAAGACAGGGCACGCCTGCGCGAAGCTACCTGGAAGCCCGAGACGCTGGGCTACCTGGCGCTGGCGATCTTTGTGCTGTGGGCGGTATTCGGCTATATCGTCACCTCCGAATTCAAGCACTTCTATTTCCTGTTCCTGCCGCTGATCTGGGCCGCTTCGCGCCAGGGCGTGCATGGCGCCGCGCTGGTGGTATTCGTGCTGCAGCTCGCGATCGTGGCCCTGGTCAGGCTCAATAGTGCCGATAACATCACCGTGTCGGAGCTGCAGATGCTCGACGCGGTGCTGGCGCTGGTGGGATTCTTCATCGGCATCGTGGTCGACGAGCGGCGCCAGGTGGCGGAGGAATTGAAGCAGACCCTGCGGCTGGCGGCTGCGGGGGAAATGGCGGCAGCGCTGGCGCATGAGCTGAACCAGCCGATGACGGCGCTGGCCGTGTACGGCAAGGCTTGCGAGCACCTGCTGGCGCGCGGCGAGGCGGGCGAATTGCTGAAAAATGCGATCGGGCAGATGATCAATGAGTCGGCGCGGGCGGCGGAAGTGGTGCGCCGCCTGCGCGACTTTTTCCGCACCGGCGCCATGCAGCTTGAGACGGTCGGCGCGGCAACCCTGCAGGCCGGCATCGTGCAGCAATTCCGCCCGCAATTTGCCGAACACGGGGTGGACGTGACGGTCGCCGAAGCGCCGTCCCTGTCTGTACAGGTCGACCGCCTGCAGGTGGAACTGGTGCTGCGCAACCTGCTGGCCAATGCGCTGGATGCGGTGCGCATGCGCCCCGCAGGCCAGCGCAGTATTCGGCTTGCGGCGGAAAATATCGGCGGCAAGCTGCGCTTTACGGTGGAAGACAGCGGAGATGGCCTGACGCAGCAAGCGGCCAGCCGCCTGTTCGAGCCCTTCGTATCGACCAAAGCCAGCGGCATGGGCCTGGGACTGGTGCTGAGCCGCGCCATCGTGGAGGCCCACGGCGGAACTTTATGGGCGGAAGTTGGCGATCACGGCGTCTTTCGATTTATACTGCCGGCGCTGGATTCTGGAGAATAGCCTTGTCAAACCTTACCGTTTTCATCGTCGACGATGATCCTTCGCTGCGCGACGCCCTTGGCCTGCTGCTGGGCGTGCGCGGTTACCGCACCGCCGTTTTCGCCAGTGCCGAAGCCTTCCTGCAGGCCTGGCTGCCCGAATGGGCAGGCTGCCTGGTGGCCGATATCCGCATGTCCGGCATGGACGGGCTGACCCTGCAGCGCAAGCTAAGCGAGATGAACTGCCTGCTGCCGGTGATTATCGTGACCGGCCACGGCGACGTCAGTTCGGCGCGCGAAGCCTTCAAGGCGCGCGCCGTCGATTTCCTGGAAAAGCCGTTCGACGACGACAAGCTGATTGCCGCCATTGAGGAGGCGTTCTCGATGCAGCTGCGCCAGCGCCAGGACCAGGACCGCCGCCAGCAGCGCGACCAGCTTCTGGCCGAGCTGACCCCGCGCGAGCGCGAGGTGTTCGAACTGGTCGTGATGGGACGCCACAACCGCGAAATCGCGCCCCAGCTGAATATCAGCGTGCGCACGGTGGAAGTGCACAAGGCGCGCCTGATGGCCAAGCTGGGCGTGGATAACGTGGCCGACCTGGTGCGCGTCGCGCTGCGCGATTAAGCGGCGCTCGCGCCCAGCTCGCGCAGGCCGGCCACGGCTTGCGTAGTCTTGTCCTTGGCCCGTTGCAGCACCACCGAACGGTTGCTCGATTCCTGGTCGCGCTTCGCCTCCCGGTGCCACAGGTGGTACACCTCCGTGGCGAAGGCGCCGCTCTTGCGCATGACGCCGGCGTTGAACAGGCGCAGCACCAGGTCGGAATCCTCATGGCCCCAGCCGGTAAAGCTCTCGTCGAAGCCGTTCACCAGGTCCAGGTCGCTGCGCCAGACCGCCATATTGCAGCTCTTGATGCGGCGCCAGGTAAAGCGCTTGCTCTCCCGGCCCAGGTCCGGCATGGTCAGCATCGTCTGCAGGAATTTATTGGCGCTGCCGCTCAGGTAAAGCTTGAGCTTTTCCAGCGCGCCCAGGTCCTGGATGTCGAGGTGCCGCTCCAGCAGGCGGCGTGTATAGGCTTCGCTAAGCAACACGCGGCTGCCCGTCACCACGTAGCCGCGTTTCGACAGGCGGCGGTGGTTGGCGACAAAGTCCTTCTGCGGCACGCAATCGCCATCGATGAAGATGATGTATTCCCCCTGCGCCGCCAGCGTGCCCAGGTTGCGCGCGCGCGCAGCGCGGAAGCCGATATCCTCCTGCCACACATGCTTCATCGGCACCGGGGAGCGCGCCTGCAGGGCCGCTACGGTTTCCCGCGTGTTGTTGGTCGATCCGTCATCGGCGATAATGATCTCGAAGTTTTGATCGTCCTGCGCAAAACACGCCTCCACCACGGCCGTCAGGGCGTCCGGACGATTGTATGTGGTGATAATTAACGAGATGGTTGAAGCTTGTCGCATGGATGCTAAAAAATTAATAAGAAACGGTTCATTCCTGCCGGCGGGCGCCAATCTGCCAGTATACCAGCGCAGGATCCCCGGCAGCGGATGGGCCGCACAGGGGGGACTTCAGTGAGGACCCTGGTCATTTCTCCCAACTGGATTGGCGACGCCGTGATGGCGCAGCCGCTGCTGCAGCTCCTGAAGGCCGCCCACCCGGAGCGCCCGATCGACGTGCTGGCGCCGCCGGCAGTATCGCCGGTCTGGCGCCAGATGGCGGAAGTGGCCGACGTGCTGGAAACCCCGTTCCGCCACGGCGCGCTGCAGTTGAAAGAGCGCTGGCGTTATGCGCGCCTGCTGCGCCAGCGCGGCTACGCCGACGCCTACATCCTGCCGAATACCCTGAAATTCGCCCTGATCCCGTGGCTGGCCGGCATCCCGCGCCGCGTCGGCTACAAGGGCGAGAGCCGTTATGGCTTAATCAACGTCATGCATCACGACGACACGCCGCCACGGCCGATGGTGCCGTTTTATGCCGCTCTGGCCGATGCGCCGGGGGCGCCGCTGCGCAGCAGCCTGCCCAAGCCGCGCATGGCCGCCAGCGGCGAACAGGTCGCGGCGGCCTGCGCCAAGGTTGGCCTGGACCCGGCGCGCCCGCTGGTGGTCTTTGCACCGGGCGCCGAATTCGGCGGCGCGAAGCGCTGGCCGCCGGCCCATTTCGGCCAGTTGGCACAGCATATCCTGGCGCGCGACCCGCAAGCCCAAGTTGCCCTGCTTGGCTCGCCCAAGGATGGCCCAACCTGCGATGAGGTGATTGCCGCCGCCGGCGCGCCGGCTGGCCTGGCCAGCCTGGCGGGCAAGACCAGCCTGTCCGATGCGGTGGCCCTGATCGCCCGCTCGGCGGCGGTAGTCAGCAACGATTCCGGCTTGCTGCACGTCGCTTCCGCACTGAACCGGCCGGTCATTGCCATTTACGGGCCGACCGATCCCGATCATGCGCCGCCATTCTCCGACCTGGCAGCCTCGATCTCGCTGCGCCTGGAATGCTCGCCGTGCCGCCAGCGCGAATGCCCGCTCGGCCACCAGAACTGCATGCGTGGCATCAGTGCCGGCCAGGTGTGGCAGACGCTGGAGCCAATGCTCAACCGTTGACGATCGGCTGGGCGATGATCCACAGGCTTAGCAGGGTGTAAGCCACCATCAGCGCCAGCATTGGCAGCTGGCTGCGCGTGGCGCGCGCGCCAAACTGGCGCAGGGCGGTCTGGTGTCCCAGCCACACGGCCGCCACATGTCCCGCCACGATGGCAAACAGCGAGACATACCAGACCATGCGTGCATCGACCACGCCCAGGCGGATGAAATAGAAGCGTGTGCCAAACAGGTCCCATCCCAGGTTTAGCGGGTCGGAGGCGAGGGGAATCAGGTATTGCCCAGCCATCGCCAGGAAGGACAGGTAATGGGCGAAGTGGTAGGCGATCGCGATCGGCACCAGTGTCAGCACATACCAGCCGGCGGTCGCCGCCAGCGAAGCGCCGCCGCCGCACCAGGCGATTGCCCTGCACACCGCCAGGTAGACCAGCAGGAACAGCGCAGGCAGGACGAACAGCGCCCCGGCGCGCAGCACGGCGGGCGGCCAGGCCAGCGCGGCCTGCAGGTCCAGCCACGGCTGGGTCTCCAGCAGGCCGTCGAAGCTGACGGAAGCGAGCATCAGCATCACCAGCACGATGTGCGACCATCCCAGCGGCGCTTCCACCAGCAAGCCGGCGCCAAAAGGCCGCAATTGCCAGCGGCCGTCCCGCACCTGGTTGGGCGCAAAGCGCGCCAGCAGGCCGAACACCACGGCAAATACTTCGCCATGCGCCAGCCAGGTGCTGCGCCCGAACAGGAACATGCCCAGCCAGGACAGGCCGGAATAGGCCAGCATGGCGGCGGCCAGGCTGGCAGGACGCTCGCTGCCTTCCCAGTTCAACTCCATGTTCACGAAGGCGAAGAACAGGATCGCGGCGGGCCAGACGCCAGCCCACTGCGGCCAGGGCAGCTTGCCGGGGCGCTCGCCCAGCGTCCAGCGGTAAATGGTATCGAGCGGATTGACCAGCGCCCACAGGTCGCCCAGCAGCGCCGATACGAAGGCCATGCCGACCCACCAGATGGCCCATACCATGGCCGGGGCGATATTCTTGAAGGGGTTCTGCGTGCCGGCAAAGCCGGCGCACAGCACGAGCAGGTACAGCGCCAGGACCGCCAGCCGCAGGCTGGCCGCCAGCCAGCCAGCCAGCGGGACCTGTTGCAGCAAGGTGAAAGCCTGCCCGGCCGGGCGCGGCTGCATATTGCGCTGGCGCGCCAGCAAGAGGAAGGTGACAGCGACGGTGGCCCCGGCGCCGGCCATGAACATCCACAAGGGAAGTGGCAGGTCAAAGCGCTGGCCGAAGCCATGCGCCAGCACGGGCAGGGGAATGGCTGCCAGCAGCCAGCGCTTCATCGGGGAATGACTTCCACGTAAAGCAATGCCGGCGCGTGGTGATGCCCCTTGCCATGCGCCGCAAGAGGGAAGCGGCCAGCGGCTTGTGCCTGCAGTTGCAGGCGCGCCGGGATGCCCGGCTTGAGCGACAACATCCGGTCATAGCCATGCAGGTGCAGGTCCAGCGCCGTGTCGCTGCGCAATTCGAGCACCAGCGTGTCGCCCTGCGGCACGCGCACCGTGGGTGCCGGATTGGCAATGCGCTGCTGCCTGACTTCGAAGCTGGCACTTTGTTGCGCGGACCACACAGGCGCCCCTGCCAACAGTGTTAGCGTTGCAAACAGCCAGTATTGGCGGGGCAGGCGCATATGGAGATTCTACTCCGGCAGGCGTAATATTCAACGACTGACCCTGCACAAGAAGGAGTGGACCATGCGTATCCGTTTCCTGCTTCCCCTCGCGGTCGCCCTGGGCATCCCCGCCCTGGCCAGCGCCGAAATCCTGGCGATGATGAACTATGAAAGCAAGTCCGCCGAGTCGCTCAAAGCGCTCAAGAATCCTGTGGCGCCGGCGGCACGCAAGGAAGGCATCGCGATTGTCGATGTCGACCCCAAATCCGGGACCTTCGGCAAGATCGTCAAGGACATTCCGCTGCCGGCCGACCTGGTGGCGCACCATATTTTCTACAACCCCGACATGAGCAAGGCCTACATCACGGCGCTGGGCAAGACCGAGCTGCGCGTGATGGACATGAAGTCGAAGGACTATGCCATGGCCACCATCAGCATCCCCGACTGCAGCGTGGGCGAGGATATCGCGTTCTCGCCCGACCATAAGCGCTGGTATGTGAGCTGCATGGGCAGCCAGGCCATGGTGGTGGGCGACGCCCATAGCGACAAGGTGCTGTCGACCATCAAGGTGGCGGCGCCGTATCCGCATGGCCTGGCCGTTTCCGGCGCGGCCGACCGCATCCTGCTCACGTCGACCGTGCGCGCGTCCGACCTGGGCGATGCAGGGGAGGTGATCAGCGCGGTTGAGGCCAGCACCGGCAAGGTGCTGGGCACTTACAAGGTGTCGAAGAAGGCTTCGCCTGCCGGCGAGGCGCCGGTGGAAATCCTGTTCGTGCCGAACGCAAAGCCCGCCGTGGCCTACATCACCAATATGTACGGCGGCACGTTGTGGACGGCAAGCTGGAACAAGGACAAGAAGGATTTCGACGTGGCGCAGGTGTACGACTTCGCCGAAGCCAAGGCTGGCGTGCCGCTTGAGCTCTACTTCAACAAGGCTGCCACGCGCATGTATATCACCAGCGCCAAGCCCGGGCAGTTGCACGTCTTTGATATTTCAGCCAAGGCGGGAGAACCCAGGCTGCTCAAGTCCATCCCGGCTGCCGAAGGCGCCCACCATGTGGCCTTTACCAAGGACGGCAAATACGCCTTCGTGCAGAATGCCTTGCTCAACCTGCCGGGCATGAGCGACGGTTCAGTCACCGTGATCGACCTGCAGTCCGGCACCGTCGTCGCCAGCATGGACACGCTGAAGAACGCCGGCCTCAATCCCAACAGCATTGTGCTGCTGCCGCAATGGAATGAGATGATGGGCCATTGAGCCTGCCAACGGTGCCGTGCCGCGCGTGATAGACTCGCGGCATGACACCGCTGGTCCTGATTCCCGGCTATATGCTGGACGACGCCTTATGGGACGGCATGCTGCCGTTCCTGCCGCCTGAACTCCCACTGCATTTCGCCAGCCTGGCCGAAGGCGATTCCATCGCCGCCATGGCGCAGGCTATCCTGTTCCGCTGCCCGCCGCAATTCAGCTTGCTGGGCTTTTCAATGGGCGGCTATGTTGCGCGTGAAATCGTGCGGATCGCACCGGGCCGCGTGCAGTCGCTGGCGCTGGTCGCCACCTCCAGCCGCGCCGACCTGCCGCTGCAGGTCGAACAGCGCAGCAAGGCCGCGCGCGCGACGCCGCTTGGCGCCTTCCGCGGCTTGGGCCGCGCCGCTATCGCGCAATCGCTGCACCCGGAGAATGCTGCCAACGAAACGCTTGTGGCGCAGGTGCGCGCCATGGGGGAACGCCTCGGCCGCGAAGTCTTCGTGCGCCAGTCCCTGATTGTGCGCGACGCCGACACGAGCCGGCTGTCCGGCATCGGGTGCCCAACACTGGTGGTAGCGGCCGCGGAAGACCAGCTGCGCAGCGCGCAAGAAGCGCGCGAACTGGCCGACGGCATCCCCGGTGCGCACCTGGCGATCGTGCCCAACTCCGGCCACTTGATTCCCCTCGAACAACCGCAGGCGCTGGCCAACGCCCTCGGGGTGATTTTTCGATAGCATCTTGCACAAACATTAACGCTATACTCGGGCCCACTTATGTGGAACGGGGTGGCCTCGGTGCGAAAAGGACTGGTGCAAAGGTTTGAGCGCTGGCGCGCACGCCAGTCGCCTTCAAGCGCTTACTTTATCCAGCTTGTCCTGGAAGAGGTCGTGCCATTATTCGAGGCTGCAGGATATCGTCGCCATGACGACTATGCCGGAAACAACCCCCAATCAGTCGGCGCCAGCACCATCGCCTTGCAGCGGCGCTACGGCGCGCTGTGGCCAACGGTGGAAATCCAGTTTCCCGCAAACGATCCCCATTTCCTCGGCGTGTATTTTTCCATGTTGCCCGAGCTTTGCTATCGCCATGGAGTAACGCCCATACCTCGCCTTGACGCAAATGTCGTCGAAGGACCGTTCACGTTCATGCTATGCAAAGGCGGTAAGAAGAACTATGACTGCAACTTTGGCTACCAGTGGTTTTCGTTCTCGCCCCGCAAGCGCCTGCAACAGGAAGCCGGAGAACTGGCGCGCCGCGTGCCTTGGCTATTGCAAATGCTGGATGCCGGAATTCCGAAGGACTGGCTGTCTCAACGACCTGTGGCGCAGGTCGGAAAGTATGCCCGCATCGTGTTCACCCGGGCAGAAGGCAAGAATGAAGGATGAACCGGCGCTCGCTGGCCTGCAATCCCGGCAGCACAAGGTCGCTTTGAAAACTACAGGAGTCAACTCAATGAAGAAACTCGTTCTGCCAGGGATGCTTGCCACACTGTTGCTTGCCATGCCAGGCGCCCAGGCAAGCTGCCATGCAGCGCTCAAGGCGCGCCTGCCGCAATCAGGCACTATCATTTTCGGGGAGATGCACGGCACCAGGGAGATTCCTGCGTTTTTCTCGGCCTGTGTGCGTGATTTCATCGACCACGGCGAGCAGGTCAGGGTGTTCCTGGAATTCGACGCGTCGGACACCGAACACACGGCGAAGTACCTGCGCGGCGAGATCGACGAAGCGGCCCTCCTGTCATCGCCGCGCTGGCTGCGTCATGACGGCCGTACCAGCCAGGCCATCCTGGAGCTGCACCGGGCCCTGAAGGGCGTGGACGTCGTCGGATTCGCGGCCGAATTCAATGGGGCCGGAGGGGATGCCGGCATGGCCGAAAACTTCCTGAAGCACAGGATGGCCGCTGGCTACAACCTGGTCCTGGTCGGGAATTCCCATGCGCGCCTGGTCCCGTCGATAAGCGATGGCGTGCAGCCATACGGCCAGTACGTGAAAGCGAAGCTGAAAGACGTCATCAGCCTCGACGCGCGCTATACGGGTGGGGAGGCCTGGGCCTGCGCGCCGTATTGCGAAGCGGTCCCGGCGTCGGGGAACGAGCCGGGCGGCACGACCCCGGCCAAGCGCATCAGGTTCACCGGCAAGGACCGCGCCTTCAACGGCTATTTCAGCGTCGGCGCCATCAGCGCATCGCCGCCGGCGGTCGAGAAGTAATCACGCCAGCTTGAAGCGGCCGACCTGTCCGGTCAGGCGGCCGGCCTGGTCCTGCATGGCGCTGGCCGCAGCCGCCGCCTGTTCCACCAGCGCGGCATTCTGCTGCGTCACATTATCAAGCTGCACGATCGCCTGGTTGACCTGCTCGATGCCGACGGTTTGCTCGCTGCTGGCGGAGGCGATCTCCGACATGATGGATGTGACGCGCTGGATGCTTGCCACCACTTCGTCCATGGTGCTGCCGGCCTGGTTCACCAGCTCGCTGCCGGCCTGCACCTGCTGCACCGTATTGTTGATCAACTCCTTGATCTCGCCGGCAGCCTGCGCGCTGCGTTGCGCCAGGCTGCGCACCTCGCTTGCCACCACGGCAAAACCGCGCCCCTGTTCGCCGGCGCGCGCCGCTTCGACCGCAGCATTCAGCGCCAGGATATTGGTCTGGAAAGCGATGCCGTCGATAACCCCGATGATGTCCACGATCTTGGTCGAAGCCGCATTGATCGAGCCCATGGTGTGCACCACTTCGCTTACCACGCTGCCGCCGCGCGTCGCCACGTCGGAAGCGGTGGCCGCCAGCTCGCGCGCCGTGCGCGCATTGTCGGCATTGGTGCGCACGGCGGAAGTCAGTTCCTCCATCGACGATGCGGTTTGCTCCAGCGTGCTGGCCTGGTGTTCGGTGCGCGCCGACAGGTCGTGGTTGCCTGAGGCGATCTGCTGCGAAGCAGTGGCGATGCTTTCGGTGCCGTGCCGCACTTCGTTGACAATGCCGGCCAGGCTGTCGTTCATCGACTTCAGGGCTTTCAGCAACTGGCCCGCTTCGTCTTCGCCGTGCGCTTCGATGCGGCGGCTCAAATCCCCGTCCGCCACCGTTTGCGCTATTTGCACAGCCTCGCTGAGCGGTTTGACGATGGAGCGCGTGGTCAGCCACGCAAAACCTACGCCCAGCGCCACAGCCGCGATGCCGAGGGTGATCAGCAGGTTGCGGCCGCTGTGGTTGCTGGCCTGGATTTCATCGGCCAGCGCATCAAGGTTTCGATGTTCGGCTTCCGTCACTTCATCCAGGGCGCCGAGGTAGGTCACGCGACGGGCTTCCATGTCGACAAACAGGCGTTGCGCAGTCTCCATATCGCCATCCGCCTTCGCCTTGTAGACTGCCTTGCGCTGGTCGACATAGGCCTTGCGGCTGGCCAGGACTTTTTCGTAGGCGGTTTTGGAAGCGGGATTGGTCAGGAGCTTGGCCAGCAAGTCCTGGATCTCGGTCGCGCGGCCGGAGGCGGCCTTCATTTGCGCTTCGATGGATTTTTGCTGCTCCGGCTCGGACACCATATACGCCGCTGTGGTGCGGGCAGCGTTGACTTCAACGACCTTTTGCCATTCGGCGACCAGCCGCTCGTTGCGGACATTCTCTGCTACCAGGGCTTCGGTCTTTTCGCTGGCGCTTTGCAGGCGCATGATGCCGACCACCGTCATCGCCGCCAGCAACAGCAGGACAACGGCGAAAGCCAAACCAAGACGCGCCCCGATTTTGAGGTTCTTCATCGTGATCTCCTCCCAGGAAGGTGACAGCTTGTCGCTGCCTATTGTTTCACGATGGTAACCCTAAAACGCAAGCACTGGCCAGCGCCAGTGCTTGCGTTAGCGCTGGATTATTGTTTGCGTTTGCGGCGCGATACGCCCGCAGCGCCCAGCAGGCCGATCCCGAACAGGAAGATGGAGGCCGGTTCCGGCACGTCAGCCGCTCCGGAGCCTTGTTCGGCCACGAATTCCAGCATGTGGGCGCGCAGCGCATAGGCGTCACCGTTCGGCGTATGGAAAAACGGCAGGGTCATGCCGCCGAATGCAGCATAGCCTTGACCGAAGTCCATGCCAGCGAAAACGGATTTGCCGTTCTGGTTGTTCATGAAGCTGGTCAGGCCAGCGCCGGAAACCGAGGCGTGCGAGAAATAATTGCCGTTGTAGGTGCTGCTGATGCCGGAGAAGAGACCGGCGGCCGTGCCGGCGGCAGTGGCGTTTGCCTGCCCGGCGCCAGTCCACTCAGGGAAGTTCAGGGTAACACCGAAGCCCATGGCAAACGTGCCGCCCTGGTTAGGGGCAGCGTTCAGGAACAGGCGGCCGCCGCCAGCCACGTAGTTCTGGATGGCCAGCTGGTTGGACGACAGGAAGCTGGAAAATGCGTTGGCATTGCCGTCGGAACCGTCAATAAACATGAACTCGGTGTCCGCGCCAAATGCGCTCATGGTGAAGCCATTGTATTTGGACCAGTTGCCGGCGCCAAAGGCGGTGTTCATCGCTGAGTCATTGCTGCCTGCATTGCCGGTTGGTACGGACCATGGGTTGCCGGCACCGGTCATATACACCAGCGGTGCGGCGGCGGCCGGAGCGGCCAGGGTGGCGATGACCACGGCGCCAGCCAGCGCAGCGGCGAATTTGGACGAGAATTTTGCTTTCATTGCGTTATCGTTAGTTGAGTTGAAAAAACGAAAACGAAAGAAAGCAATTAATGTGCCCACCCAAGAGTCCCTTTGCTTAAAGGAACTAGGGTGTGCACCGTGCAATGACTGTAAAATTTTCCGACGCTACATCAGGATAACGTCGTATTGTTCCTGATGGTAGCTGGTCTCGACTTGCAGCGAAATTTTCTTGCCGATAAAGTCGCCCAGCATCGCCAGGTGCTGAGATTCTTCTTCCAGGAACAGGTCAACCACTTCCTGCGAAGCGAGGATGCGGAATTCGCGCGGGTTGAACTGCTTGGCTTCGCGCAGCAGCTCGCGCAGGATTTCGTAGCAGATGGTGCGCGAGGTCTTGACCTGGCCCTTGCCTTCGCAGGCAGGGCAGGGCTCGCACAGGATGTGGGCCAGCGATTCGCGCGTGCGCTTGCGCGTCATCTCCACCAGTCCCAGCGCGGAGAAGCCGGACACCGACACCTTGGTGCGGTCGCGCGCCAGGGCCTTTTTCAGTTCCGCGAGCACGGCGTTGCGGTGCTCGTTGTTCTCCATGTCGATGAAGTCGAGGATGATGATGCCGCCCAGGTTGCGCAGGCGCAGCTGGCGCGCGATGGCGTGTGCCGCTTCCAGGTTGGTCTTGAAGATGGTGTCGGCAAAATTGCGGCCGCCCACGAAACCGCCGGTATTGACGTCGATGGTCGTCATGGCCTCGGTCTGGTCGACGATCAGGTAGCCGCCGGATTTCAGGTCGACGCGGCGGCCCAGGGCGCGGTGGATTTCTTCTTCCACGCCGTACAGGTCGAACAGCGGGCGCTCCCCGGTGTAGTGCTGCAGGCGCGACAGGACCGACGGCGTATAGACGCGGCCGAATTCCGTCAGCGACAGGAAGTTTTCGCGCGAATCGACCTGGATGGTTGCCGTCTCGTCGTGCACGAAGTCGCGCAGCACGCGCTGCGCCAGGCTCAAGTCCTGGTGCAGCAGGGAAGTGGGCGGGCGGGTGCGCGCGCCGTGGCAGATCGCGCCCCAGGTCTTGCGCAGGTATTCGATGTCGGCCTGCAGGTCGCTGTCCGAAGCGTCTTCGGCCTGGGTGCGCACGATGTAGCCGCCTTTTTCGTCTTCCGGCAGCAGGCCCTGCATGCGCGCGCGCAGGGCTTCGCGGTCGGACTCTTTTTCGATCTTCTGCGAAATGCCGATATGGCCGTCCTGCGGCAGGTAGACCAGCATGCGGCCGGCAATCGAGATTTGGGTCGACAGGCGTGCGCCCTTGGTGCCGATCGGGTCCTTGATCACCTGTACGGTCAGCACCTGGCCGTCGAACAGCAGTTTTTCGATCGGGGTCGGGGTGGCGTTCTGGGCGCCGTCGTGTGGGCGCGCTTCCCAGATATCGGCCACGTGCAGGAAGGCTGCGCGCTCCAGGCCGATGTCGATGAAGGCCGACTGCATGCCGGGCAGCACGCGCACCACTTTGCCGGAATAGACATTGCCCGCCAGGCCACGCGTCAGGGTGCGCTCGATATGCAGTTCCTGCACGGCGCCCTGCACGATGAGGGCAACGCGGGTTTCCTGGGGGGTGATATTAATGAGGATATCTTCGTTCATCAGGGGAGTTTCAATCCTGCCTGGCGCAACAGTTGCGCCGTTTCGTACAGCGGCAGGCCCATGATGCCGGAATGGCTGCCTTCGATGTGTTCAACGAACAGGGCGGCCAGGCCCTGGATGCCATAGCCCCCGGCCTTGTCGTAAGGCTCGGTGGTGGCGCAGTAAGTCTTGATCTCGGCCTCCGTCAGCTTGCCGAAGCGGACGTCGGAGACCTGGGTGATATGGCCTGAAAAGTCCTGGGAATGCACGGCCACCGAAGTCAGTACCTGGTGGGTGCGGCCGGACAGCTTGTGCAGCATGTCGGTTGCCTCGCGCACGTTGGCCGGCTTGCCGAGGATTTCGCCGTCGATGGTGACGGTGGTGTCGGCGGCCAGGATCGGGCGCAGGATCAGGCGGCGGCGCTGGATCATGTCCCAGGCGAAATCGGCCTTTTCCTGGGCCACGCGGCCGACATAGGCCAACGGCTCTTCGCCGGCATGGACATCTTCGCTGACGTCCGGCCCGCGCGGGCCGTCGTTGCGCAGCAAGAGCAACTCAAAGTCCACGCCGATCTGGCGCAGCAATTCGCGCCGGCGTGGACTCTTGGAAGCCAGGTAGATCTTCTTTTCGACCAGTTTCATCGTTTGCCTTAAATGTTAGACACGATGATAAGGGTGGTTTTGCGTTATTGTCCACGCCCTATACAACTGTTCGGCCAGCATGACGCGCACCATGCCATGCGGGAGGGTCAGGCTGGACAGGCGAATCATGCCTTCCGCCTTCGCTTTCAGCCCCGGATCGAGGCCGTCGGCGCCGCCGATCAGGAAGGCCGTATCGCGGCCATCCTGCTGCCAGGCTTCCAGCTGCTGGGACAGGCCCACGCTGGTCAGGTCCTTGCCGCGTTCATCGAGGGCGATGATGCGCACCGATTTCGGCAAGGCCGCCTCGATGCGCTCCCTTTCCAGGGCCATGGCGGTGGCGGCGGTCTTGCTGCCGGAACGCTCGACGGGCTTGATTTCCTTCAGCACGATGCGCAGTTCCGGCGGCATGCGCTTCACGTATTCGGTGAAGCCATTCTCGATCCAGGCCGGCATTTTGTGGCCGACCGCAGCGATAATCAGCTGCACTGGGCTTACTCAGCCGCAGCAGCCTTCTTCAGGCGCTTGATCACGGTCTTGACCGGCGTTGCGGCTGCAGCGGCGGCTTTCTTCTCCTTGGCGGCCTTGGCGGATGCCTCGGCAGTCTTGGTGGATGCGACCTTCACTTTCTTGCCTTCCGGCGCGACGACTTTCGGCGCGGCCTTCTTGGCTGCGGCTTTCTTGGCCACGGCGCCGGCTGCGGCGGTTGCCTTCACGGTGCCTGGCTTCTTGGCCGCTGGCTTTTTCTCGATTACGGCTTCGGCAGCTTTGGCGGCCTTGGTGGCAGCCAGGTGGCCGGACTTCTTCGGCGCGGCTTCCTTGGCGGCTGCGGCCTTGCCTTCGGTGGTCGACTTGCGCTTGGCTGCGCCCAGTTTCACCGGCTTTTCGCCCCAGATTTCTTCCAGGCGGTAGTAAGCGCGGATCGGCGCCTGCATGATGTGGACGATCATGTCGCCCAGGTCCACCAGCACCCATTCGCCGGTGTCTTCGCCCTCGATGCCGATCACGTCGCCGCCTGCTTCCTTGACCTTGTCGCGCACGGACGCGGCCAGTGCCTTGGTCTGGCGGTTGGAAGTACCGGAAGCGATGGCGATGCGGTCGAAGAGGCTGGTCAGGCCGGTGGTGTCAAACAGGACGATTTCCTGGCCCTTCACGTCTTCCAGGGCGTCCACGACGATGGATTGCAGTTTTTTGATATCCATTATTTAGTTCTTATACAAATTATGTTGTTCAATATAGTCTAGCACTACCGGTGGCAGAAGCGAGTTCGCCCCATCCCCCCGTTGTAATGCAGCACGAATGGCAGTGGCCGAGATGTCGACGGCTAAATCAGCCGCCAGCATGGTCATGCCCGCCGGGGTGTTCCTGACCTGATCCGGCGTGGCCAGGCGGCGCTGGAATTCAGCTGCCACCTCGGCCGGCACGTGGGCGTCGTCCAGCTCGAAGCCGGGCCTGGCCGCCACGCAAAAGTGGGCCAGGTCGAACAGGTTGCGCCATTCGTGCCAGGTATTCAGTCGCTGCAGCTGGTCGGCGCCCATCAGGAAGGCCAGCGACACGTCGGGCCCCACGTCGGCGCGGATCGCCCGCAGCGTTTCGATCGTATAAGTGGCGCTGCCGCGCGCCAGTTCCTGCCAGTCGATCGTGACCGGGCAGGGCAGGCCTTGGAAGGCCAAAGTCAGCATATCCACCCGCTGCTGCGGCGTCGCCACCAGCGCGCCCTTTTGCCAGGGCAGGGCTGGAATCACCAGCAGTGCATCGGCCTTGAGCAGCTGGACAAATTGCTTGCCAAGCGCGACGTGGCCGTTGTGCACCGGATCGAAACTGCCTCCCAGCAGTGCGATGCAGCGTTTCACTCGGCCAGCCAGTCGCGGTGCGGGAGGAAGTCGGTATACAGCGCTGCTTCCGCGCTGCCGTCTTCCGGATGCCAGTCGTAGCGCCATTTGACGACCGGCGGCATGGACATCAGGATCGCTTCCGTGCGGCCGCCGGACTGCAGGCCGAACAGGGTGCCGCGGTCGAACACCAGGTTGAATTCGACGTAACGTCCGCGGCGGTAGGCCTGGAAGTCGCGCTCGCGTTCACCGTATGGCGTGTCCTTGCGGGCTTTCACTACCGGCAGGTAGGCGGCCAGGAATGCGTCGCCCACGCTGCGGGTCATTTCAAAACTCTTCTCGAACCCAAGGGCGTTGAAGTCATCGAAGAAGATGCCGCCCACACCGCGTGCTTCCTTGCGGTGCTTCAGGTAGAAGTACTCGTCGCACCATTTCTTGAATTTCGGGTGCAGGTCTTCGCCATATGGCGCCAGTGCATCGCGGCAGGTTGCGTGGAAGTGCTTCGCGTCTTCCTTGTTGCCGTAGTAGGGCGTCAGGTCCATGCCGCCGCCGAACCACCAGACCGGCTTGCCGTCGGCGGTGCTGGTGCTGAAGAAGCGCACGTTCATGTGCACGGTCGGCGCGTACGGATTGCGCGGGTGCAGCACCAGGCTGACCCCCATGGCTTCCCATGGCTGGCCGCCCAGCTCCGGGCGGTGCGCCGAGGCCGATGGCGGCAGCTTGGCGCCGGTTACGTGGCTGAAATTGCAGCCGCCGCGCTCGAAGACGTTGCCCTCTTCGATCAGGCGCGAAATGCCGCCGCCGCCTTCCGGGCGTTCCCATGCATCGCGCAGGAATGGCTTGCCGTCCACATCCTCCAGGGCGGAGATGATGCGGTCTTGCAGGCCAAGCAGCCAGGCTTTGACGTCTTGTGGGTGGGGGGTGGTCATTTCTTTTCTTTGCTCTTTACTTCAAACCGGAAAACCGGTGTCTGACCCGCAGGGTCAGACACCGGGGTACCGGTTTTAGTGCTTCAGGCCCCGCCAGCCGATATCGCGGCGGAACTGCACGCCTTCGAAGCCGATCT
The DNA here is from genome assembly GCA_966077345.1 of uncultured Duganella sp. Lineage (GTDB taxonomy): Bacteria > Pseudomonadota > Gammaproteobacteria > Burkholderiales > Burkholderiaceae_D > Rugamonas. The sequence goes on from CBHREK010000061.1 coordinate 119,688, forward strand.
TGTCGACCGCCTCGTAAGCCTGCTTCTGCGCCATTTTCACGTTGTCGCCCAGGCCCACCACGCACAGCACACGGCCGCCCGAGGTCACCAGCTTGCCGTCCGCATCATCGGCGGTACCTGCATGGAAGGTGACGGAATCCGGCGTCTCGGCCGGAATGCCGTGGATATGGTCGCCCTTGCGCGGTGCGTCAGGGTAGCCGGCGGCTGCCAGCACCACGCCAACGGCGGTGCGGCGGTCCCATTCCAGTTCCACCTGGTCCAGGCTGCCGTTGACGGCGTGCTCCATCACGCCCAGCAGGTCGGTCTTCAGGCGCGACATGATCGGCTGGGTTTCCGGGTCGCCCATGCGGCAGTTGAATTCCAGCGTCTTCGGGTTGCCGGCAGCGTCGATCATCAAGCCTGCATACAGGAAGCCGGTGAACTGGATGCCGTCTTTCGCCATGCCCTGGATGGTAGGCATGATGATCTCGCGCATCACGCGCGCATGCATGGCCGGGGTCACGATCGGGGCAGGGGAGTAGGCGCCCATGCCGCCGGTGTTCGGGCCCTGGTCGTTGTCGAGCAGGCGCTTGTGGTCTTGCGAGGTGGCCAGCGGCAGCACGTTCTTGCCGTCGCACATGACGATGAAGGACGCTTCTTCGCCGGCCAGGAATTCTTCGATCACGATGCGCGCGCCGGCGTCGCCGAATGCGTTATCGGACAGCATGTGGTCGACTGCGCCATGCGCCTCTTCCAGGGTCATGGCAACCACCACGCCCTTGCCGGCGGCCAGGCCGTCGGCCTTGATCACGATCGGGGCGCCCTTGGCGTCCACGTAGGCGTGGGCTGCCTTGGCATCGGCGAAGGTTTCGTACTCGGCGGTCGGGATGCCGTGGCGTTTCATGAAGGCCTTGGCGAAGTCCTTGGACGATTCGAGCTGCGCCGCTTCCTTGGTCGGGCCGAATACTTTCAGGCCGCGTGCGCGGAACAGGTTGACGATGCCGGCAGCCAGCGGCACTTCAGGGCCGACCACGGTCAGGCCGATGTGCTCTTGCTCGACGAAGTCGGCCAGCGCATTCAGGTCGGTGATCGGCACATTTTCCAGGCGCACGTCGCGCGCGGTGCCGCCGTTGCCGGGTGCAACATAGACCATCTGTACGCGTTCCGACTGCGCCAGTTTCCAAGCCAAAGCGTGTTCACGGCCGCCCGAGCCGACTACCAGGATCTTCATAAGGATTATTCTTCGATGACAGCGTTGGTATAGATTTCCTGGACGTCGTCCAGGTTTTCCAGTGCATCCAGCAGCTTTTGCATCTTGGCCGCGTCTTCACCAGTGAATACGGTCTCGGTGGCTGGCTTCATGATCACTTCCGCCACCTCGGCCTTGAAACCGGCCGCTTCCAGCGCGTCTTTCACGCCGGCGAAATCGTGCGGGCCGCACAGCACTTCGATGCCGCCTTCTTCGTCGGTCACCACGTCTTCCGCGCCGGCTTCCAGCGCAGCGTCCATCAGCCTGGCTTCGTCGGTGCCCGGTGCGAACAGGAACTGGCCGGTGTGCTGGAACATGAAGGCCACGGAACCCTCGGTGCCCATATTGCCGCCGTATTTGTTGAAGGCATGGCGCACTTCAGCCACGGTACGCACGCGGTTGTCGGTCATGCAGTCGACGATGATGGCCGCGCCGCCGATGCCGTAGCCTTCATAGCGCACTTCTTCATAGTTGGCGCCGTCGCCGCCGCCGGTGCCGCGCGTAATGGCGCGGTTCACATTGTCCTTCGGCATATTGGCGTCAGCCGCCTTGTCGACTGCCAGGCGCAGGCGCGGATTGGAGTTCAGGTCGCCGCCGCCCATGCGTGCCGCCACCGTGATTTCCTTGATCAGGCGCGTCCAGATTTTGCCGCGTTTCGCGTCCGTTGCAGCCTTTTTGTGCTTAATATTGGCCCATTTGCTGTGTCCAGCCATGTTCAATCTTCCTTAGACGGTATGCAATCGAGGGCGACATTCTAGCATACCGGTACCTCTATGAATTTGTCGCGCCGGCGCGACCAAAAGTGCTCGCGCAACCCTTGCAGGCATGTTTAGTAGCTTTCCTCGAGGGCATTTCATCGGCTTGTAAAGTTACCATCGTAAAACAACAACTTTTATATTGAAGGAGACTTATGGATCGTCGGCAATTTATCAAATTGGGCGGCTTCATTACTGTATCGGCTGCTACCAGCGGCCTGGCAGGCTGCGGCGGCAGCGATTACACCCCGCCGGCACCCGGCTTGCCGCCTGCGACCGGCGCCAACTGGAAATTCCCGCAAAGCGTAGCCTCCGGCGATCCGCGCGCCGACAGCATCATGCTCTGGACCCGCGTGGTGCCGACTTCGCTGGACGACGTGGCCACCGTCACCGCCAAGAGTGGCGTGACAGTGCGCGTGCAGGTCAGCGCGGCCGACAATACGGCATCCCTGGGCGGCAACAAGGCGCTCGAAGGCACGATGGTGGTCGATGCCCAGATTGAGCTGAACGCCGATTTCGATAACACGATCCGCCACAAGGTCACCGGCCTGCAGCCGAATACCGTTTACTTTTACCAGTTCACCGCAGGCGACGTGCGTTCCAACGTGGCCCGCTTCAAGACCGCGCCGGCGGCCGACGCCAGCGTGTCGCAGCTGCAGTTTGCCTACCTGACCTGCCAGGACTGGAGCATCAACCACTGGGGTGCGCTGGATCATATTGCCAAAAATGAAAAACTGGACTTCATCGTCCACCTTGGCGACTACATTTACGAGACCGTGGGCGAGGCTTTCCAGGTCGGCTCCGTCGAAACCCGTCACAGCGCGCTGACCCTGCCGGACGGCACCTTCAAGAACGGCAGTTCGGGCGCGAAATACGCAACCACCCTGGCCGATTACCGCTACCTGTACAAGAAGTACCGTACCGATACGCGCCTGCAGGCCGTGCACGAGCGCTTCGCCTTCATCGCGATCTGGGACGACCACGAATTCAGCGACGATTCCTGGGGCGATACCCAGACCTATGCCGAAGGCGAGAAGCACGACACCAACCGCCGCCGCAGCGCCAACCAGGCCTGGTTTGAATTCATGCCGGCCGACGTCGCGCTCGACAGCGCCGCAACCGGCTTCCAGAACATCAAGATCTACCGCGATTTCCAGTTTGGCAAGCTGATGCAGCTGGTGATGACCGACGAGCGCCTGTACCGCGCCGACCACGTGGTACCCGAGCAGATGACCAATCCGGCCACCGGCCAGCCGCTGGGCAGCATCGGCGCGCGCTACCTGGTGGCGCAAGACCTGTATAGCGCTGCCGAAGCGCAGAAGGTCGCAGCAGTTGGCGGCAGCGATCCGCTGGCTGCCATCAGCATGCTGGGCGCCACCCAGCGCGACTGGTGGAAGAACACCATGAAGGCCGCCACCGCCACCTGGAAACTGTGGGGCAATGAAGTGTCGCTGCTGCGCATGGGCCTGAGCGGCACCGATGCCATCGCCACCCTGGTGGCGCTGCAGGCCTTGACCAAGCTGGTGACCGATATCAGCACCACGGCTGCCACCTCCACCGGCGGCAACGTGCCGGTCGCCAGCGCCATTGTCGGCGCCATGACCGCCGGTGCTTCGGTTTCCGTGGCTGCCGCAGCCGGAACAGCGATCGCCACTTCCGCGGCCGGAGGCGGCGACACCAGCGCGCGCCTGACGGCTGCCGTCGGCGCCGGGCTGAACTCGACCCAGGCCAGCGTGGCGGTGCTGGCGTTCGGGCAGGCAGAAAACGTGGCCAAGTCGGGCGGCAACGCTCTTGCCCAGGCTACCGCAGCCGCGCAAGGGATTGCTATTGGCTACATCAAGCCGGACGTGCAGGCAAAGGGCGCTGCATCGGTATTCGTGGTTGCTTCGGGCCAGGCTGCTGCGCTGGCGCCTTACTTCCGCAAGTTCCTGATCAACTGCGACCAGTGGGATGGCTATAACGCCGAACGCAAGGCCCTGATGTCGCACCTGAAGACCAACAGCATCGGCAACGTGGTGGCGCTGACCGGCGACATCCACTCCTTCTTCGCCGGCACCGTCAATGATGACTACGATGCGGCGGGCGGCGGCACGCCGGTGATGGTGGACCTGGTATCGGCAGGTGTCAGCTCCGATTCCTTCTTCACCTACCTGCGCGAGGCAGCGGCCAACCTGGGCAGCCTGGGCACGCTGGTGTCCCTGCCGCTGTCGGTGCCGGTGCCGAACGTGGGCACCATCACGCTCAACGTGAACCTGCTGGACTACACCATGGGCAAGGTTTCGCCGACGGCCGATTCGCTGGCGACTTCACTGATGATCCAGTTGCGCGGCACGCTGGGTGCGAAAGGCGTGCCGGAGGCGCTGCTGGACGCCACCATGGATGCGGTGCTGTCGGCCATCAAGGCCGATTCCAACTTCGCCACCCTGGTCGGCCTGGCGCAGCAACTGTCCAGCCTGAACAGCAACCCTTGGCTGCGCCATGTGAACACCGACGCGCAAGGCTTCACCGTGGTGACGCTGACGCCGGGCTCGCTGGTGGCCCAGTTCAAGCAGGTGAACAAGCTGGTTGGAGGCAATGCGCCGGCGACCGTGATTGCCAAGGTCACGACCGCCACCGTGACCGCTGGCCAGGCGGCCGTAGTGGTGTCGTAAACGCCGCCAGAACCGGCACAACGGTGCCTGACCTGCAGGGTCAGGCACCTGGCATGCAGCCGCCGCAGGCCGGTTTTGGCGGGCCGCCAGCAAGGCTGGCGGCTTGCCGCTACAATGGTGGCATGGAAATAGCCACATCGGAACCGCAGGGCAAACGCGCCGCCTACCTGGGAGGGCTGGCGATTGCTATCGGCGGCGCCATCCTGTTTTCCACCAAGGCCATCGTCGCCAAGCTGCTGTACCGCTACCACCTCGACGCGGTCACGGTGATTGCCTTCCGCATGCTGTTCTCGCTGCCCGTCTTCGCTGCCATCGCGCTGTGGAAGATGCGCACCGATCCGCCATTAAGCCGCGCTGATGCGTGGCGCCTGGTCGGCCTGGGCCTGGTCGGCTACTACCTTTCATCCTATCTCGATTTCCTTGGCCTGGAATACATTACCGTCGGCCTTGAGCGCCTGATCCTGTTCCTGACCCCGTCCTTTGTGCTGCTGGCTTCCGCGCTATGGCTGAAAAAGCATATCGGCCGCAGCCAGTGGCTCTCGCTGCTGACCGCCTACGCCGGCATCGTGCTGGTGTTCTTCCACGACCTGCGCGACGGCGGCAGCAATGTAGCCCTGGGTTCGCTGCTGGTGCTGGGCTCCGCGCTGGCCTATGCGCTGTACCTGCTGGGTTCCGGAGAAATGGTCAAGCGCCTTGGCTCCTTGCGCCTGGTGTCATACGCCATGTGCGTGTCGAGCGCTGCCTGTATCGGCCAGTTTTTCCTGCTGCGGCCTGCAGCGCTGCTGGTGCAGCCGATGGAAGTTTATGGCCTGTCGCTGGTCAATGGCATCCTGTGCACGGTGATGCCGGTGTTTATGACCATGATGGCCGTGCAGCGCATCGGGGCCGGTCCCGCTTCGCTGGCGGGTATGATTGGCCCTGTTTCCACGCTGTTTTTTGGCGCCGTCATCCTGTCCGAACCCGTCACCAGCTGGCAACTGGCGGGAACGGCCCTGGTGCTGGCCGGTATCTATCTGCTGTCGAAAGTGAAAGGTAAAGAGAAATGACGCCCCGCATTGCCCTGATTGCCCACGACAAGAAAAAAGACGACATGATCGCGCTGGCCCGCGAGTACGCCGCATTCCTGCGCACCTGCAAACTGTGCGCGACAGGTACCACGGGCGGCCGCCTGATCGCGGAAGTCGGCCTGACGGTGGAACGCAAGCATTCCGGCCCGCTGGGCGGCGACCTGCAGATCGGCTCCCTGCTGGTAGATGGCCATATCGATGCCATCATCTTCCTGCGCGACCCGATGACGCCGCAGCCGCACGAACCGGATATCAATGCACTGGTACGGGCCTGCGACGTGCACAACGTTGCTTGCGCTACCAACATGGCCAGCGCCCACCTGGTGCTGTCGCAACTGCAGGCTGATGCCGCAAAATCGCAGCCTGTCGCATGATTCTTGGCCGGCGCCACGCGCGCTGGCAATGTAGCGCCCTCATTACAAGATAGAGGAGAGCCTGCATGAAAACCATCCTTGGCGCGGTCGTCGCCATTGCTGCCGCCACGGCCACATTCGCAGCGCATGCCGCAGCGCCCGCACTGGCCGGCCATTGGGTCGGCACCTACGGCGTCGGCAACGACGTCAATTTCCTGCGGCCGCACTTTGGCGCGGATGGCAAGGCCACTGTCGACATGCCCGCCTTCGAGAAAAAAGGCCTGCCCCTGGAGGCCGTCGCGCAGCAGGGCAAGCAGGTGCGCTTCAACCTGCCCGGCCCGGACGGCATGCTGCAATTTGACGGCAAGCTGCAAGGCGACCTGCTGGCCGGCAAAGTGAGCCTGAACGGGAAGGACGGCAAGTTCGCATTCCGCCGCACCCTGGCCGATGATCCGGCACGCCACCAGCCGCTGCTGGGCGCTTATGAATTTCCCGGCAAGCGCGTGGTCGTGCTGTCGGAGTGGGGCGACTTCCCGCAAATGTTTTACAGCGATATGAACACCGGCCGCTACGCCTCCATGTTCGCCGAAAGCGAGAAAGTGTATTACGCCGGCGCCGGCAACCTGAATCCCGAAGTGCGCGAAACGACCATGCGCTTCGAGGGCAACAAGGTGACCTGGCAGCAGGCCGGCAAGAAGGAGACCGGCCGCCGCTTGCAATTCCGCTCGGAGGAAGTCACCTTCAGGAATGGCGACGTTACCCTCTCGGGCACCCTGGTGCTGCCGGAAGGGAAGGGGCCGTTCCCCGCCATCGTACTGACGCAGATGTCGAGCCCCGCACCGCGCGGCGCCTATGCCCTGCAAGCTTATTACTTCGCGGCCCATGGCATGGCCGCGCTGATGTACGACAAGCGCGGCGTCGGCAAATCCACCGGTGAATTCAACAAGGCCACCATGGAGCAGTTGGCCGACGATGCCGTTGCAGGCATCGAGCTGCTCGGCAAGCGCAGCGACATCAAGGCCGGTGCGATCGGCACCTGGGGCCACAGCCAGGGCGGCTGGCTGGCGCCGCTGGCGGCGGTCCGTTCGCAAAAGGTTGCCTTCGTGATCGCGCAAGCCGCATCGGCCGTACCGCCTGCCGAGCAGGAGGTTTACCGCATCGAAAACGCACTGCGCGCACAGGGATTCAGCGAAGAAGAAATCAAGGCCGGTGCCGCCTACCAGGAAAAGCTGATGCGCTGGGTGACCAGCCGCGGCGCCAATCGCGCCGAATTGCTGGCCGCGGCACGCGCCGGCGAGAGCGCGCGCTGGGCGAGCCAGGTCGAAATCGTACCGGACACCTTGAAAGAGAAGCCGAGCGAGACCAGCACGGCCTTTTATAGTTACGATCCGCTGCCGGACTTGAAGAAGCTGAAAGCGCCCGTGGTGTATATCCTCGGCGAAAAAGACGCTTTCGTACCGGTGCACAAGAGCGCGGAACTGTTCCGGCAGACGCTCGATGCGAGCGGCCACAAAGACCACCAGGTCTGGATGTTGCCGCGTGCCGCGCACGGCTTGTGGGAAACCGACGTCGACGGCGGCAACGCCTACATCAACTCCACGCACTGGGCGCGTGAACACTACCCACGCATGACACAATGGCTGCGCGAGCGCGGCTTTATCACACACTAGAGGAGTATTGAATGGTCAAGGCGATACGCATGTCCCGCACCGGCGGGCCGGAAGTGATGGAATACGTCGATGTCGAAGTAGGGGCGCCCGGCCCTGGCGAAGCGACGGTGCGGCACGAGGCGATCGGCCTTAACTTTATCGACGTGTATTTCCGCACCGGGCTGTATCCGCAGCCGCTGCCGGGTGGCCTCGGTCAGGAAGGCTCCGGCGTGGTGGAGGCAGTGGGCGAGGGCGTAAGCCATGTGCGTGTGGGCGACCGGGTGGCCTATGCCGGCCGTCCGAACGGGGCCTATGCGCAAGCCCGCAATATGCCGGCCAGTCTGCTGGTGAAGCTGCCCGATGCAATCGGCAGCGATACCGCGGCTGCCATGATGCTGCAGGGGATGACGGTGCAATACCTGTTCCACAGCGCCGCGCCGCTCAAGGCGGGCGACACCATCCTGTTCCATGCGGCGGCCGGAGGCGTGGGCCTGATCGCCTGCCAGTGGGCGCGTGCCCTTGGCGTGAACCTGATCGGCACCGCCGGTTCAGACGAGAAAGTGGCGCTGGCGTTGCAGCATGGCGCGACCCACGCGATCAACTACAACACGGAAAACTTCACCGAGCGGGTGCGCGATATCACCGGCGGCAAAGGCGTCTCCACGGTGTTCGATTCGATCGGCAAGGACACCTTTATCGGTTCGCTCGATTGCCTGCGCCCGCGCGGCATGATGGTCAGCTTCGGCAATGCGTCCGGGCCGGTGGCCAATTTCTCGCTGGGCGAACTGGCTTCGCGCGGATCCCTGTTCCTGACCCGGCCAGCGCTGGGCAACTACACCGCGACGCGTGCAGAACTCGAAGCTTGCGCGCAGTCGCTGTTCAACGTGGTGGTGCGCGGCGACGTGAAGATCGAAATCAAGCAGCGCTATAATCTGGCGGATGTGGGGCAGGCGCATCGCGACCTCGAAGCGCGCCGCACCACGGGTTCCACCATCCTCTTGCCTTGAATGCGAATATGACCGACCAGAACCGACCAGCCGAAGACAATGACGGCACCCCTAAATTTGGACGCTTGCTGATCGTCCTGCTGAGTGCCGTGGCCCTGATCGGTCTGATCACCTTTGCCAGCGAAGCTTATTACCGCTGACCATGCGCATTGTGCTGTCGCTCCTGCTGCTGGTGCTGGCCGTATATGTCGCAATATGCGCGCTGGTGTTCTTGCGCCAGCGCAGCATGATTTATTACCCGCAGGCGTTTGATGGCGGTACCGTGCTGGCCTTGGGCGGCGACGCGCGCGTCGGCGTCACGCTGCACGAGCAGCCTGGGCCTTCCGCAGTGATCTATTTTGGCGGAAATGCCGAGGCAGTAGGGTATAGCTTGCCGGAACTGCAGGCTGCCTTTCCCGGCCAGGCACTCTACCTGATGCACTATCGCGGCTACGGCGCCACGCCGGGCGAGCCGACCGAGGCGGGCCTGTTTGCCGATGCGCTGGCGCTGTACGAGCATGTTCGCGCGCAGCATCCCCAGGTGACGGTCGTTGGGCGCAGCCTTGGCAGCGGCATCGCCACCCGGCTGGCCAGCGTGAAAGCGGTGGACCGGCTGGTGCTGGTCACGCCCTACGACAGCATGGCCGGCGCGGCTTCGCACCACTTCCCCTGGCTGCCGGTGCGCTTGCTGCTGCGCGACCGTTACGACTCGGCCAGCTACGCGCCCAAGGTCAACGCCCCCACCACCATCCTCGCCGCCGAGCGCGACGAAGTGATACCCCGCGCCAGCAGTGAAGCCCTGTACCGCAGCTTTCGCCCCGGCCTCGCAACTTTTCGCGTCGTCCCCGGCGTCGGGCACAACGATATTTCGCTCCGCGCGCTGCCATTGCATTGAACTTTGCGGGACATGCATTGTCCAAGCCCTGTCAACATCCAGGCAGGGGAGACCGTCATGAGCAACTCCGCAAAAGAAATGACCGAGTGCATTTCTGCTTTGACCGCACTTGTTGCAGCCTTGCAAAACTTGATGGACAGTTACCCTGATCTACGCGATCAGCTGCTGCCAGCAACGCTGCGGTTGAGCGAAGCCTTGCCTTGTGTATCTGCCTTTCTAAGCATTGATATTGGCGAGCTCAACGAAAGGTTGACAGAAGTAGAGCGTAGGTTGAGCTTGTTGGAGCTCGACGTCTCGCAGCTGAAGGTGGACGTCGCGCAGTTAAAGGTGGACGTCGCGCAATTGAAGGTAGACGTCGCGCAGCTGAAGGTGGACGTTGCGCAACTTAAGGAGGATGTTGGCGGCATGCGGGAAGACATCGCCGGCATCAAGAAATGGATTGAATCCGCGGACCGGATTTACGCGACGAAAGAAGACCTGCACAAACAAACCTGGCGGCTATACGGGGCAATGGCCAGCCTGACAGCAGCCGTCTATTTCATTGCCCGTTATGTTCACTGAAAGGTGGCGAGTTTGGCGCGGATCGCGGTGCCGACGGAAATCTGCGGATTCGAATAGCCGTCATCCTTGCCCGCCTCGACTTCGCGCTTGCGGATTACTTCGCGCGCAGCGGCATGGGCCTGTTCGAAAGAGCGCGTATGGGTGCGCAGCTGTTCGTCAAACATGGCGCGCCCGAAGAAGGTCAGTTCCGATTTGTAGCCGCAGCCGTAGGAGGTGTGATCGGCGTCGGCCGCAGTCATCACCATGGTCGCATCGTCCTTCAGCGACGGTATCCAGCTGCCCGAGAAACAGGCCGAGACTGCAATCACGCGATTCCTGATACCCGCTTCATCCAGCCACTTGCGCAGCATGGACGGGGTCAGCTCGGTCAATTCGAAAGGCCAGAAGTCCGCTGCCAGTTGGCCTTCGCGTGCGCCGTGCGAAGTCAGGTAGATGAACAGCACGTCCTCGTTTTTGTCCATGGTGCGTGCCACGCTGCGGATCGCCTTCTGCAGGTTCACAGTTGTGGCCCAAGGCAGTTTTTCGGCAGTCTGGAAATGGTTCACCAACTGCAGCGTGCGGCCGGCAGTGTCGAAGCGCTGCGACATCACGTCCGCCACCATCTGGCTCTCGCGGCGGAACACTTCATCGCCGTATGGCGCGAAAGTCAGCGCGTACATGTCGACCTTGCCGGGGCGCTGCGGCGCCAGTCCCGCGAGTTGGCGCGACAGCAGTACCGGCTGCGATTCCATCAATTCCGCGGTCAGCTTCAGGTAGCGCGACGCTTCCTCGTTGCTGGCTTCCCGCTTTTTCGGGTACCAGAAATCTGGCTGCTGCGTGGCCACGCCCAGCGCCACCACGCCTGCCATCATGCTCGCCGTGAGCGCCAGCGGCCAGCGCCGACCGCGCCCGCCGCGCGCCAGCAGCACCAGTTGCGAGAGGATCATCAGCGTGACCGGAATTCCCCAAATGATCCACGCACCCCATTGTCCCAGGTAGCGCACCGACCATGCTTCGGATCCGCCATACAGCATGGCGGCAAAGCACAGGTCGACAAACAGTTCCAGCCAGACGATCTGCGCCAGCAGGAGGGTAGTCAACAGTGCCAGGTCCGGCGCCGCACCGGGGCGCCCGCTCGGCCCGGTGCCGCGCGTCATCAGCGCATAGAAGGGCAGCAGGGCGAAAGGCAGCCAGCCGTAGGCGATGGCCTTCCAGTAGAAGACCGCCGGTCCGTGGATATACAGGCGCTGGAACAGTAAAGACAGCGCCAGCACCAGCAGCACCAGGACCGCGACGACGCCCGGCCCGGTGGCCAGGCCTTCCCAGCGCGGAGAACGGAAAAAGGCGGTGGAAGCGCCTTCGCGCAACCACCGCCCGATCGATTTGGTGGGCTTATTGGAGCTCAAGGTCGACGCGCTTGGCCTTTCCGCTTTCGCCAGGGAAGCCGGTGAAGGCGCTCTGCACCAGTGCCGGCATGACCAGCGGCGTGGATTGCTTGCGGCTGGTGTTCTGCACGGTCACGTCAAACAGCTTCTTGCCCTGCATATTGTTGATGGTGACGCGCAGGTTGCGGTCGTAGTTATGCTGGATGGTTTCGCGGAATTCCATCGGCCCCCACATCCACGGGTCGTAGTAAGGACGATAGAAGCCGTAATAGCGGTAACGGTAGGGGTAGTAACCCCAGCGCGGGTAATAACCCCATGGGCCGGGACCGTACATCCAAGGATCGCTTGCGGTCAGGACCTTGACCGGGCGGTCGATGGTGCTGAACTGCATGCCGACGCGCAGCTTGGCGTCCCGGGTGCTGGCGGCTTGTGTGAAGCCCAGCTTGGCCAGTTCGCCGCTCACCAGGTTCTGGTAGCTGCGGTATTCCAGCGTATCTTCCCCAGGGGACGGGGTTTCAAAGGTATACGATTTGTCCTGCAAGTCGCTCGGCCATTCATGGAAGACCGTAACGTTGCTGCGCAGGGTAGTGGCACAGCCGCTCAGCAACAGACTGGTGGCTGCCACCAAAATGGCTAGCGCTTTCATGGCGAAGACTCCTTTATAGGCTTATAAGGCAGTTTAATCCGGCAACATGCGTTTCACCTAATTATTACAGAATGTTACCCCCAGAGGGACACCGGAAAAGAATCGGGCGTACGCCTTGCCCGGTATTGGTAAAATAGCCTTCTTTGTCCTCGCTCGCCCAAACCATGCGTACCGACAGCCCGCAAACGATTTATCGTAAAGACTACACCCCGCCCAGCTACCTGGTGGAGACCGTGGAACTGGGCTTCGACCTCGATCCCGCCTGCACCATCGTCGCCAACCGCGTGCAACTGCGCCATAACCCGGACAGCAAGAGCCGTGACCTGGTGCTGCACGGTGAAGCCATCGAACTGGTTGCCTTGCGCATGAATGGGGTGGCGCTGAATCCCGGTCAATATATTATTGGCAACAATACCCTGACCATCCGCAATGCGCCGGTCAACGTGCTGCTGGAAATCGAAACCACCTGCGCCCCGGTCGAAAACACCACGCTTTCCGGCCTGTACACCTCGGGCAGCGGTTTCTATACCCAGTGCGAGGCCGAAGGCTTCCGCCGCATCACCTATTTCCCTGACCGTCCGGACGTGATGGCACGCTATACCGTGATGCTGCGCGCAGACAAGGAGCAATATCCTGTCCTGCTCTCCAACGGCAACCTGCTGGAGGAGGGCGATCTCGGCGACGGACGCCACTACGCCAAGTGGGAAGACCCGTTCAAGAAGCCGTCCTACCTGTTCGCGCTGGTCGCAGCGCGCCTGGTGTGCCAGGAAGAGAAGTTCAAGCTGAAGTCCGGCCGCGAAGTGCTGCTGCAGGTGTGGGTGGAGGAGGGCAACCTCGACAAGACCGACTACGCCATGGAGTCGCTGAAAAATTCCATTCGCTGGGACGAGGAGCGTTGGGGCCTGGAGCTGGACCTGGACCGCTTCATGATCGTCGCCGTCAGCGACTTCAATATGGGCGCGATGGAAAACAAGGGCCTGAACATCTTCAACACCAAGTTCGTGCTGGCCAACCCTCGCACCGCAACCGACGTTGACTATTCCGGCATTGAAGCGGTGGTGGGCCACGAGTACTTCCACAACTGGACCGGCAACCGCGTGACGTGCCGCGACTGGTTCCAGCTGTCGCTGAAGGAAGGCCTGACCGTGTTCCGCGACCAGGAATTCAGCGCCGACATGATCGGCACCGACAGCGGCCGCGCCGTGACCCGCATCGACCAGGTGCGTACGCTGCGCCAGGCCCAATTCCCGGAAGACGCGGGACCGATGGCGCATCCGGTGCGTCCTGATTCCTTCGTCGAGATCAACAATTTCTACACGGTGACTGTGTACGAAAAGGGCGCCGAAGTGGTGCGCATGTACCAGACCTTGCTGGGCCGCGAAGGCTTCCGCAAGGGCATGGACCTGTATTTCGAACGCCATGACGGCCAGGCCGTGCAGTGCGACGACTTCCGCGCCGCGATGGCCGATGCCAACAAGAGGGACCTGAAGCAATTCGAGCGCTGGTACAGCCAGGCCGGCACGCCGGTGGTCAGCGCCAGCGGCCGCCACGACGGCGCAAAGCAGGTGTACGAACTGACGCTGCGCCAGTCCTGCCCGGCCACGCCGGGCCAGGACAACAAGCTGCCGTTCCACATCCCGGTGGCTGTGGGCCTGCTCGGCCGCGACGGCAAGGACCTGATCCCGACCCGCGTACTGGAGCTGACCGAAGCTGAACAGACCTTCCGCTTCGAAGGCATTGCCGAAGCGCCGGTGCCGTCCATCCTGCGCGACTTTTCCGCGCCGGTCGTGCTGGAGTACCCGTACACCGACGACGAGCTGCTGCACCTGTTCCGCTACGACAGCGACCCGGTGAACCGATGGGAAGCCGGCCAGCGCCTGGCCATGGAACGCCTGCTGTCGCTGACCCAGGCGGTGCTGGACGACAAGCCGCTCAAGCTGGACGACACCTACATCGGCGCCTTGCGCGCGGTGTTGACCGACAAGGACCTCGATGCCGCCTTCCGCGAGCAATGCCTGATCCTGCCGTCGGAAACCATCATCGCCGAGCAGATGGAAGTGGTGCACCCGCAAGCGATCCACAGCGCGCGCCAGTTCGTGCGCCATGCCATTGGCACTGCGCTGCATGCCGAACTGCTGCAGGTGTACGTGGCCAACGCAACGCCAGGCCCTTACAGCCCGGACGCCATCTCGGCCGGCAAGCGCGGCCTGAAAAACGTGGCGCTGGCCTACCTGCTGGTTCAGCCGAACGAGGAAGCTGCCAAGCTGGCCGGCGAGCAGTTCGCGGCTGCCACGAATATGACCGACCGCGCCGCCGCCTTGTCCGCCCTGATCCACAGCGGCGCCGACGCCGGCAAGCAGCTCGACGCGTTCTACAAAGACTTCAAGGGCGAAGCGCTGGTGGTGGACAAGTGGTTCGCCATGCAAGGCTCCGCCCCGCACACCAACGTCTCCAAGGTGCGCGAGCTGATGAAGCACCCAGCCTTCACGCTGAAGAACCCGAACCGCGCCCGCAGCCTGCTATTCAGCTTCTGCAACCAGAACCCATCGCAATTCCATGCCGCCGACGGCAGCGCCTACGAATTCTGGGCCGAGCACGTGATCAAGCTCGACGCCCTGAACCCGCAAGTGGCCGCACGACTGGCACGCAGCATGGACCGCTGGCGTCGTTACGCGCCGGCGCTGCAAGTCCACATGCGCCACGCGCTGGAGAAAGTCGCCGCCGCCACCCCGCTGTCGAATGACGTGATGGAAGTGGTCAGCAAAGCACTCGCAAACTAATTAAGCACAAACCTAGGGAAACAATGAAACGCATCAGCCTGACCCAATACCTCGTTGAAGAACAACGCCAGCACCACTCCATTCCCGCCGAACTGCGCCTCCTGATCGAGGTGGTCGGCCGCGCCTGCAAAACCATTTCCCACAGCGTCGGCAAGGGCGCCCTGGGCGAAGTGCTGGGCGCGCTGGAATCCGAAAACGTGCAGGGCGAAGTCCAGAAGAAGCTGGACGTGATCTCCAACGAGATCCTGCTGGAAGCGAATGAATGGGGCGGCCACCTGGCGGCAATGGCTTCGGAAGAAATGGAAGACATCCACCCGATCCCTAACCGCTACCCGAAAGGCGAATACCTGCTGGTGTTCGACCCGCTGGACGGCTCTTCCAACATCGACGTCAACGTATCGATCGGCACCATCTTCTCCGTGCTGAAGGCACCGGACGGCATGACCGAACCGACCGAACAGGACTTCCTGCAGCCGGGCGCCAAGCAAGTGGCCGCCGGCTACGCCCTGTACGGCCCGCAGACCCTGCTGGTGCTCTCCACCGGCAACGGCGTGAACTGCTTCACGCTGGACCGCGAGATGGGTTCGTGGGTGCTGACCCAGCGCAATATGCAGATTCCTGCCAAGACCAAGGAATTCGCGATCAATTCGTCCAACCAGCGCCACTGGCATGCGCCGGTACAGCGCTACATCGGCGAACTGCTGGCAGGCACCACCGGCCCGCGCGGTACCGACTTTAATATGCGCTGGATCGCTTCCATGGTGGCCGACGTGCACCGTATCCTGAACCGCGGCGGCATCTTCATGTACCCGGCCGACCTGAAAGATCCAAGCAAGCCAGGCCGCCTGCGCCTGATGTACGAAGCGAACCCGATGTCCTTCATCGTCGAACAGGCCGGCGGCATGGCCACCGACGGCAAGCGCCGCATCCTCGACATCCAGCCTGAGAAACTGCACCAGCGCGTGCCAGTCTTCCTCGGTTCCCGCGACGAAGTGGCACTGGTTACCAGCTACCACCAGGAATCCGTGTAATTTTTGCAATGATGGCGCCCTGATACTAGCAAACGCGCAAGTTTGTTTGTTATAATCCGGGCTCTTTGCCGGTGTAGCTCAGTTGGTAGAGCAGCTCATTCGTAATGAGAAGGTCGGGAGTTCGATTCTCTTCTCCGGCACCAGGACGTATAAAACCCTGTCAGGTCATTGATCTGGCAGGGTTTTTTCGTTTAGCGCTGGGCGAACAGTGCAATCAGGGCTAAGAAAGTCGCGACTTGAATCGCTATAGTTTGATGATGCTGTGCGTCCATGCGAGCATGCAGTTTTTCTACGGCTTCGTGCAGCTTTGCCTCGAACTCTGCTCGCAACTCAAGGCGGAGCGAATTCAATCCGGTCTCGATTTGCGTTTCGATCTCCTTGAATCGACAATCCATATGCGCACCTAGCGCCTTCAATTCGCATGAGAGATTGACCATTGCGTTCTCCAGCTTGTTCAGGCGCTCTTCGTGGTCAGCGAGCTCTGGAGGTGGCGTAACATCCATGGCGGCTCCTCAAGTGATCCTATCATTTTCGCCATGCCACCAAGCGCTCGTTTGATCCAACTCAAACGTGCTTGGTGCTGCGTTACTTCCCGTTACTGCGACGACACCGCGATCAGCTTGCCTATGTCCCGGGCCGTCTTTTTTCACCGCCTAAAGGTGTCGAATTCAAGGTAATAGTTGACTTGGTCAATGAATTCTTGCGAACCCTCGATCTTCCAATTCATGGAATTCGAGATATGCGTAAGGACATTAACAAGCATCCATTCCTTCAAGTTCTTATCTCTCAAAACAAGTGGAAGCTCCAAGCCATCATCGTCTACAAAGACCTCATCGTCTTCCAGGCTTTCCATGTAATCCCAAGGCAAATAATGAAAGTCCGCCTTTTGTGGGCTTGACCGCCAAACTTCCATATCCGTGTGAATCCATGCTTCCTGCTCTAGTCTTTTTAATCCTGCTATCAGGTCCGAAATAGATTTAAAGTACTCAGTCATGGGGGGCAGAAGCTCAGGTTAAGGAAAAACGAAGCACTACGTTAGCAAGAGTTGCATCCTTCGCAAGGCGATGGAGCAATGAATTGCGCGCTTAGCCGAAAAAGAATTCCATGAAACCTGCCTCGCCATCAGGGCCAAGCACGCGGCGTGCAATGGCACTGACTGCATCGAGAAACTCGGGAATGGGGTTAAAGTCTTCGTCGTACACCTCATAATTGAAGGTGCCCGCCTCGAGCGTGATAGCCTCGGCCATGACTAGGAAAAAACTCGCGAGATCGTCGGCAATCTTCACCTTATATGAGCCAATGTGGCCAGTGACCACGCCGCCGGCGGTACTGTCATCAACAACGATCGCATCGCCATGGCGGTCGGCGATGACGATCCAGTGCTTGTTCCAGGTCGGATCTTCGATGACCGGGCCACGATTTTTTCGTATCCAGCGCCATCCGTGCTGGCATGTCTCAAGATCATCAAGCGTGAACAACATCAGCAAGAGCCGCCCACCTACCTGTGGTTTGTCGCTCATGCGCAGCCTCCCAAAGTATTCCTGTAGGGCTGGTCCAATTGGAATCGGTTCAACGATTGGCTGGAATACGCGATACTCGATCGTTCCCAAATTCGCGGAGTAGGCGGCAAAAGCGTCAGCAAAGTTCTTTAAAGCTGTGTCTATCGACATTCAATTTCTCTGGAAGTGTGGCGCGCAATTGTGCGAAGCAACCGGCTGGCCTGGTGGGCCTCACCGGTTGCGCTGCAAAGATCGCTTCTTGGCATTATCGCCATGGCCCAATTAAATACCAAAAGGCATTTACTCACTTGCAACTTATGTTCAATCGTGCGCTGGAACTTGCATAAAGCTACTTGGCCTTGCGCGCCAGGAAATCGCGCATCAGCTTGCCGATTTGCTCGCCGTCCTCCTCGAGGGCGAAGTGGCCGGTGTCGAGCAGGTGCAGCTCGGCCTTCGGCAGGTCGCGCAGGTAGGGCGCGGCGCCGGCAGCGGGGAAGATCTGGTCGTTCTTGCCCCAGGTGATCAGCATCGGCGGCTGGTGTTTGCGGAAATAGGCTTGCCACTCCGGATAGCGCGCCGGGTTGCTGCCGTAGCTGTAGAACAGTTCGAGCTGGATGTCCTTGTTTCCGGGGCGGTCCATGTAGGCCTGGTCCACGGTCCATGCGTCGGGACTGATCTTGCTTGCGTCGCGCGCGCCGTGCGTGTACTGCCATTTGGTCGCGCCAATCTCGAAGAACGGCTTCAGCTTGGCTGCATTCGCTTCGGTCTTATCGGCCCAATAAACCTTGAACGGCGCCCAGAATTGATTGTCGATGCCCTCTGTGTAGGCATTGCCGTTCTGGACCACGATGGCGGATACGCGCTCAGGGTGGGCGGCAGCCAGGCGGAAACCGATCGGGGCGCCATAGTCCTGCACATACAAGGCGTACTTCGAAACGCCAACCGCAGTAGTGAATTTGTCGACCACGTTCGCCAGGTTGTCGAAGCTGTAGGTGAACTTGTCGACGGCCGGCGCATCGCTCTGGCCGAAGCCCGGATAGTCCGGAGCGATCACGTGATAGCGGTCGGCCAGCTGCGGAATCAGGTTGCGGAACATCTGGGACGAGGTAGGGAAACCATGCAGCAGCAGGACGGTTGGCGCATCCTTCGGCCCGGCTTCGCGATAGAAGATGTTAACGCCATCGACCTTTACGGTGCGGTAGTTCACGTCTGTGCCGGCAGCGGATGCGGTGGCGGTTGCAAAAGCCAGGGCCAGGGATGCGGCGATGCGGGTGGTTTTCATGTTCGCTTCCTTCAAAAGTGGTTTGGATGGGATGGATTGTAGGAAGCGGCCCTGTCCGCCGGAACCACGCGCGGCGAAACAATCCATTTCGCTGGGCGCCGTTCCGCCAGCTAGGGAGGGCCGCTAGAGTGGGGCCATCGACAATCCACTGGAGAACAACATGAAAACATTCGTAGCCGCAGCCGCCATCGCACTTGCCGGAGCAGCGCAAGCCGCCCCGGTCGCCTATCGCTCCGTGGCCGTGGACGGTGTCAATATCGCCTACCGTGAAGCCGGCGACGCCAGCAAACCGGCCGTCCTGCTGCTGCACGGCGTGCCAAGCTCCTCTCGCATGTACGACGGCCTGCTGCGCAAGCTGGGCGACCGCTATCACCTGATTGCGCCGGACTATCCCGGCTTCGGCAACAGCGATGCGCCGGATCCTGCGAAGTTCGCCTATACCTTCGACAACCTGGCCACGGTGATGCAAAAGTTCACCGACGCAGTCGGCGCGCAACGCTATGTGCTGTTGATGCAGGATTACGGCGCTCCGGTCGGCATGCGCATGGCGCTGGCCCGGCCGCAATCGGTGCAGGCGCTGGTGTTCCAGAACGGGAATGTGTACGAGGATGGCCTGGGTGCGATGTGGGCCAAGCGCAAGCCGTTCTGGGCGGACCGCGCGGCGCATGAGAAGGAGGTCATCGCCGTGCACCAGTCAGTAGCGGCGACGCGGGCACGCCATATCGGCAGCGATCCGGCAATCGAAGCCTACGATCCGGATTTGTGGATGGATGAATATGCCTATCTCAATCGCCCTGGCCAGGCGCGCATCCAGGCCGACCTGATTTACGACTACCAGCACAACCTGGCGGCGTATCCGGAATGGCAGGCCTGGCTGAAACAGCGCCAGCTGCCGACGCTGGTGGTATGGGGCAAGCACGACCTGGCGTTCACAGTGCCGGGCGCACAGGCCTTCAAGCGCGACAATCCTTCAGCCGAAGTGCATATCCTGGATGGCGGGCACTTTGTGATGGATACAAGACTGGAAGATGTCGCCGCCATCACCGGGGCCTTCCTCGGCAAACTCAGTTCAGGTGCGGGTGCGTCCGCAAATGCTGCGCCAGCAGGTCGATGAACTTGCGGACCTTGGAGGAGCCGTACTTGCTTTCGCGGTGCAGGATATGCACCGGCCACGGCTCCTCCTCGAATTCCGGCAGGATTATTTTCAGTTGGCCGGCCGCCAGTTCGTCGGCCATCTGGTAGGACAGCAGGCGGCAGATGCCCAGGCCATCCACGGCGGCGCGGATGGCGGCGTCGTTGCTGGTGACGGTGAAGCGCGGCTTCATGCGGACCGTCAGCGGATTCTCGCCCGTGCCGAACTTCCACTCGACACGCGGCGTGATATTGCTGGCGGCGATAATCGTATGCTGCAGCAGTTCTTCAGGATGTTGGGGCACGCCGTTCCTGGCGAGGTACTCGGGCGAAGCGCACAGCACGCGGCGCATCCGGCCGACGCGTAGCGCCTTCATGCTGGAGTCGGGCAGGGGGCCGAGCCGCACGGCGACATCCATGCCTTCTTCGATCAGGTTGACCACGCGATCGAGAAAGTAGGCGGTGACGTCGACATCAGGATACTGCTGCAGGAACTGCACGATGCAAGGCGTCACGAAGTTCTTCCCGAACAGGACAGAGGCGGTGACGGACAGGTTCCCTTTCGGCGCCGAATTGACACCCGCCGCCGCATCGTTGGCTTCCTCGATGCTGGCGAGGATGTTGCGGCAGTCATCAAGGTAGCGCTGGCCCGCTTCGGTCAGCCGGACGTTGCGGGTGGTTCGCTGCAGCAGTTGTGCGCCCAGCTTTTCCTCCAGCGCGGCAACTGCGCGCGTGATCGCGGCCGGCGACATGTTCAGGCTGCGGGATGCCGCGGCAAAGCTTTCCTGCTCTCCCACGGCGACGAAGACATTCATCAGGTGCATTTGGTCCATGCACGGATGGTAGCCGTAAAAATTGACTTGGGATAATTATTTTGCATTGCCAACCTTGCATCATTGAATACGAATGATTATCATTTGCGTTCAATCAATAATTCACCCCTGTCATGTCCATTAAGAAAACAATCATCGCGGCCAGCCTGGCCGCACTGGGTCTTCCTGCGCTAGCCGATGAGGCCGGCGTTATCTCCGATGGCAACGTGGTGGTGGTCACAGCTTCGATGCGTGCCCACACGGTGGCTGGCGCACCGGCATTTACCACCGTGATTACGGCGGAGGATATCGCCAGGTCGCCGGTCAACGGCCTGGCTGACCTGCTGCGCGAAAGCGTCGGCGTCAACAACCAGACCGACGACAGCGGGCGCGACGAGATCCGCATCCGCGGCCTGGGCGGCAAGTACACCCTGATGCTGGTGAACGGCAGGCGCGTGTCGTCCGGCGGCGCCCTGTGGCGCGGCGGCGATTTCGATTTCAGCTCGATTCCGCTGTCCAGCATCAAGCGCGTGGAAATCGTGCGCGGGCCGATGGCCGCCTTGTACGGCTCCGATGCGATCGGCGGCGTGATCAACATCATCACCTGGCCGGCCGGCAAGCAGTGGAAGGGCAGCATCAGCGGCGAGTACCGCGTGGTCGATAGCGGTTACGAGGGCAAGCAGTATCGCGTTGGCGCCAATGCCTCGGGCGCCCTGAACGATAAGGTCAGCCTGGCCGTGGGCGGCGAATGGTATGACCGCGATCCGTGGTACGGTGCGCCGGACAGCGACATGACACGCACCGCGCACCTGGAAGAAAAGAAGGCCGCCAACCTGACCGGCACCCTGACCTGGCAGCTGTTCGACAACCAGTCGCTGGACTTCGACCTTGGCTACAACCGGGACAAGCGCCCGCGCGCCATGTATTTCTACGCCTACTACCCGGAATACGACTTCGAGTCGAAGGATATCCGCGAGCAGAAGATCGAACGCGAGACCTATGGCCTGACCCACCACGCCTCCTGGGACTGGGGCAGCACTACCGCCTATCTCGCGCGTGAAAGCGCGCAGATCGACGACTTCAACACGCGCTACAACGCACCGCAGCAGCGCACCCTGAAAGAAGACAATACCTACGCCAAGTTTTACGGCAACACGACGCTGGGCATCAATGCGCTGACGGCCGGCATCGACTTGCGCCGCCAGGTGATCCGCGACCGCGCCAGCTACCTCGATACCGGCAAGGTCAGCACGGACAGCAAGGCCTTCTTCATGGAAGATGAGCTGGCGCTGGCGAAGGACTGGCGCCTGACGCTCGCGGGCCGCCTGGACAACCACAGCGTGTTCGGCAACCACTTCTCGCCCAAGAGCTACCTGGTGTGGCAGGCTAACGATGTGCTGACCCTGAAGGGCGGCGTCAGCAAGGCCTTCAAGGCACCGGACGCCTACCAGTTGAGCCCCGAGTACCGCATCGTCAGCTGCGGCGGCAGTTGCTTCCTGGGCGGTAACCCGGACCTGTCGCCGGAGACCAGCGTCAATTACGAAGCGGGCTTCGAGCTGCACCAAAAAGGCTGGGATCTGACGGCCGTGGTGTTCAAGAACGACGTGGACGACATGATCGTGGCAATCTACGATCCGGTCGCCAATGCACGCCGCTGGGTCAATATGGCACAAGCCCGGACCAAAGGCCTGGAGCTGGAAGCCAGCGTGCAGTTGCTGCCATCGCTCTCCCTGTCGGGCAATTTCACGCACCTGAATGCGGACTACATCAACGAAAAAGGCGCCAGGACGGTGCTGGATAACCGCCCAGAAAATACGGCGCGCATTGGCCTGACCTACACCGCCGTACCAGGCGTGCAAGGCTCCCTGTCGGCGCACTACACAGGCAAGCAGTTCTACTCCGGGAAGGAACTGCCGGACTACACCCGGGTCGACCTGGGCCTGTCGGCCAGGACAGGCAAGCACTGGACGCTGCGCACAGGCGTCAAGAACCTGACCGATGTCGACCTGGCGAAGAAGAGCAAGGACTTCAGCTTCTTTGAACTGGGGCGCAATTACTACGTCAGCGCCACTTACGGCTTCTGAGCATGATCCTGTTCCTGATACTGGATGTCGCCGGCTGCCTGCTGCTGTACCTGAGCCACCGGCACCAGGGCTGGCTGGCGCAGCCTATCGGGCCGCTGGGGCGCGCCGCCGGCGTGCTGGCCCTGGGACTCGCGCTGGGCTGCGCCTGCATCGTGCTGTCGCCGCTGGCGGCCGTGCTGGCATGGATCGTCGCCAGCATGCTGTTTTTCAGCCTGCTGCCGTTTACCACTTTGCTGAAAGGGCGGCCATGAAACCCGACTGGTGGAGCAAAACCTTTGCCGGCGCCTTCCTCGGCGGCACCCTGGCGCTGGCGGTGGCCGGGCTTTTTGCCTGGCTCGGGCCGGGCGGCATCGATGCGCGTGAAAAGTCGCAGTTCGTGATGTGGATGATGGCACCGGTGTGGATGGCGGTGTTTTCCACCGTCTACCTGTTCCGCACCGGCCTGCGCGCCGTGTTGTGGCTGGGCGGCGCGAATATGGCGGCGTATGGCTTGCTGTTTTATGTGAGGGGGTGAACGGTGAAGATTCGTAGCGAGATCTTGCGCGTCTACCAGTCGCTGCACACCTGGACCGGCATCTGTGCCGGCATGTTGCTGTTCATCGGCTTCTTTGGCGGTGCGCTGACGATGTTCAAGCAGCCGCTGGAGCGCTGGGTCAGTGCGCCTTCCGCGCCGGTGGCGGCGCTGGCGCCGCAACAGATGGATGCGGTGGTACGCCAGGTGCTGCAACAGCATCCGGCGGCGCGCAAGGAGTTCACCTTGCACGTGCAGCGCGACGAGGCCAACCCGGCACCGGTGACCTGGAGCGCAGGCGAGGGCGGGCGCGAGCTGCATCTCGATGCCATGCGCTGGCAGGCTTCGCTCGATGCAAACGGCCAGCTGCTCGCACAGGAAGTCCGGCCCTCGCTGTTCGGCGAGCTGGTGGACATGCTGCATCGTACCGGCGGCGTGCCGGGCATCCTGGGCGATGAATACCTTGGTGTCTACCTGATGGGCGTGGCGGGCGTGCTGTACTTCCTGGCACTGGTGTCGGGCGTGATCCTGCTACTGCCGACGCTGGTGAAAGACTTCTTCGCCCTGCGCAAGGGCAAGAACCGCAAACGCTTCTGGCTTGATGCGCATAATGTGATCGGCATTGCGAGCCTGCCTTTCCATATCGTGATCAGCCTGACGGTGATTGTGTTTGCCTTCCACGACCAGTTCTACGACGGCCTGCAGCACGTGGTGTACGGCGAGCGCAAGATGTGGGTGCGGCCAGCCGGACCGCCAGCGCCGGGCGACGTGGCGCAACTGATGCCAGCCAGTGAGCTGGTGCGGCGGGTGCAGCGGGAGGCGCCGGGATTCGACGTGACCGAGCTGCTGTTCATGGACGTGGAAAGCAAGCGCCCCCTGGTGCGCGCCGGGGTTGCTCACGACGGCTATGTGGTGCGCGGGGCGGTGTCGGGCTTTTTGCTGCTGGACCCTTACAGCGGCAAGGTGCTGAACACGAGCATGCTGCCGACCAAAAGCGACACCTGGAGCAGCATCGTGGCGCCGTTCTTTTCGCTGCATTTCGGCAGCTTCGGCGGCGACTGGATGCGCTGGATTTATTTCGTGTTCGGCCTGTCCGGCGCCTTCCTGTTCTATTCGGGGAATTTGCTGTGGGTCGAGAAGCGGCGCAAGAACCAGTTGCGCGGCGCGATGGACTTGCCGCAGCAGCCGCGACGCACGGTATTGCTGGCGGCGGCCACGGTAGGCGTCTGCCTGGGCAGCGTGGCCGGTGTCGCCGCTGCGCTGCTGGCGGCCAAATGGCTGCATGCCTCTGCCGCCAACCTGAACGTCACTTTGATGACTGCGTATTACGGCGTGTTCCTGGCCTGCGTGGCTTGGGCGTTCTGGCGCGGCGCAGCGCGGGCTGGTGTTGAGTTGCTGGCATTTTGCGCCTTGCTGGGCGCCGCAATTCCAGCCACGTCGCTGGTTGCGGTGGCATTCCCGTCGCTTGGCATGTGGGCGCATGGCAGCCTGGGTGCAGTAGCGGTCGATGCGGCTGCACTGGTGCTGGCGCTGCTGCTAGCTTGCACCGCGCGACTAGCCTATCGCCGTGCCCGCAGCGCCTTGGCCGACAGTGTGTGGGCCGCAGCGACAATGCACGCGCCCGCCGCAGCCACAGGCATTGCGCGAGGCATCGGCGTCGGCCCTGCGCCAGGCTCTGTCCCGGACTAGGCCCAGGCTTCAGAACTCCGCCCATTCGCCTGCGCCATCCTGCACTACGGCTGCTTTGCTGCGGGCGCGCGGGGGAATAGCGTGCTGGCGGGGCGCAGGTTGCGGCAGGGCTGTGCGGGTGGTGGATTTTGCTGCGGGCGCCGGGCGGGCAGCCTTGATGCGCTGCGGTGCGGCAGCCACCGTGATGGCGGCACTGGTTGCCGCCTTGTGCAAGGTGAACACCGCCACCAGTTCGGACAACTGGCTGGCCTGCGACTGCAGCGATTCAGCCGCGGCGGCAGCCTCCTCGACCAGCGCAGCATTCTGCTGCGTCACATGGTCCATCTCGGAGATGGCCTGGTTGACCTGGTCGATGCCGGTCGATTGCTCGGCACTGGCGGCCGAAATGTCCGCCATGATATCGCTCACGCTGGCAATGCTGGCCACCACTTCGTCCATGGTGCGGCCGGCCTGGTCCACCAGCTTGCTGCCGCTTTCCGCGCAGGCCACCGAGTTCTCGATCAGCGCCTTGATTTCCTTGGCCGCGTCGGCGGAGCGGTGCGCCAGCGTGCGCACTTCGTTCGCCACCACGGCAAAGCCGCGTCCCTGGTCGCCGGCACGCGCTGCTTCCACCGCAGCGTTCAGGGCCAAGATATTGGTCTGGAAGGCGATGCTGTCAATGACCGAAATAATATCGACGACCCGTTTCGAGGCTTCGTTGATGGCGCCCATGGTATCGACGACCTGCGCCACCACGGCGCCGCCGCGCGTCGCCACCTCCGACGCCGAGGCGGCCAACTGGTTGGCCTGGCGCGCATTGTCGGCATTCTGGCGCACGGTGGAAGTCAGCTCTTCCATCGACGAGGCGGTTTCCTCCAGCGAGCCGGCCTGCTGTTCGGTGCGCGAGGAAAGGTCCTGGTTGCCGGCGGCGATCTGCTGGGTGGCGGTGGCGATGGTTTCCGTGCCGCTGCGCACCTGGCCCACGATTTGCGCCAGGCTGTCGCGCATGCGGCCCAGGGCAAACAGCATGCTCGACTTGTCGTTTGGTTTGGTGCGGATGTCGACCGCAAGGTCGCCGCCGGCAATGCGTTCGGCTATCGCTGCGGCATCGGCGGGTTCGCCGCCCAGCTGCCGCAGCAGGCCGCGTGTGATCCAGGCGCCCAGGCCCAGCCCCATCAGCGCGCTGCCGGCGACCAGCATGATCATGAAATTGCGGCTCGACTGGTACAGGTCGACCGAGGCGCGTGCGGCCTCGGCAGCGTTTTTCTCCTTCATGCGCGCCAGTTCCGACATGCGGTCATCGGCCGAGTTGGAAATGCTGGCCATCGAGCCCAGCACGTAGTTCACCAGCTCGCGATTTTCCTGCAGCGGCTCGGCCCTCGCGCGGCGCATTGCTTCCTGCACGCCCTTGTCGTAAGCCTCCAGTTCGCTGTTCAGCTTGGCCAGCAGCTCGCGCCCCTGCGGCGAGAAGAAGCGCTTGTCGGCTTCGGCCAGGTTGGCGCGCATCTCGCTGCGGCCGGTTTCGATGCGTGCCAGGTATTTGTCGCGTTCCTGCTCGCTGGAGGCCAGCAGCAAACCGCGCAGGGAGCGGCCAATGAATACCAGGTTGATATTGGCTTCCTTGATATACGACAGGCCCAGCAATTCGCGCTCGTAGACGCGCTCGCCCATAGCGTTCATCTTGCTCATGTTCACAATGCCAATGCCGGCCACCAGGGCGCCCACCAGGGCGATGATGGCAAAGCCGCTGAGCAGGCGGGTGCCGACTTTCATCTGATGCAGTTTCATCTGGGTCTCTCCACGAGTTAGGTTCATGCCGCCTGCGGCAGCGGGGCGGAAGCAATGACATCGGCAAGCAGCGTGGACAGGTCGGTCAGTTGCAGCAGTCGCTCGTCCACGGTAGCGATGCCGGTCAGGTAGTCCTGGCGCAAGTTGCGGCCGCCGGAGGGCGGGGGTTTGACCTGTTCGGCTTGCAGGCTGACCACGTCGGACACGCTGTCGACGACAATGCCGACCTGCTGGCTGCCGACGGCCAGCACGATCACCACGGTAAATTCGTTGTAGCTGGCTTCGCCCATGCCGAGCTTCAGGCGAAGGTCGACAATCGGCACGATCTGGCCGCGCAGGTTGACCACGCCCTTCAGGAAATCCGGTGCATTGGCCAGGCGCGTCACCGCGCCATAGCCGCGCAACTCGCGCACGGCCTGGATGTCGATGCCAAATTCTTCCGCACCAAGGTGGAAGGCCAATACTTCGGAATGTTCGGTCGGATGTGCCATGGTTTCCTCGTCCGGCAGGCGAGCAAAGGCAATCCGGCAGCGGATGCGGCTCGCGGTCAATGTGTCTGGAATTGCAGGTGTCGGCGGAAGCAGGGCCGATTGACGAGTTGCCAAGATGGCGCGGCCGGGGTGGCCGTGCAGCAACTACAGGAAGGAGTCTAGCCGCGAAATTGCGCGATAAATCCTCCAATTGTCACAGTGGAAGATTTGCGACAGTTGGGAACTGCGGCCGGCTGCATTCGGCCGGCCGCAGGTGAAGCGGGTGCTTATCAGTAGCTTGCGATGGCGGCCGGCTGGCCGTTCTTGAAACTGAAGATGGTCACTGGCGAGGACTTCATGTCGCCCTTGGCATCGAAGGCGTAAGTGCCGGATACGCCCTTGTAGCTGCCGGCGGAAATATCGGCGCCGACTTTGGCCGGATCGATCGAGTTCACCTTCTGCATCGAGGCGGCGTACATCAGCACTGCATCGTAGTAGGCCGATGCATAGACGTCAGGTTCGGCATTGAAGCGCTTCTTGAACTTGGCCTTGAAGGCAGGGCCGGAAGCAGCTTTTTCCAGCAACGCGCCGCCTTGTGCGCACAGCACGTTCTCGCCGACTGCGTCGCCGCCCAGCTTGCCCATCTCCGCGGTGCAGATGGTGTCGCCGCCCAGCAGCTTGGCCTGGATGCCCAGCTGCTTCATCTGGCGCGCCATCGGAGCGCCTTGCGGCGCGTAGCCGCCGAAGAACACGGCCTGCACGTTCTTCGATTTCAGCTTGGTCAGGATGGCGGTGAAGTCGACTGCCTTGTCGGTGGTGTATTCGTGGCCGGCAACCTGCAGGCCGGAAGTGCGCGCCTGCTTCTTGAATTCTTCCGCCAGCCCCTGGCCGAAGGCAGTACGGTCGTCGATCACGGCGACATTCTTGACCTTCAGCTCATTGGCGGCATACAGCGCCATCTTGGAGCCGAGCTGGGTGTCGCTGGCGTTGATGCGAAAGATTCCCTTGTAACCTTGTTGCGTTAACTTCGGGTTGGTTGCCACCGGTGCAATCAGGGCGCCGGCTTCGTTGTAGATGCGCGAGGCTGGAATGGCGACGCCGGAGTTGTACGGGCCGACCACGTATTTGACGCCGGCATCGGCCAGCTTCTGCGCGGCGGAGACGCCGGCTTTCGGGTCGCCCTGGTCGTCCTCCGACATCAGTTCGAACTTGATCTTCTTGCCGCCGACGGTGATCGGCTTGGCGTTCAGCTCTTCGACGGCCAGGCGGGCGCCGTTTTCGTTGTCCTTGCCGGAAAACGCTTGTGCGCCGGACAGTGGGCCGCTATGGCCGATCTTTACCACCACGTCCTGCGCGCAGGCGCCAGCGGCCATTGCCAGCAGCGCCACTGCGCTTACCGAGTGCTTCAGCTTCATCGAAGGGTCTCCCTTGGTTGTCGATGGCGTGATTATCCACAATCCGGGCGGCGCGGCAAGGCGCAGCGCATCATGAAGCCCGGGGAGGCCTGGCGAGGGAAGCGCGCTTTTGCTGCTTGGCGAGGGCGGCGTTGATGCGTTCGATCAGGCCGTCGTCCTTGCCCTTTGAAATAGCGAAGTATTGCTGGTTCTCGGCCTGCACGGGGCGCGGCAGTACACTGAGCGTCAGCCCCGGCGGCAGCTGCAGTTCCCTTGCCAGCGGGGCGGCGAAGGCGCGCAATTCGGCTTCCACTTCTGCCGCATTCTGCCAGTCAGGCTGGAAAAGCAGCACAGCGTCCACTCGCTTCAGCAGGAGGCGCCGCAGGCGTATGGCCCGGGAAGGGATGTCGTCTTCCACACGAAACAATTTGTTACGCGATTGTTCGAATTCTTCGCCGTATCCATAGCCGTGGATGGCACCGACGGTCTTGCCTTTCAGGTCGGCCAGCGATTCGAAGGCAAAGGTGGCGTCGCTGCGGGTGACGATCCACAAGGTATTGCTGGCGACCGGTTCGCTGTAGTGCAGGTCGCGCAACCGATCCGGATTCTTGGGCAGGCCGAATACCAGGCCGGCCCCGTTGCGGGCATTGCGTTCGGCGCGCGCCCAGGGATACATGCGGAGCTGGAACTTCACGCCGAGTTCAGCCTCCAGGTAGCCGAACAGCTCTTGCTGCCAGGCGCGCAGCGGTTTGACTTTCCCGTTCGGGTCCAGCGCTTCACCGACAATCAGCGTGATCGGCTGCGGCTCGGCCCGGGCGGACATGCCGAGGGCGCTGGCCAGCAGCAGGGGGACGGTGCGCAGCAGGCGGCGGCGGATGGCGGAACTCATGCAGCTGATTATGCGGCTGGCTGGCGCGGAGGGCTAGCACGATACAGCTCAGTTGGTGTGCTTGAGCAACGCGCCTTTACATTCAAGCATTGTTGTCAATCCGGCTGCCTGGAGCCGGCGCTGCCGGGGCGCCTGGCGCTGGCGGAGCAGCGGGTGTAGCGGGTGTAGCTGGAGTGGCCCGGCCGCCGCGCGCGCCGCCAGCCAGCGCGCCTTCGCCCGGCGTCCCGGCGCCAGCAGCACCGCTGCCGGGGCTGTTGCCCGGCTGTCCACCGGCGCCGGCATTGCGGCCCGCAGCCGACTCTGCTGAACGCTGGACGGGGCGCGACTGGACGGGGGCTACCGGGGCGGTGGCTGGCACGGCTACCGGGGCGGGTACCGGTTCGATGGCGGGGGCGGCGGCTGGCGGGCGACCGGCTGCGGCAGCGATATCGCCGGTGCGGTAGGCCGCCACGGCGGCGGCAATCGCAGGGTCGGCGGCTTGCAGGCGTTGCGCTTGCGGCGAAGTGGGCGCGGCGGCGCGGCGTGCTGCCTCGGCAGCCTGGGCGGCAGCTGCGCCAGCTTCTTGCGCCGCGGCGGCAGCAGCGCTTGCGCCGGCCGTGGTCGCGCCCGGCTGGGCAATGCCAGTGCCGGCGGCGGGGCCCGGTCCAGTGCCGGTGGCAATGCCGCTTGCGGTTGCCCCGCTGACTTGCGGACCGGCCGCGCTGACCGCCGCCTCCGGCGGGCGGATCGCGGTGTTGCCTGGCGGGACGGCGCCAGGCGGCGCGGCCGTTGCGCCCGCGGCCGCCGGGTTGGGCGGGGCCCCCGGCGGGGCAATGGCAGCGTTGCTGGTCAACGTGGCAGCAGCTTGCGCAGCAGCCTGGGCTTCGCGCAAGGCTTGGCGGCGGGCCTCGAGACGGTCTTCCGCTTGCTCAGCAGCTACATCGCGTGCGGCGTCGCGGGCTTCTTTCAGGCGCTGGGCGGTCAGGCGGTCTTGCAGGGAAAGTGCGTCAGTTGTGGCAGCGGCCAAGGCGCGCTCGTTTTCATCGGCGGTGCGCCTTGCCTGGGCCGCAGCGGCGTCGGTTTGTGCCTGTCGCGTGCGTGCGGCGGTGGTCGCGGCTTGTTCGGCCCGTAGTTCTTGCGCGGCAGCTGTCGCACGCTGTTCTGGCGTTGGCGTTGGGGCTGCGTTGGTGCTTGCTGCGGCGTTCGCGGTTGCGCCGGCCTGCGCCGATTGAGCAGCTTCGCCAGCCGTCACCGCCGGCGTGGGATTGGGGACACCTGGCGTGGTGCCGGCCTGGCCGGGCTGGGCGTTGCCGGCGGCAGTACCTTGGGGCGAGGCATTGGTGGTTCCGGCAGCCTGCTGGCGGGCCAGTGCCAGCCGGGCGGCGACCAGTTCTTCCGCTTCTGCAGTTTCGGCTTGCTCGGCGACCAGGCGGCGCGCGGTATCCAGACGGTCGGCTGCCGCGCGTTCGGCCTGGGTACGGCCGAGCTGGTTGGCTTCCGCTTCCTGCAGGGCGGCGCGGCGTGCGGCGTCGAGGCGGTCGGCCAACGCCTGGGCGGCCAGGTCTTCTTCCCGGGTACTTTGCAATTGCCGCGTTTCCGAGGCCTGTGCCTCGGCAGCACGCTGCTGCTGGGTATCTTCCAGTTGGTTGGCGGCCAGTGCCTCGCTGGCAATACGCCGTGTCTCGGCCGCCTGTTCAGCAGCAATACGCTGCTGAGTCGCAAGCTCTGCCAGGTTGGGGGACGCCGTCGCCCCGGTGTCCTCGGCGCCTGCCAGAGCCAATGCAGCGGCGTCAGGCTGGGTGGCGGCGGCAGCGTCGGCCACCGCGCCGACAGCGGCGCCGAGTCCCGCGATGGCGCGCTGCGGCGCCGCATTGAATGCAGCAGCCAGCGCGCCGTCGTCCGCCGACAGCGTACCGCCGCTGGCAACGTTGATTCCTGCTTGCCCAAGCGCAGCCTGTTGCGAAGTCAGCACGGCCGCCAGGGTGGCGGGAGCGTTGTCATTCATGTTCTCCACCACCTGCCGGGCCGCTGCTGCAAATGCCGCTGCATCGCCACCCGACGCGGCCAGCTCGCGCAAGCGCCGCTGCGCCAGCACCAGGTTGGACAGGAATAACCCAAGCGAGGACACCGAAGGCGTCGTATTGGCGGGCGACGGAGTAGCTGCGGCAGGCGCTACCCGGTCTCCCGGCGTTGCCGGCGTGACCGTGGTGGCGCTCGTGACAGGGTCGATAGGAATCACGCTGCACCTTTCAACAGGGACAACCTCAGGTTGCCAGAAATCGCAGGCGCACATCGTTAGGTGGCGCACGGTGGATGCAGGCGTGCAGCCTTATCTTGACCCTTCCACTGCAACCTGAACGATGAGGACCCAATCATGGACAACAACATCACCCGCAGCGACAACCCGGCCAAAGACCTGCGCGCCGGCATGCACAGCACGATTGATAAAGTCGCCGACAACATCACCAGTATCACCGACCAGGTGGGCGCCAAAGGCGACCAGTTGAACGCTGCCTATAAGCGCTTCGCCGAATCCGGCCGCAATTACGTGCGCCAGAGCCCCGGCAAGTCGCTGCTGGTTGCACTGGCCGCAGGCTACGCCGTTTCCAAGCTGCTCGGTTCGCGCAAGCATTGAGCCGGGGAGCGCGCCGTGCCCACGACCAAACCTGACCCGGCTAAACGCGGCGCCGGACTGGCCGCGCAATTTCCCTACAACGTCAACAAGGCCGCGGAGCACGGCGCGGGCATCCCGCCCGCCGGCGCCAACGCCAGTCCCGCGGATCCGATGGAGACTGCCGGCACCGCCAGCGAAGGCAATGCCTCGCCCAAGGCGGGCGCCGGCATGCCGCCGCAGGGCGATAATCCCAACAACGGCCCGCTCGACCGGGTCCGTACCGACGCCGGCGGCCAGCCGCTCACCACCAACCAGGGCGTGCCGGTTGCCGACAACCAGAATTCCCTGAAGGCCGGCTTGCGCGGCCCCGCGCTGCTGGAAGACTTCATCCTGCGCGAGAAGATCACGCACTTCGACCACGAGCGCATTCCCGAACGGGTGGTGCATGCGCGCGGCTCGGCAGCGCACGGTTATTTCGAATGCTACCGCGAGCTGGCGGAACTGACGCGCGCCGCGCCGTTTGCCGCGGCGGGCAAGCGCACGCCGGTGTTCGTACGCTTCTCCACCGTGGCCGGCGAGCGCGGCTCGACCGACACGGCGCGCGACGTGCGCGGCTTCGCCGTCAAGTTCTATACCGACGAAGGCAACTGGGACCTGGTGGGGAACAACATGCCCGTCTTCTTCATCCAGGATGCGATGAAATTCCCGGACCTGGTGCATGCGGTCAAGCCGGAGCCGCACAACGCCATGCCGCAGGCGGCCAGCGCGCACGACACCTTCTGGGACTTCGTGTCCCTGATGCCGGAATCGATGCACATGCTGATGTGGCTGATGTCGGACCGCGCCATCCCGCGCAGCTTCCGCACCATGCAGGGCTTTGGCGTGCATACCTTCCGCATGGTGAATGCGGCGGGGCAGTCGCGTTTCGTCAAGTTCCACTGGCTGCCCCGGCAGGGCACCTACTCGCTGGTATGGGATGAAGCGGTGCGCATTTCCGGCGCCGATCCCGACTTCCACCGGCGCGACCTGTGGGAGTCGATCGAGATGGGCGAATATCCGGAATGGGAGCTGGCGCTGCAAGTTTTCACGGAAGAAGAAGCGGCCGAATTCCCGTTCGATGTGCTCGATCCGACCAAGATCGTGCCGGAAGAACTGGTGCCGCTGCAGACGGTCGGCCGCATGGTGCTGGACCGTAACCCGGACAACTTCTTCGCCGAGACGGAACAGGTGGCGTTCTGCGCCGCCCACGTCGTGCCCGGCATCGACTTCAGCAACGACCCGCTGCTGGCAGGGCGTATCCACTCTTACGTGGACACCCAGATCAGCCGCCTGGGCGGGCCGAATTTCCACGAGCTCCCGATCAACGCCCCGGTCGCGCAGGTACACAACAACCAGCGCGAAGGCATGCACCGGCAGGCGATCCATCGCGGCCGCGTAGCGTACGAGCCGAACTCGCTGGGCGGCGGCTGCCCTTTCCAGGCCGGCCGCATGGGCTTCATGTCCTTCCCGGAACCGGTTCAGGAAGACAAGGTGCGCGGCAAGCCGGAACTGTTCGCCGACCACTACTCGCAGGCGCGCCTGTTCTGGCAAAGCCAGACGCCGGCCGAGCAGATGCATATCGCTCACGCATTCAGCTTCGAATTGAGCAAGGTGCAGGTGCCGGCGATACGCGAACGTACCTTGTCCATGCTGGTCAACGTCGATGCGGCGCTGGCGGACATGGTGGCGCTGCGCCTCGGTACCATGGTGCCCGACCCGCAACCGATGGCCACGACGCGCGAACTGCCCACCTACCAGCCGTCGCCGGGGCTGTCGCTGATGTCGCGGCCGGGGCAGGTTGGCATCCACGGCCGCAAGGTGGCGATCCTGGTCGCTGCCGGCTGCGACGAGGCCATGGTCGACTCGCTGCAAGCCGAGCTGGAAGCACAGGGAGCGGTCACGCGCCTGGTGGCGCCCCATGTCGGCATGGTTGGCGGGCTGGAGGCCGACATGTCGCTGGAAACCGGGCCGGCGGTGCTGTTCGATGCCGTGGTGGTGCCGGATGGCGATGCTGCGGCCGAAACCCTGGCGGCCAACGCGCTGGCAGTGGAATTCGTGACGCTGCAATACCGCCACTGCAAGCCGCTGATGGTGGTGGGCGCGGGGGCGACGCTGCTGGCGGCAGCGGGGGTGCCGGCCACCTTGCCGGGCGGCGTGCCGGACCCGGGCCTCATAGGGACGGCGCCGGCCGACCTGCAGCCGGCGCTGGCAGCGTTCATCGCAGCCCTGGCAGGCCCGCGCGTGTTCGACAGGGAGACCGACCCGCCCATCGTGTAGAGGTAGGCAGCCTTTCTGGCAGGGTGTAGACTAATCCAATGGATGAGTACGCACCACAGAAATGGCTGCCTCACGAGCGTCCGCTGCTGCCGGGCTCTCCCTCCACGCCGCTGCATTCGGCGCCAAAGCGCCTGGCCTTCCTGCTGGTAGGCCTGATCGTGGCGCTGACCGGCGGCCTCGGTAACGCCCTGGTCACGGTCAACCTGGTGTATGCCCAGGGTTCCCTTGGCGTCACCAGCGCGGAAATCCAATGGCTGCCGGCCGCCTACGTCATGGGCAATGTCTCCATGAATCTATTGCTGGTGAAGTTCCGCCAGCAGTTTGGCCTGCGCCTGTTCACCGAATTGTTCCTGTTGCTGTATGCCGTGGTCACGGTGGCCCACCTGTTCGTGCACGGCCTGGCATCGGCCATCGCGGTGCGCGCGGCGCACGGCATCAGCGGCGCCGCGCTGACGGTGCTGGGGCTGTACTATGTGCTGCAGGCTTTCCCGGCCCAGCACCGCTTGAAGGGCGTGGTGCTGGGCATCGGCTTCGCCCAGTTGTCGCTGCCGCTGGCACGCATCTTTTCCTCCGAACTGCTGTCCATCGCCGAATGGCGCGGCCTGTATTCCTTCGAGCTGGGCATGGCGCTGCTGTCCTTCGGCTGCGTGCTGCTGCTCAAGCTTCCTCCCGGCGACCGCGTGAAAGCCTTCGAGAAAATGGACTTCGTGACCTTCGCGCTGTTCGCCCCCGGCGTGGCTTTCCTGTGCGCCGTGCTGGCGCTGGGCCGTACCGTATGGTGGTTCGAAGCACGCTGGATCGGCTGGGCACTGATCGCCTTCATCGTGCTGTTCACCGCGGCGGTGGCAATCGAACATAACCGGCGCAAGCCGCTGCTGAATACGCGCTGGCTGACCACGGCCAGCATGACGCGCCTGGCGATTTCGGTGCTACTGATCCGCGTGGTGCAGTCGGAGGCGGGCGGCGCGGTCGGCTTCCTGCAGGCGATCGGCCTGAACAACGACCAGATGCAAACCCTGTGGCTGGTGGCCCTGGCGGGCTGCACGCTGGGCATCCTGACCAGCGCCTTGCTCATCACCCCGCAACGCCTGCAGCCAATGCTGATGTTCGCGCTGGCGCTGATGGCGATCGGAGCATGGATCGATTCCCAGGCCAGCAGCCTGACACGCCCGGAGCAGATGTATTTCAGCCAGTTCCTGCTGGCCTTCAGCGGAACCTTCTTCCTGGGGCCGATCTTTGTGTCGGGCTTTGGCGCCGTGATCGCACAGCCGTGCAACCTGATCAGCTTCTCGCTGATGTTTTCGATGACGCAGAACCTGGGCAGCCTGCTAGGCTCGGCGCTGGTCGGGACGTTCCAGGTGGTGCGCGAAAAATTCCATTCGAGCCAGCTGGTCGAACACCTGACGTTGCAGGATCCGCTGGTGGCAGCGCGCGTGCAGGCCGCCGGCCTGCCGTCGCTGAGCGGCGCGGCGACGCGGGAGGCCAATGTCCTCGCTTATAACGATGTCTTCCTGATGATCTTTTTTGTTG
The DNA here is from genome assembly GCA_966077345.1 of uncultured Duganella sp. Taxonomy (GTDB): domain Bacteria; phylum Pseudomonadota; class Gammaproteobacteria; order Burkholderiales; family Burkholderiaceae_D; genus Rugamonas. The sequence continues at coordinate 155,621 of CBHREK010000061.1, forward strand.
CCTGCGGCACGCTGGCGTGGATGGCGCTGCACTACGCATGGCAGGTGTGCACCGCCACCCGCCCGGCGGCGCCTGCACAGAATGCGCAGACCGGCATGGCGCAGGTATCACTTTCCAACTCGGGGGCCCAATGAGCACACCAACACCAGCAAGCGAGACTCCCGCGCCGGCAGCGCCGGGGGCAGCCCCGCCAACGGCGCCGCCCCCGGCGCCCGACCGGCGTGCGCAGTGGCTGTCGGGGATCGGCTTCGCCCTGATCGCGCTGATTGGCGTGCTGATCGTGCTGTATGCGTGGCGCCTGCCGCCCTTCACCAGCCCGATCGTGTCGACGGAGAACGCCACGGTACGCGGCCAGGTAACGGTAATAGGCTCGCAATTGCCGGCTTATGTGGCGGACGTGAAAGTGCAGGATTTCCAGTTCGTGCGCAAAGGCGACTTGCTGGTCGAACTGGATTCGCGCATTTACCGCCAGCGCTTTGAACAGGCGCAGGCGCAGTTGGCGGCGCAGAAAGCGGCGCTGGCAAACTGGGAACAGTCGCGCGCCAGCGCCAGGGCGGGCATTGCCCTGCAGGAGGCGGTATTGTCGAATGCGCAGGCGCAGGCAGCACGGGCTTCCGCAGATTACGGGCGCGCGGAACAGCTGGTCGGCGACGGCTCGCTGTCGGTGCGGGAGCAGGATGCACAGCGTGCGGCGCGCGCACAGGCAATGGCAGCCGTAGCACAAGCCCGCGCGAACGTGGATATCGCCCGGCAGCAGGCGCAATCGGTCACCGTGAACCGCGGCGCACTTGAGGCGGCGGTGGCGAATGCGGAAGCCGCGCTAAAGGCCGCCAGCGTCGACCTGGAGAACACGCACATCGTAGCGCCAGCCGATGGACAACTGGGGCAGGTCAATGTACGGCGCGGCGCCTATGTGGCGTCCGGCGCTCAACTCATGGGACTGGTGCCGCGCGATATGTGGGTCATCGCCAACCTCAAAGAGACGCAGATGAACGGCGTGCAGGTGGGGCAGGGCGCAACCTTCAAAGTCGATGCTCTGGATGGCGCCACGCTGACCGGCCAGGTGGAACGCATTTCCCCGGCCACCGGCTCCGAATTCGCGGTGCTCCCTGCGGACAACGCGACCGGCAATTTCGTCAAGATCTCGCAGCGGATTCCGGTACGGATCAAGATCGATGCAGGCCAGAAGCTGGCGCAGCGCCTGCGGCCAGGGATGTCGGTGATCGTCAGCATCGACACCTCCGCCGTCCTGAATGAGAAAGCATCCGGAGTTCGGCCATGAAGTGCATGGCTGCCGCCCTGGCTGTCGCCGTGCTGGCTGGTTGCGCAGCACGCATCCCGGCCCCAATCGAATCGCAGCTGTCGATTCCTGAAAGCTGGCGCGGCCAGCCGCCCGACAAGGCAGAGCCCGTGTCCCACCATGGGGTCAGGCCCCTTGGTGGGACACAGGCTCTGCCGGAGAAGGAGTGGTGGCAGGCGTATGGTGATCCGGCGCTGTCCGAACTGGTCGCGCGGGTGCTGGCGCACAATACGGACGTGCGGCTGGCACAGTTGCGGGTGGCGGAATTCAGGGCGCGACTGGCCACGGCGGATGCGAACCGGGCGCCAACACTGGGTGCGACGCTGACGCCGGTGCGCACGCGCACCCTGGCCTACAACGGCGTTCCGTACACTACCAACCTGTTTGCAGGCGAGTTCCAGGCGGCGTATGAAGTCGACCTGTGGGGCCGCCTGGCCCATGCCAGCGAGGCTGCGGCGCAATCGCTGGCCGCAGAGCAGGCCAATGCAGGCGCTGCGCAGCTGTCGGTTGCAGCGCTGGCAGCGAACGGCTACCTGCAGCTGCGCGGGCTGGATGCTCAGCTTGAATTGGCGCGCGCCACGCTGGACTTGCGCGAGCAATCGCGCCGGCTGGCGCAGCGGCAGTTCGAAACCGGCTATACCTCGCGCCTGGAATGGCTGCAGGCCCAGGCCGAGCACGAAGCGGCGGCCGAACAGATCCCGCAGTTGCAGCGCCAGATCAGCGACCAGGAAAACGCGCTGTCGCTGCTGGCCGGCAGCTCCCCCGCCCCGATCGCGCGCGGCAAAACGCTGGATGAACTGTCTCCGCCTGCGGTGCCGGTCGGCCTGCCGTCAACCTTGTTGCAGCGGCGGCCGGACATCGCCCGTGCCGCGCACAACGTGGCAGCGGCCAAGGCCAGTGTGCAGGCCACCAGCGAGCAGTTGCTGCCCACCTTCCGCCTGACCGGCACCGGCGGCGTGCAATCGACGGACTTCAGCAAGTTCCTGCACGATCCAACCTACCTGTGGCGCGTAGGCGTCGGAATGGCCGCGCCGATCTGGGATGGCGGCCGGGTGCAGGCCCAGACCGACGCTGCAGCAGCCCAGCGCGACCAGACGCTGGTGGCTTATGAACAGACCGTACGCGTCGCGCTGGTGGAGGTGGAAAACAGCCTGACCGCATTGCAGCGCTTGCAGGAGCAATCGGTGCAGAACGATGCGCGCCGCGCCACAGCGGCTGAGACCCTGCGCATTGCACGTAACCGCTATCGCAATGGCTATGCTTCCTACCTGGAAGAACTTGATGCCCAGCGCACGCTGTTCAACGCCGACGTAACGCGATTGCAGTTGCGCAGCCGCCTGCTGGGCGCCAGCGTGGACCTGTACCGTGCACTGGGCGGCGGCTGGACCGCCGACTAAGGCGCATTCCCGCCAACATTCTTCGCAACGGTGATGGCCCACCACGGACCTTTTGTCTGTCCCAATTGCGCCGCCCAATACCAGGCCGAGACATCGCTCCATTGCCCGCCGTCGCCATCGGCAATGCGTTCGCGTACTTCAAGCTGTTGCGCTCCACGCGAGGCGATGAATCCCGACCATCGCTCATTGCCAATGATTTTGATGGGCTGCACGGTGAGTTCGTAGCCGTTCGCTTTGAAGCAGTCGCTGCTCGCATGCAGCTTGCGCGTACCCTGGCCTACCCAGCGGATAACGATTTCGCGCTCGCCATCGCTGAAGCGGCCCACGCGCCCAGGGAAGTTCTGCTGGAAACGTTCCTCGAGCGGCGTGAGGGGAAGCGGTGTAATCGGCTTGCCTTCGAAGGTGGCGGGCCACCCAGGAAAGCCGGCTATGGCGCGAGTGTTTTCTCCGCTTTCGACAAGTGCCGGTGCGAGCGCGCCCAATGCGCATAGCGCGGCGAAGGCCATGGTGGCGAAAGATTTCATGGTGTGCATTTCCCCATGCGGTGGATCATGAACAGGATTGCCGCACCTGCGGCAGCAAAACTGACGATGCCGATGGCTCCATGTGCAGCAGCAGGCAGGCGCACAATGCCGGTCTCCACATAGAACAGCGCCGAGGCGCGGAGCGCGTTAGCCGCTACGACCGCCAAAACAGCCAGCACCAGCGCGGCTGCCGTGCGAAGTGACGAAAGCCGGATAGCACCAGCCATGGCGCTCGCCAGCAGCAGGCCAGTCCACAGCATTTTCACTCCGCTGCACGGTGCGTCGATGGACACCAGTTGCCCATGCCATGCCAGCATGGCGCCCTCACGCGCTACGGGTACGCCGTTCATGCGCAGCAGGAAAACCGACAGGTCGCCGGCGACGACCCGCAGCGGATATCCTAGATAGAACTGCAAGGTTGCGGCGAACGGCAGCGCCAGGATGCAGAGCGCGAACAGGGCCACGTCAAAACGCTTGCCCAGTCTGAAACTGCTGGCCAGCGCGGTGATTGCCATTGCAAGGATCAGTGAACGCGCCGGCACGGGTACCCCGCAAATTGTGGCGGCGAGATATATGGCCAGGCATGCGCATGGCAGCAGTAGCGGCCATGACACCGCTTGCTGCGCCGGCGAAAAGGCGAGGACGGCTACAGCGGCGGCAGCGGCCAGCAAGCCTGCACTGTCGTTCGACCCGTCCAGCGTGCCCATGGTGAACCAGAGCAGGACCGGCCAGCACGCCAGGCACAAGGCGGCCAGCAGCAGGGAGAATGGCGGCGACTTCATTGGGATCGGAAGCGGAGGCGCCACGCCAGCATCAGGGTCGCCACCAGGATCATCGCCCAGGTCTCCGGCTCTGGAATGGTTGGCACGCTGCCTGGCGGCACGGGCTCCAGGCCAGCATCCTTGTACTGTTCGCGCGTTTCCAGCACGACGGCGCCGGAAACTGGAGTAACCAGCTGGTAGCGCACGGCCAGGTTGACGGCATCTGCTTTCCGGGACGGGCTCGCGCTCATTTTGGCGACTTCGTTCGCAGCCCACAGCCGTACCAGGTGCTGGGACGTGCGGCTGGATTGCGGCATGTCACCGGCGCTGCGTCGCTCGCGTAACAGGACGGTGCGGCTGGCTCCTGGCGCCCATTGCGCAAACAGCTTGCCGAGATCCTCGTTCAGCTTGCCGAAGCCTGGAACCGTGCTGACGCCCTCGAGCTGCCGCGTTATCACATTTGGCCCCCGTTCCACGGCCAGGTCATATAAGGCGACCTGGCTGGCCCGACGCTCCAGCCGCTGCTGCAAGGCGCCGGTTGACTGGGAAGCCAGGGGTTGGGCGCCATGAATCCATACAACCGCCCCGCGCGAGGACATGGCGGCCCAGTCCCATGCTTTACCCAGTGCGTCGCTGTTATCGCGTCCTCCGGCGAAGTCCAGCTTCCCGATGTACTGGCGCGTGAGGAGCGAATTGGCGCTGTTGTGGAGGAACAGCGACGGTGTCTCGTCCCCGGCAAACACCACGGCCATCTCCATCTTTTGAGGGAAGGACGCCAGCGCCTCCTGCAATTGGCGCTTCCGTTGCTGCATTGACGCCGAGCCGTCGATGACGATGGCCACCCGCTGCGGCGTGATAACGGCGGCTTCGCTGGTTTCCTGGACGACGATCTTGCCGTTGCCGCCTTTCTCGTCGGTACTCCAGGCCAGCGGCGCAGGCCGGGCGCCGGGCACCCAGACTGTATGCAGTGGCTGCGCTGGCGACGGCTCGGCCAGTTCGCCGCGGACAGCATAGATGCCGCGCGGACCCGCCTGTGCGTTGAGCCCGGGGCTGCCTTTCAAAGGAGCCGCCGATTCAAACCACACTGCGTGGCGCAAGTCCGGCGCAAGGTCGAAGTTGCGTTCGCTGAAGGCAGGCAACTGGATGTGCATTGCTTCCTTGCCGGGAGGCGCCATCGGGAGCGTAATGCCGAGGCGGATTTTCATGTTGCCGGATGGGGGAATGGGAAACAGTTGGACCTGAATCCGGTCATTACCCGCCGTGGTGACCAGCAGGGGGTCACGATTCCTGCTGACCACTTTTGCGTAGGCTTCGCGTACTTGCGCGCGGCCCCCGAAGGCAGCTTCGCGCTCCTCGCCGTCAATCCACAGCGTTGCGCGCGAAACCACGCCTCCCGGCGGCATGACAATTTCGGCCCGGCCTTCCTGCTGGCTTGGGGAGTCGTTGTGGAAGTCCATGGTCCATTCCATGTAGCCCAGGGCGGCATTGGCGTCGATCGATCCATCCATGCGCGAGGCCACGAGAACGACGTCGTTGACGCGCTGGCCTATATTGGCACCTCCCTGGTCATCGTCGAAAATGCGCTCCCACTCGCGCATCGAGCGGTGAGCCGGGGCAGGACGGGAGTTGAAGACGGTTCCCGTCACCTGGTAGAAGATGGTCCGCGCCCGCTCCGGGTCGCTTTCGGCCTGGCTTGTAAACAGGGTGCCGAGCAAGTCCGTCGCCTGGCCGCCCTGGCGGTAGCAAAGGCGCAGCATCAACTCTTCATCGCCCACTTTGCGCAGGAGCTGGATACCGCGCAAGCGCGTTTCGGCGGAATCCGACGCGGCCATTTGCATGCCGATCCTTGTCATGGTGGACGGGGCATCAATCGCCAGGAGCACCAGGAATGCGAGCGTGATGCCTCGCCACAGCTTGCCTGGCGCTTGCCCGCTTCCGGTCCTCAATGCCTTCCTGGAGAATACGGCGCATGCCACGGCAAACATGGGCGAGAGGCCAAGCAGGCCGATGCCGAATGCGATTACCGCGAATGCCGCAATGGGGGATATGGGCAGGAACACCAGGCTGTAAAACACGGCGACGCCGGTGGAGAATGCATGCAGAAGAGTCCAGCGGGGCGGCATTGCTTCGCCGCGCCGCAATGCGAGCAACAGCCGCGCGTTTGCCAGCGGGATGGTGGCGTACAAGGCGAAGTGAAACGGCGTGGGCAGGGGATCGAAAAAGATCTGGCGGCACATGCCGGTGATCGATTCAAACAGCAGCGCAGCGATGGGCAGGGCGACCCCGAACATTGCGACAAACGCGATAGTCCCGTAGGGCGGCCGGTCTTCTGCGGCGGAATTTGTTGGCATTGCGCTTCCATGAAGGATGGTGGAAGCGCAATTGTGAATACCGATTATGCGTTGATTATGTGTTTCCTGTGAAGCTGCGCAATCGCTACTGAGCATCCTTCCGTTCGCGCAGCAGGTGGCCGTGAACTTCTGCTGTCAGCTTGTCGATGCGTTCGACCAGTTCCTTGGTGGTTTGGGTCAGCTCGGTATTCTGGCGCAATAGTTCCATCATCTGCGCCGTATGGCGCGCTGCCTGCTGCGCAAGCGCCTCGCGGTGGCGCGCGTCGGCATCGTTGTGGGCCTTGTCCCGTTCGGCCTGGCGCGTCTGCGCGAGAAGGATCAACGGCGCAGCGTAAGCTGCCTGAAGGCTGAACGCAAGGTTCAGCAAAATGAAGGGGTAGCGGTCGAAATGCGTAAAGCCCCAAACATTGGCCCCGATCCATACCGCGACGATGACAGTCTGGGCGCCCAGGAACAGCGGCGTGCCGAAGAAGCGGGCGAATGCTTCCGCCTTCAGCCCGAAAGTGTCCGCACCAAAGGTTTTGCTCAGGTGTTCATGTTCGCGGTGAAAGCGCAGGTGGTCGCTGTCGTGGCCTGGCTGGCTGCTCATGATTAGTCGATCGGGATGAAAAGCTCGCAGGCGAATTCGCCCGTTTGCGGGTCTGCGCGGAAGTCTGCGGCATAGCGTTCGAAGCAGGGGCCGGGGCGCTCTTTCAGGCCCGCTTCCGGCAGCCCCTGCGAATAGAAGGCATGCCATACTTCGCCGATGCCTTCGGCCGGTCCGTAGTAATCCGCCACCGCATAACGCCCGCCGGGGATGGTGGCCAGTGCCGCTGGCGGCGGCGCCGGGTCATCGTGGCCGATTTCGACACAGGCGTCGTAGCGGCACTTCTCAGGCGGCGTGTTGCCAGGATCATCCATCGCCACGCCGTAGGTGACGCGCCCCACCAGGCCATTGGCCTCCATCCACGGAGCAACGACGTCGCGCCAGAATTCCCCAAGTGCCGGGCCAAAGGGCCCGGTGTGGCGCAGGAAGGCGACCCGGGCGGGACCGATTTCAATGGCGCGGACTTTCATGGCAGGCTCCTTATTCGGCAACGGGTGCCGGTGCATGTTTGTGCGGTTTGCGGACCTTATGCACGATACGCTTGATCAGGTGTTCGGCATCGTCCACATAGGTGAACACGGCCGGCACCACGAGCAGCGACAGCAGAGTCGAAGTAATCAGCCCGCCAATCACGGCAATCGCCATCGGCGAGCGGAAGCTCGGGTCCGCGCCCCAGCCCATGGCCAGCGGCATCATGCCGGCGCCCATGGCGATGGTGGTCATCAGGATCGGGCGGCTTCGCTTGTGGCAGGCATCGACAAGCGCATCGAAGCGGCTCATGCCTTCTGCGCGCGCCAGGATCGCATAATCGACCAGCAGGATCGAGTTCTTGGTCACGATCCCCATCAGCATGATCAGGCCGATCATGGACGGCATCGACAGTGCTTTCTGGGTCACCAGCAGTGCAACGAAGGCGCCGCCGATCGACAGCGGCAGCGCGGCCAGGATGGTCAGCGGTTGCAGGAAGTCGTGGAACAGCAGCACCAGCACGCCGTAGATGCACAGCACGCCGATCAGCATGGCGATGCCGAAACTGGCGAACAGGTTCTGCATTTCCTGCGTGTCGCCGAGTTCGGCGCGGGTCACCGTTGGCGGCAGGTTCTTCATCGACGGCAGCTGGCGCGCCTCCTCATCCAGTTCGCCCAGCGAACGGCTGCCCAGCTCAACGTCCAGCGTCACGTTGCGGCTGCGGTTCAGGCGGTCGATCTGGGCCGGTCCGGATTCCATCGTGATGGTGGCGACATTGGCCAGCATCACCGGGCCATTGCGGCCGGGGACGGTCAGGCGGCCGATGGCATCCAGGTCGGCGCGCACGCTGTCGGGCAGCTTGACGCGGATCGGCACCTGGCGTTCGGCCAGGTTCATCTTGGTCAGCTCGAAGTCGTAGTCGCCTGCGGTGGCCACGCGCACCGTCTCGCCGATGGAGTTGGCCGTCACGCCCAGGTCGGCCGCCCTGGCGAAGTCGGGGCGCACGATGATTTCAGGACGCACCAGCGATGCGCTCGAGGTGACGTTGCCGATGCCGTGCAGCGTGCGCAGGTCGCGCTCGACCTTGCGGGCCGACTCGATCAGCGCCACCGGATCTTCCGAACGCAGCACGAGCTGCATCTTGACGCCGGTATCAGGCGGGCCGACGGTGAAGCGCGCGCCGGGCAGGGTGGACAGCTTTTCGCGGATCATGTCGTCGATCTGGGGCATCGACTCCTTGCGGTCGTTGCGGTGCTTGGTGGTGATGGTCAGCACTGCACGGCGCGCTTCGGCCGCGGCGCCGGGTGCGAAGGCATCGCCTGAAGAACCGCCGCCGATGGAACTGAACACATTGGTCACCGGCTTGACTTCCATGATTGCCAGGCGGGCGCGCTCGGCGATAGCGCGCGTCTCGGCCAGGGTGGAGCCGGGCGGCAGTTCCAGGTTGACCATGGTCTGGCCTCGGTCGGCCGGCGGCACGAAGCCGGTTGGCAGCAGGCCGACCAGCATGATCGAACCGACAAAGAAGGCGCCTGCCGCCAGCGCGGTCTTGCCGCGATTCTGCAGGCACCAGCGCATGGTCTTCATATAGCGCTGCATGATCCAGCCGTCTTCCTGTTGCGGCTTGCTGGTCGCTTTCAGCAGGTGCGCCGCCATCATCGGCGTCAGCAAACGCGCTACGACCAGCGAAGCCAGCACCGCCAGCACTGCGGCCCAGCCGAACTGCTTGAAGAACTTGCCGGGAATGCCGCCCATGAAGGCGGTTGGCAGGAACACGGCCACCAGGGCAAAGGTGGTGGCAATCACTGCCATGCCGATTTCGTCGGCCGCTTCGAGCGCGGCCTGCATTGGCGTTTTGCCCATGTGCAGGTGGCGTTCGATGTTTTCGATTTCCACGATGGCGTCGTCCACCAGCACGCCGACCACCAGGGCCAGCGACAGCAGGGTCACGGTGTTCAGCGTGAAGCCCATCCAGTACATGCCAAGGAAGGCCGGCAGTACCGACAGCGGCAGTGCCGAAGCAGCCACCAGCGTGGCGCGCCAGTCGCGCAGGAACCACCACACCACCAGCACGGCCAGGATGGCGCCTTCATACAGCAGCTCCATCGAGCCGGCGAAGTTCTCGTCCACCGGTTCGGCGTTGTCGATCGATTGCGTGATGTCGATGGTCGGATGCGCCTTGCGCAGTTGTTCTATTGCGGCGCGCGCATCGGCGGCTACCTGGGTTTCGCTGGCGCCCTTGGTGCGGAAAATTTCGAAGGCGACGACCTTCTTGCCATCCTGCGTTGCTTCGGAGCGCGGTTCGGCAATGGTGTCGGTCACGTCGGCCACCTGCTCGAGGCGAATGTGGCGGCCGTCGCCCAGCGGGATATCCATCTGGGAGAGTTCCTGTGCGCTCTTCACCGTGGCGATCGTGCGCACCGATTGTTCGGCGCCGCTCACGTCGCCACGTCCACCCGGTGCTTCCTTCTGTACCTGGCGCAGCATGCGCGACACGTCCAGCGCGGATACGCGCAGGGCCGCCATGCGTTCGTCATCGAGCTCGACGCGGATCTCCCGGCTCACGCCGCCGACCCGCTTGACTGCGCCAACACCCGGTACCGACAGCAGCTTCTTGGAGACGGTATTGTCCACATACCAGCTCAGGTCCGCATCGTCGATCTTCGTCCCTTGCTTCGGGGCGACGGTGAAGGCAAGGATCACGCGGCCGGCGGTGGAAACCTTGCTGACCACCGGGTCGCGCATTTCGCCGGGCATGTCGGCGCGTACCTGTGTCACTGCGTCGCGCACTTCGTTGACGGCGTCGGACAGGTTCTTCTCAAGGATGAATTCGACGGTGATGGTGGCGGTACCGTCCAGTACCTTGGCGTAGATGTTCTTCACGCCTTGCAGGGTTGCGACCGAATCCTCTATCTTGCGCGCCACCTCGGTTTCCAGCTGGGCCGGTGCAGCGCCGGGCAGGGAGGCCGAAACGGTGACGATTGGCAGTTCGATGTCGGGGAAGTCCTGCACCGGGTTGGCGCGGTAGGCCATCCAGCCTGCCAGCGACAGCAGGATGAACAGCATGATCGCCGGAACCGGGTGCTTGATTGAGAGGGCTGAAAAGTTCACGGCGCCTCCTTAGCGTGCCGGCTTGACCGCGGTCGCGGCTTGCGCCGGCGCGCCGGTATTGCGTACCAGGTCACCGTCGTTCAGGAAACCTGCGCCGGCAGCCACGATCTGCGCATCGGGCGCCAGTCCGGAAAGCACCTCGATGCGGTCGCCGATGCGGCGGCCCGGCTGCACCTTGACCTGGCTCACGCGCTGGTCCTGGTTCAGGCGGAACACGTAGCTGAAGCCATCACGCACGGTAATCGACTGCTGCGGCACGGTCAGCGCATCGGATGCGCCGAGCTCGAATTGGCCGGTGGCGAACATGCCTGCCTTGAACGGCGCCTGCTTGCCGTTATTCGGAGGCAGGTCCACATACACCAGGGCGGAGCGGGTCTGGGGGTCGATGGTCGGCGCCACCATGCGCACCTTGCCGGTCAGTTCGCTGCCGTTGGCGGCCTTGACGACGGCATTGCCGCCGATCTTGACGTTGCGCAGGTCGGCGGCCGTGACTTCGGCGCGCCATTCCAGGCGGCCCTGGCGGATCATGCGGAACAACTCGGTGCCGGGACCGGCGACAGCGCCGACGGTGGCGCTGCGGGCCGAGATCACGCCCGCGTCGGGCGCGACAACCCTGGTATAGCGCAGGCGCAGTTCGGCCGAGGCCAGCATGGCCTTGGCGGAAGCGGCGCGCGCCTGGGCCGTGGCTTCGGCTGTAGTGTACTGGCTGATCTGCTGTGCGCTCAGGGCGCCGGTATCCTGGATCGAGCGTGCGCGCTCGGCATTGGCCTTCGCTTCCGCGGCGGCAGCCTGGGCTTCCATCAGCGCGGCCTTGGCTTGCGCCACTTCGGCCTGCGGGGTTTCAGGCGCAAACACGGCCAGTACTTCGCCCTTGGTGACGACGTCGCCCACGTTGACTTTGACGTCCGACAGGCGCAGGCCGTTCGACTCGCTGCTGATGATTGCTTCCTGCCAGGCGGCGACGTTGCCGTTGGCGGTCAGGCGGATCGGCAGGCTGGTTTTCTGCGGACGGACGGTCGTGACGGTCAGCGATGGCTTGGCGGCGGCAGGCTTCTTGTCGTCGGCCATGGCGCAGGGCGCCTGGGCCAGGGCGGCAAGGGCAGTAGCAACTGCCAGGGCGGCGACAGCGGAGGGAGTGCGGTGCAGTGGTTTCATAAAGTCTTTCCGATCTTAGGGCGCGGCAGGCGCGGTCCAGCCGCCGCCTGCTGCACGGTACAGGGCGATCCAGGCGGCGCTGCGTTCGCGCTGCAGGTTCACTACTGTGTTTTCTGCGGCCAGCCGCGTGCGGCGGGCGTCTTCCAGTTCGAGCAGGCTGGCCAGCCCATTCTTGTAGCGTTCTTCGGTCGCGGTGAAGAAGGTGCGATAGCCGTCGAGCGCAGTCTGCGCATCCTCGGCCCGCTCCTGCGTGCTTTGCAGCGCCACCAGCGCCTGTTCGACTTCCGACACGGCCTGGCGCACGCTGGCCTTGTAGCTCGACACGGCAGCGTCGTAACGGGCGCGCGAAGCATCCACATTGGCGCGGCGCACGCCCCAATCGATGATCGGCAAGGTCATTTGCAGCGGGCCGATGGTCCACACATTGGCGGTGATGTCCTGGCCCTCGGCATGCAGGCGGCCGCGCCCGATAGAGCCGGAAAGGCCCAAGCGCGGCAGGCGCTCGGCGCGCGCGCTGGCGACGTCGTAGCTGGCAGCGGCCACTTCGCGCTCTGCGTTGAAGACGTCGGGACGCTGGGCCAGCACCTCGGCCGGCACCGAATCGATGGCGACGCCGGCTTCCGGCGACAGCACGGCATTGGCCGCGCTGTCGGCCAGCCGTGCCCGCAGTTCCGGTTCCGGGATGGCGGTCAGCGCCACCAGAACTTTCAATTCGCTGTCGCAGGCAGCACGCTGGGCTACCGCGCGGTTATTGCCGTCGGCGGCGCTGGCCCGGGCCAGGGCATTGGCGGACGGCGACTGGAAGCCGGCCCTGGTGGTGATGTCGGTCAGGCGCGCGGTATGGGCGCGCGAAGCGGCATCCATGCGGGCGACGTTCAGCAGCTTTTCGCAGGCCCGCAGGCTGTAATACTGGTTGGCTGTTTCGGCCGCCACGCTGACGCGGGCTTCATGCCAGCCCGCCTGTGCGCCTTCGTGGCGCGCGATGGCAGCGTTGCGGCGCGCGCGGCCGCCGCCGAACAGGTCGATTTCCCACTGGGCCTGGGCCAACAGCTGGGTGGTGGTATTCGTCGGAGCACTGGCGGACTGCTGGCTCATGCGGGTGGATGTCAGCACACCGGTCAGCGATGGGGCGAGGGCAGCGCCGGCGGCGGTGCGCTCGGCGCTGGCGGCTGCAAAGCGCGCCTGGGCGCCGGCAATGGTGGGACTGGCCGCCTGTGCGGCCTCGATCAATTGCACCAGCAGCGGATCGGACTGGCGCTGCCACCAGTTGGCCAGTTCACCGGTGCTGCCGTTATGCGGCAGGGGAGCCTGCCATTGTTGCGGCGCATCCGCCGCGACCTTGTTCGCCGGTCCGGTGATGCCGCAGGCGCTGAGCGCCAGCATGGCCACCACAGATAGCGGGACCTGATATCTCTTCATGCCGTCCTTTCATTTTGCGCAACGTGAATTAGAGCATATAAATCAAACAATTAACATCCTGATACAAAGGAGTCTTTGCCCTTAATTCGGCGGCTAGCGTATAAAGAAAGTCCTGCGAATCATTGTATTGGGACGACATCATGCGAAGCTGGATACTCGGCGCGGTACTTGCCGCACTACCCCAGGCGGCCCTGTGGGCGGCGCCCCTGGCGGGCGAGCAGGCTGCCATCCATGTGCTGAACCGGCTGGCCTACGGGCCGCGCCCTGGCGATATCGAGCGGGTGCGCCAGTCCGGGATACAGGCTTATATTGATGAGCAACTCAACCCGCCGGCCTTGCCGGTGGCGTTAGCCCAGCGGCTGGACAAGCTGGAAACGCTGAAGATGAGCGCCGGCGATGCGCTGGAACGATTCCAGGAGGCACGCAGTGGCGAGCAGGGCGAGCGCCGGGAAGTGGTGCAGCAGATGGCCTCCGAAGCGGCTGAAGCCCGCCTGCTGCGCGCCATCGAAAGCCCGCGCCAGCTGGAAGAAGTGATGGTTGACTTCTGGTATAACCACTTCAATGTATTTTCGGGCAAAGGGCAGGACCGTGCCCTGGTCACAAGTTACGAGCGCGATGCGATCCGTCCCTACGTGTTTGGCTCGTTCCGCCAGATGCTGGGCGCCACGGCCCATCATCCAGCCATGCTGTTCTACCTCGATAACTGGGTCTCGAAGGCTGGCGGCCTGAATGAGAATTACGCCCGCGAGCTGATGGAGCTGCACACCCTGGGCGTTGACGGCGGCTATACCCAGAAAGACGTGACCGAGCTGGCGCGCATGCTGACCGGCTGGACCTATCGACCGAAGCGCGATGCCCAGTTCGCGTTCGATCCGCGCCGCCACGATAACGGCGCCAAGACCTGGCTGGGCAAGCCGGTGACAGCGCGTGGCGAGGCGGAAGGGGAGTATGCGCTGGACGTGCTGGCGGTGCATCCCGCGACTGCGCGCCATATCAGCAGCAAGCTGGCGCAGTACTTCGTGGCCGACCAGCCGCCGCCCGCGCTGGTGGAGCGCATGGCGCAAAGCTGGATCGCCAGCAAGGGCGATATCCGCACCGTGCTGCGTACCCTGTTCTCCAGCCCGGAATTCATGGACCAGCAGTACGCCGGCGCCAAGTTCAAGACGCCGTACCAGTACGTGGTATCTGCTTCGCGCGCGTCCGCCATGCCGATGCCTGAAGTGAAGCCGCTGGTGGGCATCCTGAACCGTCTCGGGATGCCGCTGTACGGCTGCCAGACGCCGGACGGCTACAAGAACACGGAAGGCGCCTGGCTGAACCCGGATGGCCTGAGCCGCCGCATCAGCTACGCGCTGGCACTTTCCAACGGTGCCGATGCCGACAAGGTGCAGGAGGCTTTAGGCACCTCCGTCTCGAAACAGACTGCCGCCATCGTCGCCGACAGCAATGAACGCCTGCGCGCTGCCATGCTGCTCGGCAGTCCCGACTTCATGCAACGCTAACGGAGCGCGCCATGCAACGACGCCAATTCCTGAATGCCTTCGCCGCCAGCGCCGGCCTGATGCTGCCGCTCGGCCCCCATGCCTGGGCGGCGACCATGGCCCCCGGCAGCAGCTCGCCGACCGCGAAAAAACTAATCGTCGTCATGCTGCGTGGCGCGGTGGACGGCCTGAACGTGGTGGCGCCGGTGGCCGACCCCGAATACGCCCGCCTGCGCCCGAATATCGCGCTGGCCAGGCCGGGCACGGAAGACGGCGCGCTGAACCTGGACGGCTACTTTGGCCTGCATCCGGCGCTGGCGCCTTTGATGCCGCTGTGGGAGCAGAAAAAGCTGGCCTTCGTGCACGCCAGCGGGTCGCCGGATGCCAGCCGTTCCCACTTCGATGCGCAAGACTATATGGAGTCCGCCACGCCGGGCGTGAAAAGCACGCAGGATGGCTGGATGAACCGCCTGCTTGGCAGCCTGCCGGGCGAGACCACGCCGACGCGGGCGCTCAGCATCGGCCCGGTGATGCCGCGCGTGCTGTCCGGCTCTCAGCCGGCCACCAACCTCGCCAACGGCGCAGCCGGCACGCGCTCCACGCCGCTCGACCGGCCGCAGATCGCGAAAGCCTTCGACGCGCTGTATGCCGGCAATGAACGCTACGGCAAGGTGTACCAGGCCGGGCGCAAGGCCCATGAGGAAGTCATGGCTGCCGCCAATGGCGGGATGATGTCGGAGATGCAGGCGGCCGATAACGGCGCCCCGCTGCCGAATGGCTTCCCCGACGATGCCGGCCGCCTTGCAACACTGATGCGCAACAACCCCAACATCCAGCTCGCCTTCGTTGCGCTGGGCGGCTGGGACACCCATGCCAACCAGGGCGCCGGCACCGGCCAACTGGCCAACCGCCTGCAGCCGCTGGGGCAGGGGCTGGCGACGCTGGCGCAGCGCCTGGGTCCATTGTTTGACGATACGGTGATCGTGGTCATGTCGGAATTCGGCCGTACCGCGCGCGAGAACGGCAACCGGGGCACCGACCATGGCCACGGCAACGCCATGTGGCTGCTGGGCGGAAAGCTCAAGGGCGGCAAGGTGGCGGGCGAATGGAAGGGACTGGCCGACGCCCAGTTGAACGAAGGACGCGATTTGCCGGTCACCACCGACTTCCGCCATGTGCTGGCGCATGTGGCCGAGCGCCACCTGCGCCTGCCTGATACGGCGCTGGCACGCACCTTCCCCGGCTTGCCCTCCGGTGCACGCCTGCAGCTGATTGTCTAGTCTCCAATCACGCCAAGCTGGCGCAGGAAGGCGAGGTTGTCCTCGATGTGCCAGTTGTCGGTGATTTGGCCCTCAGCGACGCGATAGATGTCGGTGGCGATGAAGTCGATTGCCTGTCCCTTGCCCTGCACGCCTTTGAAACTGCCGGTGAAATGACCCCGGAAGCGCAGGTGCACGATGGCGCGGTCGCCGCTGACGATCAACTGCTCGATGTCGGCGCGCATATCGGGAACCGCCGCACGCACGAAGGCGGATGCCGCCAGCGGACCTGGCAGGCCCTGGGCGCGGCCGGGCGGCAGGGTGCGGTCTGTGAATCCTGGCGCCAATGCGGCGCGAGCCAGCGTTTCGTCGCCGTTGTTCCAGAACGATGCGTAGCGGCGGGCAGCCAGCACGCTGGCTTCGGCCTGTGCCGCCGGCAGCGAAGGATCGACGAATTGCTGGCGCGGACGGATGAGTTCCGGGGCCGGCGCCGCATGGGCGGCGGCCAAGGGCAGGGCGGCGAGCAGCAGGGTGGTAAGGTGTTTCATCATATCTCCTTGGGAAATAATTGCATGGTATTTACCTTTGGGTGGCTAAAATAGTCGTCCATGACGAATACATATTTTCCAATTCAGGGAGAATTAGCCCATGCTTGATGATTTGCCGGCTTTGCGGGCGTTTGCGCACATCGTGGCGGCAGGCAGCATGTCGGCCGCCGCGCGTGAACTCGAGCTGCCGCTATCGGTGGTGAGCAAACGCCTGGCGCAGCTGGAGAAGAGCATTGGCCTGCGGCTGTTGCAGCGGACCACGCGGCGCCAGGTGCTGACGGCGGACGGCGCGTTGTTCCATGCCCGCGTCTTGCGTATCCTGGAGGAGGTTGGCCAGGCCGAGTCCCTGCTCGCGCACAGCCGGCATGAAGTGGACGGCCTGCTGCGCCTGAGCGCCCCCGCCGAACTTGGGCGCCAGCATATCGTGCCCATCGTCGCCGACTTCCAGCGCCAGCATCCCCGCCTGCAGGTGCAGCTTGAACTGACCGATACCGTCGTCAACCTGCTGGAAACCGGACTGGACATGGCGGTCCGTTTCGGCAGCGTGGAAGATCCCAGCCTGGTGGTGCGCCGGCTTGCTCCCAACTACCGCGTGCTGTGCGCCGCACCATCCTACCTGGAGCAGCATGGCATCCCGGCCAGTCCTGCCGAGCTAACCGGGCATCGCTGCATCGTGATCGGCGACGCCCGGCGCGTTGACTGGCGCTTCGACGGCGAGCAAACAGAGAGGGTGCGCGTGGCCGCAACTTTCCTCACCAATGACGGCCAGGCCGCACACGCGCTGGCGCTGCAAGGTAGCGGCTTGGTAGTAAAATCGATCTGGGATGTGGGCGATGACCTGCTGGCAGGGCGCCTGCAACGTTTGTTGCCACGCTACAGCATGCCGGCTGCGCCGCTGCAGGCGATCCTGCCGCACGGCCGCAACTTGCCGCTCCGGGTTCGCCTCTTCCTCGATTACCTGCAGGTACGCCTGACGGCCGCATGGCGTTGGGACGCGGTTGGGGACAAGAAAAATGCTGAAGTTTCTGTGGAAGTTGACCAGCCCCGATGAACGGTCGGAAAACACCCTGGGCATGATTGCCGCGGTGTTCAGCCTGATCGCACTGGGCTGGCTGATGCTGGCCTAAAGAGCGGGCTGGCCCAGCAGGCCGTCGATTGCCGCCACCAGCTGTTGCGGGTCGATCGGATGGGACAGCACGCTGCGGCGGCGTCCCGCGCCCAATGCACCCAGGTCGTCTTCATCGTCGGGGCGGATCACCAGCACCGGCAGCCCGGGCGCCATCTCCAGCGCGTCGGCCAGGAAAGACAGGCGGCCCGCTTCCAGCAAGCCCAGCTCGCACAACACCACGTCGTAAACATGGCCGTCCATCAGCGCGCCGGCATCCATCGGGTTGGATGCGCTGCGGACGCTGTAGCCGCTATGCGCCAGGATCGCAGCCACCAGGCCGGCGTTTTCCGGCGCCGCGTCAAGCAGCAGCACGCGGGCGCGTCCGGTGTTGACCGTGCCGGCAGGGGCCGTGGCGGGAGTCGGCGCGGCGGCAGAAGGCGCCGGCATGGCGGGCGTGCCGCCGGCGCGCAGGTGGGCAGGCAGGAAGGATTCCAGCGCCGGGATCAGCACGTCAGGCTCCAGCGACTTGGGCAGGCAGCCGGAAAAGCCGGCGCGGCGCAGCGCTGCACAGCCATCGGTGACGGGGAGGGCGCTGGCGGCAAGGATCGGGATCGACTGGGTGGCCGGATCGGCGCGCAAGCGCGCTACCACGCCCAGCCCGTCCAGCTTTGGCAAGTGCAGGTCGCTCAGGATCAGGTCCGGCTTCTCGCTGATGGCCATCGCCACGCCCATTTCGCCATCGGTGGCGCACAGGGGCCGATGGCCGAAGGCCTGCAGCAAGTACGTCATCAGGTCCATATTGGCCTGGTTGTCTTCGATGATCAGGATGCGTGCCGACATTTGAGTGCGAGCGTGAAGGTGCTGCCTTTGCCGAAGTCGCTGCTGAAGAACAGCGAACCGCCGAGGAGATTGGCCAGGTTCTGGCTCAGGTAAAGGCCCAGGCCCGCGCCTTCCACATGCCGGGTCGAGCTGTTATCGAGTTGCGAAAAAGCCTGGAACAGCTTGGCCTGGTCTTCTTCCTTGATGCCGCTGCCGCTGTCGGTCACGCTGAATTCCGTGATCAGCGCCTGCTCTTCGTCGGTGCGCTGCTTCAGCGCCAGCTTGATCATGCCTTTCTCGGTGAACTTGATGGCGTTGTTGGCCAGGTTGATCATGATTTGCGCCAGCGCGCGGCGGTCGGTCTGCAGCACGATCGGTTGCTCCGGCATGTCGACCAGGACTTCCAGCCCTTTCTGCGCAGCCAGCGGGCGCAGGGTGTCCGCCACTTCGCCCATCAGTTGCTGGCATTGCACGGACTCCACGGTCAGGGTGACCTTGCCCGCTTCGATCTTGGCGACGTCGAGGATGTCGTTGATCAGCGATAGCAGGTGGCGCGCGCTGTTGCGGATGGTGTTGAGCTGGCGGTCCTGTTCATCGGTCAGCGGGCCGGGAAGCTTCATCAGCAGGGCGCCGGTAAAGCCGATGATGGCATTCAGCGGCGTGCGCAGCTCGTGCGACATATTGGCGATGAAGGCCGACTTCATGCGGCTGGCTTCGGCCAGTTCCAGGTTCTTCAGCGCGATCTCGCGGTTGATGGTTTCCAGCTCGCCGGCATGGTGGGCCAGGCGCATGTTCAGTTCGATTACCTGCCGCTCGCGCGCCTGCAGCTCGCTGTTGACCTGCACCGCCTGCTCGTAGGTCGAGATCAGCAGGTCGAGGATCTGCTGGCGTTCTGCATTGATGAAGTGCTTCTGGTCGCCCAGGTAGAGGGCGATGCCGACCTCCATGCTGGAATTCTTGCGCAGCTTCTGGTTGACCAGCATTTGGCCGATGCGGTTGAGCAGGTAGTCTTCGGCGTAGGGCTTGCGGATGAAGTTGTCGGCGCCGCATTCGATGCCGCGGATGATGTCTTTGGGGTCGGTCAGCGAGGTGACCAGGATGACGGGGATATCGCGCAGCGCGGGATCGGCCTTGATGGCGCGGCACAGTTCATATCCGTTCATCTCGGGCATGACGATGTCCGACAGGACCAGGTGCGGCTTGTGCTCGCGGATATCGGCCAGTGCCAGCTTGCCGTTGGCCGCCACCCTGGCGTGATAGCCCGAGGACCGGATCAGCCGCCGCAGGCGCTCAGCCTGGGTCGGGCTGTCTTCCACGATGAGTATTTCCAGCTCATCGGGCGCGATATCGTAGCTGGCGTCCAAGTCACCTCCGAAATGGTTGGGTGATCAGACTATACCGTTTTTTCACCCGCCTTGGAAACCGCCGTCACGGTAGGTGATGACCAGCGTGTCCCGGTGGCCATGCTCGGCCAGCGGCTGGATCGGGGTCGATTCATGGATGACAGCCGCGTCGTCCAACAGGAGCATGGTCCAGGGTTCGGTCATGGTAAAGCGCTTGCCGTTCGGTCCGTCGGCCTCGAAGACGCGGGTTTCGCCGCCCTTGATGCCGTGGCGCCCGACCAGCAGCACGGCCACGAAATCGACGCCGTCGCGGTGGGCGCCTTCCGGGGTGGGGCGGCCGATACCGTCGGTGGTGTCGATGCGGAACTGGTGGGCTTCCACATACCAGGGATGCTGGCCGCGTACCTGGGCGCAGGCCTGGCCGATGGCGGCCAGCAGCCTGGTCCAGGCAGGGTTGGCCACCGTTTGCGGGGCGACTGGCTCGAACAGGCGGCGCATGCCGCCGTGCAGGGCGTTGTATTCGACCGGCTGCCAGTGGGCGCGGTGGGTGGTCTGCTCGAGGGCCAGGCCGTCCTGCACGAAGCAGGAATGGCGCCGGCGGCGATAGCGGCCGCCGTCTTTCAGGTAGTTGTCCGGGGCCAGGTCGTTCCAGCTCGGGACCAGGGAATTCAGTTCATCCAGGGTGCAGCCGGCCAGGCTGGCCACATCGGCCGGCTTGAGCAGGGCGTAGCCGGCGCTGCGCAGGGTGTGGATCAATTGGGGCAGGGGCGTCATCATGCCCCTTATTGTACTTAGAACGCGTGCGTTACGCTGAAGCGGACGGACCTTGCCTCGATCGGGTGGAAATGGATGCCGGCCCTGGCCTCGGCCTCGCCCTGCAGGCGCGACTCGTAGAAATAGTCGATGGCCGATACCTGGCGGTTGGCCAGGTTGAAGCCTTCCAGCTCCAGGGTGGTGCGGGCTGCCAGCTTGTAGGCCAGGCGGCCGTTGAGGGTGGCGCTGGCTTTCGAGCGCACGGAGTTGTCTTCCACCAGTGGGCGCGGGCCGAACCAACGCAGGCGCAGGGCGCCGGACCAGGGGCCGGCCGGGGTGACGGTGGCGGCCAGTTGGGCCACGCCTTCGACCGCACCGGGGACGCGGTCGCCTTCCGGCGCGGAGGGACGGAAGCGGCCGCGCGCGAAGGCGAGGTCGGCGTCCAGCGACAGCCATTTGAACGGCTTGTAGTAGTTGGAGAACTCGATGCCGTGGCGGCGGCTCGGGCGGCCCGCTTCGGTGCTGCCGGCGTCGCCCAGGTAGACCAGTTCCGAGTCGAAGTCCAGGCGATACACGGCCAGCACGGTCTGCAGGCCTTTGACGGCTTCACTGCGCAGGCCGAACTCCAGGCCGCGCGAGCGGGCCAGCGGTGTCGCCGGGTCCTGCGCCTGGGTCACGCCCCGCGCATCGTTGCTGTGGAAGCCACGGCCCGCGTTCAGGTAGAACTCGGTGCGCGACCAGGGGCCGAAGGCCAGGCTGATGCTCGGGCTTGCCAGTGTTTCATCGGCGCGGGCATCGCCGTCGGCGAAGCGGTAGCGGTCCAGCCGCAAGCCGGCTTCGCCGCGCAGCCATGGCGTGACGCGCAGGCGTTGCTGCAGGTACAGCGCGGCGCTGGTTTCGACGATATGGTCGGCGCGCACGGTCGCCAGCACCTGGCGCGCTTGCGTGTGCTGCAGGGCGTTGAAGATATTGTCGTTCTGCGCCTGCACGCCGAACGTGGTGCTCCATGCCATGTCGTCCATATGGTCATGCCAGCTTTGGCTCGCCTCGAAGCCGCTGGTGACGCGGCGGTCCGGCTGGGCGAACTGGTCGCCATGCACCGGGTCGTCCAGGAAGTAGGTGAAGTTCGAGAACAGTTCCAGCCGGTTGTTGATGATGTAGGCGTTGGCCTTCGTCGTCGTCTTCTCGTCGCTGCGGGCCCAGGCGGCGGACACGCTGAAACGCCGTGCCTGCCCGCCATCGGTCAGGTCGATGCCGTCGAAGCGGCCCAGCGAGCCGTTGTCCACGGCGCGCTGCGGTATCTGGTCGGTGGCGTTCCAGGCGCCGCGGTAGGCCATGGCAGTAACGGTGTAGCCGTTGTTGGCGAAGCCTTCGCTGAAGCGCAGCACCGCGTTCAGTTTGCGGTAGTTGTCGCCGCGTGTCCAAGGGCCATCGTTGTGCACCGCCTCCAGCGCGTACAGCCAGGAGCCGCTGTCGCCGGATTCGCGCGATCCTGCAACCAGGGCGCGGTCGTAGCCATTCTGGCCTGCCGTGGCGCTGGCCTGGTCCTGCGGCAGGCGGCTGGAGTAATTGATTGCCGTGGCGCCGGCGGAGGAAAAGTCGCCGGTGCTCGCGTTATACGGCCCCTTGCTGTAATCGAGCCGCGCCACCAGTTCTGGAATGATGAAATTCAGGTCGGTCCAGCCCTGGCCATGCGCGTGGCTGCGCTGGTTGACCGGCATGCCGTCCACCGTGGTGCGCAGGTCGGTGCCATGATCGAGGTTGAAGCCGCGCAGGTAGAACTGGTTGGCCTTGCCCTCGCCACTGTGCTGGCTGGCTACCAGCCCCGGCGTCGCTTCCAGCAGTTCGCCAGGACGGTAAATGGTGCGCGCTTCGAGCTGGCGCTGCGAGACGCTGCCCATGCCGGCCGAATCGGCGACGCCGACCTGGCTGGCGCGTGCGCCTTCGACCAGTACGCGCTGCATGAAGGGATCATCGGCAAACGCGGCTGCCGGCGCAAGCAGGCAAACGATTGCGAGCCTAGGGGAGCGGCTGTTCACGGCGATCGCGATTGAAAACGATGGAGGCTGCCGGGCGGCCCGGGCCGCTGACGTTGACGTTATTGACTTGTTGCGGCAGGAAGTCCGTCAGCACACCGTCCAGCAGGACGGCGCCCGGCGGCAGTTCGGTCTTTTCGATTTCCTGGAACACGATAATGCTGTCGACGTTGGCTTGCAAGCCGACCCATTGCAGCGGCAATGGCTTGCCGTTGACGGTGATGCGGAACTGCTTTTCGAGGTAGCGACGGAACACGGCCTGGTCCTCCTCCAACCCAAGGTCAAAGTGGCGCTGGTACAGGTTCATCAACAGCGCTTCCACATCATGCGCCGTGTAAGTATGAACCACTTCCGTGCTGCCCGTACGTGGGTTGAAGCTGATTTCGGTCAAGCCCACGTGGAAATTATGGGCTTGGGCGGCAGCGCTGCACCAGAGCAGCGCCGCCGCGAGGACGGCTTTGAAACGCATCATTCCTTCTTGGCGCCTTCCTTGGCGCTATCCGCTTCCTGCTTCTTCAGCGGAGTGTTGAAGTCCTTCATCATGTTTTCCGGCTGGCGCGACTTGAACAGTTCCAGGCGCGAAGGCGTCACCTTGCGCGGCCAGGCGTTGTTCGACTGGTCGATGTCGGCGGTTTCCCAGTACGGATCATGCACCAGGGACACCAGCGGCTCGTCGGTCACGATGATCTTGGTGACCTTCTTCGGCGAGTAGCGCCACACTTCGGCAGGCACGCGCTCGATGTACTTCTTGCCCGACTTCAGTTCGATCTGCAGGATCAGCGGGGTCACCAGGCCACCGAGGTTGGAGAAGTCCACCAGGTATAGGTGCTTGCCCTGCGCCAGCAGGTCCTTCTCCCACTGTTCCAGGTCCTTGGTCTGCTCGTCGAACTTGTTGCGGTCGGCGTTGGTGACGGTGTAGTCGTCGTGCTCGTTGTAGAAGTCCTTCAGCGCAGGCTGTTCATCCACCTTGCGTACCATCCCCTTGTTGCGCTGGTCGATGATGGAGACCGGCTCCGCGTCGTGCTGCGCCTTCTTCCAGGCCTTTTCGGTTTCCGGATTCTTGGTGCTCACGCCGTACTCGCTGATGCCATCGATCGATACGTCGACTGCATCCGTGGTGTAGAACCAGCCGCGCCAGAACCAGTCAAGGTCGGTGCCGGACGCGTCTTCCATGGTGCGGAAGAAGTCGGCCGGGGTAGGGCGCTTGAACTTCCAGCGGCGCGCATATTCACGGAAAGCATAGTCGAACAGTTCGCGGCCCAGCACCGTTTCGCGCAGGATGTTCAGCGCGGCGGCTGGCTTGGCGTAGGCGTTGTTGCCGAACTGGAGCAGCGACTCCGAATTGGTCATGATCGGCACCTGGTTCTTCGAACGCATGTAGTCGACGATGAAGCGCGGATCGCCGCGGCCGGCCGGGTAATTGTCCTCCCAGGCTTCCTGAGCCAGCGATTGAACGAAGGTGTTCAGGCCCTCATCCATCCAGGTCCATTGGCGCTCGTCGCTGTTAACGATCATCGGGAAGTAGTTGTGGCCAACCTCGTGGATTACCACGCCGATCAGGCCATATTTGGCGCGCTTGGTGTAGGTGATTTCGCCGGTCTTCTTGTCCTTCACCGGACGCGGGCCGTTGAAGGAGATCATCGGATACTCCATGCCGCCGACCGGGCCGTTGACGGAAATCGCAGTCGGGTACGGATAGTCGAAGCTGTACTTGTTGTACTGCTCGATGGTGTGGATGATGGCGGCGGTCGAATACTTCTCCCACAGCGGGTTGCCTTCCTTCGGATAGTAGGACATGGCCATCAGGTTGCTGCCGTCCTTCTTGTAGCCCTGCGCATCCCAGATGAACTTGCGGGAAGACGCCCAGGCGAAGTCGCGCACGTTCTTCGCCTTGAAATGCCAGGTCTTGGTGCCCTTGGCCTGGTTCTTTTCGGCCTGCTCGGCTTCGGCCTGGGTCACGATGACGACCGGGGTCTTGCTGGTGCGGGCCTTGGCCAGGCGGTCGCGCTGGGTAGAGGTCAGCACGTCGTTCGGGTTTTGCAGCTCGCCGGTGGACGCCACGATATGGTCGGCCGGGACTGTGATCTGCACGTCGTAGTCGCCGAATTCCAGCGTGAATTCGCCGGAACCCAGGAACTGCTTGTGCTGCCAGCCATACACGTCGTAGTAAGCCGCCATGCGCGGGAACCACTGGGCGATCTCGAACAGCGCGTTCTTGTCTTCGGCGAAGTATTCATAGCCGGATCGGCCGCCCAGCACTTTCTGCTCATTGATCTTGTAGGTCCAGTCGATGGAGAAGCTGAACTTCTCGCCCGGCTTCAGCGGCTGCTGCAGCTCGATGCGCATCATGGTGCGGTTGATGGTGGTTTTCAGCGGCGCGCCGCCGGAACCTTTGACGGAGCCGATCTTGAAGCCGCCATCGAAGTCGCGCCCGGCAAGGATGTTGCGCAGGCCTTCGTACTTCATGCCTTCTTCTTCGCCCTTGGCGCGGCCCCAGGCTTCGCGCGACGGCGCGGTCATGGTCATGCGGGCATCGGAATCCGATTTGTAGATGTTCTGGTCGAGCTGCAGCCACAGGTAATGCAGGGTATCCGGCGAGTTGTTGTGGTAGGTGACCTGGCCGCTGCCCGAAATGGCGCGGTTAGCCTCATCCAGGGTGGCACGAATGGTGTAATCGGCGCGTTGCTGCCAGTAGGCATGGCCGGGCGCGCCGGAAGCGGTGCGGTACTGGTTGGCGGAAGGCAGCAGCTCTTCGAGCTGGCGGAACTTGTCATCAAATGGCTCGGCTGCGAAGGCCGTCGCCGTCAGGCAAAGTGCGGCAAGGCCGAAATGAAGGCGTTTCATCGAATCCCCATGCTTGTTGTAATAAATGCTGGGCTATTCTAGAGAGCTTTTCCTCACGACACTTCGTTTATTTGTAAAAAACCTGAAACATCCGTTGTTGGTACGCGCCGAGACCGAAAGGGTCTCGGCGCCCCAGCTTTTATTTCAAGCGGTATTTCAGTTCCTCGCCGGCTTGGCGCATCGCGGCTTTGGTGCCCGGTACGTTGCTCAGCACGTTCAGCAGGCCGAAGTCGTGGATCATGCCGTTGTAGCGGACTGTGGCGGTTTCGACACCGGCGGCATCCAGCTTCTTGCCGTAGGCTTCGCCTTCGTCACGCAGCACGTCGAATTCGGCGGTCTGGATCAGGGTTGGCGGCAGGCCTTTCAATTGCTCGGTCGTGGCCTGCAAAGGCGAGGCGTAGATTTCCTTGCGTTTGGCCAGGTCGGTCGTGTAGTTGTCCCAGAACCATTTCATCGCGTTACGAGTCAGGAAGTGGCCATCGGCAAACTGCTGGTAGGAGCCGTTGTCGAAATCGGCGTTGGTGACGGGCCACAGCAGGACCTGGGCGCGCAGCTTGGGCTGCCCCTGGTCTTTCGCCATCAGCGCCACCACCGCTGCCATATTGCCGCCGACGCTATTGCCTGCCACGGCGAGGCGGGTGCCGTCGACATTGATTTCCTTGCCGTTTTTCGCGACCCATTTGGTGGCGCCGTAGGCTTGCTTGATTGCCACGCCATAGCCGGCTTCCGGCGAAGGAGTGTAGTCAACGAAGACTGCCGCGGCGCCGGAGTTCACTACCAGGTCGCGCACCAGGCGTTCGTGGGTAGGGAAGTCGCCCAGTACCCAGCCGCCGCCGTGGAAGAACATGAAGACCGGCAGGGTGCCTTTGGCGCCGGCAGGGCGCACGATGTGCAGCTTGATCTTTTCGCCATCGACATCGATCACCTTGTCGGACACGTCGGCGGCCGGTAGCTTGGCGCCTTTCTGGGCGCCGGCCAGTACCTGGCGCGCGTCGGCAGGGCTCAGCGATTCGAGCGGCTTGCCACCTTCCAGCGCTTTCAGGAATTGCGCGGTTTGCGGTTCAACGCCCGGCAGGCTGGCGGCGACCGCGGAACCGGCGAGGAGGGCGAAGGCAGAAGCGGCGATAACGGTTTTCATGGTAAATCTCCTTTGTTTAGCTAACGATTAGATAGTGTGCTACTTAATTGGTTTTAAAAAATGCCCACAGTGGTGACACCAAGGTGGGCATCTGTCTGTTACGCGTTGTTCATCAGGCTGGTGCGCAAGACCGACAGCTCGCGTTGCAAGCGAATCACCTGATCCAGGTCGCAGCCGCTGGCGCCAAGCACGCAAGCCGGCAGCTTGGCACCCTCGTTCCGCAGTTCGCTGCCGTGCGGGGTGAGGGCAATGATCACCTGGCGCTCGTCTTGCGGGCAACGGGTGCGGGTGATCAGTTCAGCCTGCTCCATCCGCTTCAGCAGCGGCGTCAGCGTGGCCGAGTCGAGGAACAGGCGTTCGCCCAGGGCGGACACCGTTTGCTCGTCCTGTTCCCACAACACCATCATCACCAGGTATTGCGAGTAGGTCAGGCCCAGCTTGCGCAGCAGCTTGCGGTACAGCTTGTTCATCGCCAGGGAAGTCGAATACAAGGCGAAGCACAATTGCTGGTCGAGCTTGGGAACCTGTTCGAGGTCAAATGATTTCGTATCCATGGAGCGCAGTATAGATAGTGCGCGATCTAATTGCAAGCAATTTTTCGGGTTGACCTTGCCTCATGGGGAATCTTTGACTATCGTTAAAGTGCCCGTAACCTGCGCTGGGCAAAGGGGATGACAATGAATCAGATGAATCACTATCATTCAAGCGCCTACCCGGTGCCAGACCAGCGAGGCCCGGAGCCGGTGCTATTCCTGGTCGAGCTCGACCCGCAGCGCGTCGTTGATGGTGTGCGTTACGATGAAAACTACCTGGCCGACGACGTGATGGCCTGCGGCACCATGCGCGAAACATGCCCGATTTGCGAAGAGGGCCACCTGCAACTGGTGCTGCGCCAGAAGAATGTTCGGGTGGCGCACCTGTTCTGTATTGAATGCACGCGCTGTTTCGGCGCTTTCCTGCCAGACGGCACACCCGCACTCTCTGATTGAACATTCCCTGCGTGAAGTTCCCGTGCGGTATCATGCCGCAATGAAGAGCCCAAAGACCAAGCCTCTGCTGCTGATCGTTGATGGATCGGCCGACCACCTGCAACAGCTCAGCCATCTGCTGGAAGACAAGTATGCCGTGCGTGCGGTCGACGACTTCGACAGCGCCCTTGCTGCGGCACAGCGGCTTCCGCGCCCTGACCTGATCCTGGTCGATGTGGTGCGCGATGGCTTTGCGGTTTGCCAACGCCTGCGCGGCAACCCCGACACTGCCAGCATTCCCCTGATCGCCATGATCGAGCGCGGCCAGCCGGACCTGGAGCAAAGCGCCCTCGCCGAAGGAGCTTCCGACGTCGTGGCGCGCCCCCTGGTGCCGGAACTGCTGCGTGCACGCATCGGAACCCATTTGCAGTTGCGCGAGGCGCGCGCCCGGGTGCAGCGCCAGCGCACCCAGCTCAATGAACTGGGCCAGATCGCCGATGCCGCGGCGTGGGCCATCGCCAGCCTGGCCGAATGGCGCGATGAGGAAGACCCGTCGCACCTGCGCCGCATCCAGCACATCGTGCTGGCGCTGGCGCGCCAGCTGCAGGGCAACCCCCGCTTTGCCGACGAACTGGTCGAGGCGCATATCCCGCTGCTGTTCAAGGCGGCGCCGCTGCACGACATCGGCAAAGTGCGTATTCCCGATGCGATCCTGCTCAAGCCGGGGCGCCTGACGCCGGAAGAATTCGAGATCATGAAGCAGCACACCGTGCATGGCCGCGACGCCATCGCCGGGGTGGAGCGCGAGTTGGGCTTTTCCAACGCCTTCCTGCGTTTCGCGCGCGAGATCACCTACAGCCACCAGGAGCGCTACGACGGTTCGGGCTATCCGCAAGGCCTGGTGGGCGATGCCATACCGGTATCGGCGCGCCTGGTGGCGGTGGCCGATGTGTATGACGCGCTGGTGTCCAGGCGCGTGTATCGTCCGGCCTTCACCCATGAAACCGCGATTGAGCTGATCCGCCAGGGCAGCGGCGAACAATTCGACCCGGACGTGGTCGATGCGCTGCTGGCTGCTGAAGAACAGGTGATGGACATTGCGGCGCGCTACCAGGATGCGACTGCCTGACAACGGCTGAACGTTTCCCGGGCGTATGATCGATTTCCCTATGCTATAGTCGTCTCCATAGTCCCGTCGGAGCAAGCATGCGCATACACGGATACCTGGCCTTTATTGTCGGTATTTGCGTTACCGTGTGGGTCTGCATGTTCGTGATGAATGTGCAGGACCGCCAGGCCAATGAAGCTTTCCAGCGCGATACGCAAAAGATCGCGCGCGATACCCAGCTTCGCCTGCAGACCTACTTCGACATGCTGCTTAGCATTAAGGGCGTGTTCGCGGTGAAGGACGATGTCTCGCGCGTGGAATTCAGCCGCTATGTGCGCGAGCTGGACCTCAAGCGGCGCTATCCCGGCTTCCAGGCCATCCAGTTCGTGCGGCGCGTGCCATCCAGCCAACTGGATGCTTATTCGGCACGTATCCGCGCCGATGACAGCCTGCAAAGCGGCGGCTATCCCGACTACAAGGTGCATCCGGCATCGGTGCGGCCGGAGCACTTCCTGATTGAGTACAACGAGCCGATGCGGGGCAATGAAAACGCCTTCGGCCTCGACCTGGCTGCCTTGCCGCCGCATTACAAGGCCCTGCAACTGGGCAAAGCCACCGGCCGCGTGGTGGCCACCGAACGCATTACGCTGGTGCAGGATGTCAGCGGCCAGCCGGGCTTCGTCGCGCGCGCACCCATTTACCGGCGCGGCGCATCGCTGCTGACGGAACAGGAACGCGATGCTGCGCTGGTGGGCTTTGTGGCGATCGTGTTCCGAGTAAACGACCTGATGTCGGAAACGATCGACAGCCCAATGCTGCAGCATCTCTACGTCAGCATCAACGACGCGGGCTATATCAACGATGGCGGCAATATGCCGCCCAGCGTCGACAACCTGATGTTCGACAGCTTCGGCAAACTCGGTTCGGGCCAGCGCCTGCCGCCGCTGGCGGGCCTGGTTGGCAAGATTCCGCTCGATGTCGGCGAACGGCGCTGGGTCATGAATTTCGAAGGCCACGCGAGCGAGCGCTACAGTCGCGACCTGCGGTTGATTTCGGTGATCGGCCTGGCCGGCTTTATCATCAGTGCCTTGATCGGCGCGCAGATCATGACATTGCAGCGCCGCCGCGCCCTGGCGCAAAAGCTGCGCGTAACGGCCGACGAACTGCGCGCGCTGCAGGACAGCGCCATCGTTGGCATCGGCCTGTTTGCCAACGGCCTTATCGTGCGCTGCAACCGCGGACTGGAAGAGATGATGGGCTACCAGCCGGGCCAGTTGGCGGGGCGTTCCTGCAATATGCTTACCGGCGGATTGAGCGATCCTTTCGCCTGCGTGGCCGATGGCACGTCGATGCATTTTGAGCTGGAGCTGGCGAACGCCAATGGACGGCGCCTGTGGTGCATGGTGAACGGGCGCATGCTGGATCATAACGAACCACGCAAGGGTTGCGTGTGGGTGATCATCGATATCACGGAGCGCAAGCAAACCGAGGCAGCGCTGGTCGATACCAAGCATGGCCTGGAGCGCAGCCTGAACGAGCTGGCGCTGCAAAAGGCGAACGTAGAACTGGCGCACAAGGATTTGTCGGCGGTGCTGCTGACGCTGAAGCAAGCGCAGGCCAACCTGATCACATCGGAGAAGATGGCATCGCTTGGCGCGCTGGTGGCCGGTATCGCACATGAACTGAACACGCCGATCGGGAACAGCCTGCTGACGGCGACGGCGTTGAGCGATATGTGCAAGGAGTTCGAGCGCCAGTTGAGCGAGGGCGGCATCAAGCGGTCCGCGCTCGATACGCATTTGAAGGATGCACGCATGGCGTGTTCGATCATTACCAACTCCCTGACGCGCGCTGCAGACCTGATCCATTCCTTCAAGCAAGTGGCCGTCGACCAGACTTCCGACAAGCGCCGTTCGTTCAACCTGCACGGCGTGGTGCACGACACGCTGGCTACCTATTCGGCCCAGCTGCGCCGCGCCAACTGCGAAGTAAAGGTGTGGATGCCGGAGACGCTGACCTTCATTTCCTACCCAGGCAGCATTGGGCAGGTGTTGAGCAACCTCATCCAGAACGCCATCATGCACGCCTTTGAAGGACGCGATTCGGGCCATATCACCATCAGCGCGGTTGAAATGGACGAGGAAAATGTCGAGCTGCGCTTCGCCGATGACGGCAATGGCATGAGTCCCCGCACGCTGCGCCAGGTGTACGATCCCTTCTTCACCACCAAGATGGGGCAGGGCGGTTCAGGTCTTGGCATGAATATCGTCTACAACCTGGTGACCGGCGTTCTGCGCGGCACGATCCACGTTGAATCCGAGGTGGGAAAAGGCACGACCGTGATCATGACCTTGCCCCGCAAAGCTCCGGCGAAAGACGAACTCGCGGAAAACGACCTGCTGCACGCGCAATAGTTTATGCGGTTGCCGGAACTTGTGTAGCCATGCGGCGAACGGCACACAGTCCAGCGATATCGACGCCGGCGTGGATAATCATGGCAGTGATCAGTCCCGCATGTTGGGCAATGAATCCAAAGGCTACGCTCACGACGAAGATGCCGGCGGCCTGGATCAGCACCCTGATTGTCATCGCGTCGAATCGATATGCCTTGGTATGCGCCAGTACGAACAACGCGGACGTCAACCATATGCCCAGGTGCGGTTGTAGCGCTCCGCGGAACAGCAATTCTTCGCCAAAGCCCGCGGCCAATGCAATCCAAAGAGGATTCGAGCCCCTCAAGTCAAGGCGGCTATAGCTGTCGACGGTGGCTTTGGCGGTCTTGGTCCTGGCGGAAAATTTCAGCCCAATAAGGCTGGCGAGCCAATAAATGAGACTAACTCCCAGACCGATTCCAGCTTGCTGCAGCAGCGGCAAGCCGGCCAGCAGCGTTGGCAAATACGGTCTTTCGTTAAGCAGGACGATGATGGCGATGGCGATTGCGCTCAGGATGGCGCAAGTGCGCAGTTGGCGGCCAACGGTGAATTGGGTTTTAGTGTTCTGCTGCATAAGATCAGGAACGCAGGTCCTCGAGGATTCTCAAAGCAGCCCTTTCCGCTTCGGCCTCCGCGGCATGCTGGTCCATTAGAGTCAGATCGGCCGACACACGGCGCTTGGGATAGATATGGGTCATGTGCATCGGGTTCGTGGAGGGGGCAAAGATGGAAACGTATGCCCCCCATTGCTTTGTGCCCTCCAGCAGCTCGCCTGTGAATTCGATTTCGTAACCGTCAACGCTCCTTGTAGGCATCGTCATTCTCCGCTAGGCGAGAAACACCAGCATAGCAAATAATCCGGACCGCTTCTTTCATAGCGGCGCACCTTGTCGATGCGTTTGAACCGGGCGGTGGCGATACGTGCATCGGCAGGAGCCTCGATTTGGTCAGGGCAAGCCGGGTGAGTGTCCATTCCTGCTTCGCCTGCCTCGTAGCGGTCATTCCATTCAACGAATGTACGCCAACGCTCGAGTCCCAGCTCAAGCTCTTCGCGACTCACTGGCCAAACGAGGAAGGTAGATAGATAGTCGTCCTTTTCTTCGTCAAAAAGCGACTGAAATCGATGTGGGACGCCATGAATGTCTGCAATTCCGGCTCGTGGTCCGTCGTACCATTCATCTTCAACATAGACTCTTTCAAATGCCTGGCTGCCTGGATCCTCAATGGAATTCAGAATCTCGCGTATCAACTGAATCGTATCCGCCGTTTCATCGTCCAACCCCATCTGCTCTCTTTCCAAGTCTGAAAAGTCTTCACTCAGCAACTTCGCACCCAATGCACGCAGCTTATCCATACTTTCTCTTGGCACGGATTCGAGCGATGTGCGGTGGAGTTCGATGGACTCGTCGACCATGAATGCGGATGTTGTCCCAGCCTCGAATTCGGCTACGGTTTGAAGGATGCGCTGGATGATCGAATGATTGGACATATACGAAATGGCGACCGGGGCTAGCGCAGGAACTTGCCAGCCTTGATTTGCAGGAGCCGGACCAACTCGGGCTGCATGTATTCGTAATCGTCAGGTATATCGAGGCAGATCACGCGCTTGCCGTTCAGGTGCGTCCTGAAGTTCTTGGACAGGCGGTTGCGATGGGCTTTTTCCATCACGAAGATGATGTTCGCCCACGCGACCTGTTCGGTTGACAGCGGCACGTCGGCATCATTGCCCAGGCCAGCCGAATCGGTTTCCACATCAGGCCAGCTCGCAAACACATGCTCCGCAGTGGGGCTGCGCAAGCGATTCTGCGTGCAGATGAAAAGTGCGCGTTTCACGTAAGTTTTGGCGGATCGCCGAGTCAAGGTGGACGAATCTTATCAAATTTAAACCAGATCAAGGAAATCAAAAAACGGCTCCGATGGCAACGTTGTTCACTAGATTTAGTGTGTAATATTCACCGCAACACAACATGTAGTTATGGAGAATCATGAGCCAGCCCCGTAAAACCAGCGTGGACGTCGAGTCCTCGATCAACGAATACCTCCAGCAGCTCGATTGGCGCGTGAATGCCAACGCCAACCAGGGGTACTCCCTGGGCGGCATGATCCTCAACATCTCCGGCAAGATGGTAGCCAATTACTGGCTCGATCACGTCTATCCGCGCGAAGTCGGGGAGGCGCACCGCAATGCCGATATCCACATCCACGACCTCGACATGCTGGCAGGCTACTGCGCTGGCTGGTCGCTGCGCACCTTGCTGAACGAAGGCCTGAACGGCGTGCCGGGCAAAGTGGAATCCGCGCCTCCGAAACACCTCTCCAGCGCTGCCGGCCAGATCGTGAACTTCCTCGGCACGCTGCAGAACGAATGGGCCGGAGCCCAGGCATTCAGTTCCTTCGATACCTATATGGCGCCCTACGTTCGCAAGGACAAGCTGGAATACGAGCAGGTGCTGCAAACCATGCAGGAACTGATCTACAACCTGAATGTCCCATCGCGCTGGGGCACGCAGACGCCGTTTACCAACCTCACTTTTGACTGGACCTGCCCGGAAGACCTGCAGGAACAGGTGCCTGTGATCGCCGGAGAAGAAATGCCCTTCACCTATGGCGACCTGCAGGCCGAGATGGACATGATCAACAGGGCCTACATCGAGGTGATGATGCGTGGCGACGCCAAAGGGCGGGCTTTCACCTTCCCGATCCCAACCTACAATATCACCCCGGATTTCGACTGGCACAGTCCGAACGCCGAACTGCTGTTCGAAATGACGGCCCGCTACGGCCTGCCATATTTCCAGAACTTCGTGAACTCGGAACTGAAGCCGAACATGATCCGTTCCATGTGCTGCCGCCTGCAGCTTGACCTGCGCGAGCTGCTCAAGCGGGGCAACGGGCTGTTTGGATCCGCGGAACAAACCGGCTCGCTCGGCGTGGTCACACTGAATTGTGCCCGCCTTGGCTACCTGTATGCCGGTGATGAGGCGGCGCTGCTAGCCCGCGTGGATGAACTGCTCGAACTGGGCAAGACCAGCCTCGAAATCAAGCGCCAGGTCATCCAGCGCCTGATGGATGGCGGCTTGTTCCCTTACACCAAGCGATACCTCGGCACGCTGCGCAACCACTTCTCGACGCTTGGCGTGAATGGTATCAACGAGATGGTCCGCAATTTCAGCGGCGACACGGAAGACATCACCACCGAGGCCGGCGCTGCCTTGGCGATACGCCTGCTCGATCACATTCGCGCGCGCATGCTGGAATTCCAGGAGGAGACGGGGCATATGTACAACCTGGAGGCGACTCCGGCCGAAGGAACGACGTACCGCTTCGCCAAGGAAGACCGCTTGCGCATGCCGTCGATCATCCAGGCCGGCACGAAGGACATGCCCTACTACACCAACTCCTCGCAGCTCCCGGTCGGCTTCACTGACGATCCTTTCGAAGCGCTGGAGCGGCAGGACGAGCTGCAAAGGAAGTACACCGGCGGAACCGTGCTGCACCTGTACATGACCGAGCAGGTGTCCAGCGCCGATGCCTGCCGGCGCCTGGTGCGGCGCGCACTGACGCGCTTCCGCCTGCCGTACATCACCGTGACGCCGACGTTCTCGATTTGCCCGAAACACGGCTATCTGAGCGGCAAGCACGAATTCTGTCCGAAATGCGATGAGGACATCATTGCGCGCAAGACGCGCGAACTTTTACTTAACTGAGGAGATATGCATGACCGCCAACCAACCTGCCCAGGAGATCACATTGACCAATGCAGAGCGCCAGCCTTGCGAAATCTGGACGCGCGTAATGGGTTACCACCGCCCGTACTCGTCCTTCAACGTCGGAAAAAAAGGTGAATTCAACGAACGCACCTATTTCGTCGAGCGCCGGAATAATGGCTGAACGGGGCCTCAAGGTCGGCGGCTATGCAAGGTTCACGTCGACCGATTATCCCGGCGAGCTGGCGGCCGTGGTGTTCGTCCAGGGCTGTCCCTGGCGCTGCGGCTACTGTCATAACCCGCACTTGCAGCCTCGTGATGCCGCCCCTGCGATCGAATGGAGCGATTTGCTCACCTTCCTCGAAGGCCGGGCAGGGCTGCTGGATGCGGTAGTGTTCTCCGGCGGCGAGCCAACCCTCGACCCCGCACTGGAAGACGCGATGCGCAGCGTGAAGGCCCTGGGCTTCAAGGTGGGCCTGCACACTGCGGGCATCTACCCTGGTCGTTTGAAGGAAGTATTGCCGCTGGTGGATTGGGTTGGCCTCGACATCAAGACATCATTCGAGGCGTACGACGAACTCACAGGCGCAAACGGAAGCGCCAAGGCGGCCCATGCCGCTGCCCGCCTGGTCATTGAGAGCGGCGTGCCCTACGAATTCAGGACGACGGTCCATCCCAGGCTGACCACGCGCCAGCACATTGCCACGTTGGCGCAGCAGGTTTCCGAGATGGGTTGCGAGTCCTATGCGCTGCAGGATTTCCGGTCGGTTGGCTGTCGCGCCGAGGAGCTGGTTCATTCCTCCAGCGATGGTGCACTGGACGGCGAATTCGTCAACCAGGTGAAGTTGAAATTTCGCCAGTTCACGCTGCGGCGAGCGGATGGCTAGGCAATCAATTGAGCATGGCTTCACGCAAAATATCGCCTGCCATGTTCACGGCCTGGCGGCCTTCCGCGAGTTCCTGGTAGTAGTTGGGCCAGAAGTGGAACATCTTTGGCCATATTTCCAGCCGCACGCGAACGTCGGCTAGCGTCGCAGCCCGGGCGAGGGCGATCGAGTCATCCAGCAGCGCTTCGGTTGCGCCAACGAAGATGTTGAGGGGCGCGATGCCGTGCAGGTCGGCGAAGACAGGGGAGGCCAGGGCCGTGTCCCGTGGCCGATCGCCCAGATATTGCTCGGCCAGGAATAGCATCAGATCGCGATTAAGCACCGGATCGCGTTCGGCATTCCGTGCGTAGCTGCCTGCCGAAATGGTCATGTCGGTCCACGGCGAGAAGAGGACTGCGCTTGCCGGCTGCGGCAAGCCCAGTTCGCGCAGGCGCACCAGCATGGCGACAGCAAGGCCAGCGCCCGCGCTGTCTCCAGCGACAGCAATTTTTCGGAAGTGCTCCAGCAAGTACCTGTAGCCATCAACGGCATCCTCCAGCGCGTGGGGAAACGGGAACTCCGGCGCGCGCCGGTAATCCAGCGCGAGTGTCTTCATTTCCGCCGCACGACCCAATTCACTCACAAAGTGCCGATGGCTGGCCAAAGAGCCCCAGACGAAGCCGCCGCCGTGCAAGTAGAGAATGACGCCATCGTCTCGCGCGGCTGGCGTTGAGGTCCATTCGGCGGGAACCCCATTGGCTGTAATATGCGTGGCAAGGACATCGGCTCCAGTGGGATAGCGCTCGGCCAGTGCATCGCACGCCGCCCGGCGCTGGCCAATCGTGAGGTCTGTCGGCCGCGCGCGGAACATGGCTTCCAGTTGATCGAGTTCGCTCATAGGCCTGCTTTCATGGCAGCCAGTCCCTGTAAGGGCTTTCGGCTTCGCGGCCTGAGGAGTCGGTCCAGATATCGTCAGGCTGCGAGCGGTCCCGATGTAGTTTTCGGTCATGATCGGGGTAGGTAATACAGTCAGAGGCTGCGCGCGTCCCGATGACGATGCAGCGGGCCGGAGACTGGCTCCTGTTCGCAAGACAATGGCCAACTGGTCGGCCGCATGGGAATGTAGCGGCGTCGCCCGGGCCAAGGATGGATTCAGCCTCGCCCTCAATCACGGTGACTTCGCCTTCCAGGACGTAGACCATTTCGTCCTCTGATTGGTGCCAATGCTTGATGGACGACCGTGTGCCAGGCATGAGGACATGCACAAACGCGCCGAACTGCGTTAGTCCGCCTGGCTCGCTGATCCACTCTTCGCGGTTCAGCTTATCGGGAGATGAAGTCTCGAGAGTCTCGGCCAACCTCTGCGAGACGCGAATTATCGGCATTGCTACTCCTTGAAGGAATTTACGGCAGCCCCCAGGCTATATTAAGCGAAGACGGGACGGAGGAGACAGGATGGAGCCTCAATCCGGCCCGCGCTGGGCCCTGCAATTACCTGCGCGATCTTGCGGCGTACGATGGCGTGGTGCATCGGACCTCCTTAAACTGTCGTCATTGAGAACCTGACCAGAGAAGCGCTGCGGCGGCGAAGAATACGATCCAGGACAGATGCCGGCCGCGGGTGAAGTAGAGCGGAAAGAAGCCGGAGACCAGTGCGACGATGCTGAAAACCTGAAGAACCGTTTTGGTATCGATCTGCTTTCCCGATGCCAGGAGAACGACGACTGCGATACCCCACCAGACCAGGGTGAGAAGATGCCAGACAAATCTCAGCGTGCCGGTAGTGAAGTCGGTCCCGCCAAAGAGTTTCGGCAGGTTGTCGCGCTTGAAAAGACGAATAAGGATGTAGCGCTCGCCAAGGTAAGAATGGGCGGCGCCAGTGAGGAAGAACAGTAGCGCGGCGATGGTCAGCATTTATGGATGCACCGTGATCGTCAGCAGTTTCAGGGGCGGTTCCGGGGCGCTTGCCCGCGCAGGATCTCGAGCCTGTTCGGTGGAGCATCAGGCGCCAGGAAATCCGGAATTGTGAATTCGTCGCGTTTTGGCCTGGAGAGGAATACCACAGGCCATTCCGTGATTCGTTGTTCTTTGACGTGGATATACTGGCCTGGCTCGGGTTCGTCGATGTATTCGCGCTGGAGGATTAGGGCGAGAGGCTCTTCCGTCCCGGGATTTTCTTCGGCAAATTCCTTGGCCTCGTCGAATGTGTCAAAGGCGTAGTAGTAATCGCTTCCGTCATCTTCGTCAGGGGCGCCGCGCTCCGGGTGGCACCATACGCGGTATTCAAGGACGGCGTCCCATACGTAGCCGCCTCCTGCCTTGGCGGAGGCGGGGTATTCGCCAACTTTTTGCGGATCGAGGACTGCAGGGTAGATCATGGCCGGGAGATGGTCGCAACAGCTGGTTGAAAAGTCCGCTGCTTGAGGGCTACGAAGAATACAAGCGCGGCGCCAAACATGAACGCCCAGAACTTCAGTTCGAACAGTACCTGGACTAGGGCTGCAAGTCCATCAATGTAGAGGCCCGTGAACAGGACAAATACAACGCTTGCCAGCAGGTGGATGTACGGAGATTCGGGAATGCGTCGTCCTGCCCGCACCGTCAGCAATGCGCCGGCAGCGCCAAAGAGGGCAGAGAAGATAAGGATTGTTATTCCCAAGTTCAGGATAGCACCGCCATTGGTATGCAAGGCTGCGTCAAGATAGAGCGCTGGCAGTACAGATCCAAACAGCCATGCGGCACCGGACAAGAAGCCGATGACAAATACGAGTCCCATTTTCAGTTTTTCGTTTTTCATGTTTAGCCTAGCGAAGGAATCGGGCCTACGACCTGAAAAAGGATGTATGGCGCCGCAACCGCTAGCGCCACTATCGCTGCCGCGATGAAAAGAAGTGTTCGTCCGGGGTGTTTTTTCAATTTCGTGTTTCCAGTTTAGAGTTGACTCTGGCTCGTTCCAGCCAGGCTATAGACTATCAAGGATCTCTTCAACGTTCTGGAATTGGAGTTCATTCATGCCGAAGAACTGCTTCATTTCGCTTCGTTGAAGCTCGAAGGTAACGTTGAACTGTTTTGGCGGAAGAGGTGCAAGGTAGCGCCCTCCATCCCGGTAAAAGCCGCTCGTGCCTTGAACCGTCGTGCCATCAATCCGTACTGCCAGGCATTCGCGGCTGAAGGTCGCCCGAATACTGAATTGCGTTACCGTCCAGGTATCGAATTCACCATCGGCAGGGTGGCCAAGTGGGCCGTTATTGAAAGAGCCAACGTTGGTTCCGGAAATGGAGTATTCGGCGCTGCGCTTCGGACTTTCCCACAGGCCCGACCGCAACATGTTCCTGCTCAATGGATGAAGGTACAACGTTTGCCCGCGTGCTCCAGGTATTGACTGATCTGCGGCGCGAAGTTGAATAGTCTGCTCGTCGTCGTAGAAGTACAGCGACAGGTTTTCGGCGAGCAGGGAACCATCAATTTCGAAGCGTCCATCAAGTTTGAATTCCGACTCCACCGCTCTGCTTCTGAAAAAATCGTTTATGTCGCCGGGCCTGCGCCCTTCATGCCGCGCCCGGAAACTATGTGTCGTATTCACCGCTATCCCATGGCTCGAAGAAGGCCATGTAATTACCCGGTTGGACTTCGACGGCCCAAACGTCGTCTTCGTCTTCTGGCGTACGAAGAACCAGGCCGAAGGTCGTGCCGAATTTTTCAATTGCGAAAGGCGCCACTTCGATCCGCTGGTAGTTCAATGGCCCGAGGTCGGCCAAATGCTTGGCGCATAGCGCCTGCCTGGCCGAATCGTCCATTGCTTCCCTGGTGCCAAAGCTGTCGATTCGGGCTTCGATCAACGCGCCGGTCTCGTCGAACAAGTAGAGGGCAACAAACTCTTCTCCTTTTCGCCCGTGGATGGCCGGCTCGAATGGACAGGTCAGGAAGAATTGCCGGCCGTCTTCCGTCTTCCCTACAAACTCGGCGTGGTAATCGTCGTGGTCAATCGCGACAAGTACCGGTTGGCCCGGCGGGACTGTCACTGGGGAGATTCCTGCAATCTGGTCAGCGCCCATTTTGATATCAAAGAAATATTGCGAAATTGCAATTGGCAGTATGACATTAAGCGGAGAAAACGCCAATCCCGGCGCTGAAAAGAAAAAGGGCATGAATCACTTCATGCCCTTGGCTTGCGGAGGGGAGGGGCGAGCGTTACATGCAGTAGCGCTTGCGCAGCAGCTCCAGCATCGCGACGTTCTGGTCCCAGGCGTTGCTGACCGGCTGGCCGGTGTAAGGCAGGGTGAAGGTGTACGGTGCAGGACCGAATTCCGGCGTGAGCGTCATGCGTTCGGCGCCGTCGTTGCGGCGCAGTTCGATGATGCGGTCCCACCAGGCCAGGTGGGCTTTCAGCGCGTCGGCATTTTCCGGCGCGCGGAAATCGGCGACCTGCGGGCCTTGCTGGTGGCCGATGCGGGCGTGGATATGGCGCACGCGTGGCAGCACGTTGGCCAGCATCAGCTCCTGGTCTTCCAGCAGGGATTCGCAGGCCACGCACCAGTGCGAGAGGTCGGCGTTCAGGTGTAGTTGCGGCAGGCGGTCGAGGTAGGGCAGCAGCAGCATTGGATGGCCGCTGAAGCGGCTGCGGTGGATCTCGTGTACCACCGGCACGCCATATTCCTTCGAGATGCCGGCGGCGAGGGCGATCAGTTCTTCGTTCTGCTTCGGCGTGTACCAATCCTTCCCGGTGTGCGAGTTGACCAGCACCGGCTGTACCTCGCAGGCGTTGCGCAGCAGTTCTTCGAGCGCCTGTTTATGCGCGTCGAAGTCGCTGTGGAACACTGTCTCCCATTGGGCGACAATCAAATCCAGACCGGCGTTGGCCACCTTGTAGACCCAGTTGTCGCGCTGTGCGCGGTCCAGCGGCAGCGACATTTCAATGCCGTCGAAGCCGGCCTCTTTTACCTTGGCAATGAAAACGTCCGGCGGCAGGTCGTTGCTGCCCCAGTGCGGCGCGAAGATGCTGACTTTCACAGGAAGCCTCGCACGGGGAAGGAGGCATCGCGCTGGATCCAGTTGCGCCTGGAGTACTCGGTGCGGCCGTCGGTCACGTGGAGCGTGTAGGCGTGGCGCGAGACCGGCGAGCGGTTCGGGGCGCTGTAGTGCGGCAGCAGGCCGTGGAAGCAGACCAGCGAACCGGCATTGCATTCGAGCGGCACGGCGGTAGCGTCGGTTGGCCACGGAGTGTTGTCCAGTTTTTCCACGCTTACCTGGTCGCCTTCGCGGATGAAACGCTCGCGCAGGGGTGAACGGTGGCCGCCCGGTTCGGCCCACATGCAGCCGTTTTCCAGCGTGGCGTCTTCCAGCGCGAACCAGAAGGTGGTGACGCTGATTGGCGTGGTGTCGAAGTAGGTGGCGTCCTGGTGCCAGCGCACTTCGCCGCCGATGCCGGGCTGCTTGAAGATATACATCGATTGCCAGACCTGCGGTTCGGCCAGGCCGATATCGCGGGCGATCTGCTCCAGGCGCGCGTCGGCAGTGAAGGTGCGGAAGGCCGGGTCCAGGTCGTGCATGGCATGGCCGATCTTGTTGATCGACAGTTCCTTGGCCTGTTTCAGCTGGCCGTCCGGACCGAAGGCTTCTTCTTCAAAGAAGCATCGCACGGTGTTGTCCGAGCCCAGGAAGTAGTCGTCGGCCTTCTTTTCCTGCTCCTTGGTGGTGAAGATGCCTTGTGCAACTGCCGGATCGAAGTCGTTCACGACTTGTGCAGCGCGGGCGCGCAGGGCCGCGATTTCTTGCGCGGTCTTGAAGCCGGGGATGACGATGAAGCCATCCTTGGCGTATTGGGCTTTCTGGGCGTCGGTCAGCATGTGGTGCTCCTTTTCTTAATGTAGGTCATTGTAGGGAAGCCATTGGATGCGAACAATGCGCAAACAGTTGACACATTGTCTCCAAAATAGAGACAATCGGCGCCATGGACCAGCTCAAGGCAATGGAAATCTTCGTGGAGGTGGCGCGCCAGCGCAGCTTCAGCGGCGCCGCGCGCCGGCTTGGCATGACGCGCGCCATGGTGAGCAAGCATGTGATCGCGCTTGAGGAGCGGCTCAATGCGCGCTTGTTGCACCGTTCCACGCGCGACGTGAGCCTGACTGACGCGGGGCAGGCTTACCTGGAACCTTGTGCACTGGCGGTGCTGCAGGCGCAGGAAGCTGCGCGGGTGGTGACGCATGCAGGCATCGAGCTGGCGGGGCCGCTGAGGATACAGGCGCCTTCCAGTTTCGGCAGCGAGTGGCTGGCCGATGCCGTGGCGCGATTCAGCCTGCCGCACCCGCAGTTGTCGCCTTTGCTGCATGTGGACGATGCCCTGCTCGATCCGATCGAGCATGGCTTCGACCTGACGATCAGGGTGGGCGGGATTCCGGATAGCCGTGCCCTGGCGATCAGGCCCCTGGCGCCTTGCCGTGGCGTGCTGTGTGCATCCCCGGCCTACCTGGCGCGGGCAGGGCGGCCGGAGATGCCGGAGGATTTGCATCGCCACCAGTGCC
Organism: uncultured Duganella sp.; assembly: GCA_966077345.1. Lineage (GTDB taxonomy): Bacteria > Pseudomonadota > Gammaproteobacteria > Burkholderiales > Burkholderiaceae_D > Rugamonas. The sequence continues at coordinate 197,624 of CBHREK010000061.1, forward strand.
TGCATTTCAGCCACCTGACCGGCGGCATTGCGTGGCACTTTGCGCGCGGGGAGGAGCAGGCCACGATACGTGTGACGCCTGCCTTCACCGCCAACAATGGGATGGTGCTGCAGCACGCTGCGTTGCGCGGGCTGGGCATCGTCTACACGACGACTTTCCTGGCCTGGCGCGACATCATCGAAGGCCGGCTGGTGCCGGTACTGGCCGATTGGGAACTGCCCCTGAACCACTTGAGCGCCCTGTACCCGGCCACGCGCCAGCTTTCGCCAAAGGTGAGGGCGCTGATCGATTTCCTGGTGGCGGAATACCAGCCGGCGCCCCCTTGGGACAAGGCCTTGGCAGATGCTGGATTGCTAAATATATAATCAAGGGATGAACCAGTCCCGCCTACTCAATGTCGACGCCTTGCGCGGTTTTGCGCTGCTGGGTATTTTGGCCGTCAATATCTGGCTGTTTGCCGATCCCTATTTTGCATCGGGCGTGAACAACCCGCGCTATGCGGGCGCGTTGGATGTCGCCGTGCGGTTCGTCGTCGCGCTGCTGTTCGAAACCAAGTTCTACCTGCTGTTCTCCTTCCTGTTTGGCTACAGCTTCACTTTGCAGATGGCGGCGGCTGATCGCGCCGGCGCGGCTTTCCGGCCGCGCATGCTGCGCCGCTCGGCGGGGCTCGTGATGCTTGGCGTGCTGCATGGCTGCCTGCTGTTCTATGGCGACATCCTGCACTTGTATGGCTTGCTGTGCTTCCTGCTCCTGGCCCTGTACGGCAGGCAGCGGCGCGCGATGGAAATCGCAGCAGTGCTGCTGCTGTTGGCCGCCTTGATGCTGGCGGCGCTGGGCGTGCTAATCCTGCTCGGGGGCGAGGGTACGCCCGACCTGAAGCCCGTGTTTGCGAAACTGGCGGCCTTCCATGGCGATGCGCGCAGCACGCAGGCTTATGTCGCGGGCGAATTCCCCTCGACGGTGGCTTTGCTGCTGTTTGGCCAGGGGCCAAGTGCGTTCGCCATGTTCCTGCTTGGGATGGCGGCGGGGCGCGAGCAGTTGTTCTCCAGGGTAGAGGTGCTGCGCGCCTGGCTTCCGCGCATCCTGCGGCTTGGCGTGCTGGGTGGCGCCGGCGCCTTGTTTTACGCTCTGGCTTCCGAGATTGCGCCCGGCGGGGCCATGATCATCTTCGCCACCGCGCTCAGCGTGCTGACCGCGCCTTTGCTGACCGCAGCTTACGTCGCAGGGTTGCTGATGCTGTTCGACAGCCGTTACGGACCACGCGTGATTGCGGCCCTGGCCCCAATGGGCAAGCTCGCGTTAAGCAATTACCTGATGCAGTCGCTGGTCATGGCCTTGCTGTTCACCGGCTACGGCACGCGCCTGTGCGGAGAGCTGCCTCCAATCGCCGTTCTTGCGCTGGTACCTGCAATTTACCTCACGCAAATGGCCATCAGCGCGTGGTGGCTCAAGCATCACACCTACGGCCCCGCCGAATGGCTGCTGCGTGCCATCACCAACTGGCAGTTTCCGCCAGCCTCACGAATCCGGATAAATGAAACCAATGGGACGTGAGGGCTTCGATTCTGGAGTGGATGCCAATTTGCGAAGTACCTCAAAGATTTGTGCCATTTGAAGTTCAGTCTGACCTTCAAACGTGCCTTGCCGATGCATCAGGACCTCAAGTCGCGCTTCAAGTATGGCCAAGGCCTGCGCAAAATCATTGTGCGATTCTAAGGTCTGGCGAAACTGGACGAAGGCACGCACGACGTAGACGCAAACCTCTGTTGCTTGTGGACTGTTGAGGATTGTGGCTGCCATGATGGCACCATGTTCGGTGAACGCATATGGACGATGCCTTCGACCTCCTCGTCCATGAGGAGGCGCTTTTGAGTCAACATTCTGCGATCTTAAGTCAGAGAACTCCTCCGGACTTAGCTGAAACATGAAATCATGTGGAAAGCGAGCGAGGTTGCGGCGCACTTGCTCGTTGAAGCGTTTTGTAGGCACACCGTATAGTTTGGCCAGATCGGAGTCGAGCAACGTACGTTTCCCGCGTAAAAGGCAAATACGCGCAGCAATACAGGGGAGAAGTGAAGAGTCTGCGGCCATGGCAGATTTTGCCATGTAACTTTTCCCATGAGCTTGGCGATTCGCAAATGAACGCCGGATTGGGCTTTGAGGTCGCAAATTGCGACCTCAAACGGCACGAGTGATTAGGTTGTTGTTGCCCAGCCGCCGTCGCGGTAGACCTGGTCGCCGTCGAGGTAGACCGCGTCGGTCTGGACGAAGACGTCGACGTGGAAGCGGGCGTCCTTGCGCTTGAACTGGGGCTTCTGGTACTGGCCATGCTTGGCCCCCAGCGAGAGGTGGATGCCGCACATGCGCTCATAGGTGCCGATGTCGTCCACGGTGCGTTCGCGCGAGAAGGCGCGGTTCATGCCGAAGCCAAGCTCTCGCACCCACACTTCGCCCTCATGCGCGCGGATGATCGCCAGCATATTGTCGAACTCCGGCGTGCTGTTTTCGGCGCCGACCACGCGGCCTTTTTCCACGATCATGGTGATCGGCGTGGCCGGGCGGTTGACGTGGAACGTGGTGTCGCCGAACACAAAGACTTTGGCGCGGCCGTTGACCGACTCCAGGTCCTGCGCTTCGGTGAACACTTCGCCGATCGGGAACAGGCCGCCGACGTTCTTCATGGCGCTGTAGTCGCCGATATTCAGCTTGGCTTCTTCAAACGGCGATCCGAACACCAGCCGTTCGCCGCCGCTCTCCACCACGCCCGACTGCGCGCGTTCGATGCGCGCCTTCAAGGCGTGCCCCACGCCGCGGTAGTAAGCCGGGTCGTAAGCCAGTGCGTCAATATAAACAAGACCTTGTTCGCCCGGCATGCGCGACAAATGCATATGCTCCATCACCTTCAGCCCACGCTTGAACAGCTCCATGCGGATGCGGTATTCGTTCAGGCGGAAGCTGGTGGTTTGCACCAGGACGACCAGGTCGCCCGCCTGTAGTTGCTCGAAAGCCGCAAGTACGTCCGCCGGCTGCACCGTATCGAAGTCGATGAAACGGCCTTCGGGCAGGGCCGCGCGGTAGGCCTCGGACAACACTTGCGACAGCGGGCTGCGCAGGTCGAACACCACCAACGCCTTTTGTGGCGGGGCGTATTCGATGGCGTGGGTCAGCAGGTCGCGTACATTGCGGGCAGCCGAAACGCTGGCGGCAGGTGGAAAAGCTGTCATTATCAGGCTATAAAGAGGATGAGGCATGCGCATTATACGGCGTGCCGCTGCTTGAACCGGAAAGGGGGGCGAGGTAGAATCGGACGAATATAGCCGGGGAGAAACATTGATGGGTGTACAGTTTGGCCAGGACTTGCCGCTGCAGCGGCCCGATGAAACGGATAGCCGTGCGGCCATTTTCGTCCCGACTTCCAATATCAAGGAAGACATCCTGACTGCGGTCCGCAAGGGCGCGGCGGTAGTCGGCTTCGGCAATCACGACCATACCTTGACCATCTATTACGAAAGCAACCGGTTCAACGAGCCAACGCTGGCCAAGTGGGAGCAAAAGGCGCGCAAGGCTTACGACCGCCTGCGCGACAACCTGCCCACCACGTCCAAGATGGTCTGCAAGCTGGATAACTTCGAGCAGATCGGTTACATCAGCAACAAGGGCATCACCATTCGCCGTCGAGCGAGCCTGGATCGCTGGCTCGAATATTCCGATGCACAGGATTCCGCGCCGGACGGGGACACCGTCGCCTTCGCCCCGCCGCCTCCGCCCAAAAAGATCGTCGCCGACTAAGACACAGTGCTACCATCTGCCCAAAGCCGGAAAATTGGAGGGCAGGTGCAGGTAAGCCTTTTCGCTGCAGGTGGCGTATTCCTGTTGGTGTTGCTCGCATCCAACGCGGTGCGGCGCGCCTTCATGCGCCATGTCCGGGAGAACGGGGCCGATTTGCCGGCCGCCGACACGGCCGGCTGGCTGCTGTTTTTCGGATTGGCTTTCCTCGCCGCCGCCGTGCTCGGCCTGCTGAACCCCTCCAAATTCCTCAACCTGGCGTTTTGCAGCACCTTGCTGGTGTTTGGCGTCGCCGCGCTGGTCGGCGCCTTCGTCATCGGCCGCCGTTAGCATCTTCCTGCCATGCCACGGGGATATTGCGGATCTCGTTGCCATTCCATGCAGTGACCAGTCCTTCTACGCGTTGTCCCTCCACCTTCAGCGCCGCCACATGGTAGCGGTAATCCGGCCCGAACTGGCGTTCAGCCGCGTGCCGCACCCGTTCCGCGGCTTCGCCATGCAGCATTGACGACAGCGTGGTGCAGACCAGGACCGCCAGCGCGCCGCCGCTGGCGGCGGCCAGTCCCATATGGCGTGGCTTGTGGCCGGCGGCGCGGCGCGCGGCCAGCACTGCCGGGGCGCTCAGGGTGCGATATAGCCAGTGCAGCAACAGCAGCCAGGTAGCACTGGTGGCAAGGGAGGGCAGGATGCGCGGCTGCAGCTTGAGCTGGGTCAGGGTCAGGTCAACCGGCTGCATCAGGGGCCAGGCCAGCATCATCACGCCAAGGGCGCACAGGCCGAAGGCGGCAAGCCAGCGTACCAGCGACGCCACGTGCAGGCTACCGAACAGCAAGCCGACTCCGCCTGCTGCGCCGAGCAGGAAAAGGCCGGACCGGATGGCCAGCAAGTCGCAGGTGCCCAGCACCACCAGCACCATGCCCGCCCGCTTAAGGATGGGAATGTGCGCGTCCATTGGGGTATTCTAGCGTAACATTTTCACTATGCCGGAAGGAAAGGAGACACCATGAAAAGCATCATTGCAGTGGGGGCGGCGGCGCTCGCCATGGCTTTGGCCAGCGGCTGCCAGAAACCAGAAGACAAGCGGATCGGTCCGGCGGAGCAGGCCGGCCGTGAGATCGACAAAGCTGCCAGCGTGGCCGGCGAGAAGCTGGACCAGGCCGCCAGCAAGGCGGGCGAAAAGCTGGACCAGGCCGGCCAGAAGCTGGACCAGGCGGCCCAGCATGCAGGCGAAAAGCTGAACACTGCCACCGAGAAGCTCGGCGAAAAAGTCGAGCAGGCCGGCAAGGAAATGCAGGAATCGGCCCGCGAAGCGCGCAAGGAAAAGAACTAGTTCCCGGACTTGCTCTTGAGCGGCACCACATTGGACGGCGGCGGCTCGTCGGGCATGCCGCCCAACACCAGCGTCAGGTCGACGAAGCCGGCGCGCCAGGCCTGTTCCAGGTTCTGCTCGATGGCTTCCATCGATGTCTGTTCAAAATTGGAGAAGCCGCGTACGCCATAGGCGCGGTTGCGGCCATGCGCCTTGGCCAGGTAAAGCGCCATGTCCACCAGGTTGACGGCGCGTTCCCAAGGCAATGGCACGCCGCCCGGCGCCAGCGGGAACGGGGCAAAGCCGACCGATACGTTCACATGGATCATATGGTCCTGGAACGGCACCGGCTGCGACGACACGCAGTTTAGGATGCGGCGTGCAATCTCCTCGACGCCGTTGCGCGGGATGGCCGGCAGGAAGGCCAGGAATTCTTCGCCGCCCCAGCGCACGATCATGTCGGTTTCGCGCAGTGCGATGCGCAGGCTTTCCGCAATCATCTTCAGCACCGCATCGCCGGCAGCGTGGCCGTAGGTATCGTTGACGTGCTTGAAGTGGTCGACGTCCAGCAGGAACAGCGCGCCCACAATGTCTTCGCCGTTGGCGCCGCGCCGCTCCACCTGGTTATGCGTGCGCATGTATTCCTGGAAGTGGCGGCGGTTGTACAGCGCGGTGAGCGGATCGAGCGAGCTTTGCGCCTTCAGCTCCAGGTTCTTCACTTCCAGCTGGGCATTGGCCTGGCGCACCTTGCGGTACAGCAGGCCGACAATCACCGCGGCCAGCGCGAACACGACCGCCAGCAGCCACCAGATGCGCTGCTGCAGGCGGCGCGCATTCAGCTCCGCGCCCTTAGCCTGGTTTTCATGCGAGAGCTGTTCGATCTGGCGCTTCTTCTTTTCGGTGTCGTACTTTTCCTGCAGCTCCCACATGGTCTTCTTGCGCTGCGACTCGAACAGTTCGTTCGAAATCTGGCGTTCCCGGTGGTAGGCTTCGACAGCGCCCTGGTAATCGCCCACGCGTTCCAGCGCTTCGCCATACTCGGTAAGAAGGGCTTGCAGCTCGGGCTTGTCGCCGGTCTTTTCGTAATAGGCCATCCCTTGCGCGAAGGACTTCTTTCCTTCCGCGACCTTGTTGGTCCCCATGTATGCCTGGCCGGCGTTGATGCGCGCCGTCGCTTCGTTGGCATCGTCGTTTGCATCGCGTGCCGCAGCCGAGGCCTCGTTGGCAAAGCGCAGCGCGGCCGGGAAGTCGTGCAGCTTCAGGTTGATATCGGACAGGTTTACCAGCGTGGTGGCGATCATGCGCTTGGCGCCAATCTTGCGGGTCAGCTCCAGGTTGGCGAGCAAGGCGCGCATGCCGCGCTTGTACTGCTGCGTGTCGACCGCCAGGCCATACTCGGTATTGTTGGCAATGGCCATGCGGCCCGGCGAATTCAGGGTCTCCGACACTTCGAACGTTTCGCCCAGTGTTTCCCACGCCTTGTCGTATTCGCGCACCTGGGTGTAGAACAGCGTGAGGGCATTGAGGGCACTGGCCAGCGGCACCTTGTCGTTCTCGACCTTCTGCGCCAATTCCACGGCAGACTGCAGGCGAACCAGGGCCACGGGGTAGTTGCCTTGTTCGGCGTAGCTCTGGCCGGCGGTAATGGTGGATTGCACGCGCAGCACCATATCGCTGGTGGTGCTGGCCAGCTTCTCCGCTTCGAATGCCAGCTCGTGCGACACCTGGCGTTCGTTCATCGCCGAGCGCACGTAGGCTTTGGTCAGCAAGCCCTTGGCGATAATGATCTTGTTGTCCTGCGCGCGCCCGAAGTCGTGCAATTCTTCGGCCAGGGCGAGCGCGACGTCGTGCTTGCCAAGGCTGCGATGGGTCAGGCTGAGCTGGGCCAGGAATTCGGCGCGGGTCAATGGCGGTGCGGAACGCGCCACCGGTTCCATCTGCTGCAACTGGACCAGGGCTTTTTCGGGAACGAAGCGCACCAGTTCCCGGATCTGGGCAATTTCGCTGTCGAGGGGCGACTGCGCAAATGCAAGGCAGGGCGCAAGCAGGCAGGCGCCAACCAGCGTACGGAGGCGCTTGGAAATCGTCAAAACCGGAAAGCCTGGCAACTTGGGTCCTTGGGATCGCATGGGCAGCGTGTGCGATCGATTATATGCCTGTTGCAAGCGGGAAATCCGCAATCCGACTCACTATTTTCATGATAGAGGCCTTAACTGTGGGGAAAATACAAGTGGATGTTCTACTTGTGTAACTAGTTGATCAATATTTCCATCCAGCCCCCTGATTCGACCGTTCGTCGCACGGCTTGCGTGCTGCCGGCGCGCGCCGCGTATAGTTGCCTCATCAACATTCCTGAGGCGAAAACAAAATGCTCGAACTGCGCAATGTCAGCAAAGCTTTCCGCGACCTGAAAGCGGTAGACGACGTGTCATTGAAACTCGGTAGCGGCGTGGTTGGACTCGTCGGTCACAACGGCGCCGGCAAGACCACCTTGATGCAGCTGGTTGCGACGCTGTCGCGGCCGACTTCCGGCAGCATCCTGTTCGACGGCAAAGACATTGTGCGCAATCCGGATGCGATGCGGCGCCGCCTTGGCTTCCTGCCGCAGGAGTTCGGCGTGTATCCGAACCTGACGGCGCTGGAATGCATGCAGTATTTCGCAGCGCTGAAAGGCGTGCGCGATGCGGCCCGCATCCGCCACCTGCTGGAAATGGTGAACCTGTCAGAACACGCGCGGCGGCCGGCGGCTTCGTTCTCGGGCGGCATGCGGCGCCGGCTGGGCATTGCGCAGGCGCTGCTGAACGATCCCGATATCCTGATCGTGGACGAACCGACGGCGGGGCTGGATCCGGAAGAACGCTTGCGCTTCCGCCGGCTGTTGTCCGAGCTGGGCTTCGGCAAGCTGGTGATCGTGTCGACCCATATCGTGCCGGACGTGGAGAGCATCGCCAGCCAACTGGCCATCATGCGCAAGGGCCGCCTGCTGGCACTGGAAACGCCGGACGCCATCTTGCAGCGGGCGCGCGGCCAGGTGTGGCAGGCCAGTGTCGATGCGGCCGAATACGATGCGCTGCGCAGCCGCTTCCACGTGCTGCAGGCGCAGCGCCAGGGTTCGCAGGTGCAGTTGCGCGTGGCGCATCCGGGGCAGCCGGTGGCCGGTGCGCAGGCGGTCGAGCCGAGCCTGGAAGAGGCGCTGATGGCGCAACGCTATGCGCTGACCGAACCCGTAGCGGAGGCAGCCTAATGTCTTTGTCAAGCAACCACGACTGCGCTCACGAAGCATTGGCGTTTCTTGAGCATGGCCCACAGGACATTGATGCGGCGGCGCGCGAGCGCAATGATGGCCTGGTGGTGCCGTTTTCCCTCGCTGCG
>CBHREK010000062.1:0-9975 GCA_966077345.1 uncultured Duganella sp.
CAGGACAAATTCCCGTCGGGATGACATGGTAGTGCACTCCTTCCAAGGCATTGCTCGCTCCTGAACGTTGCGAAGCAATTATCTTAAGAGTGTTACCCATGTCTCCCGACAAGTGTTACCTATGTCTCCCGGCTACACACCAAGGGTCTGACCCTGACACGCGACGGCCGCTGGTACGGGTCTGACCCTTGGGTCAGACCCTGGTTTACCGGGTTTAAGCAACCTCATGCCCCCGCGCCGCCCGCAGGATCTCAAACCACTGCGGCCTGCTCAGCGCAAACTGCGTCGCCTCCACAGCCACCTGGATCGACTCAATGCGCCCTGAGCCAGTCAACGGCACCGGCCTGCAAGGCAACTGCATAATCCACGCAAACACCACGCTTGCAAACGGACGATTCAGTTCATCCGCCACTTCCTTGATCTTCAAGCGCAGGCGCTCGCCCTGCTCATCCCCGGCCGTGAACAAGCGCCCACCGCCCAAAGGCGACCAGATCATCGGCTGAACACCCAGGTCCTGCAGTCCGTCGAAAGTCTCGTCAAACATCGGCTCCAGGTGCAGCGGAGAAAACTCCACCTGGTTGGTCACCAGCGGCACGCGCTTGTTCAGCGTCTCGAACTGATGCCGCGAAAAATTCGATACCCCGAACTCCTTCACCTTCCCCTCGGAGCGCAAGCGCTGGAACGTATTTGCCACCTCATCAAAGTCCATCAAGGGATCCGGACGATGAATCAGCAGCAAATCCAGGTAATCCGTCCGCAGCTCCTTCAGCGAATTCTCCACCGACGCCACGATATGCGCCGAACTGGTGTCGTAATGCTGGATGGTATGCGTCGGGCGGCGGCCGGAAATCAGCTTGATGCCGCACTTGCTCACGATCTGTATTTGCTCGCGCAGCGAAGGCTTCAAGGCCAGCGCCTCGCCGAACAGGCCCTCCACGCCGTAGCCGCCATAAATGTCGGCATGGTCGAAGGAGGTCACGCCCAGCGCAATGCACTGCTCGATGAAGGCCAGCCGCTGCTGTGGCGTCATGTCCCATTCGGTCATGCGCCACATGCCCGCGACGATGCGGGAAAGGTTCAGTTTCGCCATTACTTCAACCACAAGCGCACGGAATCCCATGCGCGGCCGAAGATCGAAGCCTGGTCAACCGTCTCCAGCGCCACTACCGGCAGTTCCAGCAGCGGTTTGCCATCCACCATCATCTTCAGGGTGCCGACGCGGGTGTTGGCGGCGATTGGCGCCACCAGCGGGTCCTTGCGTTCCAGCACAGGCTTCATCTTGGCCGCCACGCCCTTCGGCACGGTGACCAGCACGTCGTCGGTGAAGCCGATCTTCATGGTGGCCTGCGAGCCTTTCCAGATTTCCGGCGTATAGACGGCCTGGCCCTTGGAGTACAGTTTCACGGTGTCGAAGTTCTGGAAGCCCCAGTTCAGCAGCTTCTGGCTTTCCGCGGTACGGGTACCGTCGGAATTGGTGCCCATCACCACGGAAATCAGGCGGCGCTCCAGGGTGCCCGCAGGGCGCTTCGCCGAGGCCACCATGCAGTAGCCGGCGGACTCGGTGTGGCCGGTCTTCATGCCGTCCACGGTCGGGTCCAGCCACAGCAGGCGGTTGCGGTTCTGCTGGGTGATCTTGTTGTAGGTGAAGCTCTTCACCGAGTCGATCTTGTAGAACTCAGGATAGTCCTGGATCACATGGCGCGCCAGCACGGACAGGTCGCGCGCGGTCGTGTAGTTTTCCGGCGATGGCAGGCCGTGTGCGTTGGCGAAGTGGGAATTGGCCATGCCCATGCGCTGCGCTTCACGGTTCATCAGGGTGACGAAGGTCGATTCGTCGCCGGCCACGGCTTCCGCCAGTGCCACGGCGGCGTCATTGCCGGATTGGACCATCAGGCCATACAGCAGGTCATTGATCGACACCGGGGTGGCCGGGTCGATGAACATCTTGGACGAGCTGGAGTCCACTTTCCATGCCTTGACCGAGACGTTCACCTTCTGGTCCAAGGTCAGTTTCTTGTCCTTGATGGCCTGGAAGGTCAGGTAGGCGGTCATGATCTTGGTCAGGGAGGCCGGTTCCACGCGCGAATCCGGATCCTGGGCTGCGATCACCTGGCCGCTGGAGGAATCCAGCAGCAGCCACGATTTGGCGGCGATGGTCGGAGGCGGCAGCGTTTGCGCCACCGCGGAAGTCATGAGCAGCACACTGGTTGCCAGTGCAGCGATGATCTTTTTCATTGGTGCTTGTTCTTACTAGTAGGGGTTGCGGGGGAAATTATTGTGCTTTCGATCCCCACAAGGCGATCACCCAATTCTTGATGTGACCGAGCTTGCGGTGGAAGAAATGGTCGGCGCCGGGAATCACGATCACAGGAATGTCCTGCGGGCGTGCGTAATCCAGCACGTCGATCAACGGGATGGTTTCATCGTTTTCGCCGTGGATCAGGATGGTGTCTGCCGGTACGTTGGCGATCTGCCATTTGGCAGCGGCGGTACCGACCAGCACCAGGCGTTCCGCCGGGGTGCCGGCAGCGGCCAGGCGCTGCGCCAAGTGCGATTGCACGAAAGTGCCGAACGAGAAGCCCGACAGCGACACCGGCAGGCCGGGGAAGCGCTGCACCATATGCTGGTACAGGATCATCATGTCGTCGGTTTCGCCGTGGCCATGGTCATGCTCGCCCTCGGATGCTCCGACGCCGCGGAAGTTGATGCGTGCGGCCACATAGCCCAGCGCCACGAAAGTGCGCGCCAGGGTTTGCGCCACCTTGTTTTCCATGGTGCCGCCGTACAGCGGGTGCGGGTGGGCCACCAGGGCGATGCCTTTCGGCGTACCGGCCGGCATGTCGATCAGGCCTTCCATCAGGCCGGCGCCGCCCTGCAGCGAAAACTTCTCGGAATTCTTGTTCATCATTTGATTTTCAGACGCTCTACTTCTTTGCCGTTGACCAGGTGGCTGTCGACGATTTCGTCGATGTCGGCAGTGTCAACATAGGTGTACCAGGTACCTTCCGGATAGACCACGGCCACCGGGCCGTGTTCGCAGCGGTCCAGGCAACCGGCGGAATTGATGCGCACCTTGCCTTCGCCGTTCAGGTTCAGTTCCTTGCAGCGTTTCTTGGCGTGCTTTTGTGCGGCTTCGGCGCCGCGCGGGCCGCAACTTTCGCGGCCGTCATCACGGTGGTTCGTACAGAAGAACACGTGATGCTTGTAGTATTGGTTGTCGCTCATCTGAAGCCTTTCTTAGTGCAGGCGCTTATTTTACCGGGGTTTCCCGGGTTTCCTTGTTCAGCTTGTGCGATGGGAGGCAAAGGTACCAGAGGGCTGCCAATGGCCACGCCAGCGACAGGAACTGGGCCGCGCCGTAGAAGTTGAGGAATTTCGCCCGCACCCAGGTCTGCAGCGTTTCGCTGAAATAGGGGTTGGTCGGGGTTGTGTTGACGATCAAAAGGCTAAGCAGCAGCGTGGCCACTGCCAGCCGGCGTTGCGCCACGTGGGGCGCGAAAATCAGGCCGCCCAGCATGATCACGCCGATCAGGAAGCCGCCCTGCGCGCCCGGCGTGACCCACACGAAGGCGGAGTCGGGACCGAGCTGCAGCGCGGTCGACAGGGTTTTCACCAGCACGGCGGCGGCTACCAGCAGGGCGACCAGCGGTGCCCGCGGGGATGGTTTGCGCAGGATGCACAGCAGGGTCAGGGCAGCACCCACCATGCCGCAGGCGGTAACGATTGTTTCCGACAGCCAGTACTGTTCCACTGTCAGCGTCAGGTCGGGGCGCACCATCTCGACCAGGTCGATGTCCATGTCCAGCAGTTCGCTAAGCCATTCGGACAGGATCGGCAGCAGCTGGCCCAGGCCGAACAGGAAGCCCTGCGGGTAGATCTGCGTCAGCGGCCACAGTGCAACCAGCACCAGGCCCTGGCTGGCATGCTGGGCGAACCAGCGCTGGCGCAGCTTGTAGGCGTTGCTGGTGTCCATCAGCTTGTGCGCGGTCAGCGCGCCGATGAAGGCGCCGATGATCGAGCCGGCGCTGTTGGTGTAGAAGTCCAGGTTGGAGGAAACGCGGGTCGGCAAATAAGTCTGCACCGCTTCCATCGTGCCGGAGACCAGCATGCCGGCGATGCTGGCCAGCAGGAAGGCCCAGAAGCCGGTGACCTTGGGCCGCATGGCATACACCAGCAGCATGCCGAACGGGATGTAGCCGATCACGTTGATGCCGGCGTCGAACCCCGTCCAGTAGCGCGGCAGCGAAGTCCACTCGAGGAAGATCAGCGGCGACAGGCCCTGGTTCTGCCAGCCGGAGAAGGGGAACCAGCTCGCATACACGATCAGCACCATGTAGGCGAGCAGGGTCGCGCGCGCCACCGGCGAGCCGGAACGCACCGGCGGCTTGGGCGCTGGGGACGGCGTCGGCGCTGGGGCTGGGGCGGGCGCTTCTTCGCTCATGGCTTACTTGGGCATGGTTGCCAGCCAGGCCAGGATGTCGGCGGCGATGCCGTCGGTGCTTTCGGCCAGCGCACTGGCGCCGCCGGCTGCGTCGGCGCTCGGCGCGCGCGCGGTGCGGCTGAAGGTGCGCTGGTCGACCAGCTTATGGTTGCGGAATACCGAGGCGCGCAGGGTGATGCTGGCGCTGCTTTGCGTGGCGGTGTCGAAGTTCTGCGAGAACTCGTCGGCCTCAAGGCGCAGCAGCGGCAGGCCGCCTGCCGCGTCGGTGGTCGATACGACCTTGACGCCGGATTGCGCGATGCGGGCTTTCAGGCGCTGCGACAGCAGCTGCAGGGGCGTCACCGACCAGTTGTTGTAGGCGTAAGGGCGCGACTGGCGCGCGTCGGCGTACATCAGGCGGTAGAACATGCGTTGCGTGTCGAGCGAGGCGGGGCCGCTGACGTCCGACACGACCAGGGCCGGCAGGCCTGCTGCCGGACCGGAGGAGCCGCTGGCGCCATTGGTGCCGCTCATGCCGTCCGTGCCCGCAGCAGCTGGCGCCAGGCTCGCCGGCGCGAGCGGTGCGCCCATCGGGCCGAAGTCATAGGAAGTCGGCTGCGGCCCCTTGCTGGCGCAGCCGGCCAGCACAGCGACAGCAGCAACAATGGCGGCCAGGAGAATGTTCTTCTTCATTGCTAGTCCTTGTTTGCCTTATTTTCAGTGGGGTCAAAGCCTGGCTCGCCCGGTCCCGGCGGCGTGCCGGGGGCGCCGAACAGGATGCTCGACGGGCGGTCACTAATATTATTCATGGTGCGGCGAATGGCGCGCATGGAAGACTTGGTTTCGTCCGCCAGCCCGGTTACGCCGGGCAGGGTTTCCAGCTCAACGCCCGCTGCCACCGCTTCAACGGAGGTCGTGGCGCGATCGACGGAGGCGGTAATGCGCTGCACGGCGCCATCCGGCCCCTGCAGGGTGCGTGCCACCTTGCTCGCCTCATTGGCCAGCGTATCAACCGACTGCAGGGCGCGGTCGCCGTGTTCCACCAGCGCCGGGATCTTCTGCACCGCAGGATCGAGTTTGGCGGCCAGGTCCTTGTACGAATTTGCGGCGTCGCTCACGTCGCTGAAGGCGCCCAGCATCTTCTTCTGGTTATCGGGGCTGAGCAGGGTATCCAGCTTTTTGGTTACATCTTCCGCCTTCTCCAGGATTGCCGTGCCGCGCTTTTCCAGCTGGTCGAACAGGCCCGGTTGCAGCGGGATGCGGCTTGGATTCTGCTTGGAGGTTTCCAGGGCAGGCGAGCCGACGGATTCATCGTCCAGCTGGATGTAGGCGATGCCGGTCACCCCCTGGTAGCCCAGTGTTGCATACGTCGTCTTGGTAATCGGCGTCGCGGGATCGATGCTCAGGTGGATCAGGATCTGGCCGGCCAGCTTCGGGTCGAAATCGATGTCGTCGACCTTGCCGATTTCCAGCCCGCGATAGCGCACCGCAGCTTGCGGGTTCAGGCCGGGCACCGACTGCGTGGTGGCAATCAGGTAGGGATCGTATTTGACCCGGTCGCGGTTGAACCAGATGCCGAACAGGATTGCCGCGATCAGCAGGGAGATCGTGAAGATACCTGTCATCAAAGCGTGTGATCTGTTTTCCATGCCTTGCTCCTTATTCCAGGGCCTCCAGCGCGCGCTTGCCGCGGTCGCCCAGGAAGAATTCCTTGATAAACGGATGATCGGTCTTGATCACCTCGTTGGTTGGCCCGATCGCCAACACATGTTTTTCCGCCAGCACCGCAATGCGCGTAGACAGCGCGAACAGGGTGTCCAGGTCGTGCGTCACCATCACCACGGTCAGGCGCAGTTCGCGGTGCAGGGACTTGATCAGCGACACGAAGCTCTCCGACAGGTCCGGGTCCAGGCCGGCGGTCGGCTCGTCCAGGAACAGCAGTTTCGGCTCCAGCGCCAGGGCCCGCGCCAAGGCCACGCGCTTGATCATGCCGCCCGACAGGTCGCTTGGCATCTTGTTCGCGTGCTCCGGGCCGAGGCCGACCATATTCATTTTCAGCAGCACCGCATCGCGGATCAGCTGCGGGGGCAGGGTGCCCAGTTCCTGCATCGGTTGCGCCACATTCTCGAACACCGTCAGCGCGGAATACAGCGCGCCCTGCTGGAACAGCATGCCCCAGTGGTTGCGCAGTTCCTGCAGGTGGCCTTGCGACGCGACCGTGATGTCCTCGCCGAAGACGCGCACGCAACCTTTGGTCGGGCGCTCCAGGCCCAGCATCTGCCGCAGCAGCACCGTCTTGCCGGTACCGGAACCGCCGACGATCGACAGGATCTCGCCATTGTTGATGGTCAGGTTCAGGTCATTGTGGATCACCGTGCGGCCGAACTTGGTCTGCAGGTTGGTGATCTCCACCGCCGGCACGCTGCCATCCAGCGTCAGCTTGCTCTCGGACTCGGGGCAGCCGCAGCTTTCTTCGTCTTGCTGTTCCGGCAGGTCGTTCATCAGTAACCCACTCCATTGAAGACGATGGCGAAGACCGCGTTGGCCAGGATCACCACCGTAATCGCCGTCACCACCGAAGTGGTGGTGCCGCGGCCCAGGCTTTCCGTATTCGGCTCGATGCGCAGGCCAAAGTGGCAGGACACCATCGCGATCAGCATGCCGAATACCGCGCCCTTGAACAGGCCGATGTAATAGTTCGCCAGCGGCACGACCTGCGGCAGCTTCATGATGAAGTAGCGGATCGACAGGTTCAGTTCCACTTTCGCCGCAATCATGCCGCCGATCAGTGCCGCGGCGTCGGTCCAGATCACCAGCAGCGGCATGGAGATCGCCAGCGCGATCACCTTCGGCATGATCAGCCGGTAGCCATGCGAGATGCCCATGACCAGCATCGCGTCCAGTTCTTCCGTCACGCGCATTACGCCCAGTTGCGCCGTGATGGCCGAACCCGAGCGGCCTGCTACCAGGATTGCCGCCATCAACGGTCCCAGCTCGCGGATCACCGACATGCCGAGCAGGTTGACCAGGTAGATGTCGCCGCCAAAGTTGCGCAGCTGCTGCGCCGACAGGTAGGACAGCACCACGCCGATCAGGAAGCCTACCAGTGCGGTGATGCCCAGCGCCTGGAAGCCCGCGTGGAAAATATTCGCCGAAATTTCGCGCCACGGTCCGCGGCCTGGCCTGGCGGCGAAGCGTCCCACATCCTGCACCACCGAGCCAATCAGCTTCACGAAGCCCTGCATATGCTCAAGGAAGTGCATGACGCCGAAGCCCAGCGTCGTCACCCAGCCGAAATGCTCCTTGCGCGCGCGCGGCATTTCCAGCTTGCCGGCGGTCTCAATGCGCGCGAAAATTTCTTCCTGGCCGTTGACCAGTTTCAGTTTGGCGGGGCGCTTATAGTCCCACGCGCTCCACAGCAGTTGCGCACCAACGTGGTCCAGCATTTCGATGCCGCTCAAGTCCCACTCGGCCGCGTGAATGTCTTTTACATGGTCAAGGCAACCGGAAATGGCCTTCATCACCCGCTTGCTGGCGAGTGCACTGACTTGCCAGGTTCCCCCGGCTGTAACGGTGCGTCCGTCTGGGCTGACAGATAATGTTGGCGCTTGAGCAATAGGCATGCCACCAGTGTAAAAGAGTTTCGCCTATAGCGCTACCCAGCGCGGGTCAGGCAGCCAGGTGACGCACCTGGCGGGCCGGCGCTGCGCTCGCCGGCGCCGCCGACTTCTGTTTCACACCATGTCCATCGCGCGCCAGCAGTTCAGCAACTGCGGCCGCTTCCATGCCGGCAACGCCCATCCAGCGTCCCACCATGACTGCCAGGCGGTCCAGCGCAATGCGATGCGTCGCATCCGTGTTGGCATAAAGCCAATCCGAAAACGCCATAAACGATTTGAACGGCGTATCGCCCAGCAGCACCGGCACGGTATGCGTGAAGCGTCCCGAATTCGCGACAAGATCCCAGTAGCGCGCAAACCGCACCAGGCGCTGCATGGTCGAAAAATCAATATCCCGGTTCGCCAGGATCGTATATGGCGGATATGGGTCGTACACCATCCCGAATTCCTGGGTATGGCGAATGATCGGCGTGCCGCGCAGGCGCTTCAGGATGCCGAACTGGATCTCGTGCGGGCCCAGGGCCCACAGCTTGTCGAAGCCCTCGGCAAAGCTTTCGACGGTCTCGCCGGGCAGGCCGGCAATGAGGTCGACGTGCATGTGCACGTCCGAATGCTCGCAAAGCCAGCGAATATTGTCCGCGGCCTTGGCGTTATCCTGCTTGCGCGAGATATTCGCCTGCACCACCGGATTGAAGCTCTGGATGCCGATCTCGAATTGCAGCGTACCCGGCGGGAACTTGGCGATGCCTTCCTTGAGCGCGTCCGGCAGATGGTCAGGTACCAGCTCGAAGTGCGCGTACACAGGATCGTCCGGCGCCGCGGCCAGCTTATCGAGGAAGAACTGCATGATCTTCAGGCTGGTCTTGATGTTCAGGTTGAAGGTGCGGTCGACGAACTTGAAGGTGCGGGCGCCGCGCGCGTGCAGGGCTTCCATCTCCGCCAGGAAGGCATCGATATTGAACGGCCAGGCAGTCTTGTCCAGCGAGGATAGGCAGAACTCGCATTTGAACGGACAGCCGCGCGAAGCCTCTACATATAAGGTGCGGTGCGCGATGTCCTCGTCCGTATAGATGGAATAGGGGAGCTTGATTTCGGCCATCGGCGGCTGCACGCCGGCATGCACCTTCATCAAAGGCTTCGGACCGTTCAGGATCTCGCCGCACAGCTTAGGGAAGGTCACGTCGCCCCAGCCGGTAACGACGTAGTCGACCAGGCGCGCGATTTCCTGTTCGCCGGTTTCGTAAGAAACTTCCGGTCCGCCGAGCACGATGACCAGGTGTGGCGCCACGCGTTTCAGCGTCGCAACGAGGCGGCAGGTCTCTTCGACGTTCCATATATAGACGCCGAAACCGACGATCTTCGGCTGCGCCGCCAGGATGCGTTCCACCATCTCGGTCGTCTTCGCGCCGATCACGAATTCCTGGATGCGCGTCTGCGCCTGCAGCTCTCCCATATTGGCGAGCAGGTAGCGCAAGCCCAGCGAAGCGTGGGTGTAGCGGGCATTGAGGGTGGAAAGCAGGATCGTCATGGCGGAAGCGGTAATACGGTATTACGAAACCATGCATTTTACCCTTGCGCGACCGGCGCCGGTCGGCTATAGTTCTGTCCCTCGCAACGCAGCGCAGTCAAACGACAACGCAGCGAAGCGAAAAAGATGGGGTTGACGAGTTATACGAAACACTGCATAATCTCGCTTCTCTGCTGCTGACGAACACAACGCTTCGTCGATAAAACAAGGCAGCGATCTTTAAAAATCAACAGTCGATAAGTGTGGGCGTTTGACGATATGCCCAGGCCTTCGGGCCTGATGCTCAAAATATACGTTATAACGCTCGCACAAAATAAACGTAAATCTCTTTATGAGATTTCGTCAGTATTTTGAGTGAGTGACCTGCCGCAGAAATGCGGCAAAAACAGAGATTGAACTGAAGAGTT
>CBHREK010000063.1:0-22127 GCA_966077345.1 uncultured Duganella sp.
CAGGACAAATTCCCGTCGGGATGACATGGTAGTGCACTCCTTCCAAGGCATTGCTCGCTCCTGAACGTTGCGAAGCAATTATCTTAAGAGTGTTACCCATGTCTCCCGACAAGTGTTACCTATGTCTCCCGGCTACACACCGCAGGGTCAGACCCAGTCTGCGGCGCGGCCAACGGTTTGAGCAACCACTGGCTCTGAGACCGTTGTGGGTCAGACCCTGCGGGTCTGACCCAGATTTACCGGGTTTTTGTTATGATTGCAGGGTTACACAATACAAAGATTGAAAGAGCATCATGCAGCCCGTAGCAGAACAACCGGTAAAAGAAGACCTGGACTACGTCACCTCGTGCGCCCTGCCGACGCCGTGGGCCCAGTTCACGCTGCATGCCTTCGTCGAACACGCCACCGGCAAGGAACACCTGGCCATGGTGCTGGGTGATATCGGCAATGGCGAGCCAGTGCTGGCGCGCGTCCATTCCGAATGCCTGACCGGCGACGTGCTGTTCTCCCAGCGCTGCGACTGCGGCGCCCAGCTTGAAGGCGCGCTGAAACGCATCGCCGAAGAAGGCCGCGGCGTGCTGCTTTACCTGCGCCAGGAAGGCCGCGGCATTGGCCTGATCAACAAGATGCGCGCCTACCGCCTGCAAGAGCAAGGCGCAGACACCGTGCAAGCCAACGAACAACTGGGCTTCAAGCCGGACCAGCGCAACTACGCCCTGGTAGAACCGATGCTGAAACAGTTCGGCGTGAAGAGCCTGAAGCTGATGACCAACAACCCGCGCAAGATTGCCGCCATGGGCAGCCTTGGCGTCGAAGTCGCCGAACGGGTGCCGCTGCTGGTCAACCGAAACGCCTTCAACCAGCACTACCTGAATACGAAGGCGCTCAAGTTGGGGCACATGATGACCCCGGTCACCCCGCCAGCCGCCGAAGACGGCGAACTGTAATCCCGCCTCACTCCCCCGGCCAAAGGATTAGATGAAATTCACTAAACTTGCATTACTACTGACTTTGACCTGGGGCTGCGCAGCAGCCAACGCCCAGCAGGCTCCGGCCCAAGCCCCCGATGCAGTCGCCCTGCCGACACCATCGAGCACTGCGCAAAAACTCTATTCCGCTGCCAAGGCCGACCTGCTGCAGGTACGTTCGCTGCTGAAAACCGGGCGCACCCAATCGTCGGTCGGTTCCGGCTTCCTGGTCGGCACCTCCAACCTGGTGCTGACCAATTACCACGTCGTTTCGCAGTTCGCGCTCGATCCGGATACCTACACCGGCGAGTGGGTCGATACCGCCGGCCAGCGCGGCAACATCGAACTGTTGGCAGTGGACGTGCTGCACGACCTGGCCGTGGTGCGCGTCAACCGCTACGGCACCGGCTACTTCAAGCTGGGCGACAAGCCGGTCACGCTGACGCAAGGCCAGTACCTGTACTCGCTGGGCAATCCGCTCGACCTGGGCTTTGCCATCTCGGAAGGTTCGTTCAACGGCGTGATCGCGCGCAGCTTCTACGAGCAGCTGATGTTCACGGGCCCGATCAATGCCGGCATGAGCGGTGGCCCAAGTGTCACCGTCGACGGCGCCGTGGCCGGCATCAACGTCTCCAAGCGCCTGGATGGCGAGCTGGTGTCCTTCCTGGTCCCGGCGCGCTACGCTCAGGAGCTGCTGAAGAAAGTCGATCCGGAAGCCAAGCCGCCCAAGGATTTCACCGCCGTCGTCGCGCAGCAACTGCTGGTGCACCAGAAGGCCATGATCGACCAGTTGCTGGCCAAGCCGCTGACCGCCAAGGCCATGGGGCCGTATTCCGTGCCGGTGCGCGAGTCGGAACAGATGCGCTGCTGGGGGCGTTCCAATGATCGCGATTCCTTCCAGGTGGAAGTCACCAACTGCCAGATGGAATCCTCGCTGTTCGTCTCCGGTTCGCTGCAGACCGGTCAGGTGCAGATCCAGCACCAGTACATGAAGAGCACGGGACTGGATGAAGTACGCTTCGCCGTCCTGTCCAGTAATTCGTTCAAGAACGAGAGCTTCGGCAGCCACAAGGACAAGCGCCTGACTGGCCCGATGTGCACCGAACAGTTCGTTAAGAACAGCACCCTGCCGATGCGCGCCGTGATGTGCGTGCGCGCCTACCGCAAGTTCGACGGCCTGTACGACTTCGCCCTGCTGACCTCCAGCACCGACGAAGGCAAGATGAACCTGCAAAGCCGCCTCGATGCCCGTGGCGTCTCGTATGAAAACGGCCTGCGTGCCTCGCGCGCCTTCCTCGAATCGCTGGCGCGCGAGGGCAAGAAATGAACGGCCCATTCTTTATCGAGACCCTGGCGCGTAATGGCGATGTCCTGCATCGCCATCGCGTCGACAAGCTGCCGATCACCATCGGCCGCGGCTACAACAACGATTTCATCCTCGATGATGCGCATACCGCCCCGACCCACGCCGTAGTGGAGCTGGCGGAAGACGGCGCCCTCGTAATGCGCGACCTGGGCAGCCAGAACGGCATCGTGGTGCACGGCAAGCGCCAGGCCACGGTTCCGATCAACGGCACCACCGTGGTCCGCCTCGGCCACACCCGCCTGCGCGTGCGCGACGCGGCATTCCCGGTCGAAGCCGAGGTCACCGATACCACCATGCACGCCTGGGAAGGCGGCGTGCCGGCGCTGGCAGGCATGGCGCTGATTGCGCTGTTCGTGGGCGTGACCGAAGCGCTGTCCGACACCGGCGCCTTCCAAGCCATCCGCTACCTGCTGGTGATTGTCACCGGCATTGGCGCCGGCATGGTGTGGAGCGGCGTCTGGGCCCTGGCCAATCGCATTTTCGGCGGCCATGCGCGCCTCGGGCGCCACCTGTTCATCCTTGGCAGCGGGCTCGTTGCGATAGGCGCCTGGAAAGCTTTAAGCAGCGTGCTTGCCTATGCCTGGTCGGCCGAAGTGTTCACGCGCTACGGCAACCATGTGGTGATGCTGATCCTGGTGGCGATGATCTACAACCACTTGCGCACCGTGAAGCCGCACAAGCCACGCGCCTTCATTACTTCCTGTGCCGTGTTTTTGGCCCTGGGTTCCGGCTTGATCCTGATGCGCAACTACGAAGGCGCAGGCCGCCTGCGCGATGAGCTCTATATGTCCGTCATCCTGCCGCCTGAAGTACGCCAGAGCAAAGATCACAGCGTGGATGATTTCATGGGCGACGCAGCCAAGCTGAAAGCAGCTGCGGATGAAGCGCGCAAGTCCTCGAAGCTCAAGAAAGACGACGAGGACGACGACGAGTAATCAGCTCGCGTAAGGCGCGCCGCGCAGTTCGACGGTGTTGCCTTCGGGGTCGTTGACGTAGATCGACGGCCCCTCGCCTTCCGCGCCATAGCGCGATTCGGACGGACCATTCGCCACATCATGCGCGCTCAGGTGGGCGCGGATCGCCGCCTCGTCAAACGGCTCGACGCGGAAACAGAAATGGTCGACATTGCGGCCCTCCTTGCCCGGCGCGGCGCCGCCCATCATGCCCAGCTTCTTATCGATCGGCACCAGGTCCACCAGCGAGCTGCCGGCGCGCAGCTGGATCAGGCCGATCTCGTCCTGGCGGCGCTCGATGGTGCAGCCAAGGACTTCGGTGTAGAAGCGGATCATGCGGTCGGCATCGACGACGCGCAGCACGATGTGGTCAATTTCGCGAATCTTGATCAACGTTTGTCTCCTTTGATTTATGCGTCTGGAACGGGATTGCTGCCGGAGACGGGCACGTAGCGCCCGCCACGGAATTCGAATTTCATCGCCTGGTCGACACGCTGTGCGGGAGCATTGCCATCCTTGCCTGCCTTGCTCATCGCGCCCGTGAAACGCAGCGTCAGCGCATTTGCGCCCGTAACATCCCAGCGGCCTTCGATGGCATAGCATTGGCCCGGCGGCACTTTCTCGTCGGCGTAGGCTGGATCGGCAGGCTGCAGGCCTTGCACGATGCCGCCCAGGCGGTCGACGCAATCGGGGCGCGAGTAGACGTTGTTGCCCTTAATTTTCTGCAGCAGAAGCGGCTGTGCTTTCACCCCATCGACGCCGATTGCATACAGCGCGAAAACATCCACGCAGTGTCCTTGCCAGCAGCTTCCCCAGGTAACTTGCACCGCTTGCGACGCCGCCGATACGGCCACAGGCGCCATCTGCGCCCGCCCCTCAAAGCCCTGCAGGGCAAATGGCTCCTGGCGTTTGGCGACCTTCCAGCCATCCTTGCCGGGCTTGAAGGTATAGGCCGCAAGGCCGGCCGGCGTGCCATGCGCGACTTGCGGCTCGCCGCCGTCACCGGCCGGCGTCATGGTCGCCAGCAGCACGATACGGTCGGGCGCAACGCGCACGACCTGGCGTGGCGTCACGATGACGTTCCGCTTCTTGCCCTGCTTCGCATTCCAGCCACGCGTTGCGGCGCTGGTCGGGATCGACTGCACACGCCCGCCCTCCTCGTCCATCCACTTCGGGAATGCAATTTGCAACAGTTCGTCAGGCTGCGGATCGGCTGCCTGCGCCATCGCCAGCGCGGGCGCCACCAGCAAAGCTGCAAGAGCAAGCTTCATCGTTATTCTCCTAGATCCGCAAGCGGCGGCGATCATTGAGGAAAGTCTCCAATTGCGCAGGCGCCAGCACTTTGACCGGATCGCCGTGGAAGACGTACAGGTAAGGCTCCCCACCAAGACGGTCCGTCATCTTCGCCAGCACGAGGAAGCAGGTACCCAGCGGATAAACGGCCGTATCGCGCAACTGCCGCGAACACTGAACCCGCATCTCCGGACTGAACGCCTGCCCATTCACAGGCCGCACCACCACCTGGCCGTATTCCTCGACCGACTCCACCGCTACGTCGCGGTAATCAAAAGTATCCCTAGTCATCCCACGATCTTACCAGCCATTAGCATCGCAAGCGTTGCAGCATAAATGGCAATCCGCGCGCCCAGCGGTTGGACGACAGCGAGAATGTCAGTGCACGCACCTGGTGGTACCACCCAGCCGGGACGTAGAGCATGTCGCCAGGCTGGACGATCACTTCGATCATCGTGGCCTGGCGCGCCAGCGGGTAGCGGTCGAAGTCCGGTGCTTCGGGATCGAATGGGCTGCCGAACAAGACCGGATTGGCCTCGCGGATGTAAAGGAATTCGTCGTGGTGCGGCGGCGCGAGGAAAATCCGCTTGGTGCCCCACACCTGCGCGAAGATGTTGTCGTCGAAGTCGCTGTGCAGCGGCGTGACAGTTCCCGCGGGGCCGATCCAGAAACGCGGCGGCCCCATTTTCTCGAAGTAAGCCGGCCAGTGGCACAGGCTATTCAACTCGCGCAGTTCGAGGTTGCCGAGGTATGGCGGCAAGCCTTCAGTGGCATCGGCGAGATCGAGATACTCGCGCATGGTCATGTCCTGCATCGCGCGGTCTGGCGCGAACGCTGTGCCGATGTAGTCGCCAACGCGTGCGCGTACGTGCACCTCGCCAAAACGCTCACGCAGCACTTCCGGGCCAAGCGCGCAGATCGGCCAGCGTGCAACTGCGCCGGGGATCAGGAATGGCAGCCCTTCACGCGCCCGTGTGCGGAACGCGGTTGCGCTCATCGGGCGTACGCGCGGCACGGCATCGATGGCAGGCAAGGCTCGGGCTGCAGTGCGGATCGCGTCGCGCATCTCCTGCATCGACGACACGCCCCGTACCGCTGCATCGCGGCGCTCGCGTGCTTCGGCTTTGGCGGCTTGCGCCGCCTCCCCGTCCGGCACGCTGCGCGAGGCTTCGAGCGGCGGCAGGCGTGACGCGGCAAGCGCTGCGCCGGGCGCTAGTTCGCGCGGCGGCTGGCGTGACGTCATGGACTTACGCCCCCTGGCGCAGCACCAGCAGCGCTACAGCTTCGGCATTGATGCCTTCCTCGCGGCCGAGATAGCCGAGCTTCTCGTTGGTCTTGGCTTTCACGTTCACATTCCCGACCGGCACGCCCAGGTCGGCCGCAATATTGGCAGCCATGGTGGCGATGTGCGGCGCCATCTTGGGCCGCTGGGCGATGATGGTGCAGTCCACATTGCCGATATCGTAGCCGGTGGCGCGCACGCGCTTGGCAGCTTCGCGCAGCAGCACGCGCGAATCGGCGCCGCGGAATTCTTCGGCCGTATCCGGGAAGTGCCTGCCGATATCGCCCAGCGCCGCCGCGCCGAGGATGGCGTCGGTGATCGCATGCAGCAGCGCGTCGGCGTCCGAATGCCCAAGCAGGCCGCGTTCGTGCGGGATCTCGACCCCGCCAAGAATCAGCTTGCGGCCTTCAACCAGGCGGTGGGAATCATAGCCCTGGCCGATGCGGAATGGGAGTTGCGTCATTTGGAATCCTGTCCTAAATACATTTCTGCGATCGCGATATCGGTCGGCAGCGTTACCTTCATGTTGCGCGGGTGGCCTTCCACCAGCTTCGGCGAAAAGCCAAGCATCTCGACGGCGCTGGCGTCATCGGTGATGGCGTTCGGATCCGGCGCCAGCGCCAGCGCGCGCAGCAGCAGCGCATAGGAAAACATCTGCGGCGTCTGCGCCAGCCACAGGCCGTCGCGCGGGGTGGTCTGCACAGTGCCTGTGCGCGTGGACTTTACCGTGTCCACCACCGGCAGCGCAAGCAGGCCTCCGCCTTCGTGGTCGCCGACAGCGGCAATCAGCTTTGCGATCAGGACCGGCGTCAGGCCGGGACGCGCCGCGTCATGCACCAGCACCATATCGTCGTCGCCCACGTTGGCGCGGATGGCACGCAGACCGTTAAGGATCGAATCCATGCGCGTGGCGCCGCCGCAGCGCAGGATGGTCACGCCGCGCTCGGGTGTGATGGAATCGATATAGCCGTCGCCGGCGCTCACCACCACATAGGTGTGCGCAATCAGGTCGCTGTGGCGGAATGCCTCGAGCGTGTGCTGCAGCATCGGCACGCCGTTGATCGGCAGGTACTGCTTGGGGCTGGCGGCAGCCATGCGGGCGCCGACGCCGGCGGCGGGGATCAGTGCGAAGTATCGCTTCATTTTCTGCTACGTGACTTCCTCAAAATGGTTTGTATTTCGCCGTTGCAGGCCTTGCCCAGGCGGGCATATTCGGCCGGCGAATCGATCAACGCTTGCTGCACCTCCACCTTGGACATTTCGGCCTTGATATAAGGCAGCCAGCCGCTGTCGATTTCGTGCGCCAGCGCCGAACGCGCGGTGCCGGCCGGGGCATACAGCGGCTTGGCTTCGAAGCGCCGCGCCAGCGCAGCGCGCACGATCACTTCGACCTTGGCCAGGTGGTCCATGTAGGCGTTCATGTGCCGCAACTCGTGCGACAGGATCTCCGCATAGCCGCAAGTCCCCGGCGGGAACTCATTGCCTACGTAGATACGCACCGGAGCATACGTCAGCTGCACCTTGATCTGCGGCGCCACGCATTCATAGCCGCTGACCGGATCGGTAAGCATCGGGCCATCAAGCCCGATTTGCACACGCGATTCGGTACGGGTCAGTCCAAGCACATAGCCTGTCGCAGGCATCTTCTCCGTGCGCATGGCAGATAGCTGCTTGTACGAGAGCTGGGTGTTGACGGTATAGCCGTTCTGGCGTGCCGACAGCACCGACACTGTCTTGCTGATCGTATCTTCGCAGCGGATCTGGAACGGCGTACGCTGGACCTGCGCTGCCTGCGCCTGGTTTGCCGCGAGGGCTCCAACCAGCATCAGGCTGCGCAGGGTGTTCATGGCTTCAGTCCAGCTTCCAGGCGCCGGAGCGCAGCTTGTCGAGCCAGAAGGCTCCGATCACGGTCTTGACATCGGTGATCTTGCCGCTGCGGACCCAGTCCAGCATCTCGTCCACGCTGGCGGTGATGGTTTCTATGAATTCGCCGTCGTCCAGCTTCACTTCGCCGGCGGTCAGGCCGCGCGCCAGGTAGATGTCCAGGTGCTCGTCCGAGTAGGCGATGGCGTTGTGGATGGTGCTCACGAATTGCCAGTCGGTGGCGGTGTATCCGGTTTCCTCTTCCAGCTCGCGCATGGCGCAGGCCAAAGGGTCTTCGCCCGGGTCGATCTTGCCGGCGGGGAGTTCGATGAAGACGCGGTCGTTGGGGTAGCGGTATTGGCGCTCCAGCAGGACCTTGCCGTTGTCGAGCACGGGGATGATCACGACGGCGCCGGGGTGGCGGATGTATTCGCGCTTGGTGTGCTTGCCGTCGGGCAGGCTGACTGTGTCGCGGTGGACTTTCAGGAAGCCGCCGTCGTAGGCGATGCTGCCGTCTATCTTGGTTTCTTTTAAGTGTTTGTCCATGGTTGCTTTTTAAACCGGTAAACCTGGCCTACAGGTCATGGGGTTGGTTCAAGGCTTTTGACTTATTGAGAAGATCAAAGGCGCACAACCAAATCGCAAGCTTGGAGACCGTTGGGGTCTGACCCAGCGGGTCAGACCCAGGTTTACCGGTTCTATTAGTGGTGTTTACGCAGGTAGCGTACCACGAAGCCAGGAAAAGCAAACACCAGGAAGGCGAAAGCCGCGACCCAGTAGAACTCCCAGTTCTGTGGGAACGCGGTGCCGATGCGGGATTCGAGCGCGATGCCGATGCCGCCGACGGCGACATACAGCACCGCCAGTTCCGCCAGCCGCACCACAAATGGCTTGCGTGCGGCTTTCAGCGGAACCAGGGCAAATACCTTCTCGTTCAGGAAAGGCAGGTTGGCGGCCACCACTGCAAGCAGGATGACCAACCAGGATGATGCATTGACGTCCATTGATCAGGAAATCAGGAAGCCAGGGTCTTCTGCATGGCTGCCAGGCAGGCGTTCAGCAGCGGGCCAGGGATCATGCCCAGCACCACAACGGCCAGGCCGTTCAGTGCCAGTACCAGGCCCTTGTCGCTGTTGACGGACAGCGGGGTGCTGTCAGCCGGCTCGTCGAACCACATGACCTTCACGATGCGGATGTAGTAGAACGCGCCCACCAGCGAGAACATCACGGCAAACACGGTCAGCCACACAGCGCCGGTCGCCAGCACCGATTGCAGCACCGCGAACTTGGCGGCGAAGCCCATCATCGGAGGCACGCCGGCCAGGGAGAACATCAGCACGGACATCAGCAGCGCGTAGGCCGGGCTGCGCTTGGACAGGCCCTTGAAGTCGTTGATTTCTTCCGCTTCGAAGCCCTGGCGCGCCAGCACCATGATCAGGCCGAAGGAGCCGACCGTGGTCATCACGTAGGTGATCGCGTAATACATGGCAGCCGAGTAGGCAGCTGCCGCATTGTCGGTCTTGTGGCCAACCACGCCGGCCATCAGGCCGAGCAGCACGAAGCCCATCTGCGCGATGGTGGAGTAAGCCAGCATACGCTTCAGGTTGGACTGTGCGATTGCAGTCAGGTTACCGATCGCCAGCGACAGCACGGCCAGGATCATCAGCATCTGCTGCCAGTCGAACGCCATTGGCAGCATGCCTTCCACCAGCAGGCGCACGCAGATGGCGAAGGTCGCCAGCTTCGGTGCACCGCCCAGCAGCAGCGTCACGCCGGTTGGCGCGCCCTGGTAGACGTCCGGTACCCACATGTGGAACGGCACGGCGCCCAGCTTGAATGCCAGGCCGGCCACCACGAACACCAGGCCGAAGGTCAGGATGGTCGGGTTGACGGTGCCGGAGCCAATCACGGCGGCCACGCGGGAGATATCCAGCGAGCCGGTCGCACCGTACAGCATCGACATGCCATACAGCAGGAAGCCGGAAGCCAGCGCGCCCAGGATGAAGTACTTCA
This sequence comes from uncultured Duganella sp., assembly GCA_966077345.1. GTDB lineage: Bacteria > Pseudomonadota > Gammaproteobacteria > Burkholderiales > Burkholderiaceae_D > Rugamonas. The sequence continues at coordinate 9,739 of CBHREK010000063.1, forward strand.
TCGCAGCTTCGGTAGCGCGGGCGTCGTCGCGGCGCAGGGCCACCAGGGCGTACAGCGACAGCGACATCAGTTCCAGGCCCAGGTAGATGGTCAGGAAGTTGTTAGCCGAGATCATCACCATCTGGCCCAGCAGGGAGAACAGCGCCAGGACGTAGAACTCGCCGCCCAGGTTGCCGCCCAACATGCCGCGGTCGGTGGAGTACTGGCGTGCATACACCAGCGTCATCGCCATGGTCAGGTAGGAGAACAGTTTCAGCAGGTTGCCCATCGGGTCGCTGATGAACATGTTCGAGAACGCGTACACCGTGCTGCCGGCCGTGTAGTCGGCAAAGCTGAAGAAGGCCGCGCCCACCAGGGTGGCCAGCGTCAGCATGTAAGTGATCGCACGTTTGCCCTCTGCCAGGAACATGTCGATCAGCAGGATCGCCGAAGCGGCGATCAGCAGAAAGACTTCTGCGTAGAGCGGGATCAGGTTAGTGGTATTCATGAAAACTTGGTCCTATCTGCAATCAAGGGGCCACGACGGCTGGCAGCTTGCTTTGAGCAGCATGCGCCAGCAGGTCGGCCACGGAAACCTGCATCACGTCGGTGAATGGCGCTGGGTACAGGCCCATCACCAGCACAGCGATCGCCAGGATGCCCAGCATCAGGAACTCGCGGTTATTAACGTCGGTCAGCTCTTCCACGTGCTTGTTGGTGATGGCGCCGAAGATCACGCGCTTGGCCATCCACAGGGAGTAAGCCGCGCCGAAGATCAGGGCGGTCGCCGCCAGGATGCCGGTCACGAAGTTGAACTGCACGGCGCCCAGGATCACCATGAACTCGCCCACGAAGCCGGAGGTGGCAGGCAGGCCGCAGTTAGCCATGGAGAACAGGATGAACAGTGCCGCGAACTTTGGCATCTTGTTCACGACGCCACCGTAGTCGGCGATCTGGCGCGAGTGCATGCGGTCGTACAGCACGCCGATGCACAGGAACATTGCGCCGGAGATGAAGCCGTGCGACACCATCTGCACGATACCGCCCTGCACTGCCATCTCGTTGAACATGAAGAAGCCCAGGGTCACGAAGCCCATGTGCGCGATGGACGAATACGCCACCAGTTTCTTCATGTCCTTCTGCACCAGGGCCACCAGGCCGATGTAGATCACGGCGATCAGCGACAGCACGATGACGAACGGCGCCAGCTTGTGCGAAGCGTCAGGCACGATCGGCAGCGAGAATCGCAGGAAGCCGTAAGCACCCAGCTTCAGCATGATCGCGGCCAGCACGGCGGAACCGCCGGTCGGCGCTTCCACGTGCACGTCCGGCAGCCAGGTGTGGACCGGGAACATCGGCACCTTCACGGCGAAGGCCATGAAGAAGGCGAAGAAGATCGCAACCTGTTCGCCCATGGTCAGCGGCAGCTTGTGCCAGGCCAGGATATCGAAGCTGCCGGACTTGTTGTACAGGTAGATGATGGCAACCAGCGTCAGCAGCGAGCCGAAGAAGGTGTACAGGAAGAACTTGAACGCTGCGTAGATGCGGTTGGCACCACCCCACACGCCGATGATGATGTACATCGGGATCAGGGTCGCTTCAAAGAAGAAGTAGAACAGCAGGCCGTCCATGGCCGCGAACACGCCGATCATCAGGCCCGACAGGATCAGGAACGCGCCCATGTACTGCGCCACGCGTTCGGTGATCACTTCCCACGCCGAGATCACCACGATGACCGTGATGAAGGCGGTCAGCGGGATGAACCACATCGACAGGCCGTCAATGCCCAGCGAGTAGAAGATGTTGAAGCGGTCGATCCAGGCGGCCTTTTCCACGAACTGCATGCCGTGGGCAGCTTTGTCGAACTGCGTCATCAGCGGAATGGTCGGCACCAGGGATACCAGGGCGCCCACCAGCGACAGCACGCGCACCATGCCGGCACGCGTATCGCGGCCGATGGCCAGTACGATCAGGCCGAAGACGATCGGTACCCAGATCGACAGGCTGAGGTAAGGAGGTAGAGTATTAATCGTTGACTGCATTTGTTATCTCTTTTGCGTCAGCTGTTAAGCGTGCCAAAACGGCAGGAAGTACACCAGGAAGCCCAGGATACCGATGATCATCACGAAGGCGTAGTGATAGATGTAGCCGGTCTGGAACACCTTGGTGATGCTGGAGAACCAGCCCACCACTTTCGCCGAACCGTTCACCAGCAGGCCATCGATGATGGCGCGGTCGCCCGCTGCCCACAGGCCCTCGCCCAGCAGGCGCGCGCCGCGTGCGAAGACAGCCTCGTTGAACTTGTCCATGTAGTACTTGTTGTCCAGCAGGGTGTGCAGGAACTTGAACTTCTCGTAGAACCAAGCAGGCACCTTCGGATTGACCATGTAGCAATAGTAAGCCGAAGCCACGCCTGCAATCGCCAGCCACAGCGGCAGCGTGGTCAGGGAGTGGATTGCCATGGCAACCGGGCCGTGGAATTCTTCCGCCAGTTCGTGCATCGCGTGGTGGTTTTCACCGACGAAGATCACGTCCTTGAAGAAGCTGCCGAACAGCATAGGTTCGATCGCGATCGCGCCGATGATGACCGACGGGATAGCCAGCAGGATCAGCGGCAGGGTCACTACCAGGCCTGGCGAATGCGGCTTCTCGCCTGGAGCCAGGCCGTGGTGGCCGTGGTCGTCTTCTTCGCTTTCGTCAGCGTGGTGCGAATCGTGCGCGTGGTGGTGTTCCTTGCCGAAGTTCTCCGGACCGTGGAACACGACGAAGTACATGCGGAAGGAGTAGAACGCGGTCACGAACACGCCGGCCAGCACGGCGAAGTTGGCAAAGCCAGCACCCGGCAGGTGGGTAGCGTGCACGGCTTCGATGATCATGTCCTTCGAGTAGAAGCCGGAGAAGAACGGGGTACCGATCAGCGCCAGGGAGCCCAGCAGCGAGGTAATCCAGATGATCTTCAGGTACTTCTTCAGGCCGCCCATATTGCGGATGTCCTGGTCGTGGTGCATCGCCATGATGACAGCGCCGGCGCCCAGGAACAGCAGTGCCTTGAAGAACGCGTGGGTCATCAGGTGGAACACGGCCACCGAGTAGGCGGAGGCGCCCAGCGCCACGGTCATGTAGCCCAGCTGCGACAGGGTCGAGTAAGCCACCACGCGCTTGATGTCGTTCTGGATGATGCCCATGAAGCCCATGAACAGCGCGGTAATCGAACCGATCACCAGGATGAACGACAGCGCGGCGTCCGACATTTCGAACAGCGGCGACATGCGGGTCACCATGAAGATACCGGCGGTAACCATGGTTGCCGCGTGAATCAGTGCGGAGATCGGGGTCGGGCCTTCCATCGAGTCAGGCAGCCAGACGTGCAGCGGGAACTGCGCCGACTTACCCATGGCGCCGATGAACAGGCAGATACAGGCCACCGAGATCAGCGCCCAGCCGAAGCCCGGCAGGGTGCCGTTGACCAGCACGTCCTTCTTGGCGAACACTTCCTGGTAGTCCATGGAACCGGTGTAGGCCAGGATGATGCCGATGCCCAGGATGAAGCCGAAGTCGCCCACGCGGTTGACCAGGAAGGCCTTCATGTTGGCGAAGATGGCGGTCGGGCGGGTGTACCAGAAGCCGATCAGCAGGTAGGACACCAGGCCCACGGCTTCCCAGCCGAAGAACAGCTGCAGGAAGTTGTTCGACATCACCAGCATCAGCATGGAGAAGGTGAACAGCGAGATGTAGGAGAAGAAGCGGTTGTAGCCTTCGTCTTCCGCCATGTAGCCGATGGTGTAGATGTGAACCATCAGCGACACGAAGGTCACCACGTTCATCATCATCGCGGTCAGCGCGTCGATCTGGAAGCCGACGGCCAGCTTGACGCTGCCCACGGTCATCCAGCGGTAGACGTCACCGTTGAAGGTGGCGCCATCCATCACCTGCAAGAGGGTCTGGAACGAGATCAGGAAAGCGATCAGCACGCCCAGGATGGTCGCGCTATGCGACACCTTGCGGCCGACGACATTGCCGAAGAACTTGGTGCCCAGCAGGCCCGCGATTGCGGAACCTGCCAGCGGCGCCAGCGGTACGGCCAGAAGGAGGGTTGGGTTAAGTTGCCCCGTCATGATTTACCTTATGCGTATTATTCGAGGTTATTAACTCAGCCTTTGAGGCTATCCAGGTCTTCCACGTTGATGGTGTCCAGGTTACGGAACATCACCACCAGGATCGCGAGGCCGATTGCCGATTCGGCAGCCGCCACGGTCAGGATGAAGAAGACAAAGATCTGCCCGGCCGCGTCGCCCAGGTAGTGCGAGAACGCGATGAAGTTCATGTTCACTGCCAACAGCATCAGTTCGATGGCCATCAGCAGGACGATGACGTTCTTGCGGTTCAGGAAAATACCGACGATCGAGATCGCGAACAGGATCGCGCCCAGGACCAGGTAATGAGCCAGGGATAAAGTCATGGTGCCTCCTTCGTTTCCGCAGCTGCGACCGGAGCGTGGACGGTGGCGTCCATCTTCACGATCTTCAGGCGGTCATTGCGCTTGACGCGGACAGCAACGCCCGGGTCGATAGCCTTGGTGTCTTTGCGCTTGCGCAGGGTCAGGGCCACGGCGGCAACGATTGCCACCAGCAGGACCACGGCCGCGATTTCAAACGCGTAGATGTACTCGGTGTAGATCTTCAGGCCCAGCGCCTTGGTCTGGCCGATGCTGTTGGCCGCCTCAGGCACCGCGGTGCCGGTGGACGGGAACGAGCGCCAGATCACGGCTGCCATCTCCAGCACGATTACGCCGCCGACGATGGAAGCGACCGGCAGGTAATTCCAGAAGCCAGCGCGCAGCTTGTCCATGTCGATGTCGATCATCATCACGACGAACAGGAACAGCACCATGACGGCGCCGACGTACACCAGCACCAGCACGATGGACAGGAATTCGGCTTTCAGCAGCATCCAGATGCCGGCCGCCTGGAAGAAGGCCAGCACCAGGAACAGCGCCGCTTGCACCGGGTTGCGGGCGGTAATCACGCGCAGCGATGCCAGCACCAGGATGGCAGCGAAGACGTAGAACAAAATAGAAGTGAAGTTCATTTTTATTAGCCTCGGCGATCAGCGGTACTTGGCATCGGCCGCGCGGTTAGCCGCGATTTCCGCTTCGTAGCGGTCGCCTACGGCCAGCAGCATCTCTTTGGTGTAGTACAGGTCACCGCGTTTTTCGCCGTGGTATTCCAGTACGTGGGTCTCGACAATCGAGTCCACCGGGCAGGATTCTTCGCAGAAGCCGCAGAAGATGCACTTGGTCAGGTCGATGTCGTAGCGGGTGGTACGGCGGCTGCCGTCGTCACGCTGCTCCGACTCGATGGTGATCGCCATCGCCGGGCAAACTGCTTCGCACAGTTTGCAGGCGATGCAGCGCTCTTCGCCGTTTGGATAACGGCGCAGGGCGTGCAGGCCGCGGAAGCGCGGCGAGATCGGCGTTTTCTCTTCAGGGAACTGGACGGTGATCTTCTTGGCAAACATGTATTTGCCGGTCAGCGCCATCCCCTTGAACAGTTCGGTCAGCATGAAGCTGCCGAAGAAGTCTTTCAATCGGTCCATTCTGTATTCGCTCTCTTACTTCCAAATATTCCAGGAGGTCTGCATCCAGGTCGCCACGAAGACCAGGTAAACCAGGGTCAGTGGGATGAACACTTTCCAGCCCAAACGCATGATCTGGTCGTAGCGATAACGTGGGAACGTTCCGCGAGTCCAGATGAACAGCGACACGATGAAGAAGGTCTTGATGAACAGCCAGAAGAAGCCGCCGAACACGCCGCCGAATTCCAGCGCTGCGATCGGAGCCGACCAGCCGCCCAGGAACATGATCGATGCCAGCATCGAAATCAGGATCATGTTGGCGTATTCCGCCAGGAAGAACATCGCGTAAGCCATGCCGCCGTATTCGACCATGTGGCCGCCGACGATCTCGGATTCGCCTTCCACCACGTCGAACGGGTGACGGTTACATTCAGCCAGGCCGGATACCAGGTACACGACGAAAATCGGCAGCAGCGGCAGCCAGTTCCAGGAGAACAGGTTCAGGCCCATGGCAGCCATGGTGCCCTTCTGCTGGCCGGCCACGATTTCCGACAGGTTCAGCGAACCGGCGACCATCAGCACGATCACCAGGCAGAAGCCCATCGCGATTTCGTAGGACACCATCTGTGCCGATGCACGCATCGCGCCCATGAAGGAGTACTTCGAGTTGGCGGACCAGCCGGCGATGATGATGCCGTACACCTCCATCGAGGCGATCGCCATGATCAGCAGCAGGCCGGCGTTGACGTCGGCCAGGGCAGCGCCCGGGGCGAACGGCATCACGGACCAGCAAGCCAGTGCCGGCATGATGGTCATCACAGGACCGATGAAGAACAGGGACTTGTTCGACTTGGTCGGGACGATGATCTCTTTAAAGAGCAGTTTCAGTGCGTCGGCGATCGGCTGCAGCAGGCCGTTCGGGCCTACGCGGTTCGGGCCGATACGGATCTGGATCCAGCCCAGCAGCTTGCGCTCCCACAGGGTCAGGTAGGCGACCAGGCCCATCAGGGGCAGGGTCACGCACAGGATCTTGGCCAGGGTCCAGACGAACGGCCAGAAGGTGCCGAGGTTGGCCTCGCCCATCACTTTAATCGAATCAATCATTTCTGGCAGAGCCATTACTTGCCCTCCCCTGCTTTAGCAACGGTGATGTCACCGAACATCGCGCCCAGCATCGCGGTCGATGCGTGTGCGGCGGACACGCGCACCACGTTCGCTGGCAGGCCGGCGTCGATGGTCGCTTCCAGGATCGCAAAGCCGGAGCCCTGCTTCACTTCAACCTTGTCGCCGGCCTTCACGCCGATCTGCTGCGCAGCGGCAGTAGACAGGTGCGCTTTCGGAGCGGCAGCGTCGGTGGTCGCCAGCAGCGGGCCGGAACGGCGCGCCAGGGCATCGGCGAAGTAGATCGGCACGTCGGCGATACGCTGCAAGCCGGTCGCGGTGAACGGCACGCCGGCAACGGCGGCCTTGCGCGACACGTTCGACAGCTTGGCCGACAGGTCGGACGCGCCTTTTTCGAACAGTTCGTCGCGGATCGATTCCGAGGTTTCGTAGTCGAAGCCGCCCAGGCCGAGGATGTTGCCCAGTACGCGCAGCACTTTCCAGGCCGGACGGGCGTCGCCCATAGGCTTGACGGTGCCGTTGAAGGACTGCAGGCGGCCTTCGGCATTGACGAAGGAGCCGGAAGTTTCGGCGAACGGAGCGACCGGCAGCAGCACGTCGGCGTAGTCCATGCCGTGCTTGAAGGCCGACATCACGACCACCATTTCGGCGGCGTTCAGCGCGGTCTTGGCAGCTTGCGGGTTGGCAGCGTCCAGTTCCGGTTCGGCGTTCAGCAGTACGTAGGCTTTCTTCTGCACGGAGAAGGCTGGAGCCGCGTTCTTCGCGGTGGCGCCGACCAGGTAACCGCCAACGGTGTTGGCTGCTTCGGTCAGGTAGCCCAGCTTGGCGCCGGTTTGATCAGCGATCCACTGTGCAGCAGCGTGCAGCTTCGACGCTTCCGGATGCGCCACGGCGGCGTTACCCAGGAAGATAGCTTTGCGCTCGCCGCCCACCAGCGATTCAGCGATGGCTTCAGCTTCAGCCGAAGCAACCACGCCTTCGAAGCCGGCAGGAGCGGCAACGCCCTTGGCCTTGGCCACAGCGGAAACTACGCCGGACAGCGCGGCCAGCCAGTCGGTCGGTGCAGCGATGATCTTGTTGGCGGTGGTGATCAGGTTTTCGGTGTCGGCTGCATGCAGCACGGACAGCTTCCCGCCGGCTTTCACGGCCGCGCGGATGCGGGTCGCGAACAGCGGGTGGTCCTTGCGCAGGAAGGAGCCGATCACGAACACGCGCTGCAGCGAGCTCAGTTCAGCAATCGGCATGCCCAGCCATGGCTTCACTTCGCCATCCAGCGCGAAATCGCTCTGGCGCAGGCGGAAGTCGACGTTCTCGGAACCGACGCCGTGCATCAGCTTCTTCAGCAGGGCCAGTTCTTCCACGGTGGAGTGTGCGGTGCCGTAGGCAGCCAGCGAGTCCGCGCCGTGCTCGTGCTTGATGTTCTTCAGGCCGTGCGCCACGTATTCCAGCGCGACTTGCCATTCCACTTCTTTCCACTCGCCGCCCTGCTTCAGCATCGGCTTGGTCAGGCGCTCGGCGCTTTCCAGCGCTTCGTAGGAGTAGCGGTCCTTGTCGGAAATCCAGCACTCGTTGACTGCTTCGTTCTCGAACGGCAGCACGCGCTTCACGGAGCCCTGCTTCACTTGCACGATCAGGTTCGCGCCGGTGGAGTCGTGCGGGGAGACCGATTTGCGGCGCGACAGTTCCCAGGTACGGGCGCTGTAGCGGAATGGACGCGAGGTCAGCGCGCCGACCGGGCACAGGTCGATCATGTTGCCCGACATTTCGGAGCTCACTGCTTCGCCCACGAAGGTGGTGATCTCGGAATGCTCGCCGCGGCCCAGCATGCCCAGTTCCATCACGCCGGCCACTTCCTGGCCAAAGCGCACGCAACGGGTGCAGTGGATGCAGCGCGACATTTCTTCCATCGCCACCAGCGAGCTGCCCGCCTTCGGCGGCACAACGCGCTTCTCTTCTTCGTAGCGGGACTCCATCTTGCCGTAACCTACGGCCAAGTCCTGCAGCTGGCACTCACCGCCCTGGTCGCAGATCGGGCAATCCAGCGGGTGGTTAATCAGCAGGAATTCCATCACCGACTTCTGTGCTTGCACAGCCTTGTCGGAGGCGGATTTCACGACCATGCCAGCCGATACCGGCGTGGCGCATGCTGGCAAAGGCTTAGGCGCCTTCTCAACTTCGACCAGGCACATACGGCAGTTCGCAGCGATCGACAATTTCTTGTGATAGCAGAAGTGCGGGATGTAGGTACCCAGCTTGTTGGCGGCGTCCATCACCATGCTACCCGCAGGGACTTCTACCTTTTTGCCGTCAATTTCGATTTCAACCATGATAATCGCAGCTTAGTAAGCCGAAACAGGCACCAGGCAGTGCTTGTGTTCGACGTGATATTCAAATTCTTCGCGGAACTGCTTGACGAAGGCGCGTACCGGCATAGCGGCAGCATCGCCCAGCGCGCAGATGGTGCGGCCCTGGATGTTGTCGGCGATGGAGTTCAGCATGTCCAGGTCCGAAGGACGGCCCTGGCCGTTCTCGATACGGTGGATCATGCGGTACATCCAGCCGGTGCCTTCACGGCACGGGGTGCACTGGCCGCACGACTCTTCAAAGTAGAAGTAGGACAGGCGTTCCAGGGCCTTCACCATGCAGCGCGTCTCGTCCATCACGATCACGGCGCCCGAACCCAGCATGGAGCCGGCTTTGGCGATCGAATCGTAATCGAGGTCAGTCTGCATCATGATCTCGCCGCGGATCACCGGGGCGGACGAACCGCCAGGGATCACGGCCTTGATCTTCTTGCCGCCGCGCATGCCGCCGGCCAGCTCCATCAGCTTGGCGAACGGAGTGCCCAGCGGGACTTCGTAGTTGCCCGGACGCTCAACGTCGCCCGAGATCGAGAAGATCTTGGTGCCGCCGTTGTTAGGCTTGCCCAGGCCGAGGTAGTTTTCGGCGCCGATGTTCAGGATGAACGGAACGGCCGCGAAAGTCTCGGTGTTGTTGATGGTGGTCGGCTTGCCGTACAGGCCGAACGAGGCCGGGAAAGGCGGCTTGAAGCGCGGCTGGCCCTTCTTGCCTTCCAGCGATTCCAGCAGCGCGGTTTCTTCGCCGCAGATGTAGGCACCGTAGCCATGGTGGGCGTGCAGCTGGAAGCTGAACTCCGAACCCATGATCTTGTCGCCCAGGAAGCCGGCGGCACGCGCCTCTTCCAGCGCTTCTTCAAAGCGCAGGTATTCCTGGAAGATCTCGCCGTGGATGTAGTTGTAGCCCACGGTGATGCCCATCGCATACGCGCCGATGGCCATGCCTTCGATCAGCGAGTGCGGGTTGTAGCGGATGATGTCGCGGTCTTTGAATGTGCCCGGTTCGCCTTCGTCGGTGTTGCAGACGAGGTATTTCTGGCCGGGGAACTGGCGCGGCATGAAGGACCATTTCAGGCCGGTCGGGAAACCCGCACCGCCGCGGCCGCGCAGGCCGGAGGTCTTCAGGTCGGCGATGATCTGCTCTGGAGGGATCTTCTCTTCCAGGATGCGGCGCAGCGCCGAGTAGCCGCCACGCTTGACGTAGTCGGCCAGGCGCCAGTTGTCGCCGTTCAGATCCTTCAGGATCAGGGGATTGATGTGACGGTCGTGCAGGGAGGTCATTTTTTCAGCTCCTCCACGAGGGCGTCCAGTTTGTCGTTGCTCATGTGGGAGCACATGCGGTGGTTGTTGACCAGGATGACCGGTGCGTCGCCGCAGGCGCCCATGCACTCCCCTTCCATCAGCGTGAACGCACCGTCTTCGGTGGTGCCGCGGAAGTCGATGCCCAGCTTGGCCTTCAGGTGCTCGGCAGCTTTCACGCCGCCCGACAGTGCGCATGGCAGGTTGGTGCACACGGTGATCTTGTGCTTGCCGACCGGCTTCAGGTTGTACATATTGTAGAAAGTCGCGACTTCCTGCACGGCGATGGCCGGCATGCGGATGTAGTCTGCGATTTCCTTCATGGTTTCTGGCGACAGCCAGCCCAGTTCAACCTGGGCGTGGGCCAGCGCGGCCATCACGGCCGACTGGCGCTGGTCGGCCGGATACTTGGCCAACTCGCGGTCGATTTTTTTATAGCATTCTTGGGATAACAGCATTTCTTGCCCTTAGCGGTCGATTTCACCGAAAACGATGTCCTGGGTACCGATGATGGTCACGGCGTCGGCGATCATGTGGCCGCGCGACATTTCGTCCAGACCCTGCAGGTGGGCAAAGCCCGGTGCGCGGATCTTCATACGGTATGGCTTGTTGGCGCCATCGGAGATCAGGTAGATGCCGAATTCGCCTTTCGGGTGTTCCACCGCGCTGTACGCTTCGCCCGGCGGCACGTGGAAGCCTTCGGTGAACAGCTTGAAGTGGTGGATCAGCGATTCCATATTGGTCTTCATGTCCACGCGGTTAGGCGGAGCGACCTTGCGGTTGCTGGTCATGACAGGACCCGGATTGGCTTTCAGCCATGCCACGCACTGCTTGATGATCTTGTTCGACTGGCGCATCTCTTCGATACGCACCAGGTAGCGGTCATACGAGTCACCGTTGGTGCCCACAGGGATGTCGAAGTCCATCTTGTCATAAACTTCGTACGGCTGCTTCTTGCGCACGTCCCAGGCTACGCCGGAACCGCGCAGCATGGCGCCGGTGAAGCCCATGGCCATTGCGTCCTCAGGAGAAACGACGCCCACGCCGACGGTACGCTGTTTCCAGATACGGTTGTCGGTCAGCAGGGTTTCGTATTCGTCGACATAGGTCGGGAAACGCTTGGTGAAGTCTTCCACGAAGTCCAGCAGGGAACCCTGGCGGTTTTCGTTACGCTCGGCCAGCGCTTTCGCGTTGCGGATCAGCGACGCCTTGTACTGCGGCATGGAATCCGGCAGGTCGCGGTACACGCCGCCCGGACGGTAGTAAGCCGCGTGCATGCGCGCGCCCGACACTGCCTCGTAGCAGTCCATCAGGTCTTCGCGGTCGCGGAAAGCGTACAGGAACGGGCCCATGGCGCCCACGTCCAGCGCGTGCGCGCCCAGCCACAGCAGGTGGTTCAGCAGGCGGGTAATTTCGTCGAACATCACGCGGATGTACTGCGCGCGCACCGGCACTTCCAGGCCCAGCAGCTTCTCGATCGCCATCACGTAGGCGTGCTCGTTGGACATCATGGACACATAGTCCAGGCGGTCCATGTACGGCACGGATTGCAGGTAGGTCTTCTGCTCGGCCAGCTTCTCGGTGGCGCGGTGCAGCAGGCCGATATGCGGGTCGGCACGCTGGATCACCTCACCGTCCAGCTCCAGCACCAGGCGCAGCACGCCGTGCGCCGCAGGGTGCTGCGGACCAAAGTTCAGGGTGTAATTCTTAATTTCAGCCATTTCTTACTTCCCGTAGTTTTCTTCGCGGATCACGCGCGGCACGTTTTCGCGCGGCTCGATGGTCACAGGCTGGTAGACAACGCGCTTCTGCTCCTGGTCATAGCGCATTTCAACGTAGCCCGACACTGGGAAGTCCTTGCGGAATGGGTGGCCGATGAAACCGTAGTCGGTCAGGATGCGACGCAAATCATGATGGCCTTCGAAGAGAATTCCGAAGAAATCGAAGGCTTCACGCTCGTACCAGTTGGCCGAGGTCCAGACTTCAGTCACGGAGGAAACTATCGGCATTTCATCGTCCGGAGCAAACACCCGTACCCGCAACCGCCAGTTGTGCGTA